>NZ_CP108364.1:2470462-3705693 GCF_035946055.1 Streptomyces sp. NBC_01341 | reverse complement strand
GGACTCCGATGCCCCGGTACTCCTCGGGCACCGACAGGTCGTCGGCCTGGAAGTACAGCCCGGGCTCGACCGTGAGGCAGACCCCGGCCTCCAGGGTGCCGTTGACGTAGGACTCGGTGCGCGCGGCGGCGCAGTCGTGGACGTCCATGCCGAGCATGTGGCCGGTGCCGTGCAGCGTCCAGCGGCGCTGCAGACCCAGCTCCAGCACCTTCTCGACGGACAGGTCACCGAGCAGGCCCCACTCGACCAGCTTCTCGGCGAGTACCCGCTGCGCGGCGTCGTGGAAGTCGCGGAAGGCGGCGCCGGGCTTCACCGCCGCGATGCCCGCCTCCTGGGCCTCGTACACCGCGTCGTAGATCTTCCGCTGCAGCGGGGAGAACGTGCCGTTGATGGGCAGGGTCCGCGTCACGTCGGCCGTGTAGAGCTCGTCGGTCTCCACACCGGCGTCGAGCAGCAGGAGCTCGCCGGGGCGGACCGCGCCGTCGTTGCGGACCCAGTGCAGTGTGGTGGCGTGCGGACCGGCGGCGCAGATCGAGCCGTAGCCGATGTCGTTGCCGTCGACGCGGGCGCGCAGGAAGAAGGTGCCCTCGATGTAGCGCTCGCTCGTGGCCTCGGCCTTGTCGAGGACCTTCACGACGTCCTCGAAGCCGCGGGCCGTGGCGTCGCAGGCCCTCTGGAGCTCGGCGACCTCGAAGTCGTCCTTGACCAGGCGGGCCTCGGAGAGGAAGACGCGCAGTTCCTCGTCGCGCTCCGCGGTGACCTTGTCGGTCAGGGCGGACTCGATGCCGGCGTCGTGGCCCCGGACGTTGCGGACGGGGCCGGTGGCCTCGGTCAGCGCGGCCGGGAGCTCGCGGACGTCCTTCGCCGGGATGCCCAGCAGCTGCTCTGCCTCGTTGAGGGAGTGGCGGCGGCCGACCCACAGCTCACCCTGGCCGTTGAGCCAGAACTCGCCGTTCTCACGGTCGGAGCGGGGCAGCAGGTAGACCGTGGCCTCGTGCCCGTCCTCGGTGGGCTCGAGCACCAGGACGCCGTCCTGGGTCCGGTCACCGGTGAGGTAGGCGTACTCGGTGGAGGGCCGGAAGGCGTACTCGGTGTCGTTGGAGCGGGTCTTCAGATTGCCCGCGGGCACCACCAGGCGCTCGCCCGGGAAGCGCGCGGAGAGCGCGGCGCGGCGGGCGGCGGTCTGCGAGGCCTGGGCGATGGGCTCCAGGCCGTGCAGCTCGGTGTCGGCCCAGCCGGACTTCATGTTCTCGGCGAGCTCGTCGGAAATGCCCGGGTACAGGCCGTTCTTCCGCTGCTTGATCGGCTCTGTCTCCGCTGTTTCCGGGGTCTCCGGGGTGAGCTCCTCAGACACGATTTGTCCTCCTTGTATGACACTGGGCCTTGCCCATCGTACGGGCGTACGGAAGGGGGCACAGGCGCGGAGGAACTATTACTTGTCCGGGGGCGGCCGTCAGTCGAAGCGGGCCGCCAGCAGGACGACGTCGTCGGTGGCGTCGTTCCGGCCGTGGTCCTCCGGGAGCACGGTCCGCAGGATGTGGTCGGCGACGGCTCCGGGGTCCTGGCGCGCGGCCCTCGGCACCGCGGCCGCCGCCGCGTGGAGCCGTGCGAACGCGCGGTCCATGGAGTCGCCGGAGCGGCGCAGAAGGCCGTCGGTGTAGATCAGGAAGGTCTCGCCCGGCGCTGTCGTGAACTCCACGCTCGGCGCTTCCCAGCAGGAGAGCATGCCCAGGGGTGCGGACAGCGTCGTCTCCACGAATTCGGTGCGCCGGTCACCGATCACGAGCGGGGGCGTGTGCCCGGCGCCGGCGAACACGACCGTGCGCCGTTCGGGTTCGCAGTACGCGTAGAGGGCGGTCGCCGCGCGAGCCGGTTCGGTGAGCCGCAGCAGGAGTTCGAGGTCGGAGAGTACGGCGACGGGATCTTCGCCCTCCATCACGGCGTAGGCGCGCAGGCCCGCGCGGAGCCGCCCCATGGCGGCCAGGGCGGTCGGTCCCGAACCTCCGACCGAGCCGACGGCCAGGCCGAGCGCGTTGTCCGGGAGGGGCAGTGCGTCGAACCATTCGCCGCCGCCGCCGTGGGCGGTGCGGTGGCGCACGGCGAGCCGCACACCGGGCACGCGGGGCAGCCGGGTGGGGAGGAGTTCCTCGGTGATGACGGCCGTGTCCGCCCTGGAGCGTTCCAGTTCCAGCAGGCGGGCCAGGTGCGCGGACGCGTAGCGGGCGTACACGCCGGCGAGATGGCACTGGCGTTCCAGTGGCTCGGCGGGTTCGTCGTAGAGCCAGACGGCCACGCCGAGTCTTCCGGTGGCATCGGTCGCGAGGGGCAGGGCGTAACTCGCGGCGTACCCGAGCCGGGCGGCGACCTCGCGGCAACGGGGGTCCAGGCCGGCGTCGCCGAGGATGTCCGGGCTGGTCAGGGGTTTGCCGGTGTCGGAGAGGCCGTCGAGGAAGCGGCCGTACGGGGTGGCGCTGCGGGGCACGGTCTCGATGTGACCGAGCTCCGCGTGGGCGAGGCCGAGCCCGATGGTGCGGGCCGGTCCGGCGCCGTCGGCGGGCTCGAGGACGAGGAGCCCCCGGGCGGCCCCGACGAGGGCGGCTCCGGCGCTCAGGAGTTCGGGCAGGGCGTGGTCCAGGGTGCCGGTTCCGGCCAGCCGCTCGGTGAGCTCGTGCAGGGTGGTCAGATCGGAGACCCAGCCGGCCAGGCGGTCCTGGAGGAACACCCCGGGTGCGAGGGGCACTTCTCTCAGCGGCGCGTCAGTGTGCGTTGAAACGGGAACCATGGGGTCGATTCCAGCCACTTTCGGCAGATGGGGGGCGCTCATGACGGCGGGCTTTCCGACCGGTGTGTTCTGTCGAATAGCATCGCAAACCCCCATGTCGTTCTGCGCCGCTATCAGTGCATCCGCATGTACACGTCCCCACATCTACACGCACAAGTAAGGTCATGTCCAGCATTGTCCTCGCGGTATTTATGGTGTCCGTGGCGTCAGTCAACTTGGCCAAAAAATGCACCCCCGGGCGGCTATTTGCGATCGACTGGGCGGGCTCGACAGCGGGAACCCTCGGGGTGAAGTGCCGGAGGGAGCGTCATCCCGGGCATGCTGGGTACGTAACCGTGGATGGCCAGGGGCAGTTGCGATCGCCTCGGAACCCGACAGCGAGCCCGGACGTCCTCACCGATGACGGCCGCCCGCCCACCCCTGAGTGGCGGGGCAGCACAAGGGACGGCACGCGCGTTGCGCACGCCGACCGCGCGATGTTTCAACTGGACTCGGCTCGGCTCAACCCGGCTCGACTCGGCTCAGCCCCATTCTGTTCGGTTCCACTCTGCTCGGCTCGGCTCACGTTCGGCATCGACGGTACGTCCGTGCCCGAAACCCGATGGGCCGGCACGCACAGCGAAGAGACGCACACGTGGTGTAACGCACACGTGGTGTGATGTGGACCTCGGCGTTCAACGGAAAGGAACGAGCGCTCATGCGCGAGATCCTCGGAAGGCGACGCAGGCGCCGGACCCGGCGCAAGGAAAGTTCCGCCCAGCTCGACGCGGCGCTGACCTGTGCCACCGTCTGGAAGTGGCCCGTGCTCCCGGGAGCGGGGCTGGCCGCGGGAGCCGTGCGCGGCGAACGCGGGCGCGGCTGCGCCTGTCCCGACCCCGAGTGCGCGGTGCCCGGCGCGCATCCCTTCGATCCCGGTCTCCTCGCGGCGACCACCGACGCGCGCATGGTGCGCTGGTGGTGGACCAACCGGCCCGGCGCCCCCGTCGTCCTGGCGACCGGCGGCGCGGCCCCCTGCGCACTGAGCCTGCCGGCCGTGGCCGGCGCCCGTGCGCTGACCGCCCTCGACGGCATGGGGCTGCGTCTCGGTCCCGTCGTCGCGACCCCGACCCGGTGGTCGCTGATGGTCTCCCCCTACACGCTGGAACGTCTCGGGGAGCTCCTGCACGCCAAGGACCGGGTGCCCAGTTCCCTGCGGTTCCACGGGGAGGGCGGATACATGATCCTTCCCCCGTCCGAGGTCGGTACGGGTCAGGTGCGCTGGGAGCGTGCGCCGGTGGCGGGCGACGCGGCTCCGTGGCTTCCCGATGTGGAGACGGTCCTGGACGCGCTCGTCGAGGCGAGCAACAGTGCTCCGGACGGCGGCAGCCGGCTCTCGTACTGACCGGCGCGAGCGCGGTGGCCCGCCGACGGCACACCGGCCGTCGGACAGGGCGCCGTACGGCCCGCGGTCGTGACGGACGCCGAGCGTACGAGCGGCTCATCCGCATGGGTGTGGGGCCGCTCCCGGTATCGCGTCGCCGGTGGGGTCACGCACGCCCTGCGCTTCGCGTTCCTGCAGCGTGGGATGCCACTGCCGGCCCGCTTTCTGACGCTCTTTCCGCGGAGAGCGGAGACAGGTCGCGGTGGTGCCGGTGCGGATGGCTTCCGAGGTGCTCCCGGTGCATTCACGGTGAGGGCGGAGACCCGGGGATTCTGTCCGAAAGCGAACGGCCCGGGTTCATCGGCTCCGTGGGGGCGCACGGTCGGCGCCCGGATCCGAACCGGCCCCGCACACCGGGACCGAAGGGCTGCGGACCTGTGAAGCCGGGGGCGCAAAGGACCGAAGCCGGGTGAGGGCCGGGGTGGTTGCCGCAGGCCCCGGGTCCGCCGCGCGCTCCGGCGTGCGCCGTGCCCGCCCGGGCCTGGAAACGAGGACGTCCGGCCGCTGGCGACGGGGGATGCACCAGCGACCGGACTTCCAGAACCGTAACAAGAGATCCGCCGTGAGCAAATTCGATCTCGTCTATTCGGTCAGCTATTTACCGACGGGTACGGGGAGTTGTGACGGGAGTCACCGCCACGGCCCCGCGTCGTCGCTGTCAGCTGAGCGTCACCTGGCGGTTGGTGAGCCCGCCTCGGGCCCGGCGCTCGTCGGCGGTGAGCGGTGCGTCGGACGCGAGGGCCTCCGTGAGCCGCTCCGCGAACTGCGCCGCGGGCTTCTCGCACTCCTCGGCACCCATCGCGCTCGGCAGGTCCCACACCGGGACCATGAGCCCATGGGCGCGGAACGAGCCGACGAGGCGGGTTCCCTCGCCGAGCGAGGAGGTGCCCGCGGCGTGCAGACGGGCGAGGGCGTCGAGGAGCTGCTCCTCCGGGTGCGGCATGACCCACCGCAGGTGGTTCTTCTCCGGTGTCTCGCACCAGTAGGCCGCGTCCACGCCGGTGAGCCGGGTGGTGGGGATGGCAGCAGCGTTGGCGCGCTCCAGGGAGGCCGACACCTCCGCCGTGGCGTTCTCCGCGTCCGGGACCCAGAACTCGAAGCCCTTGTGCACGACGGGCTCGAACGCCGCCTCGGGATCGAGTACGTCCTGCAGGCGCGGGCCGTCGGCAGGGACCCGGCGGGCGGCGACCGGTGAGCCGGGCTCGGCCTCCAGGGCCCGCTGCAGGGTGTCCGCCAGGTCCCGGCTGAGGTCGCCGGACGAGGTGTCGTTCTGCAGGGCGAGGAGGACGGAGCCGTCGTCACGGCGCAGCGCGGGCCAGGCCATCGGCAGAACCGTCGCGAGCGTGACGGAGGGCACGCCCTCGGGCAGTCCGCCCTTGAGTGTCAGGCCGACGGTGGCGGCGGGGACCAGCTCGCGCAGGGCGATCCAGTCGCACTCGCCGGCGAGCCCTTCGAAGGGGCGCTGCACCAGCTCGGTCACGGCGTGGGCGGCGGCGCGTCCGTGACACGCCTTGTAACGGCGGCCCGAACCGCACGGGCAGGGCTCACGTGCCCCGACGACCGGGATTTCACCATCCTTGAGCTGCGGCTTCCCGGCCTTGGACTGAGGGCGCTTCTTGGCCATGGTGGACGTTCTCCCGATTGCGACAGTGCGGTCTCGGGCGCGAGCCTAGTCGTCCCCGTCAGCCCCTGGGGCACACATGTCACGGTGTCCGGCCGTCCGCCGAAGGCCCGACGGCCCGACGTCCACCGGTCGTGCGGGCGGGCGGAGCTCTCGGCCGGCGTCCTCGCGCAGCTTTCGCCCCGCGTCGTCGCGGAGTTCTCAGCCCGCGTCGTCGAAGGCGTCGAGAGCGGCGGCCAGTTCCAGTCCTTCCAGCGAGCCCAGCCCGCCCAGCCCGGCGAGTCCCTCCAGGCCGCCCGGCCCGCCGGACGGGTCCCGGCGTGCGGCCGGAGCGCGGCCGGGGCCGACCGTGGGGAACCCGTGACGCCCGTGAGCTGCCGGGACCAGGGCCCAGACGGTGACTTCACCCGCCGGGTCGTCCCGCACGCCCCATTCCCGGGCGAGGGCACTGATGATGTTGAGTCCGCGCCCGCCGCGGGCGGTGACCGAGGGCGTCGCCGGGACGGGCCTGGTCGGTCCACCGCCGTCCGTGACCTCGACGGTCAGGTCGCCTTCGCCGTCCACGCGCCACGCGGCACGGATGTCGCCGTCGCCCACTTCTGTGTGTGTCCCCAGCGGTCTGCCGTGCCGGCAGGCGTTGCTGAGGAGTTCCGAGAGGATCAGTACAGCGTCGTCGACCACGGTGTCCGAGACCCCGTTGCTGCGCAGTTGCTCGCGCATACGGTGTCGCGCCTGCCCCACACCCGCTGGACCATGGGGTACGGCCATGCTCGACGACGTCGGCACTTCCTGTGCCACCACAAACGCCACCCCCGAGACCTCCTTTGCCCCACGCCAGGGATTGGATGCCCTCCTGGGATGCGCCGGAAACCGGCCAAAGCCCTGGCAGTGATGCACTCGTAACGATCGATTGCGGAGTGAATGCGCCGGTGCACACCGTGTAACTGATGTTAAGAACGGCCAAGTTGCGACAGGACCTGCTTGGGGCGGTTCGTGATGATTGCCTCCACTCCGAGGTTCACGCAGAGGTCGACGTCCTCCGGCTCGTTCACCGTCCAGACGTGCACCCGGTGGCCCGCCCTGTGCAGGCGGGCGATGTACCCGGGGTTATTGCGTACGATCCGCATCCCGGGGCCGGCGATCCGTGCCCCCGCCGGGAGGCGGCCGTCGCGCAGCCTCGGTGAGACGAACTGCATCAGGAAGACGGTCGGCAAAGCGGGTGCGGCGGCCCGCACCCGGTAGAGGGAGCGGGCGGAGAAGCTCATGACGCGCACGGGGGACGGCCCCTCGGCGGGCGGCTCGTCCAGGCCGAAACGCCTGAGCAGATGGAGCAGCCGCTCCTCGACCTGGCCGGCCCAGCGGGTCGGGTGCTTCGTCTCGATGGCCAGCTGGAGCGGCCGGCCGCCCGCCCGGACGTCATGGGTCAGCTCGAGTAGGCGTTCGAGCGTGAGCACCGACGTGAGCTCGCCCGGCACCGGATCCCAGTCCGGGGACTCCTCGTGGTCCTTCCAGGAACCGAAGTCCAGGGCGGCGAGATCGGCCAGCTCCAGTGCGGACACGGCCCCCCGGCCGTTGGACGTGCGGTTCACCCTGCGGTCGTGGACACAGACGAGCTGCCCGTCGGCGGTGAGGCGTACATCGCACTCCAGGGCGTCGGCCCCGTCCTCGATGGCTTTCCGGTACGCGGCCAGAGTGTGTTCGGGAGCGTCGTCCGAGGCCCCGCGATGGGCGATGACCTGGATGGGAGGCTGCTCGGAGGGTAGGCGTGCGTGGGTCACGGCGCCATCGTGTCACCGAGACTCGTCGTGTGCTGTCAGCTTGTTGTGTACGACCGTTTTGCCTGATGTAAAGATTGGTGTGCGGATGCACAGGTCCTGCTTACAGTGGCCTGACGTGCTGTGGGAAAAGCTGACCGCAGACACGTGCACAGCGGATCTCTTGCCGAATGCCGAGTGGAACCGAGGAGTAAAGAGCTGTGAGCACCGAGAACGAGGGCAACGAGGGCACCGCGGGTCCGTCCGTACCGTCTGTTCCGTCCGCACCTCCCGTGCCGGCTGCCGCTCCTGAGGGCACCCCGCAGGGGGGTCCGCCCGCGCCGGGGGCCCCGACCGCCACGCCCGCGGACGCGCCGACGGCCCAGGTTCCGGCCGCGCACCAGACAGGCGCCGAGCAGGCTTCCGCCGGGCACGCGCAGTACCCGCAGTACCCGCAGTACCCGTACACCCCGTCGGCACCGGAGCACGCCCCCGCCGGCTCCGAGGCCTGGCCTCCGCCCCCGCCCGCCATCCCCTCGTATGCCGACGGCGGCAGCCCGCCCGCCTGGGGCGCGCCCGCGCACGCGGCGCCCGAGCACCCGCGCAAGCGCCGTGCCGGCGGCCTGGTCGCCGCGGTCGCCGTGGCGGCTCTCGTCGCGGGCGGCGTGGGCGGAGCCCTCGGCTACTGGGCCGCGGACAGCAGTGACTCCGGCTCCTCCTCCGGGTCGACCACGGTCGCCGCGGCCAACAGCCCCAAGGACTTCAAGCGCGCCGCGGGCACCGTCGCGGGCGTCGCGGCGAGCGCGCTGCCCAGCGTGGTCACCATCGACGCGCAGTCCGGCGACGGCGAGGGCGGCACGGGGACCGGCTTCGTGTACGACAAGGAGGGCCACATCCTCACCAACAACCACGTGGTGGCCTCCGCGGCGGACAGCGGTCAGCTGACCGCGACCTTCTCCAACGGCAAGAAGTACGACGCCGAGGTGGTCGGCCGCGCCCAGGGTTACGACGTGGCCGTGCTGAAGCTGAAGAACGCCCCGGACGGACTGACCCCGCTGGCCCTGGGGGACTCCGACAAGGTCGCCGTGGGCGACTCCACCATCGCGATCGGCGCACCGTTCGGCCTGTCCAACACGGTCACCACGGGCATCATCAGCGCCAAGCACCGCCCCGTGGCCTCGGGCGACGGGTCCAGCAGCAAGAACTCGTACATGAGCGCCCTGCAGACCGACGCCTCGATCAACCCGGGCAACTCCGGCGGCCCGCTCCTGGACGCGGGCGGCGCGGTGATCGGCATCAACTCGGCCATCCAGTCCACCAGCGGCGGAGGCGTCGGCCAGTCGCAGGCCGGCTCCATCGGCCTGGGCTTCGCCATCCCCGTCAACCAGGCGAAGAACGTCGCCGAGCAGCTGATCAAGACCGGTGAGCCCGTGTACCCGGTGATCGGCGCGACGGTCACGATGGACGAGAAGACCGGCGGCGCCGTCATCTCGGAGGAGGGCGCGGGAGGCAGCCCCGCCGTCACCCCGAACGGCCCGGCGGCCCAGGCGGGCCTGAAGGCCGGCGACGTGATCACCAAGTTCGACGACACGGTGGTCGACAGCGGCCCGACCCTGATCGGCGAGATCTGGACCCACAAGGCCGGCGACAAGGTGACGCTCACCTACAAGCGCGACGGTAAGACGGCGACGGCCGAAGTCACCCTGGGCGAGCGCAAGGGCGACAGCTGACCGGCTAGGCTGTTCCACGCATCGAGCCGGACCCGGGGCACCGGGACCGGCTCCGACGCGGGGTGGGTTGCCCGAGCGGCCTAAGGGAACGGTCTTGAAAACCGTCGTGGCAGCGATGTCACCGTGGGTTCAAATCCCACACCCACCGCAGGTGAACGGCCCCTGACCAGTACGTATGGTCGGGGGCCTTTGCCATGCCCGGTCCCCGCCGGGCACCGCTGTTCCCCGTGGTTTCCCGCTCTATCGGGCACGGAAGGGGCACGCGGGGGGGCCGGAGGAAGACACCAGCACCTGCACCTCAGTCGCCTGCGAACCACACATAGCTGCCCGGGGTGGCCGAGCACTGTTCGAGTACCGCCGAGAGATCGTCCAGCGCCGCGCGCTGGCGCTCGTCCGCGCACTGTTCTTTCAGGCGGGGCACTTCGATGAGTGCTGCTGAGGCTTCCTGCTCGTTCATCACCGTGTCTCCGTAGAGATCGACGGCTGGAAGGCGCCCAGGGACGCCGAGATAGTGAAGCGACCCGAGCGCGTCGGCCAACGCCTCGGCGTGCCCGTAGCAGCCTCGCAGAAACGTCCTGCGTGCCTTCTTCCAGTTGCGCGCCGGGCGAGCAGAGTGCAGTTCCACATCGATTCCCACGCACGCATGATGCCGTAGTGACACTTCCCGCAAGGGGGTACGGCCGCTCAGCGATGGATCGGGATCTCGTAGACGATCTCGCAGTGCGCTGCGGGCACCACGATGTCCGCCGTCTCCACGGGGCGGCCCTGGTCGCTGTAGTACGTCCGCCGGATGTGCGTCACGAGTGCGGCCTTCTGTATGCCGAGTAGCGATGCCTCTTCGGCGGTCGCGTGCCGCGGTTCAGGCTGCTCCACCGCATGGCTGACGGTGACTCCGATCGCGGCCATGCGGTTCACGACTCCCGCCCCGGCGTGCGGCCCTCCCTCGGGGAGGACGACGAGTGTGCCGGCGGTGAGGTCGTAGGGCTCCCAACTCGTCGACAGCTGCACCGGCCTGCCGTCCGCCAAGAACTCGTACGTCGTACGCACGCACAGTTCGCCCTCGACGATCCCGAGCCGCGCCGCGATCTCCACCGGGGCGGGCACCTTCGCGTCGGTCCGGCTCTCCCAGTCGCCCTGTCTGCCGAGCGCCTTCATGTCCTGGCGGAACGGAGCTCCGCCGGGCTGCTCGCGCGCCGTTGACCGGACGACCCGTACTCGCTGCCGGGTCTCGGCGACGTATGTGCCCGATCCGGCCCGGCCCTCCAGCACGCCGTGGGAGATCAGCAACTCCTGAGCCCGGCGAACCACGTTCTCGCCCACGCCGTACTCCTGGCCGATCTGGGCGCGGGAGGGGAGGCGGTCGCCCGGTTCCCAGACGTGCTCCGCGATGCGCCGCCGGAGTTCGTCGGCGATGCGGAGATACGGCGGTTGCTCAGACATATGGAAAATCTAGTCCACTAGCTCTAATCTAGTTAACTAGCTTCACTGAAAGTGATCGCTGGTGACGGAGGCTGCCCTGTGCCCGCTTCGGGAGTGACCGCGGCGGCCATCGCCGCCCGACTGTCCGCCATCGGGCTCCCCACGCGCGTGGAGGAGCACAAGCGGTTCACGACGGTCGAGGCGGAAGTACCGGAAACGCTCTCCGCTGAGTCATGGCGGGAGGTCCTGGACGTGGTGGCTGAGGCCGATCGATTCGGACTCCTGGCCACCAGTGTGAACGGCCGCACCTTATGGGCGGCTGTACGCAAAATGGTCCCCACGACTGGCGATGTCGGGGGACCGGGCTATCAGCGATAGGAGCTGAACAGCATGCTCAACCGTATCCGCCGTGCCGCCTCGTTCACCAGAGAGCGGTACTTCTCGAAGGGCCGGCATCGCCGCCCCTTAACGCCCTCCCGGCCGCTGGCTGCTCGCACCGTTATCGCACCCGCTGACGCTTCGGCCGTCGCCCTGGGTCGGGCTTCGGCGGGCGCGGTCCACCGTTACCCGCTGAGGGGTGAGGACGTCGCGCTTGTCCGTCCGTACCTGCTGGCGTGGGAAGAGCGAGTTCGGACGCGCACGGTGCTCGTCGCCCCCCAACTCCCCGCCGACGCCTGGTCGGCCCTCGCGGGGGTCCACTGATGCCTCCTCGCCGACAACCGCACCCCACGGGCACAGCTCCCGTCCCGTACCGCTCGATCGCGTGCTGGATCGGCACGCACCACTCCTGCATCGAGCCCTCCCCGTCTTTGGCGCCGGCCGACGTACCGGTGATCTACGAGGTGTGTGACTGCCCGTGCCACTCGACCCCCGACCCTTATGTGCCTACGGAGGTCACGGCGTGAGGGGCCGAGCACCAGGCGGCGCGCTGGTTTCCCCCGTCGAGGTCACTGCGGCCACGGTGCAGCGCGGCGACATCATCCAACTCGGCGGCCAGGCCTACCGGGTGCGAGACCTTCTCCAGCTCCCGCAGGGGGCCAAGCAACTGGTCTTCGAATCGGGCGAACTGCTGGCCATACACACGCGTACCCGGCTCATCGCCCTGCGACTGCTGAGAAGGCGGTGACCGGCTCCGTGCCTTCTCGTCACCACGACATCGCCGACGACCTCCGCCACCAGATCAAGACGGGCAGCATCAAGCCTGGCGAACGCCTCCCGTCCGAAGCCGGCCTGGCCGTCCGGTACAGAGTCAGCACAGTGACCCTGCGACGTGCTCTCGCTGTGCTCCAGGGCGAAGGACTCGTCGAGAAGATCCACGGCAAGGGCAACTACGTCCGTCACCCCCGCCGCAAGATCATGTACGTCGGCGGCTGGGGCACGCTGGACCCCTGGACCGCTGCTGAGCCGACGTTGCGCGTCACGGTTCGCAGCACCACGGTTCCGGCCTCCGTGCACCTGACGACGTTGCTGAAGGTGCCAACGGGAAGCCCCCTCGCGGAGTACTCCTGCCTCAGCATCGAACAAGGGTCGCCGCACGGCCTGGCCCGCATCTACATCCCGCGCGACTTAGTCCCGGCCGGAGTCCTCGACGACGACTCCGCGTGCCGGGAGGCGGTCACTAGATTCGCCGTCCTCGGCTCGTCGCCGGCCACCGTCCGAGAGACGGTCTGCGCCCGCTCACCGACCCCAGATGAAGCGTCGGCCCTCCGGATCGGATCCACCGCGGTTGTCCTCGCGATCACCCGTGTCGCCACTGACTCCACCGGACGCGTCATCGAAGCGGCGCTCCTGGCCTTCCCGGGAAATCGCGTCGATGCCGTCTTCACCGCCCACCATGTGCTCGACGAGAGGCAGACACAAGGATGACGGCACCGAACGAAATGCGACTGCTTCCGTGGACGGGCCCAGAGGGCAGGCCCTGCTTCCTGAGCACCGACGACCGGGGCGGCTACATGTCCCGTCTGGCAGACCACATCGAGGCGGTCCAACTCGGCACGGCGGCCGAACTGCTGGAAGAGGCCGCGGAAGCCTTCGACGACCAGGACGTGGACCTGACGGACCTGCGCTGCCTGGGCCACGCCCTGACGGGCTCCCTGAGGGACGTGCTTCGGGTTGCGGCCAGCCGTGGTCATCTGCTCACAGTGCGCGAGCCTCACCGAATCTGATAGAGGCTGCGGCACAACGGCGCCAGCCGAGCACAGACTCCCGAGGGGAACCCGAGTGAAGTTCTCGGGTTCCCCTCCCCGTTGTGTTATGCCAGTTCGGTTGCTCGCCGCAACGAGGTAGCCAGACCGGCGGGATGCCCCGAGGGTCGGTTCCTAGGACACCACGCGTGCCGCGAGCTTGGGAACCACGCATGGCTCGTGCTCAAACATCGCCTGGCTTACATAACTGGTCCCTAGCGGGACGTAGTTGAGTAACCTGGGAGGGTTACGTCCATCCCCGGCCGAGCTGTCCTGCCGGGCCGTCAGGACAGGAGCCCTCGCGTAACTATGGCTCGGGTTAGTGCAAATTTTTTAGACAAGGCTTGGTCGAGACTCTACGGCGGGCATGGGCAGTCGGAGATTCCCGACGTTATCAATTTGCGAGACATATCCTCTAACTGGCCTAAGTTTCGAGCAGAGGTAATAAAGAGCCTTCGGAGTGGACAGGTTGGACCCGATTATGTCGAGATCATAGACCTGCCCAAGAACCCCGTCGGGGTCCGCCCAATTGCGCGACTAACAGTGCACGATCGTCTCGTTTATGACACGCTAGTATTTGCGATCGCTGATCTGATTGATCATCAGGTCGGGGATGCGGTCTATAGCGCCCGTTGGAGCAATGGGGGAAAGGAATTCTGGACACCTGTTAACTCTTGGGTGAACATGCAGAAGCAAGGCGTCAAGATAATTAACTCGGCCCCCTTTCAGCTTGCCCGAACTGACGTAGTGTCTTTTTATGAGCACATTGACGTGAGCACACTTTCGGTGGACCTGCAAACCTTAAATGCTAATCCGAGAGTGTTGGGGCTTCTGGATAAATACCTGCAGATGTTCCAGTCATCCAGCCATGCGTGGGGAATACCGCAAGGGCCTGATTCTTCGGGCATCCTTGCAAATATGTACCTCTTGCCGGTGGACGAGTTCGTATACAGGTCTAAGGTCAATTATCTACGATACTCGGACGATATGATGATTTTCGACACCGATTGGACCGCCCTGCGAAGTATTTTGTTGGAGATCAACTCCATTTTGCGGTCTCGACGGCTTTCAATGTCTGCAGCGAAGACGGACATCTTTGATAATTCCGAGTCGGTCACGCAGTTGGAAAACCTTGAGAAAGATGCAATCAATTATGGGCTAAAAATTGGCGAGATGGGCGCTGATGATCGACTTTATAAACTCTTCACTCAGGCCATATCGGGGAACCAGAAGGATCGAGATGTAAAATTTGCGCTCTACCGCATGGGAGTATGGCTCAGTGATGACCGTGCAATTCCCTGGGTCATGAAGAACTTGATAGAGAGCCACCATTTGGCTGGCAACTTGTTGGACTATTTGGAGTGCTTCCCAAGTCGCCGTATTGCTATCGGTAGGGTGCTCGCATCCACGCTGTCCCTCGTAGCCGGGAAGGATTACGACTATCTGGAGCAGCGCGTGCTTCAATCTGCAGCGCGCCAGGAAATCAGGTCGCGTAAGATTCGGGATCATTCCTGGCAGATCCTGCAGAATAAAAACAAATCCAACCTGCCGCGGGAGTTTGCTGCGCGGTATCTGGGGAGATTTAGCTCGCCGGCGGACGGTCAGCTTCTGCGACGCCAGTATGAGGATGAGGCGAATCCTAGTGTCCGTCGTGCTCTGCTTGTTGCCATGTACGAGGCTCGTTCAGTTTCCAATGGGCTGCTTGAGCGGCTCGCTGGATCGGAATCGGAACTGGCCTGGGTTTGTCGCTATCTACTCAAAAACCCGAAAATCCCTCTGCCTAGATAGTTGGTGGCAATTATGGTCCGACTAGTGTCTTATTTTCTTGCCGCACTGGTGAGCGGAATAGTGAGTTTCTACCTGCCTAACCCGACAGCGGTCAACCTTGTGGCGGGATTTAGTGTGGGAATGCTCATACCTACACTCGATGAAGTTGGTAAAAATCGTCAAGATATAAGACACCTATGGTACTCGACCAGGTATAGGAATCGGAGCATTCGTGTTTCCACTTCTTACTTGTTCAGGATTAAGCTCGATGACAAGTACCTTCTGATCCGTGGGCGCAGATTCCCGCAGTTCCAGCCAGTCGGTGGTGTTCACAAAGTGACGGCACAAGGCAGCGGTAAGTTGCTTGCTATGGGGGTGACGGATGACGATCTAGTGCCTTTCGATGCGTCGAGTAGGGGTGATCTTCGCGTTCGTGTACCCGGGCGCCAAATCGCACGCTTCTTTAACTGGTTTAATTCACGACAGGGGCGCGAGGATTCTCCGTGGCGTGAGTTCCAAGAGGAGCTCGTTGCTTCCTCGATTTTGCCGAGTTCTCATTTTCCGCACATCATGCACAACTATGTCAGGCGCGATGTGGATAAAATTCGCTATAGCCCTCATGCGCAATCGCTTGAAATCTTGGTCGCAGACATTTATGAGCTAACGCCGAATCTTGACCAAGAGGCTGAGCTCCGCAGTCTTATGAATTCAGGGCACCCGGATTTGCTGTGGGCAACCACGCAACAGATAAGCCGACGGGGGTCTATTCCGGGGCAGAGGCATCAAGTTGATATTGCTGCGCATGCTCAACGGATCCTGTAGAGCGCGCATAGGTCGGCGGAGCGGGTTTGGCCGGTGTCCTGCCCGGTTTGGGGTCGAGCATGATCAGGGGGCCGTACGCTGGCCGGCAACTCGGGCAGGCTGTGATCCTGCCCGGAATTTGAACGAGTGGCCCCCTGGTCTTGCTCGGCGCGGGACCCGAACCGGGGAGGTGGCTAAAGCCGTGGAGCCGACCGCCCCAGCCACAGCGGGGCCCCCACCTTCTGCCCGCAGCTCGCCAGCGCGCCGCCGGGCGCGGCTAGCCGGGGCGGAGACAGGAGGCAGGCCGCGCCGCAGAGGCGGCGCGCGCCCGCGCCGTGCGCGGGCCTTGATGAAGTAGAGAAAGTCTTATCCCGCTGTGATGAGCTGCTTGCCGTCGTGGCTTCGCACGTGAGGGCCGTTGCCGTCCAGGGCGTCCAGGAGACGGACCGCGTAGACCTCGGCCATGCGCTCGCTGACCTCGTCGGGTGTGAGCCAGGAGACGGCTGTCGACTCGCTTGATGTGCGCTCAGTGCCACCGGAGGGCTTACAGCGGAAGACCAGAGCCACGATGCCTCGGGTCGTGTTCTTGTAGACGCCGGTGAGCTGTTCCACCTCGACGTGGATGCCTGTCTCTTCCCAGACCTCGCGTGCAACGCCGGCCTCGGGTGTCTCGTTGAGTTCGAGGATGCCGCCGGGGAGCTCCCAGGTGCCGTTGTCGGCTCGGCGGATCGCCAGGAGACGGCCGTCCTCGCGCACCACTACTCCGGCGACGGACACGGAGTGCAGGGGAGTGGGTGCCGCTTCCTGTGATTGACTCATGTAGAGGAGCATAGGAGGCAGGGAAGGACTATGGGAACTGCGGCGGGAGGGGCCGGTTCCGGTCCTCGGTATGTGCAGATCGCTGATGACCTCGTGCAGCAGATCCGGGCGGGGGTTCTCAAGGCCGGCGACATGGTGCCGAGCGAATCCGAGCTGGTGGACCGCTACGGCGTCTCCGGTGGGACGATCCGTAAGGCCATGGTCGAGGTACGGGCGAGCGGGCTCGTCGAGACCCGGCATGGCAAGGGCTCGATCGTCAAGAACCGGCCCCCCGTACGGCACCGCTCCTCCGATCGCTTCCGGCGCTCGCTCCGGCAAGGTGGCCAGGCCGCCTACCTCGCGGAGTCCGCACAGTCCGGCGCCACCGCAAAAGTCAGCGTCCTCTACATCGGCCCCATGGACGCGCCCGAGGATGCGGCCGAGCGCCTGGGCGTGCCCGCCGGTACGCAGGTGTTGGCCCGCCGGCGCCTCTACTTCCGTAACGGCACCCCGGTGGAGACCGCCTCGTCGTACCTGCCCTGGGACGTGGTGAAGGAGATCCCCGAGCTGTTCGCCGAGAACCCCGGGGGCGGAGGCATCTACGCCCGACTCGAAGACCACGGGCATGAGTTCGCGGAGTTCGTCGAGACGCTGCAAGCGCGCCCGGCCTCGAAGTCGGAGGCGTCGGAACTGACGCTTAGCCCGGGTGCGCCCGTGGTTCACCTGATCCGGGAGGCCCGGACGACTGCGGGTCGGGTGGTCGAGGTGTGCGACACGCTCATGGCCGCTGACCAGTTCGTTTTCGAGTATCGGATCCCTGCTGACGACTGACGTCCCCTCAACTTTCCGCAACCCGTCGTGAGTTCTTCTTCGCGACGGGTTGACTCATGTACAGGAGTCGGGCACTCTTCTTCATGTCACTCATATACATGAGTGGCGGAGTTCAGCATCTATAGAGGAGTGATCTGCTGTGCGTCAGATTCCCGTCGACACCTCCAGCGCTGTCGTGATGGTCGCCAAGCCTCCGCTGGTCAAGGTCCGTGACCGCCGCACCGGTGAGATCGCCACCGACATGGAGACCGGTGCTCAGCTCATGACCGTGGACGTGATGTTCGCGGCGAACGAGGAGGTGGAGATCCTGTCCGTCACCGTTCCGGAGCCCGGGATCACCGGTGAGCTGTCCATGGGTACGCCGGTCGCGCTCACCGGCCTGGTCGCCCGTCCGTGGGAGAACGACTTCAACGGTCAGCGGCGGCACGGCATCGCGTTCCGCGCGGTCGCCGTCACCTCGCTCGCCGACGTCGCCGCCGCAGGGTCGAAGGCGGCCTAGTCATGACCGCCTTCACGGTCGCTCTGGTGCTGGTCGTCGCCGCTGCGGGTCTCCTGCGGTGGCGGCGGCCCGCCTGGTACTGGCTGGCCTTCGGGGTCACTCTGGCCGCGCTGCGGGTCTTGGTCCGGTACCGCTCGGTCATGGACGCGTGCGGGTTGACCGTTCCGCCGGCGCGGTGGCGGTTAGCTCTGGCTCGGGCCACCAACCAGCCGATACCTGAGCCCCGCCCACCGCGTATCCGGCGACTGCGGCCGACTCGCACCGGCCTGGTCCTCCGACTCAAGCTCGGTCCCGGCCAAGACGTCTTCGACATCGCTGCGGCCTCGGACCGGCTTCGGCACTCGTTCTCGATGTTCGGCGTGACCTCGCGTGAGGTGCGGTCCGGTGTCGTCGAGGTGCGGATGACCGGATACGACGTGCTCAAGCGGGTGCAGATGCCTGCTGAGACGGAGACCCGGGCGATGCGGGTACCGGTCGCCCTCCGGGAGGACGGGTCGGTGCACTACCGCGACTACCGCGCGATACCTCATGCCCTCACCCTCGGCGCCACGGAGTCCGGCAAGTCGGTCTACCAACGCAACCTGGTCGCCGGCCTTGCTCCTCTGGACGTTGCCCTCGTCGGCATCGACTGCAAGCAAGGGGTCGAACTCTTCCCGCTGGCGCGCCGGTTCTCAGCGCTGGCCGACAGCCCGGACACCGCTGCCGAACTCCTCGATGCACTCGTGGCGCGGATGGCGGACGTCTACCGCCTCATCCGTACCCAGCAGCGCATCACCGTCGATGTACCGGACGCGGAGATCGCCGCCGACATCTGGGACCTGCCTGATGGGCTCCGCCCGACCCCGGTCGTCGTCCTGGTCGACGAGGTGGCCGAACTCGCTCTGTACGCAACGAAGGAGGAGGAGAGGCGGCGGGACCGCATCATCACCGCCTTGGTCCGTCTCGCGCAGCTCGGCCGCGCCGCCGGTATCTACCTCGAAATCTGCGGACAGCGCTTCGGCTCCGAACTCGGCAAGGGCATCACCATGCTCCGCGCCCAACTCACCGGCCGCACCGCCCACCGTCTCAACGACGAGACCTCCGCCAACATGGCCTTCGGCGACATCGCCCCGGACGCGGTCCTCGCCGCCATCCAGATTCCCGCCGAACTGCGAGGCCTCGCCATCGCGGGAGACGCGTCCGGCGGTTGGCACCGCATCCGTGCTCCGCACACCTCGCTCCGCCAGGCCGTGAACCTCTGCAACCGGTACGCCGACAGGACCCCTGACCTGCCCGAGCTGGCCCCTTTCCGGCCCACCACCGGCACCGCCACCGAACTTGTGCCATCGGCGAAGGCCTCTCCGGCCACCGCCTGAACTCTCCCCCCACCCGGTAGGCGTGACCGTCTTCGCGCCGAGTCCCTACCACCGCCATGCCCAGAGAAGGGAGAACCGCCATGTGCCCCGACTGCGAGGACTTCGCCCGGACCGTGCTCCTGCTCGGCCAACTCGCCCTGTACGCCGACATGGCCGACGCCGACCTCGACTTCGTGGACGTCGTCAGCCCGTCCCTCGCTGTGTCGCTGCCGGAGCCGCCGCCGGGCACGTTCCCGGACGACTCCGACCCCGCTGAGGACTCCTGATGGGCGCCCGTCACGGTCTCCGGATCGACGCGGTGTTGATCCAGGCGGTCATCGCCGGAGCTCTGTCCTTCGCCCACCTGCACGACCTCGCCGCCGCGGCCGGACAGGACGGCTGGAAGGCATGGGCCTACCCGGTCAGCGTCGACCTGCTCCTTGTCGCCGCCTGGCGTCGGCTGCGCAGCGAGGGTCCGTCCCGGTTGGCCTGGTGCTGGTTCCTGATCGCCCTGTTCGCCTCGCTCGGCGCCAACGTCGCCACCGCCGGGTTCCTCGACCTGGCCGACCCGCCGGCCCCGCTCCGGCTCGGCATCGCCGGATGGCCCGCACTCGCCTTCCTCGGCGGCACACTCCTCGCCCACTCGTCGGGGAAGCCGGAGCCAGCTCCGCCAGCCGCCGTCACGGAGACAAAGGACGTCGAGCCAGCGCGTACGCCTGACGCCGCCCCGATCCCATCCCTGGCCGATGAACCCCCTGCGACAACGCCCCTGTCCTCGCAACCGGCCGCGCCCCCGGATCCGCCCGTTCCCGCCGTGCTGATCGACCACGCCCGCAAGGTCGCCGACGAGTACCGCACCCGCACCGGATCACCGATCGACACCGACACCCTCCGCTCCCGCCTCGGCGTTCCGCCCCACCTCGCCGACGCCATCGCCGCCCGCCTCAGCTGACCGCAACGGAGAACTGAGATGACCCACGATCCCGCCGACCTGACCGTGGACGACTACCTCGACGGAGCGCGTGAGATGGCCGCAGCCGGACGCCCCTTCCTCGCCCACCTGCTCGCCGAGGAAGCCGCACGGCGCGTCGACGACCCGGCCACCGCCCGCAGCATCCGCGCCCAGTACACCGACCCGACGACCGACAGGGGCTGACCGACATGCCCGCCCGCGACAGCTTCCACTCCGTGATGCGTATCGGCCCCGTGCAGATCGGCACCCACCGCGACCGCACCGCCCACGCCGCCGTCTGCACTGCCGACCGCTGCGGCTGGTCCGCCGACTACTCCAGCCGGACCGCCGCCCAACTCGCCGCCCGTACCCATCGCTGCACCGTCCGATAGGAGACAGCGTCCATGGACGTCCCCCTCTGGATCGCCCTGCTGGTCGTCGGCTACCTCGGCATCAAGCTCTTCCGCCCGCCGGCGTGGCTGATCTGCGTACTCCTCCTCGGCGGCTACCTCCTCGCCGACAGCCTCGTCGCCTCCGTCATCGACACCGCCGTCAAGTAACCCGCGCCCGGGAGAGGAGAACCACCCATGTTCCAGCCCAAGATCCCGACCATGCCGCAGCCCTCGGGCCTGGTCACCCCGCCCGCCGTCGTCCAGCCGACCACCATCACGCCGGGCACGCCTGCCCCGGCACCCGCCGCCGCCCCTGAGCCGTCCCGTCCGGTCGTACAGCTCACCCCCGGCACCGCGGTCGCGCTCGTCGGTGCCGGTACTGCCGTCGTCCTGGTCGTCGGCACCGTCTTGGTCTCGCTGCTCCTGGCGGTCGCCGTCACCAGCGCATCGGTCGCCGTCTGTGCGGTCGTCGTGCGCTCCCTGATCGCGTCCGACGCCAAACGCCGCTGACCGGCCCCCGGGCGGCCTCGATACCGCCAAGCATCCGCCGCCCGGGAGCCGTACCCACCGATCGATCTCGCAACCGGAAGGAACTCCCAGCATGGCCCACCGGCCCTCACCCTCGGAACAGAAGCGGTCCATGCCCGCCCCACAGCTCGACCCGACCGTCCTCGGGGACGTCCTCCGGGTGGCCTCGGCCTCCGACTACACCCGCTGGGAGGACCAGATCCGCCGTACCGGCGGCTGTGCCGACCCCGTCCATCTGAGCGGCTGGGTAACCCATAAGGACAAGACCACCGGCGAGACCCTGCACCGCTACTCGACCGCGTACGAGCCGGGCGGACGCCTCCGTATCGCCTGCGGCAACCGCCGTGCCTCCCGCTGCCCCTCCTGTGCCTGGACCTACGCGGGCGACACCTACCACCTGATCCGTGCCGGCCTCGCCGGAGACGATCGCCGCGACATCACCGCCGCTGTCCGCGACCACCCGCGCGTCTTCGCCACCCTCACCGCACCCTCGTTCGGCCCCGTCCACAACCGCCCCGACCGGGGCACCTGCGGTTGCGGCACGGCACACGCCCCGGACTCCGGAGACCTGGGCTCCGCCCTTGACCCGGAGACCTACGACTACGCGGGCGCCGTGCTTTTCAACAACCACGCCGGGGAGCTCTGGCAGCGTTTCACCACCCGACTCCGCCGCGAACTCGCCATCCACGCAGGAATCCCACGCCGTGAGCTGGGCGACCATCTCCGCGTCTCCTTCGGCAAGGTCGCGGAGTTCCAGAAGCGCGGAGCCCTCCACTTCCACGCCGTCATACGTCTCGACGGCCCGGAGGGACCTCGTACGCCGCCGCCCTCTTGGGCCACGGTCGATCTCCTCACCGACGCGATACGCGCCGCAGCCGCGCACTCGTACACGTCGGTCTCCGTCCCGGCTGCCGGTGAACAGTCGGCCCGGACCTTCCGGTGGGGCCGACAGCTCGACGTCCGCCCGGTCAAGGCTTTCGGCGACGGTTCAGATGTCACCGAACAGGCTGTTGCCTCGTACGTGGCCAAGTACGCCACCAAAGCCGCCGAGAACACCGGCACCCTGGACCGCCGCATCGGCGAACTCGCCGAACTCGACCGCCACCGCGTTCCCGATCACACCCGTCGGCTCATCACCGCATGCCGTGAGCTCGACACCCTCTATCCGGACCGGCGTCTCTGGGCCTGGGCCCACATGCTCGGCTTTCGCGGCCACTTCTCGTCCAAGTCCCGCACCTACTCGACCACCCTCGGCGCCCTCCGCCAGGAACGCGCCGACTATCGCGCTGCGCAGGAAGCGACGGTCCTCGGCCTGGCCGACCGTGAACCGGACACCGTCCTCGTCCTGGCGGACTGGCAGTACGTCGGCCACGGGCACACCCCCGGCGAAGGGGCTCTGGCCGCCACCATCGCCCGTGACCTCCAGACCAACCGCGAGACCGCCCGGGACGCACTGAAGGACCGCACTGCCAACGAGGGGGAGTGGTGACCGTGGCGGACCGACTGCTCACCGTGAATCAGGTCGCCGAACGCCTCGGCACCGGCCTCCGCTTCCCACGCCGGCTCATCGAGGAACGCCGCATCACGTTCGTCAAGGTCGGCCGACATGTCCGCATCCCCGAGAGCGCCGTGGAGGAGTACGTCAGTGCCCACACGGTGGCGCCGATCGTCCTGCGGCCCACCTCGGCGTACTCGTACCGGAGGGCTGCCTGATGGCCGCCAAGCGTAAAGCCCGCCGCGCCTTCGGCCGGATTCGGAAGCTGCCGTCCGGCCGGTTCCAGGCTCGGTATCCGGGGCCTGACGGCGTGCTGCGTGCAGCTGATCAGACGTTCGCGACAACGACGGACGCCGATCGCTGGCTGGCACGGAAGCGAATCGAGATAGAGGAGGGCCGCTGGCTCGACCCCGCCGAGGGACGGACCACCGTCCGCGATTGGTCGGCACGATGGCTCACCGCGGTCTCCCCGCAGCTCAAGCACAAGACACAGGCGTCGTACCGATCCCTGATCAACTCGCTGATCGTTCCGGCGCTCGGTGATCGTGAGCTGTCCAGCCTTCGGCCGATCACCATCGTCGAATGGGTCGGTGCGATGAAGACCCGTGGTCTCAGCGCCTCGCGGATCAGGCAGGCCTACCGGGTGCTCTCGCAGATCATGCGGGCGGCCGTCGACAACGAGATGATCGGGCAGACCCCGTGCAGGGGTGTGAAGCTGCCTCGCATGCCGCAGACCGAGCCGCACATCCTCACCCCGCTGGAAGCCTCACGGATCGTGCGGAACGCGACGAAACCGCATGACCTGCTGATCTCCTTGCTCGCCTACGCGGGTCTGCGGGTCGGAGAGGCGTTCGCGCTGCGGCGGGCGGACATCGATGTGTCCGGCGGCCTGGTCCTCGTCGATGAGAACCTGGCCGAAGCGAATGGCACCCTCGTCTTCGACACACCCAAGTCCCATCAGAAGCGGGTCCTGCGGATCGGGCCGTCACTCGCGGCGCGGATCGGCCGGCACCTGGAGACGCTGCCCGGCGGGGAGGACGCTCTCCTCTTCGTCACGCCCGGCGGCAAGCCTCTGCGCTACAACCAGTGGCGCAAGGCGTACTTCGATCCCGCCGTGGCGGCGGCCGGGCTCACCGACGTCACGCCGCACGATCTCCGCGCCTCGCACGGGACGTGGGTCGCCGACCGGTACGGCGTGATGACCGCCGCGCGGCGGCTGGGGCACTCGAACGCGAGCGTGACCACTCGGCACTACGCCCGGCCCGTGGCTGGTCGAGACGACCAGGTGGCGGAAGCGGCGGACAGCTGGCTCAGTGGGTCGGACACCGACGACGGCCCTGCCGGTGTCGCTTCGAGCTGACCACCCTGCCTCTCCTGCCAGTTGAACGGCCCCTGACCATGTACCTGGTCGGGGGCCGCTTTCCTGATCAACCCCTTGGACGGCCCGGCCCGGCACGAGGTAAAACCCGATGTATGACCGTCCTCTACTGCGCCAGATGTGGGGTCGCGCTCACTGGAGACCTGGTGGCGCTGCCGATCGTTCCGGAAGTGGCTGACTCCGATCATGGCCGGGACAAGAAGACCGGTCGGGCTTGCTCCACTGTTCCCAGGGGGCACTATGCCATCGACCCCAACCCCTGGGGCGCTCCGTTCGTCGTCGCCGACGTATCCTCCCGCCTTGCTCGCAGCACGGGACGCGAGCTGCTGAGAGCCGACTCCCATGTCACCACGTCCGCCGGAGCCCGTGACAGCTTTGTCCTTCACCCGGACGATGCTGTGCCGCGTCTTGAACCCTTCACCCTCGGGGACAACTGGCTTGGGTGCTGCGGTCCCACCGGCGCGCACGGCCCCAACCTGGCCTGCCCCTGCGGCTCCCGCCTGGCCACTTGGGCGGCCGATTGTTTGGGCCCGAATGAACTTCACCTTGACCCGGTCCGTGTCTACGCCTGGCATCAAGAGTCACGATGCTGAGCGAGGGACACGTAGCGGGCACGAAGCCGATGACAACGGCTCCGTCAGGAGGCCTGTACCCGTCTGACCTGCGGCGGAGTCCAGAAGCCGCCCGACCCGCGAAAGGTCTTGAAAACCGTCGTGGCAGCGATGTCACCGTGGGTTCAAATCCCACACCCACCGCAGATGAATGGCCCCTGACCAGGTGAATCGGTCAGGGGCCGTTCTTGTGAGCGTTGTCCGCGAGGGGCCGTGGCTCCCCGCTCTCGTTCTCAGGCCGGTGCGACGAAACAGACGGCGTCTACTTGCCTACCACCGAAGGTGTGGACCACTTCGCCGATTCGCTTCCAGCCGAGGCGTTCGTACAAGCGGATTGCGGCAGCATCCTTCGTCAGAACTTCGAGAACCAAGCGTAGGCCGCTGGTCCGGGCGTAGGCCGTTGCTGCGTCCATGAGGTGCTTCCCGACAGAGCTTTTGCGCACTTCGCCGGAGACGAAGAGCCGAGCTAGCACCGCGAACTGGGAGTTGTCGGCGCCACTCCTCTCCCTCCAAAGCCGGGCTACTTCCTCCATCGGCTGCGGCGTGTTGACCGCAACATGGCCCACCACATGCCCATCGACCTCGGCAACCCACGCTGCCAACAATCCTTCTGGGCTGAGCCAGCCTTCGGGGTCCTCCACGACTTCGACCGGGTAGCCGTCGGATTCATGCACTGCGGCCATCACGGTCGCCGCCTCGGCAAGATCGTTTGTCTCGCGTGGGCGAACTATGGCTTGCGGCATCGGTCGTCCTTCCAATCGGAAACTACTCAACAGGCAACTCGTAGAGGAGCCGGTTGGGTCGGCTCGGTGCACCTCGAACGGCTGAAAGTTCTGGTCAAGGCTGTGTGCAGCACTTCAAGGATCGGGACGCCCGGAAGCAGGCGAAGGCTCCTCGGCCGTTCCACCGGTGCTCGGACCTCGGATCGAGATCGGCCCACGGCCACTCGACCGAGGCGGGGGAACGGGACACGTCGGTCACCCGGCCCCGGGCCGGCGGGCAGCTCACCCACAGGACGTCGCCCACGTCGAACTCCCTGCGTGGGATCCCCTCACACGCGACCGGCGTTGCCGCCGATGACGTCGGGCACGAGAGCGCCGGCCGGCGGGGCATGTGTCGCCGCCCGGCTTTCGGTTGCCATGGGAGCGGTCGTGGCGCTCGCGGATCCGTCCCCGTCCGGCGCGGATGATGCCCCGCAGGCGGTGACCGCGGCCAGGACGGTGGCCGCGAGGGCGAGTTTCGACAGCTTGGCCGATGTCATTTTTCCCCCGGTGCGACGGCAGTTCGGGACAGTATCCGTCCGGACCCGGCCGGCCACGCGCACGGGGGTGTGCGTTCAGACTGTCCGCCGGGGTGTCGTGAGCCTGGCAGCCGAGGCTATGGCTGCGCGGGCCTCCTGTTCGCTGAGACCCGTGCTGATCGCCGCGTCGGTGAGGGCGTTCGCGAGTGCGTCGCCGAAGCCGTGTTCGTAGGCGCGGCAGGCGGCCCAGAACAGGCGGGTGTTGCGCTGGCCCTCGTGTGCCGCGCGTACGAACTGGACCAGGCCCTGTCCTTGTCGGACGGGGGAGCTCCGGCTCGTTTGGTGGTGCGGGCGTGGTGGTGGCCTGAGCAGGTGCAGGAGGGCGCTGGGGCAGGGGGCCGGTGCGAGGTGGGCGGTGCCGGTGGCGAGCAGGTACCTGCCGTGCGTGGTCACCGAGCCCGGGCCGACCAGGTAGCCGCCCGCCCCGCGTACGTCGATGCCGGGGGCGAGGCGGCCGGCGGAGTTGGGGACCGAGACGCCTGGCGGGCCCGTCAGCCAGAGGTGCCGGCCGCCGCTGGGCGTGAGCACCGTGACGGTGGCCGGGATGGTGAACAGGTGCTCGAGGGCCAGCTGCTGGAGCGCGGCGACGGAGTCGTTGCCGTGGGTGGTGTCGATGTCCAGGTCGATGCCGATGAGGCGGTGCGGGGGGCGCCCGCAGGCGATGCCGTAGCCGGTTGCTCTGGGCGCGGCGGCGAAGAGCGCGCGGACGGCGGAGGGGTCGGTGGTGGCGTCGTGGACGCCGTGACCGGGCAGCCCGCATTCCCCCCTGCAGCGCACGGGCGGGACCTCGTCGTGGTGCGGGGAACGCAGGGCGGGCAGCTTGGTGGCGGACAGCGGGAAGACGGGGAGCCCACGCTCGGCGGCGGAGAGCGCGTGGGCCAGGGCCAGGGTGGCGGTCTGCCGGTCGGTGGTGGCCATGCCGTTATTTTCGTACAGACGTTCGAAGAAGGGAAGGGGGCGTGTGCGGGTGGTGGTGCGCCGGTCCGCACGGGGTTTAACCGGCCTCCCTCATCCGTGCGGGGGAACCGCGGGGCCCGTGCGGTTCGCCGGAGGGGCTGTGGGCAGTTCTGCTCCGCGACGTCGCGACCAGCGTCGGAGCGGCCGGCCGGCCGCTCCGGAATCAGCCGTAACAAGCCGCTTTCCGGTTCCTGGAGGAATTGACATGGCACCTACCCGTACCGCCCGCGTCCTCGCCGTCCTCGCCGCCGCGCCTCTGGCCGCCGCTCTGTTCGGCGGAGTCGCCGCAGCCGACAACGGCGCGTTGGCGAGCGACGGATCGAACGCGGGAGTGGCGACCATCGGGTCCGGCGGTGTCGGTGGCAACAACTCCGGCAATTCGTCCACTTCGCAGCAGCAGGCCGTCGGCGCGGGTGCCTCCAACCACAGCAACTCCGCGCAGGTGATCGGGTCACCCTTCGCTTACATCGACCAGTCCACCACGTTCGTCTACGTCACGTTCTCGCCGCTCTGGGTGAACTGACCCGGAGCCCGTGCGGCGGTGACACCGCCACCGCCGCACGGGCCGGCCCCACCCGCCGGGGAGCAGGTGACCCCGGGGTGAGGACCCTGAGGGTGGTGGAGACGGCCTCCACCTTCAGGAGGTGGAGCCCGCCCCACCCCTACAACCTGAGGCGGATGTCGCTTCGGGACCTGGGGCCGATCCCCTCGCAGGTGCCCGCTCCTAGCGTGGAGACATGACCACGCCAGTCTGTGCCGGTGCCTCCAGGGCGGCCGCCGCATCCGCAGGACACCGTCGCTATCCGTCGTTCTCGTCGTACGTACGGGCGCGGGGGCCCGTGCTGCTGCGCACCGCCCGGTCCCTCACCGCGAATCCGAGCGACGCCGAGGATCTGCTGCAGACCGCTCTCACCAAGACATACGTCGCCTGGGAGCGGATC
The DNA here is from genome assembly GCF_035946055.1 of Streptomyces sp. NBC_01341. Classification (NCBI taxonomy): domain Bacteria; kingdom Bacillati; phylum Actinomycetota; class Actinomycetes; order Kitasatosporales; family Streptomycetaceae; genus Streptomyces; species Streptomyces sp. NBC_01341. The sequence continues at coordinate 3,678,200 of NZ_CP108364.1, read as the reverse complement.
GAGGACCACCGGGCTCTCGACGGCTACGTGCGCCGCGCACTGGTGAACACCCGCACGTCGCAGTGGCGCAAGCGCAAGGTCGACGAGTTCGCCTGCGAGGAGCTGCCGGAGAAGGAGGCGCCGCCCGCTCCCGACCCCGCCGAGCAGCAGTCGCTGCACGACGCGATGTGGCGGGCCGTGCTCAAGCTGCCGGACCGCCAGCGCGCCATGGTCGTCCTGAGGTACTACGAGGACCTGAGCGAGGTGCAGACCGCCGAGGTGATGGGGGTGTCCGTCGGGACGGTCAAGAGCGCCGTGTCGAGGGCGCTCGGGAAGCTCCGTGAGGATCCGGAGCTCAGCCCCGTGCGGTGACCCCGGCCTCGCCCGCGACGGCCCCCGGACCCGGCCCCCGTACGGCGATCCCTTCCCTCAGGGGCCGCGCCGCCTCGGCCCCGTCATGTCGGCCGACATCGATTCGTACTCCCGGAAGTAGTGACATACCGCTTGGTATGTGAGCAGAATCAGCGCACTCTTACCGCCGCGTAGCGCCCACCGGGAGGACGCCGTGCTGAGCACCATGCAGGACGTACCGCTGACTGTCACCCGCATCCTGACCCATGGGATGACCATCCACGGGAAGTCGCAGGTGACGACCTGGACCGGCGAGCCCGAGCCGCACCGGCGCAGTTTCGCCGACATCGGCGAACGCGCCACGCGCCTGGCGAACGCCCTGCGCGACGAGCTCGGCGTGGACGGCGATCAGCGCGTCGCGACCCTCATGTGGAACAACGCCGAGCACGTCGAGGCATACCTGGCGATCCCCTCGATGGGCGCCGTGCTCCACACGCTCAACCTGCGGCTCCCCGTCGAGCAGCTGATCTGGATCGTCAACCACGCCGACGACAAGGTCGTCCTCGTCAACGGTTCGCTGCTGCCACTGCTCGCGCCGCTGCTCCCCCACCTGCCGTCGGTCGAGCACGTGGTGGTCTCCGGACCGGGCGACCGCTCCGTGCTGGAGGGTGTCACTCCCCGGGTGCACGACTACGAGGACCTGATCGCCGGGCGCCCCACCACCTTCGACTGGCCGGAGCTGGACGAACGCCAGGCGGCAGCCATGTGCTACACCTCCGGCACCACCGGTGACCCCAAGGGCGTCGTCTACTCCCATCGCTCCGTCTACCTGCACTCGATGCAGGTCAACATGTCCGAGTCGATGGGCCTGACCGACAAGGACACGACCCTGGTCGTCGTGCCCCAGTTCCACGTCAACGCGTGGGGCCTGCCGCACGCGACCTTCATGACCGGCGTCAACATGCTCATGCCCGACCGATTCCTCCAGCCGGCGCCGCTCGCCGACATGATCGAGAAGGAGCGGCCCACGCACGCGGCCGCCGTCCCGACCATCTGGCAGGGGCTGCTCGCCGAGGTCACCGCCAAGCCACGCGACCTCAGCTCCATGGCCAGCGTCACGATCGGCGGCGCCGCCTGTCCGCCCTCCCTGATGGAGGCGTACGACAAGCTGGGTGTCCGGCTCTGCCACGCCTGGGGGATGACGGAGACGTCTCCGCTCGGCACCATGTCCAACCCTCCGGCCGGGCTCACCGAGGAGCAGGAGTGGCCGTACCGCATCACGCAGGGCCGTTTCCCGGCGGGTGTGGAGGCGCGTCTGGTCGGCCCCGGCGGGGAACACCTGCCGTGGGACGGTGAGTCCGCGGGAGAGCTGGAGGTTCGGGGTGCCTGGATCGCCGGCGCGTACTACGGCGGCGCGGACGGCGAGGACCTGCGGCCCGAGGACAAGTTCAGCGAGGACGGCTGGCTGAAGACGGGTGACGTCGGCGTGATCAGCGCGGACGGCTACCTCACGCTCACCGACCGGGCCAAGGACGTCATCAAGTCCGGCGGCGAGTGGATCTCCAGCGTCGAACTGGAGAACGCGCTCATGGCCCACCCGGACGTGGCCGAGGCCGCGGTCGTCGCCGTCCCGGACGACAAGTGGGGCGAGCGTCCCCTCGCGACCGTCGTGCTCAAGGAGGGCGCCACGGCCGACTACGGGGCGCTCAGGACCTTCCTCGCCCAGTCCGTCGCCAAGTGGCAGCTGCCCGAACGCTGGACGATCATCCCGGCGGTGCCCAAGACGAGCGTGGGCAAGTTCGACAAGAAGGTGATCCGCCGGCAGTACGCGGCCGGCGAACTGGACGTCACTCAGCTCTGAGCCGGGGCGGCCGGGCACCGGGCCGCGGCACAGAACGAGGGCGGTACTTCCCGTACCGCCCTCGTCCCGTGCGTCCGTTGTGCGTCCGTCGTGTGTCCGACGGTCAGTTCGTCCCTATCTTCGCCAGCAGGTCCACGATCCGGGACTGCACCTCGTCGCTCGTCGAACGCTCGGCGAGGAAGAGCACGGTCTCGCCCGAGGCGAGCCTCGGCAGTTCGGACTCGTCCATGCCGGCCGAGGTGTAGACGACCAGCGGTGTGTGGTTCAGAGCGCCGTTCGCGCGGAGCCAGTCGATGATCCCCGCACGCCGGCGGCGTACCTGCATGAGGTCCATCACGACCAGGTTCGGACGGATCCGGGTGGCGAGCTCGACCGCCTCGCTGTCGCCCGAGGCCCGTGCGACCTGCATGCCACGCCGCTCCAGCGTCTCCGTCAGCGCCAGCGCGATCGGCTCGTGCTCCTCGATCACCAGGACGCGCGGCGGATGCTGGTCGCTGTCGCGCGGGGCGAGCGCCTTGAGGAGTACCGCCGGGTCGGCGCCGTACGCCGCCTCCCGCGTGGCCTGGCCCAGACCGGCCGTCACCAGCACCGGGACCTCCGCCGCCACCGCGGCCTGACGCAGCGACTGCAAAGCCGTACGGGTGATCGGGCCGGTCAGCGGGTCGACGAACAGCGCGGCGGGGAACGCCGCGATCTGGGCGTCGACCTCCTCCCGCGAGTGCACGATCACCGGGCGGTATCCCCGGTCGCTGAGGGCCTGCTGGGTGGAGACGTCGGGCGCGGGCCAGACGAGCAGCCGGCGCGGGTTGTCCAGGGGCTCCGGGGGCAGTTCGTCGTCGACGGGGTGCGGCTGCGGACGGTTCGCCACCTCCACGGCGCCACCGGGGCCGTCCAGCGGCTCCGGCCCCTCGGCGCCCTCGTCGGGTGCGCCGATCGCGTACGCACGGCCCTCGGACGCCGGAGCGGACAGCAGTCGGCCGGAACCCGAACCCTGCGTGGTGCTCCCCTGGACCCCCGCGGGCTGCGGCGGCACCGGAGCCGGGGCGTTCGGCGCGGCGGGTTCGGCCTCCGGCGGGGCGGTGAGCTTGCGCCGGCGTCCGGCGCTGCCCAGTGTCTGGTTCTGCTGATGCGCGAGGTGCTGGGCGAAGGGCACGCCCTGGCCGAGTGTCCGCACGCTGAACGCACGGCCCTGGGTCGAGTCGGACGAGGCCGGCATCGGGGCTTCGGCGGGCAGTGGCCGGCGCAGTGCGTCCGGAGCGTGGGTGGGGCCGTCGGCCGGACGGGCCTCGGCCTCACCGGAGGCGGCCTGGACGACCGACGGATCGGCCGTGCCCGTGGTGTGCGCTGTGGTCCCCGGGGCTTCCCACGGCTCGTCGCCGGGCGTCTCGGCACCGTTCTCGTGCTGCACCAGGCCCGCCAGGCCCTGCCCGGACGTGCCGGACTGCGCCCAGTCGGGCTGCGGCGGGACGGCGGGCAGCGGCTGTCCGGGGCCGGCCTGGGCCTCGGGCGCCTCGGCGGGGCGTGCCCTGCGGCGGCCGGACGGCAGGGGGTGGGGCTGCGGCGGGGTGTGATCGGCGTCCGGCTCGGTCCGTACGGCGTCGTGGCGCTCGGCCGGCGGGATGCCCGCGGGCAGGGCGTCCGGCACGTCGGGCCGGGTCGTCCCCGGCCGGCGCGGCTGATTCGTCTGCACGGGCCGGCCGTCCGGGCGGGCGGCCCCCGGGGCCTGAGGCACGGCCTGAGGCACGGCCTGAGCGGGTGCCGCCATGGCCTGCGCAGGTGCCACCACAGGCGTACCCGGGGCCATGGGCGGGATACGGTCCGCGGCTGCCGGGGGCAGCGCGAACGCGGTGCGTGGCCCCGTTGGCTCGGCGGCCGCCGCGCGCTCCTGCGCGGCTGCGAGAGCCCGCCGGGCACGCCGGCCGTCGGGCTGCCGGCCCTGCTCCTGTCCGGCGGGGGCCTCGGCCGAGGCGAGCGCCGGCAGGGCAGCCTGCTCGGCGGGGCCCTGACGCCCTGTCCGGCCGGACGCGCCGTGCGGCACGCCCTGCGGCGGCACCGTCTGTCCGCGCTGGGGGCGTCCGCCGCCTCCCTGCGCGCCCTCGGCGGCCGTCACCACGGAACCCTCCGAGGCGCCGGTGGACGCCGCCGCGGGGAGAGCCAGTGCCTGCCGGGAACGGTCCTCCGGGACCGGTGCGGCGGTCTCCGCGGGGCTGGGACGGCCGCGCCTGCGCCCGGAGCCCTCACCCTGCTGAGGTGGGGTCATATCCGCTTCGGACTGCTGTTCCTGCGACGCGGCGGGCTCCCGTCGGGCCCTGCGCCGCCCGGTCGGCTCCGCCGCCGCGGTGTCCCCGTCCGGCGCGGGGCCGTCCACCGCGCTGTCCAGGAAGGCGTCCGTGGACGCTCTGCGCGCCCGGCGGCGTCCGCCCTGAGCGGGCTGCGGGGCGGGTTGCGGTGCGACAGGTTCCGGTGCGACGGGTTGCGGTGCGACAGGTTGCGGTGCGACAGGTTCCGGTGCGACAGGTTCCTCCACGACCGGGAGCGGCACCGGCGCGATCGTGCCCGCACCCGAGCCGATCGGCACCTCCAGGACGTAGGCACTGCCGCTCATGCCCGGCATCTCGTGCGTCTGCAGCACGCCGTCGTGCGCCCGCACGATCCCGCGCACGATCGGCACGTGCACCGGGTCGCCCCCGGCGAACGGTCCGCGTACCTCGATCCTGACCACATCGCCCCGTTGGGCCGCGGCCACGACCACGGTGGAGTCGACGTAGCCGCCGCCGGGGACCAGCCGGGCCTTGCCCGTGGAGTCGACGCCGGCCACGTCGGCGACGAGATGGGCGAGCGCCGTGATCAGACGGCCCGCGTCGACCTCGGCCTCGATCGGCGGCGCGTGCACCGCGAACTGGGCCCGGCCGGGACCGATCAGCTCGACCGCACCGTCGATGCCGGCGGTCACCACGGAGTCGAGCAGCACCGGCAGCTTGCTGAGCTCCTCGGTGCCGCTGTCCAGCCGCTGGTAGCTCAGGACGTTGTCGACGAGCGTCGTCATACGCGCGTAGCCCGCGGCGAGGTGGTGCAGGATCTGGTTGGCCTCGGGCCAGAGCTGGCCGGCCGGGTCGGCGGCGAGCGCCGAGAGCTCGCCGCGCAGCTCCTCCAGGGGCCCCCGCAGGGACTCGCCCAGGACCGCGGTCAGCTGGGCGTGACGCTCGCCGAGATCGGCCAGGCGCTCGGTCTTGTCCTCCAGTTCGGAGGCGTAGCGCTCGGTGCGGTCGGCGGTCTCGGCCGCGTGCCGTTCCGTGAGCGCCTCGATTTCGGCGCGGTGCTTCTCGGTGAGCTCGGCGATCTCGGCGGCGTGCTGTTCCGTGAGACCGGAGACCTCGCCGGTGTGCTGCTGGGTCAGTTCCTCGAACGGCCGGCGGTCGGTGAACGTCATGACGGCGCCGACCAGCTGGTCCCCGTCGCGCACCGGTGCCGTGGTCAGGTCGACCGGCACCTGCGCCCCGCTCTTGGACCAGAGCACCTGCCCGCGCACCCGGTGCTTGCGTCCGGACCGCAGGGTGTCCGCGAGAGGCGACTCGTCGTACGGGAAGGGCTCCCCCTCCGCCCGCGAGTGCAGGATCAGCGTGTGGAGTTCCTTGCCGCCGAGATCGCTCGCGCGGAAGCCGAGGATCTGCGCGGCGGCGGGATTGACCAGGACGACCCGGCCGTCGGTGTCCGTACCCACGACGCCCTCGGACGCGGCACGCAGGATCATCTCGGTCTGCCGCTGCGAACGGGCCAGCTCGGCCTCGGTGTCGACGGTGCCGGAGAGATCGCGTACGACGAGCATGAGCAGCTCGTCACCCGTGTAGCTGGAGTGGATGTCGTTGTACCCGGCCTGCCCGCTGTCCAGGGAGGCGCTGGTGACCTCGGCGGGGTACTCGGTGCTGTCGGTCCGGCGGGCGACCATGCGCGTGGGCTTGGTCCTGCCCTGCTCGTCCGCAGCGTCCGGCCTCCGCATCGACCCCGGGATCAGCCTGGAGTCGAACTCCGGAAGCAGGTCGAGCAGTCCGCGTCCCACGAGCGCGGTGCCCGGGGTCTCGAACATTTCGAGGGCGATGGTGTTGGCGTTGACGACCGTGCCGTTGCAGTTGACGAGCAGGAGCCCGTCCGGAAGGGCGTCGAGTATGGCTGCGAGGCGAGCAGCGCCTCGGGATGGCCTGCTGCTCACGAGACGCTTCCTCCCTGATTACCGCACCTTGCCGACAGCGGGCCCCATCCTGCCCCTCGGGCCTCAGGCTGTCACTGGAGGAGTCTAAAGGCAGGGAGCGCGTGAGGGGCGGCGGATGAGGGGGAGCTCTCACCAAGGTTCTGTGCACACGGTGTACGCCGGTGGTCCATGACGCGCCCTCGCGCGCCCCTTCTGACGTGCTCGAATGCGCCTCCGCGCATGCCGGAACGGGCCCGTGGAGGATCCGGAAACCGGCGGTCGCGCACCCCGGGCCGGCCGATTTCACGCCCCGGTGTGCGCCGCTGCGGCCGGTCGAAGTCCCGGCGCACGCCCCGCCGAACCGGCTAATCCCCTCCGCCGGACCGGCTACGTCGCCGCGGCGAACCGACAACCCGGCGGGGGTGATTGCTTCGCCGGAGTGGGGGACGGGGCGTGAGTGGGACGGCGCGTGAGTGGGACGGCGCATGGGGGTGCGCCCTCGTGAAGAGAACTCGTTCCATGAGGGGAGAGCCCGTACCCGCGAGGGGCGCACCCAGGGGGCTGCCCAGGTCACCTTGCCGAGGGGAGCACCGGCACAAGGGCGTTCCAGCGGGAGATCTCGCAGCCGTTGGCCCGGCTGAAGCGGGCGTCCACGTTCTGTCCCTGCCAGGTCCCCTCGACCCTGGCGGCGGCGGGTCCGCCCATCTGCTGGGTGCACATGGCGTTGCGGTCCGTGGCCACGAAGGGGTTGTCGCCCGACTCCGCCGCTTCGTCCAGCAGGTCGCAGGCCCGCTGCGCGGCGGGGTGGCTGCCGCCTGCGGGGTCGCACTCCAGCTCGAAGACACCGTCGGCCGCGGGGTTGCCGGAGTCCGAGACCGTGACCGTGAGCTTCGTCTGCGTGTCCTCGGCCGTCCAGTCCCCCTGAAGGACGGGGAGAGGGGGCAGGGGCAGCAGGGGGGACGCGGCGGTGGCGAGGGGGGTGGCGGCGGTCAGCGCGGCGACGGACGCGACAGCGGTGAGGGTGAGACGGCGCAGCATGCGGGGCTCCAGTTGCTCTGGCGCACCCGGGGGCGCGCCGGTCTGCTCCGGCACGCACCTGGACTGCGGGCGCACCGGGCACACGGGGTCACGGACGGAGGGCGGAGCCCTCGCCTCTCTAACGCTCCTTGCGCCCGCACGTTGCGCAACTCCTGGGGGGCCGACCGGAACAGTCGCCCGGGCGGCGGACGCGGCGCGCGGTTGGGGCCGGGTACGTCGGGAGCGGTGGGACTCCGGGCGTGACGGGCATCCCGGACCGACGAGCCGCAACATCCGCCCGGGGCGCTTTGCCTCGCCACCCGCCTGCCTAGTAGCGTGAGCAGCGATTGGTGACAGCGCGCTCGTCTGTGTCATCATCTGCACACACCACTCGCGCTCGCGCGGGGGTGTGCTGGAGGCGTCGCCTAGTCCGGTCTATGGCGCCGCACTGCTAATGCGGTTTGGGTCTTAAAGCCCATCGAGGGTTCAAATCCCTCCGCCTCCGCAAGATCCCGAAGCCCCGTGCCACTGGCACGGGGCTTCGGTCGTTTCCGGCCGCATGTACGCGGTGCGAGGGGGTGCGGAGGCGGGACAGAGCCGCTGCGGAGACTGCTCCAGATGAGTGTTTCCGCAGGTCAGGCGAGGTGCGACTAATGGATTTCGCGTGACGGCGCAGGTCATGTAATGTTGTTCTCGCAACGCCGACCGGGGAGAAAAAAACCGGGAAGCAAGGTCACCGGCCAACACCGCGACCACGCACTCGTAGCTTAACGGATAGAGCATCTGACTACGGATCAGAAGGTTGCAGGTTCGAATCCTGCCGAGTGCACGCAGCTCAAAGGCCCCCTGGACATCGACCAGGGGGCCTTTGACATCAGCGGGTGACATCAACGCGCCCGGAGAGACGCTCTCAGTCGTCCGACGCTTCCTCCTCCGACCCGTCATCCAGGTCATCGAGATTCAGCGCGTCGTCCATGCTCTCCGCAGCCGCCCGCAGCGTCGTGTCCATCACGTGCGCGTAGGTGTCGAGCGTCATGGTGATGGTGCTGTGGCCGAGCGTCTCCATGATCGTGCGGGCGTCCACCCCTCGTGAGAGCAGGATCGACGCGCAGGTGTGCCGTAGGTCGTGGACCCTGACGCGCCGTACGTTCGCGTCCCTGCACAGGATCGTCAGCATCCGGTTGAGACCACGCGGGTCGATGACCCTTCCTGTCTGTGTGGTGAAGATCAGTCCGTCAGGCTGCCCAGGCGTCGGCTGCCACTTCTTGCCCGCGACCGTGCGCTCGCGTTCCTGCTGCTCGCGGTGGTGGGCGAGCGCCCGTACGAGGTGCCGCGGCAGGGAAACCGTGCGGATCGACCGGGTGGTCTTCGGCGTCCCAAAGAGGAGCTCCCGCCGGATGCGCTGCACGTTCCGGCGTACCCGGAGCTGTCGGTTCGCGAGGTCAACGTCCGACCACGTGAGGGCGAGAGCTTCCCCGCGCCGCAGGCCGGTCGACACGAGCAGCAGCCACAGCGCGTACAGCCGGTGCGTGCGGGCGGTCTTGAGCAGGATTCGGACTTCGGCGCCGTCCAGGGGGAGCACCTCCTTGCGTGTGATGGTCGGGGTCTCGACGATGCGTGCGACGTTCCGAGCGATCAGCTCTTCGCGCATCGCCTGTTGTAGAGCCGACCGCAGTACGGCGTGCACGTACTGGACGGTCCGAGCGGACGGAAGCCGCTTGCAGCACTTGCCTACGGCGCAGCAGCCGCGCTTTCCTTCCGGGCGCTCGTGGTCGGCGCGTCGCAGACAGCACAGGCAAGAGCCCTTGAACTCGGTCAGGAACCGGCGCACGTCCGCAGGCGAGAGCCGGTTGAGTCGTTTCTTGCCGAGTGCCGGCCGAATGTAGAGCCTGGTCAGCCCCTCGTAGCTGTTGAGCGTGGCGGGCTTGAGCCGTTCCGGCGCGATGGCAGCGAGCCAGTAGGTCAGGTAGTCACCGAACCCCATCGTGGAAGAGGCGGCCGGGATGCCCTGACGCGTCTTCTCCTGCAACTCGGTGAGCTTGTCGGCGACTTCCTCGCGGGTCTTGCCATAGACGAACTTGCGCGTCCGCGTCCCGTCGGGGCGGTAGACGTAGGCGGCGGCGTGGTAGCGGCCGTCCGTGCGCTTGGTGATCGTTCCTTCGCCGTTGGCGCGTCGTTTGGCCATCAGGCGGCCTCCTCCATCTGGTTGCGCATGTACTCCCGGACGGCGTCGACCGGGATGCGTCGCGCCCGGCCGGCCGTGAAGCTGGGGAGCTGCTTGGAGCGGATGAGGTCGTAGACCTTGCTGCGGCTGAGACGAAGCGCCGCCATGACTTCAGGGACCTTGAGCGCTTCGTGACTGGCGGGCATGGCGGTGGTCATGCGGGGGCTCCTCCGGGATGGTCCTTGGGGCGTACCTCTGAGGGGCGCTACTTCCGCTACCGCCGCTACCTCGCAGGTCAGAGGGCCTGTCGGAGGTAGCGGACGAGGTAGCGGTAGCGGATGGGTAGCGGCAAGCGCGACGGCTTACCGCTACCGGGTTTGCGCTGGTCAGATGGTGTTTTCGGTGCCTGGTAGCGGAGGTAGCGGACTTTCCGGGGGTGGGGGGCAGTAGCGGGCCCAGGCGTCCCAGAGATCGGCGGTGTAGTAGCCCTTGAGCACGCTCCCGGCGGTCTTGATGTTGCGGGAGGCGATGGGCTCGTTGTCGGCCGTCATGTACTCGGCGAGCATCTTGGACAGACGCCGGTTGTCGAGCGGCTTGCCGTGGAGGTCGGCCCACGGGGCGTCGTCCAGAGCGTTGAGCCGGTCGAGGATGGCGACGGTGGGCAGGCGGTCGATGCCGACCATGACGTGGTCACGCAGGTCGGTGAGCAGCCGGACGCCGATGCTGCCCTTGTCGTTGGCACGGGAGGCGGTCACGAGGGTCACGCACGCGGCGCGGGCCCGCTCGGGCCAGTGACCCCCGACGGCGTCGGCGATGGCGAGCAGCGGTTCCCACACGTCTGCCGGCCGGTCGCTGACCCCGTCGGGCATGTCCGGCCAGGCACCCATGACGAAGCCGCGGGCGTGCTCCGCCCATTGGGCGAGCCGGTCGCGGAGCTTGTGCCCTTCGGCTTCGTGGATGCGGGCGCGGAAGGGTTCGACCGTTTCGTTGCGGGCTCGGCGGCGCATGCGGACGATGACGGCCCGGCTCATGATCGTGTCCGGGAGTGAGCCGAGACCTGCGACCGCGACCGCGCAGTACGAGGGGAATGCCTGGACGGTCTGCTGTCCGCCGTCGCCGATGCACCGGTAGGTGACCCCGGTGCGGCGGTGTCCGGCGTTCAGGAAGCCGCGCAGTTCCTCGTTGTCCCCAGCTTTGGGACCGAAGACGGTATCGATCTCGTCGAACAGGATGGTGGGCTTCCCGCTGCCTGCGGAGACGGACCGGAACAGGGCGGCTGCGGACGCGTTGACGGCCGTCATGGGCTGCGGGACGAGGGTTTCCACGATCTCCAGTGCCCGGGTCTTCCCGGACCCCGGTTCGGGGGACAGGAAGGCGATGCGGGGGGTGGAGTCGAAGCAGTCGAGCAGGTGGGCGTGCGCGTCCCACAGGGCGACCGCGACGAACGCGGCCTCGCTCGGGAAGACGTTGAAGCGGCGGTGGAAGGCTTCCACTTCGTCGAGCAGCGCGGCGCCGTCGGTGGGCGGTGTGGTGGGTGCGGGATCGGTCATGCGGCGGCCCTCCCGGTGATGGGGGTGGTGTGGGGGCACTGCTGGACGCGTGCGCGGGTGGTGAGTTCGGTGACGGCGCTGCGGCCCCGGGCGCGTTCGTGGTGGCCGCAGGCGCAGAGCCAGTCCGCTACGGGGATCTCGTTGCGGTCGAGTCCGCGCACGGTCGGGCCCGGTTGGATGCCGGTCACGGTGACCGTGCGCGGGTCAGGGAGAACAGCAACGCGGACGCCTTCGGCGACGACCTTCGCCGCCCTCTGTCCGCTGTGGGCGGGGGCGGTTTGGCGAGGCCGGGGCCGGTTGGGCAGGCTTTTCAGAGGGGGATTGGTCCGGGTGGTCATGCCGCCTCCGGTCGCGGCCGGCAGGTACGGGTGGACCAGTCCAGGGCGCTGGTGATGGTGGCGCGGCACTCGGCCGCGGTGAGCCCGACGGCCTCGCCCTCTGCCTGAAAAGCCGCTTCGACGAGGTGGCGGGGAAGGTCTCCCCACGCGACGAAACGGCCCACGGCCCGTACGGACGCGAGCAGGGTGGCGTTGCGCCTGCCCTCCCCTGCCGTCCGGACGGTCTCCCGCTCGCGCTGGAGGGCGGTTTCCGCGTACCGGTGGGACCGCAGCGGCACCGGAGCAGGCCCCGGCACGGCTGCGGGCTTGGGGTGCGGGGGCATGAGGATCTGCCGGAGCCACCCGGGCAGGGGGTTGATGAGGGCGGGCCCGTCGATGGCGTAGTGGTGGCCGTTGATGGTGCTGCCGGGGGCGACGACGTACCCGCCCCATGCGCGGGTGTCGACCAGGGGTGCGAGGGTTCCGGCGGTGTTGTGGAGGCGGGCGGCGGCGGGGGCGCTGAAGTACAGGTGGCGTCCGCCGCTCGTGGTCCGGATCGTGCGAGTACGAGGCACCGGGTGTCCGGCGCGCTCGCAGAGCGCCGTGAAGGTCGTCACGCCGCAAGGCGTGTCCGCACTGCTGTTGGGCTTGGGCATGTCGAGGTCGACGACGACTAGTTCGGACGGGCCGGTCGCGATGCCGATGTTCCATGCTCCGGTGGACCAGGCGGCTCGGATGCGGTCGGGGTCGGTGGTGGCGCGCTGTTCCCACTTCAGGTGGCTGGTGGTGCAGGGGCCGGTGCGGGGGCAGGCGCTCTCGCCGTGGAGGGCGGGGCGCTTGTCGCCGGGGCGGAGCGGGAAGACGTACCAGCCGCGTTCGGCGGCGGTTAGGGCGGCCGTCAGGAGGTGGGTGCTCATGCTGCGGCCTCCTTCTCGTAGGTGAGGAACTGCTGGCCGATCCATTGGGTGTAGGCGGGGGGTACGGCCTGGCGGGCTTCGGTCTTGTTCATCCAGGTGCAGCCCATGGCGTCGGCGTAGGCGCGCTCGCCTTTGTGCTCGAAGGCGAGGAGGTTCTTGTGGTGCCAGCAGGGCGGGAGCAGGTCCCCGCCGCCGCCCCATGACGTTTCGAAGGCGCGGTGGCGGCGGACGTTGAGGCCGAACTGCGACCCACACAGCAGGTAGTCGGGACGCAGGGCCCCGCACCAGGAGGCTTCGGGGACGTTCTCGATGACCCAGGGGCGGCCGGTGGACTGCATGGCTTGGCGGCCGGCGGGGATGAGGTTTTCGTGGTCGTCGCGGTTGCCGCGCCAGGCGGTGACGCGGGCGAAGTACTGGCAGGGCCAGGACCCGTGGATGAGGTCGAACCTGTGCCCGTGTTCGGCGACGTAGTCGACGGCGTCGGCCTGGACGAACTCGAAGGGGTAGTTCGGCATCGGGTTGATGTCGACGCCGACGATGTTGTATCCGGCGAGGTAGTAGCCCATGGACAGGCCACCGGCTCCGCAGCAGGCGTCCAGGAGCCGTAATCCGTTGGGCTTGCGGAAGGGCAGGATGCGGGCGTTCACGCGGCCACCCCCAGCAGTGCCAGGGCCTGGAGGGCGGCGGTGCCGATCCAGTGGGTGTAGGCCGGGGGGATGCACTCGCGGATGCCGTCGCGCGTCATCCACGGCACGTTCATGTCGTCGCGTGCTTCCTGGACGCCGCTGAAGTTGCCGACGTAGTGCGCGAAGTGTCCGGCGGCGCGGGGGCGGCCCATCTTGGTGAGCGGCGCCAGGTGGGCGCCGTGCTGGGGCGGGGTGATGGTGAAGCCGCGGGTCTCGAAGAGGCGGTGGCGGTAGGTGCGCATCCCGAATGCGGCGGCGCACATCGTCACCGGGTCCCGGAGTTCTCCGGCGGCCTCTTCGACGTTTTCGATGACCCAGGGGCGGCCGGCCGTTTCGAGGGCGGCCCGGGTGGGGGCGATGAGGTCGGGGTGGGCGCGGTGCTGGATCTTCTGCGCGCGGCTGTAGCGCTGGCAGGGCGGCGAGGCGTGGACGAAGTCGAACTCCCCGCCGTGTGCGAGCAGGTACTGGATCGCGTCGGCCTGGACGAACCGGTACGGGTACAGCGGCTGCGGGGCGCTGTCGACGCCGGTCACCTCGAACCCGGCATCCGTGTAGCCCTTGGCCGCGCCGCCCTGGCAGCAGTAGAGGTCCAGCAACCGCGGCTTGGTCTTGGTGCGGGTCCGGATGTCAGTGGGGTGGGGCATGCTGATGGTCTCCAGTTCTGTTGAGTGGGCTGGGGTGTGGGGCAGCCGCGTCTTTGGCGAGATGGGCGGCTGCCCCGGCTCATTGGCACGTGGAGGGGGCACAGTGACGACGGCATGGCTGGTGCTTGCTGTGGGCGACGAGGATCGCCAGCACGGGGGCAATGACGGGTATGACGACGACCCGTCGCAGCACTACAGCTGGGACGACACGGTCCCCAACCACGCGCGTATCGCTGTGGGGGACGTGATTGCGCTGTGGGACAAGAAGCAACTGCTCGGCCTCGGGGTGATTTCCGAGATCGAGACCGGGAGCGAGATCAAGACGCTCTACTTCTGTCCGGAGTGCAAGAAGGCTGACTTCAAGCGGCGCAAGCGGATGAAGCCGACGTGGCGCTGCAACAAGTGCCCCGCCCAGTTCGAGGTGCCGGGGAGCAAGACCAAGCGGGTAGTCACCTACCGGTCCCGCCACGGCGAGGCGTGGATGGACGGGCGGGGCCTGCTCGCCGGCCGCCAGCTGCGGGCCCTGTGCGATTCCCCGGACTCGCAGCTGAGCATGCGCCCTGCCCGGTGGGAGAAGCTGCGTGACGCACTCCTCGCAATCGAGGGGGTCGAGTTCAGCGACCTGGACCCGGACGCAGACGGCGCCGACGACAGCCCGGCAGAGGCCAGGGAGCGCAGGCGGATCACGGGTGGGCACCGGATGTCGAACGTCCGCACCCGCGTGGGCCAAGGGCCATTCCGTCAGCAGCTGCTGAACGACCACGGCCAGGTGTGCGCGTTCACCGGACCCGCACCGGCCGGGGCACTCCAAGCGGCACACCTGTACAGCTATGCCGATGAGGAAGAGCATCACGACTGGGGCGGCCTGCTCCTGCGCAACGACGTCCACAGCCTCTTCGACCGCGGCCAGATCAGCGTCAACCCAGACACCGGATGCATCGAGGTCGACGACGAACTCCTCGGCTACCCGGCATACGCCGAACTGCACGGCAGGAAGCCCCTCGCCAGGCTGCGGCCTGAGCATGAGGTGTGGCTGGCTGCCCACTGGCGCTTGAGTATGCCTGCAAAAGTGAGCGTGCCGGCCAGCCGCATCCCTGAAGCCGCGTCCTAGAAGCCCGAGCCGCGGGCTTGGCGGCCGGGCGGCTCTCTAGGAGGCTTTCGGGCCGCTGGGGCGGGTGGAGGTGTTGGTCGTGGCGGTGGAGGGTCGGCTGCCGCTCTCGGTGTTCCAGCGACCAGGCCCCGAACCGCACGGCATCGCAGGGCCGCTGCTGGTGGGCTTGTTGGGCTTTCCTCGGCTGTCGTTCATCTCGGCCTTCCTGACCGGTTGGGGTGCGATGCGGGAGGGCGCTATTCCTCGGGGGTGGTCAGCCGTGGAAGTGGTTGCGCTTGATGACGGCCTTGCGGATGTTCACCGTCGTGGGCCCGTGCTCGCGGCCGGCGGTGAGGACCTGTATGGCGATCCAGCCGCCGAAGATGACGGCGGCCAGGATGATGAGCTGCTGGACCAGAGCGGCGAGTGCAGCGATGAACGTGGTCAGCAGAACGAGCCCGCCACAGACGGCGGCGAACCCGATCCCACCGAGCGCGATGTTCACCGCCGTGCGGGAGACGATCGGCTTGGCCACGACCGGTTCGGGCTGGGTGTGGTCGATGGCGTAGCCGGTGATGACCCGCCCGTCCGGCAGCACTATCGACGTCACGGCGGGCACGCCGCCGGGCTGCACGGGCACGACCGGGGCGGCGGGGTAGGGCGTGATGGGGGTGGGCTGGTGGATGGTCACGGCCTGCTGGGCGGGCCGGTGGGCGGTGTTCTCGGGGAACATGCGGAATCCCTTCCTCTGCTGGGTCAGGGAGGCGGAAGCACCCCCCTCGGGAGGCGCTGTGAGAAGGGTGTGGGGGTGTTGAGCTGGGGTGACTCCCTGCCTCCCTGAACATCATCTGTGCAGGTCAGGTCCAGGGAGGCGGGTCAGGGAGGCGTTCAGGGAGTTCTCCCTTCCTCCCTGACCCGCCCGGGGCGTGCTCCCTGTGATCAGGAAGCGGAAGCGGAACCGTTCGTGTCCCGGTTGGCGAGGGCGCGGGCGATACGCTCCCGGCCCACGACCATCCGGCCGTCCGACTTGTAGGGCTCAGCCGCCGTGCCGTCCAGCACGCGCTTCAAGTCGGCGTGCGTCCAGCTTCCGTAACTGTCCTCGGACAGCACCGAGAGCCGCTGTAGCACGTCCTGCGTCAGGACGCGCTTCGTGTCACCGACCACGGTCGCGATGTCCGCGAGCGGGTCGCGCACCTCGCCCTGCTCGATGACGTGGAGGGTGGTGACCCCGTCGCGCATCGCCCGGGCGCGGGCGGTGATGAGGGCGGCGGTGTCGGTGTCGATGTAGTGCGTGCGGACCGTGATGGATGCCTGGCCGGCCGGGATCTCGATGCCGTCCGACGCGACCACAAGGGTTCCCTTGTCCAGGCCAGGGCGGAGCAGGTTCGGGGCGGCCCCGCCATCGACCGCCTTGTCACCCAGGGCCATGCGGGCCTGCGACTCGGTTCCGAGGGCGAGGGATGCGCGGGTGTGGGCGCCCTCGCGGACCAGCTTGGGCAGGTTCTGATCGGTGGGGTCCTGCGTGCCCTGCCACAGCGTCACGTTGACCGCACGCCCCTGGTTGTGAATCTTCCTCGCGGCCATGAAGTACCGGGACGTGGCCTTGGACCCGCCGTAGGGGCGCTTCTCCTCGTCGACGACCGGGCACATGAACGCCACCTGCGCCTCGTCGACCAGCAGCACGAGCGGCGGGAACACGGTGCCGGGCGGGGCCTGGAGGCGGCGTTCCATCTCGCTCACGCCGCCTTCCAGCATTTCGGTTGCCTGGATGACGTGGTCGTCCGTCGGCCCCTGGATGAGGACGGTGGCCAGGCCATCGAACATGGCCCAGTCGCCGGCGCCCTTGAGGTCGGCGAGCCGGAACTCCACCGTCTTGTCGAGCGCGAGCCACAGGGCGAGCGCGCGGAGTGCTGCGGTCTTGCCCTGGTTGGACAGGCCGGTGATGAGCAAGTGCCGCTGGTAGAGGCTGAGGGCTGCTGCGTCGCCGCGCAGGTCCTGGCCCCACGGTGCCTTGCCGGTCTTGTAGTTCGCGGTCATGTCCTGGTCGGTGGTCAGCGGAGACGGGCCGATAGGCTCATCCAGCGCCCCGGAATCCGCGACCCACAGCCGCACGGTGCGGGCGGCCTGCGGGATGGTGATGAACACCTCGTGCTCGTGCCGGGACAGGTTCTCAGCGAGCTTGCGCCGCCGGTTCTGCACCTCGTTCGTCGAGACACCGGAAGGCAGGGTCACGTCGACTTCGACGCCGCATCCGGCGATCCGGATCGGGCCCAGCATCGAGGCACCGGCGTCGCCCATCTCTTTGATCGCGGTCCGGAGCGGGGCGATGCCCAGGTTCCGGAGCGCGAGGACGACGATGGACGGGGTGATCGGCTCACCCTCACCCGAGCGGACGTTCGCCGGGAGAGCCCATTGGGGTGCTGCCTGCTGGTTCTTACCGACGGCCCACAGCCCAAGCAGGGCCGCCCACGGGCCGATCGTGACGAGGGGGCCCCAGGTCACGGTGATGATGAAGACGATCCAGCGGACCAGCTCCACCACGGCCATGGTGGGGGCGTAGACGTCGGTCCAGTCCTTGTTGGCGACGGCGAGCATTATGCCGAGCAGTAAGAGACCACCCGCCCCAATCCCAACGCCGGCCGCGATGCCCTTGGCCGCGTCCATCGGTGCGGTGAGCAGGTCCATGCGGCGGCGGTGGCGTTCCTGGCGGAAGCGCTGGCCGCGCTCCTCCCACTCGGCGGCGGCCTCCATGTTCCCCGCGGCTTCCGCCGCACGCAGCAGACGCTCGTACCGGGAGGCGGTACGGCCCTCCCACGTCCGACGGGCCACGATCCTGGTCCCACCGAGGACGTAGAGGCCGTGGCGCGCCGTAGCCCGGCAGACGGCCTTGGTGCTCTCGTGGGTGGCGACCGTGCGGATACCGCGTGCGGAGCGCACCCACAGGGGCACAGGCGGCTTTTCAGCGGTGGGCGCTGCTACAGCAGCCGTCTCGACACTCGGGGGCGCCACGGGGGCGGGGGTGGTCTTCTCGAAGAGGGGAACGACGTTGTCGCTCATGGCGGAACGACTCCTGACTGCCCCAGCCTTGGGGCGATGAAGGGGAGGTGCCGGGGTGGCCGCGACGCCACCCCGGCAGGCATGGGGATGGGTCAGGCTGCGGCGGCGGGAACGAGGCGGCCGGCGAGGTGCTCCGCGCCGTACGCCTCGTTCTCGTCGGCCTCGAAAAGGCGGTCGAGTTCGCGGCTCTCGCGACGCGACAGACGCTCGACACCCAGGTCGTGCCGCAGACCGGCGATCAGCCGGTCGCGGACGCCCTTGCGGCTGTGCTGCATCGCATGGACCAGCTCATGCACGAGCGTGATGGCGAACGTGGCTTCGTTGGGGTGCTGGTCGACGTTGACGACGATCAACACCCCGCCGTCCGAGAGCGGGACGGCGCGGGCGGCGGTCTCACGTGCCAACTTCTTCGCGGACCGCAGCGCACGAGCCTGGACGCGCTTGTCGGTGCACCCGGCGGCCTCCCACTCGGCAGCCGTGCTCACCTCCGCCAGGTTCCGCTCTGCGGTGAGCACCACCCGCACGTCCGGCATCCGGCCGGCGACCGCCCGGTCCACGACCCGGACGGCCTCTTCGGTCAGGCGCTTCGCGGTGCGCAGGGTGGAGCGGTAGCCGAAGAGCTTGTGTGTGCTGACTTCCAGCTTCACTACGTCACTCCGTCTCGTTGCCGCGGCTCGGGCGGCTGCTGAAAAGGTCTGAACAGGGCACGCACATGCCGAGCGAACGCGGGATGCAGTACCCCGCGTCGCGAAGGCAGTTGGGGCAGGTCCGCCGGGCCGCCATCGCCTTAGCGAGAGCGGCCCGCCGGGCGGGGGTCATCGGCCGTACCGGTTTGGCCCGGTCGATGCGGTAGAGGTAGGCGACCAGCGGGCCCCGCCGTCGGCGGGGCCGTTCGAGCTGCGCTGCTACGTCCTGGCCGCCGGGCCGTAGCCCGAGGGCTCGGAGTTGGCGGCGGGTGGCGTATCCGTCCGGGGCCAGGCGCCACCGGTAGACAGACAGCGTGGCCATCACGCAGCCACGCGCTTCCACGCGGCCCGCAGCCGAACCTCGGATGCGGAGTGCCCGGCGGTCCGGAAGCGGGCGGCCATCTCCCGGTAGGACAGGGCGGGCGTCTCGCTGTGCCGGATCTGGTCGACGAGGGCGTCGAGCACCTGATCGGTGAGGGCGCCGGGCGACTCCAGCGCGAGCACCGAAGCCGGGTCGGAGGGGATCCAGAAGGGGAGTTCCCAGCGGGGTGTGACGCCGGGCGTGACGGGGGTCGTCACGCTGGTCAGCGCCCGTCCGGTGTCCTCACCCTCCCGCGCGGATTCCAGGGTCGACCAGGCTCGGGAGAGGGTGTTGGCGGTGCGTGCCTGTACGTGTGCGACGCGGGCGCCGGCCTGCGTCACGGCCGTCAGCCGCGTCTCTTCCGTGGAGGCTTCGGCCCGGAGTCGGGCGCGGGCCACGGCGGCTTCGTCGCGGGCTTCCTGCTGGATCCCCTGGATCGCGTCCAGCGCTTCAACGGTGAGCGCGGTGCGCTCCCACAGTCCGTGGACCAGCCACAGGGCCTTGGCCGCGATCGGCAGCCACGCGACGGCCAGCCACGCACCCGTGGACTCTTCGGCGGTGAGGGCGTGGGCGACCAGCACGCCGGTGGCGATGAGGCCGAAGGACCAGCCGACGGCGGT
Organism: Streptomyces sp. NBC_01341; assembly: GCF_035946055.1. Classification (NCBI taxonomy): domain Bacteria; kingdom Bacillati; phylum Actinomycetota; class Actinomycetes; order Kitasatosporales; family Streptomycetaceae; genus Streptomyces; species Streptomyces sp. NBC_01341. The sequence goes on along the minus strand of NZ_CP108364.1, from coordinate 3,658,714 downwards.
GACCGGTGTGGAGTGGTCGCCTTGGGCTGCGAGGCGGCGTTCGTAGGCGAGGGTGGCGAGCCATCCGCCGTCGATCCCGAGACCGACGACCAATGCGACCGGCCACGGCATCGCCGTACCCAGCCACATCATCACCACAGCCAAGGTGAGGACCATGGACACGGCAGTCATGCCGACGGCGGGAAGAACGGTCTTGGCGTTCATGCCGCCCCACCTTCCAGCGGCCGGACCTTGACTGCGGCCAGCAGCGCGACGCGCACCGGGTGCGGGTGGTACTCCGGCCCGGTGTCCTCCGTCCACTCCCATGCAGCGCCCTCGGCGAGGGCGAACCCGAGTTCCGACAGCGCTTCCCGGCGCTGGTCAGGGGTCGGGACGTCGGTGGACGTCGGCCACGTGTAGGTGGGCCACTCACTGACCCGTCCGGACATGGCCACGAACACCTGCCAGCACGGACCGGTCGTCACTTCCGGCTTGGTGGTCCCGCAGCAGCGCAACGACATCTGCGCTCCGAAGATCTGCTTGCTCATGCCGCGCCCCCGGACTCCGCCGTGCCGGAAGCCCGGTTGGTGAGGTCCCGCCGGGCCGCCAGGACCCGGTTGCGGGCCCGGCGGACCCGGCGGATGTCCAGCTCGTTCGCCGGCCGGTCGATGGTCATGATCTGCGCGTCCAGCAACTCGACCTCCGCCCGGATGAGCGGCATCTCCCGGTCGATCGCGTCCAGCTCAGCGGCCGACGGCTCGACGTCGAGCGACGCGGCCGTAACAAGGGCCTGAAGTGCAGCGATGGGCTTCATGGGTCGTTTTCTCCTCACGGTGGGACGGCCCGAACTGAGGCCCCGGTGTTCGAGCACCGGGGCCTCGCGCCGTCTGGGGGTCGTTCGTGGGCTACGAGCGACCACGGCGACCCGGCACCGCAGCCCGCCGGAGAGGCGGGCCCGAATGCCGGGCACCGTGAGCGCTGGTGCTTCGGATCTCCTGTTCGCACGGCGCTGCTCGTTCCGGGGAGGTCCGAAATCCCGGAAGTCTGGGGTGGCAGCTTCGAAGGTGTGCCGTGCGGTTCTTAGAGCCGATGGCGTTCCCCGGTCAGGGGGTGTGGACCCCGGTGTGAAGGGGGCCGGTTCTCGGTCGGCTGGTCTCCACTCGCCCCGGCCGGTGTGGTCACGGCCGTACTGACGCGGTGGATCACGCTGTGCAGTTGTTGAGCCCCCACCACGAGCGATGCGCTCAGGAAGGGAATAAGGCGCAAGGGCGCACACTTGAAGGAGCTGCACCGCTTGCTCAACTTGTTGGTACAAGCTGATGTAGTGATGGTGCACCAACGGACTGTGAAGCGTCAAGCGATCGGAGGCCACATGTACCAACAAGTTGAGCGAGTGCGTCATGATGGGGGCATGAGCAAGCAGCCGAAGTACCGGCAAGTCGCGGATGCTCTGCGCCGCGAGATCGACAACGGGACGTATCCGCCCGGGTCGCGGCTCCCCTCGGAGAGTGAGCTGTCCACGCGCTTCGACGCGTCCCGGAACACCGTGCGGTCTGGGCTTGGCCTGCTGGTCACGCAGGGTCTTGTCACGTCCAGCCAAGGCCTCGGATACGAGGTGGCCAAGCACGAGGTGTTCGAGTTGAACGCCTCCCGGTTCGAAGACCTGAGCTTCCCGCAGAACGGCGACGCCTACAGCACGGACGTCACAGCCGCCGGCCGTCGACCGCACCAGACGTTCAGGGTCGAGGTTCTGCCTGCCCCTGCCGATGTGGCGAAGAGGCTCAAGGTTGACCCCGAATCCCGCGCTGTCCTGCGGTTCTGTCATCGGTACGTGGATGACGTTCCCTGGTCGACGCAGGCCACGTACTACCCGGCGTGGCTGGTCGATGAGGCCCGCCGCATCGCAGAGCCTGGCGATATCGAAGAGGGCACCACTCGATACCTGGCCGCTCATGGGATTGAGCAGATCGGGTACTTCGACGAGATTTCGACCCGCATGCCGACCCCGGATGAGGCACGGCTGCTGGAGATCGGCGCGGGAGTGCCCGTGCTCCTCTGGATGCGTACGGGGTATTCGGCGGAGCGGCCCATCCGCTGCACCATTACGACGTTCCGGGGTGACCTGAACCGGATGAACTACGAGATCGGCGACCAGTCCGCCCGAAGCGAGAACGAACCTCAGTGAAAATCAATCCCGCACGCCCAGATGATGTGGCCAAGCTGTTGGCCTTCCGCGAGGAGGCCGCGGCTTGGCTCACGCGTCTCGGCAGCGATCAGTGGCAGCGCCCCTATCCCGCTGACCGGCTGCTTGCCACGGTTGAGGCAGGTTCTGTCTTCATGGTCGTGGACGGCGACGTCACGGCCGCCACCATCACACTCACGCCGGACGTAGAAGAGGGCCTGTGGACGGAGCAGGAGTTGAGGGAGCCGTCCCTCTTCGTCACCAAGCTGACTGTTGCGCGCACTCATGCCGGACAGAATCTTGGTGGTCGGCTTCTCGACTGGGCGGGAGACAGGGCGTACCGCGCCGGCGCCAAGTGGCTGCGGCTTGACGCCTGGACGACGAATGACGCGCTACAGCGGTACTACCTCCGGCAGGGGTTCGCGTACGTGCGCACTGTCCGGGAGGGCGGTGCGGTGAACGGGGGCCCGCGCGTCTCCGGGTGGCTTGCGCAGCGCCCCACGGCACTGGCTGACCACGGCTTTGTGGACTGCGCTGACTAGGCCCTGTCCGGCCGATCATGCGGGAGCTGGATTGAGTGCCTCTTGCCGGGCGCCCATGTCAGCTTCATTCTGGTCAGCGAACCGGCAGTGAGTGTTTCTGGGGGGCGTGTGAGAACTGGAAGCGGCAGGGCGCAACGCACGACATGGTTACTGAGGGCCTTGGCGTACGGCGTGCTCGGGCTCGGACTGCTGGGGCTGATCGTTTCCACACCATTCGTACTGGCTGCTGTGGCTCCGGCGAGCGCGGACTGGGGGAAACTCAGCGACATCAGCCAGACGTACGGGGCCGTGTCCGTCGTGCTCTCAGCCGTCGCTTTGGCCGGTGTGGCCCTCTCGCTCCTCTACCAGGTCCGGCAGGCGCGCACGAGCAACGAGCAGGCCATCAGAGACAGCCATCTCCAGCTCGCGACAATCGCGTTGAGCGACCCGAATCTGCTCCAGGCATGGTCACCTCCCGTCGCACCGGTGACCTTGAAGCGGCATCAGCAGCATCTGATCACGTCCCTCGCTCTCGGCGAGCTGTTGCAGCGCTTCCGCATCGGCCATCTGTCCGTCGAGAAGCTCGCGGTAAAACTCGACGGACATTTCTGCGGGGAGATCGCGCGGGAACAGTGGGAACGCGAAGGGCCGGGTTGGCGTCGCACCATGGAGGCTGGTGACCGCCGCGACCGCGTGTTCGTTCGCCTGGTAGATGAGAGCCACCAGGCTGCTGTAGCGGCGGGGCCAGCGTCCGCCCTTCTGGAGTTTCAAGATCGGCCGGACAGGTCCTAGCCGTGAACGGTTAGGACGCCCACCCAAGGTGCGTCTTGATCAGACCTGTTACCTCCGACGACTCGTCAATGCCGGGGCAAGCTGGTCAGGATTACCCCATGGACTCTTCGGTATGGGTTGGGGCGTTCGCTGGCTTGATCGGCACTGGGATCGGAGGCGGCCTCTCGATCTGGTCCACGGTGATGACTCATCGGCATCAAGCGGCGGATCGACGGGAAGCACAAGCTCAGGCTCGGGCTTCAGGAGCAATCGAGGAAGCTATGGGCCACCTGCTCGCGGTCTGGCGCGATACACGTCGAGCTGGCCAGGAGGATGAAGCGGCTAAGCATCAGCTCCAAGAGCGTGCACTTGCTGTCCAAGTCTTGATGCAACGTGTTCCGCACGCCGGCCTACGCGAACGTATAAGAGCTGACGTGCTCTTCTTGCCTCTCTCGCCGCCCGGCGACGCAAGATCGTGGGAAGAACAACGCGTCGACCGGATCTACCTCTGCGCGGACGCCATCGCTTCCTTAGGTGCGTACCTGCGAGGGGAACCGCTTCCGCCTCCCACAGAACAAGTCACCAAGGTGAGGGGCATCTGGCCCTTCGTGGATATTGGGACGGACAGGGACACGTTTATCTGGGACGCGGAGGAGTAACTCACCGGAGACGGCGCCGCCTGACATCAACGCCTGACATCAACGTCGGTGCACACGAGGGCACGCCCGAGCACAGTGGCCCCGCGACAAGCAGGCTCGGTGCCGGTGTCAGACCGGGCGCTGCATGGGGCGCACCCGCCTACGGATCAGAAGGTTGCAGGTTCGAATCCTGCCGAGTGCACAGCAGGCCAGAGGCCCTCAGGAGAAATCCTGAGGGCCTCTGTCGCATGCCCGTACAGCAGCGACCCACAGCAACCGTGTCAGCCGGCACCGCCCATCGCGGCGGAGAGCCGGCCGAGGCCACAGATCCACGCGTGCTGCTGCCGTATCGCCAGCGGAACGCCTGGCGCTCGCTCCATTGCCCTTCCCAGGTCGCGAGGCGTAGAGGGAACGTGCGTGCCAAACTCCGGCGTATGAAAATCGACCAGGCGCTTGTAGACGCGGCCGTGGACCTGATGAACCGACGCTGGCCCACGGGCGAACCTGGTGGGGCATCCGCTGTGCGGCTCGCGGACGGCGGCATCCTGACCAGCGTCGGTCTCGACAACATGAACGGCTCGGTCGCACTCTGCCAGGAGACCGGGGCATTCATTCAGGCCTACACCCAGGACCGAGCCGTCACCGCATCCGTCTGCGTCTGCCGTGACGTGGAGCGCGACAGGATTCTGATCCTGCCTCCCTGCGGTGTCTGCCAGGAACGGCTCGCGCTCTGGGGGCCGTCCGTTGAAGTCGCGGTTCCACGAGAAGACGATCCAACCCGCTGGCACGCGCGCACTCTCGCTGAGGTGAACCCCTATTACTGGGGGATACAGTTCGCGGAGGGAGAGTGGCCCTCCCCGGCCCAGCACTCCGAGTGACTGCATCCACGGCGGTGCAGCAGTGAAGTACCACAACCTCAGCAACCGTTGCCGGTCGGACTGTCCGTTCGCTTTGGGGCCACGACTGTTCTGACTGCCTTCGTTCGATCCGCATAGAATTACGGAGAAGGTTGCAGGTTCGAATCCTGCCGAGTGCACAGCAGGCCAGAGGCCCTCAGGAGAAATCCTGAGGGCCTCTGCCGTATGCCGTCACGAGGCGGGCCGGCGCTGCTCCCTTCCGCGGGGCCGACGTGTGTTCAGTCCTTGCCTGTGCCGAGGGCCTCGGCCACGAGTTCCGGGGGCAGTCCCGGCCCCGCGCACGCGCGGTCGATCAGCAGTTTTCGGTAGGAGGCGTTCGCGAGCTCCGGTGCCAGGGTGATCAGGGCCCGCAGGTCGTCGGAGGAGCCGGACAGGCGTGTGCGGTAGGCGGCGGCCGCCGCGCGCAGGGAGACTTCGCGCGGTTCGTGCCGCAGGCCCTGTTCGACGAGACCCGCGGCGGCGGCGTAATCACCCTGTTCGGCGCGCACATCGGCAAGGTCCAGACAGAGCGACCAGTTGGCGGGGTCAAGGGCCAGGGCGCTCTCGAAGGAGGCCGCTGCCTGGTCCAGTTCGCCCATCGCGCGCCAGGTGCTCGCGCGGGCGACCTCGGTCCACATGACCCGGGCGACGGCGTCGGCACGGTCGCACAGGGTGAAAGCCAGCTCGTAGCGGCCGCAGGCACGGGGCAGCCGGGCCATGGCGGCCAGCGACTCCGGTACGGGGCTCCGTTCTGACACCCTGTCCAAGGCGTGGAACCAGGGCGTGAACCGCTCACGCATTTCCTCGGTGTCGAGGTTCTGGCCGTAGTCCAAGGTCCGCAGGCTCGCCTCCGCCAACGCCTCGGCGCTCACCGCGTCGAGGAGGCGCGCATCGCTGAACCACGGAGCCGTGCCCCAGGCCACCTCGGGCCGTGCGCCGGTGACCGAGCCCAGGGTCATGACCGCGTCGTCCATGTCCCCGTCGAGGAACAGGAAGTACGCCTGCGCCAGTGCGGAGCTCAAGGATCCGTCCCCTTCGAGGCCTTTCTTGAGTTCCTGGCGGCGGTCCCGCCACAGCTCGGCGAGGGCCTCGTAGGGTTCGGGGGCGGCCGGCGCGGAGGCTATCGCCTCTGCCAGGAACTTCACGGCGCCGACCGGGCTTCCGCCGCAGTGCGCCATCACACGGGCGAGACCGATGCCAGCTGCCATGGACTGGTCCGACCCCGACCCCGACTCCGATTTCGACTCCGATTTCGACACCGACAGAGAATATCCGTGGCCAAAGGTTCTGTGTCTCGTCCCGAGCGTGGCGGGTGGACGTCTCGACGCCCCCAGACCGGCGGCCCCGTTCAGGCCGAGGCCTCGACGGCCGCCCCCTCCCCCGTGATGCGGCCGCGCGCGATGCGGCGGCGTCGGGTCGGCAGTCCGATCGTCGGGTTGGCCACGCTCCAGGCGGCACCCTTGCAGATCAGCTCCTTGTAGAGCGCGGCGGGGCGTCCGGTCAGTGCCGCCCGGACGGATCGGTCGTCGGCGGTGACGTACTGGATCAGGCCCTCCCTGCGGCCCAGGGAGATGCATTGATTGAAGTAGCGCAGCGGGGTGTTCGGGAGCTTCGTGCCGGTCAGGCGTGCCGCGATGGCGTCGGCGGCCTGCCATGCGGTCGGTGTGCCCGTCGCGCACGACATCCGCAGCGGCTTGTCGGCGGGGCCCATCGCCATCGCCGCGTCGCCGACGGCGTAGACGTCGGGGTGGGAGACCGACCGCATCGTCCCGTCGACGATGATCCGGCCCGTGCCGGTGACCTCCAGCGCGGTGTCCCGTGCGATCGGATGGACCGCGAAGCCGGTCGTCCACACGGTGACCGTGGCGGGGATGTCCGTGCCGTCGGCGGTGGTGACGCGGTCGGTTCCGACAGCGGTGACGGCCGTGTGCTCGTGCACGGTGATGCCGAGCCCGTCGCAGACCCTCCGCACGTGGCCCCTGCCCTTGGGGGAGAGCCAGTCGCCGAGCGCCCCGCGGGCGGCCAGGGCGACATCGAGGTCCGGCCGGGCCTCGGCGATCTCGGTCGCGGCCTCCAGACCGGTGAGGCCACCGCCCACGACGACCACGGTCTGTCCGGCGCCGAGGCCGGCCAGGCGCTCGCGCAGCCGGAGCGCTCCGGGGCGGCCGGCGATCTCGTGGGCGTGTTCGGCGGTGCCGGGGACGCCCTGGGTGTTCCAGCTGCTGCCGAGGGCGTACACGAGGGTGTCGTAGGCGAGTTCTTCGGTGCCGCCGGTGGTGTCGCTCACGGCGACGGTCCGGCGGTCGACGTCGACGCCGGTGACCTTCGCGAGCTTCAGTTCGACGCCGGTGCCCGCGAACATCTCGCCGAAGTGCCGGGGCCGGAGGTCCTGGCCGACCGCGAGTTGGTGCATCCGTACCCGCTCGACGAAGTCGGGCTCGGCGTTGACGAGGGTGATGGCGACGTCGTCGCCGTGCAGTCGCCTGGCGAGGCGGCCGGCTGCGATGGCTCCGGTGTATCCGGCTCCGAGGACGATGATCCGGTGCTTCATTTCCCTGCTCCTGTCTCGCGCGGGTTCGCCCCTTGAACCGGGCAGCCCGCCGATTCCTGACAGGACCCCGGCGTGAGGCACGTCACACCGGGGTCATGAGGCGGTCAGGACGGGGGTCAGAAGGCGATGAGCAGGGGTTCCCCGTGGTCGGACGCGGCCCATCGGAGGGTCGCGCGTTCGAGCTTGTCGGGGTTGACCTGGCTGCGGAACGCGGCGATTCCCTCCGCGGTGATCTCCAGGCACATGACGCCGATGACCCGGCCGTCGATGACCACCACGACGGCGGGGGCATTGTTGGCGTTCGAGATGTGGACCTCGGGCGAGCCGCCGACGATCGCGCGCTTGGCCTTGCCGGGCTTGAACAGGCCCCGCATGAACGTCGCGACCGCGAGAGCGCCCTCGAATGCCTTGGCGCGGGCCGGGACCTTCCCGCCGCCGTCGCCGATCGCGACGGCGTCCGCGGTGAGCAGCCGCACGAGTGGCTCGGTCCGGCCGCTGGTGGCGGCCGTGAGGAACTCCTCGACGATCCGCCGGGCGGCGGCCTCGTCGATCTCGGTACGGGTCCTTCCTTCGGCGACGTGCTTCTTGGCGCGGTGGAAGATCTGCTGGCAGGCCGGCTCGGTGATGTCGAGGATCTCCGCGATCCTCCGGTGCGGGTAGTCGAAGGCCTCCCGCAGGACGTAGACCACCCGCTCGTTGGGGGTGAGGCGTTCCATGAGGACGAGGACCGCGTACGAGACGGATTCACGCTGCTCGGCCGTGTCGGCGGGGCCGAGCATCGGGTCGCCTGAGAGCAGGGGCTCGGGCAGCCACTGGCCCACGTAGGTCTCGCGGCGGGCGCGCGCGGAGGTGAGCTGGTTGAGACACAGGTTGGTGAGGACCTTCGTCAGCCAGGCCTCGGGGATCTCGATGCGGCCGGTGTCGGCGGCCTGCCAGCGCAGGAACGTGTCCTGTACGGCGTCCTCGGCGTCGCTCGCGGAGCCGAGGAGGCGGTAGGCGATGGCCTGCAGGCGGGGCATGCAGGCTTCGAACCGGGCCGTGTCGTTCGCGGTCAGCGCCATGGCCCGGATAGTAGCCCGCGCGTCCCGCCGGGGAGCCGTGGCGGTTGGACCGGCAGTCGGCAGTCGGCAGTCGAGGCGCGGCGGGAGGGGACAATGGGTTCTCCGAGGCGGGCGCGGTCCGGGAGACCCGCACGCCCACCGCACGAGCCGACCGGGGGTGCCATGAGTGGCTGGCGGTGCACCGGTCTGAGCTGGCCCGGAGACGTGCCGGTGCTCGGCTGGGCGCGGAGGGGCGGAGCCGGGCGGGGGCGGACGAGTGCCCTGGCGTACGGGACGGAGCTGGGGTTCCGGGCCGACGGCGAGCGTCACTGCGTGGGGGCGCGTGGGAACGCCTGCCCGGTGTCGGCCGTCGTGCCGGTACGGAGCACGGGTGCGCGGTGCGCGGAGTGCGCACGGCTGGACCGGGCGCACTCGGTGGCGGCCGACACGATCGCCGACGACCCCCGGACGTACCGCGTCTATCTGGCCTGGTTCGGGCCCGGCATGGTCAAGGTCGGGATCACCGGGGAGGCGCGGGGGGCGGCCAGGCTGCGTGAGCAGGGGGCCGTGGTCTTCAGCTGGCTGGGGCGCGGGCCGCTGATGGCAGCCCGGCGGACGGAGGAGCTGCTGCGTTCCGCGCTCGGTGTGCCCGACCGGATCCCGTACGCGCGCAAACGGGCGATCCGGTGCGGTCTGCCGGGTGCGGCCGAGCGTGCCGCGGAGATCGAGGGACTGTACGGGCTGGCCGCCGCGCTGGAGGGGGCGGGCTGGCCGGAGGCCCTGGAGCGGCTGCCGTTCGAGGCGGTCGACCACGCCGGGGTGTTCGGGCTGGCCGGTGCCGGGCCGGCGGCGCGGGTGGTGACCGGGCTGGCGGACGGGGGCGTGGTGGCCGGGCGGCTGGTCGCGGCGGCGGGCCCCGATCTGCATCTGAGGACGGTGGACGGGGACATCGTCGTGCTGGACACCCGGCTCATCACCGGCTGGGACCTGGTGGCCGCCGACGCCCGGGCGGGGGTGAGCGCACCGGCCGTGTCCGTAGGGGGCGGTGGTGTGCAGGGCGGCCTGTTCTGAGATCGTCGCCGGGGAGATCGTTCCCTGGACGTACGAGGCGGGTGGGGCGGATGAGCGGCGACGGACGTGACCGTGAACGCGAGGACGTGCTGCGCTTCCGGCAGCGGCTCGGGCTGCCCGGGATCATCGACGTCCACACGCACTTCATGCCGGATCGGGTGCTCCGCAAGGTCTGGGCGTACTTCGACTCGGCCGGCCCGCTGACCGGGCTGGAGTGGCCGATCACCTACCGGCACGACGAGGACGAACGGCTCGCCCTGCTGCGCTCGTTCGGTGTGCTCCGGTTCACCTCGATGCTCTACCCGCACAAGCCGGGGATGGCGGCCTGGCTGAACGGCTGGGCGGCCGGTTTCGCCGCCGAGGTGCCCGACTGCCTGCACACCGCGACGTTCTTCCCCGAGGAGGGCGTGGAGACCTATGTGCGGGAAGCGGTCGGGGCGGGGGCGCGCGTCTTCAAGTCGCACCTCCAGGTCGGTGCGTACGACCCGAACGACCCGCTGCTGGAACCCGTCTGGGGGCTGCTGGCTGAAGCGGGCGTGCCGGTGGTGATGCACTGCGGCTCCGGGCCGGCGCCGGGTGCGTACACCGGGCCCGGGCCCGTCTCCCGGCTGCTCTCCCGCCACCCCCGGCTGCGGCTCGTCGTGGCGCACATGGGCATGCCGGAGTACACGGACTTCCTGGACCTGGCTGCGGAGTATTGCGAGGTGCGGCTCGACACGACGATGGCGTTCACGGACTTCACCGAGGACTTCACCCCCTTCCCGGCGGGCGAACTCGGGCGGCTCGCGGACCTGGGGGACCGGATCCTGCTCGGTACGGACTTCCCGAACATCCCGTATCCCTACGTCCACCAGCTGCACGCGCTGGAGCGCCTCGGGCTGGGCGCCGACTGGCTGCGGGCGGTCTGTCACGGGAACGCGGACGCGTTGTTCGGGTGAGCCCCGCGCGCATGGGCACCCGCAGGGCGGTGCGCATGGGCACCCCGCAGGGCGGTGCGCACGGGCACAGAGGGCGGTCCCATGGGTTCCGGCGCGTTTCTCAGGAAATTCACAGGTAGGCGAAAGCTCCCTCTCACGGCCGTCTCACAGGCTTGGGCCATGACGACGACCTCGCCCCAGGGGCGTACCGAACTGCTCAGGCCGGACCGCACCCCTGTCCGCGTGCTGGTGGTGGACGACGAGGCGCCGCTGGCCGAGCTGCTCTCCATGGCGCTGCGCTACGAGGGGTGGGAGGTGCGCAGCGCGGGCGACGGTGAGGGTGCCGTCCGGACCGCGCGTGACTTCCGGCCGGACGCGGTGGTCCTCGACGTGATGCTCCCCGACATGGACGGGCTCGCCGTGCTCGGGCGGTTGCGGCGCGAACTGTCGGACGTCCCGGTGCTGTTCCTCACGGCGCGGGACGCGGTGGAGGACCGGATCGCGGGGCTCACGGCGGGCGGGGACGACTACGTCACCAAGCCGTTCAGCCTGGAGGAGGTCGTCGCGCGGCTGCGGGGGCTGATCCGCCGCTCCGGTACCGCTTCCGTCCGCAGCGAGTCGACGCTCGTCGTCGGTGACCTGATGCTGGACGAGGACAGCCACGAGGTGAGCCGGGGTGACGACTTCGTCCACCTGACGGCGACGGAGTTCGAGCTGCTGCGCTTCCTGATGCGCAATCCGCGCCGCGTGCTGAGCAAGGCCCAGATCCTCGACCGGGTCTGGAACTACGACTTCGGCGGCCAGGCGAACGTCGTCGAGCTCTACATCTCCTACCTGCGCAAGAAGATCGACGCCGGGAGGTCGCCGATGATCCACACCCGGCGCGGGGCGGGGTATCTGATCAAGCCGGGCGAATAGCCCGGTGAGCAGGAGGAAGAGGTCCGGCGGGCGCCCGTGGACGCTGCGGACCCGGCTCGTCGTGTACGCGGTGACGCTCATCGCGGTCGTCGCGGCCGTGATCGGCTCGGTCACCGCCATCGCCTTCCACAGCTACATGTACGGCAAGCTCGACGGCCAGCTGCGCGACCTCTCCATGATCGCCGAGGCGCGCCCGCCGGGCAGCGGCATGATCACGCCGGGCGTCCCGCGGGAGAGGGAGCCGCTGGACTTCGTCGGCAGGGGCGGGGGCCAGCCGTTCAACACGTTCGGGGCCGTGGTCGCCGACGGTTCCGTCATCCTGTCGAAGGTGGTGAAGAAAAGCGGCAGCCCGGGTGCCCAGCAGGTCACCGAGGCGCTGACCGACGCCCAGGTGAAGGTCCTGGACGCCGCCGGGGTGACTCCGGGCGGCGGGCCGCGCGACGTCGATCTCCCGGGGCTCGGTGGCTACCGCGTGCAGGTCGTGCCGCACGGCGGCTCCACGTCCGTCCTGGTCGGCATTCCGACGGCCGAGGTGGACAAGGCAGTCGCCACCCTGATCCTGGTCGAGGTCTGTGTCACCGGCGCCGGGCTCATCGCCGCCGGGATCGCCGGCGCGGCCATGGTCGGTGTGGCCCTGCGCCCTCTGCGCCGGGTCGTGGCCACCGCCACGCGGGTGTCCGAGCTTCCCCTGCACAGCGGCGAGGTGGCCCTCTTCGAGCGGGTTCCGGAGGCGGAGGCCGATCCGCGTACCGAGGTGGGGCAGGTCGGCGCGGCCCTCAACAGGATGCTGGGGCATGTGGGCCTGGCCCTGGACGCCCGGCAGAAGAGCGAGACGCGGGTCAGGCAGTTCGTCGCGGACGCGAGTCACGAGCTGCGCACCCCGCTCGCCTCGATCCGCGGTTACGCCGAACTGACCCGGCGCGGACGGGAGAGCACCGGCCCCGACACCCGGCACGCCCTGGGGCGCATCGAGTCCGAGGCGGAGCGGATGACGGGCATGGTCGAGGACCTGCTGCTGCTGGCCCGGATCGATGCCGGACGGCCGCTCTCGTACGAGAGCACCGATCTCACGCCCCTGGTCGTCGACGCGGTCAGCGACGCACGCGTCGCGGACCGCACGTCCGGCGGAGATCCGGGGGGCTCCCACCGGTGGCGTCTGGAACTGCCCGAGGTGCCCGCGACGGTGTCGGCGGACGCGACGAGGATCCAGCAGGTCCTGGTCAACCTGCTGGCCAACGCCCGTACGCACACACCGCCCGGGACGACCGTCACGGTGCGGGTGAGCCAGGCGCACGGAAACGTGCCCTGGGTGACCCTGGAGGTCCGGGACGACGGCCCGGGCATCCCGCCCGAGCTGCGGCCGCGCGTCTTCGAACGGTTCGCGCGCGGCGACGCCTCGCGCTCCCGGCACGCCGGCTCGACGGGACTCGGCCTGGCCATCGTGCAGGCCGTCGTCACCGCCCACGGCGGCCGGGTCGAGGTCCGGTCGGTGCCGGGTGACACGGTCTTCGCCGTCCACCTGCCGGCGGACGCGGTGCCCGGGGACGGGCGCGGACCCGAAGGCCGGAGCGCCTGCCCCACCCCGGTGCACGGCGCCGGTGGGCACGGCTCCGCGGATCCGGCGGGCGGCTCCGTCGCGGACCCGACGGCCCGCGGAAACGGCGTCCGCGACGTGGCCGTGGAGCACTCACAGCCCGGCCACAGGCTCAGCACACGGATGTGACAGCGGGGTTGGCGAGTGTCGTCCCATGCGAACCGACACCCCGTGGAGCACCCTGCCGGCCCGGGAGCATCTCCTGGCCGCAGCGGTCGGCGCTCCGGTACCCGTACTCGATGTGGTGATCCCCGTGCACAACGAGGAGAAGGACCTCGAAACGTGTGTGCTGCGCCTGCACGACCATCTGGCGCGAACCTTCCCCTACGGCTTCCGGATCACCGTCGCGGACAACGCGAGCACCGACCGGACTCCCCAGGTGGCGGCGGCGCTCGCCTCGCTCATCCCCGAGGTCAGATCGCACCGGCTGGAGGAGAAGGGCCGGGGCAGGGCGCTGCGGACCGTGTGGTCCCACTCCGACTCCCCGGTCCTGGCCTACATGGACGTGGACCTCTCCACGGACCTGAACGCCCTTCTGCCGCTGGTCGCCCCGCTGATCTCCGGCCACTCCGACCTGGCCATCGGCTCGCGCCTGGCCCGCAGTTCGCGGGTCGTGCGGGGCTCGAAGCGGGAGTTCATCTCGCGGGCGTACAACCTCATCCTGCGCTCCTCGCTGGCCGCCGGGTTCAGTGACGCGCAGTGCGGCTTCAAGGCCATACGGCGCGAGGTCGCCGAGCGGCTGCTGCCGATGGTCGAGGACACGGGTTGGTTCTTCGACACGGAGATGCTGGTGCTCGCCGAGCGCGCCGGACTGCGCATCCACGAGGTGCCGGTCGACTGGGTCGACGACCCGGACTCGACCGTGCACATCGTGAGGACCGCGACCGAGGACCTCAAGGGGGTCTGGCGGGTGGGCAGGGCCCTGGCCACCGGGGCGCTGCCCCTGGACCGGCTGTCACGGCCGTTCGGCGACGACCCGCGCGACCGTGCCGTGCCCGGTGTCCCGCGGGGACTCGCCAGGCAACTGGTCGGCTTCTGCGTCGTCGGCGCGCTCTCCACACTCGCGTATCTCGCCCTGTACTCCCTCTTCCGGACGGGCGTCGGCGCGCAGACCGCCAACGGCGCGGCCCTCTTGGTGTCCGCCATCGCGAACACGGCGGCGAACCGGCGGCTCACCTTCGGCGTACGCGGACGGGGCGGCGCCGTCCGGCACCAGGCGCAGGGGCTCGTCGTCTTCGCGATCGGGCTCGCGCTCACCAGTGGTTCGCTCGCGGGTCTGGCCGCCGCCTCCGGACCGGCGTCGCACAGCACGGAACTCGCCGTGCTGATCGCGGCCAACCTCGCGGCGACGGTGCTGCGCTTTCTGCTCTTCCGCGCCTGGGTGTTCCCCGACCGGCGCACCGACGGCCAGGACGCCCGCAAGGGTCCCGCCCACGAACCGAGGAACGCCTGATGACCATGGCCACGCACTCCGACCACGTCCAGGCCCCACCCGGCGCCCCCGCGCGGGCGGCGGCGCACGCGGGTGACCGGCGGGAGCCGCTGTCGCGTCGCCTTCGTCGCGGCAGGCCCGAGGACCCGCGCTGGGTGAGGCCCGCCTTCCTGGGCCTGCTGCTGGTCATCGGCCTCGCGTACCTGTGGAACCTCAGCGCCTCCGGTTACGCCAACTCCTTCTACTCCGCCGCCGTGCAGGCCGGCAGCCGGAACTGGAAGGCCTTCTTCTTCGGCTCGCTGGACTCCGCCAACGCCATCACCGTCGACAAGCCACCGGCCACCCTCTGGCCGATGGCCCTGTCGGTGCGGATCTTCGGTCTGAGCTCCTGGGCGATCCTCGTGCCCCAGGTGCTGATGGCGGTCGCCACGGCGGGTGTCCTGTACGCGGCGGTCCGCCGCCGCTTCAGCGCCGCCGCCGGGCTGATCGCGATGGTGGTCCTCGCCCTCACCCCGGTCGCGGCCCTGATGTTCCGCTTCAACAACCCGGACGCGCTGCTCGCGCTCCTGATGACCGTCACCGTCTACTGCGTGCTGCGCGCGATGGAGGGCGGCAGGACGAAGTGGCTGGTGTGGGCGGGCGTCGCCGTGGGTCTCGCCTTCCTGTCGAAGACCCTGCAGGCGTTCCTGATCCTGCCGCCGCTGGCCGTGCTGTACGCGGTGTTCGCGCCCGGATCCGTCGGCAGGCGGTTCGGCCAACTGGGCCTGGCGGCACTGGCGATGGTCGTGTCCGGCGGTTGGTGGGTGGCCGTCGTCGAGCTGTGGCCGGCCTCCTCGCGGCCGTACGTCGGCGGTTCGCAGAACAACTCCTTCCTGGAGCTGACGTTCGGCTACAACGGTCTGGGCCGGATCAACGGCGAGGAGACCGGCAGCGTCGGAGGCGGCGGCGGAGGAGGAGGCCGGGGCGGCGGCTGGGGTGAGACCGGCATCGGTCGGATGTTCAACTCCGAGATCGGCGGCCAGATCTCGTGGCTGCTGCCCGCGGCGCTGGTGCTGCTGGCCGCCGGGGTGTGGCTGACGTGGCGGGCGAAGCGGACCGACGCGGTCCGCGCGGCTTTCCTCGCCTGGGGCGGTTCCCTGCTGATGACGGCGCTCGTCTTCAGCTTCATGGCCGGGATCTTCCACCAGTACTACACCGTCGCCCTGGCGCCCGGCATCGCCGCGCTCACCGGTATGGGAGCCACCGTCCTCTGGGAGGAACGGGGCACGTGGTGGGCCGGGGCCGTGCTCGGCACGACCGTCGCGGTGACGGTGGTCTGGTCGTACGTCCTGCTGGCGCGCACGCCGGACTACGTGCCGTGGCTGCGCTGGGCCGTCCTGATCGGCGGCCTGCTGGGCGCGGTGGGGCTGCTGCCGGCCACACGGCTCGGGCGGACGCTGGTGCTCGGGGCGGTGGGGCTGGGCCTCGCGGCCTCGCTCGCCGGGCCGGCGGCGTACACGGTCAGCACCCTGAACACCGGGCACCAGGGTTCGATCGTCACGGCGGGCCCGTCCGGCGCGAGCATGGGCGGTCCTGGCGGCGGCCGGGGCGGTGGTTTCCCGGGTGGCTTCCCCGGCGGTGGCATGCGGCCGCCGGGGCAGGGCATGCAGCAGGGCGGCCGGGCGCCGGGCAATGCGCTGGACGGTGGTTTCCCGGGCGGCGGGACGCCGGGCCAGGGCGCGCAGCAGGGCGGTCAAGCACCCAACGGCAACCAGGGCGGTCAGGCTCCCGGTGGCCGGCAGGGCGTCATGCCGGGTGGCGGGGCGGGCGAAGGGGGCGCGGGCGGTGGCGGCATGGGCGGTCTGCTCAACGGCGCCTCCGTCGACTCGGAGGCCGCGACGCTCCTGAAGCAGGACGCCGACGCGTACACCTGGGCCGCCGCGGCCATCGGCTCGCAGAACGCGGCGAGTTACCAGCTGGCCACCGGTGACCCGGTGATGGCCGTCGGCGGATTCAACGGCAGCGACCCGTCCCCGACGCTCGACCGGTTCAAGAAGTACGTCGCGGACGGAAGGGTCCACTACTTCATCGCGGGCGGCATGGGCGGAGGCATGGGCGGCGAGGGCACTTCCTCCCGGATCTCGTCGTGGGTCGAGGACAACTTCGAGGAGATCACGGCCGGCAACGCGACCTTCTACGACCTGACCTCGCCGAAGAGCGGGGAGTAGGAACCGGCGGCGGGACCGACAGGGCGTGGCCCGGGGCGAACACCCCGGGCCACGCCCTGTTTCCGGCGCGCGGAGCGTCGCAGGGCGGACGTACAAAGTGAGTTGTACGGCGTACAGGACTACTTTACGGTGTACAGGAATCCTTCCCGCACACCCGAGGAGCACCGTGCGGGCGCACCGGAACGTGCGCCGCCCCGTGCACCGGAAACAGGAGTCCGCATGACGGCGACCGCCGCCGAGCAGCACGATCCAGCCCTCCGGGGCGCCCATGCGCAGCGCTGGCTGATCCTCGGCGTCATCTGTCTGGCCCAGCTCACCGTGCTGCTCGACAACACCGTCCTGAACGTCGCGATCCCCTCGCTCACCGACGAACTCCACGCCTCCACCGCCGACGTGCAGTGGATGATCAACGCCTACTCGCTCGTCCAGTCCGGTCTGCTGCTGAGCGCGGGAAGCGCCTCCGACCGGTACGGCCGCAAGAAGATGCTGACGGCGGGCCTGGCGCTGTTCGGCGTGGGCTCGCTCGCGGCAGGGCTGGCGCAGTCCTCCGGCCAGCTGATCGCGGCCCGCGCGGGCATGGGAGTCGGAGGCGCGCTGCTGATCACGACCACCCTCGCGGTCGTGGTGCAGATCTTCGACGACACCGAGCGCGTCAAGGCGATCGGCATCTGGTCCACCGTCAGCTCCCTCGGTTTCGCGGCCGGTCCGCTGATCGGCGGCGCGATGCTGAACCACTTCTGGTGGGGTGCGATCTTCCTGGTCAACATCCCGGTGGCGGCCGTTGGACTGATCGCGGTCCTCCGGCTGGTCCCCGAGTCGAAGAACCCGAGCGGTGACCGCCCCGACCTCGCCGGCGCGCTGCTCTCCACCCTGGGCATGACGGCCGTCGTGTACGCGATCATCTCCGGCCCGGAGCACGGCTGGGACTCCGGCCGGGTCCTGCTGACCGCCTTCGCCGGGGTCGCCGTCCTCACCGGATTCGTCCTCTGGGAACTCCACGTCCCCCACCCGATGCTGGACATGCACTTCTTCCGCGACCAGAGGTTCACCGGCGCGGTGGCCGGTGCCGTCCTGGTCGCCTTCGGGATGACCGGATCGCTGTTCCTGCTGACCCAGCACCTCCAGTTCGTGCTCGGCTACGAGCCGTTGGAGGCGGGTCTGCGCACGGCCCCGCTCGCCCTCACGGTGGTGGTGCTCAACCTCACCGGCCTCGGCGCCCGGCTGGTCCCGAGGATGGGAACGCCCGCGACCATCGCCACCGGGATGTGCCTGCTGTCCGCGGGGCTCGCGGCGATCGCCCTGCTGGGAGGCCACGGATACGGCGGCATGCTGCTCGGACTGGTCGTCATGGGCGCGGGCATCGCGCTCGCCATGCCCGCGATGGCCAACGCGATCATGAGCGCCATCCCGCCCGAGAGGGCGGGCGTGGGCGCCGGGGTGAACGGCACGCTCGCCGAGTTCGGCAACGGCCTCGGGGTCGCGGTGCTCGGCGCCGTGCTCAACTCGCGGTTCGCCGCACTCGTTCCGGGCGCCGTCGGGACGGCGTCCCTCCCCGCCGCTCTGGCGGTCGCGGACGGTCCGGGGGTACGCGCGGATGTCACGGACGCCTTCGCCTCCGGCCTGGAGACCAGCCAACTGGTCGGCGCCGCCGCCGTACTGGCCGGAGGTCTGCTCGCGGCCGCCCTGCTGCGGAGGGCGGAGCGCGCGCGGACGGACTGAACGCCCCAGGTGGCGGGCATAGCATCGGACGGGGTGCCGGTACGCAGTCAGTGCCACCGGAAGAAGAGGAGTGTGCGCCATGGGGTCCGCGGAAGACCGTGTGAGGAACCCTTCGCGGGTCAGTGTGTGGCTGGACCGGCGCACACCGTCGCGCGCCCGCAAGGCGGACCAGCCGGCCGGCCTGGACCGGGACAGGATCACGACGGCGAGTGTGCGGCTGCTCGACGCGGACGGCCTCGCGAAGTTCTCCATGCGTCGCCTGGCCGCCGAGCTCGACGTGACGGCGATGTCCCTCTACTGGTACGTCGACACCAAGGACGACCTGCTGGAACTCGCCCTGGACACCGTCTTCGGCGAGATCCCGCCCACCCGTGAGGACGCCGACTGGCGCGACCGGCTGCGGGAGCTCGCCACCAACTACCGCCGGATGCTGGTGCGCCATCCCTGGGCCTCGGCACTCGCCGGGAGCTTCCTGAACATCGGCCCGCACTCGATGCTGTTCTCGTACGCGGTCCAGGACGTCATCCGGGCCACCGGGCTGCCCCTCGAACGCCGGACGGGCGGGATGTCTGCCGTCTTCCAGTTCGTCTACGGATTCGGCACCATCGAGGGGCACTTCGTGCAGCGCACGGCGGAGGCCGGACTCAGCCAGGACGAGTACGTCGAGCGGGCGATGGGCTCGATCCGCGCGGACCCGGAACTGAACCGGGCGATGGCACCTTCGGAGAGCCTGATGCAGGCGCGCCGCGGGGACACCGTGGAGGAGATGCGGGAGCGGGACTTCGCGTTCGCGCTCGACCTCCTGATCGCCGGTATCGAAGCGATGTGCGAGCGGTCGGTGCGGCCCTCGTAGGACCGCCCGGACACCATGGACACCGACCGGGTGACGGAGCGCGCCGTCAGTAGCCGCGCCGGGTGTCCACGACGAGTGCGGGCACGCGCCCCTCGGTGACGGCCTCCCAGCAGGCCGCGAAGTCCGTGACGACGTCCTCGTCGGCGGTGATGCCGGACGAGTGCGAGGTGATCACGGTGTGCGGCAGCAGCCAGGCCGGGTCATCGGGGCCTGCGGGTTCGTCCGGCAGTACGTCGAGCACGGCCCGCCGCACCGTCCTGCTGTGCAGGGCGTTCCGGAGCGCCGCCATGTCGACCGTCGCGCCCCGGCCCACGTTGATGAACGTCGCGCCCCGCATCGCGGTGAACCGCGCGGTGTCGAAGAAGCGCTCCGTGGCGCCGGTCAGGGGCAGCGTGGACACCACCCACCGGGCGTCCGCGAGGGCGGTGTTCTCGTCGGCCGTTCCGGCCAGGACCACCCGGTCGAAGCCCTCCGGCAGGGCCCGTGGCGTGCGCCCGACGCCGATCGTGCGCACCCCGCAGGCCCGCAGGAGCCCGGCGACGGAGGATCCGATGCGTCCGGTCCCGTGGACGACGGCCGTCCGGCCGACGGCGAGTTCGGAGGGGAGGCGGTGCCATTCGGCCCGCGCGTGCTGGGCGGTGTGCTCCGCGACCGACTGGCACTCGGCCAGGACCCAGCCCAGCGTGTACTGCGCGATCCGCTCGCCCATCCGGCCGACCGTCCTGGTCAGCAGAGCGTCTTCGGGCCATGCCCCGGAGGTCAGCAGAGCGTCCGTACCCGCGTTGACGCTGTGGAACCACAGCAGCCGCGGGGTCCGGAGGGCGTCGGGCAGGACGTCCCCCACGTACACGAAGGGGTCGTCGGGTCCGGCGCTGTCCGCGGACCCGGCCGGCCTGCCGGTGATCCGCTCCAGTTCGCGGACCACGGACGGTCCGACGGACGGCGAGGTGAGCAGACGGGCCCGCGACAGCGGGCCCGGGGAGGGCGGCTTCACGGGTACGGTCAGCTGCCGCCGCCGGCCAGGTGGGCGGGGAAACCCCCGGTGGCGACGGGGCCCCAGCGCTCCGGGGTGATCCGGATGATGGACTTCCCCTGCCTGACCATCGCCGCGCGGTACTCGTCCCAGTCCGGGTGTTCCCCCGAGATGTTCCGGAAGTACTCGACGAGGGGTTCGACCGAGTCCGGTGAGTCGATCACCTCGGCCGAGCCGTCGATCTGGACCCACGGGCCGTTCCAGTCGTCCGACAGGACGATGACGCTCACCCGGTCGTCGCGCTTGGCGTTGCGGGTCTTGGCCCGTTCGGGGTAGGTCGAGACGACGATCCGGCCCTCGTCGTCGACGCCGCAGGTGAGCGGCGACCCCTGGGGACGGCCGTCGGCCCGGGTGGTCAGCAGGATCGCCCGGTGCCTGGGGCGCACGAAGTCCAGCAGGTCCGCGAGTTCCACGGCGGTGTTGGTCGCGATGTTCGGTGCCATACGGCCAACCCTAGGCCGTGTCCGCACGGTCCCGCCGTGCGCCCGGTGCCGTATCGGGGCGGGACCGGCGGAAGGACCCTCGGCCGTCCGGCAGGTCCTACGCCGGGACGGACTCGCCCTGGACCGCCTGGATGTCGAGTTCGACGCGCAGGGTCGTGCCGATCGCGGAGATCCCCGCCTGCAGCACCTGGTTGTAGTTCATGGCGAAGTCGTCGCGGCGCAGTTCCGCCGTCGCGTGGAAGGCGGCCCGCACGCCGCCCCACGGGTCGGGTCCGGTGCCCAGGTAGCTGAGGTCCAGATCGATGTCGCGGGCGACGCCGTGCATCGTCAGCACGCCGTTCACGGTCCAGCGGTCGGGACCCGCGGGGGTCAGCGCGCGGGACCGGTAGGTGATCTCGGGGAAGACCTCCACGTCCAGGAAGTCCGCCGAGCGAAGGTGCTTGTCCCGCATGGCGTTGCCCGTGTCGATGCTGGTGGAGGCGATGTAGGCGTCGACCCGGGAGCGCTGGACGTCCTCGGCGATCTCGATGCGCCCGCCGAACTCGGTGAACCTGCCGTGCACGCTGGAGATCCCCAGGTGCTGGGCGACCGCGGCCACCGAGGAGTGCACCGGGTCCAGCGACCAGGTGCCCGGCGGCGGCAGTTCCACGCCGCCCTGCCGGGCCAGCACCACACTGCCCGCCTCCACGCGGCCGCTCGCCGTGACGAGTGCGGTGGACGCGGCGGGAGCGTAACCGACCGCCGTGACGATCACCGTGTACGCACCGGCGGGCAGGAGGTCTTCGGTGCGGACGGCCCCGTTCTCGTCGGCGGCGGCCCGGAGCACCTGGGTGCCCGTCATGTCGGTCACCGTGACGACCGCGTGCTGGACCGCCCAGCCGTCCCGTGTCCGTACCTGTGCGCGAAGTCCCATCCCGTTTTCTCTCCTTGCTCAAATCACTGGTGAGGCAGCGACTCGGATGAGTCGGGCCCCGGGCGGGACCGGCAGGCCGTCCCCTGCCTGCCGGTCCCGCCACGAGGCCCTTTTCCGCCGGCGGCTCAGCCTCTCCGCTCGAAGTGCTGTTCCGCCAGGGGTCTTTGTGGATCTTCCGTGTATTACGCGCCCGGGTGGGCGAGCTCGATGTCGTGGCCGTCGACGCCGTTGCCGGCCACGGTCAGCGCACCGGCCACCGGCGGGTAGCCGGTCGCGATCACGGAGTACTCGCCGGCGTCCAGGTCGGTGAAGGCGTACACGCCGTCCTCCCCGGTCGTCGATGTGGCGACGACGTTGCCCGCCGCGTCGATGAGCGTGACGCGGGCGTCGTTCAGGGGCGCGCGGCCGGAGCCGGCCCTGACGACACCGCGCACCAGCGCACCGGAGCGCAGGGCGGCGTCGACCCGGGTGACGCCCTGGCCGCCGATGTCCACCGGCAGGGCCAGCGGACGGAAGCCCGCGGCCGTGACGGCGACGGTCACCGAGCCGGGGATCAGCTCACCGAAGGTGAACTCACCCGCGTCGCCCGAGACGCCCGTGGCCAGCACGTCGCCGCGCACGTCGGTCACGACGACCATGGCGCCCTGGACAGGAGTGCCGCCCTCGGCGGTCCGCACGGACCCGGAGAGACCGCTCGTGCCGGCGAGGAGGATGTCGTAGGAGACGGCTTCGTCGCCGACGACCACGGTGGACGCCTGGGGCTGGAAGCCGTCGGCGGACGCGATGAGGACGTACGAACCGGAGCCCGGTGCGTCCAGGACGTAGCTGCCGTCGGGCTGGGCGACGGAGCGCCCGAGCTGGCGGCCGCCCAGCGAGATCAGCGTGACGGCGGCCCGGGGGACCGGCGCGCCCTCCGCGCCGCGCACCACACCGCGTACGGGGGTGCCCTGGACCGTCAGCTCGGTGGTGGTGGTCACCGCGACCGGAGCGTCGGTCAGGGGGAGCGCGGCCGTTTCCCGGGTGGCCGGCACGAGGGCGGCCTCCACGGCCTCCGGCGCGTCCGCAGCCTCGTCGGGCTTGTCGTTGCCGGCCCTCGTCTTCAGCGCGACCTCCTTGATGAAGAGGGTCAGCACGAAGGCCACGAGCGCGGCCGGTGCGGCGTACAGGAAGACGTCACCGACACCGTGACCGTAGGCGGCCTCCACGACCGTACGGAACGGTGCGGGGAGCTTGTCCAGGTCGGGGATGCCTCCGCCGCCCGTTCCGCCGTGGCCCATCGCGGCGCCTTCGGGACCGAGGTCGGCGAGACCGTCCTTGACGTACCTGGTGACGCGGTTGGCGAGGACGGCACCGAGCGCCGAGACACCGATCGCACCACCGAGGGAACGGAAGAAGGTGACGACGGAGCTGGCCGCGCCCAGGTCGGCCGGGGCCACCTGGTTCTGCGTGGCGAGCACCAGGTTCTGCATCATCATGCCGATGCCGAGGCCCATGACGAACATGAAGATCGCGATGTGCCAGTACTCGGTGTCGTAGCGGATCGTGCCGAGCAGCCCGAGGCCGGCGGTGACGAGGAAGCCGCCGCTGACCAGCCAGGCCTTCCAGCGGCCCGTCTTGGTGATGACCTGACCCGAGATGGTCGAGGACAGGAAGAGACCGGCGATCATCGGGATGGTCATGACGCCTGACATCGTCGGCGACTTGCCCCGCGCCAGCTGGAAGTACTGGCTGAAGAAGACGGTGCCGGCGAACATCGCGGTACCGACGAACAGCGAGGCGACGGAGGCCAGCGTGATCGTGCGGTTGCGGAAGAGGCGCAGCGGGATGATCGGCTCGCTGGCCTTCGACTCGATGAGCAGGAAGATCCCGATGAGGGCGACGGTGCCGCCCAGCATCGTCCAGGTCTGCCAGGAGACCCAGTCGTACTTGTCGCCCGCGAAGGTCACCCAGAGCAGGAGCAGTGAGACCGCGGCGCTGATGAAGAACGCGCCGGACCAGTCGACCTTGACCTCGCGCTTGACCACGGGGAGCTTCAGGGTCTTCTGCAGCACGAAGAGGGCGATGATCGCGAACGGCACACCCACGTAGAAGCACCAGCGCCAGCCCAGCCAGCTGGTGTCGGTGATGACACCGCCGAGCAGCGGGCCGCCCACCGTGGCGACGGCGAAGACCGCGCCGAGGTAGCCGCTGTAACGCCCGCGCTCGCGCGGGGAGATCATCGCGGCCATCACGATCTGGGCGAGGGCGGAGAGGCCGCCGACGCCGATGCCCTGTACGACACGGCAGGCGATGAGCATGCCGCTGCTCGTCGACAGACCGGCCACCACCGAGCCGCCGACGTAGATGAGCAGTGCTATCTGGACCAGCAGCTTCTTGCTGAACAGGTCGGAGAGCTTGCCCCACAGCGGGGTGGTGGCGGTCATGGACAGCAGCGCGGCCGTCACGACCCAGGTGTAGGCGCTCTGGCCGCCGCCGAGGTCGGAGATGATCTCGGGCAGGGCGTTGGAGACGACCGTCGACGACAGGATCGCGACGAACATGCCGAGCAGCAGCCCGGTCAGCGCTTCCATGATCTGCCGGTGTGTCATCGGCGTGCCTGTGGGGGCCTCTACGGCCCCGTGCTTGGCGTGGCCGCCCCGCACACCGGATGGTGTGGTCGTAGCCATTTGTTTCCTTCTCTTTGCTTCTGTTACACGGGTGTACGGGTGTGCGACTCGGCCGGGTGCCCGGTACGGCAGTCGCCGCTGTGCCTCCCGGGGGCGCATCCCCCGGAGCCGCGGCAGGAGAAGCTGTCGCGCAGCCGGGACAGCAACGTGTTCAGCCGGCCGACCTCTTCGTCGGACCAGTCGATGAGGTGGTGGGCGAAGATTTCGGTCGTCCGCCGTGTCAGCTCGTCGAGCAGCTCGTGCCCGGCGGGGGTCAGCCGCAGGATGCGGGACCGCTTGTCCGCCGGGTCCGGAGACCGTTCGATCCAGCCGTTCTCCACCGCGTGGGTCACATGTCTGCTGGTCACGGACATGTTCACGGCCAAGAGCTCGGCCAGCCGGGTGATCCGCATCTCGCCGTACCTCGCCAGCAGGGTCAGCACGGTGGCCGAGCCACCAGGACACTCGGCGGGCAGGATGCGGGCGAGCCCCCGTTTGACGGCTCCGACGGCGCTGAGCTGCCGGGCCAGTTCTTCGTACTGGCTCCGTGCCGCCACTGGCCCTCCATGCATCTCGCAGGGACATCTTGTTGCTTAGGGCAACGATAGAAGCGGATGGTTGCCGCAGGCAAACGAAATGAGCCTTGCATAAGTAAAGGAAGACAAAAGCCCGTGCAGGGGGCAGGTCAAGCTCCCAGCGCACACGGGGGTGGTCCGCGTCGGATGTGTTCCTCGTCACAGGCCCCGGCCGTTCGCGGTCCGGGGGTGTGACGCGCAGCCCCCTGGCCAAAGGGTGAAGGGGCCGTGGGCGCGAAGCAGGGGTATCACCCGCCCCGGCCCCGGGGGTTGGGCGAAAGGCCTGCGTTCGCTAGGGTCCTGGGCCATGGCACATAACCCCCACGCCCCGCAGCCGGGCCCCGAGGGCACTCACGACCCGGCGGGCAGCACGCAGATGTTCCGCGCGTTCGTCGACGACGGCGAGCCGCAGGGCAGGCAGCAGCCTGCCGCCACCTCGTCCGGCCCGAAGACCGGGATGATCGCGGTCGTCGTGGCGGTCATCGTCGTCCTCGGTGCGGTCGCCTGGCTCGCGCTCGGCTGACCGGACTCCGTCCCCGGCACCGCCGGCCCTCCGCACTGCCCGGTTCCCGGGACGCCGGAGGACCCGCCGTGCGCGCCCTCTTCTCACACAGCCGCTCCCGCCCCGCTCGCCGGTGCGGGAGCGGCTGCGTTCTCGTGGCCGTGCCGCCCCGGTGTGCCGGGCGGGCGCGCGGGGCTGCCGGCGCATGCCGAACTCGCTTTCCCGTGGGGCCGGGTGGGCGTGCAGGGGCTTCGGGCGCGGGGAGGCCGCCGGGGCGAGGAGCGTGGTGCCCCGGCGGCCGTGAACCGTCACGCGTCGGCCCGCCGGTGGTCAGTCGGCGACGAGCCCTTCCCTGAGCTGGGCGAGTGTCCGGGTCAGCAGCCGTGAGACGTGCATCTGCGAGATGCCGACCTCCTCGCCGATCTGCGACTGCGTCATGTTGGCGAAGAACCGCAGCATGATGATCTGGCGCTCGCGCGGCGCGAGCTTCGCGAGCAGCGGCTTGAGGGACTCGCGGTACTCGACGCCCTCCAGTGCCGCGTCCTCGTAGCCGAGGCGGTCGGCGAGCGAGCCCTCGCCGCCGTCGTCCTCGGGGGAGGGGGAGTCCAGCGAGGACGCCGTGTAGGCGTTGCCGACGGCCAGGCCGTCGACGACGTCCTCCTCGGACACCCCGAGGGCCTTGGCGAGTTCCGGCACGGTCGGCGAGCGGTCGAGCTTCTGGGCGAGCTCGTCGCTGGTCTTGGTGAGGGCGAGGCGCAGCTCCTGGAGCCTGCGGGGCACCCGCACCGACCACGAGGTGTCGCGGAAGAAGCGCTTGATCTCCCCCACGACCGTCGGCATCGCGAACGTCGGGAATTCCACGCCCCGTTCGCAGTCGAAGCGGTCGATCGCCTTGATCAGGCCGATCGTGCCGACCTGGACGATGTCCTCCATGGGTTCGTTACGGCTCCGGAACCGCGCCGCCGCGTACCGCACGAGCGGGAGGTTGAGCTCGATGAGTGTGTCCCGCACATAGGCCCGCTCCGGGCTGTCCGTTCCGTCGGGGCCCGAGGCGGGACCCAGCGCGGCGAGCCGCAGGAACAGGGAGCGGGACAGGGTGCGGGTGTCGATGGCTTCCGGCGAGCTGGTGAGCACGGGAGGTGCCGGCACGCTCTTCGTGAGCGTGAGCACCTTCGAGCTGCCCTGTTCTGCGGACATGCCACCCCCTTGAGGTCGCGGACGGTCGCGGTGGCCACGACCATCGGAGGAACGCAGCCTCCACCTGAATACCGGAGGTAGGGCTGCGGCAAACGCGGTTCGAGCAGAATGTCACATGTCGGCAACACGCTGTAGTGACATGTCGACAAGTCAGCGGCGAAAGTGCGCAGGAAACAGGGGGTGTGGGGCTTTTACGCCTGCGGAATCGATCTTTCTCCGGTCTACCCGTTCCAGCTACGCCTCGATCCTGTTTGCGGATCGCAGGCGGGCGAAGCTTCGGGCCAGAAGCCTTGACACGTGCATCTGGGAGACGCCGAGTTCGGCGCTGATCTGCGACTGCGTCAGGTTGTTGTAGTAGCGGAGGAGCAGGATCCGCTGCTCGCGCTCGGGCAGCTGGACCAGCAGGTGGCGGACCAGGTCACGGTGTTCGACCCCGGCCAGGGCGGGGTCCTCGTAGCCGAGCCGGTCCAGGAGGCCGGGCAGCCCGTCGCCCTCCTGGGCCGCCTCCAGCGAGGTCGCGTGGTAGGACCGGCCCGCCTCGATGCAGGCGAGGACCTCCTCCTCGGAGATCTTCAGCCGGTCGGCGATCTCGGCCGTGGTCGGCGAGCGGCCGTGAGCGGTCGTCAGATCCTCGGTGGCGCCGGTGACCTGGACCCAGAGCTCGTGCAGCCGGCGCGGCACGTGCACGGTCCGTACGTTGTCGCGGAAGTAGCGCTTGATCTCGCCGACCACGGTGGGCATGGCGAACGTCGGGAACTGGACGCCCCGTTCCGGGTCGAAGCGGTCGATGGCGTTGATCAGGCCGATGGTGCCGACCTGGACGACGTCCTCCATCGGCTCGTTCCTGCTGCGGAAGCGGGCCGCCGCGTAGCGCACGAGCGGCAGGTTCGCCTCGATCAGCGCGGTGCGCACCCGGTGGTGCTCCGGAGTGCCCGGTTCGAGGTCCTTGAAGCGCCCGAAGAGCACCTGGGTGAGTGCCCGGGTGTCCGCGCCCCGGGTCCTGGCGGGCGTGGTGGGGTCGGGGGTCTCGGTCTGGATGTCGTCCGTCTGGACGTTCTGGGGCGGGACTTGAGGCGCTGTACTGGCCGGCACGGTGTCGCCACCCCTTTGCGGTCAACTACGGTCAACTCATCCGTCAAAAGCGGTCATAGCATCACAAGACATGTCCACTGTGTGCAAGCACCGCATAGAGTCGTGTTGAGTGCGTTTTGGTTTAAACATGGCGAAAAGCCCCTCTCCTGAAAGGGAGGGGCCTCGCGTGCCTGATTCCTGAGCGTGTCAGAAGGGGTAGTCGGCGATCACCCAAGTGGCGAACGCGGCCCACTGACCGGCGGCGGCCTGGTGCGCCGGATGTCCGACGTACCGCTTGAGCGCGTCCTCGTCCGCGACGGCCGAGTTGATGGCGAAGTCGTAGGCGATCGGCCGGTCGGTGATGTTCCAGGCGCACTCCCAGAACTCCAGCTCCGGGATCTGCCCGCCGAGCTCCCGGAACGCCTCGGCTCCGGCGACGACCCTGGGGTCCTCGCGCTCGACGCCCTCGTTCAGCTTGAACAGGACCAGGTGGCGGATCATGGGGGTTCTCCTACTTCACGAGCTCGGACATGAAGTCTCCGACGCCCTGAGCGGCACTGGAAATGCCCTCGAACCCCACTTGCACAAGGTCGGCGGCACGTTCCGGGGACGTGATGATCGTGTACAGCACGAAGACCACAATCAAGTAGAGCGCGATCTTCTTCGCTTGCACCACAGCCCTGCCTCTCCCCTTCGATCACCTGTGCAGTCGGGAGATTGTAGCCGCACGTATGGGCGTATCCGTTGGTCGTTTCCGATCACTGATACGCCTTTTAGGGACCAAAGACTGGTCGAATCGGGTCCTTTGCCCCCGGATGGGGTGTACGAAGGGGAGGAGGATGGAACGCAGGCCCGCCGGTTGAGCAGGAATGTGCGGGCCGAGGAACGGGACCTCCCTGAGGTCCCCACCGCGTGACGCCCCCGACCGCGGTGAGGATCCTGGTCCCCGTTCTCATCGGGGGAAGCGGCTTGTCCCCCCGATGCCGCTTCCCCCGACCTGTTACCCGGCGACACACGAAGGGCCCGGCGCAGCGCCGGGCCCTTCGCCGTACGTCCGCCGGGTGCGGGTCAGTCCTTCCGGAGGCCGACCGCTCCGGCGGTGCCGTCCGGGGTGACCGCGGGCTCACCACTGCGCGGGCCCGGCACGGTGACCGCTGGGCCGGCGGCGGCCGTGTCCTCGGTCGCCAGGCGTTCCATGCCGCTCGTCGTCTTGAGGGGCTTCTCCTTGATGAAGAGGACCGCGAGGAGGCCGAGGAAGGCGAACGGGGTGGCGACGAGGAAGAGGTCGCCCGTCGCGATCCCGTAGGCGTGCTCGACGATGTCCTTCATAGGCTCGGGCAGCTTGGTCATGTCGGGCACCGCACTGCCGTGGCCGCCACCGGCCACCGGTATGCCCTTCTCCGTGAGGCCCCTTGAGATCTCGTCCGCCACCCGGTTGGCGAGGACCGCGCCGAGCACGCTGGTCCCGACGGTGCCGCCGAGGCTGCGGAAGAAGGACAGCACGGAGGTGGCCGCACCCAGTTCGTGTGCGGGCACGTCGTTCTGCGCCGCGAGGACGAGGTTCTGCATCAGCATCCCGACGCCGATGCCCATGAACGCCATGTAGACGCTGAGCAGGCCGAAGTGGGTGTCGGCGTCGATGGTCGAGAGCAGACCGAGGCCCGCCGTCATGACCACGGCACCCGCGATCAGGTAGATCTTCCACTTGCCGGTCGCCGAGATGATCTGCCCGGCCACGGTCGAGGACACCAGGAGTCCGCCGATCAGCGGAAGGCTCATGAGCCCCGCGACCGTCGGGGACTTGCCCAGCGAGATCTGGAAGTACTGGGAGAGGAACACGGTCCCGGCGAACATCGCGATACCGACGAAGAAGCTCGCCAGGGTCGTGAGCGTCACCGTGCGGTTGCGGAAGATGTCCAGCGGGATGATCGGCTCGGCGGCCCTGGACTCGACGAAGACCGCCGCGGAGAGCAGCACCACGCCGGTGGCCACCAGCGCGGCGGTCTGCCAGGACGCCCAGTCGAAGGTGCTGCCCGCGAGGGACGACCAGATCAGCAGTGCGCAGACGCCCGCGACGATCAGGAAGGCACCGAGCCAGTCGATCCGGACCTGGCGGCGCACGGTCGGCAGCTTCAGGGTGCGCTGCAGCAGCACGATCCCGGCCAGCGCGAACGGCACGCCGACGAAGAAGCACCAGCGCCAGCCGAGCCACGACGTGTCGACGAGGACGCCGCCGATCAGGGGCCCCGCGACGGTGCCGACCGCGAAGACCGCGCCGAAGATGCCCGCGTACTTGCCGAGCCTGCGCGGCGGGATGATCGCCGCCATCACGATCTGGGCCAGGGCCGTCAGGCCACCGGCGCCGACGCCCTGGATGACCCGGCTGACGATCAGGGTGCCGACTTCCTGGGAGAAGCCGGCGACCAGGGAGCCGACCACGAACAGGCCGAGCGAGAGCTGGAGCAGCAGTTTCTGGTTGAAGAGGTCGGCGAGCTTGCCCCAGAGCGGCACGGTGGCCGTCATCGCGAGCAGCTCGGAGGTCACGACCCAGGTGTAGGAGGACTGGCTCGCGCCGAGGTCGGCGATGATGCGGGGCAGGGCGTTGGCCACGACCGTGCCCGCGAGGATGGCGACGAACATGCCTGCCATCAGGCCGGACATGGCCTGCAGTATCTGCCGGTTGGACATGGAGGTGGGCACCTGTCCGGGTGCCTCTGTTGCGGTCACGGGGTCCTTCTTCGATGCGGGTCTGAACAGGTTCGGTGGATGCGGAGGGGGACTACTCCGGTCGCGGGAGGCCTCGTGCGAGGTGAGCGAAGACCTCCTGGAAGGAGTCCGTCAGCACGGTCCCCTCGGGGTGCTCGCACCAGTGCTCGAGGGCGACCCGCAGCGCGGTCTGGGTGACGGCGGCGAGCAGCCGGGGGAAGAGCCCGGCGCCCCGGGGTGCCGTGGTGCCCGAGGCGTCCAGCCAGTCGGTGATGGCGGCGGCGAGTGCCCGCTCCTCCGCCACGTGGGCCTTCAGGCCGCGCTGGATGAGGTGCGGCGACCGCTGGAGCACCTTGGACTGCAGGGTCCACAGCTCCTGGCGGTCCTCGAAGCCGCCGAGTTCGGCGACAAGGGCCTCGCGTACGACGTCGAGCGGCGCACGGCAGGCCGGGGCGTTCCGCACGTAGTCCCTGATCCGTTCGCCGATCTCGTCGTCGACGAGGACGAACGCGTCGTCGTGGCTCGGGAAGTAGTTGAAGAAGGTCCGGGGTGACACACCGGCTGCCTCACTGATGGCCTCGACGGTGACGTTCTCCACGCCGTGCTCGGCGGCGAGGCGGACGGCGGCTTCCGCGAGGGCGTGGCGCGTGGCCTGCTTCTTGCGCTCCCGGAGCCCGGGTTCGGAGGTCGTCGTCTTCGGCACAACGTGCATCGTAGGCAAAGATGCACAACGTGCAAAATTATTCCCCGAACGGTGCACGCCGCCCTCGAGTCCTCGGGAGGGTTGCGGATGCGGGGAAGGGGCCGGCCCGGATGGAGCGGCATCTGCGGGGCCGGACGGCCTCCGGGCGTGACTCTTCCCCGCTCGCGGTCTTCTCGCCCCGGTGCCGTTCGGTCATGCTTGCGGGCACCCGTCAGCCGGTGGCCGGATCGCCGAGTTGGGCAGCGGTGGCATGCGAGACGCAGAGAAGGGACCGACCCAAGCGGGTCGGTCCCTTCATTCATCTGCGGTAGCGGAGGGATTTGAACCCTCGGTGAGTTTCCCCACACTCGCTTTCGAGGCGAGCTCCTTCGGCCGCTCGGACACGCTACCGAGAGAGAGCTTAGACCATCCCGGGCCCTGGTTCGAAATCGGTTTCGCGGAGGCAGTGCGCAGTGGTGGTGCGGGCCGGTCAGCGGTCCCGGAAGAAGGCGGTCAACTGCCCCGCGCAGACGTCCTCCAGGACGCCGTGGATCACCTCGGGGCGGTGGTTGAGCCTTCGGTCGCGTACGACGTCCCAGAGCGAACCGGCGGCGCCGGCCTTCTCGTCGCGCGCGCCGTAGACCACCCGGGCGACACGGGACTGGACGAGCGCGCCCGCGCACATGGTGCACGGCTCCAGGGTGACCACCAGGGTGCAGCCGGTCAGCCGCCACGCGCCGAGCACGGCGGCGGCTCGGCGCAGGGCCAGCACTTCGGCGTGTGCCGTCGGGTCGCCGGTCGCCTCACGCTCGTTGTGACCGGTGGCGAGCAGGGCGCCGTCCGGGCCGAGGACGACGGCGCCGACCGGCACATCGCCGGCCGACGCCGCCTGCGCGGCCTCGTCCAGGGCATGGCGCATGGGTGCCTTCCACGGATCCCGTACGGGATCGGGCGGAGGCGGTGAGGAGGGATCGGGTGGTGGCGCGTTCACCCGCGGACCCTAACGGACGGCCTCCAGGACCTCGGCCGCCCCCAGCGCGTCCGCGATCTCCGCCAGCGCGTCGGTGCGCAGGGTCAGCAGTCCCTTCTCGGACAGCCCGAGGTCGGCGAGCACCCCGAGTTCCCCGAGTGGCCCCGCCGGCACGGCGTCGGGGTCGTGGTCCAGGTCGGAGGCCGTGACGTCGTCGTCGCCGTCCTCGGCCTCGTCGGGCTCGCCGTCCTCCGTGCCGTCGAGGTCGACGAGCTCTTCCAGTGCGGCGATCTCGTCCTCGGCCCCTGGTTCGCGGCCGAGGAGTTCGTCGGTGAGCAGGATCTCCCCGTACGAGGAGCGGGCGGCGGCGGACGCGTCCGAGACGTAGATACGGGGGTCCTCCTCACCGTCCACCCGGAGGATGCCGAACCAGGCGTCCTCCTGCTCGATGTAGACGAGGACGGTGTCCTCGTCCACCGAGGCCTCACGGGCCAGATCCGTCAGGTCGGACAGGGTTTCCACATCGTCGAGCTCTGTATCGCTCGCTTCCCACCCGTCTTCGGTGCGCGCGAGCAGTGCGGCGAAGTACACCGGGACTCTCCCACTGGTCATAGGCGAATCGGTCCGACGGGAGGGCAGCCGGTGGTCCGGCTGCTCTGGGCCCCGCCCAATCGGCATCGTGGCAGAAACGAGCGCGATGCGAGACCTCTTCGACCGTTGCGTCGGCCATCAGTTCCTGGGGGAGGGGCCGGCGGGCGGTCTCCCGCGGGGTCCTTCCAGCGGGCCCGGACAGGCCCCGGAGCGGACCTCACCAGCGGAACGTACGCATCCGCATCTGTTGCCGCATACGGGCCGCACGGGCTCTGCGCGGCTGGACACGGTCACGCAACTGCTTCGCCTCGTGGAGCTCCCGCAGGAACTGGGCCCTGCGCCTCCGACGGGCAGCGTCACTCTCCTGCGCGTCCGCCACGCTCTCCTGCGCGTCGGGCAGGTCGCGCGCGTCGCGTCCGGTCCGCCGCTGGTTCCGCTGCTCCCCGTCGGGCAATCGACACACCACCCCAAGCCTGGGTCCGTATGCCCCCACCTTCCCCCCGAACAGGTGGTTGATGCCAGCGCGGACTGGCGGAAAGCCGGTCCGGGGCCCGGCTACTGTTGACGGCATGCGGATCCACGTCGTCGACCACCCGCTGGTGGCACACAAACTCACCACACTGCGCGACAAGCGCACCGACTCCCCGACCTTCCGGCGGCTCGCCGACGAGCTGGTCACCCTCCTCGCGTACGAGGCCACCAGGGATGTGCGGACCGAGCAGGTCGACATCGAGACCCCGGTGACGCCCACGACCGGTGTGAAGCTGTCCCACCCGCGTCCCCTGGTCGTGCCGATCCTGCGCGCGGGTCTCGGGATGCTGGACGGCATGGTGCGGCTGCTCCCGACCGCCGAGGTCGGCTTCCTGGGCATGATCCGCAACGAGGAGACGCTCCAGGCGGAGACGTACGCCACGCGGATGCCCGAGGACCTTTCCGGCCGTCAGGTCTACGTCCTCGACCCGATGCTGGCCACCGGCGGCACGCTCGTCGCGGCCATCCGGGAACTGATCAAGCGCGGTGCCGACGACGTGACGGCGGTCGTCCTGCTCGCGGCGCCCGAGGGCGTCGAGGTGATGGAGCGCGAGCTGGCCGGTACCCCGGTCACGGTGGTCACGGCCTCGGTCGACGAGCGGCTCAACGAGAACGGCTACATCGTGCCGGGCCTCGGTGACGCCGGTGACCGGATGTACGGCACGGTCGACTGACCCCGGACGCGGTGCCTCCCGGCGCCCGGGCCTCCTGGACTCTCAGCAGGAGGACGGCGCCGGGGCCGGCTTCGTCAGGGCCACGAGCGCCGTGGCCGCCGCCGCGGGGGTGCTGAAGGTCTTGAACTTCGTGCCGATGATCAGATCGATGTCCGCCGTGCTGCGGGTGTCGGTCTTCTGCGTGGCACCGGGCAGCTGGGTGGCGAGCACGGGGAACGAGCCGTTCATGGCGGTCGGGCCGCCGAGCAGCATCCCGGTGCCGGGCACCTTCTTGTCGTACGCGGCGGGGGCGTTGTCGACCTTGCCGATGACGAAGCCGCGCTTCTTCAGCTCGTCGGCCGCGGCCTTGGCCAGTCCGCTGCGCGGCGTCGCGTTGTAGATGTTGACCTTGATCGCGGCCGGTTTCGGGAGCACCTTCGCCTGCGTCGAGGCCTTCGGGGAGGGACAGGCCCGCGGGTGGGACGCCGCGTTCGCCCGCCCGTCGCCGCCGGTGAAGACGTCGACGATCTGGAGAGTGCCCCAACCGGCCAGGCCGAGGGCCACCGCGGCCGCGGCCGTCGAGAGAACCAGCTTGCGGCGATGACGGGGGCGGCGCATACGGGGATAGGTGTTACCCGTGATGCGGTACTTTCCGCCCATGCCGGGAGGGGTCAGCATGCTCATGGGCGCAGCGTAGTGCGACCCGGTGATGATGCCTACTAAACGATCAACCTATGGCACCCGTCCGAGCATAAAAGCACCCGAAAGGCGCCGAAATGCTCCACGGGTGGGAGTGGCGTGGTCAGCCCAGTTCGAGGACGCGGGCGTGCAGCACCTGGCGCTGCTGCAGCGCGGCGCGCACGGCGCGGTGCAGTCCGTCCTCGAGGTAGAGGTCGCCCTGCCACTTCACGACGTGGGCGAACAGGTCGCCGTAGAACGTGGAGTCCTCGGCGAGCAGGGTTTCGAGGTCCAGCTGGCCCTTGGTGGTCACCAGTTGGTCCAGGCGGACCGGGCGCGGCGCGACATCCGCCCACTGCCGGGTGCTTTCCCGGCCGTGGTCGGGATATGGCCGCCCATTTCCGATGCGCTTGAAGATCACACGGAAAGCCTACCGGGCCGGGGCCTCCGGGCGCAGCCACGGGACGGGACTGCGATGCCGGGCATAGGGCGGCCATTCGGCCGAATACGGCGCACGGCCCGTCGGCTTTCCGGTGCCGTCCCGGTGTGTCACGCCGCGGGCGGTGAGCGTGGCTCGCCGCCCGCGGCCGGGGGTCCGGTTTTCGCTACTCGGTGACACCGTGTGCGTGGCCCTCGCGGAGACCTCCGCCGTCGCCGGGCTCGGCGGAGGCGGGTGCCGCGGGGGCGGGGCGGGTCAGGGAGCGCAGGTCGTGGGCGTAGGTGCCCACGGCGTTGGCGATCACGTCGATGTTGGTGTCGAAGTGGCCCATGTCGATGTTGTCGAGGTCGTCGCAGGCCGCGTGGTAGCAGGGGTCGTACGCGATGCCCGCGGTCCCGCCGAACGTCTCGGCCTGGGCTGCCGTCTTGATGCCCTCGGCACCGGTGTCGGTGCCGCCGGACGGGATGCCGGCCTCGATGAACGGCCCGTAGTCGGAGCGCCCGGTGAAGTCCGTGCCGGTGTGCGGCTTGTCCTTCCGGTCCAGGAAGTCGTTGATGTCGCGCTCCAGTTGGGCGGAGCCCTCGGGGCCGGGGCCTTCGCCCGCGCCGTCGGAGTCGTCACCGTCGAAGACGAACTGCGCACCGTTCGGGGACGCGATCATGTCGAAGTTGAGGTAGAGCGCGATCTTCTCGCGCTGCGCCTCGGAGAGCTTCGCGACGTAGGCCTCCGAGCCCAGCAGCCCGTTCTCCTCGGCCGACCACCAGGCGAAGCGCACCTTGTTGGCGGGGTCGCGGTGCGTCTTGGCGAGTTCCAGGGCGACTTCGAGGAGGCCCGCCGAGCCGGAGCCGTTGTCGTTGATGCCGGGGCCGTCGGTGACCGAGTCGAGGTGGGCGCCGAGCATGACCGTCTTCGCGGCGTTGCCGCCGCGTGTCTCGGCGACGACGTTACGGGTCGTGCGCTCCTCCTGGAGCTGACGGATCTCGAACGAGACCTTCACCTCGCCCTTGGCCAGGTCGGCGACGAGCTTCTCGCCCTCGGCCAGGGTGAGACCGCCGGTGGGTATCTTCCCCGAAGCCACGTCGCCCAGGGTGCCGGAGAGGACTCCTTCGGTGTTGTTGTAGATCACCGCGCCGGCCGCGCCCGCCACGGAGGCCGCCTCCTGCTTCTGGGCGAACGAGCAGCCGCCCCGCTTGATGAGGGCGATCCTGCCGGTGAACGCCGCCCCGGCGTAGTCGGCGGCCTCGCAGCCGGTGGTGTCGTCGACCGGGACGGCGGTGAGGGCCGCGGTGATGCCGCCCTCGGGCGTGGAGCGGGTGTAGGTCATCGCCTTGATGCCGATGTCACGGGGCGTGGGGGAGACCACGGAGAGCTTCTCGGCGAGGGTCTCGGTGTAGACGAAGTCGAAGGCCTGGTAGCCGACCCGGTACCCGGCCTTCTGGAGCAGCCGGTAGACGTAGGCGGCGGAGGCGTCGTGGCCGAGCGAGCCGGCCGCGCGATGGCCGTCCGCCGATTCGGCTATGGCCTGGAAGCGTTCCAGGTGCCGGAACGCGTCCTTGGCCGACGAGCGCTCGACCAGCTTCCGCGAGAGCTTGGCGGCTTCCCTGGCCGGGTCGTGCGAGGGGTGCCCGTGGTGAGGGGACACGGCGAGGAGGAGCGGTGTGGCCAGGGCGGTGGCGGCCACAACAGCCATGGCTCTGCGACGAGTTGCGTGCACAGGAGTCCTTCCGGTGTGAACGGATGTGCAGGAAAACTAGCGAGCCGGCCGGTTCCTGTGAACAGGTGAGACGGTTCCCGGTCCCGCGCATGGCCTGTTACCGGTCGACCGGGGGCCGGTTCCCGCTGGTCCGCCCGGCCCGATGGTGATCATCCGGATTTCCCGGCCGCTTTGGCCGCTGCCTTCGCCTGCTGCTTGTACGCCCGTACCTCGCCGAGGGATTCCGGCCCGGTGATGTCGGCGACCGAACGGTGCGCACCCTGCTCGCCGTACGCTCCGGCGGCCTCCCTCCAGCCCGCCGGTCGTACGCCGAACTGCTTGCCCAGCAGGGCCAGGAAGATCTGTGCCTTCTGGGTGCCGAAGCCGGGCAGCGCTTTGAGCCGTTTCAGCAGGTCCGCACCGGTGGGGGCGTCCTCCCAGACCGCTTCGGCGCGCCCGTCGTACTCGGCCACCAGGTACTGGCAGAGCTGCTGCACCCGTTTGGCCATCGAGCCCGGATAGCGGTGCAGGGCGGGTTTCCCGGTGAACAGCCCGGTGAAGGCCTCGGGGTCGTATCCGGCGATCGCCCCGGCGTCCAGGTCGTCTCCGCCCATGCGCCGGGCCAGGGTGAGGGGGCCGGTGAAGGCCCACTCCATCGGCACCTGCTGGTCCAGCAGCATGCCGACGAGGGCCGCCAGCGGACTGCGGGCCAGCAGCGCGTCCGCGTCGGGCTGCTGGGCGATACGCACGGTGCGGGCTCCGCCGCTGTCGCTCTTGGTCATGTATTCGATGATCGCGAGAGTGGCCGGGATCGGCGAGTCGGTGCCGCGCCCCGGGGGCCGGATGCCCGGACCGCCGCCGGGTGCCGGGCCTTATCTACCGGGTGCCGTCACCGCCGGGCGGCGGCAGCCGGGACGCGCGCATCCGCAGGTACCGTGCCTCGGGTTCGCTGAGCGTGCGGTCCGCGGCCCGCCGGTACGCCGTCCGCGCGGCCTCCCGGTCCCCGGCCCTCTCCAGCAGATGGGCCCGCACGGCGTCCAGCCGGTGATGGCCGGCGAGCCGGTCCTCCAGCGCCGCCACGGCCGTCAGGCCCGCCCGGGGGCCCCGGACCATGGCGAGGGCGACCGCCCGGCCCAGCTCCGCCATCGGTTCGGGGGCCAGAGCCACCAGGAGGTCGTACAGGGCGAGGATCTGCGGCCAGTCGGTGTCCTCGGCGCGGTCGGCCTCGTCGTGCAGCGCGGCGATCGCGGCCTGCAGCTGGTACGGCCCGGCCGGACCCTCGGCCAGGGCCTCCTCGACCAGGGCGGTGCCCTCGCCGACGGCGTCCCGGTCCCAGCGGGAGCGGTCCTGCTCGTCCAGCGGGACCAGCTCGCCGTGGGGTCCGGTGCGGGCGGCGCCGCGGGCCTCGGTGAGCACCATCAGGGCCAGCAGTCCGGTCACCGCGCCGTCCCTGGGCAGCAGAGCGCGCACCGCCCGGGTCAGCCGGATCGCCTCGCGGGCCAGGTCCGCGCGGTGAAGGGTGCTGCCCGATGTCGCGGTGTACCCCTCGTTGAAGATCAGGTAGAGCACCTGGAGCACCGCCGCGAGCCGCGCGTCCCGGTCGTCGGGCCCCGGCTGCCGGAACGGCACCCCGCGCACCTTCCGCTTGGCCCTGCTGATCCGCTGGGCCATCGTCGCCTCGGGCACCAGATGGGCGCGCGCGATCTCGGCCGTGGTCAGGCCGCCCACGGCGCGCAGGGTCAGCGCGACCTGCGCGGCGGGGGACAGCACGGGGTGGCAGCAGAGGAAGAGCAGGGTCAGGGTGTCGTCGTCGGACGGCGCCCGGTCCTCCCCCGGCGGCGCCGCGGTGAAGGCGTCCCGGGGTGTGAGCGCGGCGGCCCTCTCCTCGCGCCGGTGGCGCGCCGAGTCGCTGCGCAGCTGGTCGGTCAGCCGCCGGGAGGCCGTCCTGATGAGCCAGCCGCGCGGATTGCCGGGCACCCCCCGGGACGGCCACGTCCGGGACGCGTCGAGCAGCGCCTCCTGTACGGCGTCCTCGGCCGTGTCGAAGTGCCCGTACCTGCGTACGAGCGCTCCGAGGACCTGCGGCGCGCACCGGCGCAGCAGGTCCTCCGTGCCGCTCGGGCCGTGGTCCACCCGACACCTCTCAGCCGGTGGCGGACAGGAGCTCGCCGCCGTCGTCCATGATCGGCCGGATCACCACCGGGTACACGGGGGCGCCCTCGGGCTGCGGGCAGAGCGCGATGCGGGCGGCGATCTCGGTCACCCTGTCCAGGCTCTCGCAGTCGAGCACCCAGTACCCGGCGAGCAGTTCCTTGGTCTCTCCGTACGGTCCGTCCGTGATCACCGGCCTGCCGTCCGGGCCCGGAAGCACGGAACGGGTCCTGGCGGGCGCGGCCAGGCCGTTGCCGTCCACCATCTCGCCGGACTCGGCAAGATCGTTGTTGACGTCCTCCATGAAGGCGAACATCGCCTTCAGATCCTTCTCGCTCCAGGCCGGGCTGTCGGCCGACGCCTTGCCGCCCATCGCCTCGTAGTCCGCCTGCGAGCCCTGAACCATCACGAGGTACTTCATGGTGTGCTCCTCGGATCCGCTCCACCGCCCCTCGTGGGCGGCTCTCACAGGTGACGTCGGAGCCGGCCGGGGGATCTCGACACCACGCGGGCGATTCCCCGGAATCACTCCGCCGCGCAGGGCCTGAGACGGCCCCCGTAGAGTTCGGCTGCGTTGTCCGACGAACCCCGAGGTACCGGCCGTGTCCCCCGCATCCCCTCCGCCCCGCG
The DNA here is from genome assembly GCF_035946055.1 of Streptomyces sp. NBC_01341. Lineage (NCBI taxonomy): Bacteria > Bacillati > Actinomycetota > Actinomycetes > Kitasatosporales > Streptomycetaceae > Streptomyces > Streptomyces sp. NBC_01341. The sequence continues at coordinate 3,619,322 of NZ_CP108364.1, read as the reverse complement.
CCCAGGCGCCCGCGTCCGCCGTGAGTGTCGTGGGGATCGGCGCCGACGGCTGGGCGGGTCTCACGGAACCGGCCCGTGCCGTCCTCACGGACGCCGAGGTCCTGATCGGAGGGGAGCGCCAGCTGCGGCTGCTCCCGCCGGACTGTGCGGGCCTGCGGGTGCCCTGGCCCTCACCGCTGCGGCCCGCCGTGCGCGGACTGCTCGCCGGGCACGCGGGCAGCAGGACCGCCGTCCTCGCCAGCGGCGACCCCATGTTCTACGGCATCGGCCGGGCCCTCACCGAGGAGCTGGGCGCCGGGGCCCTGCACGTGCTGCCGCACCCGTCCTCCGTGTCGTACGCCTGCGCCCGGCTCGGCTGGCCGGTGGAGGACACCGCGACCGTCACCCTGGTCGGCCGGCCGGCCGACCGGCTGGCCGCCGCGCTGCACGACGGGCGCCGGCTGCTCGTCCTGTCCGCCGACGCGGCCACCCCCGCCGCCGTGGCCGGCCTGCTGCGGGACCGGGGTTACGGGCCCAGCCGGATGCGGGTGCTGGAACAGCTCGGCGGCGCGGACGAGGACTGTCTGGACGGCACCGCCGACACCTGGGAACACCCGTCGGGGGACCCGCTCAACGTCGTCGCGGTCGACTGCGTGCGCGCGCCGGAGGCCCTCCGTCTCGGAGCCGTACCCGGGCTGCCCGACGAGGCGTACGAGCACGACGGGCAGCTCACGAAGCGCCATGTGCGGGCCGCCACGCTCGGCGTGCTCGCGCCGGCGCCCGGTGAGCTCCTGTGGGACATCGGCGGCGGCTCCGGGTCGATCGCGGCCGAGTGGATGCGGACCCATCCGTCGTGCCGCGCCGTCACCGTGGAGCGGGACCCCGTGCGCGCCCTGCGCATCACCCGTAACGCCGGCCGGCTCGGTGTGCCCGGGCTGCGCGTGGTCACCGGACGGGCCCCGGACGCCCTGGCCGGACTGCCCGCGCCGGACGCCGTGTTCGTCGGTGGCGGGCTCACCGCCCCCGGTCTGCTGGACGCCTGCTGGGACGCGCTGCCCCCGGGCGGCCGGCTGGTCGCCAACACGGTCACTCTGGAGTCCGAGGCGCTGCTCACGCAGTGGTACCGGCGGCACGGCGGTGATCTGGTCCGCCTCGCGGTGGCCCACGCGGTGCCCGTCGGCGGGTTCACCGGGTGGCGTCAGGCGATGCCGGTCACACAGTGGTCCGTGCGGAAGCCGACGGCCGCGCCCTCTCAGGACCTCCAGCCCGCCCCAGACCCTTCGCACGCTCCAGGAGACGACAGATGACCGTGTACTTCATCGGTGCGGGCCCCGGTGCCGCCGACCTCATCACGGTGCGCGGAGCCCGCATCCTCGCCGCGAGCCCGGTCTGCCTGTACGCGGGCAGCCTGGTGCCGCGCGAACTGCTCGCGGAGTGCCCGGCGGACGCCCGGCTGGTGGACACGGCCCTGCTCGACATCGACCAGATCACCGCCGAGCTGGTACAGGCCCACGAGGGCGGCCACGACGTGGCCCGGCTGCACTCCGGCGACCCCTCGGTGTTCAGCGCGGTGAACGAGCAGATGCGCCGGCTCGACGAGGCGGGCGTGCCGTACGAGGTCGTGCCCGGCGTCCCGGCCTTCGCGGCCGCCGCGGCGGCACTCAAGCGCGAGCTGACGGTGCCCACCGTCGGGCAGACCGTGATCCTCACGCGGATCGCGCAGCGTGCCACGGCGATGCCCGAGGGCGAGGACCTGGCCACGCTGGGCCGCAGCGGGGCACTGATCGTGCTGCACCTGGCGGCGCGCTACGTGGACCGGGTCGTCGACGAGCTGCTGCCGCACTACGGCGCCGACTGTCCTGCCGCCGTCGTGGCCATGGCCTCGCGTCCGGACGAGATCGTCCTGCGCGGCACGCTGGACTCCATCGCGGACCAGGTGAAGTCGGCGGGGGTGATCCGGACCGCGGTCATCATGGTCGGACGGACGCTGGGCGCCGAGCAGTTCCGCGACAGCCACCTGTACTCCCCGGCACGGGACCGCCACACCTGCTGACGGTCCTCCTCGGTTCGCTTCCGCCGGTGGATCAGCGGACCGCGCTGCGTCCCACTACCGTTCCCGCCCGGTCGACGCAGATCACGTCCACCGCCACCGGCGCCCCGCGCAGCACCGAAAGCGCCTGGTCCCGGGCTTCGGCCGCCACGAGGTCGCCGAGCGGCACCCCGGCCGCGGCGCACAGCTGAAGCGCGGCGAGCCCGGTGTTGGCCACCTCGATCTCCGCCGCCAGCGCCTCGCTCGCGCCGCCCTGCCGGGCCAGCCGCGCGAGGAAGGGCTTGTCGACCTGGGAGCGGGCCGAGTGCAGGTCCAGGTGACCGGCGGCGAGCTTGGACAGCTTGGCGAAGCCGCCGCAGATGGTCAGCCGCTCCACCGGGTGCCGGCGCACGTACTTCAGGACCGCGCCGGCGAAGTCACCCATGTCCAGCAGGGCGATCTCCGGCAGCCCGTACTCCGCCACCACCGTCTTCTCCGAGGTCGAGCCCGTGCACCCCGCGACGTGCCGGTGCCCGGCGGCCCGTGCCACGTCCACCCCGCGCCTGATCGAGTCGATCCAGGCCGAGCAGGAGTAGGGCACCACGACGCCGGTGGTCCCCAGGATCGAGATGCCGCCCAGGATGCCCAGGCGGATGTTCCACGTGAAACGCGCGATCTCCTCGCCGTCGTCCACCGAGACGGTGATCTCGACGTCGCCGGTGCCGCCGTGCGCCTGAGCCACCCGCGCGACGTGGTCCCGCATCATCTGGCGGGGGACGGGGTTGATCGCGGGCTCCCCGACGTTCAGGGGCAGCCCGGGAAGCGTCACGGTCCCCACGCCGGGTCCGGCCCGGAAGACCACTCCGGAACCGGCCGGCAGCAGCCGTACGGTCGACCGCACCAGGGCGCCGTGCGTGACGTCCGGGTCGTCGCCCGCGTCCTTGACCACACCCGCCGTGGCCTGCCCGTCCGTGAGTTCCTCCACCGCCAGGGCGAATGCGGGGGTCTGGCCCTTGGGCAGGGTGATGGTCACCGGATCGGGGAACTCGCCGGTCAGCAGCGCCGTGTACGCGGCCGTCGTCGCAGCCGTCGCGCAGGCACCGGTCGTCCATCCGGGCCGCAGACCGGTGTGCTTGAGTTGGGCGGCGCGCCCGCCCTGGGCCTCACTGCTCATGGACGGACCGATCTGATGCCCTTGCACGTACTCCTCCTCGGCGGCACGACGGAGGCCCGCCGGATCGCGGAGTCACTGTCGGCCACCGACGGGACCAGGGTCACCAGCTCGCTGGCCGGCCGGGTGGTCCGGCCGAACCTGCCGCCGGGTGAGGTCCGTGTCGGAGGCTTCGGGGGCGCCGAGGGCATGGCCGACTGGCTCCGCGCACACCACGTGGATGCGGTCATCGACGCCACCCATCCCTTCGCCGGAACGATCAGTTTCAACGCGGCCTCCGCCGCCGCCGCTGTCCATGTTCCCCTCCTGGCCGTGCGCCGGCCCGGCTGGGTGCCGGTGGAGGGCGACCGATGGCACCACACCGACTCACTCCCGGGAGCGGCGCGGCTGCTGCCGGGTCTGGGACGGCGCGTGTTCCTCACCACGGGACGCATGGGGCTCGCCGCCTTCGCGGAACTGGACTCGCTGTGGTTCCTGATGCGGTCGGTGGACTCCCCCGAGGCACCGTGCCCCCCACGGATGGAGATTCTGCTGGACCGGGGGCCGTTCTCCCTGGAGGAAGAGCGCGAACTGATCCGGCGTCACCGCATCGACGTCCTCGTCACGAAGGACAGCGGTGGCGCCGCGACGGCTCCCAAACTCACGGCCGCCCGCGAGGCGGGAATCCCCGTGGTCGTGGTCCGGCGCCCGCCGGTCCCGGCGGGGGTGCCGGTGGCCGCGACCCCGGGGGAGGCCCTGGACCTGCTGCGGGCCGTCCTCGGGGGTTGCTGACCACCGGTCCACCGGTGCGGCCTCCGTCAGTCCGCCGGACCCTGCTGTGCCGCGTCCTCCGGGTAGCGGCGCGGCGTCCAGACGATCTGCCGGCCGTCACCGCGGTGCACCCAGCGGGTCTGTGAGGACCCCACGATCAGGATCGTCCGCATGTCCACCTCCAGCGGGTCCAGATCGGCCAGCCGCACCGTGCGCACGTTCTCCGACGGGCCGCCGACATCGCGGCCGAGTACCACGGGGGTGTCGGGGGAGCGGTGTTCGAGGAGCAGGTCGCGGGCCTTGCCGACCTGCCATGTGCGGCTGCGGGAACCGGGGTTGTACAGCGCCATGACGAGGTCGGCCGACGCTGCCGCGCGCAGCCGCTCGGCGATGACCTCCCACGGCTTGAGCCGGTCCGAGAGGGAGATCGTGGCGTAGTCGTGGCCGAGCGGCGCCCCGGCGCGGGCGGCGGCGGCGTTGGCCGCGGTCACTCCGGGCAGCACCCTGACCGGGATGCCCGAGTAGGCGTCCTGCGAGGCGACCTCCAGGACCGCCGTGGCCATCGCGAAGACTCCGGGGTCACCACCGGACACCACGGCGACGCGGTGCCCGCGGCGTGCCAGGTCGAGGGCGAACTCCGCGCGCTCGGACTCCACCTTGTTGTCGGAGCCGTGCCGCTGCTGGCCGGGGCGGACCGGCACCCTGTCCAGATACGTGGTGTAGCCGACCACGTCGTCGGCGGCGGCGAGCGCCCCGCGGGTCTCGGGCGTCAGCCACAGCGGGCCGGCGGGTCCGGTTCCGACCACGACGACCTCGCCGGACCCCGGAGAGCGTTCGGGGCGGGGTGTGTCGATCCGGCTCGGCAGCACCGCGACCGCGAAGTACGGCACGGAGTCCGGGTCGGTGTCCACCAGATCCCCGGTCCGCTCGCCGGCCATCGTGGCGCGCTCGACGTACCGCGCCTCGGCCAGCCGCCCGGACGCCTCGAACGCGCGCCGCACCGCGGGGAACGTCCGGCCCAGCTTCATCACGACAGCCGAGTCCGTGGCCGCCAGACGCGCCGTCAGCTCCTCCTCCGGCAGGGTTCCGGGCAGGATCGTCAGCACCTCCTCGGCCTCGACGAGGGGAGTGCCGAGCCTGGCGGCCGCGGCGCTCACCGAGGTGACACCGGGGATGACCTCGGTGTCGTAACGGTCCGCGAGACGCTTGTGCATGTGCTGGTACGAGCCGTAGAAGAGCGGGTCACCCTCCGCGAGCACGGCGACGGTGCGTCCGGCGTCGAGGTGCGCCGCGAGCCGGGCGGCGGCCTGCTCGTAGAACTCGTCGAGCGCGCCCCGGTAGCCGCCGGGGTGGTCCGTGGTCTCCGTCGTGACGGGGTAGACCAGGGCCTCCTCGATGTGGTCGGCGCGGATGTACTGCGCCGCGATCGAGCGGGCGATGGACCGGCCGTGCCGGGCCGAGTGGTAGGCCACGACGTCGGCCTCGCCGATGATCTGCACGGCGCGCACGGTCATCAGCGCCGGGTCGCCGGGGCCGAGCCCGACGCCGTACAGCCGTCCGGCACGTCCCGTCCGCAGGTGCTCGGGCACGCTCACTCCTCCTCGCTGGCGAGGGCGTTGACCGCGGCGGCCGCGATGGCGCTGCCGCCGCGCCTGCCCCGCACGACGAGGTGTTCGAGCCCGGACGGGTGGGCGGCCAGGGCGTCCTTCGACTCCGCCGCGCCGATGAAGCCGACCGGCACACCGATGACGGCGGCGGGGCGCGGGGCGCCTTCCTCGATCATCTCCAGCAGGCGGAAGAGCGCGGTGGGGGCGTTGCCGACGGCGACGACCGCCCCTTCCATCCGGTCCCGCCACAACTCCAGTGCGGCGGCGCTGCGGGTGGTGCCGAGCTTCGCGGCCAGTGCGGGGACGGACGGGTCGGACAGGGTGCAGATGACCTCGTTGTCCGCGGGGAGCCGCTTGCGGGTGACGCCGCTGGCGACCATGGCGACGTCGCACAGGATGGGCGCGCCGGACCTGAGGGCGGCGCGTGCGTCGGCCACGGCGTTCGGCGAGAAGGCGAGATCGCGTACGAGGTCGACCATGCCGCAGGCGTGGATCATGCGGACGGCGACCTGGCTCACGTCGGCGGGCAGCCCGGCCAGATCCGCTTCCGCGCGGATGGTTGCGAAGGACTGGCGGTAGATCGCCGGTCCGTCCTTCTCGTACTGGTGCACAGTGCTGTCGCTTTCTTCTTCTACGTCTCTGCGTCGAACAGGGGGTGAGTCGAACAGGGGTGATGCGTCTTCAGCGGCCGGCGCCCCGGGCCCCGGCCACGGCAGCGGCCAGCGCGGCCGGGTCGTCCCGGACCGTCACCGGCCTCTCTGCCCGGTCCCCCCGCACGTGGGAGATCCGGTGTCCGTCCGGGGTGGCGACCACATCGATCCACTCCCCGCGCGGGTGGCCGCACCGGCGTTCGCAGCCGGACCAGTACACAGGGAGCCGTCCCGGCGGTCCGACGGCGGCCCTCGCCTGGGCCCGTACGTCGGCCAGCGACTTCGCGCAGCCGGGCTGCCCGACGCAGGCGCCCACCCCGGCCCACGGGGAACCGGGTCCGGTGATCAGACCTGCCTCGGCGAGGGCGCCCGCGAGGGCGTCAGCCCCGTCGGGCGCGACACCGGTGACGACCACTCCGCGCCACGGGGTGAGCCTCATCTCCCCAGCGCCGGAGAGCAGTTGCCACTGAGCGGGGTCCAGCCGCCCGAGCGGTACGCCGACGGACAGCGCCGCTTCGCGCCGCCCGCCCCGTACCGGGCCCGGCGCGGGGGAGCGGGCTTCGAGGGGTCGGGGGAGCCGACCGGGTGAGGTGGTGATGCCGGCCCGCGAAAGGCGCGTGACGACCTCGTCGGGCAGCGCGTCCCTGGTGTCGCCGGGCAGATCCTCGACCCGCCAGGCGCCGGAGACGCCGGCCGCGTCCAGAAACACCTCGGAGGCGGCGAGCAGGGCCCGGGGCCCCTCGGAGGCGGGGAGGCGGAACACCGTGTCCGCAGATCCGACGCGGAGCGCGGCGCCGGCGCCGAGGCCGATGAGGGTCAGATCGGCGCCGAGTGCGTCCACGTCGCCGCGGCCGTCGTCGAGGGCGAACAGGAAGCGTCCGGAGAGCTGCGTCGCGCGGTCGCTCCCGCAGAGGAGCCGGTCCAGCTCCGCCAGCCATGGTCCGACGTCGGCGGCCCCGACGCGGTCAAGCCCGGACAGCGGGGAGGCGACCACGTTGCGTACGCGTTCGTGGCGTTCCGAGGGCAGTAGCCCGGCTCCGCGCAGGAGTCCGGCCAGTTCCGCCCCGCAGCCGGGGGCGAGCCCGCGCAGCTGGACGTTCCCGCGCGAGGTGAGATGCAGCTCACCGTCGCCGAGTCGTTCGGCGGCCTTCCCCAGAGCCCTTGCCTGATGGGGTGTCAGCACCCCGCCGGGTATCCGGATCCGCGCCAGCGCACCGTCGTCCGCCCGGTGCAGACGGAGGGCTCCGGGGCAGGCGTCACCACTGCTCCGGGCACACGCGTCGCCCGGCGAACGGGGCGTAAGGGGGGAGGCGGACATGGCGGCGAGCATACCCACCGTGACCGGGGCAGGTCCCTGCCGTCACTGTGACCTACGGGACACCCGCTGCGGTCCCGGTCAGGGTGGGGGCCGTCTGGTCAGCACCCCCCACCCGCCGCCTACTATGCCTAGCGGCGGTCCGTCGGGTCCGCCATCGCCAGACGGCGACAGGGGAGGAAGCCCGGTGAGATTCCGGCGCGGTCCCGCCACTGTGAGCACGGCCCACCGGCCGCGCGAGTCAGGAACTCCCTTCCCCTAACCCCCGGCTTCGCGCCGGGGAGGGGGAGACCCGACGACACTGCCCGGGGCGTGGACACCCCGAGGAAGGGCTGACGCCGCATGATCCTGCTCCTGTCGACGTCCGACACCGACCTGCTGAGCGCACGCGCCTCGCAGGGACCGGTCAGCTACCGCTACGCCAACCCTTCCCGGCTCTCCCCGGACGGCCTTCCGCAGCTGCTGGAGGGTGCCGACCTCGTCGTCGTACGCCTCCTCGGCGGCGTACGTGCCTGGCAGGAGGGGCTGGACCAGGTGCTGGCGACCGGTCGGCCCGTCGTCGTACTGACAGGTGAACAGGCCCCCGACGCCCAGCTGATGGCCGCCTCGACCGTGCCCATCGGCATCGCCGCCGAAGCGCACGCCTACCTCGCGCACGGTGGCCCCGCCAACCTGGAACAGCTGGCCCGCTTCCTCTCCGACACCGTGCTGCTCACCGGCCACGGCTTCGAGCCGCCCGCCCCGGCGCCCGCGTGGGGCCCGCTGGAGCGGACGGCCAAGGACGTGACCGGCCCGACCGTCGCGGTGCTCTACTACCGCGCCCACCACATGAGCGGGAACACCGACTTCGTCGAGGCGCTCTGCGCGGCCGTGGAGGACGCGGGCGCCCGCCCCCTTCCGATGTACGTCGCCTCGCTGCGCTCCCCGGAGCCCGAGCTCATCGACACGCTCCGGGCCGCCGACGCCATCGTCACCACGGTCCTCGCCGCGGGCGGCACCAAGCCGGCCACCGCGTCGGCGGGCGGTGACGACGAGTCCTGGGACGCGGGCGCCCTCACCGGCCTCGACGTCCCGGTGCTCCAGGCGCTCTGCCTCACCAGCCCTCGTGCGGCGTGGGAGGAGAACGACGAGGGCGTCTCCCCGCTGGACGCGGCCACCCAGATCGCGGTGCCGGAGTTCGACGGGCGGCTGATCACGGTGCCGTTCTCCTTCAAGGAGATCGACGAGGACGGACTGCCCGCGTACGTCGCCGACCCCGAGCGCGCCTCCCGGGTCGCCGGAATCGCCGTACGGCACGCCAGGCTCCGCCACATCCCGGCCGCCGACAAGCGGATAGCGCTCGTCCTGTCCGCCTACCCGACCAAGCACTCCCGCATCGGCAACGCGGTCGGCCTCGACACCCCCGCCAGCGCCGTCGCACTGCTGCGCAGGCTCCGGGCGGAGGGCTACGACTTCGGGCCCGAGGAGCAGATCCCCGGCCTCGTCTCCGGCGACGGCGACGAGCTGATCTACGCGCTCATCGAGGCCGGCGGCCACGACCAGGAGTGGCTCACCGAGGAACAGCTGGCCCGCAACCCGGTCCGCATCCCCGCCGCCGACTACCGCCGTTGGTTCGCCACGCTGCCCGCCGAGCTGCGCGCGTCCGTCGAGGAGCACTGGGGCCCGGCCCCCGGCGAGATGTTCGTCGACCGGTCCCGCAACCCCGAGGGCGACATCGTCCTCGCCGCCCTGCGCCGCGGGAACCTGCTGATCCTCATCCAGCCGCCGCGCGGCTTCGGGGAGAACCCGATCGCGATCTACCACGATCCCGACCTGCCGCCCTCGCACCACTACCTGGCCGCGTACCGCTGGATCGCCGCGTCCGCCGACGACAACGGCTTCGGTGCCGACGCGATGATCCACCTCGGCAAACACGGCAACCTGGAGTGGCTGCCCGGCAAGAACGCCGGTCTCTCCGCCGCCTGCGGTCCCGACGCCGCGCTGGGCGACCTGCCGCTGGTCTACCCGTTCCTGGTCAATGACCCGGGCGAGGGCACCCAGGCCAAGCGACGCGTGCACGCCACCCTCGTCGACCACCTGGTCCCGCCGATGGCCCGCGCCGACAGTTACGGCGACATCGCCCGGCTCGAACAACTCCTGGACGAGCACGCCCAGATCGCCGCGATGGACCCGGCGAAGCTGCCGGCGGTCCGCGCCCAGATCTGGACCCTCATCCAGGCCGCGAAACTCGACCACGACCTGGGGCTGGAGGACCGCCCCGAGGACGAGGGCTTCGACGACTTCATCATGCATCTCGACGGCTGGCTCTGTGAGATCAAGGACGTCCAGATCCGCGACGGCCTGCACGTCCTGGGAACGGCTCCGGCCGGCAAGGACCGCGTCAACCTGGTCCTCGCCGTCCTGCGCGCCCGGCAGATCTGGGGCGGCACGGCCTCCCTTCCCGGCCTGCGCGAGGCGCTGGGCCTCGACGAGTCGGCCGCCACCCGCACCGCCGCCGATGAGACCGAGGAGAAGGCCCGGGCGCTCGTCCAGGCGATGGACGACGCCGGCTGGGACCCGGCCGCCGTCGCCGGCGTGGCCGCCGGACACCCGCAGGCCGTCGCCGACATCCTCGACTTCGCCGCCCGCGAGGTCGTGCCCCGCCTTGCCGCGACGACCGACGAGCTGGACCACGCGGTCCACGCGCTGAACGGCGGTTTCGTCCCCGCCGGACCGTCCGGCTCCCCGCTCCGCGGCCTGGTCAACGTCCTGCCGACCGGCCGCAACTTCTACTCCGTCGACCCGAAGGCCGTCCCGTCCCGGCTCGCCTGGGAGACCGGTCAGGCCCTCGCCGACTCGCTCCTGGAGCGCTACCGCGCCGACAACGGCGACTGGCCCACCTCTGTGGGCCTCTCCCTGTGGGGCACCAGCGCGATGCGCACCGCCGGCGACGACATCGCCGAGGCGTTCGCCCTGCTCGGCGTCCGCCCCGTCTGGGACGACGCCTCGCGCCGGGTCACCGGCCTGGAGCCGATCCCGTACGAGGAACTGGGCCGCCCGCGCATCGACGTCACCCTGCGCATTTCCGGCTTCTTCCGCGACGCGTTCCCGCACACCATCGGACTGCTGGACGACGCCGTGCGCCTCGCCGCCTCGCTCGACGAGCCGGCCGAGCAGAACTTCGTGCGCGCCCACACCCAGGCCGACCTGGCCGAGCACGGCGACGAGCGGCGCGCCACCACCCGCATCTTCGGCTCCCGGCCCGGCACGTACGGCGCCGGACTGCTCCAGCTCATCGACTCCCGCGACTGGCGCACGGACGCCGACCTCGCCGAGGTGTACACGGTGTGGGGCGGCTACGCCTACGGCCGTGAGCTGGACGGACGCCCGGCCCGGGACGAGATGGAGACGGCGTACAAGCGGATCGCGGTGGCGGCGAAGAACACCGACACCCGTGAGCACGACATCGCGGACTCGGACGACTACTTCCAGTACCACGGCGGCATGGTCGCGACCGTGCGCGCGCTGAAGGGCACCGCCCCGGAGGCGTACATCGGCGACTCGACCCGCCCCGAGACGGTCCGCACCCGCACCCTGGTCGAGGAGACGTCCCGGGTCTTCCGCGCCCGGGTGGTCAATCCCAAGTGGATCGAGGCGATGCGCCGCCACGGCTACAAGGGCGCCTTCGAGCTGGCCGCCACGGTGGACTACCTGTTCGGCTACGACGCGACGACGGGCGTGGTCGCGGACTGGATGTACGACAAGCTCACCGAGACGTACGTCCTCGACCCGACGAACCGCGAGTTCCTGCAGCAGGCCAATCCCTGGGCGCTCCACGGCATCGCCGAGCGACTTCTGGAGGCGGAGTCCCGGGGGATGTGGGAGAAGCCGGACCCCGCGGTCCTCGACGCGTTGCGGAAGGTCTTCCTGGAGACGGAAGGCGACCTGGAGGGCGAGGACTGAGGCGGGCGCCCGGCCGGACAGGGATCCGGCCGGGTTCCCGCGGTCCTGCCTTGCCGCCTCGGCGCCCAGGGTTCACCCTTGTGGCATGGGTGATCCGGCGGACCACACGCCCATGGCGGCTGTTCAGCACGCGTTTCGCCTGCTGGAGGCCGTGGCGGCGCACGAGGGCGGCGCGCCCGCGACACAGCTCGCGCGCGAGGCAGGCCTGCGCTTGGACGAGGCTCTGGAAGTGCTGCGGGGACTCACCGACGACGGGTACCTCCTCAGGCTCGACGACGGCGGCCTGATCCTCAGCGACAAGTTGCACGGCGGCAACGGCTCGGGTTCCCCGGTCGACCCGATACGCCCGGCCCTCGCCTCGCTGCGCGACGAGGTGTCGGCCGCCTCCTACCTCACCTTCTACGAGGAGGGCGAGATCCGGATCGCCGAGATCGTCGACGGGCCGCAGACTCCCAAGGTCGACCTCTGGGTGGGGTTCGAGGACGCCGGACACGCGACGGCCCTCGGCAAGTGCGTCCTGCGCGAGCTGGACGACGAGGCGAGGGGCGACTACCTGGCGCGGCACGAGCTGCCCGACCTGACGCCCCGCACGATCACCCACCGGGAGGATCTGCTCCGGCAGCTCGAATCGTCGACGTCGACCCCGGTGATGATGGACCGCGAGGAGTACGACCTCGGGACCGTGTGCATCGCGGTGCCCGTCTACCACGGCACGAAGCTCGGCTCGCTCGGCGTCTCTTTCCGGGCGGACCGCATGTACCGCACGAGGCAGGTCAGGGAGAGCCTGCTGGCCTCGGCGGACCGCGTGAGCAGGAGCCTGTCCTTCGGCGGCTGAGAGGGGCGGCTCGGGGCGGCGGCCGGTGGGCGGTCCGTCGCTCGGGCGGACGGGCCGGGAGCCCGAGTACCCGGAGGAGCCCTGGCCTGTCAGGGCCGTGCCCGGAGGCCCGGCAGCCGATGAGAGCCGGGCCTCCGGGGCCGTCCGTTACGGCCGCGGATCCGTATCTCGGTCGGCCCGTCGGCCGCGTCTGGACGGTGTGTCCGGGTGCGCCGGGTGGGTCAGCGCGCCAGCCACTCGCGGTAGCGGGTCGGGGCGATGCGCGCGTCGGGTCCCGCGGTGATCGCGTCCCCCTGGACCGCGGCGAACATCCCGGCCGTGTCGTCCGTGACGACGGTGCGCTTGTCGCCGTGCGCGGCCAGCGTGATGCCGCCGAGCTCGTCGAGGGTGTAGGTGTCGGCGCCCGCGATGTCGAGGGTGCCCTGGAGGGGGCGGCCCGCCGCGACCTCGGCGACGACCGCGGCCACGTCCGCGGCCGCGATGGGCTGGATCGGGGTGGCGGGCAGCCGGACGGTCTCCTCGTCCGCGCTCCAGGACATGACCGCGTCCATGAACTCGAAGAACTGCGTGGCGCGGACGATCGAGTACGGGACGCGTCCGGCCTTGAGCAGGTCCTCCTGGAGCACCTTGGCGCGGTAGTAGTCGAGCTCGGGCACCCGGTCGACGCCCACGATGGACAGCACCACCGCGTGTCCGACGCCCTGCTCCCGGGCGGTGGCGAGCAGGTTGTCCATCGTCGTCCGGAAGAAGTCGAACGAGGCCTCGTCGAAGGTGGGCGAGTTGGTCACGTTGACGACGGCGTCGACCCCTGCCAGGGCGGCCCGCAGGCCCTTCCCGCTGATGAGGTCGACGCCGGTGGACTGCGAGTGCGGCACCGCCTCGTGTCCGGACGCCTGGAGATCCCGGACCACCTGTGAGCCGATGAGTCCGGTTCCGCCGAGCACTGCGATCTTCATGTCGTACCTTCCCTGGCGCGGATGGATGGGCGATATGTCGGTCATGCCCGACACCGCGTCACTCTACGCCTGAAACTCGGATAATTCTTGTCCGAGACAATACTCGGACAATGCTTATCCGGGTACCGGAAGGTACTGTGAAGTGGTGAAGATGTCGGGTGGAGTCGAATGGGCGTTGCACTGCTGCACCGTGCTCACGACGAGCAGCGAGCCGGTCCCCGCCGCGCGCCTGGCCGAACTGCACGACGTGTCGGGCAGCTACCTCGCGAAGCAGCTCCAGGCGCTCTCGCGTGCGGGGCTGATCCACTCCACCCAGGGCAAGTCGGGCGGCTACGCCCTGACCCGGCCACCGGAGACGATCACCGTCCTCGACGTCGTCCAGGCAGTCGACGGCCCGGCACCCGCCTTCGTCTGTACGGAGATCCGGCAGCGAGGCCCCCTGGCGACGCCCGCGGCCGCCTGCAGCACCCCCTGCGCGATCGCCCGCACGATGGGGGCGGCGGAGTCGGCCTGGCGCGCGTCGCTGGCGGCGGTAACGATCGCCGACCTGGCCCGTGACGTCGAGGCGGACTACGGCCCTCAGGCCATGGCAGGCATCGGTAACTGGCTGGCGGACAGGGACTCCTGACCCGACGGCCGGGGTCAGCGGCTCCGGCGGCGTACGCGGTGTCGCCGCAGCGGTCCACCCCGCGCAGGCCCGGAAGTCAGCCGTCGGCGGCTATCACCGCGAGGCTCACCCGGAAGGCCCCGCCTCCGGGTCTCAGGAGGAAGCCGAAGCCGGCGACTGCCCTTCCAGCGGCAGCAGTTCGGGGCGCTTCGCGCTGCGGCCGTCACCCGAGGACCTCCCGCGCAGCCGACGTCCGATCCACGGGCCGAGGAAACCGGCCGCCCAGCGGAGTTCGGCCCCCGCCGCGTGCAGGCGGGAGGGAAGCTCCTGGGGTGGCAGGGGCTCGGCCCAGCTCTCGTCGTCACCGAGGAGGCCCAGGGCGTGGGCAGCCGCCGCGGCGATCCGCGTATGGCCGAGCGGGCTCGCGTGCAGACGGTCCTCGCTCCACAGCCGGGGATCGGTGGCCACGGGCAGGAGAGCGACGTCGGCGAGGACGACACCGTGCCGGGCCGCCGCCTCGCGGATGCGGTCGTTCATGTCGAACACCCGGGCCCGCACCGGGCGGGCGACGGGCGCGATCTTCGCCACGTCGGGGAAGGTCAGGGTCAGCACCCGCGCCCCGGAAGCCGTGAGCGCGGCGAACATCTCCTCGAGCTGCCCCGCCACGCCCTCGGCGTCGAACTTCGGCCGGAGCAGGTCGTTGACACCCGCGACGACGGTGGCCAGGTCGGGGCGGAGGGCCAGTGCGGGGGCCAGCTGCTCGGCGCGCACCTGCCCGGCGACCCGTCCGCGTACGGCCAGGTTGGCGTACCGCAGGCGGGGCTCCGAAGCGCCGATGTGCTCCGCGAGCCGGTCCGCCCAGCCGCGCAGCCCTGTCTCGTCGTCGCCGTCCCCGACCCCTTCGGTCTGGCTGTCGCCCAGTGCGACGTACCGCAGAAACTCACCGTTCGGCACGGCTGGTCCGCCTCTCGTCGAGTACGCCCGCGGTGTGCAGGCACCAGTCCCGGTGACTCCGTTCGAAGGACAGCCCGCGCAGGCACGTCAGGTACGGCCCGATACGGTCCCCGGTCCGCAGGTACTCCTGCTCGGTCGCGTCGCCGCGCAGCCGGTGGAGGACCTTGCCGAGCAGCTCGATCCTGGCCTCGGCCGCGGAGGCCCGCTCGCGGAGCTGCAGGACGACCGGGGTGGTGTCGATGTGGTCGGCGGCCTGCACCTTCACGAGCAGGTCGTCCCGGATGGAGGAAGGCTTGGACACGTCCGCGGCGAAGTGTTCCAGCTCCGCGAGGCCGGCGTCGGTGACATGGAAGAGCCGCTTGTTGGGGCGGGTCTCCTGGATCACCTGACGGCCGGCCACCAGCCCTCTCCGTTCCAGCTCGGCCAGCTCGGCGTAGAGCTGCTGGGGCAGGGCGTGCCAGAAGTTCGCGACGCCGATGTCGAACGCCTTGGCCAGCTGGTACCCGCTGGACTCGCCGTCCAGCAGTGCCGCCAGCACGGCATGCCGCAGTGCCACCGGACCTCCTCGACGCACGTTCGCCCGTCCTCATGTAGTCACTGAAGAGACTAGTCATTTTTTTGACTAGGGCAAGGGCGGTTCCATGGCCTCGCTGTGTGCGGAGAGCGGCTGCCACGGGATCGGTCAGGAATCGAGAAGCGTGCGGCCGGAGCCGGACATAGCGTCGGTTCCATGACTTCCATCGCTTCCGTCTTCCTCGACGCGGCAGACCCGGCCGCCGCCGCGTGCTTCTACTCCGACGCCTTCGGACTGGAGTCCCTGGTGGGTGTCCGGGCCTCGGAGACCCCTCCGGCCGGCTTCCGCGGGTTCACGCTGTCGCTCACCGTGTCCCAGCCCTCGGGCGTCAACCGCCTCGTCGACGCGGCCCTGGCCGCCGGTGCGACCACGGTGAAGCCCGCCACGAAATCGCTCTGGGGATACGGCGGTGTCGTCCGGGCCCCCGACGGCGCGCTCTGGAAGATCGCGACCTCGGCGAAGAAGGACAAGGGTCCCGCCACGTCGGAGATCGACCAGGTGGTGCTTCTCCTCGGCGTCGACGACGTCATCGCGAGCAAGAAGTTCTACGTCGGTCAGGGGTTCACGGTGGGGAAGAGCTTCGGCCGCAAGTACGTGGACTTCGCGACCCCGTCGAGCCCGGTCAAGCTGGGGCTCTACGGCCGCAAGGCCCTGGCCGGGGACGCCGGCGTCGCCCCCGAGGGCGACGGGCCGCACGGGCTCACCATCGGAGGTGACGGCGAGGCGTTCACCGACCCGGACGGCTTCGCCTGGGAGGCGGTACGGGCCTGAGCGGATCCGGGGCGAGCACGCCGGTCGGGCATGCGGGAAGGCACGTAGGTGCAGATCTGAGCACCGATCAGCAGTCGGCCAACGCCGAACGCTTCGCGGTGTCGGTGGTCGTCCGGTCGCTGGGCGAGGACTCCGCGGCCGGTATCGCCGCCTCGGTCGTCGCCGGCCTCGCCCCGGTCCACGCCCGCGGCCGCTACCAGGGCGCCTTCAGGGTGGACGGCACTCGCCCGCGGGCGCCCCCGCCGCAGTGGGCCCGCTCGCACTCGCCCGCCGGATCAGCGCACGAGCAGAGAGCACACCTCAGCCCGACCGACGTTCGCCGGGGCGCGCGGCAGTTTCGGTGTGTACAGGGAACGGTCGGGGGCGGTGCGAGCCCCGGCCCCCGACCTGGTGGTCAGCTGCTGTAGTACCCGGCCAGGTCGGCGATGACCTGGACCGAACCGGTGTGGTTGGCGAAGGTGACCCGTCCGTCAACCACAGGCACCACGACCATGTTGGAAATGGTCTGCCCTGCACCGAAGTTGAGGTTCGAGACCCGGGGCTCCGGCAGACCGTGCGGGTGGACCGTCAGATATCCCCCAGCCGAAGGCGCGGTGACCGTCACGTTGAGCACCACTGCTGTGACCCCGGAGGAGGGGACGCCGGCCGTACCGGTGACCGGGAGGCTGACCAGACCGCCCGGGGCGACGGCTCCGGGCCGGGCACCCAGTCCGCTGCGTGTGTCCAGCAGCCGCAGCGGGCCGGCCGGGGTGAAGGTCGAACCGGTGGCGGAGAAGTACCCCGTGACGTCGGCGAGGAGGTCGACGGAGCCCGCACTGTTGCGCAGGGCCACCGAACCGTTCACCACCGGGACGACGACCATGTTGGGGATCGTCCGGTCGGCGGCGAAGTTGATGCTGGATACGGCAGGCAGCGGCTGGCCGTCGGGGTACACGGTGATGTGGCCACCGGCGGTGGGCAGGACGGCGGTGACGTTCATGACGACGGCGGTGACCCCGGTGGCGGGGATGCCGTGTGTCCCGGCAACCTTGAGCTTGACGGTTCCGCCCGCGCCGACCCGTGCCTTGGGGGCGCCGGTGCCGTTGCGGGTGTCCAGGAAGCGCGTCGGCGAGACCGGCGTCAAGGCCGAACCCGAACTCCCCTCCGAGTAGTAGCCCGTGACGTCGGCGAGGAGGTCGACGGAGCCCGCACTGTTGCGCAGGGCCACTGATCCGTTCCGTACGGGAACCGTCACCAGGTTGGCGATGGTCTGCGGCGCCGTGTAGTTGACGCTGGAGACGGTCGGCAGCGGCTGACCGTCGGGGTACACGTCGACGTGGCCGTTGCCGGTGGGCAGGACGGCGGTGACGTTCATGACGACGGCGGTGACCCCGGTGGCGGGGATGCCGTGTGTCCCGGCAACCTTGAGCTTGACGGTTCCGCCCGCGCCGACCCGTGCCTTGGGGGCGCCGGTGCCGTTGCGGGTGTCCAGGAAGCGCGTCGGCGAGACCGGGACGAGGCGGTTGTGGGGCGCCGTCGGTGCGGCGGTGACGGTGTAGGCGCCCGGAAGGTAGCCGGGTGACGGGATGCCGGATGTGTACCCGACGTTGCCGATCACCAGGTCGTACGCGCCCGGAGGGAGGTCGTACGTACCGAGCCGCACGGTGAGCGTGGTGCCATCGGCGCTGACGGAGACCGGCTCGGCGGTGCGGGAGTCGTCCCCGGACCGGAGTTCCACCCGGGTGCCGAGGGTCAGATTCGTGCCGTGAAGCACAACCTGGTTGGACGTCCCGGCAGGTCCGCTCGTCGGACCCAGCGAGGTGACGTCGGCCGGCTTCGGCTGAGTGGTGCAGCCGCTCCTGCAGACACCCTGCATGGAGTACTCGACCGGAGTGTCCGCCTGGTACGGGCTCACCAGCATCAGGTAGTCGCCCGCGGAGGCGCTGGAGGTGGTGAGGCAGGAATAGCTGAAGACACCGGCGTTGTCACCGTTGCACTGGTAGGAGTAGTCGGCGCTCTCGCCGGCGAAGCGGGTGGTGCTCAGCAGGCTCACCCACGGGGTGCCCGTGCTGCTGCTCTGGGTGCCGAACACCTGGAAGCGCTGCGACGGCTGCATGGGGATCACGGCGCAGTACGCGGTCGCGGACTCGGTGAACGTGCCGCTCCGCACGGAAAAGCCCTGCGGGGACACCTTGTTGGCCGTGCATTCCGGGGCCCAGCCCGAGGCGGTGCCGACGCGCCAGGTGTCGATGTGTGCGGAAATGGGGGTCTCGTCGTACCCCGAGGCCAGGACGATGACAACGTACGAGGTCGAGCCGGTGACGCGGCAGGAGACGCCCCACTGCCGGCACACGCTCGTGCCCGAGGCATCGACCACCTTCAGCACCACGCCCGTGTTCCGGGCGGCCGTCGGGGTTCGCGCGGACATCCAGAGCTTGTCCGTGGCCGCCGCGGTGACCCGCAGACACCGGCTGTCCAGTGCGGAGTCGAGGGCGAAGGACGTGGAGGCTCCACCGACGGTGAGCGAGGCCGGAGCGGCGCACTTCGCCGTCGAAGAGATGTCCCGGCGGACAAGCTTGTACGTGTCCGAGACGCCGGTGCCCGTCAGTAGGGCCGTGTAGCCGACACCGGCCGTGAACCGGCAGGTGGTCGTGGAGCCGCCAACAGTGGTGCACAGCTCGTTGCCGGCGCCGTCGAACACCCGCACCGCGGCGTTGACCCTGTTGGTGTTGTTCGTGTAGTCGAACATCTCGGCGGTGGAGTGCTGGCCGGCGGCGATGCCCAGACACACGGCCTGGGTCGTGCTGGTGAGCGGAACTGACACGCCCCAGGTGCCGTCGAACGCCGACTGCGGCCAGGCCGTGCAGCCCGCGGTCTTCCCGGTGTCCTGGACGGCGAGCTGGTACTCACCTGCGGCGGAGCCCGAGAGCACCGCGTGGAACGGGGCGGTCCCTGTCAGCTTGCAGACCACCGGGGAGTCGTCGTTGTCGCACTGCGCGATGCCTTTGGCGTCGAACACCCGGTAGCTCGGGTGGACCCCACCGTCCGGTGTCCGGTCGATCAGGTAGAGGCCATGGCCGGTGGCCGTCGGGAGGGACAGACACTGCTGCTCGCCCGGTCCGCCGAAGGCACCCTTCACCGCGCCGGAGGCGAAGCCGTCGTCGCGTACGACGGTGCAGCCCTGCGTCAGGTTCGTCGCGTACAGCCGGACCCCGAAGGCGGCCGGGGCGCTGCTGCGCCCGTCGCGCGCCCAGGTGTAATCACCTGCGGTCAGGGTGCAGGGGGCGAGCAGCGTGGGAGTGCAGCGGGACGTGCCGTCGGTGGCGTAGAGGCTCCCGGAGACGCTGTCGCCGACGGTGTCGAAGAGATAGGGCCCGGAGGCGGGTACGTGCAGGACGCGGCAGCGCGCGGTGGACGTGGCGTCCGGGACCGTGCCGTAGGCCAGCGGCTGGACGGTGGGGCAGCCGGCGGGAGCGGAGAGGCGGGCCGACGTGAGGCTGTAGTCCATGCTCGCCGCGTACGACTGGTTAGTCAGCACACGGAACGGTGCGTTGCCCTTGAGGGTGCAGTCGAAGTCCGTGGCGTTGTTCTCACGGGTCGTGCAGACCTCCGTGCCGGTGGCGTCGTAGACGGTCCCGGTCACCTGCCACGCGGACAGATGGCTCCGCAGAACGTCCCCGGCGGCGGACGGCAGGCCGAAGCAGTGGCCGGCTGACCCGGCGGTAAGCGTGTCGGCGAGGGACTTCGGCGCCCCGAGGGCGGTGTCGTCCTTGGAGACCGCGGTGCAGGAAGTACCGGACAGCAGAGCCGTGTACGACACCGAGAAGCCACTCGGCGTGGCCCCGGCCTGCACGGTGTACGTACCGGCCCGGCTCGTCGGACACCGTGCCGCCCCGTACGCGCCGTCGGGCCGGTCGCAGGTGACCGTCGAACCGTCCGGTGCGGTGAGCGTCGGGTACTGGGGCTGGTCATCGGTGGAGACGACCTGGAGGAACACCAGGTCGTCGGGGTTCGGCAGGGCGAAGGTGAAGCTCGCGCCGCCCTCGGGCCCGGCGGAGCAGGTGTAGACCGTTCCCGACTCGATCGCCCCGGAGCAGGTGTCGGCCGCGTCGTTACGGCCGATCTCGCGCGCGGCGGTGGCGTGCAGCGCCTCGGGAGCCGCCTTCTTCTCCGGTGACTTCGGTGACTTCGGTGTCGCGGGCCCGGAGGCCGCGGCCGTGGTCTTCGGGGTCGGCACGGCCACGGCGGAAGCCGTGCCTGTCTGTGCGGTGAACGAGGCCAGGACGGCGACGATCAGCGCGAGAAGCGAAGCGGCCCCCCTGGACGCGTGTCGTCTTCGGCGTTGTTCCCTGATGGACGTGTGAAGCATGCGTTCCCCCCTGGAAAGCGCAGGCCCCGTCCCCGTGGTGCTCACGAGGGCTCTTGGGGCGAGTGGATTCTAACGAGGGGCAAGGACAGACGTTCGATCTTTACGGTGGCGTGGATTACGCCTTCCCGACCGATGTATTCGCGATGGGCTCCGGATGCCTGACCACCTACGTGCCGACGTACTACTCGGCCTTCGATCCGGCCGCTGCCCATCGGCGTGGAGCAGGCGCAGACGATCGTGCACGATGCGGTCGCCCACGCCCACGCCCGCGGTCTCGGCTTCGAGCCCGCGAGCGGCTTCGCCGACGCCGCAGCACACCTGGGCTCCCCGCCCGGTGACCGGCCCGCCCATCGGCTTCGGCCGGGACGGTAAGCCCTTCTACTTCTCCGGCCCCTACGACAACCCGCGCACGGGCCATTACGACTACGTCGCCCATCTGCACAAGCGGAACGGGGGCGACCCTCGGCCAGGTCCCGGAGTGCAGACCGACCGGAGTGACCGCCGAGAGGGAGCCACGTCACGACGCCTGGGCGAAATGTTGCGAAGATCGGAAATGAGCGAGACTGAAACTGAGAACAGGGCAATACGTCGAAGGGCCCCGCAGCAAGCTGCGGGGCCCTTCGACGTATTGCCCGGTGAGAGCAATGGCGGAGGATACGAGATTCGAACTCGTGAGGGGTTGCCCCCAACACGCTTTCCAACTATGCGAGTGGCCGTTCACACGCGTCCATGTGCGGTCGTTCGGCAGCTCGGCGAGGGTCGGCGTACGGCGATGAACCTGCGCGAGCACAAGCGAACTGAACAAAGAACAGGACAACGAGCACCGGGCAGCCTGAGGCTCTACTGGACGATGTTGCTTCGGTGCCAGGCGAAGTATGGGGCCCGGTGCTCGCTGTACCCACCGACCGAGTTGCCCGCGAGCTGGTCGGCGGCTTCCTTGAGCGCGGGATGCTCCCCGGCCTTGTCGCTGACAGCTACGTGGCCGGTGTCGGTGACGTGGATGTAGCCGTGCTCGAAGAGTTCGTCGCAGCCTAGGAGGCAGGCAGGCATGATGTTCGACAGCTGCAGGCGCTCTTCACGACTGGCCTGGCTGCGGCGCTTGATGTGAGCGGCCCGAATGAAGCGAACCGGGAGGTGGCGCCCGCACAGGGCACAGGTGAAGGTGTCGGCCCCGCCCAGCATCCTTTTGCGGAGCTTGCTCTGCTCACGGCGGACCAGGACTTCAACCAGGGCGCTGTCGGCGCCGGAATGCGTCACGGTTTCGGGTTCGTTGGGGAGCTGCGGCTGCTGCTCGCCTTCGCCCTCGCCTGTGGTCGGCAACTCGGTGACGAACTGAGCGAGTGCGGCCGTGCCGGGGTAGACGAGTGCTGAGCCCTGCTTGTTGGCGGACAGCCGGAGTGCTTCGGCGGCCTGGTCCCCGAGGGTCTGGCCGGTGACGTTGGCTTCGTCCGCGAGAAGGTCGATACCGATGCGCTCAGGGTAGGTGTCGTCGGGCCAGACCTGCGTGGTGTCCTGGAAGTATGGCTGGGTGATCTGGGTGACGATGACGCGCTTGAGAGTGGCGTCGGCCCAGCCGCCGGCCGGGACGCGGGCCTGCGGGCCGATGTGGGCGAGGACGAGGTAGTCGCCTGCCTCGAGGCTCTGGACATCGGGACGGCCGGTTGCACGGTCGAGGGTGGGGCTCTTCCAGCCCCACAGCCCGCGGTCGAGGCCGATCTCGAGGTTCTTCTTCGAGGGCGCGGGGACGTAGATGTACGCGGTCTTCGACATGCTGCTCCTGCACTCTGCCTCCCAACTGGGAGGGTTCAGTGGCGGTTGGCCCTTCTGGTCCGGTCTCCGGCTCGTGCCGGCGGAGAGGAAGTTCCTTCCATAGCCCGGTAGTCGGGCTGGCGGCGATGGTACATCGTCCTGGACGGTGGGACGGGGCAGTTGCTCTCGTCTCGCAAGGCATCTTGCAGGACCCGATGCAACTGGCCGAAGACGTCGCCACCGGTCCAGTCGGCGCGAGCACGTCTGCCTCGAGCCGAACCCCAGCTCCAAAGGCAGGAGTTGCCAGGCTATGTCGTTGTAGAGGACGAACAGGATGCCCTGGAGGAGACCGCGTCGGCTATGGCGGCAGCAACGCTCGACCAGAGCCCACAACTCATCGTCCACGATCCACGGTCGAGCACCGACACCCTCACGAACAGTCGAATCGTCACACCGGTTACGCCCCACCAGCCAACGTCAACAAGATCGTGTTACGAGCTCTTAAGGAGGGGCAAAGAAGGCGCTGAGGTGGGGGCCGCTGAGATGCGCGAAGCCCAGCTTAGAGCGCTTCACTGTCCACGGTGGTCCACGTAAATGTGCCTTCGGTTGCGGAGAGGTGGAAACGAAGCAGCGACAAACCAGGTGCAGTGGGAACTACATGAGGCGAGCGCGCGTGTTCTGAGGAGCAGACACGAAGTCACCACGAAAGGGTGTGGAGGGTGAGGGCCTCGTCGAGACGGGCAAGAATCTTGCTTTGGGTGGGGGCGACGCTGGCTGCTGGCCTCGCGGTGCTCCTCACATGTGTGGCGCTCTGGGCTGACCTGGATACAGCCGACAAGTTGGCCAGTCTGGTAGGAGCAGTGCTGGCTGCCGCAGGGCTGGCACTTTCCTGCTATGCCCTACTCGCGAGCCCCACTGACCCCCAGGTGACAGGCGCGCGATCAGTCCAAGCCGCAGGCAGCGTTGGTCGTGCCGTGACAGGTGACAGGAACCGCATCGGAGGCGCAGCCCCTCAGCCAGTTCCGCGAACTGAAGATCGCAGCGTGCCGGTACCCCCTGCACCAGGTGAGAGAGGGGTGTCTGCCGGGGGCCATCTCGGTGAAGGCATCACAGGCGACGGGAACCAGGTCCCGTGAAGTTCTGGAAAAGACATACAGGGTTGTCCAGAGCTCAAGGAACTGGAGAGGCCGCTCAATCCCAATCAGATATCGCACACGCCGAGTCAGGAACCGGGACGTCTGCTACCGAAACCGGAGGACGTTTAAATCCTCCGAGTCGCTCTGCATCGGCACCAAGGGAAGAACTGCAGGACGGTTACGTAACCGGCGGTGCAGAGCGATCCATGACTGCGGGGGGCAGTATCGGCCTGGCCTTATCCGGGGACAGAAATAAGGTCAACGTTCACGGAGACATACTGCTCGAATCCGGTCAGGCCCGAGCACCGAGATCGGGTTATATGCTCGAAGTGCAGGAGTTGAGCGCGCAACGGTTTGAAGGGCGCGAGGCTGAACTAGCGGCAATGGCAGCCTTTAGTTCTGCTCCGGAAGCTGACACTTCCGGTTATTGGAGATGGCTAGCTCCCGCATGGGCTGGCAAAACTGCCCTGATGGCTCACTTCGCCCTGCACCCGCCGCCAGACACAGATGTGCTGGCCTTCTTCGTGACAGCCCGGATGGCAGACCGCGCCGATCGAACGGCTTTTCTGTCCGCCCTGGAGAGCCAGCTGGGTGAATACCTTGATGATGGAGATGTGCGGTGCTCCAATCAGGGTGCTTTCTTGGAATCCTTGCAGCGAGCAGCAGATAGGGCGCAAGGTGTCGACCGACAACTTCTTCTCGTTGTAGACGGTCTAGACGAAGACGCAGGTCTGGCAACCGCTAGTACGGGGTATAGCATCGCCGCGCTACTGCCACGCACCCCGCCCCCTGGGCTCAGGCTGATCGTCGCTGGTCGTACTCATCCACCGCTACCTGGAGACGTTCCACCTGGTCATCCCCTCCGCGACCCAGCCACTAACCATGAATTACTGCCCGCGCCGGCTGCTTGGGTTGTGAAAGAGGATGCCGAACGCAATCTCGATGCCCTTATCGCCGCAGGGGGCCTTACAGAGGAGCTTGTCGGTCTCACGGCGGCGGGCGGAGGACTCACCGCGCCCGATCTTGCCGAACTGACCGGACAAACTCAGCGACGCATCGAATTGGTATTGGGAGGAAGTATCGGGCGCGCGTTCCAGATACGCCCGACACGCTATGCGGCTGACGGTGATGGTGCGCCCCTTGCGGTATATTCCTTTGCACATCAAGAGCTTTTTCTCGGTGCTCGCGAATTGCTGCGGCCATCAGTCATGCAACAGTACCGAGACCGCTTGCATTCTTGGGTGGAAAGTGCCCGCGCAGCAGGATGGCCTGCTACAACACCTGAGTGGGTCCTAATTGGGTATCCTCGAACGCTGGTTGAGCTGCAGGACGCAGACAGGCTCTTCGCGCTAGCTACCGATTCCGTGCGACACGAGCGCATGTGGCAGTTTACTGGTGCTGATATCGATGCCCTAGCCGAGATAACTAACGCGTTTACAGTTCACGGCACCCGTGCGCGTCCTGATATTTCTGTCTGCGTCCGGTTGGCCCATCAGCGTGAGAATCTCGTCGAAAAGACTAGAAATGTTCCCGACGGACTTATTTATGCCTGGGCGCGTATGGGGCACTTGCAACGTGCGGTAGCGCTCGCTGTCCACAGCGCTGGCTCAATTCGACGCTTGGACTATTCCAGCTACATTGTAAAAGCAGTCGGCTCGACACCTGAGTCCCTGGCAGCAGCAGCGGAGATCATCAGAACTCTCGACCCGATTGACAAGCCCTTTGCTCTAGTATGCCTGGGAGAGGCGCTTGTAGAAGTAGGAGATTTGGAGAGAGCGTCGGATATAGCCAGCCAGGCTCGACATTGGGCTCTGGATATTCCCAATGCCTCTCGGCGAGATGAGGCGGCGATGGCCAGTGCCAATTTGCTGGCTCGGGTCGGCAGGGAGGAGGAAAGCGCAGAACTAGCGCGCAGTTTGGTAGATGAGGAGAGGTGGGGAGAAGCTCTCGGCAGTGTTGCGGAGGAGTTGGCTCGTGCAGGGAAACATTCTAAAGCTATCGATTTTGCACGCGAGGCCATCCTATTGGCTGACACCTCTTCAGAGTCGGAGCAGGCCGTGTATGCACTCTGCCTGTCAAGCCGTGCTCTGGCTCTGGCAGGTCTGTGTGATGAAGCCGCTGATATCGCTCGCCAGGCCGTCGACTTGGCTGCGGACCTGGATAGCGACGAAGCTGCGTGGCTTTGTCGAGGGGCATCAATGGCCCTAGCGCAGGCAGGATATGCGTCAGAAGGTGCGGATCTTATTCGGGCTTTGGATAGCGATTGGGATGGAGTACACGCTTTCGGCGACGGCGCAGAAGAACTTGCTCTCAATGGGAAAATGCAGGAAGCGGCATATTTTGCGCGCGAGGCGGAACGGATAGTTTCCGCCATCGGAAATGCGACGCCTCAAGAACCACTGATGGCCGTCGTTGCAAGAGCCTTAGCAGTCTCAGGGAACGTGCACCGCGCTTATGAGATCGGGCTATCTCTTACTAGCTCCAGTGTGATTATTGCGATCGCTCATGCGCTAGCTGATTACAGCCATGCGGATGAGGCTGGCAAACTCGCGCAATACGCAGTCGATGCGTCTGCCGCTATATCGGATAAGTACCGCCAAGGAGAGACCCTCGGCGAAGTCTCTGCACTCCTTGCACGCTGCGGTCGGTTGAATGAGTCTGCTGAGCTCGCGCAATATGTTGCAGACACCGCTCGAACGAAAACGAATCCAACCAGTCATGCAGTAAGTCTTCTTGAAGCCTCAGCCGCACTCTTCTCTTGTGGCCAGATCGGTGAGGCCATAGGGCTTGCAGAACGCGCTGTTGCAGTTTCTGACACCATCGAGGACCTGTTGGGTAGGTGCGAGGTACTTGCGCGATCGGCCCAACTACTTTGCCGGCTAGGAAAAGCCGGAGAAGCGACTGGCGCAGCCCAGAAAGTCGCTCACTTGACTGTTTCGCTTCACAGAAACATGGGTCTCCCGTATCTGCTAATTGCTTTTGAAGTGTTGATCGAAACAGAAAGTTTTGAGGAGATGCTCGATGTCATCAAAACCTCGATTGAACCACCTCAAAGGGTGGAAATCGAGTTTGAGCTATCGATTCGGCTGCTCGAGAGAGGGAGGTTCGAGGAGGCGGTAAAGCTGGCTCGCGATGCCGCAGGCGGCACTCCACACAAGTCTTTGCCTTTTGCAGCTAGAAAAGCGCACAGGAGAATCATCAATGCGCTCGCTGAAGCTGAACTGATGGATGAGGCGATGGCGCTCCTGGAGGAGACTTGCGAGAACAATGAACACGCCGAGATAATTTCCCTTGCAAAACATCTAGTGAGCATTGAACGTGCAGACGACGCAGTCAGTTTTGTCAGTATTGCGGTGAGTCGAGCTCGGGAAGTAAGTCGCAGTCTTGGGGTGATTGGTGCTACGTATTCGGAAGACCGGACGCTAGTTGAGGCTGCGGGAATACTTGCAACCGTTGGGCGCTATAAGGAGGCGGTTGATTGTGCTCTCGCTGTATCTTCTCCGAGATGTCGAATCGACGGGCTTTTGGCTGTTGTGGAGGCGGGCGCTGGTCCCGATGAATTGAAGCAGTCGGTCAAGCTAGTCAAAGCTTCGGTGGCACTTGCTCTTGAAATAGACAATGATTACGTAAAATCTCGCTCATTGCGCTCAATTGTCGGTGCGAAAGCACGATGCGGACTCGTAGAGGAAGCCCTTATCCTCGCGGGCGAGATAGCTGATGATTGCCAGAGGTCGCGAGGTGTCAGTGAGGTTGCTTTAGTGTTGGCGAAGGAGGGTCAAAGGGACAGGGCTGATGTTCTATCCCGGCAAGCAATTGATTTCGCCTCCCGTTCCCACGACCCAGTTAGGCGCGGAAAGGCGATTCGTGATGCATGTCAAGTTCTAGCGCTGACTGCGGTACCGAGAGAAGTAATTGATACTGCCCTGTCCATAGAAGCGCACGATCAGAGATGTGAGGCGCTGGTTGGCGTCGCTAAGTCTTTCGCTCGCTCCATCAAAGCGGAGGACGCAATTGATGCAGTGCTGTGCATACCTGATGAGGATGAGCAGGTATCTACTTTCCGTGAGGTCGCTAGACTACTTATCTCCCAGGGCGGGGGAGAGGAACTTCTGCGTGGTGTGAGAAAGTGCAGCGACCCGTTTTGGCTGGAGACGGCTTTGCCGCTTGTTGTCGAGTCTCGGCGGGGATGGTCGGATGGAATTGTGTTGCTAGCTGAGGCGTTGGCGGTCAAATCCCCTACCTCTCTGATTTCGCTCATTGCTTCTTTTGACGGCCAAGCCGTAAAAACTTATGCCAGATGCCTGATGTCGTAATTGAGAATTGCCATGGGAAGTGTTCCGGTACGACAAAGCGGCTGCCGGCCAGAGGTGGAAGCCCTGCTCGCAGAACTCCCACGCCGTGCGCGGGTCTTGATGCAGTAGAGGAGGTTCTACCGCGTAGGCGCCCTCACGGCTCTCAAGAGCGCTGCGGGTGCAGATACTTAACCGACCTGCACCCATGTCCTACAACGGGCCCCTAATTGGCCGACACGAGGCGGCTCGTGAACCCCTCGGCACACAGGCGTTCATAGGCCGCGGCAACAGAGTCCGGCACCTCTTGCCTGATCATGAACCCTTGCTCGGGGTAGACCAACAGACGCTGCTGGGCCCCAACGAGCATGTCCAGCACGAGACGCGGATCCTTCATGGAGTCGACGTACTCCGAGAGCGTCATGGGCGCCGACGCACTGACGATCGCGACTCCCGGCCAGAGCCTGCGCGCTGTCGCGTAGGCCCGTCGCTCCTCGTACGGCTTGCTCACGAGCAGCACGGATGAGACTTCGACACTTCGCTCGGCGAGTAGTTCGCGTGCGAAGTTGATGTTCTCGCCCGTGTTCCGCGCCCTAGGCTCAACGAGGATCGCCGATGCGGGAACGCCCAATTCCAACGCACGCTCCCGATAGTGCTCGGCTTCCCCCCGTGGCATCCGGTCGCGTGTAGTCCGGCTGGTCGCCCCCGTGAAGAGGATCAGCGGGAACATGCTGCGCTGATACAGGTTCACGGTCGCGTCAGCCACACCCAAGTCATGGCTTCCGAGACCGATGCCGACCGAACAGGGCTGGGGGTCGTGGCGCATCTGCTGAAAATCCCAGAGCAGCTGAGCGTCAGACCACGTCTGCACGGAGATCACTGCGTTGCCCCTTCCGCCGAGTCGGGAACCTTGAAGTCGTAGGCCCAAGCGAAGCGGCTCGCTGCGTGAATGCCAATTGCGAACTCCACTACGGTCCCGTCGACCGTGTACGTGGTTCGGTGGAGTTCTACAACCCACTCGCCCGGCGTCAGCTGGAGTAGTGCGGCCTCCTCTGGCACTGCGGCCCGCGCGAACAGTTCCTCCCGCATGTGGTCAATCTCGTACCCCGCGTCGTAGAGCACGCGGTATCCGCCACCCTTGCCGGCCGGGCCAGGCGTGGGGTCGACAAGCCGTGTCCCCTCGACGTGCTCCGGGCGGTAGTAGCTGGTCAGGGTGTGAGTCGGCTGGTCCCCCTCCTTCACGAGGCGTGCGCGCGCGTACACCTCAGAGCCTTCCGGAAGTCCGTGTGCAGCGGCCACGAGTGGCGTGGCTGGGACGCGACTCACGTTCTGTGTCTGCTCGCCCCGCTTGTGCGCGCGCCCAGAAGCTACGCGGTCGGCGATGAACGCGACCTCGTCCCCGTCGCGCCATTTGGCTTTGTCATACCGAGCGATACCGAGCCGCTTGAGCGGCTCTTGCTTCCGCACAACGGTGCCGTGGCCTCGGGACGAGGTCACCAGGCCTTCGGCCTCCAGCGCCCTGTAGGCCGCGTGAACCGTGGACTTCGACCCCTCACCAGCCTCAACCAGGTCTCGGATATGCGGAAGCTGCCGACCAGGGGGCAGCTCACCGCTCTTGATCTGCTCGGCCAGCTTGTCGGCCAGTTCCCGCCACTTGGGTGCCACGAGCACTCCTCTCAACGACTCCAGTGAAACACAGTCCTAGGACTGTTGACAGTCTCGGGACTGTGCGTCATTGTCATCTCAGGTGCACCGCAGTCCTAGGACAGCGAGCACGTAGGCCGTCCTTTTGGGCTGCTTCGACCTGCGCCCGTCGGCTCTCCGCCGGACCGCATCGCTGAACAACTGCACAGCGTGATCCACCACCGGCAGTCGACCGTGACCGATCCGGCGAGGTGAGTGGAGACCAGCCGACCGAGAGTGGGCCCCCGTCACACCGGGGCTCTACACCCCAGTGGGGGACACGCCCTCGGCTCTAAACCGCAGAACCGCACCACCATCCGCCGCAGCGCGTGACCGCTGCGGCCGGTTGCCTCCCCGCCCGTCCGACCCTTCGCGGTCGTACGGGCGGGGCAGAGGGGAGCCGGACTGTCCAGAACCGCGACCCACGGGAGCGACATGAGCACCGAGACGTTCGAGACCATCCGCTACACCGCTGACGTCGTCGTCACCACGACCGACGGGTACGTCCTGCTGATCGAGCGAGGCTGGGACCCGCACGCCGGCCAGTGGGCGCTGCCCGGCGGGCACGTCGACCCCGGCGAGACCAGCTGCGCCGCGGCTGTCCGCGAGCTGGCCGAAGAGGCCGGCGTGTACGCGGCGCCGGAGGAACTGACCCAGGTCGGCACCTGGGACGCCCCCGGCCGCGACCCGCGCGGCCGGTACGTCACCGTCGCCTACCAGCTCACCGTCATCCCCGGCACGTCCGCCGAAGCCGGTGACGACGCGGTCAACGTCCGCTGGTGGCCGCTCGCCGACCTTCCGCCGCTGGCGTTCGACCACGCCGACATCATCGCCGCCGTCACAGCGTCGACCGTCTGACCCACCTGTTTCGTCCCGGTCCCGCCGCCTGCCGGCGGGGTCGTGACGGCGCCGGATCGAATCCGGCCCGGGGCGCTGCCACCCACTGGGGTGGCTACCACCAGAACGGCGCGCGGCCCCGGTGCTGGAACACCGGGGCCGCTGTTCGGGCCGTTCCACCACGAGGAGAAAACGACCCATGCAGATCATCGCTGCACTTCAGGGCCTTGTCACGGCCGAGTCGCTCGACGTCGAGCCGACGGCGGCAGAGCTGGACGCGATCGAGCAGGAGATGCCGCTCATCCGGGCGGAGGTCGAGTTGCTGGATGCGCAGATCATGACCATCGACCGCCCGGCGAACGAGCTGGACACCCGGCGCATCCGCCGGGCCCGTAACCGGGTCCTGGTGGTGCGGCGGGACCTCGCCAACCGCGTTTCCGGCACGGCGGCGTCCGGGGGCGCGGCATGAGCAAGCAGATCTTCGGAGCGCAGATGTCGCTGCGCTGCTGCGGGACCACCACTCCGGAAGTGACGGCCGGTCCGTGCTGGCAGGTGTTCGTGGCCATGTCCGGACGGGTCAGTGAGTGGCCCACCTACACGTGGCCGACGTCCAGCGACGTTCCGACCCCTGACCAGCGCCTGGAAGCGCTGTCGGAACTCGGGTTCGCCCTCGCCGAGGGCGCTGAATGGGAGTGGACGGAGGACACCGGGCCGGAGTACCACCCGCACCCGGTGCGCGTCGCGCTGCTGGGCGCGGTCAAGGTCCGGTCGCTGGACGGGAGTGCGGCATGAACGCCAAGACCGTACTGCCCGCCGTCGGCATGACGGCCGTCTCCATGGTCCTCACCCTGGCCGTCGTGGTGATGTGGCTGGGTACGGCGATGCCGTGGCCGGTCGCGCTGGTCGTCGGTCTCGGGATCGACGGCGGATGGCTCGCCACCCTCGCCTACGAACGCCGCCTCGCCGCGCAGGGCGACCACTCCACCCCAGTCACCGCCGTCGGCTGGTCCTTCGGCCTCATCGCCACCGGCGTCCTGATCGCCCACGCCCTCACCGAGGAATCGGCCGGCGCGTGGCTGGCCGTCGCCTGGCTCCCCATCGCCGCCAAAGCACTCTGGCTCGTGCACGGACTGTGGGAGCGCACCGCACTCACCGGTGAGGCGCTGAACGCGATCCAGGGCATTCAGCAGGAAGCGCGCGACGAAGCCGCGGTTGCCCGTGCCCGTCTCCGGGCGGAAGCCTCCACGGAGGAGACGCGGCTGACGGCCGTGACGCAGGCCGGTGCCCGCGTCGCACACGTCCAAGCCCGCACCGCTGACACTCTGTCCCGGGCCTGGTCCACGCTGGAATCGGCAAGGGATGGTGAGGACACCGGACGGGCGCTGACCAGCGTGACGAGCCGCGTCACGCCCGGAGTCACACCCCGCTGGGAACTCCCCGTCTGGGGCCCCACAGAGCCTGTTTCCGCGTTCGCGCTGGAGTCTGCTGGCGCCCTCACCGATGACGCCCTGGACGCGCTCGTCGACCAGATCCGGCACAGCGAGACCCCGGCCCTGTCCTACCGGGAGATGGCGTCACGGTTCCGGACCGCTGGCCACTCCGCCTCAGAGGTCCGCCTGCGGGCCGCGTGGAAGCGCGTGGCTGCGTGATGGCGACACTGCCTGTCTACCAGTGGCGCCTGGCCCCGGACGGATATGCCACCCGCCGCCAGCTCCGTGCCCTCGGGCTCCGGCCCGGCGGGCAGGACGTGGCCGCGCAGCTGGAGCGGCCCCGCCGACGGCGCGGTCCGCTGGTCGCCTACCTCTACCGCGTCGACCGGGCCAAGTCCGTACGTCCCATGACACCCGCCCGCCGGGCCGCCCTGGAAGCGGCCATGCGGGCCCGCCGGACCTGCACCAACTGCCGGACCGATGCCGGGTACTGCATCCCGCGCTCCCTCGGCATGTGCGTGCCCTGCTCGGACCTTGAGACTGCCGCCTGACCTGCGGCAAGAGACGGAGATGACGTGAAGCTGGACGTCAGCACACACAAGCTCTTCGGCTACGGATCCACCCTGCGCACCGCCAAGCGCCTGAGCGAAGAGGCCGTACGGATCGTGGAGCGTTCCGTGGCTGGCCGCATGCCCGACGTGAAGGTCGTCCTCACCGGGGAGCGGAACCTGGCCGAGGTGACCACGGCCGCCGAGTGGGAGACCGCAGGATGCACCGACAAGCGGGTCCAGGCCCGGGCGCTGCGGGACGCGAAGCGGCACGCCCGGGAAGTCGCCGGGCGGTCCATCCCGCTCGCCGACGGCGGGGTCCTGGTCGTCATCAACGTCGACCAGCACCCCAACGAAGCCACATTCGCGATCACCCTCGTTCACGAACTGGTCCACGCGATGCAGACCAGCCGCAAGGACGTCCGTGACCGGCTCGTCGCAGGCCTGCGCCACGACCTCGGTGTCGAGCGCCTGTCACGCCGGCAGAGCCG
Organism: Streptomyces sp. NBC_01341; assembly: GCF_035946055.1. Classification (NCBI taxonomy): domain Bacteria; kingdom Bacillati; phylum Actinomycetota; class Actinomycetes; order Kitasatosporales; family Streptomycetaceae; genus Streptomyces; species Streptomyces sp. NBC_01341. The sequence continues at coordinate 3,586,671 of NZ_CP108364.1, read as the reverse complement.
TGAGATCGACCGGCTGCTGGAAGCCGACGAGAAGGAGGCGTACGGCGCCGAGTACCTCGCCGGCCGCCTCGTCCCCGCCGCAGCAGCCTGACCCCCACCCCCACACCATTCCGCCTTCCTCGCCCCTGGCATCCCGGGGCAGTCAGGAGTCGTTCCGCCATGAGCGACAACGTCGTTCCCCTCTTCGAAAAGACCACCCCCACCCCCCTGGAGCCCGCTCCGGTCGACGCGGCTGCTGTAGCAACTCCAGCCGCTGAAAAGCCGCCTGTGCCCCTGTGGGTGCGCTCCGCACGCGGCATCCGCACGGTGGCCACGCACGAGACCACCAAGACCGCCTGCCGGGCCACCGCTCGCCACGGCCTGTACGTGCTGGGTGGGACACGGATCGTGGCCCGTCGCACGTGGGAGGGCCGCACCGCCTCCCGCTATGAGCGCATGCTCCGTGCGGCAGAAGCCGCGGGGAACATGGAAGCCGCCACCGAGTGGGAAGAGCGCGGGCAGCGCTTCCGCCACGAACGACACCGCCGCCGCATGGACCTGCTCACCGCACCCATGGACGCCGCCAAAGGCATCGCCGCCGGGCTCGGCATCGGGGCCGGTGGCCTCTTGCTCCTCGGCATCATGCTCGCCGTCGCCAACAAGGACTGGACCGACATCGGCGCCCCGACCATGGCGCTGATCGAGCTGGTCCGCTGGATCGTCTTCATCATCACCGTGACCTGGGGCCCCCTCGTCACGATCGGCCCGTGGGCCGTCCTGCTCGGCCTGTGGGCCGTGGGCAAGAACCAGCAGGCCGCCCCACAGTGGGCCCTGCCCGCCAACGCCCGCTCCGGTGAGGGGGAGCCGATCACCCCCTCCATCGTCGTCCTCGCGCTCCGGAACCTCGGTATCGCTCCGCTGCGCAGCGCCATCAAGGAGATGGGCGACGCCGGCGCTTCCATGCTGGGCCCGATCCGGATCGCCGGATGCGGCGTAGAAGTCGACGTGACCCTGCCCTCCGGCGTCTCCACCAACGAAGTGCAGAACCGGCGCCGCAAACTCGCCGAGAACCTGGCCCGCCATGAGCACGAAGTGTTCATCACGATCCCGCAGGCCGCCCGCACCGTCCGGCTCTGGGTCGCCGACAGTGGCGCGCTGGACGAGCCGATCGGCCCGTCCCCGCTCACCACCGACCAGGACCTCACCGCGAACTACAAGACCGGCAAGGCCCCGTGGGGCCAAGACCTGCGCGGCGACGCCGCAGCTCTCAGCCTCTACCAGCGCCACCTCCTCATCACCGGCCTGTCCAACCAGGGCAAGACCGCAGCCTTGCGGGCCCTCGCGCTGTGGCTGGCCCTGGACCGCGCGGTGGAGTTCCGGCTTGCCGACCTGAAGGGCGCCGGGGACTGGGCCATGTTCGATGGCCTGGCCACGGTGCTGATCCAGGGGCCGACTGACGACCACGTCATCCAGGCAACCGAGATGCTGGAAGGCGGCGTGAGCGAGATGGAACGCCGTCTCCAGGCGCCGCCCGGCACTGTCTTCCCGCCGCTCGTGCTGCTGGTCGACGAGGCGCAGGTGGCGTTCATGTGCCCAGTCGTCGACAGCGAGAAGCGACCGTACGGCGGGTCCAAGGCCACCTCCCGCTACTTCATGGCCGCGAGGAAGATTCACAACCAGGGCCGGGCCGTGAACGTGACCCTGTGGCAGGGCACGCAGGACCCGACCGACCAGAACCTTCCCAAGCTGGTCCGCGAGGGCGCCCACACCCGCGCGTCCCTCGCGCTCGGCACCGAGTCGCAGGCCCGCATGGCGCTCGGTGACAAGGCCGTCGACGGCGGAGCCGCCCCGAACCTCCTCCGCCCGGGGCTCGACAAGGGAACCCTCGTTGTCGCCTCCGACGGCATCGCGATCCCCGCCGGCCAGGCGTCCATCACCGTGCGCACGCACTTCATCGACACCGACACCGCCGCTCTCATCACCGCCCGCGCCCGCGCCATGCGCGACGGGGTCACCACCCTCCACGTCATCGAGCGCGACGAGGAACGGGACCCGCTCGCCGACATCGCCACCGTCATCGCCGACGCACCCCGGCTGTTCACACAGGACGTCCTGCAGCGGCTCACGGCGTTGAGCGCGGACGTCTACGGCGGATGGACCAACGGTGACCTCAAGCGGGTGCTCGAAGCCTGGGGCGAGGAGCCGAAGAAGTCCCACGGCCGCATGGTCGTCCACCGCGATCACGTCCTGCGTGCCCTGTCCAACCGCGACGCCGACGATTCCGCTTCCGCCACCCAGTAGCGGGGAGGCGAGCACCCTCCCGCGGGGGAGGCGGGGAGAACTCCCCAACCGCCTCCCCAACCCGCCTCCCCCGCACTGATCAGCGGAAACACCGGTTCGGGGAGGCGGGGAATCACCCCAGCTCAACACCCCCGCACCCCCCTCACAGCGCCTCCCTCAGGGGGTACTTCCGCCTCCCTGACCCAGCAGAGGAAGGGATTCCGCATGTTCCCCGAGAACACCGGCCACCGGCCCGCCGAGCAAGCCGTGACCATCCACCACCCCGCCCCCATCACGCCCTACCCGGCCGCACCGGTCATCCCGGTACAGCCCGGCGGCGTGCCGTCGGTGACCTCGATCGTGCTGCCGGACGGGCGGGTCATCACCGGCTACGCCATCGACCACAACCGGCCCGAGCCGGGCACCGCCAAGCCGCTCGTGTCGCGTACGGCGGTGAACATCGCGCTCGGCGGAATCGGGTTCGGCGCCGTTTGCGGCGGGCTGGTCCTGCTGACCACGTTCATCGCCGCCCTCGCGGCCCTGGTCCAGCAGCTCATCATTCTGGCCGCCGTCATCTTCGGCGGCTTCATCGCCATCCAGGTCCTCACCGCCAGCCGTGAACGCGGCACCACGACGGTGAACATCCGCAAGGCCGTCATCAAGCGCAACCACTTCCACAGCTAGCTACGCCGACGGCGGCCCCCAACCTCACGCCAATGAAACCGGGGCCGCCGTCGTCTGCCAGCACCCTCATCAGAGAACTGGAGACATCCAGCATGACTCAACCTGTCCTAATCCGGCGAGGCCCCGGCCACCGGCCCCGTTTGCTGGACCTCTACTGCTGCCAGGGCGGCGCGGCCAAGGGCTACACGGATGCCGGGTTCGAGGTGACCGGCGTCGACAGCGCCCCGCAGCCGCTGTACCCGTACCGGTTCGTCCAGGCCGACGCGATCCAGTACCTGCTCGCACACGGCGGGGAGTTCGACTTCGTCCACGCCTCGCCGCCCTGCCAGCGCTACAGCCGCGCGCAGAAGATCCAGCACCGCGCCCACCCCGACCTCATCGCCCCCACCCGGGCCGCCCTCGAAACGGCCGGCCGCCCCTGGGTCATCGAGAACGTCGAAGAGGCCGCCGGAGAACTCCGGGACCCGGTGACGATGTGCGCCGCCGCATTCGGGATGCGCACCTACCGCCACCGCCTCTTCGAGACCTGCGGCTTCACCATCACCCCGCCCCAGCATGGCGCCCACCTGGCGCCGCTCACCAAGATGGGCCGCCCCCGCGCCGCCCGGCACTTCGCCCACTACGTCGGCAACTTCAGCGGCGTCCAGGAAGCACGCGACGACATGAACGTGCCGTGGATGACGCGCGACGGCATCCGCGAGTGCATCCCCCCGGCCTACACCCAGTGGATCGGCACCGCCGCCCTCCAGGCCCTGGCACTGCTGGGGGTGGCCGCGTGAACGCCCGCGTCCTGCCCTTCCGCAAGCCCAACGGGTTACGGCTCCTGGACGCCTGCTGCGGAGCCGGTGGCCTGTCCATGGGCTACTACCTCGCCGGATACGACATCGTCGGCGTCGACATCAACCCGATGCCGAACTACCCCTTCGAGTTCGTCCAGGCCGACGCCGTCGACTACGTCGCCGAACACGGGCACAGGTTCGACCTCATCCACGGATCGTGGCCCTGCCAGTACTTCGCCCGCGTCACCGCCTGGCGCGGCAACCGCGACGACCACGAAAACCTCATCCCCGCCGGCCGCCAGGCCATGCAGTCCACCGGCCGCCCCTGGGTCATCGAGAACGTCCCCGAAGCGTCCTGGTGCGGGGCCCTGCGTCCCGACTACCTGCTGTGTGGGTCGCAGTTCGGGCTCAACGTCCGCCGCCACCGCGTCTTCGAAACGTCCTGGGGCGGCGGCGGGGACCTGCTCCCGCCCTGCTGGCACCACAAGGGCCTCCTCCCCTTTGAGCACAAGGGCGAGCGCGCCTACGCCGACGCCATGGGCTGCACCTGGATGAACAAGACCGAAGCCCGCCAAGCCGTACCCCCCGCCTACACCCAATGGATCGGCCAGCAGTTCCTCACCTACGAGAAGGAGGCCGCAGCATGAGCACCCACCTGGCCACCGCCCTCACCCTGGCCGCACGAAACGTCCCCGTCCTGCCGCTGCGAGCCGGAAAGCTCCCGTTCGGTAACTGCCCTGCCTGCCGGGACAACGCCTGTGGCGGCCGGCCGACCATGAAAACGGCCGGGCCGTGCCAGTGCCCTCGCCCCTGCCACGCGTGGGCTGCCGCCACCACCGACCCCGCCGTCCTCACCGGGCCCGCTTGGGCGTCGGCCTGGAGGCAGACCGCTGCGGTGGCTTACCACCCCGGCGGGACCGGTCTGACCGTCGTTGACCTCGACCACGCCGACGCCATCGCCTGGGCCCGCGAGACGCTCCCCGCCACCCGCACCGTGCCCACGACGCGCGGTGAGCACTGGATCTACCAGGGTGCGATGCAGTCCGCGAACGCCGTCCGTGTCGGCGTCGACATCAAGTCGTCCATGTCCTACGCCCGGTGGCTCGGACCCGGCACCGGCACCATGACCGTCCTTCCTGATGCCGTACTGGCCCTGATCGTCAAGAAGCCGTCGCCGGACCGACCCGTCACTGTGCCCCTTCCGGCCGGGGGCGGGCAGTGCCGTCACCGCACCCCCGCCTATCTGGAGCGCGGCATCGCTATGGCAGAACAGAGCATCACCGAGGCGGCCGGCGGGGTGCACACGACCGTGTACCGCACCTTTCTCGCCGTGCTGTCCGCCCACGGCCGGTGCGGGTGCCTCACCGACGCCCACGCGGAGCGGCTGTTCGCGGCCGCCCAGATGAAGGGCGAGAGCGCCCGGCACTGCACGGATGCGTGGTCCAACGCCCGCACTGCATTGGGGATGTGAGCCATGTCCGAGGACGAGAAAACCCCGGCGCGTGAGGTCATCACCGAGTACGCGCAATCGCACTTCCGGTACTTCCGCACCACCGAGGGCACCGTTTACGCCCAACGGCTCGGCCACCCCGTGGCCCGCCCGATCCGCTCCCAGGGCACAACCGGCAGCCACCGGCAGGAACTCATGGTCGACCTCTTCAACGACGGGGTCGGCGTCTTCAACGGAACCTCGCTCAAGGAGGCATTGGACTTGATCGAAGCACTCGCGCTGAGCCAGGACGTGCAACCCACACACATCCGTGTCGCCCCCGGGTTCGACGGGGCGACGTGGCTGGACCTCGGGCGCGACGACGGTCAGTCCGTCCGCATCCACCCCAACGGGTGGGAGATCAAGGTTCCGGACCCGCGTGAGGTGTGCTGGCGGCGCACCCAGCTCACCGGAGAACTCCCGATGCCCGCCCGGGACACCGAGGGCAAGGGCATCGACCAACTGTTGCGGCTGACGAACTTCGCCACCGCCGACACCGAGAGCCTGGCCCTGGCCTGGCTCATCGGCTGCCTCGGCCCGTCCGTCCCCGTCCCGGCCCCGTTCCTCACCGGCCCGCAGGGTGCGGGGAAGTCGACGGCCGGCCGGATGCTGGTACGGATCATCGAGGGCATGACCGGCGACCTGCGTAGGGCCCCGAAGGACGAAGAGAACCTGATCACGGCCGTTGCCGCAGGATGGGTCACCGCGCTGGACAACCTCTCGCACCTGGCGCCGGACCTGTCCGACCTCATGTGCTGCATCGTCACCGGAGCCGAGAGCATCAAGCGGGCCCTGTTCAGCGACGGGGATGTTGTCCGTTCCCGCTACCGCCGCCCTCTCCTGCTGACCGGGATCGACGTCGGCGTCATCCGCCCGGACCTGGCCGAACGTCTACTGCCGTTGCGTCTGGAACGCCCGAGGGTGCGGCGGACCGAGGCGGAGCTGTGGCGGGAGTTCGAAGAGGCCCTGCCCGTGATCCTCGGCTCTGTCCTCGACTTGGCGGTCAAGGTCCGGGCTGCTGAGGCGGACATCCCGAGTGATCTGCGGATGGCGGACTTCGCCCACCTGTGCGCGCAGTTCGACACAGCCACCAGCCTCCGGGCGCTCCCCGCTTACCGCAGCAGCCTGGACGAGCTGAACGACGACGTCATCGAAGGGGACCTCCTCGCGCAGACCGTCCTCAAGCACGCCTCAGGCCTCGACCCTGGCACCGAGACGCGGATGACGTCCTCGGAGTGGCTGCACCTCCTCAGCGGCCTCTACAGCGGCGACGACTGCCGTCCACTGCCCAAAGGATGGCCCACAACCGGGAAAGTCCTCTCCGACCGCCTCAAACGCCTCCAGCCCACCCTTGCCGCCCGGGGCGTCCTCGTCGACTGGGGCCGCACCAAAGCAGGCCGGTACATCGAAATGACCCGACGCCCGGCCCTGCCGCCCCACGAGCAGCAGTCGCTCTGACCCGCACCTGCGGCCGGGGTACGGACAAGCAAGAGGAGCACCACGCGCCATGGCGGCGGGTGCTCCTCTTGCTGTTCGGCGGAACGCCGCCCGGTGGTCGCGCCGCGAAGCGGCTCCCCACTTCACGCCCGAAGCCGCACCACACCACAACAGACACCCCTCTCTTTTTCCATGAGAAAGGGAAGGCTGCGTCACCCGCGTCACCACAGGCCCTGAAACAGCCCCTGAACTGCGGTGATCGAGGTGACGCAGAACGGTTCGGCTGCGTCACCCCGCGTCACCTGCGTCACCCCGCACCACCTCATGACGCACGCCTGCGTCACCGATGACGCACCCCCAACCGGCTGCGTCATCGCGTAACCGCAGGTCAGGAGGCATGAGTGACGCGGATGACGTGGTGACGCAGAAATCGCAGCCTCGGACACATCTCGCGCTATTTCACCGCCAAGGAGCGAGCCCGTGCACCAGATCCATGCAGCCGCACCCCATGCGGCAGACGACTCGACGCTGGTCCTGCTCACCGTGGAGGAGGCCGCCCGCCGCCTCCGCGTGGGCCGGACCACTTGCTTCGCCCTGATCCGCTCGGGCGCTCTGGAGTCGCTGACGATTGGCACCCTCCGCCGTGTCCCCGCGGACGCCCCGGCTGCGTACCTCGCACGCCGTCGCGCCGAGCGGCATGCCGCCTGAACCACCTCACATACGGGACGCCGCCCCAGCGGGGCGGCGTCCCGTATTCACACCTGAACTTGAAGGAGTCCGCCCGTGGCGGAGAAGAAGCGCACTCGCCGGGCAAACGGTGAAACAGCCGTCTACTTCGGCAAGGACGGCCGTTGGCACGCCCGCGTGCCCATGGGCTACAAGGACAACGGCGAGCCCTACCGCAGGCACATCACCCGCCCGACCGAGGACGCCTTGACCGAAGAGGTCAAACGGCTGGAGAAGCAGCGTGACCAGGGAACTGCGCAGCAGCCCGGCAAGCTGTGGACCGTTGAGAAGTGGCTGTGGCACTGGGTCGAGAACATCGCTAGAGACGTCGTCAGCGAGAACACTTACGACGGGTACGAGGTGGCGGTACGCGTGCACCTCGTACCCGGCATCGGCAAGCACCGCATCGACCGCCTGGAACCGGAACACCTGGAGAGCCTGTACCGCCGGATGCAGAATCACGGCAGCAAGGCAGCCACCGCTCACCAGGCCCACCGCACTGCCCGGACCGCCCTCGGTGAGGCGGTCCGCCGTGGCCACGCAGCGAAGAACGCCGCCGCCCTGGCCAAGCCGCCACGGGTGGAAGAGGCGGAAGAGGAGATCGAGCCCTACTCGGTCGAGGAGGTGCAGAGCCTGCTGATTGAGGTAAAAAACCGCCGCAACAGCGCCCGTTGGATGCTGGCGTTGGCTCTCGGCCTGCGGCAGGGGGAGACGCTGGGCCTGCGATGGGTCGACGTGGACCTGGACCACGAGTACCTGAAGCTCCGCCGGAACCGGCTGCGCCCCAAGTACGACCACGGGTGCAAGGAGGCAGCTTCCTGCGGCCGGAAGGCTGGGTACTGCCCGGACCGCAAGCAGGTGCGGCGCGAGACGAAGAACACCAAGTCGCGCGCCGGCCGCCGAGCGGTGCCCCTGCCGGGCCCCTTGGTTGAGATGCTGCGAAAGCACAGGGAGGTACAAACCCGTGAGCGCAAGACCGCCGGCAACCTGTGGACCGAGTCGGACTACGTGTTCACGAAGCCGCTCGGTGGACCGCTCAGCCCGAACACGGACTACCACGACTGGAAGAAGCTGCTGGAGGACGCCGGGGTACGTGACGCGCGGCTGCATGATGCCCGTCACACCGCCGCCACCGTCCTCATGCTGCTCGGCATCCCAGACCGCGTGATCGACCAGATCATGGGCTGGGAGGCAGGCACCTCCTCACGGATGCGCGCCCGGTACCTGCACGTGCCCGACGCCATGCTGAAGGAGGTGGCACAGAAGCTCGCGGACGCCATCTGGGGGCCCGCACCGAACGCTCCTATGGACAAAGACCAGAACAACGAGGGCTGAGACAACGCCGAAGGGCCCCACCGCGAACGGTGGGGCCCTTCAACGTATTGCCCGGTGAGAGCAATGGCGGAGGATACGAGATTCGAACTCGTGAGGGGTTGCCCCCAACACGCTTTCCAAGCGTGCGCCCTAGGCCACTAGGCGAATCCTCCGCGGCAAACAATACAAGACGCCAGGGGGTGCTCGCGAACACGTTCCCCGTAGATCGTTCCGGAGCGCTCTCCGTCCGGATCGTCATGGGGGAGCGGGTGGACGGCGGGGGGCGGGGATCGGCTAAGGTGGGCGTCAGCCCCTCACGTGGCGCTATCTGACTGAACTCCCCCAGGGCCGGAAGGCAGCAAGGGTAGGTCGGCTCTGGCGGGTGCGTGGGGGGCCCTTGCGTGCCCGGGGTGTGGTGTCCCGCCGGGGGCGGTGTCCCGGGGCGGGACCGGTTGTCGGTGCGCCCCGATAACCTCGTATGTGTGTCGTCCCTTGCGCTGTACCGCCGCTATCGTCCCGAGTCCTTCGCCGAGGTCATCGGGCAGGAGCATGTCACTGACCCGTTGCAGCAGGCCCTGCGGAACAACCGGGTCAACCACGCGTACCTGTTCAGCGGGCCGCGCGGCTGTGGAAAGACGACCAGCGCGCGCATCCTCGCCCGCTGTCTCAACTGCGAGCAGGGCCCCACGCCCACGCCCTGCGGGGAGTGCCAGAGCTGCCGGGACCTCGCGCGCAACGGGCCGGGATCGATCGACGTCATCGAGATCGACGCCGCGTCGCACGGTGGCGTGGACGACGCGCGTGACCTGCGGGAGAAGGCCTTCTTCGGGCCCGCGTCGAGCCGGTACAAGATCTACATCATCGACGAGGCCCACATGGTCACCCCGGCAGGGTTCAACGCCCTGCTGAAGGTGGTCGAGGAGCCGCCGGAGCATCTCAAGTTCATCTTCGCGACCACCGAGCCCGAGAAGGTCATCGGCACGATCCGTTCGCGTACGCACCACTACCCCTTCCGGCTCGTACCGCCCGGAACCCTGCGCGGCTACCTCGCGGAGGTCTGCGGCAAGGAAGGCAGCGCGGTCGAGGACGGTGTGCTGCCTCTCGTGGTGCGGGCGGGTGCCGGGTCCGTGCGTGACTCGATGTCCGTCATGGACCAGTTGCTCGCCGGCGCACGCGACGACGGTGTGACATACGCCATGGCGACCTCGCTCCTCGGCTACACGGACGGGTCCCTGCTGGACTCCGTCGTGGAGGCCTTCGCGGCGGGCGACGGGGCCGCCGCCTTCGAGGTCGTGGACCGCGTGATCGAGGGCGGGAACGACCCCCGGCGCTTCGTCGCCGATCTGCTCGAGCGGCTGCGCGACCTGGTGATCCTGGCCGCCGTGCCCGACGCCGGCGAGAAGGGGCTGATCGACGCCCCCGCCGACGTGGTGGAGCGGATGCAGGCCCAGGCGTCCGTCTTCGGCGCCGCGGAGCTGAGCCGCGCCGCCGACCTGGTCAACGAGGGCCTCACCGAGATGCGCGGGGCGACCTCCCCCAGGCTTCAGGTGGAGCTGATCTGTGCACGGGTCCTGCTGCCCGCCGCCTTCGACGACGAGCGTTCGCTGCAGGCCAGGCTGGACCGGCTCGAGCGCGGTGCGGCGGCGTCGTTCGTGCCCGCGAGCCCCGGTCCCGCCATGGGGTACGTCCCGGGGCCGGACGCCCACGGGGCCGGTGGCGGGATGTCCGGCGGCCCGGCCGCCGCCCGTGCTGCCGTTCGGGGCGACGCCCAGGGCGGTGCTCCCGCCGATACGCCGTCGGCCGCGCCCGTCGCCGCGGAGGCCGTGGCACCTCCGGTCGTCCAGCGGTCCCCCGCGCCGTACGAACCCCCGGAGCCGCAGGAGGTCCCGCCCGTCCAGCAGCCCCCGGCCGTCGAGCAGCCTCCGGCCGGACAGCGTCCCGGAGCATGGCCCGCCGCTGCCGGAGCCGGCAGTGGGGCCGAAGCCCCTCGCCGCCCCGGCGGCTGGCCGACGGCTTCCGCGCCCGGCGCCGGTGTCCCGCAGACGCAGGCACAGCCGCCCGCTCCGTCTCCTGACCGGGCAGCACCGGCCCCGGCTTCCGCCCCGGTCGGCCAGGCGCCCGCGCAGGCGGGCCCGGGTACGGCCCAGGGCGCCGCCCAGGTGCGCAACATGTGGCCGGACATCCTGGAGGCCGTGAAGAACCGCCGTCGCTTCACCTGGATCCTGCTCAGTCAGAACGCCCAGGTCACGGGCTTCGACGGCAGCACCCTGCAGATCGGCTTCCTGAACGCCGGTGCACGCGACACCTTCGCGAGCAGCGGGAGCGAGGAGGTGCTGAAGCAGGCGCTGGCCCAGCAGTTCAACGCCAACTGGCGCGTGGACGCGGTCGTCGACCCGTCCGGCGGTGGCGGGATGCCACCGCAGACCGGTGGAGGCGGAGGAGGAGGCCGGCCGCCGGCCGCTCCGTACCAGCCCCCGTCGTCGCCGCAGGCGTCGTCCTACGAACCCCGGCCCGCCCCTGCCGAGCAGGGGCCACCGCCCGTGCAGCCGCCCCCGCAGCAGGATCAGGGCCGCCCCGAACCGTCTTCCTACGACCGGACGGCGCCCGAGCCTCCACGGCCGGTCGCGCCCGAGGACGACACCGCCGAGGCGGACGACCCCGACCTGGTCGACTCCGCGCTCTCCGGGCACGACCTGATCGTCCGCGAACTGGGGGCCACGGTCGTGGAGGAGTTCACCAACGACTGAGGCCGGACGGGCGCCACACCCCCCTGCCATCCGCCCGTGGGCCGGACAACCGCCCTCGGACATCCGCCCGGGAACCGGGCACCGCCTCGGACATCAGTCGTCCCCGCCGGCTTCCGTACAGGACCCCGTGGCCGTCCACGGAGCGGAGCCCGTCGAGGCTCTCCGCCCCCGGCGGCTAGGCTGCACCCCGTGAAGGTCCTCGTCATCGGCGGCGGCGCCCGCGAACACGCCCTGTGCCGCTCTCTCTCCCTCGACCCCGATGTCACCGCTCTGTACTGCGCTCCCGGCAACGCCGGAATCGCAGAGGTGGCCGAACTGCACCCGGTCGACGCACTCGACGGCGACGCCGTCGCGCGCCTCGCCACCGAGCTGGGCGCCGAGCTGGTGGTCGTCGGTCCGGAGGCACCGCTTGTCGCCGGTGTCGCCGACGCCGTCCGCGCGTCAGGCATCCCCTGCTTCGGCCCGTCCCGTGAGGCCGCACTCCTGGAGGGCTCCAAGGCGTTCGCCAAGGACGTCATGGCCGGTGCCAACGTCCCGACGGCCCGGAGCTACGTCTGCACGACGCCCGCCGAGATCGACGAGGCACTCGACGCCTTCGGAGCGCCGTACGTCGTCAAGGACGACGGTCTGGCGGCCGGCAAGGGCGTCGTCGTCACGGAGGACGTGGAAGCCGCCCGCGCGCATGCCCTGGCCTGCGACCGGGTCGTCATCGAGGAGTTCCTCGACGGTCCCGAGGTCAGCCTCTTCGCGATCACCGACGGCACCACCGTGCTGCCCCTCCAGCCCGCCCAGGACTTCAAGCGCGCGCTGGACGGCGACGAGGGCCCGAACACCGGCGGCATGGGCGCGTACTCCCCGCTTCCCTGGGCCGACCCGAAGCTGGTCGACGAGGTCATGCAAACCGTTCTGCAGCCGACCGTCGACGAGCTGCGCCGACGCGGCACCCCGTTCTCCGGGCTGCTGTACGCGGGTCTCGCGATCACCTCACGCGGTGTGCGGGTCATCGAGTTCAACGCCCGCTTCGGGGACCCGGAGACCCAGGTGGTCCTCGCCCGGCTGAAGACCCCGCTGGCCGGTGTCCTGCTCGGTTCCGCCAACGGCACCCTCGACGCCGTACCCGCCCTGACGTGGCACGACGACGCCGCGGTCACGGTGGTCATCGCCTCGCGCAATTATCCGGAGACGCCCCGGACCGGGGATCCGATCGAAGGACTCGCGGACGTCGCGGAGAAGGATGCGCCCCACGCGTTCGTCCTGCACGCCGGCACACGGCAGGACGGCGACGCGGTGGTCAGCGCCGGAGGGCGTGTGCTCTCCGTGACGGCAACCGGCAAGGACCTCACGCAGGCCCGTGAGCGCGCCTACACGGCGCTCGGCCGCATCCGGCTGATCGGCTCCCAGCACCGTACGGACATCGCGCGGAAGGCCGCGGAGCAGGCCTGAGCCGCACCTGTCCGCACCTGTGCCCGGCCCTCCCGCGAGGTGCCGGGCACAGGTGCGTCCGGTGTCTGCCGGGTTCCGCCGGGGTGCTTGCGGGTATCACCGGACCCCTGCTCGTCCGCGCGTCAGCAGCTTTGCCCAAAGCCATTCCATCGGGTGACGGCTCGGCCATCCGGATGACGGCCGCCGAGCCCCCAACTAGGGTGCGGCGCAAGCGTTCCGGCACTTGGCCCACCGGCATTGCGATGTCAGTGACGGGTGCCACAGTGGGGGAGTGACCAACACCGTCGCGGGGGCAGAGGGGGTGACGTACAGCCGTGTCCGGTACCGGTTCGGTTGAGGAGCTGGGCGCGCACGCAGCGCGCGCCAGGGCCCTGGCCCTGCTGCGCATCCGCAGCAGAGCCACCGCCCTGGCGATCCTCCCGGCAGGCGCGGCCGTCGTGCTGCTCGTCGCGAGCGGTCAGGGGCGCCTCGACGGAAGCGCGTGGACCACGGCCGCCTGGGTGGTGACGGCTTGTGCCGTCATGGTGCTCCTGGTCGCCGCCGGGGTGGGCGTCGCCCTTGCGCGCGCGAGGCCGGCGGTCAGCCCGACGGTGCCTCTCACCGAGACGGCGGCCCCCGATCTGTACCGGCTGGTCCGGGATCTCGCCGACCGGCTCGACGTCCCGGCGCCGTCCGCCATAGCGCTGACCCCCGACTGCGACAGCTGGCTGGAGGACCGTACGCACCCCTCCGCCGGACCCGGAGCGTCGGACACGGCCCCGGCGGAAGCCGGACGCGGCCGTCGTGTTCCCGTGGCCCCGGTGCTCGTCATCGGCTCCCCGTTCCTGTGGTGGATGCGGGTCGCCGAGCTGCGCGCGGTGCTCGCTCCCGTCGTCGCGGGCACCGGGCCGTCCGCGCACCCCGACATAGCCGCGGCCCGCCGTTTCGTCCGTGGCCTGGATGCTGCCGTTGCCGATGCCGCCCTCCCCGGGCAGGGCGTCGTCCGCCGCATCCCCACGGCCTTCGTGGGGTGGGTCGCCAAGATGATGCTGCGCGGGTGCCGGGGGCACGCCGCCGAGATGGAGCGCTGTGTCGCCGCCGCCGCGTCGGGCCGCGCGCAGGACGTCGACTACGGCCTGCGGATCCGCGCCCAGGAGCAGGTCGGCCTCGCCTACGCGGGCTGGGACCGGCTGCTGACCCGGGTCGCGCTGCCGGCCTGGCGGATGGGGCGCTGGCCCTCACGGCTCGACGCGGGTGTCGTCTCCGCGCTGACGGAGCTCTCGCGGCGCGACAGGCTCGCGGAAGGTTTCACCGACCGGCTGGGGGAGCGCCCCGCCTGTGACCTCATCGAGGAGCCCGGCGCCGCCGACGAGGCGGCCTCGCTGCTCGCGGCACGGCTCTTCCACGGCGGCCCGGCGGAGCCCGGACCCGGCTGGGCCCCCGTCGACTGGCAGCAGTACCCGGAGGAGGTCGTGGACCGGAAATGGCGTTCGGAGGCGGCCCGGCTGCACCGGGTGCTCGACGCGCTGGGGGTCGCCGCGAGCGTACCGGTGGGGAGACCGGGGGCATCGGGGGCGGATGGGGCGGTGGTTCCCACGCTGGCGCGCGTCATCGATCATCTCGCCGCGCCGGGCGCCGACAGCGACGCGCTCGCGGCCGGGATCGGTGCGGCCGTCGCCCGGGACGAAGCGGGGACCGGGCCGCGTCCGGGGGAGGCCGCCGGCAGCAGCGCTTCGGACGGTTCACCGGCCGGGACGGGCGCCGACGCCCAGGACCTCTGGGGGCCCGTGCCGCTTCCGCTCTTCCCCCTCCAGCCGCCGCGCACGGGCACGGAGCTGCTCGCCGACCATGTGGTGGCGATGGTCTGCTGCGCCGCCGTGGACACCGCGGGAGCGGCGCCCGGCCTCGACTGGCTCGACGGTCCCGCCCTGCTGGTGGACGGCGGCCGCCGGTCGGACCTGGGCGCCCCGGTGCTCAGCCTCGTGGAGGACGGCGACGCGGAGCCGCTGCGCTCCTGGCTCACCGCGGTGGGGGTCCGCGCGGACAAGCCCGTACGCCTGGGCTGAACGACCGTCCGTCTACTTAACGAGCGAAATATTCCGAATGTGCGCTCAATGCCTGGATGAGCTCCTTCCGTTCACATCAATTCGCGACGAAAGGTGACGGACCGTGCGCGTTATGTGATGTGCTGGGGGCCCGCGCCGGCGTCCGGCGCATCGGGTCTCACGGGGGGACGAGGGAGGGGTGCGCGATGGGGGCGGAGCATATTCGGCGGTGGGAATCGGGTGCCCTCGCGCACGCCGTGAGCGACCCCTTCGGAATGGGGCCACTGCCCTGGCTGCGCGGCAGTGAGAACTACTTCGACGACACGGGGCAGGTCGTTCCCTGGTACGCCGACACCGCCCTGGGCCGTAGCGGATCGGGCGGCGGCACGCGGACGGCCGACGACGTGCACCGCCAGATCAAGGGGTTCGTGTCCCCCGGCGCAGCGGCTCCCGGTGAGGCGATCGACTTCCACATCACCGTGGACCCGCCCCAGCAGTTCTCCGTCGACGTCTACCGCATCGGGCACTACGCCGGCGACGGCGCCGCCAAGATCACCACGAGCCCGCGTCTGTCCGGCATCGTGCAGCCTGCGCCGCTGACGGCCGAGCGGACGGTCTCCTGCCACCACTGGTGGCTCTCCTGGCGCCTTCAGATCCCGACGTACTGGTCGGTCGGCGCGTACGTGGCCGTCCTGACCACCGCCGACGGGTACCGCTCGCACATCCCCTTCACGGTCCGCGACGACCACCCGGCGGACCTGCTGCTCCTGCTTCCCGACATCACGTGGCAGGCCTACAACCTCTATCCGGAGGACGGCCGGACCGGTGCCAGCCTCTACCACGCGTGGGACGAGGAAGGCCGGCTGCTGGGGGAGGAGGACGCCGCCGTCACGATCTCCTTCGACCGCCCCTACGCGGGCGCGGGCCTGCCCCTCCACGTGGGCCACGCCTACGACTTCATCCGCTGGGCCGAGCGCTACGGCTACGACCTCGCGTACGCCGACGCCCGCGATCTGCACGCCGGACGGGTCGACCCCAGTCGCTACCGCGGCCTGGTCTTCCCCGGCCACGACGAGTACTGGTCGGTCCCGATGCGCCGCACGGCCGAGCAGGCCCGGGACATCGGCACCTCGCTGGTCTTCCTCTCCGCCAACACCATGTACTGGCAGGTCGGCCTCGGCCTGTCGCCCTCGGGTGTCCCTGACCGCCTGCTCACCTGCCGGAAGCGCCGCGGCCCCGGGAAGCCGGCGCTGTGGCGTGAGGTCGACCGCGCGGAACAGCAGCTGCTCGGCATCCAGTACGCGGGCCGGGTTCCCGAGCCCCACCCCCTGGTCGTGCGGAACGGCGGGCACTGGCTCTGGGAGGCCACCGGGGCCGCGGAGGGCGACGAGATCGCCGGGCTGGTCGCCGGTGAGGCCGACCGCTACTTCCCGCGCACGTCCCTGCCGGAGCACGAGAACCGCATGCTGCTCGCGCACTCGCCGTACAGCGACAGCGAGGGGGCCACCCGGCACCAGGAGACCTCGCTCTATCGCGCGCCCTCGGGCGCCCTCGTCTTCGCTTCCGGCACCTTCGCCTGGTCCCCGGCGCTCGACCGGCCGGGCCACGTGGACGCCCGTGTCCAGCGGGCCACGGCCAATCTCCTCGACCGGATCTGCAAGCGCGACTGACGGGCAGGGCGCAAGCCCCACTGACCGGCACGGCCCTTGGACGTGTGCCCGGGAGGACGCACGTCGGGACACGGGTTCGCGTGCTCCCTACGTCGGTTCCGGGCTTCCGCCGCAGGCCCGGGCGTCACCGCTCGCCGTCCACGGGGGTGACCCCTGTCGGCGCGGCCTCTTCGCATGCGGGACAATCGGAACCACTCCTGGATCAACCTACGCGGAGGCAGCGTGTCCGGTTTCGTAGAAAAGCCCGAGCCCGTGCAGGTGCCGGGGCTCACCCACCTGCACACCGGCAAGGTGCGCGACCTGTACCGGAACGAGGCCGGTGACCTCGTCATGGTCGCCAGCGACCGTATCTCCGCGTACGACTGGGTCCTGCCCACCGAGATTCCCGACAAGGGCCGGGTCCTGACGCAGCTGTCGCTGTGGTGGTTCGACCAGCTCGCCGATCTCGTCCCCAACCACGTCCTGTCGACGGAGCTCCCGGCCGGGGCGCCCGACGACTGGGCGGGCCGCACCCTGATCTGCCGTTCGCTGCGGATGGTCCAGGTCGAGTGCGTGGCGCGCGGTTATCTGACCGGCTCCGGCCTGACCGAGTACGACGCGACCCGCACGGTCTGCGGGCTCGCGCTGCCCGAGGGGCTGGTCGACGGCTCCGAGCTCCCGGCGCCGATCTTCACGCCGGCCACGAAGGCCGCGGTCGGTGACCACGACGAGAACGTGTCGTACGAGGAGGTCGCCCGCGAGGTCGGTGCGGAGACGGCTGCCGTGCTGCGCCGGACGACCCTGGACGTCTACGGGCGGGCCCGGGACATCGCGCGTGAGCGCGGGATCATCCTGGCCGACACGAAGTTCGAGTTCGGCTTCGCGCCCAGCGCCGACGGCGGCGAGGAACTGATCCTGGCGGACGAGGTGCTGACCCCGGACTCGTCGCGTTTCTGGCCCGCCGAGAGCTGGGAGCCCGGCAGGGCGCAGCCGTCGTACGACAAGCAGTTCGTGCGGGACTGGCTGACGTCTCCGGCCTCCGGCTGGGACCGCCGCGGCGAGGAGCCGCCGCCGGCGCTTCCGCAGGAGATCGTCGAGGCGACCCGCGCCAAGTACCTGGACGCGTACGAGCTTCTCACCGGTCTCAGCTGGGCGGCCGACGGCCGCTGACGGAACGGAAGAAGGCCTCGGTCGCGATGACCGGGGCCTTCTTTTTTCATGGAGCGGACGACCAGGTTCGAACTGGCGACCTCAACCTTGGCAAGGTTGCGCTCTACCAACTGAGCTACGTCCGCGTGCGCCGAAGCGCGGTGCTTACTATACCCAACCTCTCACCCCTGTGAGACGCACCGTTGCACGACGGTGCTCCGGCCGGGTCCGGAGACGGCCGCTGACAGGTGGTCGGGCGCCGTCGTCCCGGGACGGGGACGCGCGCTCCGCGATCCCGGCGGCGGAAACCCGGTCGGCCGTGGGCTCCGGCACCTCGGTCCCCGGGCCGTCGGCGAGGGACTCCGGCAGGGTCGAGTCGGCGGCCAACTCGGTTCGTACGGAGCGGTTTCCGGCAGTCACGTCAGGATGATCCCGGCCGCCCGGTGGACGCAGGCCGTCTTCGGGGCGAAGGGTCCACGCCTGTGCGCCCGGGAGCCCCGGACCGTTCGTGACCTCGTCATGGACGTGTGCGGTGGTCCGGCAGTCCGGTCCGCGGCGATGTGGCGACCTTCACACCGTGCTCGGCCCGCAGCCGGCTCCCGCGCGCCGCCGGTCCCGCGCAGGGCGCAGCCCTCCCCGTGGGCGGCACGGGAAAACGAGATCCCGATCACTGCTCCGGGGCTCAGGCGGAAAACGACGCCGATGCCCGGGCGGAAACCGTGCCGGTGCCCGGGCCGTGCGCGCTGCCATCACCGCTCAGGACACACGTCATGCGCCGATAACCGGAAACGTCGAAGGCCCCGGTCGAAATCGACCGGGGCCTTCGAATCAAGAGCGGACGACCAGGTTCGAACTGGCGACCTCAACCTTGGCAAGGTTGCGCTCTACCAACTGAGCTACGTCCGCATTGCTGCCACTCGGCTTTCACCGGTGGAGCGTTCACTACTCTACCTGATCCACTGAGTGGTCCGGTAAGGCAGTGCAGAGCGGGTGACAGGAATTGCACACTGCGCCTTCCCCCTGGAAGGGGGATGTTCTACTACTGAACTACACCCGCACGCTGCGTCGGACCCGGCTTTTCGGCCTTGCCCTTCGGCGTGCTCCAGACTCTAGCCGACCTGCAGGGGTGTTGTGCAAGTCGGCTCCCCGAGGTGTCGCCCCGGGGAGCGGCGGGCGCCGGACCGGAATGGAACATTCCGGGCGCTGCCCTCAACTCGCCGCGTGGAACGCCTCGTAGACCTTCTTGGGGATCCGGCCGCGGGCCGGCACCTCCATCCGGTGCGAGCGGGCCCAGGCGCGCACGGCGGCGGGGTCGGGCGCCAGTGAGGTGTGGTGGTAGGTCACCGGGGCCTTGCCGCGCTTGCCGGTATTTGTCTGCTTTCGGCCGGCCGACACGTACGGAGCCAGCGCCTTGCGCAGTTTCTTTGCATTGGCGGGATTGAGGTCGATCTCGTAGGACTTCCCGTCCAGGGAGAAGGTGACCGTTTCCGCCGCTTCTCCCCCGTCGATGTCGTCGGAGAGCGTGACCACGACGCGCTGAGCCACGGATATCGGTCCTTTCCTGCGGCATCGTCGCGTCTGACATGCGCTGATGCCGGCCTTCCGGCGGCTGGGCGGATACGGATCGACGGGTGTCGACTGTTCCGGGACAATCGTGCTTTCCCTGTATTCATTTGTACAGCGGTGGGAGGTGCATTGTGAAGCCCGCCCAATTACTTCCGCGTGTTGCTTCCGCGTGACGCCCCCGCGCAATCGGGGTGAAGATTTTTTCCTCAGGTTTTTCCGTGTGTTGCACCGCTCCGATATCGCGGCGTGATCCGGGCCACCCGATATCTACCCGCGTAGAATTTCTGGCCAGGTACGCTGAGTGGACCCGCGGGGATCTGGGGAACCCCTCGGAGACACAGCCGCACCACACCACCGGGAGTGCCAGTGGCACGCGTCGTAGTCGACGTCATGCTCAAGCCGGAGATCCTCGACCCGCAGGGACAGGCTGTGCAGCGCGCACTGCCCCGTCTCGGCTTCGACGGAATCGCGGACGTTCGTCAGGGAAAGCGTTTCGAGCTCGAGGTCGAGGGGCCGGTCGACGATGCCGCCCTCGCCCGTATTCACGAGATCGCCGAGACCTTCCTCGCCAACACCGTCATCGAGGACTTCACCGTCAAGGTGGAGGAGGAGAAGTGACCACCCGTATCGGAGTCGTCACTTTTCCCGGCACGCTCGACGACCAGGACAGCCTGCGGGCCGTCCGGATCGCGGGGGCCGAGCCCGTATCGCTCTGGCACCGTGACAAGGACCTGCACCAGGTCGACGCCGTCATCCTGGCGGGCGGATTCAGTTACGGCGACTACCTGCGCGCCGGTGCCATCTCGCGGTTCTCGCCCGTGATGGAGACGGTCATCGCGCAGGCGAAGGCCGGTATGCCGGTCCTCGGTATCTGCAACGGCTTCCAGATCCTGACCGAGGCGCACCTGCTCCCCGGCGCGATGCTGCGGAACAATCACCTCCACTTCATCTGCCGCGACCAGAAGCTGCGGGTGGAGAACGCCGAGACCGCCTGGACCTCGGACTACACGGCGGGCCAGGAGATCTCCGTACCGCTGAAGAACATGGACGGCCGGTACACCGCCGACGAGCGCACGCTCGACGAGCTGGAGGCCGAGGGCCGTGTCGCCTTCCGCTACGCCGACGTGAACCCGAACGGCTCGCTGCGCGACATCGCGGGCATCACCAACGCCGCGGGCAACATCGTCGGTCTGATGCCGCACCCCGAGCACGCCGTCGAGCCGCTCATCGGCACCGGTCGCACCGACGGCCTGGGTTTCTTCACCTCGATCATCAAGAAGCTGGTCAACGCATGAGCCTCGACACGGTCAAGCACGCGGCCGAGACGCCGGACGCCGGACAGCCCTGGAAGGAGCTCGGCCTCAAGGAGGACGAGTACGCCCGCATCCGGGAGATCCTGGGCCGCCGTCCCACCGGCGCCGAGCTCGCCATGTACTCCGTGATGTGGTCCGAGCACTGCTCCTACAAGAGCAGCAAGGTCCACCTCAAGCAGTTCGGCGAGAAGGTCCCCGCGAACGACGCGATGCTCGTCGGCATCGGCGAGAACGCCGGTGTGGTCGACGTCGGCCAGGGTTACGCGGTCACCTTCAAGGTCGAGTCGCACAACCACCCCTCGTACATCGAGCCCTACCAGGGTGCGGCGACCGGGGTCGGCGGCATCGTCCGCGACATCCTCGCCATGGGCGCCCGTCCGGTCGCCGTCGTCGACCCGCTGCGCTTCGGTGCTGCCGACCACCCCGACACCCGGCGGGTCCTGCCCGGCGTCGTCGCGGGCATCGGCGGTTACGGCAACTGCCTCGGCCTGCCGAACATCGGCGGCGAGGTCGTCTTCGACGCCTGCTACCAGGGCAACCCGCTCGTCAACGCCGGCTGCATCGGCGTGATGAAGCACGAGGACATCCACCTCGCCCAGGCCTCCGGCCCCGGCAACAAGGTCATCCTCTACGGTGCCCGCACCGGTGGCGACGGCATCGGCGGCGTCTCGGTGCTGGCCTCCGAGACCTTCGACTCGACCGGTCCCGCGAAGCGCCCGGCCGTCCAGGTCGGTGACCCGTTCCAGGAGAAGCTCCTCATCGAGTGCACCCTGGAGATCTTCAAGGAGAAGCTCGTCGCGGGGATCCAGGACCTCGGCGGCGCCGGGCTCTCCTGTGCCACGAGCGAGCTGGCCTCCGCGGGGTCCGGCGGGATGCGCGTCGAGCTGGACACCGTGCCACTGCGCGACTCCTCCCTCTCGCCCGAGGAAATCCTCATGAGCGAGTCGCAGGAGCGCATGTGCGCGATCGTCGAGCCGCAGCACGTGGACCGCTTCCTCGAGATCTGCGAGAAGTGGGACGTCATCGCCACCGTCATCGGTGAGGTGACCGAGGGCTCGCAGCTGGAGATCTTCTGGCACGGCGAGCAGATCGTGGACGTACCCCCGCGGTCCGTCGCGCACGAGGGCCCGACCTACCACCGGCCGTTCGCCCGGCCTTCGTGGCAGGACGCGCTCCAGGCGGACGACGCAGGCAAGCTCGCCCGCCCGGCGAACGCCGCCGAGCTGCGCGAGCAGGTCCTCCGGCTGGTCGCGTCCCCGAACCAGGCCTCCAAGTCCTGGATCACCGACCAGTACGACCACTTCGTGCAGGGCAACACGGTGCTCGCGATGCCCGAGGACGCCGGCATGGTCCGGATCGACGAGGAGTCGAACCTGGGCGTGGCCATGGCGACCGACGGCAACGGCCGCTTCGCCAAGCTGGACCCCTACACGGGCGCCCAGCTCGCGCTGGCCGAGTCGTACCGCAACGTCGCCGCGTCCGGTGCCAAGCCGCTCGCCATCTCGGACTGCCTCAACTTCGGTTCGCCCGAGGACCCGGACGTCATGTGGCAGTTCGCCGAGGCCACCCGCGGTCTCGCGGACGGCTGCCTGGAGCTGGGCACGCCGGTCACCGGCGGCAACGTGTCGCTCTACAACCAGACCGGTGACACGGCGATCCACCCGACGCCGGTCGTGGCCGTGCTCGGCGTGATCGACGACGTCACCCGGCGCACGCCGGTCGCGTTCGCGCAGGAGGGGCAGCTGCTCTACCTCCTGGGTGACACCCACGAGGAGTTCGGCGGTTCGGCCTGGTCCGAGGTCATCCACCAGCACCTCGGCGGCATGCCGCCCAAGGTCGACCTGGGCCGCGAGAAGCTGCTCGGCGAGATCCTGATCTCGGCCTCCCGCGACGGCATGATCGACGCGGCGCACGACCTCTCCGACGGCGGCCTGATCCAGGCGGTCACCGAGTCCTGCCTGCGGGGTGGCAAGGGTGCCCGGCTGGTCGTCCCCGACGGTCTGGACGCGTTCACCTTCCTGTTCTCGGAGTCGGCCGGCCGCGCGGTCGTCTCGATCCCGCGCAGCGAGGAGCTCCGCTTCAACGACATGTGCGGGGCGCGGGGTCTTCCCGTCGCCCGGATCGGTGTCGTGGACGGCGACGAGATCGAGATCCAGGGTGAGTTCAGCATCCCGCTGAGCGAGCTGCGCACGGCGCACGAGGGGACTCTGAAGGGTCTGTTCGCCTAGGTTCTGCCTGAGCCGAAAGCCCCCGTCCGGGTCGACCGGACGGGGGCTTTCGGCGTTCTCACGGAAACCGTTGATGGATGTTACGTAATTACGTAAGGTTGTGTTCTGTGGAGCTTGAGGAACGCGTCGCCGAACTGGAGCGCCGGCTCGCGGTGCTGGAGTCGGCGGCGGGCGGCGGCAGGCCGGAACTGGGCGACGGCGACTTCTGGGCGTTGGACGGTCTGAAGGACCAGCTCGGCCTGGTCGGGGACGCCGCCGCCGACGGCGGGGTGCTGTTCACCGGCGCCGTCCGGCTGCCCGCCGGTGAGCGTTACGAATGGCAGTACGGCGCGCTCACCGCAGGCCTCCTGGGCACCGACGAGGACCGGCCCGACTGGACGGAGGCCGCCGAACCGCTCGCCGCCCTCGGCCATCCCGTACGGCTACGGCTGCTCCGCGAGATCCTCGCGGGCCGGCGCACCGCCGCCGAGCTGGCCGGGCTCGACCAGACGGGCACGACCGGGCAGGTCTACCACCACCTGCGGATGCTCACCGCCGCCGGCTGGCTGCACACGACGGGGCGGGGGCGCTACGAGGTGCCGGGCGCCCGGGTCGTGCCGCTGCTGGTGGTCCTCACGGCAGCCCGGCCATGATCCGCTGACCGGGGGCCGCAAGGCGTCGGCACGGGACCGCGTGACATCCGCAGGACGAGACCGAGGGGGACCACATGCCCGTACGCAAAGCCGCGATGATCGTCTACCGCTGCTGCTGGATCGTCTTCGTCGCCCTGGTGCTGGTGAGCGTGCTCGCCGAACCGGTGGTCCCCTACGGCCTGGCCTTCGTGCCCGCCGCGCTGGCGGTCGTCATCGGGCTGCTGGTGGGGCGCCGGGGCCGTGAGGACCCGGCGAACGGCCGGTCCGCCGTGGAGATCGCGCCGCCGGTGACGGGGCGCTGGACGGCGCTCAACAGCCCGGCGGACAAGGTCCCCAGCCACGGCACCCACGGCTACGGCCAGTCCCACGCGATCGACATCGTCGCGGAACCCGCCACGGGCGGACGGCCGGCATTCCGGTGGCTGTGGCCGGTGGCCCGGCCGAACAGCGACTTCCCGGCCTTCGACGCCCCGGTCCTCGCGGTCGCGGACGCCACCGTCGTGCACGCGAGCGGGGGCCGGCGCGACCACCTCAGCCGGAACTCGGGCCCGGCCCTGGCGTATCTGATGCTGGTGGAGGCGTCGCTGCGCGACATGTCGGGCGCCCGCGGGATCTTCGGGAACCACGTCGTGCTCGACCTCGGCGAGGGCGTGTACGCCGTGTACGCCCATCTGCGCCGCGGTTCGCTCCAGGTGGAGTCGGGCGACACCGTGCGCGAGGGACAGCCGATCGCCCGCTGCGGGAACTCGGGCAACTCCACCGAACCCCATGTGCACTTCCAGCTGACGGACCACCCCGACCTCGACGTCGCACGGGGGATCCCGTTCACCTGGCGGGGCGTCGGTGTTCCTCCCAGCGGAGAGGCCTTCGTGGTCGAGGAGGCTGTCGGCAGCGACTGGTAACTTGCGGGGCGCCACACGAGGCCGAACCGACGGGGGTCGATGATGGACGACGGCACGCGCGCCGAAGCGGACGGCCCAGCGGGACGGGGTCGTCTGCGAGGAGCACTGAACACGGCGTTCGTGCTGGTCGCGGTGGCGGGGATCGGCCTCAGCGTATGGGCGCTCGTCAGCGAGGTGCTCGACCTCCGCGACCGGGCCGAGAGCCGTGAGCGCATAGCGGAGGGGTGCGGCGGTCTCGTCGACCCCGACCTGGTGCTCGGGCTGAAGGGAGGCGTCAGCCGGGTGAAGCTCTCCGACCGCCACCACATCAGCACCGCGCGGAGTGACAGCGGGTGCGTCGTCTACCGGGTGGGCGATCCGGGGACGACCTACGGGCACGTCTCGCTCGACCTCACGCTGTACCCGGCCAACCCCAACGCCGACGAGCACCAAGTGGATCCCGAGCACGAACCCTTCGACTACTTCACCGCCCGGAACAGGGACGACGTCACGGCCGCCGCGCAGTACGCGCTGCCGCACCCGCTGGGCGACGGCGGGCTGGGGGAGTACGACGCCGGCACGGTGACGGTCAGGGCCCTCTGCGCGGACGGGGGCGGGATCTCCTCCGTCAGGGCCGAGGCCACGGCCCTGTACGACGGCCCCGTCACGTCCGGGGACCGCCGCGACCTCACCGCCCTGGCGCGCCAGGCGGCGCAGCGGGCCGCGGCGGAGAAGGGATGCCGCACCGAACTCCCCGCCGTACCCATGGCGTTCCCCGAGCCGAGGACCGCTCTCGTCCCCGCTGCCGAAGCGGGCGGTACCTGCGCCTGGTACGGACGGCACAGCGCCGCCCACGGGCGGGGCGCGCTGCCCGACCGGGCGCTCGCCGCACCGGCCGGGAGGGCGAGTGCCCATGACTCCTGCCTGCTCGCGATGAGCCCGGAGGGGACCGCGAGGATCTGGCCGGCCTACGAGAAGAGCCATCCGGACGGCAGGGACCTCGACAGGGTGCTGGCCCTGCGCCCGCTGTGGATGCAGATGGACACCCTGGTGGGCGACGGCACCAGGGGGCTGCGGGCAGGCCTGGGCCGGACCCCGGTGGTTCCCTCTTCGGCGGGATCGGCCGACGGCGTCCTGTGGGCCTCCTCGGTCTGCGGCGGCAGGCCCGCCCTGCACCTCATGCAGGTGTCCTTCCCGTACGACGACATCGTCCGGGACCGGCTGGAGCCCTTGTTCCGGGCCTACGTCGAGGACGCCACCGCGCGCCGGGGCTGCACCGGTGTCACCTTCCCCGCGGCCTCGGACTTCGCCGGGGCCTGACCTTCCGCGCGGAGGAGCCCCCCTGTCACAGGCGCCGGTTAGTCTCGCCCCTATGCCCCCGGCCAAGAAGCGCCCGCGCACCTACGACCTCAGCCGGACCCGCACGGCGGTCCTGGCACAGTTCGCCCACGTACAGGCCGCCGTCCGTGCCCTGACGCCCGAGCAGTTGTCCGGTCCGTCCGGGCTGGGGGAGTGGACCGTACGGGACCTCGCGGCGCACGTGACCACGGTGCTGGAGCGGATCAGCCGTGAGCTGGAGCTGCCGGAGCCGCCCGGTGCCGCACCGCAGCTCACCCTGCTGGAGTGGCCCCTCTCCACGGCGGGCCGGGCCGAGGACATCGCGGGCGACGCCAGGGCCCTGGCCGCGGCACGGCCCGGTCTCGCCGCGCTCTACGAGGAGACGGCCGAGAGGTTCGCCCGGCTCGTCGCCGGGGTCCCGGGGGAGCGGCTCGTGACGACCCGGGCGGGCACGATGCGGCTCGGCGACTTCCTCGTCACCCGTACCGTCGAACTCGTCGTCCACAGCGACGATCTCCACCGGGCGACGGGCGTCGCCATCCCCTACGACCGCCAGGCACTAGCCGCCTGCACCCGGCTGCTCGCCGACGCGCTCGCGGACAAGGCCCCCGGCGGCTCGGTCGAGGTGCGGGTCCCGCCCTTCGCCGTCGTCCAGTGCATCGGCGGCCCCAAGCACACCCGGGGCACCCCGCCCAACGTCGTCGAGACGGATCCGCTCACCTGGCTCCGGCTGGCCACGGGCCGCACGGAGTGGGCGGAGGCGCTGGAGGAGGCGCAGGTCAGCGCCAGTGGTGAGCGGGCGGATCTCGCCCCGCTGCTCCCGCTGATGGGCTGAACGGAACCGGATCGACAGGCCGTTCCGTCCCATGTCCATGCGCACACAACGTATGCCTGTCAGCGTCCTTGCCCTCGTGACCACCTTCACCCTCGCCGCCTGCGGTACGGAGTCGGGCTCCGGAGCGGGATCCGGGGATTCCGGGGACGGCAGCGGCACCGTACGCACCGAACCAGCCGTCACCGGTGTCCACTGGAACGTGTCCTCCCTGACCGTCGGCGGGAAGAAGACCACCGCGCCCGCGGGAGCCCACGTCGAGATCGGCCCCGAGGGGAAGGCCACCGGCAGTCTCGGCTGCAACCGGTTCACGGCGGACGTCCGTGTCGACGGCTCCGCGGTCACGGTCGGAGAGGGCACCACCACCGAGATGGCGTGCGCGGACGACGTCCAGGCGTTCGAGGACGCGATGGGCCGGGCCTTCCGCGGCACGCTCGAGGCGGCGGTCGCCGGGCGGGGCGACGCCAGGACCCTGACCCTGACCACCGCTCAGGGCGACTCCATCGCCCTGCACTCCGAGCCCCCGGCCCCGCTCACCGGAACCGGGTGGAAGGTGAGCGGCCTGCGCACCGGCAGCGTCGCCACCTCCCTGCCCGACGGCACGGAGGACAAGGCGCGGCTCACCTTCGGCAAGGACGGCACCGTGGAGGGGAACCTCGGCTGCAACTCCTTCCACGGCAAGGCGGTCGTCTCCGGCTCCACGATCACCTTCGGCCCGTCGGCCTCGACCCGGAAGATGTGCCCGGGCGCCCCGATGGAACTGGAGCGCGCCCTGCTCGGCGCCATGAAGGGGGAGACGACGTACACGATCGCGCACCGCACCCTGTCGCTCACGGCGAAGGGCGGCGAGGGATTCGACGCGACCGCCCCGGCGGCCGGGCACTGACCGCCGGGACCGTCACGAAGCCTCAGGAACCCGTCGGATACGGGAGCGGGCCGGAGTCCGCGTGCGCGCGGACCGGGGCACGGGCGGCCGGAGGGCGCGAAGCGAGGTCGACGTGGCGGCGCTCCACGAGCGTGACCGAACGATCACCGAGGGGCTGCATGGGGCAGGAGCCTGCCAATGGGGCATGGGCCCGTCGACGGTGGTCTCGCCCTGCGGGGGCGGGGGCGCTTCAAGTGGCCGTCGGCACCGGCGCGGAGGTGGCGTCCCGGCTGTCCGGTGAGTCGTTCGTCCGGGCTTGGGGGGCTCCGGCAGCGACCGCCCGGTGTGAGGCTCGCCACGAAACGAGCGTGCGGATCGGCTCCGCCCGCTCCACCGCTCGGCTCACCGAGCGCCACGAGGGAGCCGTCGGCGGGGCCGGACGGCCGACAGGACCGACCCGTCGGTAACCGGCGTCCATCCCGGTCCACGGGCGCCCGGCACCCATGTCCGGCCCCCGGTGCGCGACCGACCATGATCACGGGCAGTGATCAATCGGACTCACCCCGGGCCGTCGGCCGGGGGGCCGAGCGGGCTCGCCCGCGGCACTCCGGGGGCCGCTGTCGGGCGTTCACCCAATTCGGACCGGTGGTCGATCTCGCCTACACTCGGTGGCGTGCCTCGTGGTGATGGACGACTCAACCACGACCTGCTCCCCGGCGAGAAAGGACCCCAGGACGCTTGCGGCGTCTTCGGTGTCTGGGCTCCCGGCGAAGAGGTCGCCAAGCTCACCTATTTCGGACTGTATGCCCTGCAGCACCGTGGACAGGAGTCCGCGGGCATCGCAGTGAGCAACGGGTCCCAGATCCTGGTCTTCAAGGACATGGGACTGGTCTCGCAGGTCTTCGACGAAACGTCTCTGGGATCGCTCCAGGGCCATATCGCGGTCGGTCATGCCCGCTACTCCACCACCGGTGCCTCGGTGTGGGAGAACGCGCAGCCGACGTTCCGTGCGACCGCGCACGGCTCGATCGCCCTGGGTCACAACGGCAATCTGGTCAACACGGCCCAGCTCGCCGAGATGGTCGCCGACCTTCCCCGTAAGGACGGCCGTGCCACCCAGGTCGCGGCGACCAACGACACCGATCTGGTGACCGCGCTGCTCGCCGGGCAGAGAGACGCCGACGACAAGCCGCTCACCATCGAGGAAGCCGCCACCAAGGTGCTTCCCGGGGTGAAGGGCGCCTTCTCGCTCGTCTTCATGGACGAGCACACCCTCTATGCGGCCCGTGACCCGCAGGGCATCCGCCCGCTGGTCCTCGGCCGGCTCGAGCGCGGCTGGGTGGTGGCCTCCGAGTCCGCCGCCCTCGACATCTGCGGTGCGAGCTACGTCCGCGAGATCGAGCCGGGTGAGCTCGTCGCCATCGACGAGAACGGCCTGCGCACCTCGCGCTTCGCAGAAGCGAAGCCCAAGGGCTGCGTCTTCGAGTACGTCTATCTCGCCCGCCCCGACACCGACATCGCCGGGCGCAACGTCTATCTGTCCCGTGTGGAGATGGGCCGGAAGCTGGCGGCGGAAGCCCCTGTCGAGGCCGATCTGGTCATAGCGACGCCGGAATCGGGAACCCCCGCGGCCATCGGTTACGCCGAGGCGAGCGGAATTCCGTTCGGGGCCGGCCTCGTCAAGAACGCCTACGTCGGCCGGACCTTCATCCAGCCGTCGCAGACCATCCGCCAGCTGGGCATCCGCCTCAAGCTGAATCCGCTCAAGGAAGTCATCAAGGGCAAGCGCCTGGTGGTCGTCGACGACTCGATCGTCCGCGGCAACACCCAGCGCGCCCTGGTGCGGATGCTCCGTGAGGCCGGTGCCGCCGAGATCCACATCCGGATCTCGTCCCCGCCGGTCAAGTGGCCCTGCTTCTTCGGGATCGACTTCGCCACGCGGGCCGAGCTGATCGCGAACGGCATGACCGTCGACGAGATCGCCACCTCCATGGGTGCGGACTCGCTCTCGTACATCTCGCTCGACGCGATGGTCGAGGCGACGACGATCGCCAAGCCGAATCTGTGCCGCGCCTGCTTCGACGGCGAATACCCGATGGAGCTCCCGGACCCGGAGCTGCTCGGCAAGCAGCTGCTGGAGACCGAGCTGGCCGCCGGCCCCGCCGCGACCGCGGCTGCCGACGCGCTGCGTCGTCCGTGATCCGGACCGACCGGCCGCTTCCCCACCAGCCCCGTACTCCCACACGAAAGATCCCGGGCCATGTCTGAGACAACAGGTGCTTCCTACGCCGCGGCGGGCGTCGACATCGAAGCCGGTGACCGCGCCGTCGAGCTGATGAAGGAGTGGGTGAAGAAGACGAAGCGCCCCGAGGTCGAGGGTCTCGGCGGCCTCGGCGGGTTCGCCGGTCTCTTCGACGCCTCGGCGCTCAAGCGCTACGAGCGCCCGCTGCTGGCCTCGGCGACCGACGGCGTCGGCACCAAGGTGGACCTGGCCCGTCAGATGGGCGTGTACGACACCATCGGCCACGACCTCGTCGGCATGGTCGTCGACGACCTGGTCGTGTGCGGGGCCGAGCCGCTCTTCATGACCGACTACATCTGTGTCGGCAAGGTGCATCCCGAGCGTGTCGCGGCGATCGTCAAGGGCATCGCCGAGGGCTGCGTCCTTGCGGGCTGCGCCCTGGTGGGCGGCGAGACGGCCGAGCACCCCGGGCTTCTCGGTCCCGACGACTTCGACGTGGCCGGGGCGGGCACGGGCGTGGTCGAGGCGGATCGCCTGCTCGGTCCGGACCGTATCCGTGAGGGTGACGCCGTGATCGCGATGGCGTCCTCCGGTCTTCACTCCAACGGGTACTCGCTCGTGCGCCACGTGGTCTTCGACCGCGCCGGATGGTCCCTGGACCGCCAGGTCGAGGAGTTCGGCAGGACGCTCGGTGAGGAGCTCCTGGAGCCCACCAGGATCTACTCCCTGGACTGCCTGGCACTGACCCGTACGACCGAGGTGCACGGCTTCAGCCACGTCACCGGCGGCGGGCTGGCCAACAACCTGGCCCGGGTGATCCCGGACGCGCTCCACGCCACCGTCGACCGTGGCACGTGGACTCCGGGTGCCGTGTTCGATCTCGTCGGCAAGGCCGGGAAGGTCGAGCAGCTGGAGCTCGAGAAGACGCTCAACATGGGCGTCGGCATGATCGCGATCGTGCCGGCCGACTCGGTGGACGCGGCGCTGACGACGCTGGCCGACCGGGGTGTGGACTCCTGGGTCGCCGGTGAGATCACCGAGCGCGGCGACCGTGCCACGGGCGCCGAGCTGACCGGAAGCTACGCACGGTAGGACGTCGTGTCCGCCGGTCCCGGCCCACGGGCCGGACCGGCGGCGGGCCGCACACGCGCGGTGCTCCACGACGCGAGCGCGGCCGTTCCGGGCCCGGACAGCACAGAACCCGGTCCGGGCGGACCCGGACCGGGTTGATGTGTCAGAGCGAGGTCAAGCGCCGCGGCGCTGTGACGACGGACCGGACTGTTCGTCCTCGTCCGCGTCCTCGTCGTCGTTGTACAGATCCGCGTACTGTGCGTACGGGTCATCTTCCTCGTCGTCGTCCTCGAACGGCTCTGCGTTCGGTGGCTGACTCGAAGGCGATGCGCCCAGCTCATTGGCCAGACGCGACAGGTCCGTCCCGCCGCTGCTGTACTTCAGCTGGCGGGCGACCTTGGTCTGCTTGGCCTTTGCCCGGCCGCGCCCCATGGCTCGACCCCCTCGGTGACGGGGCTCGACGGCCCCAGAGTCTTGACACGCGTTCATGTTTCGGGACGGACTCTCGGCTGAGAGACCGCGCCCGTGGCTTTAACGGTACCTGCTTCCTCGGCCATACGGTACGCCGCCCGCATCACGTGCCTTCGCGCAGGACCGCCGAGGAGCCCTTCCTCGCTGGTCACGACCGATTTTAACCTCTTGCGGACGGCCGACCCGCCGACCTGAGTGAGTCTTGTCTCTCCCAGGGCGGGCCGGCCGCTCCGGCACCCCTGCGCGGCCTCCGCCGGGCGGACCCTCGATGTCCTCCGGAGACGGGGGCCGACGCTGTGTCACGGGTCAGCGGCGACGGGCCTCGGCCATCCGCTGCTCGGCGATGCGGTCGGCCGCAGCGGCCGGCGGGATACCGTCAGCCTTCGCACGTGCGAATATGGCCAGCGTCGTATCGAAGATCTTCGCGGCCTTCGCCCTGCACCGGTCGAAGTCGAAACCGTGGAGTTCATCGGCGACCTGGATGACGCCACCGGCGTTCACGACGTAGTCCGGTGCGTACAGAACCGAACGGTCGGCCAGGTCCTTCTCGATGCCCGGGTGCGCCAGCTGGTTGTTGGCCGCTCCGCAGACGATCTTCGCGGTGAGGACGGGGACGCTCGCGTCGTTCAGCGCGCCGCCGAGTGCGCACGGCGCGTAGATGTCGAGGCCCTCGGTGCGGATCAGCGCGTCCGTGTCCGCGGCCACCGTGACCTCGGGGTGCAGGTCGGTGATCCGGCGTACGGACTCCTCGCGCACGTCGGTCACGACGACCTCGGCGCCGTCGCTCAGCAGGTGCTCGACCAGGTGACGGCCCACCTTGCCGACGCCGGCGACACCGACCTTGCGACCGCGCAGCGTGGGGTCGCCCCAGAGATGCTGGGCGGAGGCCCGCATGCCCTGGAAGACGCCGAACGCGGTGAGGACGGAGGAATCGCCCGCGCCGCCGTTCTCGGGCGAGCGGCCGGTGGTCCAGCGGCACTCCCGGGCGACGACGTCCATGTCGGCGACGTACGTGCCGACGTCGCACGCGGTCACGTAGCGGCCGCCGAGGGAGGCCACGAACCGGCCGTAGGCCAGGAGCAGTTCCTCGGACTTGATCTGCTCCGGGTCACCGATGATCACGGCCTTGCCGCCGCCGTGGTCGAGGCCGGCCATGGCGTTCTTGTACGACATGCCGCGCGACAGGTTCAGCGCGTCCGCGACGGCCTCCCCCTCGGAGGCGTACGGGTAGAAGCGGGTGCCGCCGAGGGCGGGGCCCAGGGCGGTGGAGTGGAGGGCGATGACGGCCTTGAGGCCGGTGGCACGGTCCTGGCAGATGACGACTTGCTCGTGGCCGCCCTGATCCGAGTGGAACAGGGTGCGCAGCACGTCGACAGGTACGCCGGTCACATCGGTCACTGTGGTGACTCCCAAGTACGAAGCGGCGGAAGACCCTCCTGAAGGTGGGGAGGGTCCCGGTCGGACCGGCAGCGGCCGGTCCGACTGGGCAAGAGCGTAAGTCCTCGGGACACGCGGATCCGTGCGGGTACGCGGGATCACCCCCTGGTGGAGTACCGGCGTGACACGATTTACCGCATGTCGGTGGTGTCTTCGGTGCTCGTCCCATACGCGTCCTATCTGCGGGTGTACGAGCCGCTCGCCGCTTTCCGGGAGCCCGAGAGAGGTCACTGGGCCCGTTATGCGCAGCGGTCGGTCCTGCCCACGGCGCAGGACGAACTGCGCCGCTCGCTGGCGGACTTGGTTCCCACCCCGCCGGTGCCGGTGCCGGTGCACGAGAGCGGGGACGCCTTCGTGGCGGAACTCGACGGGGTGGTGTGCGTGTGCCCGTGGCGCACCCGGATGCGGGGCTGGATGGCGCTCGGTGAGCTGGGGGGTCTGTTTCCGGCCACTGTGCTGGACGCTGTGCTGCCCCCCGTGGTGCGGGGCCAGGCGGCGGCGGACTACGAGCGGTGGTCGGAGCGGAACCCGGACGCCCGTCCCTGGATCCGGACCACGGTGTGGCACGTGCCGGTGCGCTGGTTCGTGCTGTTCGACGACGAGGAGCGCGAGTACGTCGCGGCCGGCGCCGACGGGGGGCGGCCCTCCCTGCGGTACCGCACTCCGATGGTGCAGGCGCGCCGACGGCTGGCGAGGGCGCTGCGGACGCTGCGGGAGACGGTCGACGAAGGGCCGCTGACCGAGGGGCTCGTGGATGTCGGGCGCTGGCTGGAGGAGTTCCATCCGCGCGGTCTGGTCGAGCTCGACTACGGCGGCCTCGTGCACGCGCTCTCCGGCGAGCAGCTCGCGGGTGACCGGTCGGCCGCGGACGTGGCCGAGGGCATCGCGGCTCTGCGCGCGGGCGACAGCGATGCCGCGGGTGTCGCGTACGGGCGTCTCGCCGACCGCTGGCGGGCGGTGCGCGACCTGCAGTCCTCCAACTAGCCCGAAGTAGTGTGAATTGGAACGCAACGCCGCATAGAGGTGTTCGGGGCAGGGAAGAGACATCCTGTGAGGTGTCCGACATCCGTGGGCACCGGGGATGCCGGCGGAGGTGGGCGGGATGTCGTGACAGGACCCGAGGGACACTCAGCCGTGTGCCTGATGTGACGCGTGCGACAGGCGAGGCGAAGATGTGCTGGTCCCGGCCTCGGGACCTACGTCCTGAACCGGGCCTTTGCCTCAAGCGTGACGGACAGCACTAACGGGGCCCTTGCGCCCTTCCCTACTCCTCATGCCAAAATAGGACAAGGAGTCCGGGGAGGGCTCCGTTCGCCCAACTATGGGCGTCATGCTTCGCATTGCACGCTATGGGGGGTCTGACGACTTCTGGCGACTCCTGGTTGACCTGTGACTGATCGTTACTGGGGCGTGACTGTCCGCTATGGCATGGTCCATCGGCTTCCGTCGCTGATGAACACCTGGGAGGGCAATTCCATCGGTTTGGCCGACGTGGCTGGACGGATGGTGTAGTTGTAGTGCCGAGGACAAGCCGTTCGTCCTATAACCGACTCGGCCCGCGTCCGCCATTTCGGGCAAC
The DNA here is from genome assembly GCF_035946055.1 of Streptomyces sp. NBC_01341. Lineage (NCBI taxonomy): Bacteria > Bacillati > Actinomycetota > Actinomycetes > Kitasatosporales > Streptomycetaceae > Streptomyces > Streptomyces sp. NBC_01341. The sequence continues at coordinate 3,552,516 of NZ_CP108364.1, read as the reverse complement.
GTGGGTCAAGGTGCAGAATTTAGAGGAAAGAACCGAGATGGTTCGGTTCTCCCGAGGAGGCCGCTCATGACCGCTCGCACCCCTGATGCCGAGCCGCTGCTGACCCCGGCTGAGGTCGCCACGATGTTCCGCGTGGACCCGAAGACGGTCACCCGTTGGGCAAAGGCTGGCAAACTCACGTCCATCCGCACGCTCGGTGGACATCGCCGGTACCGCGAGGCAGAGGTCCGCGCACTGCTTGCGGGTATCCCGCAGCAGCGCAGCGAGGCCTGACACACCCCTGTCGCCGCAGCCATAACAGGGCTCCCGAGGGTCCCCCAACCCACGGTAATCCCACTCATAGCTCCACACGACGGGCGCCCGCCCCAACGGGCGCCATACCTGTGACATGCGGGTGCGTCGTTCGATCGCGCTGGACTCCGCCGGGTCCAGCGCGATCTTCGTTTTCCGGGGGAACGCGCGCGTCGCGCGGGGGCGCCCGTGGGGGCGTGACCGTCCGAGCGGCCGCGCCGGCCCTCCGAACCGGCCGACGGGTCGGTTTGCGGGGCTTGGCGTGTGACTGTGGGCGGGACTGTTCGGGACTGTTCGCCCGGGTCCCGGACGTCGTGGGGCAGCTCGTGCGGAACGGTCCGGGATGTACTTCACGGGTAGTGCAATTGCACATATTAAATTCGCCAGTTGTAGGAAGTGCGTAAGGTGCCCCTTCCGAAAAACTGGTTCAGTGACTCGCGTCACACCCCTCTCCGTGCCGCCGAGTGCGGGCCCGCTGCTCCGGGAGCGGCGTCCGCGGCGGCCGGCAGGTCACGCCCCGGCTGCACGTCGGTCACCGGGAGGGGTCTCGCGGCGGCCCGGAGGAGGGTCTTCGGAGGGGGTGTCGCCTTCTGTCGGGGGGTGGTGCGGGCCGGCCTCGCCCCGTGTGTCGCCCCCGCGGCCGTCGGTGGCGCTCTCCGGGCCTGCCGGGGGTCGCGTCGCGGTGCCCGATTCGGCGGGCCTGCAAGGCTCCTGTGGGGCCGTCAGGGGCTCCATGGCGAGTCGCAGCAGCCGATGGCAGATCGGGCAGTGCCGGGTGAGGTGGCGGTAGCCGGACGCCGCCGCCAGATGGGCGCGCAGCAGCGCGCGGGTCTCGTGCCTTCCCGTGGACGCGGACATGCGCGCGACCTCCCGGTGGACCCCGCCGCCCCCTGCCGGGTGAACCGGGGCGGACTCCGTTCTACGGGGGTACCCGCGCCGGGGGCCGTAGTCAAGACGCACGAAAGCCCGGATCCAGGGGATCCGGGCTTTCGTCTACTGCGGTCCTGACGGGATTTGAACCCGCGGCCTCCACCTTGACAGGGTGGCGAGCACTCCAAACTGCTCCACAGGACCTCGTTTTCGCTGCTTGCCTTGCGGCCTGCTGCGAAACGAGACTCTACAGGAGGTCGGCGGGCCAGGTCGAACTCACCCACCGTGCGGGGACCGTCACGGCCCGGCGGCGGGTGCCCTCACGGCGCCGCCGCGTCGATCGCCTTCACGATCCTCTTGTCCGAGACGGGCTGCGCGGTGCCGAGGGCGTGCGCGAAGTAGCTCACCCGCAGCTCCTCGATCATCCAGCGGATGTCCAGGACCTCCTGGGGCACGGGCCGTCCCTGCGGTAGCTGTTCGAGGAGCCAGGCGTACTCGTCCTGCATCTCGTGGACCTTCTCCATGCGCGTCGTGTCGCGCTGGGCGTTCGACGGCATCTGCTGCAGCCGGCGGTCCTCGGCGACCAGATAGCGCATCAGGTCGGGCAGTCTGCGCAGCCCCGTGGCGGTGACGAACCCGGCCGGCACGAGACGGGCCAGGTGGTCCCGCACGTCGGTGACGTTGTTGATCAGGACCAGGCTGTTCGTCGCCTTGAGCCTGCGCTCGCAGGCCTGCCAGGCCGCCAGGATCTGCTGCACCTGGCCGACCGTGCGGACGGTGAGGTCCACGATGTCGGCGCGCACCTTGTCGTACAGCTTCCGGAACGACGCCTCGTCCCAGGCCGGTCCGCCGTGCGCGGCGATCAGCCGGTCGGCCGCCGCCGTCGCGCAGTCGTCGAACAACGCCTGGACGGAGCCGTGGGGATTGCGGGACAGCGCCAGCTTCTGCTGGTTGGTGAGCTTGTCCGAGGCGAACTTGGCAGGATTCACCGGGATGTTCAGCAGGATCAGCCTGCGGGTGCCGCGCCACATCGCCTGCTGCTGTTCGGCCTCCGTGTCGAAGAGCCGTACGGCCACGGTCGCGCCCTGGTCGACGAGCGCCGGGTACGCCTTCACCGGCTGCCCGGCGCGGCGGGTCTCGAACACGCGGTTCAGGGTGCCGATGGTCCAGTCGGTGAGGCCCGCCCGTTCGATGGACTCGCCCGAGGGCCCCGCCGTGGCCGCGGCGGCCTCGGAGAGTGCCTGTCGCGCCTTGGGGCGCAGACGGATCTTCAGCGCCTCCAGGTCCTTGTCCTCGGCGACCTTGCGGCGCCGTTCGTCGGTGATCCGGAAGGTGATCTTGAGGTGGTCCGGAATCCGGGACAGGTCGAAGTCGTCGGCCGTGACCGGCACGCCGACCATGCGCTGGAGCTCACGGGCGAGCGTGAGCGGCAGCGGTTCCTGCAGCGGGACGGCCCGGTCGAGGAACTTGTCCGCGTAGTTCGGCGCGGGGACGTAGTGCCGGCGGATGGGCTTGGGCAGTGAGCGGATCAGCTCGGTGACGACCTCCTCGCGCAGGCCGGGGATCTGCCAGTCGAAGCCCTCGGAGGTGACCTGGTTGAGGACCTGGAGCGGGACGTGGACGGTCACACCGTCGGCGTCCGCGCCGGGCTCGAACTGGTAGGTCACCCGGAACTTGAGCTTCCCCTGCCGCCAGGAGTCCGGGTAGTCGTCCTTGGTGACGGCGCCGGCCTTCTCGTTGATGAGCATCGAGCGCTCGAAGTCGAGCGCGTCGGGCTCGTCGCGGCGCTTGTGCTTCCACCAGGAGTCGAAGTGGGCACCCGAGACGATGTGCTCGGGAATCCGCCGGTCGTAGAAGTCGAAGAGCGTCTCGTCGTCCACGAGGATGTCGCGGCGCCGGGCCCGGTGCTCCAACTCCTCGACCTCGCCGAGCAGTTTGCGATTGTCATGGAAGAACTGGTGGTGGGTGCGCCAGTCACCCTCGACCAGGGCGTTCCGGATGAACAGGTCGCGGGACGCCTCCTGGTCGATACGGCCGAAATTGATCTTGCGCTGGGCGACGATCGGCACGCCGTAGAGCGTGACCCGCTCGTACGCCATGACCGCCGCCTGGTCCTTCTCCCAGTGCGGCTCGCTGTAGGTGCGCTTCAGCAGGTGCTGGGCGAGGGGCTCGATCCACTCCGGCTCGACCTTCGCGTTGACGCGCGCCCACAGCCGGGACGTCTCGACCAGCTCGGCCGACATCACGAAGCGGGGCTGCTTCTTGAACAGCGCCGAACCCGGGAAGATCGCGAACTTGGCGTTGCGGGCGCCCACGTACTCGTTCTTCTCGGTGTCCTTCAGCCCGATGTGCGACAGGAGGCCGGCCAGCAGCGAGGTGTGCACCGCCTGCTCCGGGACGCCCTCGTCGGCCTTGGGCTCCTCGACGCTGATGCCCATCTGCTTGGCCACCGTGCGCAGCTGCGCGTAGATGTCCTGCCACTCCCGGATGCGCAGGAAGTTCAGGTACTCCTGCTTGCACATCCTCCGGAACGAGGAGGAGCCGCGCTCCTTCTGCTGCTCGCGGACGTAGCGCCAGAGGTTCAGGTACGCCAGGAAGTCGGACGTCTCGTCCTTGAACCGGGCGTGGTTCTGGTCGGCCTGGGTCTGCTTCTCCGCGGGCCGCTCGCGCGGGTCCTGGATGGACAGCGCGGCGGCGATGACCATGACCTCGCGGGCGCAGCCGTTCTTGTCGGCCTCGATGACCATGCGGGCCAGGCGCGGGTCGACGGGCAGCTGGGAGAGCTTGCGGCCGAGCGGGGTGAGCCGCTGCCCCCGCTTCCCCTCCTGGGGGGACGTCTCCCCCTGTTCGAGGGCCCCCAGCTCCTGGAGCAGCTGCACACCGTCGCGGATGTTGCGGTGGTCCGGCGGGTCGATGAAGGGGAACTTCTCGATGTCGCCGAGGCCGGCCGCGGTCATCTGGAGGATGACGGAGGCCAGGTTGGTCCGCAGGATCTCCGGGTCGGTGAACTCCGGCCGGGTGACGAAGTCGTCCTCGGAGTACAGCCGGATGCAGATGCCGTCCGACGTACGGCCGCACCGGCCCTTGCGCTGGTTGGCGCTGGCCTGGGAGATCCGTTCGATCGGCAGCCGCTGGACCTTGGTGCGGTGGCTGTAGCGGGAGATGCGGGCGTTGCCCGGGTCGATCACGTACTTGATGCCGGGGACGGTCAGCGAGGTCTCGGCGACGTTCGTCGCCAGAACGATCCTGCGTCCCGTGTGGCGCTGGAACACGCGGTGCTGCTCGGCGTGCGACAGGCGCGCGTAGAGGGGGAGTACCTCGGTGTGTCTGAGGTTGCGTTTGTTCAGGGCGTCCGCGGTGTCCCGGATCTCGCGTTCGCCGGAGAGGAAGACCAGGACGTCGCCGGGGGCCTCGTGGCCCAGCTCGTCCACGGCGTCGCAGATCGCGGTGATCTGGTCGCGGTCGGAGTCGTCGCCCTCCTCCTCGAGAAGGGGCCGGTAGCGCACCTCCACCGGATAGGTACGGCCGCTGACCTCGACGATCGGTGCCTCGCCGAAGTGGCGTGCGAAGCGTTCGGGGTCGATGGTCGCCGAGGTGATGACGACCTTCAGGTCCGGGCGCTTCGGCAGCAGCCGGGCCAGGTAGCCGAGCAGGAAGTCGATGTTCAGGGACCGCTCGTGGGCCTCGTCGATGATGATCGTGTCGTAGGCCAGCAGCTCGCGGTCCGTCTGGATCTCGGCGAGCAGGATGCCGTCCGTCATCAGCTTCAGATACGTCGACTCCGGGTTCACCTGGTCGGTGAAGCGGACCTTCCAGCCGACGGTCTCGCCGAGCGGGGTCTTCAGCTCGTCCGCGACCCGCTCGGCGACGGTGCGGGCGGCGATCCGGCGGGGCTGGGTGTGCCCGATCATCCCCCGGACACCGCGGCCCAGCTCCATGCAGATCTTGGGGATCTGCGTGGTCTTGCCGGACCCGGTCTCACCGGCGACGATCACGACCTGGTGGTCGCGTATCGCCTCCAGGATCTCGTCCTTCTTCTGGCTGACCGGGAGCTCGTCGGGGTAGGACAGGGCGGGCAGCCGGGCCGCGCGCGTGGCGAGGCGCCCGGCCGCTTTGCCCGCTTCGGCCGCGATCTCGTCCAGCACGGACTGTCGGGCCTCGGGCTTGCGGATGCGGCGCGCTCCTTCGAGGCGCCGGCCGAGCCGGTTCGCGTCGCGGAGCGAGAGCTGTCCGAGCTGGGACTGGAGATCGGCGAAGGAAGTAGACATACGGGTCCCAGGATCGCACCCGGGCGTGAGGAGTGGCGAACCCATTTCGCACCGGGCCTGTCACGCGGGCGGGGATGCGTCACATCGGTGACCGAGCGGTCAGGCGCGGTCACAGGCCGTACCATTTCGGGCAGCTGATCAACCGTTCCCCGTCCGAGGCGGTTCCGTGTCCCCTTCGCAGTGGCGCAGCCCGGCGGCCGTGCGCGCCTCCCGGCCGCGGTCGGTCCGCACGCCGGCCACCGCCGCCGGGGTCCTTCGGCGCCGGGGGATAGCCGCACCCGCCGAACCCTCCGAGCCGAGGGTGTAGGCGGGCCGTCCCCCCCACCCAGCAGACACCCCCGCACCAGCCCGGAGTGCCGCATGCCCACGCCCCCGCGCACCTCGTCGACCCTCCTGAAGCCGCTGCTCTTCGGCCTCGCCGTCGCGCTCGCCGCCGGACTGCTCGGCCTCGTCTCCTACCTGGCCACCGCCCCCGACGGTGCCGCGTCGGACGCCCCGGCCGTCCGCACGACCGAGGGCACGGACCCCGACGTCCGACGCGAGCTGGCGGAGCTCGCCCGCCGAGACGCGGGCGACAAGCTGGCCCAGGGCCGCACCGACGCCCCGGTCGTCCTCATCGAGTACGCCGACTTCCAGTGCGGCTACTGCGGCAAGTTCGCCCGGGACACCGAGCCCGAACTGATCAGGAGGTACGTCGACGACGGCACCCTGCGGATCGAGTGGCGCAACTTCCCGATCTTCGGCGAGGCGTCCGAGGCGGCGGCCCGCGCGGCCTGGGCCGCCGGGCGGCAGGACCGCTTCTGGGCCTTCCACCGGGCCGCCTACGCCGAGGACGCCAAGGAGAAGGGCTTCGGCAAGGCCCGGCTCAGGGTTCTCGCGGGGCAGGCGGGCGTCAAGGACCTCGACCGGTTCGCACGCGACGCCGACAGCCCGCAGGCCGCGGAGGCGGTCCGCGTGGACCGGGAGCAGGCCTACGGGATCGGCGCCACCTCCACACCGTCCTTCCTCGTCAACGGCCGTCCTCTCGCGGGCGCACAGCCGACGGCCGTCTTCACCCAGGCCGTCGAGGAAGCGGCGGCGGAGGCCGCGAACGTCGGGAACGCGGGCAACGGCGCCGGGGATCCCGCGAAGTGACGCCCGGCATCGGCTACTTCGCGGCTCTGCTCGGCGGACTGCTCACCCTGGTCAGTCCGTGCAGCGCCCTGCTGCTCCCCGCCTTCTTCGCCTACACCGTCGACTCCGCCTCACGGCTGCTGGCACGCACGGGGATCTTCTACGCCGGTCTCGCCACCACCCTCGTCCCGCTCGGCGCGGCGGGCTCGTACGCCGGGCGGCTGTTTCACGGGCACCGTGACGCGCTCGTCCTCGGTGCGGGCTGGCTGATCATCGGGCTCGGCCTCGCCCAGATCGCGGGTCTGGGCTTCGCCTCCCGCCGGATCGCCGCACTCAGTGGCCGGATCCGGCCCACGACGGCACTCTCCGTCTACGCCCTGGGCGCGGTCTACGGACTGGCCGGCTTCTGCGCGGGCCCGATCCTCGGCGGTGTCCTCACGGTGGCGGCCGTCGGCGGCAGCCCCGTCTACGGCGGGCTCCTCCTCGCGGTCTACGCCCTGGGTATGGCCGTACCGCTGTTCGTGCTCGCACTCCTCTGGGAACGCTTCGAACTGGGCCACAGGGCCTGGCTGCGCGGCCGGACCCTGCGCCTCGGCCGCCTCGGAGTGCACAGCAACTCGCTGCTGTCCGGTCTCCTCTTCGTCGGACTCGGCGTCCTCTTCCTGGTCTACGACGGAACGACCGCGCTGCCCGGACTCCTGGACGTCGACGCTTCGTTCGCCGTCGAGCAGTGGGTGCAGCGCGTCGGCGCGAGCGTGCCGGACGCTGTGGCTCTGAGCGTGGTGGTGGGCGTGGCTCTGCTGGTGCCGGTCGTGCACGCCGTCCGCCGGCGCCGTGACGGGTGAAGGGGCGCGGACACGACGAAGGCCCCGTCCGGGGACGGGGCCTTCGGGTGGTGGCTGGGGCCGGGATCGAACCGGCGACCTATCGCTTTTCAGGCGATCGCTCGTACCAACTGAGCTACCCAGCCACGCAGCTCATACGGGCTGCAGCGGTCCTGACGGGATTTGAACCCGCGGCCTCCACCTTGACAGGGTGGCGAGCACTCCAAACTGCTCCACAGGACCAAGCTAGTGTGCGAGACAAGTCTCGCACACGGTAAAGCGTGCCCCCAACGGGATTCGAACCCGTGCTACCGCCTTGAAAGGGCGGCGTCCTGGGCCACTAGACGATGAGGGCTAAGGGCCCACCTGCGCGCTTTCCAGCGCGTCGGGGACGTGAGAAGCATATGGGATGCGGGGAGGTATCGCCAAAACGGTTTACGGGGAGGTCGTCGGGACGCTCGGGGAGGGCGACGGGGACGTCAGGTTCTCCTCCGGGAGGTGGCGGCCGACCTCGGCCGTCGTGAGGCCGAGCCCGCCCAGCGTGATCTCGTCCCAGGCCTGCAGATGCCGGGTGGGGCGGTCCAGGTAGAGCACGGAGGCGCGCACCTTCTCGGGCTTCTCGTTCTGCACGGCGCGCAGCCCGCCGCCACCCGTGGAGCCCTCGACCTTCAGGCGGGTGCCCAGGGGGAGCAGTTCGTTCACCCGGTGGTGGAGATGGCCCGCCAGGACCAGAGGAACCGTTCCGTCGGTCTCCCGGGCGGCGTTCGGGTCGTGGGCCACCGCGATGTCCACGGGGGTGCCCGCCCGCTTCTGGTCGCGCAGGGCCGAGGCGAGACGCATGCCCGCCAGCTGCTCGGCGGCCTTACCGCCCGGGGGCCGCGAACGGTCGGGGGTGAACTGGGGGTCGCCGGTGCCCGCGATGCGCAGCCCCGCCACGTCCACCGCGTCGCCCTCGTCCAGGACGTGCACGTTCTTCGTCTTCTCCAGATACGCCTGGGTCAGCCTGGAGTCGTGGTTGCCCCGTACCCAGACGTAGGGGGCGCCGAGGTCGCGGGCCGGGTCCAGGAAGCCGTTCTCGGCGGCCGTGCCGTGGTCCATCGTGTCGCCGGAGTCGATGATCACGTCGATCTCGTACTGCTCGACCAGCGACCCGATGATGTGCCAGGCGGCCGGGTTCAGGTGGATGTCGGAGACGTGCAGGACCCGGATGGTGCCGGGGTCCGGCTGGTAGACGGGCAGCGTGGACGTGGCGTCGTACAGCTTGGTGACGTTGGTGACGAGGCGCGCCAGTTCCTGCTGGTAGACGTCGAACTCGGTGACGATCGACCGGGCGTCGCCGACGACCGAGGGGGCGCTGGAGAGCAGCCCGGAGAACTTCGGTTCCAGGACCGACTTCGGGTTCCAGGTGGCGTACGCGCTGACGCCCGACGCCGCCAGCAGCGCCAGGGCGAGCCCGCCGGCCGCCAGCGCGCGGCGCGGGCGGCGGTAGACGACGAGGCCGAGGGCGGTGGCACCCGACACGACGGCCACACAGGAACGCCAAGCCAGCTCACGGGTGCCGGAGGCGACGTCGTCGGTGACCTCCCTCTGCAGGCCCGAGAGGCGTTCGGGGTGCTTCACCAGGGCCTGGGAGCGCTCCGGGTCCAGCTGGTCGACGTCCACGTCCAGGCGGACGGGGGCGTGGTGGGAGTCCAGCTCCAGGGCACCCAGCGGGGACACGTTGATCTTGGTTCCGCCGCTCACCGACGGCCGCAGGGTCATGGTCGTGTCCATGGGACCCACCGGCGTACGCACACTGCCGACCACCAGCAGCCCGAGCCAGGCACCCAGCACCACCACGGCCAGCATCCCGAGTGCCTGCTGCCAGGGGTGCGCGGCGGGTGCGAGGCCGACGGTGGCATTGGCGCGGGAGCGGGACGGGCGGAGTCGGCGGACACGGGCGGCGGCGGCGTGGAACGGGCGTGCCATTGGGCGCGTATGCCCCGAACGGACGGCGGACATGCGGACCGGCGGGCGGCCGTGGGCCGGGCGGGTGGCCGGCGGACGGGAGCGGGCCGCCCGCACGGGGCCGCCGTAAGTGACAATGGCCGGGTGCTGGAGATGACGCGCGAGGAGTTCGAAGAGCTGGTGAGCCTGGCTCTTGACCGTGTCCCGCCGGAACTGATGCGGCTGATGGACAACGTCGCGGTGTTCGTGGAGGAGGAGCCGGAGGACCCCGGGGACCGCGAGCTGCTCGGCCTCTACGAGGGAACCCCGCTCACCGAGCGCGGCGAGTGGTACGCGGGAGTGCTCCCGGACCGGATCACCATCTACCGGGGGCCGACGCTGCGCATGTGCGAGACGCGTGAGGACGTCGTCGCCGAGACCGAGATCACCGTCGTCCACGAGATCGCCCACCACTTCGGCATCGACGACGAGCGGCTGCACGAGCTGGGGTACGGGTGAGCACCCAGAGCCCCCCGCCCGAGCGGCCGTCCGTAGACCCGGACGTCGACCTGTCGGTGCCCGCGCAGCGCGCCGAGATGAGTGGCGCCGGCAGGTGGCGGGTCCTGGGCGTGATCGCGGCCGGTGGCGCGGCCGGGTCTGCGGCGCGCTACGCGGTGACCCTCGCCGTGCCCGCCGCCGAGGGCGGTTTCCCCTGGGCGGTGCTCGCCGTCAATGTGACGGGCTGTGCGCTGATCGGTGTGCTGATGGTGCTGACCGTCGAGCGGGGCAGGATCACGCACCCGCTGGTGCGGCCCTTCCTCGGGGTCGGAGTGCTCGGCGGGTTCACGACGTTCTCGACGTACGCCGCCGGGGTGTCGGACCTGCTGGCCCGTCAGGAGGTGGCGACCGCGACCGCGTACGCCGCCGTGACGGCCGTCGCGGCGCTCGCCGCGGTGTGGGGGGCCGCCGCTCTCACGAGGGCGCTGGCCGGTAGGACGGGACGGGCGGCGTGAACTGGCTTCTGGTCGTCCTCGGAGGAGCCGTCGGGGCGCCGCTGCGCTACCTGACGGACCGTGCGGTACAGGCGCGGCACGGCGCCGGACTGCCGTACGTGTTCCCGTGGGGGACCTTCACGGTCAACGCGGCGGGCAGCCTGCTGCTCGGGGTGCTCACGGGCGCCGCGGTGTCCTCGCCGGTCTTCGCCCTGCTGGGGACGGGGCTGTGCGGGGCGCTGACGACGTACTCGACCTTCTCGTACGAGACGCTGCGGCTGGCCGAGCAGGGCCGCGGCTTCCTGGCGGGCGCCAACGTGCTGGCGTCCCTGCTGGCCGGGCTCGGGGCGGTCTTCCTCGGGGTGGAAGTGGCGGGGGGCTTCGGCGGCGCAGGGGGGTGAGCGGGGGGACTCCGCGTGTGCGGGTGTTGTGCCGGGGCGTGTCCCCGGCGGGGGCAGGGGAGTTGAACACACCGCCCCCCGTCCCTCGCCGCCCCGGAGGTCCATCCCGTGCGCCAGTTGTCCGCCCGCGTCCGCTGGGCAGCCGTCACCGCGCTGACGATCGCCGCGTCCACCGGCTGCATGAGCGTCGGCGACGACGCAGGAGACCCGTCACCCTCGCGCCAGGCGGACCGGAAGGGGTCCTCGGCCCGGCCGGACGGGGGCTCCGCGTCCGGCTCCGGGTGGTCCGGGTCCGGTGGCGGCCGCGCCGAGGCGCAGTCCGACCGGCACGACTCCCGTCGCAAACCGGACGCGAAGGCCTCGGGCCGCGACGCCTCGGCCGGTCCCGAGGACCCGCCCGGGGCGCCCGGTGTCCCGGGTACTTCGGAACCGACGCGCGGCGGGCCGCTGCCCACGCCCGAGCCCAGCGCCCCCGGCTCCGGTGAGCCGCCGCCCCCGCCGGTGACCCAGGAGCCGCCCCCGCCTCCGCCCTCGCCCGACCCGGAGCCGTCGCAGCCGCCCGAGCCGCCCACGGCCTCGCCGGCCGCGGCGCAGTTCCGTACCGACGCCATGGGGGCGCCGGACCGGGTGGACGTGTGGCCCACTCCGAGGGCATCGCCGCAGGTCGCGCCGGTGTGAGCGCCGATTTGGACGACCCGGTTTGCGCGAAGTGGGGGAGGGTGCGTATGGTAGTAGATCGTTTGATCCCATTGCCCGGCGCCGACACAGAAGAGCGCCGTGTGGCGCGTACTCTCCCTTGCCGTGGCTGGACCGCATTGAGGCGGTCGAAATTGCGAAAACACGGAGTTACGGGCGCGTGCCGAGACTCCGGAAGGTTTCGCATTTCGCATGTCAATTTCCAGTTCTGACCACACCGTCCTGCCCGAGAGCGTCGAGAACGACGTCGAGATCATCGAGGTCCTCCAGGCCGCCGAGTCCCTCGTGGCCGAGGCTCCCGAGGCAGTCGTCGAGTCCCCCGCCGAGGAGGCCTCGGACGAGGTCGCCGAGGACGCCGAGCCCGGCATCACCTTCGCCTCGCTGGGCCTGCCCGATGGCATCGTCCGCAAGCTCGCGCAGAACGGTGTGACGGCACCCTTCCCGATCCAGGCCGCGACCATCCCGGACGCCCTGGCCGGCAAGGACATCCTGGGCCGCGGCCGTACCGGCTCCGGCAAGACCCTCTCCTTCGGTCTGCCCACCCTGGCCGCGCTGGCCGGCGGTCACACCGAGAAGAAGAAGCCCCGCGCGATCATCCTCACGCCGACCCGTGAGCTCGCGATGCAGGTCGCGGACGCGCTCCAGCCCTACGGCGACGTGCTCGGCCTGAAGATGAAGGTCGTCTGCGGCGGTACGTCGATGGGCAACCAGATCTACGCACTGGAGCGCGGTGTCGACGTCCTCGTCGCCACCCCGGGCCGCCTGCGCGACATCATCAACCGTGGCGCCTGCTCCCTGGCCAACGTCCAGGTCGCGGTCCTCGACGAGGCCGACCAGATGTCGGACCTGGGCTTCCTGCCCGAGGTCACCGAGCTGCTCGACCAGATCCCCGGCGGCGGCCAGCGCATGCTCTTCTCCGCCACCATGGAGAACGAGATCGGCACGCTCGTCAAGCGCTACCTGAGCAACCCGGTCACCCACGAGGTCGACAGCGCCCAGGGCAACGTCTCGACCATGTCTCACCACGTCCTCGTCGTGAAGCCGAAGGACAAGGCGCCCGTCACGGCCGCGATCGCCGCCCGCAAGGGCCGCACGATCATCTTCGTCCGGACCCAGCTGGGTGCCGACCGCATCGCCGAGCAGCTCATCGAGTCCGGCGTGAAGGCGGACGCGCTGCACGGCGGCATGACGCAGGGTGCCCGTACCCGCGTGCTCGAGGACTTCAAGAAGGGCTTCGTCAACGCGCTCGTCGCCACCGACGTCGCCGCCCGCGGTATCCACGTCGACGGCATCGACCTGGTCCTGAACGTGGACCCGGCCGGTGACCACAAGGACTACCTGCACCGCTCGGGCCGCACCGCCCGTGCCGGCAAGTCCGGTGTCGTCGTCTCGCTGGCGCTGCCGCACCAGCGCCGTCAGATCTTCCGCCTCATGGAGGACGCGGGCGTCGACGCCTCGCGTCACATCGTCCAGGGAGCGGGCGTCTTCGAGCCCGAGGTCGCCGAGATCACCGGAGCCCGGTCGCTGACCGAGGTCCAGGCCGACTCCGCGAACAACGCGGCCAAGCAGGCCGAGCGCGAGGCCGCCGACCTGACCAAGCAGCTGGAGCGCGTCCAGCGCCGCGCCGTCGAGCTGCGCGAGGAGGCCGACCGTCTGGTCGCCCGTGCCGCCCGCGAGCGGGGCGACGACCCGGAGGCGGCGGTGGCCGAGGTGGCCGCCGAGGCCGAGGCGGCGCTCGTCGCCGCTGTGTCCGTCCCCGAGCAGCCGGCGGCCCGCGAGGACCGTCGTGACGACCGCGGCAACTACGCCCGCCGTGACGACCGCGGTGGCGACCGTGGCGGTTACCGCGGCGGCAACGACCGCGTCGGCGAGCGCAGTGGCCGTCCCTCCGGCGGCACCGGCTACCGCGGCAGCAACGACCGCCCGTCGTTCCGCGGAAGCAGCGACCGCCGTGACGAGCGTCCCTCGGGCGGCTTCCGCTCGGGTGGCGGCGACCGTCGCGACGACCGTGGTGGCCGTTCGTTCGAGCGTCGTGACAACGACCGCCCGGCGTTCAACCGTGACCGCCGTGACGAGCGCCCCTCGGGCGGCTTCCGCTCGGGTGGCGGCGACCGTCGCGACGACCGTGGTGGCCGTTCGTTCGAGCGTCGTGACAACGACCGCCCGGCGTTCAACCGTGACCGCCGTGACGAGCGCCCCTCCGGTGGCTTCCGCTCCGGTGGCGGCGACCGTCCGTTCAACCGCGACCGTCGCGACGACCGTCCCGCGGGCGGCTTCCGCTCCGGTGGCGGCGACCGCCCGACCGGCCGTCGTGACGACCACCGCGGTGGCACCGGCACGGGCACCGGCACCGGTACCTTCGGCCGCCGCGACGACAAGCCGCGCTGGAAGCGCAACGGCTGACCGTCGCTGAACGACTGATGTGATGGGCCTGTACGCCACCGACCCGGTGGCGTACAGGCCCTTCCCTCATTCAGCCCCCTGACCTGGGGCGAACGGGTCCCCCGGCCGCCACGAGGAGGACGTACCCGGTCCGTACGAGGGGCAGCGGCGGATGGAATCGGTTCAACGCCGTCGTGGCGAGCGGTGCCATGGACCCCTACGGACGCCAGGACAACCTGGCCCGCACGCCCGGCGGCGCATGCCGTGGCCCCGGTGAGGGCATCGCTGGGGGCATGACAAACGACGAAGCGGTGGCCGCCGAGCCGCCACCCGAGGCCCTCCGTCCCTCCGCCGCCGCGGCCACCGACGAGGAGCGACTGGCCGAACTCGGCTACACGCAGGTGCTCGCCCGGCGGATGTCCGCCTTCTCCAACTACGCCGTCTCGTTCACGATCATCTCGGTGCTCTCCGGCTGCCTGACGTTGTACCTGTTCGGCATGAACACCGGCGGCCCCGCCGTCATCACCTGGGGCTGGGTCGGGGTCGGGCTGATGACGCTGTTCGTCGGCCTGGCGATGGCGGAGATCTGTTCGGCGTACCCGACGTCCGCGGGCCTGTACTTCTGGGCCCACCGCCTCGCCCCGCCGCGCTCCGCGGCCGCCTGGGCATGGTTCGCCGGCTGGTTCAACGTGCTCGGCCAGGTCGCCGTCACCGCCGGCATCGACTTCGGGGCGGCGTCCTTCCTCGGGGCGTACCTGAACCTCCAGTTCGGCTTCGAGATCACCCCCGGCCGCACGATCCTGCTGTTCGCCGCGATCCTCATCCTGCACGGACTGCTGAACACCTTCGGCGTCGGCATCGTCGCGATCCTCAACAACGTGAGCGTCTGGTGGCACGTCGTCGGTGTCGCCGTGATCGTCGGCGCGCTCACGTTCGTGCCGGACTCGCACCAGTCGGCCTCGTACGTCTTCACCGAGTTCGTCAACAACACCGGCTGGGGCAGCGGCTTCTACGTCGTGATGATCGGCCTGCTGATGGCCCAGTACACCTTCACCGGCTACGACGCTTCCGCCCACATGACGGAGGAGACCCACGACGCGGCCGTGGCGGGCCCCAGGGGCATCGTGCAGTCCATCTGGACCTCCTGGATCGCCGGCTTCGTGCTGCTGCTCGGCTTCACCTTCGCCATCCAGTCGTACGACGGCGCCCTGAACTCCCCGACCGGCGCGCCGCCCGCGCAGATCCTCCTGGACGCGCTCGGAGCCACCACGGGCAAGCTCCTGCTGCTCGTCGTCATCGGGGCCCAGCTGTTCTGCGGCATGGCCTCGGTCACCGCCAACAGCCGCATGATCTATGCCTTCTCCCGCGACGGGGCACTGCCTTTCTCCCGCCTCTGGCACACGGTCAGCCCCCGCACCCGTACCCCCGTCGCGGCGGTCTGGCTGGCCGCGCTCGGCGCGCTTGCCCTCGGCCTCCCGTACCTGATCAACGTCACGGCGTACGCCGCCGTGACCTCCATCGCGGTCATCGGGCTCTACATCGCCTACGTCATCCCCACCCTGCTCCGTCTGCTGAAGGGCGACGACTTCGTCCGGGGTCCCTGGCACCTGGGCCGCTGGTCCCGGCCCGTCGGTGTCGTCGCCGTGGGCTGGGTCGCGGTGATCACGGTGCTGTTCATGCTTCCCCAGGTGTCCCCGGTCACGTGGGAGAGCTTCAACTACGCACCCCTGGCCGTCCTGGTGGTGCTCGGGTTCGCGGCCGTCTGGTGGCTGGTGTCCGCCCGCCACTGGTTCCTCAAACCGGTCGTACCGGCTCACAAACGCACGATCGAGGACGAAATCACGGACTGACCGGAGCCCGCTCCGGGCACGACAGGGCCCGGCACCCGATACCCGATCGGCTGCCGGGCCCGGGGCGGCTATGCTCGGGGGTGATCCATCACGGGCCGTTAGCTCAATTGGTCAGAGCAGCGGACTTTTAATCCGTTGGTTGTGGGTTCGAGTCCCACACGGCCTACGTGGAGCAGGGCGAGGAAACATCCTCCGACCTGCGGTGCAGCGCCCCGACCGGCTTCGGCCGGCGGGGCGCTCCGTCGTCTCCGGGACCGGCCCGCGCGGTGAGGGCGTGCGGACCTCCCGACTGCCGCCGGCGGCACGGCATGCCGGACCGCCGGCTCAGGGGCGGGGCCAGGGGCGGCCGCCGATGCGTTCCAGGTCGGTGTTGAAGCGTCGCAGGTAGCCGGCGAAGGCGGAGATCTCCTCCTCCGGCCAGTCGGCCATCACGGTGTGCAGGGAGTTGACCATGCCCTCGCGCTCGGCGTCGAGGGTGCGGACGCCCTCCTCGGTGATGCGGAACTTGCGGGCCATGCCCCCGTCCGGGTCGGGGATGCGTTCCACGAAGCCCTCGCGCATGACCGCGGCCGTCTGCCGGTTGAGGGTCGAGACGTCGAGGTCGAACGCTTCGCTCAGCTCGCCGACGGACATTGGGCCCTGGACGCGGATGCGGCTGAGCAGGATGTACGCGCTGCGTTCCAGGAGGCCGTCCTTACGGCGGCCCTTCCTGTGGTTCAGGAGCCCGTGACGGCTGAGCAGCATCTGCTCGTACTCGACCTCCTGCGTGGCCTTGTCCATGCGTGGGCGCCTCCTGCTTCCTGCCGGGCGAGGCCGGTGTCTCGTCGTGCGGGCTCGACTTCATCGTATGTTTACGCGGAAGTGCATGGGCCACAGAATGTGCATGATGCAATAGAAGTGTACGATGCCATTCTTTCGCCGACAGATAGCCGAGGACCCGCGACATGGACGCCCCCCAGCCCACAGCCCGCGCAGGCGGTGTGATCCCGACTCTGGCCCTGGCCGGCACCGTCGCCGCGATCATGCAGACGCTGGTGACCCCGCTCATCGCCGAACTGCCGCGGATCCTGGACACGTCGTCCTCGAACGCGGCCTGGGTGGTCACCGTCACGCTCCTGGTCGCCGGTGTGTGCGTACCGGTGACCGGACGCCTCGGCGACCTCCTCGGGAAGCGCAGGATGCTGCTGGCCTGCGCGGTCCCGCTGGTCGCCGGGTCGGTGGTGTGCGCGATGGCCTCGTCCGTGGTGCCGATGATCGTCGGGCGCGGCCTCCAGGGCATGGGCATGGGCATGGTGCCGCTGGGCATCGCGCTCCTGCGGGACGTCGTCCCCGCCGAGAAGCTCAGTGGTTCGATCGCCCTCGTCAGCGCCTCCATGGGCATCGGCGGCGCGCTCGGCCTGCCGATCTCGGCCGCGGTCGCCGAATACGCCAGCTGGCGCGTGCTGTTCTGGGGTTCCGCGGTGCTCGCCGTGGCCGTCGCCGTACTCATCTGGACCTTCGTCCCCGACGTCCCGGCCGGGGCCAAGGGGCAGCGCTTCGACGCGCCCGGCGCGGTCGGACTGGCCGTCGGGCTCGTCTCCCTGCTGCTGGCGATCTCCAAGGGCGCCGACTGGGGCTGGGGTTCGGGCACCACGCTCGGCCTGTTCGCCGTCGCGGTCGTGTCCCTGGGCGCCTGGGGGTTCTACGAGCTGCGCACCCGTGACCCGCTGGTCGACCTGCGCACCACGGCCCGCCCGCGCGTCCTGCTGACCAACGTCTCGTCCGTCCTGGTCGGCGTCGGCATGTACTCCTTCATGCTGATCGCCCCGCAGCTGCTGCAGTTCCCGGAAGCCACGGGATACGGCCTCGGTCAGTCCATGCTCGCGGCCGGCCTCTGGATCGCTCCCGGTGGCGTGATGATGATGATCGTCTCCCCGCTGGGCGGCAAGCTCATCAACGCGCGCGGACCCAAGATCGCGCTGGTCCTCGGCGCCCTCGTGATCTCCGCCGGCTACGGTCTGTCGCTGTTCCTCATGGGCTCCGCCTGGGGCCTGATGATCGTCGGCATCGTCATCAACAGCGGTGTCGGACTCGCCTACGGTGCGATGCCCGCCCTGATCATGAGCTCGGTCCCGCTCTCGGAGACCGCGGCGGCCAACGGCTTCAACACCCTGATGCGTTCGCTGGGCACCACCATCGGGTCCGCCGTCATCGGTGTGGTGCTGGCTCAGATGACCATCAGCCTCGGCGGGTTCTCGCTCGCCTCGGAGGACGGGTTCCGCGTCGGCCTGACGATCGGCTGCGTGGTCGCCCTCGTGGCCGCCGCGGTCGCGGCCTTCATCCCGGGCCCCGCTGGTCGCGGCGCGAGCGGTGACAGGACCGGTCCTGCCACGGCCGACAAGGTCTCCGTCGAAGCCTGACCGCATCATCCGGAGCGCCCCACCGGTCGGCCCGGTCGGGGCGCTCCGGCGTTCCGGAACTTTTCCTCTGCACGGGCATTGACCCTGCGTGTGGGGGGACTTACGTTCGTCGCGTTCTTCGTATGTCATATATGAGACGCGATATCAGAGCCGGGAGCCGCATGCGGCGGGGCCGAGCCCGCTTCCCCGCCCCGCCCGGCGCACCGGACGCCGTCCGGCGCCGCGCCGATGAGCACGCAGAGAAGAGAGCCGCCATGATCAAGCCCCGCAACAGCCACCTTGCCGCCGCGACAGCCCTGGTCTCCGTGCTGGCCCTCACCGCGACCGGCTGCGGTGACGACGGCAGCGGCATCGCCGGTGCGAAGGGGAGCGAGGGCCCGGGCACCGGGAAGATCGTCTTCTGGGACGAGAACGGCGGTGTCCGCACCGCCGTGTGGAAGGAGATCATCGCCGACTTCGAGAAGGTCAACCCCGACATCGACGTGCAGTACGTGGGCATCGCGTCCACCGAGGCCCAGTCGAAGTACGACACCGCCATCCAGGGCGGCGGTCTCCCCGACGTGGGAGGCGTGGGAGCCGCGATGGTCGCGGGAATCACCGCTCAGGACGCGCTGGAGCCGCTGGACGACCGGGTCGACGCGAGCTCGCTGAAGGGCCGGCTCAACGAGGCGATGATCGAGAACGTGCGGAGCGCGGCGGGCCGGGACGAGATGTACACGGTGCCGATCTCCGCCACCAACGGCGTGCTGTACTACCGCACCGACCTGTTCGAGAAGGCCGGTCTCGACGAGCCTGACACCTGGGACGAGTTCTACGCGGCCGCCGCGAAACTGACGGACAGGAAGAAGAACCGGTTCGGCTACACCATCCGGGGCGGCCCGGGCTCCATCGCCCAGGCGCTGGACGCGATGTACGGACAGTCGGGCATCGAGTCGTTCTGGGACGAGTCGGGGACGAGGACCACCGTCGACCACCCGAAGAACGTCGCGGCGCTGGAGAAGTACGTGAGCCTGTACCGGAAGGCGACCCCGGAGGCCGACCTCAACAACGACTTCACCAAGATGGTCGCCCAGTTCGACGCGGGCGGCATCGCCATGCTGAACCACAACCTGGGGTCCTACCAGGATCACGTCAGCTCACTGGGCACCGGCAGGTTCCGTGGCATCCCGCAGCCCGAACTGCCCGACGGCACGCGGGTGATGGTCTCCAATCCCGTGTCCGGCCTGGGCCTCCTCAAGTCCTCGGAGAACAAGGCGGCCGCCTGGAAGTTCATCGAGTTCGCCGCCTCCCACGCGTCGAACTCCAAGTTCGCCGAGTCCGCGGGCCTGATCCCGGCCAACAAGGAAGCGGCCGAGGACCCCTGGCTCGACAGGGCGGAGACGACGAAGCTGGGTGCCGAGGCCCTGTTCTCCGGCGACACCAGGATCGTCCAGCTGCCGTACTACCTGCCCGACTGGAACACCCTGTCCAAGGCGGACAACGAGTCGGGGTTCCAGAAGGTGATGCTCGGCAGGACGAGCGCCGCCGATTTCCTGGGCGCGCTGGCCGAGGACCTCGACGAGGCGCAGGCGGAGTGGAAGGAGCAGATGGCCCGCTGACCGGCCCGCCGCCGTCCCGTCGTTTCCCGGGGCCCGCCGACGGAACAACCCTCAGTCCAGGCCCTCCTGGCGCAGTGCGTACATCAGGAGGAACGTCCGGTAGGCCTCCTCGGACACGTCCACACAGACGTCCGGCCGGTTGGTCCACGTCGACGTGTTGTCGAGGGCCCGTCGGCAGGCCGCCTCGGCCTCGGCCTCCGAGGGGATGTTCGAGATGAACGCGGCGATCAGCAGGACCACTGCGAGGACGACCACGCCGATACGGATGCGCATGGCCGTTCAACGACGGCACGGCCGCGGCGGTCACTCGCGGCGGGCCGGCGGCCGTCCGGTCACTCGAGCTCGTCGGTGACCGGAGGCAGGTCGGGCTCGATGAACAGGCCGGCGTACTGCGGGCTGGGCAGCGGGGCGGCGGCTGTGTCCACGGACGCCACCGCGCCGTCGGAGTGCCGCTGGTTCGTGCGGGCGGGCATGTCGGTCATCTCGGTGTCCTGTACGTGTAGGTGTGTGGTGAGAGCCCCGTGTGACCGAGCCGCTGGTGCGCCTGGCCGGACTGGTCCCGACCGGCAGGGCGACGAAGTGCCGCTGCCGGTGCCGCGCCGCTCCGGGGGCGTCCGGATCATCGTGCGGTGCATGCAGACTGTAACCCTCCCAGCACGGCTTTCCCCCGGAATTGCGAGCCCGGCGTGACGGTCAGTGCGGCGCTGCGGGCTCGATGTTCTGGTTTGCGTGGAAGAGGTTGTGCGGGTCGTAGTCCTGTTTGACCTTGGCCAGCCGGTCGTAGTGGCCGCTGTAGGTGGCCCGGACCCGGTCCGGGGACTCGCCGGTGCCGAGGAAGTTGACGTAGGCACCGCCCATCGAGTGAGGGTGCAGCGCCTCCCAGTATGCGACCGCCCAGTCCCGCAGGGCGGTGGCGTTGGCCGGGTCCGGGTCGATACCGGCGATGACACCCGACCAGACGGCGTCGCGGTACGCCCATGCGGTGTCGTCGGGACCGACGCGGCCCGCCGCCCCGTCGACCGGGTAGAGGTGCATGGTCGACTGACCGGTGGGGAGCTTCTCCGCGAAGGCCGCGTGCACGTCGACCGCGTCGTCGGTGATCTCGTCGAAGAAGTCGCCCCGCCAGTACCACTGGAGCCCTGCGGGCAGGAGCGCGTCGAACATGGTCTGCAGGGCCGGGTAGGGCATCGGCGCCGTGAAGTGGAAGGCGGGCGGCGCGGGATCGTTCACCACGGCGAGGGTCTTCTCCAGGGCTTCGGGGTCGGCCGTGGAGGACCAGACGACGCCGCACATCTTCTGTCCGTGGATCTCCTCGGGGAAGGGCGGGCCCGGGGGAACGGACAGCGAGGCGAAGAAGCCGTACAGGTCGTCCGGCGCCTGCGGCAGGAAGTCGCGGTACCAGCGCATGACGTCCTGGAAGTGCTCCAGCGGCCATACGGTGATGCCGACGCCGACCGTGTCCACGGGGTGCAGCTCGAAGTCGAACGACGTGACGACGCCGAAGTTCCCGCCGCCGCCACGCAGCGCCCAGAACAGGTCGGCGTGCTCGCTCGGGTTCGCGGCGACGAAGCTGCCGTCGGCCAGGACGACGCCGGCGGAGACCAGGCTGTCGACGGTGAGGCCGTACTTGCGGGTGAGGTAGCCGTGGCCGCCGCCGAGCGTGAGGCCCCCGATGCCGGTCGTGGACATGATCCCTGCCGGGGTGGCGAGGCCGAACGCGTGCGTGGCGTGGTCGAACTCGCGCAGTGTCGCGCCGCCGTCCGCCTGGGCGGTCTGGGTGGAGGGGTCGACCCGCACGCCGTCCATGGGGGAGAGGTCGATCGTGACGGCCCCGTCGACGACGCCCAGGCCGGGGCCGCTGTGGCCGCCGCCCATGACGGCCACGTCCAGGCCGTGGTCACGGACGAAGTCGACGGCCGCCATGACGTCCGCGGTGTTGTGGCAGCGGACCACGGCTGCCGGTTTCCTGTCGATCATGGCGTTGTACACCGTGCGTGCCTCGTCGTACGCCGGGTCGTCCGGGCCGATGACCGGGCCGCGCAGCGCGGTCCTCATGGCCTCCAGTGTGGTGCCGTCCATGGCCGTCTCCTCGTGAGCGTGCGCCCGGCCTCCCCTGGCTCCATCTCATCGGGTGAGGCTGCTGGGCCGACGCCGGCACCTGAGGATGCCGCGCAGACGGGACCGAACACCGAATGTCGTCTCCTTCCAGCGTCCCGCCGCCGCGCAGGGCTCGCAATCGCGGCGCCGGCCGCTGGGGCGCCGACCGCCTCAGGACGAGCGTGGAGGGGAGCCGGTGGGAAAAGTGGTCGGAGCACCCTCCCGGATGGCGTAGAGTTGCCATCACAACGACGCGGGGTGGAGCAGCTCGGTAGCTCGCTGGGCTCATAACCCAGAGGTCGCAGGTTCAAATCCTGTCCCCGCTACTGAAGACAGAGGCCCGGATCCTTTCGAGGATCCGGGCCTCTGTCGTGCGCCGGGGCGGCTCCGGGATGCGGGGCTTGACCTTGACGTTGCGTGAAGATCTAGCGTTTCCGGCATGGAGTGGTCCATCCAGGAAATCGCCAGAAGAGCCGGCACCACCAGCCGCACGCTCCGGCACTACGGAGATCTCGGTCTTCTCGTGCCGAGCCGCACCGGTGCGAACGGCTACCGCTACTACGACCAGGACGCACTGGTCAGACTCCAGCGCATCCTGCTGCTGAGGGAGCTGGGACTCTCGCTGCCGGCGATCAAGGACGTGCTGGAGGGGCAGCGGGACACCTCCGTGGCGCTCCGGGCCCATCTGCGCCTGCTGGAGCAGGAGCGGGAGCGCATCGGACGGCAGATCGCCTCGGTGCGGACCACTCTCCACAGGACCGAGGAAGGGGAGGATCTCATGGCCGAGGAAGTGTTCGACGGCTTCGACCACACGGCGTACGAGCAGGAGGTCGGCGAGCGGTGGGGCCGTGCGGCGTACGAGCGGGGTGACCGGTGGTGGCGCGGGCTGAGCCCCGCAGAGCGTGCCGCGTTCCAGGACGCGCACGACGTCATCGCCCGTGACTACGGCGCGGCGAGGGCCGCCGGTCTGGAAGCGGGAAGCGACGAGGTGCAGGACATCGCACGTCGGCACTGCGCGTGGCTGTCGGTGACCACGGAAGTCACCCGTTCGTACGTCACCGGGCTCGGCGAGATGTACGCCGCCGATCCACGCTTCGCGAAGAACTACGATCGCCACGGGGACGGAACCGCCGTCTTCGTACGGGATGCACTGACGATCTACGCTGGGCACCGGCTCTCCGGTTGACCCCGGAGGAACGTGGCGGCGGTGCGCTCCTTCCTTCGGCCGATGAGCGGGCGCGTCACGGCGCGGCTCCGCCCGGCCGGGTCGGGGCGCGGTACCGTCCGCAGCCGTGGGCGGACCGGGCAGGGGTGTACAGGTGGGGAAGCGGGACGAACGGCAGGGGCGCGCCCAGGGGAACGCGCGCGCACGCAGGCTCGTGCGTCTGCTGCCCACCCTGATGATCTGTGCCGGAGTGGTCTGCGACGTCACGACCCCGCCCGAGGTCTCCGCGGTGCCGCTCTTCGCCGCGGCGCCGCTGATCGCCGCCCCCTTCTTCTCGCTGGCCTCCACGATCCGAACCGGTGTGGCCGCGATCCTCGTCGTCCTCGCCATCCGTGCCTCCGACGGCGTGCTCGCCGAAGTCGCCCCCCTCACGGACCTGCTCACCCTCGTCACCGTCGCCGCGCTCTCGCTCGTCATCAACCGGGTCGTACAGCGCGGCAACGAGCAGCTGGCCTCGGCGCGGGTCATCGCGGAGACCGCGATGCGCGCGGTGCTCCCCGTGCCGGAGGACCGGATCGGCGGTATGCAGGTCGCGGCGCGCTACGAGGCCGCGCAGGCCGACGAGTTCGTCGGCGGCGACCTGTTCGCGGTCGCGGACACGCCGTACGGGGTGCGGCTGGTGGTCGGGGACGTACGGGGCAAGGGCCTGGACGCGGTGGCGGCGGTGGCCGTCGTGATCGGCGCCTTCCGTGAGGCGGCCGAGCAGGAGCGCTCGCTGGAGGGCGTGGTCCAGCGGCTGGAGCGGGCGCTGGCACGGGAGAGCACGCGGCGCGGCGGACTGGACTCGATGGAGGGGTTCGTGACGGCCGTGCTCGCCGAGATCCCGGCGGGCGCCGACACGCTGCGGGTCGTCAACCGGGGCCACCCCGAGCCGCTCGTGCTCCACGCGGACGGCGCGCTCGACGTCCTGCGGCCGACCGAGCCGGCCCTGCCGCTCGGCATGGGCCTCGACGTGTGGCCGGACCGTGCGGACGAGTGGCCGCTGCCGGCGGGGGCCACCTTCCTGGCGTTCACCGACGGGCTCTCGGAGGCGCGGGACGCCGACGGGGTCTTCTACGACCCGGCGGCCCGGTTGCGCGGCAGGCTCTTCCCGGGACCGGAGGAACTGCTCTCGGCCCTCACCGATGACGTCCGGCTGCACACGGGGGGCCGGTCGACGGACGACCTCGCACTGCTCGCGGTCGGGCGGCCGTCCAGGGGGCAGCAGGAGCGGCGGAAGACGGTGAAGATCGTGGGGCGGTACCGTGAATGACCGAAGACGACCGTCCGTAATCAGAAGACGTCGCTGTGCATAACATTTGACGAAACGTCAGAAACCGTGGTGTGCGTGAGGGGTGTGCAACTCGCCCGTTTGGGGGCGATTGACCCCTGAAAGTCCAGGCCAGAGTCATGAACGATCTGTGGGAACAGCTTGGAATCGGACCCGCATGTCTATTAACGTTCGATAACGCAGCGCGGTTGTCCCAGTCGTCGCCAGAGGCGGCACCGTGCGCAGTGCCGAATCCCGCAAGGGAACCGGGGAACCACCTACATGGGGTGAATCGGACGCCTGACTCCCGCGAGGGACGAAGGGGTCCGTAGGAGACCTTCCTGCTCCGAACCCGTCAGCTAACCCGGTAGGCGAGAAGGAAGGAAAGGAGTGCGCCCACGTGGCGTCAAATCAGCCTGCCCCCGAGGCTCCGGCACCCTTCAGGCCCGTCAGTCCCGGTGATCAGGGCAGGACGTGGGAGGAATGGAACCCCACCGAGGAGTCCATCCGTCCCGTGCGCGGCAGGCACCGCGTGGCCAAACAGCGTGGTCTCGCCCGTAGCTCCACCGTCCTCGGCGTCGGTGTCATCGCGGCCGTCGGCGCGGGAGGCATGGCCACCGCGCAGAGCAAACCGCCGGTCTCCATCTCCCTTCCCGATTCCATCGCGGACAATCTTCCCGACGCCAAGTCCCTTCCCGGCGTGGGTGCTTACCTCTCCGACGACGCGGATCAGGGCACGGTCACCGCTTCCTCCCCGCTGACCACGGCCGGCATCACCGCTGCCGAGGCCGAGCAGGGCACCACGGACGCCGGCGAGGCGCTGCGCGCCCGCATCCTCCAGCAGGCCGAGCAGCAGCAGGCCGGGGCCGAGGCCGAAGCCAAAGCCACGCAGGAGAAGGCGGCGGCCGAGGAGGCCGCGGCCCAGGCGGCCAAGCAGCAGAGCGAGGCCGAGGCGAAGGCCGCCGCGAAGAAGAAGGCGGACGAAGAGGCGGCGAAGAAGAAGGCCGAGGCCGAGCGTCTCGCCAAGCTCGCCCTGAGCTACGCCGTCCCGACCTCCTCGTACACCATCACCTCGACCTTCGGTCAGGCCGGTTCGATGTGGTCCTCCGGCTACCACACCGGTCTCGACTTCGCCGCTCCCACCGGTACGCCGGTCAAGGCCGTGCACAGCGGCACGGTGAAGTCGGCGGGCTGGTCAGGTTCCTACGGCTACCGCACGGTCCTTCAGCTCGACGACGGCACCGAGGTCTGGTACTGCCACCAGTCCTCGATGGACGTCACCGCCGGCCAGAAGGTCACCACCGGCGACACCATCGGCCGGGTCGGAGCGACCGGCAACGTGACCGGGCCGCACCTGCACCTGGAGATCCACACCGCGGACGGCTCGGGCGTCGATCCGATGAGCTGGCTGCGCGGCAAGGGCCTCTCGATCTGAGTGCCCGCGCCGGCACACGGCGCACTTCGAGACCCCGGCGGCCCTGGCGCACAACCCCCCGACGCCAGGGCCGCCGGCCCCGCACTCCGAGAGCGGGCGGCCGCCGGGATCGGAATATGTGGCTCCGCCCATGTGTTGAGCCCGGCTATGACATCACTGCGCCCGCTCGGAAACTCAGGCCTGAAGGTCTTCCCTCTCGCTCTCGGCGGCAACGTCTTCGGCTGGACCGCCGACCGGGACACCACCTTCGCCGTCCTCGACGCGTACACGGAGGCGGGCGGCAACTTCATCGACACCGCTGACGCCTACTCGGCCTGGGTCCCGGGCAACGAAGGCGGTGAGTCGGAGACGCTCATCGGTGCGTGGCTGTCCGGCCGTTCCCGCAGGGACGATGTCGTCGTCGCGACCAAGGGCGGAGCCCACCCGGAGTACAAGGGGCTGTCGGCGACCACGATCAAGGGGGCGGCCGAGGCGTCGCTCCGCCGGCTCGGTACCGACCACATCGACCTCTACTACACGCACTTCGACGACGAGACGGTCCCCGTCGAGGAGATCATCGGCGCCCTGGACGAGCTGGTGAAGGCCGGCAAGGTCCGGGAGATCGCGGCGTCCAACATCAGCCCGGAGCGGCTCAAGGCCTCGTTGGAGTTCTCGGAGCGCGAGGGCCTCGCCCGCTACGTCGCTCTGCAGCCGCACTACAACCTCGTCTCGCGCGACACCTACGAAGGCGCGCTCCAGGACACCGCGGCGGCCGAGGGACTCGCCGCCGTCCCGTACTTCGCGCTCGCCTCGGGCTTCCTCACCGGCAAGTACCGGCCGGGGACGGCCGTCCGGAGCGCGCGGGCCGAAGGCGCGGGGAAGCACCTGGAGACCGAGCGCGGCCGCAAGGTGCTCGGGGCGCTCGACAAGGTGGCCCAGGAGCACGACGCCGAGATCGCCACGGTGGCGCTGGCCTGGCTGGCGTCCCGGCCGACCGTGGCCGCACCGATCGCCTCGGCCCGCACGGTCGGCCAGCTGCCCGCACTCGTGGCGGTGGCCGGGCTCGAACTGACCGAGGGCCAGCTGGCAGAGCTCACCGAGGCCTCGGCCTGAGGATCCGGCACCAACCGTCCGGGCCGCGCCGGTCCGGACGGGCCCCTCACCCCGGCGGAGTCCCGGTGGGCGGAGCGGCACGGGGGCCGTGCTCCAGATAGGGGTTGTAGCCGCCGTAGTGGCGGTGCGGCGCCGGGATCTGCCGGGGAGCCGGGGCGCCGTGGGGGAGCCGGCGGGGGAACGGTGCCTGCGGGGGCGACACGTGGGCGCGCGTCCGGCCCGTCATGTGCGCCGCGTACCCCAGAGCGGGTCCCGCGATCTCCCGACGCTGCCACAGATGGTGCAGCAACTCCTGCTCGCGGACGGCGAAGTCGGCGCCCGCGCCGTCGTGGCGTGCCCGTCGGCGGAGCATGGCCAGGGACGTCGCGAACGACTCGTACTCGGCGACCGCGCGGGCGGCAGCCCTGCCCCGGGCGCGGTCCTGGGCCCCGTGCCAGTGCCGTGCCCTGTCCCGGGCCATTCCCCGGGCCCGCATCGAGGCCAGTGCGGCCGGCTCGGCGGGGCCGAGCCAGCCGGCCGCCGCGTAGACCGGCAGTTCCGTGGAGAGTGTCCGCAGTTCCCGCTGGCGGGACCAGACGGCCAGCCAGGTCACCAGGCCGAAGCACGGCACCATGAACGCGCCGTAGACCGCGTAGAAGCCGTACGGGCCGAAGGACGACGAGCCGTTCCAGAGGGCGTGCATACCCATGGCCAGGGCCAGTCCGAGCAGCGGCAGCAGCACCCGGCGCACCCGGTGGCGCGCGCCGCCCAGCGCCGCGATCCCGAAGCCGATGCCGGAGAGCACCGTGAACAGGGGGTGCGCGAACGGCGACATCACCACACGTACGAAGAACGTCCCGGCCGTCAGCGAGGCGAGCCCCGTGGTCCCCAGCTCCTGGTCCTCACCGAAGGCCTGGCCCAGGTAGAGGATGTTCTCGGTGAAGGCGAAGCCGGTCGCGGTGAAACCGGCGACCACGATTCCGTCGACGACACCGCCGAACTGCCGTCTGCGGAAGAGGAAGATCAGCAGGACGGCCGCCGCCTTCGCGGTCTCCTCGACGACCGGTGCGATGACGGTGGCGCCGAGGGTGTCCGCGCTCGCCGGATCCGCGGTGGCCGTGGCTATCCACCGGGTGGCGAAGGAATTGGCGATGATGGCGACGAGCGCGGCGGCGCAGGCGCCCCAGGAGAACGCGAACAGCAGATTGCGCCACGGGCCCGGCTCGACACGGTCGAGCCAGCGGAACGCCGCCATCAGCAGCGGCACGGGCAGCACGGCCAGGCCGAGGCCCACCAGGAAGCCCTCGGTGCCGGTCTGTTCGCGCACCAGGGCCAGGATCACCAGCCCGCAGAGGGCGAGGACGGTGACGACCGCACCGGCGCGGAACGCCTTGCTGCGCCAGACCATGCCGACGCGGCTCGGCCGGTAACGCCACTGGCCGTGCTCCGGTACGGCGCCCAGGTACTCGTCGAGCTGCTGCTCCTCGAGAACCGGGACGGCCGGCTGCTGGTGCTGTACGGACCACTCGGACACCTGACGACCCTAACGAGAGGGACCGGCACCGTGCCACGGTGCGACGGCCGGGACGTCCGCCGACGGCCGGTCAGCGACGGGTGAACAGGACGTCGTGCACCACGTGTCCCTTGTCCAGGCCCTGTCCCTCGAAGCGGGTCAGCGGCCGGAAGGACGGCCGGGGCGCGAAGCCGCCGTCCGCCTGCGTGTTCTCGTACAGGGGATGTGCCGTCAGGACGTCCAGCATCTGCTCGGCGTAGGGCTCCCAGTCCGTCGCGCAGTGGACGAGCGCTCCGGGCTTCAGGCACCGTGCCACCAGGTCGAGGAACTCCGGCTGGATCAGCCGCCGCTTGTGGTGCCGCTTCTTGGGCCAGGGGTCGGGGAAGTACACCCGGAGCCCGTCCAGCGAGGCAGGCTCCAGCATCTCCCGGAGCAGAATGATCGCGTCGCCGTTGGCGACGCGGACGTTGGACACCCCCGCCCGGTCGGCGAGGCCGAGCAGATTGCCCTGCCCCGGGGTGTGCACGTCGACGGCGAGGATTCCGGTCGTGGGGTCGTCGGCCGCCATCTGCGCCGTGGCCTCACCCATGCCGAAGCCGATCTCCAGGACCACCGGGAGGCCGTCGAACAGCGTGGGGAGGTCGATGACGCTCTTGCCGTCGATGTCCAGGCCCCACGTGGGCCACAGGCGCTGGAGTGCCTCCTCCTGGCCGGTCGTCACCCGGCTGCGGCGTGGCTGGAAGCTGCGGATCCGGCGCTCGTGGTGCGAGCCCGCCGGGTCGGCGGCGGGACCGCCGGGGAAGCGGGGTTCCTGGCGCAGCCTCCGCTGGCGTTCGAAGGAGGCGGCACGCCGCGCCTCGGCGTCCCTGTCCGCGTCCGTCTCCGGCGCGGGGACGGTCTCCGGCGGGACGCCGGGCGTCTCTGGGGTGGGGCCGGGCGTCTCTGGGGTGGGGTTCACAGGCTCAGACACAATGACCCGATTCTACGGCGGGCGGCGTCCACCCCGTCGCGCGAGCCCGCAGCAGAGCCCGGCGCGCCACCTCCCTCCCGATGGGCAGGGAGGCCGTGGCCGCGGGCGACGGGGCGTTCAGCACGTGCACCGTGTGCGGGGCGTCCCGGATCAGGAAGTCGTCCACCAGCGTGCCGTCCCGCAGGACCGCCTGTGCCCGGACCCCGGCCGGCGACGGGCGCAGGTCGGCCTCCGTCACCTCGGGCAGCAGTCGCTGGACGGCCCGGGTGAACGCGCTCTTCGAGAGGGATCTGTGCACCTCGCCCGCCCCGTACCGCCAGTGCCTGCGGGCGATCCGCCAGGAGCCTGGCCAGGCCAGGGTGGCGGCCAGCTCGCGCGGGTGGACGACCGTGCGGCCGTATCCCTCGCGTGCCAGTGCCGGCACCGCGTTGGGCCCGACGTGGACCGTGCCGTCGACTCCCCGCGTCAGATGCACCCCGAGGAAGGGGAACGCGGGATCGGGCACCGGATAGACGAGCCCGCGCACCAGCTCGGGCCGGGTCAGCTCGTAGTACTCCCCGCGGAAGGGCACGATGCGCGCGCCCGGGTCGTCACCGGCGAGAGCGGCCACCCGGTCGCTGTGCAGACCCGCGCAGTTCACGAGGACACGGGCCCTGACCACCTGGCCGTCGGCCGTGCGCACCGCCACACCCCAGGAGCGCCGGTCGACGGCGACGACCTCCGCGCCGTACCTCACCTGTCCGCCCGCGGCGCTCGCCTCCGAGGCCAGGCGGACGGCGACCGCGGTGAAGTCGCACACCCCCGTCGTGCCCACCCTGATCGCCGCGAGGCCGCGCACCCGTGGTTCGTGCTCCGCGATCTGGGCGGGTCCGAGCTCCCGGACCGGCAGCCCGTGCGCCCGGCCGCGCTGCACCAGGGCGTGCAGCCGGGGCAGCTCGTCGCGGCCGGTCGCCACGATGAGCTTGCCCGTCACCGCGTGCGGGATGCCGTGCTCCGTACAGAAGTCGATCAGCTCGGCGGCCCCCCGCACCGCGTAGCGCGCCTTGAGCGAGCCCGGCGGGTAGTAGATGCCGCTGTGGATCACCCCGCTGTTGCGCCCGGTCTGGTGGCGCGCGGGACCCCACTCCTTCTCCAGCACCGTGACCCGGGTACCGGGCGCGGTGCGCGTGATCGCGTACGCGGTGGACAGACCCACGATTCCGCCACCGATCACCAGCACATCGCAGTCGTACGCCGCGTGCGTCACCATCACGCCACCTCCCACCCCGATAGTGCACTGGCCCACTGACAACGGGCTCAAACCAGGGGCGGCCGGGGCGTGGCGCACAGGTGTGTCACAGCGTCGGGCATACCGGGACGATCCCGGTCCGACCTCAGACCGGTGTGACGAGAAGCGGACGGGCCCTCTCGCGCAGTTCGGCCACGCGAGGCTCGTCCCCGTACGGCTCCAGGCGGTGCAGGAGGTCGCGCACGTACTCGGTGGTGCGCGCGGACGAGATGCGCCCGGCCACCTCGACCGCCCGGGTGCCGGCCGCGCAGGCGGCGTCGAGATTGCCGGACTCGAGCTCGGCGACGGCCGACACGACGAGGCGCAGTCCGTGTGAGCGGACGAACTCGTCGGTGGGCCGGGACAGGGCCTGCTCGGTGAAGCGGCGGACCTGGCGGGGTGCCTTGAGGTCGCGGTAGCACTCGGCGGCGTCGGCGGCGAACCGGTCGTAGGAGTAGAACCCGAGCCAGGACGGATCGGAGTCCCCGGTCCTGGAGCGTTCCAGCCAGCTCTCGGCCGCCCTGAGCGCGGCTCCGGCGGCGGGTGCGTCTCCGGCCTTGGCGTGGGCGCGCGCCTCGACGAGCCGGAAGAAGCTCATGGTCCGGGCGGTGGCGAGGCCCCGGTTGCGCTCGACCGCCGC
Organism: Streptomyces sp. NBC_01341; assembly: GCF_035946055.1. Classification (NCBI taxonomy): domain Bacteria; kingdom Bacillati; phylum Actinomycetota; class Actinomycetes; order Kitasatosporales; family Streptomycetaceae; genus Streptomyces; species Streptomyces sp. NBC_01341. The sequence goes on along the minus strand of NZ_CP108364.1, from coordinate 3,521,439 downwards.
CTGCGCGAGGTCGACGCCCTCGTCGGCGAAGCCCCGGTAGGTCGCCTGCAGGGACATGGACGCCAGGACGTATCCCCCCAGGGGTACGTCGGCGGCGGCGCGGGCCAGGCGCAGCGCCTGGATGTAGTAGCGCTGGGCGGCTTCCTGCTGGCCGGTGTCGAAGGCCATCCACCCGGCGAGCCTGGTCAGTTCGGCGGAGGCGCCGAAGAGGGCCCGGCCCACCTCGTCGCTGTAGGAGCCCAGGAGGAGCGGTGCGGCGTCGACGCGTAAGCACTCCGGGACCATGGAGGAACGCCAGTCGCCACCGCCGTACTTGGAGTCCCAGCGGCGCGCGTCCTGGGCCGCCTCGCGCAGCTTGGTGACGTCGCTGTGGCCGACGCGCAGCGGCGAGACGCCGGGTGCGGAGTCCGGTCCCGGCTGGACGGGCACCCCGCCCCCCTGCGCCCCGGATGCGCCCTCGGGGCCGAACAACGAGGCCTGGGCGTCGGAGGGGTCGCGGGCCACCGACGGGTCGGCGGGGGTTATGAGCCACCGGGACGCGGGGGTCGCGTAGGCGCTCACCGCGAAGGAACCCGCCAGCGACTGCCAGATCCCCCCGCCGCCCCTGCGCCCCGCGAGATCCAGCCGGTAGAGGTCCGTCGCGGAACGCACGGCCTCCCCCACGTCACGGGGGAAGGCGAGGCCCACCTCCGGCGCCGGATCGGCGTCCGCAAGCCCGATCTCGTGCAACGGGACCGGGCGGCCCAGTTTGGCCCCTATCGCCGCCGCGATCAGGTGGGGGGCGGCACCCTGCGGCACCATGCCCTTGGCGACCCAGCGGGCCACCGAGGTCTTGTCGTAGCGAAGTGTCAGACCGCGCTGTGCTCCGAGGTCGTTGACCCGCCGGGCGAGGCCGGCGTTGCTGATTCCCGCGAGGGCGAGAACCGTGCCGAGCTTCTCGTTCGGCCCGCGTTGCTCCCTGGACATGAGCCACCCCTCGACACACAGACGGCCGCCGCGTCACCGGTCGGGCGCGCGGCATTCGTACCGTGTTCTCCCCAGGTGCGGTCCCGGGCACTCCGGCCGCACACGCATTTGGCCAGGCCCCGTGGAATATGCCGCCCCGGCGAGAACATCGGTACACCCAGCGTAGTTCGCCGCATCCCCACCGTTAAGGGGCAGACCTCCGTATGGCGGGAATGTTGTGCGTGCGACAGAGGGCGTCGCGGCCGTGCTCCTGGTGTGTGGCCGTGCGCCCGGCCGTGCGCTCTCGCCCGGCCGAATCGCAAGCGCTTCGATGGGTCCTGCGTGGGTCGGCCCGCTGAACTGGACTCGGCGGGCTGGGGGAATCCGCCGCCCCAATCCCCGCGGGCGGCGAACCGGTCCGGGAGGTGACGAACACCTCCCGGACTGTGCGCCGCACGGTGGTTCGGGGGAGCGGACGTGCGGGCCGGCGCACCGGGGGGATGCGCCGGCCCGCACGTCCACATGCTCCGGGGGGCCGTTCCGGGGCCACGTCACGAGGTCGTCCACCGGCGTTCGGAGTGCCCGTGGGGGCGCACCGCAGGCTGTGCGCGGGGCGTCGGCCGTAGTGAAACGCGCGGTCCCTTCGCCTTCGGAGAATGGCTGAATCGCAACGCTCGCACAGGCCCCCCGGGGAGCGGCCCGAGTATGGCCGGATCCCAGTGGTTCCACGCCCCGGCCCTGGCGCGGCCCGCCTCCCGGACCGGCGGCCGCACCCCCTGGAGCCGCCCGCACCGTCGCGACGGGATCCCAGGAGCCGCGGCCGGGCCTTTGCCAGGGGCGCATGCACATCCGTCGTGCGCCGCCCGTACCCCCTCCGGGGCGCCGTTGTCGTGGCAGCATGTCCCGCGACGGCGTTCCCCGTGTCCTGGTACGCCGGTTCGTCCACGGCCTGTGGAGGCGGCGATGCGTTGGTTGGTGGGGTGGAGCAGTATCGCCGCGAGCTTCGGCACCGTGGGCGCGGTCGGCCGCCACGGGGAGGGGCGCACCGTCCACCCCGTCGGCTCCCGACTCCTGTGGGGTGACCCGGATCCGCTGTGGGCCGTGGGCGACTGGCGACCCGACGAGATCCGCGTCATCACCGTCGCGACCCCCGAGGGCGCGCCCACCGCCCGGCTCGCCGTGCTCGGCTGCTGCGGCGCCACCGACGAGCAGCTGCGGGTGGGGCTGCTGGCCGCCCGCGGCGGAGCACTGCGCCACCTCACGGCCTGGTCCGGGAGTTACACGGCCGTCGTGCAGGTCGGCCGGCGCATCACCGTCGCCGGCGACCTCGCCGGGGCGCGCCCCGTCTTCCACACCCCCTGGGCCAACGGCACCGCGTACGCCACGGCTGCCCTCCCGCTCGCCGACCTCATCGAGGCGCAGCTCGACATCGGCCACCTGGCGGCGCTGCTGGCCTGCCCCGAGACCCCGGAGGCACTGGGCGACGGCACACCGTACGAAGGGGTCAGACGGATCCCGCCGGGGCACGCGCTGATCCTCCGGGAGGGTTCGCGAGAGATCACCGGGTACGAAGCGGTCGCCTCGCTCGCGGTGGCCGCCCCGCAGACCGACCCGGTGAGAGCGGTCGAGGGCGTGCGGGACGCGCTGGTCGACGCCGTACGCGCCCGGCTGACCGCCCCGCGCCACGCCCCGGAGACCCTGCCGCCCGACCCCGGGCCCGTCCCCGGCATGGGACCCGCCGAACGCCGCGCGGCGCGGGGCGCCCCCGTCCCAGGTATCGGGGCGGACCTCTCGGGCGGCAGCGCCTCCGCCACCCTCGCGCTGCTCGCCGCCGGACTGCCGGGACTCCCCGGCACCCTCCTGGGCCACGGCACGGGAGCGGGCGAACGGCTCCTCGCCGTCACCTTCAACGACCTGTCCACGCAGGGCCACGAGGACGAGATGGAGCGCGCTCGCGCCATCGCCGCCAACCCGCGGCTGCACCATGTGGTCGTCGCGGCGGGCGAGGACGCCCTGCCCTACGCGTCGCTGGAGAACGGGCCGCTCACCGACGAGCCCGCCCCCTCCCTCGTCGTCGCCGAACGCCACCGGAGACGGCTCGCCGCGGGCAGCGCCGACCACTTCGTCGGCCACGGCGCCCGTCAGGTGCTGGACGCGCACCCCGCCCGGCTGGCCGACCTGCTCATGGACCGGCGCAGACGTCACATCCTGCGGCCCGTCGCCGCGCTCGCCAGGGCCGAAGGGCCCTCCACACACTCCCTGTTCGTCCCGCTGGCCGTCTACCGGGCCGCCCGCCGGCTGGCCAGGACGTCGTACCGCACCGGCCTCGAGACGGCCGCCTCCGTGTTGCCGGAGGCCAACCGCGACATCCCCGGGTTCGACACCCCGGCCGACGCCTCGCTCGCCTCCCTCACCTGGTCGCGGCCGGGTCCCGCCGCACGCTGGCTCACGGGTGAGGCACTCGCGGAAGTATCGGTTCGCCTTCAGGAGGCGGCCTTCCGGCCCGCCTCGGTCCAGCGCCCCGGAGAGGCCCGCGCCCGCGCCGCGCTCGCCCGGCACGCCGCCGGCCAGCGGATCCTGGAGCAGGCCGCCGAGATCCGCAGCCAGCGGCTGCACGCCCCCTTCCTCGACAACCAGGTCGTACGGGCCGCCCGCGCCCTCCCCGAATCGCTGCGGGTCCAGCCGGGCGCGAGGGCCGCGATCCTGCGCCGGGTGCTCGCGGGCGCCGGCATCCACGAGCTGCCGCCCGGATGGGGCACCCCGTCCCAGGCGACCTCGACCGCGGCGGGACGGCTCGGTCTGCGTGCCGCCCTGCCGGACCTGATCGCCCTCTTCGACGCGCCCCTGCTCGCCGACGCGGGCCTGATCGAGGCGCGCGTCGTACGCAAGGCCCTCCGCGCCGCGTCCGAGGGTGAGCCCCTCCCGCTGGACGGCCTGGCCGAGCTGGCGTCCACGGAGCTGTGGCTCCGCCGCCTGGTCACGCGCCGGGGCACCTGCTGGACGGGCACGGCGGCACCGCGCCAACGAGCGGTGGCCGCCGGTGTGGTCCCGGCGCGCCGGACGCTGCAGTCCTGAAGCACCGGATCCGTGATCGTCCGCCGCACCGGTCGGCGGACACAGTCGCGGCCGCCCGCCGTACCGATGAACGGACGGACGGCCGCCGGGACACAATGGCCCGGTGCGGTACCTGATCCTGGGCGTCACCGAGGCGCGAGACGAGCACGGCGGAGCACTGCCCGTCGGCGGCGCGCGGCTGCGCACCCTGCTCGCGGCGCTCGCGCTACGGGCCGGTCGCCCCGTGTCCGTCGCCGCGCTCATCGACGACGTATGGGCGGACGAGCCGCCGCTGGACGCGCCCGCCGCGCTCCAGGCCCTCGTCGGCCGGCTGCGCCGCGCCCTCGGCAGGGAGGCGGTCACGGCGGCCCCAGGTGGCTACCGGCTGGACGCGGGTCCGGACGACGTCGACCTCCACGTCTTCGAGCGGCTCGTCCGGCAGGGCTCCGCGGAGCTCGCCTCCGGCAGGCCCGAGGCCGCCGCCGGCACCCTGCGCGGCGCGCTCGCCCTGTGGCGCGGTCCCGCCCTCGCCGATCTCCCCGGGGACGAGTCCGGGCGCAGGGCGGAGGCCCACCGGCTCACCGCGCTCCAGCAGCGCGTCGAGGCCGACCTCGCCCGCGGCGCCACGGCGGGCCTCGTCCCCGAACTCAGGGAGCTCACGGCCGCCCACCCGTACGACGAGCGGCTGCGCGCGCAACTGCTGCGCGGCCTGCGCGCCGAGGGCCGGCAGGCCGACGCGCTCGTCGCGTACGAGGAGGCGCGCAGGGCCCTCGCCGACGGTCTCGGCACCGATCCGGGGCCGGAACTCAGCGCGCTGCACCGGCAACTCCTCGACGCCGGCGGACCGTCCGGGCGGGCGGCCCTGCGCGATCCGCGGGTTCCGGGCGATCCGAGTCCCGACGAGGGCAACATCCGGCCCCGGCTCACCTCCTTCGTCGGCCGTGAGCCCGAACTCCGCCTCATCCGCTCCGATCTGTCCCGCTCCCGGCTCGTCACCCTCACGGGCCCCGGCGGTTCGGGCAAGACCAGGCTCGCCGAGGAGTCCGCGGCCGGGCAGGGCGCCTGGATCGCCGAACTCGCCCCGCTCGACGACCCATCGGCGGTCCCCGGCGCCGTGCTCTCCGCGCTCGGTCTGCGGGAGACGGCCCTGTTGCAGGGCGGCGCACGCGACGGGCACGCCGTGCCGCAGGACCCCACCGAGCGGCTGGTCGAGCACCTGTCGCACCGGTCACGTCACCGCCCCTTCCTGCTCGTGCTCGACAACTGCGAGCACGTCATCGACGCCGCCGCGGCCCTCGCCGAGACGCTCCTCACCCGGTGCCCCGGACTGCGCGTCCTCGCCACCAGCCGCGAGCCGCTGGGCGTGCCGGGTGAGACGGTCCGTCCGGTCGGCCCCCTGCCACCTGACCCCGCACACCGCCTCTTCGCCGAGCGCGCCCGCGCCGTCCGGCCGGACTTCGCCCCGGACACCGGAGCGGGCGGTGATCCGGGAGCCGTGGCCGAGATCTGCCGCAGACTCGACGGTCTCCCGCTCGCCATCGAACTCGCCGCCGCCCGCCTCCGGCTGCTCACCCCACGCCAGATCGCCGACCGCCTCGACGACCGCTTCCGACTGCTCACCAGCGGCAGCCGCACCGTGCTGCCCCGGCAGCAGACGCTGCGGGCGGTCGTGGACTGGTCCTGGGACCTGCTGTCCCCGGACGAGCGGACCGTGCTGCGGCAGGTCTCCGTATTCGCGGGCGGATGGGACCTGGCGGCGGCCGAAGCGGTGTCCGGTCCCGACGCCGCCGCCCTGCTGGGCGCACTGGTCGACAAGTCACTCGTGGTCGCCACCCCCACCGGCGGCGACATGCGCTACCGCCTGCTGGAGACGATCCACGAATACGCCTCCGAGCGCGCCGCCGAGACCCCCGGCGTCCGCGACGCCGCGGCCTCCGCCCACACGGCGTACTTCCTCGCACTGGCCGAGGAGGCCGACGGCCTCCTGCGCTCCGAAGGCCAGCTTCCGTGGATCGAACGCCTGGAGGCCGACCTCGACAACATCCGCGCCGTCCTCCACCGCACGGTCGTCGCCCGCCCCTGCGAACCGGTGGCGATGCGCCTGGTGCTCGCCATGGGCTGGTTCTGGTGGCTGCGCAACTTCCGTGTCGAGGGCCTGTCCTGGACCGAACGTGTCTCGGCACTCGGCGAGGATCCGCCCGACGAGGCCGATCCCCGCCACTGGCCGCGGATGCACCTGCACATGCTGCGGTTCCTCCTCGCGATGGAGAACCGGCCGACGGACAGCATCAACGAGGACGAGGAGCTCCTCACCCTGATCGGCAAGGTGACCGAGGTCTTCGGCGCCTGCGGCCCGGAGGCCGCCCGGTTCCCCGGACTGCTCTGGCCGATGACCTTGTACATGCGGCGTGAGTACACACCCCACGTCCACGCGCACTTCGACGCGGCCGTCGCCAACACCCGTGCGTACGGCGGTGACTGGGAGTACGGCGTCACGCTGATGTTCCGCACCCACATGCTCGTCGACACCCCCCTCGGCACGAACGGCATCGACGAGGACCTCGCCGAGCTGCGCGTCCTCAGCCGCCGCAACGGCGACCGGTACCTGCGCGCCCAGGTCGCGAGCGCAGCGGCCGAGGCGGACATGATGCGAGGGAGGTACGACGAGGCGCGGGCCGACTACCAGGAGGCGCTGCAACTCGCCCGGGAGGTCGGAGCCCACGCCGAGACGCCGTTCCTGCTGGGGCGCCTCGCCGAACTCTCCTACCGGACAGGTGACCTCGACTCCGCGAGGAAGGGTCTGGACGAGGCGGAGGCGGAGGCCGAGCGCCGGCAGGTCCTGGACGCCAGGGCCTACATCGGATTCCTGCGCGCCTCGATCGCGCTCACCGCGGGCCAGGTCGCGGAGGCCCGCCGGTACATCGACTCCGTGAACTGCGGTGAGTCGTACGGCAATCCGCCCCCGCAGTTCGCGGCGGCGGTTCTCGGCCTCTCCGCCCGCATCAGCGTGTTCGAGCCGGAGGCCGGCCCCGAAGCCGGGCTGCGCGGGGTCACCGACGCGCTCCGCCTCGCCGTGGAAGCCGAGTGCGCGGAGGTGGTCACCGCACATCTGGCGGAGGCAGCCGGAAGCATCCTGCCCAAGGTCGGCCGGCACGCCACCGCGGTCCGCCTCCTCGCGGCGTCCGACACCTGGCGGGCGTACGGGCCGCGCTCCGCGGTGGAGGAGGCCGAGGTGAAAGCCTTGCTGGAGGCCCTGCGCGAACGGCTGGGCGAGCGGGCGTACGCCGAGGAGCGCGCCGCGGGGCAGGGGCTCACACCGAGGGACGCCATCGCGCTGCTGACGGAGGTCGCCGACGAGACCGGCCGGGGCCGGTCCGGGACGAAGCCGGTCAGCGGCAGCTGATCCGGGACTCCGCCCAGTCGGCGAGGGCCACCCCGCCGAGGGCCCCCGAGGGTTCCACGACGAGCCTGATGCTCTCCCGCCCCTGGATGCCGACGCTCGCCGGGACCGCGGGGTCACCGCCCCGCATCACCGGGGACCGCCACAGCCGCGCCCCCGCACCGTCGTACACGGAGAAGCGCACCGCGCCGAGACCGAGCGTCAGGTCGTCGACCCCGACCGACGCCTCGTAGCGGGTGCACGTCCGGTTGAGCTCCACGGTGACCGACGAGAGGGAGGGAGCGGTCACACCGTGCGCATAGGACTTGGTGGAGATGGACAGCACGTCGCGCTGCCAGAACACCCCGGTGCTCCCGCGGAGGACGATCTCGGGCTGCGTGTGGTCCCCGACGACGGAGTACGCCAGGCGGTTCACCTGGTAGACCTCCGGCGCGGGCGGTACCGGCTCCTCCGGTGCGGGCTCCGTCGGAGCGGGCGCGGGTGGCGCCGGGGTGGGTTTCGCGGGAGTCGGCGCCGGGGTCGGAACAGGTGCCGCAGGCGGTGTCGGCTCCGGGGCGGGCGGTTCGGGTGCCCGCGGGGCGGGCCGCGACGGCGACGGCTTCGGTTCCGGCTTCGGTTCCGGCTCCGGCGGAGGAGCGGGAACCGGAGCCGCGGGTGCGGCAGCCGGCGGCTTCGCCACGGGACGCTCCTCCGGCGCCCGGTCGTCGCCGGACAGGGCCCACACCAGCCCGGCGGCGGCCGCCGCCACGGCCACCGCGGCGGCGATCCCGGCCTTCACCGGGGCGCCGAGCCCTTCCGACACGGCGGCCCCGCCCGCCGCACCGCTGCCCGACGACGCGCTGCCCGTGGCCGCGGCGGCCGCTCCGGCACCGGCCGCCCCCACCGCTCCGCCGACGGCGACGCCCGCCGCCTTGACCGCGTACCCCGCGGCGAACCAACCGATGACCGCGACCGGGAGCAGCGCCGGAATCCCGGCGTTCACACGGTCGAGTTCACCCGCGGCGACCCGGCACCTGGCGCACTCGTCCAGGTGCTTGCGCAGCCCGCGCTCGGCACGGGTCCGCAGTCCGCCCCGGGCGTGGGCGCCGAGCCGGTCGGCGTACTGCGCGCAGTCACCGCCGGCCGTCAGCGCCTGACTCACATGCGCCTGCAGATACGCCTGCCTGAGCCCTTCGCGGGCGCGTACGGCCAGGACCGCCGTGGCATTGGCCGTCAGGCCGAACAGCGGGGCGACCTCGCTCGGCGACTCCTCCTCCACCGTGGTGTGCCACAACACAGCCTGCCAGCGCTCCGGCAGGCTGCGGAACGCCTGCATGGCCATCGACCTGTCGGCCTCGTGCATGGCCAGCACGTCAGCCCCGAGGTCGACGGTGTCGGCCTCGGACAGCTCGCTGGAGCGGGTGGCCTGAGCGGCGAACACGGCGAAGTCGTCGACCAGGTGCTCGCGCTTCGCACTCTTCGTCCAGGCGGCGGCCACATGCCGGACCGCGGTCATGAGGTAGGCCCGGACGGCCTCCTGCGGCCCCTTGCCGCCGCGCACCGCCTGCAGGGTCCGGGCGAACACCTCGGCCGTCAGGTCGTCGGCGGTGTGGGCGTCCCGGCAGCACGTACGGGCGTAGCGGCGCACCGCTCCCGAATGCCGCCGGAACAGCTCCTCGTACGCCGAGTCGTCCCCCGCACGCATGCCCTGGATCAACTGGGCGTCGGACGGGCCGAGATCGGCGGAGCCCGCCCGGCCCTCGCGCTGCAGCGGGACCGCGTACGCGGGGGTGGTCCCCGCTCCGGGATCCGGGGGCCCGGCCTCCTCGGCGGGCGACCAGGGGCCGGGGAGCACCGTGCCGCCCCCGGCGGAGTCCCCGGACCGGTCACGGCCGGCCGGCCCCGGCGGTTGGTTCGGCACGTGACCGGGCGTCGGGCCGTCGGTGCCCGTCCCGTCGCTCCCGCCCACGGCGGCGCTACCGCCGGCCGGTTCTTCCTGCCGCGCGTCACCGTTCATCGCGAAGCCCCCGTATGCACCCTCGGACCCGAAATACCGGGGCCAGAGTGCCACAGCGCCACGCCGCGACGGACCCTGGGCAGGGGCAACCACTCGTCCGGGGTGTCTTCACCCCTGCGGGGGGTGTGACGTCACTCCTGCGGGGAAGGACGGATGCCCTCCGAACCGCACTGACGTCCGGTCACAGCGGGTCCGGCCGCCGCTGCTTCGGCCTCGGCCCGTACGCGGGGATGGTTCCCAGCGGGGATCCGGCCGCCTCCGGGTGACCGCAGGACCGCTCCGGACCCACGCGGAACCCCTGTCGCGCGCTCCGACCCCCGGTCGTCGCCCGGTCAACCCTGCCCCGTGACGACGTCCGGCCGGTGGGAGACAGCTCCCGCCGGCCGGTGCGTTCGCCTGTCCTCCCGCGGCTACGCGGGGCGGGAGCGGAGCCCCTCCAGAAGGATGTCCAGCAGCCTGGCCGAGGCGGCGGCCTGGTGAGCGGGGTCCGGCAGGGCCGGCGCCGCCGTGGCGATGACCAGCAGCACATCGGCCACCGTCACATCGCCGCGCAGCTCACCCGACTCGCGAGCCCGGTTCACCAGACTCCCCACGACTTCGAGCAGCTCGGCCACCCCCGGGTCGTCGTCGAGGGCCTCCTCGGCCGTCGCGTGCTGCTCGACCACCCGGAGGCCGGGCTGGCCCGTCACCTGCCGCTGATGCGGGACGCGCGTGTCGCCGTCCGCCGCGGCCTGGACCGGTATCGCCGCCTCCTCGGGCTCCGCCCCCACCCGGAGTACCTGCGGCGGCAGCAGCCGCCCTGCCCCGGACGCCACCGAGGTCCGCAGGAAGCGGGAGAGCGCGGACCACGGTTCCTCCTCCTGCCCTAGGGCCGACCGCGCCTGATCGGTCAGCCGCGCGGTCTCCTCCTCGGCTATCCGGCGGACGAGCACGTCCTTGCTCGGGAAACGCCGGTAGACCGTGCCGACTCCGACCCGGGCGCGGCGGGCCACGTCTTCCATCGGAGCGCCGTAACCCAGCTCGCCGAACACCTCGCGCGCGGCGCGCAGGACGTGTTCGAGATTGCGCTGTGCATCCACACGGAGCGGTGCCGAACGGGAGGCGATCGCCGCCGTCCCGACCGCGCCCACCGCAGCCACCGCGCTCAGCCGCCCGTGGCCCTCAGCGGTGGAGCCGACAGCACTCTGCCCATGCAAATCCTGAATGTGCATAACTTCCCCCGGTTATGACGTCTCCCCCCGGAGACTTCCCGCCCTGTCCGCCGGGTGTGGACCTCTGTCCGATTCCGACACCCCGACGGGGTACGAACATAGTTGAGCCCGGGTCAATTCAGAAGGGGGTAGTTCCGCACGGAGCGCCCCCCGATCGGAGCAAGGACCGGTTGGGCCCCGATTCGCCCCCCGTGGGTCCGCCCGCCCGTCGTACCTGACCTGGGAAGCTGCGCGATCGCCGGGCGCCCGGACCCCGCCCCCTGATCGACGAGCTCCGGTCACACAATTTGCCGGGCCTGTGGACAAACTCCGGACTCCGTTGCGTCATGGGAAGGTGATGGCACCAGATTCCCGGGGCACGTCCCCCGGCACCCGGCCAAGTGTGCGCATTCTCGTCGTCGGCGGCGGCTACGTCGGGATGTACACCGCACTGCGTCTCCAGCGGAAGCTGCGGCGGAGACTGAAGAGCGGTGAGGCCGAGATCGTGGTGGTCACGCCCGAGCCCTACATGACCTACCAGCCGTTCCTGCCCGAGGCGGCCGCCGGATCGATCTCCCCCCGCCACGTCGTCGTGCCGCTGCGCAGGGTCCTCAAGGACTGCACGATCGTCATCGGCGAGGCGGAGCGGGTCGATCACGCGAAGCGCACCGCGACGGTCACGACGCTCGCCACAGCGGACGACGGCACCGGCGCCGTAGAGATCCCGTACGACGAGATCGTCATCGCTCCCGGGTCCGTCTCTCGGACCCTGCCGATTCCGGGTCTCGCCGACTTCGGCATCGGCTTCAAGACCGTCGAGGAGGCCATCGGCCTCCGCAACCACGTCATCGAACAGATGGACATCGCCTCGGCCACCAGGGATCCCGCCGTCCGCGACGCCGCCCTCACCTTCGTCTTCGTGGGCGGCGGCTACGCAGGCGTCGAGGCGCTCGGGGAACTGGAGGACATGGCCCGCTACACCTCGCGCTACTACCACAACATCAAGCCCGCCGACCTGAGGTGGGTCCTTGTCGAGGCGACGGGGCGCATCCTGCCGGAGGTCGGCGAGGCGATGGGCAAGTACGCCGTCAGGGAACTCCGCGGCCGCAACATCGACGTACGCCTCGAAACCCGTCTGGACAGCTGCGAGGGCCGGGTCGCCGTGCTCAGCGACGGGTCGCGCTTCCCCACGCGCACGCTGGTGTGGACCGCCGGCGTCAAACCCGCGCCGCTCCTCGCGGCCACCGACCTGCCCCTCACCGAGCGCGGCCGGATCCGCTGCACCGCCGCGCTCGCCGTCGACGGGGCCCCGCACGCCTGGGCGGCCGGCGACGCCGCCGCCGTGCCGGACCTCACCTCGGCCGAACCGGGCACGGAGACCGCGCCGAACGCCCAGCACGCGGTACGCCAGGCCAAGGTCCTCTCGGACAACATCCTCGCCACGCTCGCCGGCCGGCCCACCGAGGACTACCGGCACTCCTACGCCGGGTCCGTCGCCTCGCTCGGCCTGCACAAGGGCGTCGCGCACGTGTACGGCCGCAAGCTCAAGGGGTATCCGGCCTGGCTGATGCACCGCGCCTACCACCTCAGCCGCGTACCGACGTTCAACCGGAAGGCGCGGGTCCTCGCGGAGTGGACCCTGGCCGGCCTGTTCAAACGCGAGATCGTCTCCCTCGGATCGCTCGAGCACCCGCGGGCCGAGTTCGCCCTGGCCGCAGGCGGACACGCGCACCCGGCACCCCCCGAGGGCTCCCCGCCGAAGGACGGGGAGCCGCCCCGCGCGTCCGGCTGAGCCCGGGCGACGCGCGCACTGCCGAGCCGCCCGGAGAACGGCCGTGGCCGGGCGGCCGTACCCCTTGCCGTACCTCAACTGACAGTACGGTCGGTCACACTGGGCGTGTGACCATAGGCGGGCCCGCACCTGCGCAGAGTGACCCGCCCGGTAGTCACCTACAGTGACCGGCAGCGACGACCGACAGCACGAAGAGCCCGGCTGTGATTTCCCGGGAGCCCCGCCCCCCGCACCTCCCCCCTGCACGACCGCTTGCGGGGGGAACGGTGCGGGAACAGCAGACGAAGCAGCTCGCCCGAGCGGACCAGACCGACACACGAGGCCAGAAATTCCGTGAACTTCACGCGCTGGAGCGCCCGCTTCCCCGGAACGCAGCGTCGAGCCGCCGCGCGGGACGACCGCAGTTCCGTACCCGCCGCCCGCGCGGAGTCCGCGCGGCCGGCACCCGCGGCCGCACCCCCGGAATCCGCCCCGGAATCCGCCCCGGAACCCGCCGGCCCCGTGCCGGGCCCCTCTCTGGAGGCCCTGTCGGCCGGCGCCCTGCTGGGCCGTCTGCCCGCCCCCGTCGCGCTGCTCCACGGCCCCGACCACCGCATCACCTACGTCAACGAGGCCTACACGACGGCCTTCGGACCCCGGCCGTGCGGGGCACCCGCCGCCGAGGCCATGCCGGAGCTCTCCGAACTGAGCCTGCTGCCGCTCCTGGACCAGGTCCTGCGCAGCGGCACCTCCCGCACGGTCAAGTCACGCAAGGTCCTGGCCGGCAGCTCGTACACGGTCACGTGCACCCCCGTGGCCGCGGGCGCCACGGACAGCGAGCCCGGCGTCCTCGTCTACGCCACCGACGTCACCGACCACGCCGAGGCGGCGGAGCGGCTGCGCTCCAGTGAACGCCGCCACCGCGAGACGGCCGTCACCCTCCAGCGCTCGCTGCTGCCGCAGGACCTCGAACAACCTGACGACCTGCGGATCGCGGCCACCTACCAGCCGGGCGGCACGGACGCGGCGGTCGGCGGCGACTGGTACGACGTCATCACCCTCGGCGCCGGACGCACCGCCCTCGTCATCGGTGACGTGATGGGACGCGGGGTGCGCGCCGCGGCCGTCATGGGGCAGCTGCGCACCGCGGTCCGCGCCTACGCCCGCCTCGACCTGCCGCCGCACGAGATCCTCCAGCTCCTCGACGTCATCGCCGCCGAGATCGACGCGAACCAGATCGCCACCTGCGTCTACGCCGTGCACGACCCCAACGAGGGGCACCTCGTCTACGCCTCCGCCGGGCACCTCCCCATCCTCGTGTGCGACGAGGACGGGGCGGTCCACCGCGCGGAGGACCCCACCGGACCGCCGCTGGGCACGGGCGGCTGGGTGCACACCTCGGGGACGATCGCGCTGCCGCCGGGTTCCACCGCGGTGCTCTACACGGACGGCCTGGTCGAACGCCGCAGCGAGGACATCGATGAGGGAGTGGCGGCCCTGGAACGCGCGCTGTCCGGCGCCAAGGGATCGCCCCAGGTGGTCTGCGACCGGCTGATCCGCGCCCTGGGGGTGACAGCGGAGCACGACGACGACGTGGCGGTGCTCGTCGTCCAGCACCCCGCCCGTACGGGGACGAGCGCCGAACTCTTCCACAACGCCTCGCTCGAACTCCTCGGCGGAATCGAAGCGGCACCGAGGGCACGCGCCTTCGCGACCGGGGTCCTGGCCTCCTGGCGGTTCCCCGTCGAACTCTGCGACCTGGGCCTACTCGCCGCGAGCGAGCTCGTGGCGAACTCCCTGCAGCACGGCACCCCGCCCATGCGTCTCGGTCTGCGCCGCACCGACCGCCGCCTGATCATCGAGGTGACGGACGGGGACGACCACCTGCCGCGCCGCCGGCGAGCCGAGCCCGCCGACGAGGCGGGACGCGGCATCTCCATCATCGCGACCATCGCCTCGTCGTGGGGCAGCCGCCGTACCCCCGGGGGAGGCAAGGCGGTGTGGTGCGAGTTCGCACTCCCCGGCTGAGCCCGCCTCAGCGCACGGCGGCCGCGGCCGCAGCCGCTTCGCCCTCGGGCATCGACACGGCGACCACCCGCGAGGGCACCGCCACGAGCGACGGCTTGTCCTGTACGGGGGTGAGCCGCCGGCCCAGTTTCAGGGCCAGCACGGTGATGCCCAGCGAGAACAGCACGAACGTCACGATGTACGGCCCGTGCAGCGACGCCCCCATGGGCCCGCCCACGGCCGGCCCCACCGCCAGGGCAAGCTGCTTGACCAGCGCGAAGGCCGAGTTGTACTGGCCGACCATGGACTCGGGTGCCAGATCGGCGACGAGCGGGGCGACGGTCGGCGACAGCATCGCCTCACCGAGACCGAACAGGGCGTACGTCGAGATCATCGCGGCCGTCGCCATGGTCTGACTGCCGTGCCCGAGGCCCGCGTAGCCCGCCACGATCCAGGCGAAGGCCCAGATCAGACCGACGCCCGCGATGACCCGGCTGCGCCGCCGCCGCTCGACGAGGCGGAGCACGACGAACTGCGCGGCGACGATGACGGCGGTGTTGGCCGCCAGCGCCAGCCCCAGCGTGGACGGCTCGATCCCGGCGGCCTCCGTGCCGTATGCGGCGAGGCCCGACTCGAACTGTCCGTAGCAGGCGAAGAAGATCACGAAGCCCAGGACGCACAGCTGCACCATGGCCCGGTGCGAGAGCAGCACCCGCATGCCCGCCTTGGGCGCGACGCCGTCGGTGGGCACCGCATCGGGGATGGACGGGGCCCGGGGCATGCGCACCGTGGCGGCGACGACGCCGAGGACCACGAACATCGCCGCTTCGATCAGGAACAGCAGGGTGAAGCTCGACGGGCTGTCGACGTCCACCAGCTGCCCGCCGACCAGGCCGCCGATACCGAGGCCGAGGTTCTGCAGGAAGAACTGCATGGCGAAGGCACGGGTGCGGGTCGATGTGCTGGAGCACCACACCAGCATCGTCGCGAGGGCGGGCTGCATGACGGCGGTCCCGGCGCCCAGGACCGCGGCTGACAGCACCGCGGTCACCACGCTGTCCGCCACACCGAGCGCACCGGCGCCCACGGCGGCCGCCCCGGCAGCCACGACGAGCACGGGCAGGGGCCCGCGCCGGTCGATGGCCCGACCGGTGAACGGCAGTACGGCCAGCGCGGCCATGGCGAAGACAGCCAGTACGACACCCGCCGTACCGGCACCAAGATCCCGCACCTGCGCCACGTAGACGTACAGATACGGGACGGTGAACCCGAGGCCGAACGCGCTCAGCGCGCTGCCCAGCTGGATCCGCCGCAGCGCTGCACCCATCTCCCTGGTCACACTCACCTACCTCAAGAGTCGAAGAACTTTGAAGAACACAGACTCGTAGACTTTAACACTAAAGTTAGAAGATGAAGTCTACAGCCCGAAGGACTTCGACAGGCATGAGGGCGTGCGATACTGCCCGCCATGTCTGAGACCACCGAGCAGCCCGAGCTCCAGGAGCCGAGCCTCGACGAGCAGATCGCGGCCTATCAGCGAGAGTTCCGGGACCTCGACCCCCAGGTCGAACAGGTCGTGTCGGCGCTCGGCCGGCTGAACCGCCGGATGAACGTCGCCTACGGCAGACAGGTCGCGGCGCTGGGCATCAGCAACGCCGAGTGGGAGGTCCTCAAGACCCTGGTCCTCGCCGGTACCCCGTACCGCCTGGGACCGGGTGAGCTGGCCAAGCGCCTGGGCCTCACCCCTGCCGCGATGACCCACCGCATCGACCGGATGGCCGGCGAGGGTCTCGTCACCCGGGACAGGGACGAGAACAACCGGGTGCGCGTCATCGTCGAACTGACCGACGAGGGTCGTACGAAATGGCTCGAGGCGATGAGGATGGCGACCAGCTTCGAGGAGGACCTCCTCCAGGACCTCTCGGGCGACGAACGTGGAGCTCTGGGCGAGATACTCATCCGCCTCCTGCGCCGCGTGGAGCACGAGCAGCCCGACGCCGGCGGCCGTCTCACCGACCTGGACTGAACGCCCGAAGACGGGGTACAGGGAGGGGTTGACACAGCGCTCCCGCATCCGTATGGTTCTTCGAGTTGTCACGGAGTCGGTACGGATCCGGGGCAGCCGATCCCGCCGCGAATGCGGCAACCAAACTCAGCACGATCTCCCACCGGAGAGAATTTCGGCATGCCGGAATTCAATTCGACAGCTCGATTATGAGTCGCCGGGAAAATCCGCTAGAGTTTGGACGTCGGAAGGGCCCAACAGCCCGGATGGCAAGCCCCACTGACTGGGAATCAGGCCCGAAAGGATCTGATAGAGTCGGACTCGCCGGAAAGGGAAACGCGAAAGCGAAGAACTGGAAAGCGAAACAAGCAGTAGCCCGCTTCGACCGGGAATCGGACACGAAAGAGTCTGATAGAGTCGGAAACGCAAGAACGAAGGGAAGCGCCCGGAGGGCCCCGGTGAAACGGGACCGAAGGAAGCGTCCGTTCCTTGAGAACTCAACAGCGTGCCAAAAGTCAACGCCAGATATGTTGATACCCCGGCCTGCTTCGGCAGGTTGGTGGTTCCTTTGAAAAGTCCTGCGGGATCTTCGGATCCGGTAGGCAACAACAGCGAGGACGCTGTGAACAGCCGGTCATATTCCGACCTGGTTGTTCCGCTCTCGTGTTGTGATCCCGATTACGGGAAAACATTCACGGAGAGTTTGATCCTGGCTCAGGACGAACGCTGGCGGCGTGCTTAACACATGCAAGTCGAACGATGAAGCCTTTCGGGGTGGATTAGTGGCGAACGGGTGAGTAACACGTGGGCAATCTGCCCTTCACTCTGGGACAAGCCCTGGAAACGGGGTCTAATACCGGATAACACTCTGTCCCTCATGGGGCGGGGTTAAAAGCTCCGGCGGTGAAGGATGAGCCCGCGGCCTATCAGCTTGTTGGTGGGGTAATGGCCTACCAAGGCGACGACGGGTAGCCGGCCTGAGAGGGCGACCGGCCACACTGGGACTGAGACACGGCCCAGACTCCTACGGGAGGCAGCAGTGGGGAATATTGCACAATGGGCGAAAGCCTGATGCAGCGACGCCGCGTGAGGGATGACGGCCTTCGGGTTGTAAACCTCTTTCAGCAGGGAAGAAGCGAAAGTGACGGTACCTGCAGAAGAAGCGCCGGCTAACTACGTGCCAGCAGCCGCGGTAATACGTAGGGCGCAAGCGTTGTCCGGAATTATTGGGCGTAAAGAGCTCGTAGGCGGCTTGTCACGTCGGATGTGAAAGCTCGGGGCTTAACCCCGAGTCTGCATTCGATACGGGCTAGCTAGAGTGTGGTAGGGGAGATCGGAATTCCTGGTGTAGCGGTGAAATGCGCAGATATCAGGAGGAACACCGGTGGCGAAGGCGGATCTCTGGGCCATTACTGACGCTGAGGAGCGAAAGCGTGGGGAGCGAACAGGATTAGATACCCTGGTAGTCCACGCCGTAAACGTTGGGAACTAGGTGTTGGCGACATTCCACGTCGTCGGTGCCGCAGCTAACGCATTAAGTTCCCCGCCTGGGGAGTACGGCCGCAAGGCTAAAACTCAAAGGAATTGACGGGGGCCCGCACAAGCAGCGGAGCATGTGGCTTAATTCGACGCAACGCGAAGAACCTTACCAAGGCTTGACATATACCGGAAAGCATCAGAGATGGTGCCCCCCTTGTGGTCGGTATACAGGTGGTGCATGGCTGTCGTCAGCTCGTGTCGTGAGATGTTGGGTTAAGTCCCGCAACGAGCGCAACCCTTGTTCTGTGTTGCCAGCATGCCCTTCGGGGTGATGGGGACTCACAGGAGACTGCCGGGGTCAACTCGGAGGAAGGTGGGGACGACGTCAAGTCATCATGCCCCTTATGTCTTGGGCTGCACACGTGCTACAATGGCCGGTACAATGAGCTGCGATGTCGCGAGGCGGAGCGAATCTCAAAAAGCCGGTCTCAGTTCGGATTGGGGTCTGCAACTCGACCCCATGAAGTCGGAGTTGCTAGTAATCGCAGATCAGCATTGCTGCGGTGAATACGTTCCCGGGCCTTGTACACACCGCCCGTCACGTCACGAAAGTCGGTAACACCCGAAGCCGGTGGCCCAACCCCTTGTGGGAGGGAGCTGTCGAAGGTGGGACTGGCGATTGGGACGAAGTCGTAACAAGGTAGCCGTACCGGAAGGTGCGGCTGGATCACCTCCTTTCTAAGGAGCACTTCTTGTCAGCTTCGGCTGACCAGAGGCCAGTACACCGGCGAATGTTCGGTGCTGGTTGCTCATGGGTGGAACGTTGACTATTCGGCACGATCGGCAAGTTTTTGTGAGTACTGCTTCGGCGTGGAAAACGGGAACGGGTTGGTCGGGTCGGGCACGCTGTTGGGTATCTGAAGGTATGGCCGTGAGGCTGCCTTCGGTTGCCGGCCCCAGTGCACTCACCTGTAAGGGTGGGGTGATGGGTGGCTGGTCGTTGTTTGAGAACTGCACAGTGGACGCGAGCATCTGTGGCCAAGTTTTTAAGGGCGCACGGTGGATGCCTTGGCACCAGGAACCGATGAAGGACGTGGGAGGCCACGATAGTCCCCGGGGAGCTGTCAACCAAGCTTTGATCCGGGGGTTTCCGAATGGGGAAACCCGGCAGTCGTCATGGGCTGTCACCCGCTGCTGAACACATAGGCAGTGTGGAGGGAACGCGGGGAAGTGAAACATCTCAGTACCCGCAGGAAGAGAAAACAACCGTGATTCCGGGAGTAGTGGCGAGCGAAACTGGATGAGGCCAAACCGTATGCGTGTGATACCCGGCAGGGGTTGCGCATGCGGGGTTGTGGGATCTCTCTTTCATAGTCTGCCGACTGTGAGACGAGTCAGAAACCGTTGGTGTAGGCGAAGGACATGCGAAAGGTCCGGCGTAGAGGGTAAGACCCCCGTAGCTGAAACATCAACGGCTCGTTTGAGAGACACCCAAGTAGCACGGGGCCCGAGAAATCCCGTGTGAATCTGGCGGGACCACCCGCTAAGCCTAAATATTCCCTGGTGACCGATAGCGGATAGTACCGTGAGGGAATGGTGAAAAGTACCGCGGGAGCGGAGTGAAATAGTACCTGAAACCGTGTGCCTACAAGCCGTGGGAGCGTCGCGCATCGAGCTTGCTCGGTGCGTCGTGACTGCGTGCCTTTTGAAGAATGAGCCTGCGAGTTAGCGGTGTGTAGCGAGGTTAACCCGTGTGGGGAAGCCGTAGCGAAAGCGAGTCCGAATAGGGCGATTGAGTTGCACGCTCTAGACCCGAAGCGGAGTGATCTAGCCATGGGCAGGTTGAAGCGGAGGTAAGACTTCGTGGAGGACCGAACCCACCAGGGTTGAAAACCTGGGGGATGACCTGTGGTTAGGGGTGAAAGGCCAATCAAACTCCGTGATAGCTGGTTCTCCCCGAAATGCATTTAGGTGCAGCGTCGTGTGTTTCTTGCCGGAGGTAGAGCACTGGATAGGCGATGGGCCCTACCGGGTTACTGACCTTAGCCAAACTCCGAATGCCGGTAAGTGAGAGCACGGCAGTGAGACTGTGGGGGATAAGCTCCATGGTCGAGAGGGAAACAGCCCAGAGCATCGACTAAGGCCCCTAAGCGTACGCTAAGTGGGAAAGGATGTGGAGTCGCAGAGACAACCAGGAGGTTGGCTTAGAAGCAGCCACCCTTGAAAGAGTGCGTAATAGCTCACTGGTCAAGTGATTCCGCGCCGACAATGTAGCGGGGCTCAAGCGTACCGCCGAAGTCGTGTCATTCACACATATAGGGCCAACGCCTGTGTGGATGGGTAGGGGAGCGTCGTGTGCCGGGTGAAGCAGCCGCGGAAGCGAGTTGTGGACGGTTCACGAGTGAGAATGCAGGCATGAGTAGCGATACACACGTGAGAAACGTGTGCGCCGATTGACTAAGGGTTCCTGGGTCAAGCTGATCTGCCCAGGGTAAGTCGGGACCTAAGGCGAGGCCGACAGGCGTAGTCGATGGACAACCGGTTGATATTCCGGTACCCGCTTTGAAACGCCCAATACTGAATCAGGCGATGCTAAGTCCGTGAAGCCGGCCCGATCTCTTCGGAGTTGAGGGTAGTGGTGGAGCCGACGAACCAGACTTGTACTAGGTAAGCGATGGGGTGACGCAGGAAGGTAGTCCAACCCGGGCGATGGTTGTTCCCGGGGTAAGGGTGTAGGCCGTGTGGTAGGCAAATCCGTCACACATTAAGGCTGAGACCTGATGCCGAGCCGATTGTGGTGAAGTGGATGATCCTATGCTGTCGAGAAAAGCCTCTAGCGAGTTTCATGGCGGCCCGTACCCTAAACCGACTCAGGTAGTCAGGTAGAGAATACCGAGGCGTTCGGGTGAACTATGGTTAAGGAACTCGGCAAAATGCCCCCGTAACTTCGGGAGAAGGGGGGCCATCACTGGTGATTGGATTTACTCCATGAGCTGGGGGTGGCCGCAGAGACCAGCGAGAAGCGACTGTTTACTAAAAACACAGGTCCGTGCGAAGCCGTAAGGCGATGTATACGGACTGACGCCTGCCCGGTGCTGGAACGTTAAGGGGACCGGTTAGTGCACTTTCGGGTGTGCGAAGCTGAGAACTTAAGCGCCAGTAAACGGCGGTGGTAACTATAACCATCCTAAGGTAGCGAAATTCCTTGTCGGGTAAGTTCCGACCTGCACGAATGGCGTAACGACTTCTCGACTGTCTCAACCATAGGCCCGGTGAAATTGCACTACGAGTAAAGATGCTCGTTTCGCGCAGCAGGACGGAAAGACCCCGGGACCTTTACTATAGTTTGATATTGGTGTTCGGTTCGGCTTGTGTAGGATAGGTGGGAGACTTTGAAGCAGCCACGCCAGTGGTTGTGGAGTCGCCGTTGAAATACCACTCTGGTCGTGCTGGATGTCTAACCTGGGTCCGTGATCCGGATCAGGGACAGTGTCTGATGGGTAGTTTAACTGGGGCGGTTGCCTCCTAAAGAGTAACGGAGGCGCCCAAAGGTTCCCTCAGCCTGGTTGGCAATCAGGTGTTGAGTGTAAGTGCACAAGGGAGCTTGACTGTGAGACCGACGGGTCGAGCAGGGACGAAAGTCGGGACTAGTGATCCGGCAGTGGCTTGTGGAAGCGCTGTCGCTCAACGGATAAAAGGTACCCCGGGGATAACAGGCTGATCTTCCCCAAGAGTCCATATCGACGGGATGGTTTGGCACCTCGATGTCGGCTCGTCGCATCCTGGGGCTGGAGTCGGTCCCAAGGGTTGGGCTGTTCGCCCATTAAAGCGGTACGCGAGCTGGGTTTAGAACGTCGTGAGACAGTTCGGTCCCTATCCGCTGTGCGCGTAGGAATATTGAGAAGGGCTGTCCCTAGTACGAGAGGACCGGGACGGACGAACCTCTGGTGTGCCAGTTGTCCTGCCAAGGGCATGGCTGGTTGGCTACGTTCGGAAAGGATAACCGCTGAAAGCATCTAAGCGGGAAGCCTGCTTCGAGATGAGTATTCCCACCACCTTGAGTGGTTAAGGCTCCCAGTAGACGACTGGGTTGATAGGCCAGATGTGGAAGCCCGGTAACGGGTGGAGCTGACTGGTACTAATAGGCCGAGGGCTTGTCCTCAGTTGCTCGCGTCCACTGTGTTAGTTCTGAAATAACGAACGGCCGTGTTTTCATCCGGTGTTGGTTAATTTCATAGTGTTTCGGTGGTCATTGCGTTAGGGAAACGCCCGGTTACATTCCGAACCCGGAAGCTAAGCCTTTCAGCGCCGATGGTACTGCAGGGGGGACCCTGTGGGAGAGTAGGACGCCGCCGAACAATTATTCCGGGAAAGCCCCGTGCCCTTGTGGCACGGGGCTTTTCTGCGTTCCCGGCCAAAGGTCGAGCCCGCCCCGTTCATTTCTGACCGGTGTCGTCAGCTGCTGGGTGGCTCGGTCTCCTCGGAGTCGAGCTGGTGATCGGCCCAGATGTAGCTCTCGGGAAGAAGGTCTGTGATGGAGACGGTCCTGAGCCGGGAGCCGGCTCCGACGATGACCTTCAGAGCCGGAAAGTAGTCCAGGAGGACCTGGCGGCAGCGTCCACACGGGGGAACGACCCCCCGGTCGCGGTCTCCGACGGCGACGATGGTGTCCAGGTCGTAGGCGCCTTGAGCGGCAGCCGTACCGATGAGAACCAGCTCGGCGCAGGGCCCTCCGGTGAAGTGATAGGCGTTCACCGCGGTGACGATCAGTCCGTCCTGGGTACGGGCCGCGGCCGCCATGGTGTGGTTGTCGCCCCGGCAGCGAGTGCGTGCGACGTGGGCCGCGGCCCGGATGAGCTCGTGGTCGACCTGTGGAGCCTGCGTCATTGTCTTCTTCGCCTTCGTGAGGTGTCAGGTGACGTTGCCCCGCGTGACCTATGCCGCGCAACCCAGTTCTGGTCGACCGGGCCAGGAACGCTCTGTCGCTGGACGACTGACCGGCGCGTCCCAAGTCGTTTGCCCGGAGGGACACCGCGGGGCACCATCGGCGCATGGACTATGTCATTCGCGGTGTGCGGGCGGGGGAGTGGGAGCCGGTCAGGGAGATCCGTCTGGCGGCACTGCGTGACCCGGTGGCGCCGATCGCCTTTCTCGACACGTACGAGCGCTCGGTTCTCAGGCCGGACGAGTTCTGGCAGCAGCGGACGGCCGACGCCGCCGAGGGCCGGCTGTCCCGTCAGTTCATCGCCGAGGCGCCTGACGGCCGCTGGGTGGGGACGGTTTCGGTGCTCGTCGAACGCCCTGCCGACGAGCCGGGGTTCGGAGAGGCGGCCGAGTACGACCAGACGCATCTCGTGGGTGTGTTCGTGCGGCCGGGGCACCGGGGGCGTGGGGTGCTGGACGCGCTCGTCCGGGAGGCGATCGACTGGTCGTGGTCTCTGACCGGCCCGCCGGTGGAACGGGTGCGGCTGTACGTCCACCAGGCAAACGTGCGGGCCTCGGCCGCCTACCGCCGCATCGGCTTCGTCCCGACCGGACGCAGCGTGCGGCTGGAGGGTGACCCGGACGCGCTGGAGCTGGAGTTCGAGCTGCGGCGCTGACCGTGCACGCGGTCCTGGGACGGAGCGGCGGGCAGTGTCCCGGTCAGCGTGTTCCCGGAGCGGGCAGCTCCTCCTGCCAGCGGGCCCGGGCCTGCTCGCGGGAGCGGAGCAGGACCAGCGTGGGCATTCCTCGGTCCTGACCGGCTGCCAGGAGCTCCGGAAGCTGGGGCAACGGAGCGACGGCGGCGACGTCGTCGAGGACGAGTGTCATTGGTGGGTCGAGCCGACCGTCGGTTGACCGTGCGGCCATGCGGCGGCCGTGCTCGACCACGTGCGAGGCGAGTGCGGTGAGCAGGGGCATCGCACCGGGGTGGTGGCGGGGATCCTCGATGGGTTCACCGACCACATAGAGCGTTCCCAGTTCGCGTGCAAAAGATTCCAGTGTGAGCGCATCGGCTCGATTGGGTGTGCAGGCCTCGCGGATGTGGACGGACGAGAGGGCGGCGAAGGCCCGTACGGTCAGTTCCTGCGCCATCTCGCGGCGTTCGGGATGGGCGGTGAGCGCGGACTCCAGCAGCCCGGCGAGCCCGGAAGCCGCCTTCGGGTGGGTACGGAGCAGACGCACCGGTTCGTGGCCGCCGGCGCCGGACGCCCAGCGGTGGACCTGGCGGAAGGGGCGGCCGTCCACCGCGGCGGCGTGCAGCCAGCACTGGAGGAGGGTTCCGGCCGTGTCGGCGACGGCAGCGTCAGCCTTGGCCGAGGGGCGTACGGGGGTGAGCAGCGCGGTGGCGCGTGCGGCCGCCACGGCGGGGTCCTCACATCCGGCGGTGGGCGACCAGTGGAGCCTGGCGGGGGTGTCGCAGAGGTGGCCCGGGTCGTAGACGAGGACGGGGCCGAGCTTGCTCCGGGCGTCCTTCGTCTCGGCCCAGACGGTGGGATCCGAGGTCACGACCAGTGCGGGCCCGTCCGCGTCCCTGATGGCCTGGACGACCGTGGGGCGGCGGGTCGCGGACACGCCGTACATGACGTGAGGAGTACGAGGCGTGGGGAAGGCGGGTGCCGTCGGTTCCGGTGCATACGCCACGGCAGGAGACGCGGCGGCGGGCAGTGGCGCCGGGGCCGGGGGGCCCGGGGAGCGCGTGCCGGCCTGACCGTGCTCCTGGGCCGCCGGTTGCCGGTGTACGGCGTCCGGTGCGGGCTCCTGGTGGGTGGTCTCCGGGGCGGGTGCGTATGCCTCCGGGTAGGTGGCCCGCCGCTTCCTGACCATGCGCCAGCGGGTGACCACACCCGCCGCGAACACGGTCAGGACGAGCAGAACCATCACCTCGCCGATGAACAGGCCCCAGAACAGGCCGTGTCCGGACAGTTCACCGGCCGGGGTGTCGGGCCACGCCCCCGGCAGGTCCGTGGGCCGCACGGCCAGGGCCCGCAGGGCGAGCGGTGTGCGTGTGAAGGTGACGGCATGCGGCCAGGCGCCGTGGGTGAACAGCCCGGCGAGCCCGGTGGCCGTCCATGCCAGGACCGTCAGCCCGAAGAGGAAGGCCAGGAGGCCGACCAGCAGGCCGTCCGGGATACCGCCCTGCTGTTCACCGCGCCCCGTGCCGGATGGTGCCTGGCGTGCCATGTCATGCCACCGTTGACTCGGAGGACTCGTTGACCCGTTGCTGGTACTCGATGTGGGCCGCCCGCTGCTCCGCCTCCAGCTCCGCGGCTCGCACGTCCTCGGGGAGCAGGTCCGACGTGGACCCTTCGGTCATGGCCCTGTCGGTGAAGACCAGGGGGCGTTCCGCCTCCGTGATCAGGTGCTTGACGACCTGGACGTTGCCGTTGACGTCCCATACGGCGATGCCGGGTGTCAGCGTCGGGATGATCTCCACGGCCCATCTGGGCAGGCCGATGACCTTGCCCGTCGCTCTGGCCTCGTCGGCCTTCTGGGCGTAGATGGTCCGGGTGGACGCCATCTTCAGGATGGCGGCGGCTTCCTTCGCCGCGGCTCCGTCGACGACGTCACTGAGGTGGTGGACGACCGCCACGAAGGACAGCCCGAGACGGCGTCCGAACTTCAGCAGGCGCTGGAAGAGCTGGGCGACGAAGGGGGAGTTGATGATGTGCCAGGCCTCTTCGACGAGGAAGATGCGCTTCTTCCGGTCGGGCCTGATCCAGGTGTGCTCCAGCCAGACGCCGACGATCGCCATGAGGATCGGCATCGCGATGGAGTTGCGGTCGATGTGCGAGAGGTCGAAGACGATCAGGGGCGCGTCGAGGTCGATGCCGATCGTGGTCGGGCCGTCGAACATGCCCCTCAGGTCACCGTCGACGAGGCGGTCCAGGACGAGGGCGACGTCCAGGCCCCACGCCCGTACGTCGTCTATGTCGACGTTCATCGCCTCGGCGGACTCGGGCTTCGGGTGGCGCAGCTGCTCCACGATGTCCATCAGCACGGGCTGGCGGGCGGTGATGGTGTCGCTGACGTACGCGTGGGCGACCTTGAGCGCGAAACCCGAGCGCTCGTCGAGGCCATGGCCCATGGCGACCTCGATGATCGTGCGCAGCAGGGCGAGCTGGCCCGTCGTGGTGATCGAGGGGTCGAGCGGATTGAGCCTGATCCCGTCGTTCAGTGCCGCCGCCGGGTCCAGCCGGATGGGCGTGATGCCCAGTTCCTCGGCGATCAGGTTCCATTCGCCGACGCCGTCCTCGCCCTGGGCGTCCAGGACGACGACCTGGCGGTCGCGGAAGCGGAGCTGACGCAGGACGTAGGTCTTCTCCAGCGCGGACTTGCCGTTGCCCGACTCGCCGAGGACCAGCCAGTGCGGGGCGGGGAGCTGCTGTCCGTACAGCTGGAACGGGTCGTAGATGTAGCCCTTGCCCGAATACACCTCACGCCCGATGATCACGCCGGAGTCGCCGAGGCCGGGCGCGGCGGTCGGCAGGTAGACGGCCTGGGCCTGACCGGTGGACGTGCGCACCGGCAGGCGGGTCGTCTCCACCTTCCCGAAGAGGAAGCCGGTGAAGGCATCCGACAACGCGGACAGCGGATCTCGCATGGCGTGACTGCCCTTTCGTTAGCGACGGATACCGGTGGCGAACGGCAAGGTGTTCACGAAGGCGCGGTGGTGCTCCCGGTCGCACCACTCCAGCTTCAGATACGACTTGCCGGCCGAGGCCCGGATCGTCCGCTTGTCGCGGGCGAGGGCTTCGGGGGACCGGGACGACACGGTGATGTACCCCACGAGGTTCACCCCGGCCGCGCCGCTCGCCAGATCTTCACCCCGCTGGTCGAGCCGGCCGTGGGCGGCGATGTCGCGCGGGTCGACCGTGCGGTTCATCTTGGCCTGGCGGCTCGCCTCGGCGTCGTCGTTGGTCTTCTCGGTCAGCATCCGCTCGATGGCGATCTCGGTGGGTTCGAGGTCCATGCAGACGGCGACCGTGCGGATCACGTCGGGTGTGTGGACGAGGAGGGGTGCCAGGAAGTTCACGCCGACCGGGGTCATGGGCCATTCCTTCACCCAGGCCGTGGCATGGCACCAGGGGGCGCGGGTGGTGGACTCGCGGGTCTTGGCCTGCAGGAACGTCGGCTCGACCGCGTCGAGTTCGGCAGGCCAGGCATTGCGCTTGGTCATGGCCTGGATGTGGTCGATGGGGTGGTCCGGGTCGTACATCGAGTGGACGAGGGAGGCCAGACGGCTCTGCCCGAGCGGCTGGCGTACCCGGATGTCCGCCTCGGCGAGCCGGGCGCAGATGTCGGTCAGCTCGCGTGCCATGACGACGGCGAGCCCGGCGTCGCGGTCCACCTTGCGGCCGCCCTGGGGGCGGATGGCGCGGGCCATGGCGTTGGCCTCGGCGGCCAGGTCGCGGCTGTAGTGCATGCAGGCCACGAGGTAGGCGCGGTGCTGCTCGCTGGAGGTGGAGACCATCGACTGGAGCTGGTCGTAGGAGTCCTGCAGCCAGCCGGGTGCGGTTCTGTCACCGCGCTGGGCGACGTCCTTCGCGTGGGCGTCGGGGTCGGCGGGGAGGGTGCGGGCGAGCATCTGGAGGCGCGTCACGAAACCGTCGCCGTTGGCCACGTGCTTGAGCAGGGTGCCGAAGCGGTCGACCAGGGCCTCCTGGTCCTCGCTGTCGCGGAGTCCGACGCCCGGGCCCTCGATCTCGATGGCCGCGGTGACGGTACGGCGGTCCGCGTGCAGCAGCACGGCGATCTCGTCGGGCCCGAACGGTGCGGCGAGCCAGCTGATCCTGCCGATGCCGGGCGGCGGCCCGATCTCGACCTCGCGCCCGTCGGTCCTCACGCCCGCCTCCATGGCGGAGGAACGGTAGGCCGTACCGCGGCGCAGGGTGCGCTTGAAGCTGCGGTTGATCTCGAACCACTTGTAGAAGGTGCGGCCCTTGTAGGGGACGTACACGACGGCCAGGGCCAGCATGGGAAAGCCCACGAGGGACACGATGCGCAGGGAGAGCGCCGGGACGAGGAGGCCGCTCATCATGCCGAGGAACGCCCCGGCGATGATCAGCGCGATCTCGCCCGTCTCGCGGTTCTTGCCGACGATCGCGTTCGGCCGGGCCCGGCCGATGAGATACGTGCGGCGGGGCGCGATCGTGTGGGACTGGATCGTCAACGCCCTCCACCTCCTGTGCTCGTGCTACCTGTGCTGCCTGAACCGCCCCCTCGCGGGGAGCGGCTGCCGTGGGGTGTGCCGGAGGTGGGTCCGGAGCCGCTGCGGGGCGACGGTGCGGCGCCTCCGCCTCCCTGGTTGCGGGAGCTGTGGGCGGCGACACCGCCGCTGACCGGGTTGGCCGGGCGCGCGCCGCCTCCGCTCCCGCCTTCGCCGCCGCCGCTCCGGCCGCTGTGGGTCTTGATGCCCTGCGAGACGAGCGCGGCGGGGGAGCTGATGAGGGCGGCGGCCTGCGAGCCGTCGGTGGCCTGCTTGCGGTTGGTACGGGCGCCCTGGATCTCGTCGCCGAAGCCGGGCACGAAGCGGTAGATCATGGCGGAGGCGAAGATGGCCAGCAGGATGATCGCGAGCCCGGACACGACGGCCGAGAACGCGTTGGGTCCGTCGTCGGCCGAGAGCGCCCCGGCGAGCCCGAGCACGATGACGATGACCGGCTTCACCATGATCACCGCGATCATGATGCCGGCCCAGCGGCGGACGTGGCCCCACATGTTCTTGTCGACGAGCCCGGAGTACACGACGACGCCGAGCAGCGCGCCCACGTAGAGCAGGGCGGCCCGGATGACGAGCTCCAGCCACAGGATGCCGGCGGCGAGGATCGAGACCAGGGAGACGACGATCAGCATGATCGGCCCGCCGCCGATGTCCTTGCCCTTCTTGAGCGCCTCGGCGAACGACCCGAAGAAGACGTCGGTCTGCCCGCCCGTCGCGGTCGAGATCACCTCGGTGACACCGTCGGTGGCCGAGACCACCACGTACAGGATGAGCGGGGTGAAGGCCGAGGCCAGGACCGTGAGCCAGAGGAAGCCGACGGCTTCGGAGATCGCGGTCGTGAACGGCACGCCCCTGATGGCGCGCTTGGCCACGGCGAACAGCCACAGGACCAGGGTGAGGATGGTGGAGGCCGCGAAGACCACGGCGTACTGGGTGCGGAAGGTGGAGTTGGTGAAGTCGACGGTCGCCGTGCTCTCCACGGCCTCGCTGAGCTTGCCGACGAGGTAGGCGGCGGCGTCGGCGCAGCCGCGGGCGAGGGAGGAGAGGGGGTCGAGGGCGTCGTCGGTGACGGCGGGTGTGCGGCTGGGGGTGCCGCTTCCGCCCTCGCAGTAGTCCTTGGCAGGGCCGACGATGAGGTCGCAGTCGTCCTTCGCGGAAGGGCTGGGTGTCGGCGATGGTGCGGCGACAGCGCGGGCAGCAAGGAGTATTACGGAGGCCTGGACCGCAGCCAGACAGGCTCCGACGCGCAGGATCGGACGCGGACTAGCGGGCATACGTGAACCCTCCGTACTCCTCGACCGCTCTGGCGATCTCGTCAGCGTTGGAAGCCGTGCGGTCGGTATTCACCGGGGCTGGCCCGTCCTTCTGGGCGAAACTGTCGACTTTCCAGTCGTCGCCTGTCCACTGGAGCTTCAGCGACATGGTGAACCAGTCGTTGCTCACTGGATTGGTCGAGCCGATGCCAGCTGTGCCGAAGACGCCTGTGCACCAAACCTCGATAGTGGTGGTTGCATCCGAGTAGGCAACCGTCTTCGTACCGAGCGGAGCGGTTCGGGAGACGTATGTGAGGCCGGGAGCGGCGTTGCCGTCGGCATCGAGGCCGATCTTGTCCAGAAAGCTCTGGTCATACGCCTGGTTGAACTTGGCGTCCAGTTCGCCGGCGCGCTCAGCGATGAAGATCTGCTGGACGATCTGAGCACGACGGTCAGGCTTGAGGATGTCGGCCGAGACCAACGCCACCGCATAGTTCGCCGCAGCGCTCTGCGCCCCCTGCTCGTCGTGCGCGAAGCCGTAGGCGATGGTGCCGTTCTTGCCCTGGACCGGCTTGGTGCCCGTCGCCGTCGTGGGGCCCACGCCGGCGGCGTCCGGCTTCTTCGCCTTGCCGGTTCCCCCGTTGTCGCCCCCGCCCTGGTTCGCGAACGCGATCGCCGCGATCAGCAGCACCACGACGCCCACGATCATGACCAGGGAGCGCGAGTTCCGGGTGGGTCGCCGGCCGTATCCGTCGGGGTCCTCGCCGCTTCTGTGCATGCGGGTGCGGGTCTGCCGCGTCCCGCCGAGGGTGCTGTACGCGTCGTCCGAGCGGCCCCCCGGCTCGCTGCCGCCGTAACCGCGCTCGTCGCCCTGGCTCATGCCGCGTACGCCCCCTCAGCCGTCTGCAGTTCCGCGTAGTACGACGGTAGCGCTGCTGGTTTCCGCGTGGGCGCGGTGTGGTGACTCGACATCAGGGGACGCAACCTCTGCCGGTGGGCACGACGGACGGATGGTGTGGGTGGGGCTGGGAGGCCACGGCCGGGATGGTGCTCTGACGTTAGGTCAGACAGCCATCCCGTACACGATGGTGAACAGCGTGCCGAGCGAGCCGATGATGAAGACGCCGGTCAGGCCCGCCACGATGAGGCCCTTGCCCTGCTCCGCGCTGAAGGTGTCGCGCAGCGCCGTCGCGCCGATGCGCTGTTTTGCCGCTCCCCAGATCGCGATGCCGAGGCAGAGCAGGATGGCGACTGCCATCACCACCTCGATCATGATGCGTGCCTCATTGCCCAGGGTCCCGAACGGCCCCCAGTTCGGGGCGATTCCCCCGATGATGGTGGTGATATCGCCCTTTTCCGCTGACAGGATCATGTAAGTCACCGCCCCTGTTGGGTAGTTCGCAGCCCGCACCGTGCGGCGCGGGTAGGTCTCTATCTTCGCTGATGAAACCGGCATCGCACGACGCCTTCCGGGGTCTCTTTACCCGGATCTCGCACGTTTGACCGGCCTGGCCGCCCTGACCTGCGGCTCGTGTCAGGATCTGCGCGCATATGCATGGTTACTCTGTGTATCACGGGGTGTGACCGCTAGCAACGACGGTGGCCATGGTTCCGGGTGCGGTCGATGCGTTCACGGGCCGCGAGGGGTTCGTACGCGCTGTTCGAGAGCCGTGGCTGCGCCGGTGGCTTCCGGCCGACGCGTCGTCAGGTGCGCGGTGGGGAAGGCCTCACGGGCCCGGAGGTCCGAGAACGCTTCGTACGGGCGGCTGCGGCCGTGGCGGGATCGTCCAGTGCGAAGGTGGCTTGAAGTCGCACCAGGAGCCGTCGAAGGGGAAGGTTCTCGTCTCGGCGAGGCGCACCACGCGTTCGCCCTCGGCGCGTATCGCCGCGGCTTCGTCCGGCGACCAGTAGGAGGGGTGCCCGGTCTTCTCGGCGAACGACCGCTCGTCCTTCCATCGCCATGCGTGGGACCGGCTGACGGTGATGTCCAGTTCGTGGTCGGCGACGTCGATGTCCTCGCCGTGGTGGTTCCGGTGCTCCAGGTTCACGTACCAGCCGCGGAACCTCCTGCGTCGCCCGAAGAACCAGAACACCGCGTGTCCGCCTGCGGTCGGCTGGTGGATGAGCGCGCTGCCCATGGGCCATCGGCCGGCCTTCAGCGGGTATCCGCCCGCGGGCCGCTCTTCCGGCGGGATGTCCCGGAGGTGGGCGCCGCCGGGCAGGTCCGTCAGCCACATCGGGGTACCGGTCTCCAGCCACAGCAACTGGCCTTCGTCCGTGTGTTCGACGAGGCGTACGGGCACGGAGGAGCTCAGGTGGCCGCCGATGAAGAGGTTCCAGCGGAGGATCCCGCCGGTCACGGGGTGAGGAGTGCCAGGTCGTCGGCGGTGAGCCGCAGGGAGCCCGCGGCCACGTTCTCGGCGAGGTGGTCCGGGTTGCCGGTGCCGGGGATGGCCAGGACGTGCGGTCCCTGGTGGAGCGTCCAGGCCAGCCTGACCTGGGCCGGCGTCACGCCGTGGGTGCGTGCGACGGCGTGCACCTCGGCCCTCTCGGTGCCGGTGGCGCCGCCTTCGCGGCCCTTGCCGACGATGGCGAAGAACGGCACGAAGGCGATGCCCTCCTCGCCGCAGTGGCGCAGGAAGGTGTGATCATCGGCCGGGGAGTCGATGCTGTACGCGTTCTGTACGCAGACGACGGGGGCGATGGCCCGTGCCTCGGCGAGCTGCTCCGGTGAGGTGTTGGAGAGGCCCAGGTGGCGGACGAGGCCGGCGTCGCGGAGCTCGGACAGGGCGCCGAAGTGCTCGGCGACGGATGCGTGGGCCGCACTCGGGGCGAGGCGAAGGTTGACCACGTCGAGGTGATCGCGGCCGAGCTGGCGCAGGTTCTCCTCGACCTGGCCGCGCAGCTGTTCCGGCGTGGCCCAGAGCCAGGCGCCCGAGGGGTCGCGGCCCGGGCCGACCTTGGTGGTGATGACGAGGTCGTCGGAGTACGGGGCCAGCGCGCTGTTGATGAGCTCGTTGGCGGACCGTAGCGGCGAGAAGTAGAAGGCGGCCGTGTCGATGTGGTTGACGCCGAGCTCGACGGCCCGGCGCAGGACGCCGAGGGCGCGCTTCCGGTCGCTGGGGACTCCGTCGGCGAACGCCGTGCCGTCCTGGGTGAGGCGCATCGAGCCGAAGCCGACCCTGTTGACGGTCAGATCCCCGAGCTGCCAGGTGCCGGCCGACGATGCGTTGATCATTTCCACCGATGAGGTCATCGTCGGATTCTGTCATCGGCCGTCTGCGCCGCCCCGGCGGCATGTGACGGCCCGTTCGGTCGTCGAAGCCGGGGAAGCGCGTCGCGGGTGGGCGGGGAGGTGGTCGAGGCGCCGCTGGCCCGCACGACGGCTGTCCGGCTCGGTGTCGGTCATGATGCGGTGGACGAGGGTGTCGTCGGCCGTGTGCGGCACGACGTGGTGGAGCGGGATCCCGGCCTCGGCCAGGCCGCCGCTGATCTGTGAGTGGGCGTCAGGGCATGTACTCCAGTTCGGCGGTGAGGCTGCGGCCGTAGGAGCGGTCGGTCGTGACGTCGAGGCGGGTGCCGCCGGGGACATGGCGGACCCGGACCCCGGCGTCGGCGGAGCGGGTCCGCAGCGGTCTGCCGTGCAGAGTGACGGACACCGTGCCCCGCGTCGTGGTGGGGTCGGACACCGAGACCGCACAGGTGCCGTCGGGGGTACGCCGCAGCAGCACGGATGCGGGGCCGTCGATGGACAGCCCGCTCACATGGTGTGTGCCGGGCGAGAAGGCGTTCGCGGCCAGGATGCCGAGGCCCGCATGGGCGACGGCCTGCAGCCGGACGGTGTTGGCCCGCACGGCCGGCGGGCCCTGGCGGTAGGACGCCAGCTGTGTCTCGGAGGCGTTCGGCACGATGATGTGGGCCATGGAAGCCGGAGGTTCAGCCGCGGCCCGGTCGTAGGACAGCGTGAAGACCTTCTTGGTCACCGCGGTGTCCGGGTTGGCGACGCGGACGAGCCGCCGGCTGCGGGTGAGCGTGTCGAGCGCGACCGTCGGGGCGGGGCCGGACAGGAAGACGTATCCGACCGCCGTCCCCTGCCCGGTGTCGGCGTACCGCAGCCAGGCCGGAGGAGCGGTGCCGGTGCGCTGCCAGGCTGTTCCGTCGTGGAGGGCGCCGCTGAGGGTGACGGTGGAGGAGGGGTCGGCGATGCGGGTGTCGACGGTGGTGGTCACCGCGCGGCCCGACCGGCCGGTCACGCCGGCGGTGAGCACGACGATCTCGTCGTCGAACATGAACCACGAGGTGGTGGCGTGGGCTGCCCGGTACGCCACGAAGTCGTCCGGGAGTTCGCCGGCCTGCTGCGCGGTGTACGCGGCGTCGTCGGACTGGACGTGTCCGGCCACGCCGTAGGCGCCGAGGCGGGCGCCGCCGGAGAAGGACCCGGTGCCGCGAGGGAAGTACACGTACGTGTTCTGTGCCTCGGAGGACGCGGTGAAGCCCCGCTCCGGGTTGTCGTACCAGAGGGTGCCGTAGAGCTCGGGGACCGTCCGGCGGACCTCCACGGGGGCGGTGACGCCGGCGAGGCGGTGGGGCGGGACGACGGTGAAGTGGTCGAGGCCGTACGCCTGCCGCTGGTCCACGCCGGAGAGGTAGAGGTAGTGGGCGCCGGCGCCCTGGAACCAGGGCATCAGGTTCTCGCCGTTCATGTACTCGTACGTGCTGATGCGGTCGGAGCTGCGCGCGAGCGCGAAGGCGTAGCCGGGCCGGCGGTGGACGGTCCGGTCCATCGCGTTGAACGCCGCGTGGGAGGCGGCGGGCCCGAGGTCCTCCGCCGGCGTCGCCGAATTCAGGATGTCGGCGTAGCGGGCGATGCTGAGGGGGGAGACGAAGGAGACGGGGTCCAGGCCTGCCTTCGACGTCTCGCGGACGTGCTTGACATAGCCTTCGAGCGCCGCCGCACCGTCGCCCGCCGTGTGGGCGGAGAGGTCGACGACCGCTTCGACGACTGCGGTGACGTCCGCATAGCCGGTGCCGGGGCGTGAGACCGCGCGTCCTTTGACGATCTCCATCATCCAGCCCTCGAAGACCAGGGGGGCGAAGCCGTCGGTCACCCAGGTCCGGACGACACCGGCCAGGTCGTCCGCGGGCACGTAGCCGGTTCCGTCGAGGATTTTCAGGGTCTGCACGATGCGGGTGAGCAGGCCCTTGCCGTAGGACCCGGTGTACGCGACCGAGGCGTGCTGGACGAACGAACCGTCCGCGTAGAACCCGTCGGTGACTCCGTGCCGAAGGTCGTAGGGGTCGATCGTCGCGAAGACGGTCAGGTGGTCGGCGACTGCCTTCCCGATGCGGGCCTCGTCGCCGAGGACGGCTCCCTGGAGCATCCGGTTCGTCGTGATGTCGGCGAGGTTGGCGCCGGTGTGGAAGCGGGAGTCGAGGTCGACGTCGCCGTCCTTGCCGTTGCGGAGGTACGCGTCCATGGTGGCGGTGTACGTCGCGGCGAGGTCCGGCCGCTGGACCGCGATGTCGTCGCGCAGGAGAACCAGGGTCCTGCTCACGTGACCCGGGATGCCGATCTCCCAGTGGAACCAGTTGCCGTAGTAGCCCTTCGTCCGGTCGCCGAAGTACTCGTCGTGCAGCCGGGCCAGTCCGTCGACGACCCGCCTTCGCACGGTGGGGCTGTCCCGCAGGTCGGAGTCGTCGGTGCCCGGGAGACAGGTGGCCAGGGCCGTCTCGTAGAGGTACTGGTACGTCGTGCTCAGACCGGTGTCGCTGGTGCCGAGGGGCAGTCCCGCGAAGAGCTCGTCCGGGCCGGCGGCCTCCATCGCCGCGAGCCGGGCGTACGCCGTCGCCCGCAGGGACGCGATCTTCGGGGCGACTTCGGGGCGTGCGTTGGACTCGGCCGTGCCGGCGAAGATCGCGGCGGTGTTGCGCAGAAGCGTCCCGGCGTCGCCCGTCGGGGTTCCCGAGGCCGTCGTGGCGGAGCCGGGCGGGGGCGTGGCCCCGGCCCGGGCCGGGGCCGAGACGGCCCACAGTGCCGCCGCCGGTATCGCGGACAGTGCGGTACGACGCGAGAGCTCCACCAGTACGCTCCAGGGTCCGGTAAGCGCGTACCCACCAGTCGACCAACGCGGTCACGGCGCTGTCAATGGCGCGGAGTGCGGGGCCGGAATCCTCACGGGCCCCGGACACTTCACGGACTCCGGGACCCTCACGGGCTCCGGCTCCTCACATACTCCGGATGACGTCGTTCACGAAGTCGCGGGACGCATCGGGTGGGAGTGCGATGGCCTCGATCCGGTTCAGCAGGACGCGGTACTTCTCCAGCTGTGCCTCCGTGTCGAGGAAGGCGGGGCCGTGTGCCTGGTCCAGGTTGACGCTGTCGAGCTGCGGTACCGGCCCGTGGGCGTAGTAGATCGACTGACCCGACCCGGCGAGGGTGCCGGCGGAGAACGGGATCACCTGGAGTGCGACGTGCTCGCGCTCGCTCATCTCCAGGAGGTGCGCGAGTTGCCGGCGGGCCACGTCGAGCCCGCCGAACCGCATCCGCAGGGCTGCCTCGTGGATGACGACCCGTTGGGTCGTGGGCGGGTCGCGGAAGAGGACGGCCTGTCGTTTGATGCGGAACGAGACGCGGTGCTCGATCTCGGGAGGCGAGAGCTCCGGTACGTCCTGGCGGAGCACCTCACGGGCGTGCTCGGGGGTCTGGAGAAGTCCGGGGATGTGGACGGTGACCGCCGTACGCAGGCGCACGGCGTGGTGTTCGATCTCGGCCAGGTCGAGGAGGGGTGAGGGCAGGATCTCCCGGTACTCCTCCCACCAGCCGCGCGTGCGGTCGGCGGTCATGTTGCACAGGGCCCTGATGACCCCCTGGTCCACGTAGGCGTAGTGGTCGGCCAGTGCCCGGACCCGGTCGGGGCTCACGCCGACCCGTCCGGCTTCCATGTTGCTGATCTGGTTCTGCTTCACGCCCAGGAGTGCACCGGCCTGCGTCGCGGTCAGACCGGCGCGTTCACGGAGCTTGCGCAGTTCGCTGCCGAGGCGGAGTTGACGACCTGTCGGGCGGGTTCTCACGTGTTGATTCGCCTCCCCGAACGCCTCGTCACCCACACGAGTGGAAGTTCACTCATTACTCGCCTTTCGGCTAATTCATTAGTCAAACCTGGCTACCGTGGGACTCAGGCCACCTGCCCGGAAGTACCCCGCTCGACGGAGCGGCCTCGTCACCGGGTCATGCGACACGCACATCCCCACTCTGCTCCGCGAACGGAGACTTCCATGACCCCCGCCACCGTATCGCCGCCCTGGGCGTACACCCTCCAACTTCCGCAGGATCCCCGTGGGCCCGGTATCGCGCGCGCGACGCTGCGCACCGTGCTCGTGGTCCACGGGATGGGGGATCTGGTCGAGACCGCCGAACTGCTGGCGAGCGAACTGGTCACCAACGCCTACCGGCATTCCACCGGGCCCTACTCGCTCCGCCTGCGCGGGGCGGGGAGGAACCGGGTCCGCGTCGGGGTGTGGGACAGCAACCCGGAGATCCCGGCACCGTTCCGCGGCGGGGAGACACGCGAGCCCGGCGCCTTGGAGGAACGGGGGCGCGGGCTGCGGCTCGTACGGCAGTGCGCGGACAACTGGGGTGCGTACCCGGTCCGGGGCGGGTTGCCGGGCCAGGGCGGCAAGGTCCTCTGGGTCGAGTGCACGGGGAAACCGGACTGCCGGTGGGGTGATCTGCCGGAGTGACGACGCCCCCGGGCGGGCGGCGGTGCGCGTCGGGACCCCCGCCTCGACCCGTGCCGGACGCTCCACCGGCTCATATGCGCAGTTCCGGAGGGAATCCGGTCCAGCGCAGTTCCTCCGGGAGGTGCCCCATGTCGTTGACCATGACCAGGGCGGCGGGCCTGCCGGGGGTGTACCGGATCACCGTCAGCGCGGCGTTGGAGTGGTTGAGCCCCAGCCAGCGCCAGGCGGGGGCGTCGAGGGCGTCGCACACCAGCCAGGCGGCCAGGAACGCGTGCGTGACGACGAGTTCGTGGCGCGGCTCGTCACCCGCCGCACACCCGGTGAACCTCGTCAGCGCGGCGCGGGCCAGCTCCGGGCCACGGGTGCGCTCCTCCTCCGGAACCTGTGCCACGAACGCGAGCAGGCGGTCCGCCGACTCCGCGGGAAGCTCCTCGCGTCGAGGGACGTACGGGACGTAGTCCCCGGCCGGCTCCGCGACCCGCAGAGGAACGTCACCCCGGAGCCGCTCGTGGACCAGCCGGGCCGTCTGCGCGGCGCGCGGCAGCGGGCCGTGGTGGACGGCGGCGAACGGCACGTCCCGGAGCCGTTCGCCCAGCAGCAGCGCCTGACGCCTGCCGTTCTCCGTCAGCTCGGTCTCGTCGGCGGACGCCTCGCCGTGCCGGGCGACATAGAGGTAACGGGTGGCAGCGCTGGTCATGGGTGCCCTTTCGGCCGGTCATGCGGACGCCGAGGGGGACGGCGTGAGCCCCGGGCCCGGTTCCGGGTCGCGCGTTCGGGTGATGTCGATATTGAGCGGTCCTTGCGGGGCCGGGGATCCGGTCGCACCGCGTCGGAGCGCTCGGCGTGTCGGGTACGCCGGGTTTGGCACAGTGCCGCTCCATGATCCGGAAGCGGGGAGCGGCATGGCTGCGGTGGAGAGTCTGAGCGAACTGGCGGGGCCGAGGGGTGAGGGCGAGCCCGGCGGTGTCCTGAAACACAGCGACGGGCCGTGGCTGCGAGCCGCCCGGGGAGCGGACGAACTCGTAAGCCATCTGGGGCCGGTGCACAGCGAACTGGCGACCGCGCACGAGGGGCTGACGGACGGCGCCGGCCAGTTGTCGGCCCTCGCGGAGCTGGCGGCGGTACGCGAGTCCTGGGAGCGCCGGATCCAGGCGGCGCGGGGCGAGTGCGGCAGCCTGGCGGGCAAGCTGCGATCCGTCGCGCAGGCCCAGGGCGCCACGAACGAGGCCGTCCGATCGTCCTTCGCACCGGAAGTGCCTCGCGGAGGTGAGGACCGGTGACACCGGCCCTGACCTGGGCCCGGTTACGGGACCTCAAGTGCGCCGAGATGGAGGGCGCCGCCGACGGATGGGGCAGGTCCAGCAACCGGGCCGACGCCGCGCGCGACCGCATCGAGCAGCAGCTACTGACCGGGCTCCGGGCCGCACAGGAGGGCGAGGCGGCCCGGGCGGCGGTCGCGCGGCTGCGACAGCTCGGGCGGAACTTCCGGTACGTCTACACCGAGTGCGGGCTCCTGCGTACGACGCTGAACTCCCTGGCCCACGAGATTAGACTGCAGCAGCGGGCCTTGTCCCAGGCGCTGGACGACGCGGCGGCACTGAAGTTCACCGTGCACGCGGACGGGTCCGTGACGTACCCGGCGGCAGGAGAGGGCCTGGTCGACGGCGGGCCCCTGCGGGGCGGCACGGCCACCTCGAACGGAGCCCCGGCGCTGACCCCGCCATCGGGACTCGCGGCCCCGAACCCCCATACGGCGAAGGCACAGGACATCGCTGACCGGGTGACGGGGGCGGTGCGGGCGGCGGCCGAGATCGACTGGCGGTACGCGGGGATCCTGCGCCGGCTGAAGGCGGAGGAAGGACTGAAGGTCCCCGACTCCACCTGGAAGGACGCCGCGGGCGACGCGGGCGCGGTCAGGGATGCGGCGGGCGCGTACCTTGCGGACACCATTCCGCACGATGCGACACCGGCCCAGCGGCGCGACTGGTGGGCGGGCCTGGCGCAGGAGCAGCGCGAGGAGTACCTCGCGGTGTACCCGGACCGGATCGGCAACCTGGACGGAATCCCGGCCCTGGTCCGGGACGCGGCCAACCGGGACAACCTGCAGCTGCTGATCGGCAAGCTGGAGGGCCGCGACGACGACCGGTCGGTCACGCAGCTGGCGGGGCTGCGGGAGATCGAGCGGCAGTTGGGGGCGGGGGGCAAGCCCGGAGAGCCGCCCATGTTTCTGCTCGGCGTCAGCGACGAGGGGAACGGGCGGGCCATTGTTTCGTTCGGCAATCCGGATACGGCAAAGAACGTTTCGACTTATGTGCCGGGTTTGAATACGTCCTTGGATAGGGGGTTTGCCGAAGGGGACCTCAAGCGTGCCAGAGACACGGCGATTGGATCGCAGTACCACGATCCTTCGAGTGCGGCGATTGCTTGGCTAGGTTATGACGCCCCTCAAGCCATCGACGGGCTGAGCAGCCTGGCGGTCGCAGGTGAGGGTAGAGCAGAGGAGGGTGGCAGGCGATTAGGGGAATTTACGGCCGGTCTGGCTGCGACGAACGAACACCGTGATCCTCACCTGACAGCGATTGGGCACTCTTACGGTTCGCGGACGGTCGGTGCGGCCACGCAGCAAGGTGGCGGACTTGAGGGGGTTGACGACATTGTCCTTGTCGGGAGCCCTGGGGTGGGAGTTGATCGCGCTGAGGATCTTGGAGTCGGGCCGGGGCATGTGTTTGTCGGTGCTGCGGACAATGACGTCGTGACCATGATGCCTTCGAAGCGCCAGGCAGTCGCTGGCATCGCTATAAGCCCACTCGGTCCGCTTGCCGTGTTGGCTGGGGACGCTGCCGACCAAGGGGATGATGACCTCTGGTTCGGTAGAGACCCGGCGAGTGAGTCCTTTGGGGCACGGCGATTCCGCGTTGACGATGGGCCAGGTTTCGTCGGATCCAGCGGGCCTTCCATCGGGGCTCATTCACAATACTTTGACCCGATTCGCGACCCTGCATCTGCGAACAATATTGCCCTGATTTCTGCTGGTCGTTCCGAACGGGTGAAACCTCAGGAGTATCGATGAATCGCATGTGGGTGGCCCTGGTTGCGACGCTTGTTGTTTCTGTGGGGGCCGCTGGGTGTTCGAATGCGCCCGTGTTGTTCGACGGAAGCGGGAAAGCTGAAATGAATATGCAGGAAGCCGCGGTTCGGGCCGACGAAATTCTTGACGATTTGTTTGTTCATATTGACCCGGAGGTTCGATGGACTCACGGGCCGACCACCACCGGAAGCTGTGACGTCACCCGGAGGCGCGCGGTCATGACCATCGTCTCTGCGGAGCGTCGAGGCAGCTTCCTCGGGGTCGTGGATCGTGCCTGGCGAGCGAGTGGCTACCGGATGAAGTCCATCAACAACGACCCCGAGGTTCCGGCGATCTTCGCCCAGACGAAAGACGGGTTCGGCGTCAGCCTGATTGTTGGAGGCGAAGGGCAGGTGTTCTTCGAGGTGGACACCCCCTGCGTGGAGGAGTCCGAGGTGGCCGAGTCCACCACCGAGGCGACCGCGCCCACCTATGAGGGGCAGGAGCACATCCCCCGCCCCAACATCCGCTCGGCCTTCTGGTCCGCCGGCGCCCCCTGACCCCCGATAGCCGCCCCTGACGCCCCCTCATGCCTCTTTCCACCCGTACACACCAGCGAATCACGACGTGAACCGCGCCCGAATGGGGGATGGTTGGGGGGTGCGGAAATACTGGGTGTTCCTCGGCGGTGGGATCGGGCTGGGCCTGTGCTTCATCGCCCTGCTCGTCGTCGGTACGTACTCCGCCGCCGCCGGGATCTCCGGGGCGAGTGGGGCCGTCGGGCTGGCCAAGGGGGCCGTGCCGGCGCGGTTCCAGCCGCTGGTCGAGCGGTGGGGCAATCTCTGTCCGGCCATCAACCCCGCCCTTCTGGCGGCCCAGTTGTACCAGGAGAGCGGCTGGAATCCCCGCGCGCAGAGCCCGGCCGCCGCGCAGGGCATCGCGCAGTTCATCCCCGGGACCTGGGCCACGCACGGCATTGACGGGGACAAGGACGGTGACCGGGACGTGTGGGACCCGGCCGACGCGATCCCGTCCGCCGCGTCGTACGACTGTGAGATCGCCGGGTACGTCAAGAAGGTGCCGGGGGATCCGACCGACAACATGCTCGCGGCGTACAACGCGGGTGCCTACCGGGTGATCCAGTCCGGCGGTGTGCCCGCGATCAGTGAGACGCAGAACTACGTCAAGATCATCCGTTCGTTGGAGAAGAGCTTCGCCCGGCCCGTCGGCCGGGTGCAGCCCTCGCAGCAGGCGGCCGGGGCGATCTACTTCGCGCAGAAGAAGCTCGGTACTCCGTATCTCTGGGGCGGGAACGGGACCGCGGACCAGGGCGGCCGGTTCGACTGTTCCGGGCTGACCCAGGCGGCGTACCGCACGGTCGACATCGAGTTGCCCCGGGTGGCGAACGACCAGTACAACGCGGGGCCGCACCCCTCGCGGGACGAGTTGCTGCCGGGCGACCTGGTGTTCTTCTCCGACGATCTGAACAACTCCAGGGCCATCCATCACGTGGGTCTCTATGTCGGTGGCGGCTACATGATCAACGCGCCGTACACGGGAGCCGTGATCCGGTTCGACAAGATCGACACCCCGGACTACTTCGGTGCGACCAGGGTCACGAAGGACGGCGCCGCGGCGCTCCCGACGGCGCTCCCCGGTAGCTGACGGTGAGTCGGCCATGGCTGGAACTCTCCGTGAAGCCTGGGCCCTGAGCTGCGACGATGAGTCACTCTTCGATAACGTCATGGTGATCATTCGGTGGAGAGCGGAACGTAGACGGTGATCAGACCGTTCCCTGGACTGGGACAGCATGTGCACTGACCATGCGTGGCTGTCCGGGGCGGCCGTGCGGCAGGGCATCATGGCGCCTCGCGGCACCGATTCCGCACCGACCACGGGGGTCCGACAAGGCGACGTACGCCGTTGTGCGCCGCAGCAGCAGACAAGGCAAGGGGCCGCAGCAGATGGCTGGACTCGCACTCGATGGGTCGAACCCCGACGTCAGCCTGCTCTACGACATCAATGGGCTGGCGAAGGCAGCTCCGACCTGGTTCGACCGGGTCATGGAGTTCGTCGGTGAGTACGGGATCATGCTGGGCATGGTCCTGGCGGTCCTGTGGTGCTGGTGGAGCGTGCGCCGACGCGGGACGACCGAGGATTCGGTGACGGCCGTCGCCGCGCTGGTGTGGGCGCCCCTGGCCGCCGGCATCGCCCTGCTCATCAACATCCCCATCCGGGGTTTCGTGGAGAGGCCGCGTCCGTTCCTCGATCATCGGGGGCTCGAGGTCCTGGTGGAGGGCAAGACGGACTTCTCCTTCGTCAGCGACCACGCGACGATGGCCATGGCGATCGCCGTGGGTCTCTTCGTGGCCAACCGTAAGTTCGGGCTCGCGGCCATCGCGCTGGCGCTCCTGGAGGGCTTCTGCCGCGTCTACATGGGGGTCCACTACCCGACCGACGTGATCGGTGGCTTCGCCCTCGGTACCGCGGTGGCCCTGCTGCTCGCGCCGCTCGCGATGATGCTGCTGACGCCCTTGGTGGGCGCTGTGGCCCGGGCCGGCGCGGTCGGCAGGCTCGTCCGCTCCGCCCGGCCGGCCCTGAGGGCCGGTGGGCCGGGTGAGTCCCGCGGGATTCCCGAGCCCCGTCCGGGCGCGGGCCGTGGCGGTGCGCCCGGCGAGAAGGACCTCGCCGCCTGAGGGCTGTCCCGGATCCTGCTGGGCTCGCCTGATCCACACGAAAGGCCCTGGCCCGGCGACGTGACCCGTCGACGTGAGGGGGTGCCCCGTGAGGGGGCACCCCCTCACGCATGTCCCGCCCCGCGCACATTTCGAAGATTGGCTGAGTCCGATCGTTCGGAGTGCCTGTCCGCACTCCTGGTGACGGGGCATCATGTGCGGGGATCCGGGGGTGGTGGGTGTGGCTGGGCGGCGGCCGTCACGGCAGGAAGTCAATCGGCGGCGCGGGCGGGCGGGGTTCGTCGGACGCCGGGGCGAGCTCGCCGTCTTCCGGGAGACGTTCGCCCGCGACCCCGAGGACGCCGACTTCCCGTTCCTGTTCCACGTGCGGGGCAACGGGGGCGTGGGCAAGTCGACCCTGGTGCGGCAGTGGGAGACCGCCGCGCGTGAGCAGGCATCCGTGGTGACGTCGTACGTGGACGACGAGGTGCACGACGCGATCGAGGCGATGGAGGCGGTCAGTGCGCGGCTGGGCCGGCAGGGCCACCCGCTGAAGAGGTTCGACCGGCAGCTGGCCACCTACCGCCAGCGCAGGTACCAGGCCGAGAGCGCGGCGCCCGGACCCCAGCCCCTGCCGGGTGGGCCGGACGCCGCCGGGGCGGCACCGGCCCTCTCGGCCTCGCCGTCCAGCACGGTCGCCGCGCACGTGGGGCTGGCCACGATCGGGCTGGTGCCCGGGGCGGGGCCGTTCGTGGGAGCCGTCGATCCGCAGCAGGTGGCGCTGGGGGCCGACAAGGTGCGGGCGATGCTGAACACGCGCCTGCGCAGCCATGACGACGTACACCTGGTGATGCATCCGCTCGCGGCCCTGGCCCCGGTGTTCCTCGACGACCTGGCCGAAGTCGCGGAGCGGTGCGAACGGGTGGTGCTCTTCTTCGACGTGTACGAACGGACCGGGCCGGTCCTCGACGCCTGGTTGCGGACGATCGCGTTCGGTGAGGAGTACGGCAGCCTGCCGGTCAACGTGCAGATCGTGCTGTCCGGGCAGCTCCGCCTGGACCAGCGGATCTGGGGGGACTGGCTGGGCCAGGTCACCGAGGTGTGCCTGGAGGTCTTCTCGGAGGACGAGGCCCGCACGCTGCTCGCCACCCACGGGGTGACGGACGGGCCGAGCGTCGAGCTGGTGCTCCGGCTCTCGGGCCGGCTGCCCCTGCTGGTCGACATGCTGGCCCGGAGCGAAGCCAGGGCGGGCGACGGTTTCGGGGACCCCTCGGAGACGGCGGTCGAGCGGTTCCTGAAGTGGGAACCCGACCCGCACCGCCGTGAAGCCGCCCTGGCCTGCGCGCTGCCCCTCCAGGTGGACGAG
This sequence comes from Streptomyces sp. NBC_01341, assembly GCF_035946055.1. Taxonomy (NCBI): domain Bacteria; kingdom Bacillati; phylum Actinomycetota; class Actinomycetes; order Kitasatosporales; family Streptomycetaceae; genus Streptomyces; species Streptomyces sp. NBC_01341. The sequence continues at coordinate 3,477,287 of NZ_CP108364.1, read as the reverse complement.
GACATCTACAGCGCGGTCGTCCCGGAGGCCGCGGTGGACGGCTATCCGTGGCTCCGCGCTCTGGCCTTCGTGTCGCCGCAGGCCGGCCGCTGCCGGTATCACGACGTCGTGCGTGCGGCGATGCTGCGGTTGCAGCGGACCCGGTCCCCCGAGCGGTGGCAGCGGGCGCACACGCGTCTGGCAGAGCTGTTCGAGCGCGGGCGGCTCGGCGCGGAGGCGGAACTGGGGGCGGACGCGGATGCCCGGTGGGGAGATGCCGTGTGGCGTGAGCACCGGCTGAACGAGACGTACCACCGGCTGTGTGCGCATCCCCGTGGTGCGTTGCCCGACGCTCTCCGGCAGACCGTCCACGCCGTCGGTCTCGACGTGGCCACGCACCGGCGCTGGGCGCAGACACTCGGCCGTGCCGGGCTCGACGCCGACTCGGCGGCCCTCACGGCGTGGGGCCGCCGCCTGGAGTCCGTGGCGGACGAGGAGGAGGCCGGGGTGCGTGCACTGTCACTCCTGCTGGGTGCTCCCGAACTCGACGCATCGGGGCGGGCGTTGGCCTACTCCGTCCGTGGCAGGGAGTACCGGGTCGCGGGTGATCACGAGAGTGCGCTGGCGGACTGCACGGCGGCGGTCGCCCTCGCGCCGGACACGGCACGTCCCCATGCCGGGCTGGGGGAGACGTACCGTGTCCTCGGCCGTCACGAGGAAGCCGTCGCCGCCTGCACGCGGGCGATCGAGCTCGACCCGGGTGACGCGTGGGCCATCGGCAGCCGGGGGGAGGCGTACCGGCTTCTGGGCCGGTACGACGAGGCGCTCGCCGACTTCTCCCGTGCGGTCACCATCGACCCGCTGTACGCGTGGGCCTTCGGGAGCCGGGCGCAGGCGTACGAGGCCCTGGGACGGCAGGACGATGCCCTGGCCGACTACGACCGTGCCCTCGACATCGACCCGGACTACGAGTGGGCCGTGGGGAGCCGGGCGCAGCTCCTTGAGGGGATGGGCCGTCCCGAGGAGGCGCTCGCCGACTACACCATGGCCATCGCGATCGATCCGCAGTACGCCTGGGCCGTGGGGAGCCGGGCGCGGCTCTTCGAGCGGATGGGCCGTCATGATGAGGCGCTTGCCGACTTCTCGCGTGCGGTGGAGATCGACCCGCTGTACGCCTGGGCCTTCGGCAGCCGGGCGCAGGCGTACGAGGCCGTCGGACGGTACGAGGAGGCCGTCTCCGACTACGGCCGTGCCCTCGGCATCGACCCCGGATTCCACTGGGCCCTCACCGGACGTGGCGAACTGTACGAGCGGATGGGCCGTCATGAGGATGCCGTCGCCGACTACGGCCGTGCCCTGGGGATCGAACCGTCGTCCGACTGGACCCTGGCCGCGCGGGGCCGTGCCCTTCTGAGCCTCGGGAGGGTCGAGGAGGCGCTCGCCGACTGTGCGCGGGCTGTGGAGATGGAGCCGGAGAACGGCTGGAACGAGTTGACGTACGCGCTTGCTCTGCTCGTCGGCGGTGGTGGGCGGCACGAGGACGCGGCGGCACGCCTCGACCGGGCGCGGCGCAGCTTCGGAGCTGCCGCCGAGCTCGCCGGCGGGGCGGGGGACGATGCCGCGGACGCGTACGAGGGTCTGCTCGTCGTGCACTGTGTCCTGCTCGACGGGGACGGGGCCGCCGTCCAGTGCGAGGCGCTGGCCGGTCTCGGACGCAAGGAGGGTGCGGTCCGGGAGACCCTCGACGCGCTGGCGTTCGTGCGGAGGGTGCTTCCCGCGGCGGGGGCCGCCGTCGAGCGCGCCGAGCACCGGCTGCGGGAAGCCCTGGGCCCGCGCTGACGGCCGGCGGGGCGTACGGCAGGTTGCGCTCCCGGGGCGCTTCTCCGGCACGGTCCGCGCGCCGGACGACCTCGCTACCGGCTCTCGGCCGCGGTGAGGTGTTCCGCGGCGTCGGTGCGGGCCCGGTCGCGGGAGCGCCTCGCGGGGCCGGTCCATCCACAGGCGCAGCGCGCCAGGCAGAACGAGCCGCGTTCGACCGTGGTCGTGGTGTGCGCCCCGTCGGGGCCCTGCGAGGGAATGCGTACGGGGGCTTGGACGAGGGGGTCCGAGGGGTCCTGATGCACGCGTCCACGGTACTGGGACGGCGCCCGGAGGGGCGGGGTGTGGGCCGATCGGCTTTCGGTGGGGCCCCTGCGGCGTGACGGTGCGCCCCGACTGTCGTTAGGCGAAGGGGGCGGGAACCGGGTCGGTGGACGTCGTTGGGGGTTGGCAGGCGATGGTGGTGCGGCAGCAGAGGTGCGGAGTCGGGGCACTGGCTGTGTGCGCCCTGGCCGTCGCCGGCGTGATGACGGTGGCCACCGGGTGCTCCGGCGACGGCGACGGCGGTGGCAGTGACGGTGAGGGTGCCGGGGAGCGGGCCGTGACCCGGGAGGGCGGTGCCGGGAGCCCGGCCGACGTGGTGCGGCGGGCGGCGGACGGGCTGGTCCGCGCGGGCAGCGCCGAGACCCGTACGTCGATGGAGACGGCGGCCGGTGGGACCAGGGTGACGATCCGGGGCGAGGGCGCGTACGACTTCCGCGGTCAGCTGGGGCGGATCAAGGTGGTCCTGCCGAAGGACGCGGCTGGGGCGGACGAGCACCGGCCGATCACGGAACTGCTGGCGCCCGGGGCGCTGTACATGAAGAACCGCGGCGCCGGGGTCCCGGACGACAAGTGGGTGCGGATCGACACGACGGCCCTGGAGGACGGCAACCTCGTCACCGGTGGTGTGACCGATCCGACGGCCGCGGCCGAGCTGCTGCGCGGCGCGGCGGACGTGACGTACGTGGGGCGCACCGAGCTGGCGGGGGTCCGGGTCAGGCACTACCGGGGGACGGCGGACATCGGGAGGGCGGCGCGGGCGGCCTCGCGGGATTCGCGCGGTGCGCTGACTGCCGCGGCGAAAGGGTTCAGCACGGACACGGTGCCGTTCGACGCCTATCTGGACGACGAGGGGCTGCTGCGGAAGGTGCGCCATCGCTTCACCTTCGCGACCGAGGGGCCCGCGGTGGCGGTGGTCTCGACGACGCTGCTGTACGGCTTCGGGGCGCCGGTCTCCGTGGAGCTGCCGCCGGACGCGGATCTCTACACGGGCCGGGTCCAGCAGGGGCGGAGTGGCCCGGAAGCGCCGTAGGGAGGGGGCCGAAATGGTCCGTCCGTGCCATGCGCGGTGCGTGCTCCGGTCCCTACGCTAGGCAGTCGGTGCGCCAGAGTCGGCGACGGCAGAGAGAGGTGACGCAGGTGGTGACGCTCAGCGCTCCGAACGCTCAGGACTGTGTGGCCCTCGCCGAGATCGAACTGTGCGGTGAGCTCATGATCGCGGCCGCGGACGCGCTGGAGGACCGGCTCAGTGCCGACCGGATCGACGAGGTGCTCAATGTCAGGACCGGTCATGGACCGGCCGAGCAGTCGCCGTCCATCCCCCGGCAGGGCCGCCACCGGGTATGACGTGCCCGGCCGTCCTCAGGTGCGCAGCAGGCGGGCGATCGCCTTGGTGGCCTCTTCGACCTTCGCGTCGATCTCGTCCCCGCCCTTGACGGCGGCGTCCGCGACGCAGTGGCGCAGGTGCTCCTCGAGGAGCTGGAGCGCGAAGGACTGCAGGGCCTTGGTGGAGGCCGACACCTGGGTGAGTATGTCGATGCAGTAGACGTCCTCGTCCACCATCCGCTGGAGTCCGCGGACCTGGCCCTCGATGCGGCGCAGGCGCTTGAGGTGCTCCTCCTTCTGGTGGTGGTACCCGTGAATACCGCGGTCGTGGTCGGTGACGACCGCTTCGGAACCGGCTGTGTCTGCGGCCTCGGTGGTGCTCATGGGGTCCTCCCGTTGTCCTCGTGCCCCGCGGGGTCCGTGCCGTTCTGTGCCGTCTGTATACCCCTGGTGGGTATATGGTAACGAATCCAGCCGAAACGTGACCGGGGGTCCGTGCTGATCACTGTGCCTGATGCGCGACACTGAAGAACGCCGGTTAGCCGTGGCCGGATGATGCGCCTAGCATCAGCCTGACCGAATCCAAAGCATCCCGAGGACCCCACGTGCGCTTTCGTCTGACCCCCAGGGAGACGAGCTTCTACGACATGTTTTCCGCCTCCGCGGACAACATCGTCACGGGCTCGAAACTCCTGATGGAACTGCTCGGGGCGGATTCTGCCTCCCGAGTCGAGATCGCGGAGCGTATGCGGGCAGCGGAGCACGCGGGGGACGACGCGACCCACGCGATCTTCCACCAGCTGAACTCCTCCTTCATCACGCCGTTCGACCGCGAGGACATCTACAACCTCGCGTCGTCGCTCGACGACATCATGGACTTCATGGAGGAGGCCGTCGACCTGGTCGTCCTGTACCAGATCGACGAGCTCCCGAAGGGTGTCGAGCAGCAGATCGAGGTCCTGGCCAGGGCGGCGGAACTCACTGCCGAGGCCATGCCGAGTCTGCGGACGATGGACAACCTCACCGAGTACTGGATCGAGGTCAACCGCCTGGAGAACCAGGCCGACCAGATCCACCGCAAGCTGCTGGCCCAGCTGTTCAACGGCAAGTACGACGCCATGGACGTGCTGAAGCTCAAGCAGATCGTGGATGTGCTGGAAGAGGCGGCTGACGCGTTCGAACACGTCGCCAACACGGTGGAGACCATCGCGGTCAAGGAGTCCTGAACCTCGTGGACACCTTTGCGCTGATCGTGACCATCGGTGTCGCGCTCGGCTTCACGTATACGAACGGCTTCCACGACTCGGCGAACGCCATCGCCACCTCGGTCTCCACCCGGGCGCTGACCCCGCGTGCGGCTCTGGCGATGGCGGCTGTGATGAACCTCGCAGGCGCCTTCCTGGGCCAGGGGGTCGCCAAGACCGTCAGTGAAGGCATCATCGCCACGCCCCACGGCCAGAAGGGGATGGGCATCCTCTTCTGCGCGCTGGTCGGCGCGATCATCTGGAACCTCGTCACCTGGTACTTCGGCCTGCCCTCCTCGTCCTCGCACGCCCTGTTCGGCGGCATGGTCGGGGCGGCGCTCGCCGGCGGGACCGACGTGATCTGGTCCGGGGTGCTGGACAAGATCGTCATCCCGATGTTCGTCTCCCCGGTCATCGGCCTCGTGGCCGGATACCTGGTGATGGTCGCCATCCTGTGGATGTTCCGGAAGGCCAACCCGCACAAGGCCAAGCGCGGTTTCCGCATAGCCCAGACCGTCTCGGCGGCCGGTATGGCGCTCGGGCACGGACTGCAGGACGCGCAGAAGACGATGGGCATCGTCGTGCTGGCCCTCGTCATCGCCGACGTCGAGGGCCCGAACGACGAGATCCCGATCTGGGTGAAGTTCGCCTGTGCGGCGATGCTCTCCCTCGGTACGTACGCGGGCGGCTGGCGCATCATGCGTACGCTGGGCCGCAAGATCATCGAGCTGGACCCGCCGCAGGGCTTCGCGGCTGAGACGACCGGCGCGTCGATCATGTTCGGTTCGGCCTTCATGTTCCACGCCCCCATCTCCACGACGCACGTGATCACCTCGGCGATCATGGGTGTCGGTGCGACGAAGCGTGTGAACGCGGTGCGCTGGGGCGTGGCCAAGAACATCATCCTGGGCTGGTTCATCACGATGCCGGCCGCCGCGCTGGTCGCCGCCGCGAGCTACGGGGTCGTCGTCCTGTGCTTCGGGTGACCGGCACGGCCGCCGCGGGGTGAGACCCCGCGGGACCACGCAGACATGAGAAGGGTCCGCCCCCGCTCTCCACAGGAGAGCGGGGGCGGACCCTTCGCCTTGTGGTGGCACCGCCATGCAGCACCCCAAGGCAGTCTGTGGTTATCCGAAGCGGCCGGAGATGTAGTCCTCGGTGGCCTGGACGGACGGGTTGGAGAAGATCCGCTCCGTGTCGTCGATCTCGATGAGGCGGCCGGGCTTGCCCACCGCCGAGAGGTTGAAGAACGCCGTACGGTCCGAGACGCGCGCCGCCTGCTGCATGTTGTGCGTCACGATGACGATCGTGAAGCGCTCCTTCAGCTCACCGATCAGGTCCTCGATGGCGAGCGTCGAGATCGGGTCGAGCGCCGAGCACGGCTCGTCCATGAGCAGCACGTCCGGCTCGACCGCGATGGCGCGGGCGATGCACAGGCGCTGCTGCTGACCGCCGGAGAGGCCGGAGCCCGGCTTGTTCAGGCGGTCCTTGACCTCGTTCCAGAGGTTGGCGCCCTTGAGGGACCGCTCGACGATCTCCGACAGCTGGCTCTTGCGGTACGAGCCGTTGAGCCGCAGGCCCGCCGCGACGTTGTCGAAGATCGACATGGTCGGGAAGGGGTTCGGGCGCTGGAAGACCATGCCGACCGTGCGGCGCACGGCGACGGGGTCGACGCCGGGACCGTACAGGTTCTCGTCGTCGAGCAGCACCTTGCCCTCGACGCGGCCACCGGGGGTGACCTCGTGCATGCGGTTCAGGGTGCGCAGGAACGTGGACTTGCCGCAGCCGGACGGGCCGATGAAGGCGGTCACGGAGCGGGGTTCCACGGTCATCGAGATGTCCTCGATGGCCTTGTGGGATCCGTAGTAGGCGGTGAGGCCGCCGATGTCGATGCGCTTGGCCATGTGAATCAGCTGCTTTCTGCGTGGCCTCAGCGGCCGGACTTCGGGGCCTTCCAGCGGGCGATGCCGCGGGCCACCAGATTGAGGATCATGACGAAGGCGATCAGGACCAGGGCTGCGGCCCAGGCGCGGTCGTAGGACGCGGCCTCGCCGACCCTGTACTGCTCGTAGATGTAGAACGGCAGTGAGGACTGGGCGCCTTCGAAGGGGTTCGTGTTGATCAGCTGGCTGCCGAAGACCAGCAGGATGATCGGTGCCGTCTCTCCCGCGATACGGGCGACTGCGAGCATGACGCCCGTGGTGATGCCGCCGATCGAGGTGGGCAGGACCACCTTCAGGATGGTGCGCCACTTGGGGATGCCCAGGGCGAGGGAGGCCTCGCGGAGCTCGTTCGGGACGAGCTTGAGCATCTCCTCCGTGGAGCGGACCACGACCGGGATCATCAGGATCGACAGGGCGAGCGCCCCCATCAGGCCCGACGGCTCGATGTCGGCGATCAGCATGATCGACAGGATGAAGAGGCCGGCCACGATGGACGGGATGCCGGTCATCACGTCGACGAAGAACGTGACGGCCTTGGCCAGCCCGCCCTTGCCGTACTCGACCAGGTAGACCGCGGTCAGCAGCCCGATCGGGACGGAGATCACCGTGGCGATGCCGACCTGCTCCAGGGTGCCGATCAGCGCGTGGTAGACGCCGCCGCTGTCCTCCGAGCCGAGGACGCCGGCCATGGAGTGGGTGAGGAAGTACAGGTCCAGGCGCTCGGAGCCGCGGCTGACGGTGGTCCAGAGCAGCGAGGCGAGCGGGACCATCGCGATGATGAAGCACACCCAGACGATGCTGGTGGCGAGGCGGTCCTTGGCCTGGCGCTGGTTCTCGACCACGGTCGTCGCGATGTACGAGATGGCCAGGAAGAGCAGGGCGGAGATCAGGCCCCACTGGACGCGGCTGTCCCAGCCCGCGGCGACGCTGATGCCGACGCCGAGCGCGACCGAGACGGCCGCGAAGCCGAGCGGGGCCCAGCGGGGGAGGCTGCGGCTGCTGAGGCTGCCCTTGTTCTGTGTCGGCGAGGTCCGCGGGCCGCTGCTCTGGACGTCGGTGGTGGTGGCGTGGCTCATGCGTTGGCCCCCGAATACTCCTTGCGGCGGGCGATGATGAGCCGGGCCGCGCCGTTGACCAGCAGGGTGAGGACGAACAGGACGAGACCCGAGGCGATCAGGGCGTCACGCCCGAACTCGTTGGCCTCGCCGAATTTGGCGGCGATGTTCTGCGCGAAGGTCCCGCCGCCGGGATTGAGCACGTGCAGCGAGATGAGGAAGCTCGGCGAGAGGACCGTGGCGACGGCAATCGTCTCGCCGAGCGCCCGGCCCAGGCCCAGCATCGAGGCGGAGATGATCCCGGAGCGGCCGAAGGGCAGGACCGTGAGGCGGATGACCTCCCAGCGGGTGGCTCCGAGAGCGAGTGCCGCCTCCTCGTTCATCTTCGGGACCTGGAGGAAGACCTCGCGGCTGACGCTGGTCACGATCGGCAGGATCATGATCGCGAGCAGGATGCCGACGGTGAAGAGTGAGCGGGGGACGCCGACCTCGGTCCTCTCGAAGAGGTAGGTCCAGCCGAAGAACTGGTCCAGCCAGAGGTTCAGGCCCTCCATGTGCGGTACGAGGACCAGCGCGCCCCAGATGCCGTAGACGATGCTGGGCACCGCGGCGAGCAGGTCGATGACGTAGGCGATGGGGGCGGCCAGCTTGCGCGGCGCGTAGTGCGAGATGAACAGGGCGATGCCGACAGCGATCGGAACCGCGATGACCATCGCGATGATCGAGCTGACGACCGTGCCGAAGAGGAGGACCGCGATGCCGAAGACCGGCGGGTCACCGGCGGGGTTCCAGTCGAAGGTGGTGAGGAAGTTGCCCTCGTCCTTCGAGATGGCGATGACGGCGCGGTAGCTGAGGAACAGGGCGATCGACGCCATGATCACGAGTAGCAGGATGCCTGAGCCCCGCGAGAGGCTCAGGAAGATCTTGTCGCCGGCTCGCCCCGTGGACTTGGGGCGGCCGCGCGTGGCCGGCGGAGCCGGCGGGAAGTCGAGCGGTGTCGTGGAAGCCATGGTCTTTCCGGTCTGTGTGGGGGAGCGGTTCGCTCCCCTGGCGGCGGTGCACCGGATGGAGATGGGTGGCGGGGCCGGTCCGGAGGGGTGCGCCGGACCGGCTCGCCGGTGTCTGCGTGTCGTTCGTGGAGCGGGTTACGAGAGGGCGGCGACCGTCTCGCGGACCTTGGCGTTGATCGCCTCGGGGATCGGGGCGTAGCCGGCGTCGACCAGAACCTTCTGGCCCGCCTCGGAGGAGGTGTAGGTCAGGAAGGACTTGACCGAGCCGAGGGTGTCGGCCTTGTTGCCGGTGTCGCAGACGACCTCGTAGGTCACCAGGACGATCGGGTAGGCGCCCTCGGCCTTGGTGGTGTAGTCGAGGTCGAGTGCCAGGTCCTTGCCGGTGCCCTTGATCTTGGCGGCGGCGATGGCCTTGGAGGCGTTCTCCGAGGTGGCCTTCACCGGGGCGGCGCCACCGGTGTTGATGTCGACGGTGGAGATCTGCTGCGAGGAGGCGTAGGACAGCTCGAAGTAGCCGATGGCGCCGTCGACCTGCTTGACCTGGGCGGCGACACCCGCGGAGCCCGACGCGGCCTGGCCACCGGAGGCGGGCCACTTCTTCTCGGCCTCGTACTTCCAGTCGCTCGAAGCCGCGGCGCCCAGGTACTTGCCGAGGTTCTGCGTGGTGCCGGAGTCATCGGAGCGGTGGAAGGGCTGGATGGCCGTGGCGGGCAGCTTGACGCCGCTGTTGAGCTTGGCGATCGCGGGGTCGTTCCACTTCTTGATCTTCGTGTCGAAGATCTTCGCGAGCGTGGGGGCGTCCAGCGTGAGGCTGTCGACACCCTCCAGGTGGAAGCCGATCGCGATCGGGCCGCCGACCATCGGGAGGTTGATGCCCTGGCCGGTCTTGCAGATCTTCTTCGACTCGGCGACCTCTTCGGGCTTCAGCGCCGAGTCGGAGCCGGCGAAGCTGACGGTGCCCTGGTTGAACGCGACGATGCCCTCACCGGAGGAGGACGCGCTGTAGTTGACCTCGGCACCGGAGCAGGCGGCCATGTAGTTCTTGACCCAGAGGTCCATCGCGTTCTTCTGGGCGCTGGACCCGGAGGCGCGCAGCTGGCCCTGGGCGCCGTCGCACTTGATGTCCGATGCGGCGGCGGTGGTCTGCTTGCCTCCGGTCGTGGTGGCGCTGGTGTTGTCGTCCGAACCGCACGCCGTGAGGACCAGGGCGCTGGAGACGGCGAGGGCACCGAGCGCGGTGGCACGAAGCCGGTTCTTGCGCTGAAGCTTCACTTTCGGGGTGTTCCTTCCAGGAGCCGCCGCGGCTGTGGAACGCGAGGCGGCGTGCGATGAGGAGTGGTGCGCCGGCTTGTCGCCGTGCACCGTGTACGTCCGAAATTAGGCAGAACAGGTGAAGCGCCCTACGGGGCAGAGTGAACGACAGGTGAACCGTGCGGGGCGGGCTGGTTCCGCGGCGCGGCGCGGGCGGCGGGGGGCGTCACGGCGTGCGTGGTGTCGGGCCCGGGCAGAGGCGGGGCGGGCGACTGAGCTGCGGGGACGCGCGGTCGGTGCCGGCGGGGGGACGGGCCCGACGCCAGGGACCCCTCCGCCCGGAGGCGAAGGGGTCCCTTGGGGGGCGGTGTCAGACGCCGTCGAAGTACAGGTCGGTCGAGGTGGCCGCGCCGGTGCTCGCGTTCCCGGCGAAGGACCAGCGGTAGGAACCGCCCTCGGTCGGCTTGACGGTGGTGGTCACCAGGCCGGCGTCGTTGGTGGTGAAGGTGTCGACCGTGGAGTACTTGGTGCCGCCCTCCTTGCGGAACTGCAGCTTCACGGGACGGTTGCCGTAGTCCTGGCTCGCGCCGGACTCCCAGTCGGCGCGGGTGAGGCTGCCGCGCAGCTTGTACTTTCCGGCCTTGGCCGTGGGGACGACTCCGGCCTGCAGCTTCGCCTCACGCTTGACCTGGACGGTCGAGTAGCTGGTGACGGTGCTGGAGCCGGCGTTGACCGCGACGTTCCAGTCGTCGGCCAGGTAGTTGCGCAGCACGTCTTCCTGCGGTTCGACGGGGACGGTGCCGTCGCAGGTGACGGTGGTGGCGTCCACGGGGTGGCAGTCGACGTTCTCCCAGTCGCCCAGCAGCGACCCGCCGGGCTGGGTCTTGGGGTGGGGCGAGGCGTGCCACAGGTCGACGTAGCCGATCAGGCCGTCCGTCCCCGTGGTGTCGCTGAAGGTGACGCTGAAGGGGATGCTCGTGGGTGAGTTCCCGATGACGACGGGCTGCCCGTCGTTGACGACGACGCGGTTGATCGTGGTGGTGCCGTGGTCGTCCGCGTGGGCCAGGGGGGCGACTGCGGCGGACAGGGCCAGGACGCCGGTGGCGGCGGCCAGAGTGGTGCGGAGGCGCATGTGTGTCCTTTGCGGGAGGTTCCGCCGGCGCGGCGGGCGGAACCGGATTTCATTGCATAAGAAATCATATTCCCGAATAGTTGCGCAGTCAATTAAATGTGGGGTGCCCCAGGCCCGGGCGGTGTGCCCGCGACGGCCGGGCGGTCGTGCGGCGGCCCGAGCCGGGGGGTGTCGGGCTCAGGGGCGCGCGTGCCGCGGCAGGGTGAGGATGTCGGCCCCGTCGTCGGTGATGGCGATGGTGTGCTCGGTGTGCGCCGTCCGGCAGCCCGTCGCGCTCCGGAGCGTCCATCCGTCGGCGTCGGTGACGAGTTCGGCCGTGTCCGCCATGACCCACGGCTCCAGCGCCAGCAGCAGTCCGGGGCGGAGGGTGTATCCGCGGCCCGCCCGGCCGGTGTTGGGGACGTGCGGGTCCTGGTGCATCGTCGATCCGATGCCGTGCCCTCCGAACTGGGTGTTGACCGGGTACCCGGCCTCGCCGAGGACCGTGCCGATCGCGTGGGAGATGTCACCGATGCGCGCCCCGGGCCCCGCGGCGGCGATTCCCGCGGCCAGTGCGCGTTCCGTGGCGCTGATCATCGCGACGCTCTCCGGGTCGCGCGTGCCGCCCACGACGAAGCTGATCGCGGCGTCCGCCGCGATCCCCCGCAGGGAGACGGCCAGGTCGAGCGTCAGCAGGTCGCCGTCGAGCAGTGTGTAGTCGTGCGGCCGCCCGTGGAGCACTGCGTCGTTGACGGCCGTGCAGATGTGGTGGCCGAACGGGCCGCGGCCGAAGGAGGGCGCGTAGTCGACGTAGCAGGACTGTGCCCCGGCCTCGTCGATCATGGCCTTCGTCCAGCGGTCGATGTCGAGGAGGTTCGTGCCGACCGTGCTGCGGCTCTTCAGTGTCTGCAGGATGTCGGCGACCAGGGCGCCCGTGTCTCCGGCCCTGGCCAGCAGGGTGGGGTTCAGGATCTCGATCATGGGGGCCCTTCGCGCGCGGTCCAATAACTATACCGGCCATACTATACCGGTATGAGAATTGGATTGCGCGCCCGGAGGCGCCGTGCGACGAGCCGGGCCCGCGTCCCCTCCCTTCAGGCAGCGGGCCGGAGCGACCCCACGCACGCGTCCAGCTGGACCCGGTCACCGGGCCGGGTCAGGAGGGCGCGGGCGGACTCGGGAGGGAGCCAGGCCAGCCGGTCCACCTCGTCGTTGGGTACGAAAGTGCCGCCGCCCGCCTCAGCCGCCCAGTAACTGACCTCTTTGGGGCGCCCGTTCGCCGTGTAGAGGGCCGTCGGCAGGACGGCGCCCGGGGCGCAGCGGTGGCCCGTCTCCTCCAGCACCTCCCGCAGGGCGCCCTCCAGCGCCGTCTCGCCGCGCTTGAGCTTGCCCTTGGGGAACGACCAGTCGTCGTAGCGCGGCCGGTGCACCAGGCAGATCTCCGTGCGGCCCTCCGGCGAGCGGCGCCACAGCACGCAGCCCGCCGCGAGCACGAGGCCGCTCACCGCGCGGTCACGGCCGCCGCACGGGGCCAGGCCTCACGGAACACCGCACGCGCGGCCGCCACCTCGTGCCGCTGGTCGGCGTGCAGCACACCCAGGGCGTACGCGGTCGCCGGGGCGATCCTCGGGGTGCGGGCCGCCTCCGCCGCGGCGGCTGCCGCCTCCGCCGCGTCCCGGTGCAGTTCGAGGGCGTGCCCCGGCCCGGTCAGCGCCGGATCGGGGGCGCCCCGCAGCACCTCGTGGGCGTACCGGTGCAGCCGGAGCAGCAGGCGGGCCTGGTGCCAGAGGGCGTCGTGGGTTTCGTTGTACGGCTCCACCGCCTCGTCGGGCGGCAGGGCGGCGACCGCGGCCAGCATCCGCTCCTCCGCCAGTCCGGCCGGGTCGTGGAGCACCCTGGCGGCCGGTCCGGCTGCGGCCGGCGCCAGGGGGACCTCCGAGGCGAGCAGGGCGACGCCGTCGGCGACCGCGTGGAAGCGGGAGGAGCCGATGGCCTGGAGCGCCGCCGAGTGGGCGCGGGTCCTGGCGAGGGTCAGCCGGCGTTCCAGGAGGGCGCCGGCTCGCGCGGCGCCGACGTCGAGCGCCGCCCGCTCCTTGGCGGCCTCGGTGGTGTCCGCGTCTCCCGCGGCCCTGGCGGCCGGCAGCGAGGTTCCGGAGAGCTGGTGCAGGGCGTCCAGCAGTCGCCCGAGGCGGGTGGCGTAGGCGTGTTCGCGGGCCAGGGTGCCGGAGAGCCAGGCCAGTTCCGCCCGGAGGTGGTCGGCCCAGACGGGTTCCAGTGCTCCCCGGAAGGTGTGCAGGGTGGCGCTCATGCGGCGGGCGGCGTGGCGTAGTGCGCGGGCCGCCTCGTCGGCGCCGTGCGTGCCCGCGTCCGCCGGGGCGCTGTGCTCGCGGTGCAGGCGCAGGCCCCGCAGGAATCCGGCTGCCTGTTCGCGGAGGTACGGCGCGAGGACCGCTCCGGCGGAGAGGGTCGTCGTCGGGTGGTCAGGGCGTCGCACGCCTACGCCTCCGGGCATCGATGAGCATCTCTTGTACGTGCCGCAACGGCTGGCCGTCCGCGTCCGTGGAGTGCCTGGTCCAGTTGCCGTCGGGGCCCAGGTGCCAGGAGGACGTGGTGTCGGACATGCCCGTTTCCAGGAGCCTGCTGAGCGCGGCGCGGTGCGCGGGGTCGGTGACGCGGACCAGGGCTTCGATCCGGCGGTCGAGGTTGCGGTGCATCATGTCGGCACTGCCGAACCAGACTTCGGGTTCCCCGCCGTTGCCGAAGGCGAAGAGCCGGGAGTGTTCGAGGAAGCGGCCCAGTATCGAGCGGACCCTGACGTTCTCGGAGAGACCGCTGACACCGGGGCGGATCGCGCAGATGCCGCGTACCCAGATGTCGACCGGCACCCCGGCCTGCCCGGCCCGGTAGCAGGCGTCGATGACCGCTTCGTCGACCATCGAGTTGACCTTGATGCGCACGTAGGCCGGCCGTCCCGCCCGGTGGTGCGTGACCTCTTTGTTGATCCGGGCGATCAGCCCGTCGCGCAGGGACTTCGGGGCCACCAGCAGCCGGCGGTAGGTCTCGCGGCGGGAGTAGCCGGAGAGCCGGTTGAAGAGGTCGGAGAGGTCGGCCCCGACCTGCGGGTCGGCGGTGAGGAGCCCGAGGTCCTCGTACAGCCGGGCCGTCTTGGGGTGGTAGTTGCCGGTGCCGACGTGGGAGTAGCGGCGCAGCGTGTCTCCCTCCTGACGGACCACCAGGGAGAGCTTGCAGTGCGTCTTGAGACCCACGAGGCCGTAGACGACGTGGCAGCCGGCCTCCTCCAGCTTGCGGGCCCACTTGATGTTGGCCTGCTCGTCGAAGCGTGCCTTGATCTCGACGAGGACGAGGACCTGCTTCCCGGACTCGGCGGCGTCGATGAGGGCGTCGACTATCGGCGAGTCGCCCGAGGTCCGGTAGAGGGTCTGCTTGATCGCGAGGACGTCCGGGTCACCCGCCGCCTGTTCCAGGAAGGCCTGGACGGAGGTGGAGAAGGAGTCGTACGGGTGGTGCAGCAGTACGTCGCGTTCGCGCAGGGCGGCGAAGATGTCGGGCGCGGAGGCGGACTCGACCTCGGCCAGGTCGCGATGGGTCCCGGCGATGAACTTGGGGTACTTCAGCTCGGGCCGGTCCAGCGAGGCGATCCCGAAGAGGCCGGTGAGGTCGAGCGGGCCGGGCAGCGGGTAGAGCTCGGTCTCGGAGATCTTCAGCTCGCGCACCAGCAGGTCCAGGACGTACGGGTCGATGGACTCCTCGACCTCCAGACGGACCGGCGGGCCGAAGCGGCGCCGCATGAGCTCCTTCTCCAGCGCCTGGAGGAGGTTCTCGGCGTCGTCCTCCTCGACCTCCAGGTCCTCGTTCCTGGTGACCCGGAACATGTGGTGGGCCAGGACCTCCATGCCCGGGAAGAGCTCCTCGAGGTGGGCCGCGATGATGTCCTCTATCGGGACGTAACGCTGCGGGGACGCTTCCAGGAAGCGCGTGAGCAGCGGCGGCACCTTGACGCGGGCGAAGTGGCGGTGCCCGCTCACGGGGTTGCGCACGACGACGGCGAGGTTGAGCGAGAGCCCCGAGATGTAGGGGAAGGGGTGGGCCGGGTCGACTGCCAGCGGGGTCAGCACGGGGAAGACCCGCTGCCGGAAGAAGGTGAACAGGCGGGCCTGCTCCTTCTCTGTCAGGTCGGGCCAGCGGACCAGCTGGATGCCCTCGTCGGACAGGGCGGGCGCGATGTCCTGCTGGTAGCAGGCGGCGTGCCGCGCCATGAGCTCGCGCGAGCGGGTCCAGATCAGGTCGAGCACCTCACGGGGCTGCAGCCCGGACGCGGACCGGGTCGCGACGCCGGTGGCGATACGGCGCTTGAGACCGGCCACCCGGACCATGAAGAACTCGTCCAGGTTCGACGCGAAGATCGCGAGGAAATTAGCCCGTTCGAGTAGGGGTGTGGCGGGGTCCTCGGCCAGTTCCAGGACGCGTTCGTTGAACGCGAGCCAACTGCGCTCCCGGTCCAGGAACCGGCCCTGCGGCAGCTCGTCGCCGTCCGCCTCGGGCTCGTAGGCGTCCGCGTCGTTGTCCAGATCGGGATCCAGGTCGGCGGCTGTGGACAGACCTGTGGGCACCCCGCCGGCGACGGCGTGGGGCCGGTGCGCGGCGAGGGAGCCCACCGACGGCTGGGCGGGCTGGACCGGGACCTCGGAGCTGGGCTGCTGGCTCATGGACCTATTCTTCCGCGCGTTCGGCTCCTCAGGCGCGTCGGAGGCGATAAAGATCGCGGAAGAAAGGGGGCCGGTCCGTGTCGCGGGGTCTTTCCCGTTGCGGGGGGTGGGCAGAGCTGGCTGCATCCCGTGAGGGTCGCAAGCCCTTCTGAATGGCCGGTAACGGCGACATGACGTACAGGAAGCGGTGTGGCTGCGGTGCCGCGCCGGTGACGGTGGGTGAACCCCCTGCCTGGGCTCCCCCTGGGGCCCGGACAGGGGGTTGCCCGCCCTCAGCCGGTGCGGCGGCGCAGGACGCGGAACGCGAGCGCGAGGGCCAGGGCGGCGAGGGCCAGCAGGAGGCCGGTCTCGACGAGCTGGAGCGGCCAGAAGTGGGAGGCGGGGTGGTAGTCGAAGAACGGGCCCGTGATGCCGTGGTCGGCGACACAGCGGGCTTCCTCGGCCTTGTTCATTTCCGGCCCCCAGCACGTGTCCACCGGGAGCCGTTGCCCGCCGGCCGTGACCTGGCCGACCTCCAGGACCCAGGGGTCACCGGCGGAGTGGAGGGTGCCGGTAAGGGTTCGCAGGGGCCACAGGCTGCTCCGGATGCTTCCGAGTGTCACGAGCACCGCACCGACGGCGAGTGCGCCGACCGCCATGGCGGGGACCGTGCGCCTGATCAGCAGCCCGGTGAGTGTGCCGGCCGTGAGGCCGAGCAGGACGTAGCCGACCGGTACGGCCCCCATCGTGGCGAAGACGGGGCCGTCGAACCACTCGTCCTCGTACTCGCCGCCGGTTCGCGCCCGTGCCCAGGTGAAGGCGGCGGACAGGACACAGACGCCGGCCGTCAGCAGCACGGCCGGGACCGCGAGTTTCGCGGCGAGCCACCGGGCCGGGGACACGGACTGGGACCAGGCCAGCCGGTAGGTCCCGGTCTCCAGCTCGCGGGCGATCAGGGGCCCGGCGGCGAAGATCCCCACGAGAAGGGGCAGCGCCAGCATGACCACTCCGGCGTAGACCTGGATTGCGTGCAGCATGTGCTGGTCGTCGAGGTAGCTCCGTGCGGTGCCGTCGCACCCCTGCAAGGTCTTCGCGGTCGAGCAGCCCGTGGCGGCGAACAGGTCCACGGAGCGGTCCGTCAGCAGGCGCGTGACGACCAGCACGACGACCACGAGAGCCATGAGTGCGGCGGCGGCCCACAACGTCCACCGGTGCTGCCGCACCACGACGCGCACCGGCCCCCGCAGCGAGGGGCGGGGCCGGGTAAGGGTGGTACTCATATCGCGGCCACCGCCTCGACGTTCTCGGCGCTCGGGGTGAGCAGGACCGGGGCGTCCGGGGAGCGGAGGTGGGCCAGCAGCAGCTCCTCCAGGGACGGCTCCGTCACGTCCCACGCGGTGCGGTCCACCGGGCCTTCCTTCCGTACGAGTGCGGTGAGCTGACGCCCGGTCGTGCGCGACTCGACGACCGTGTGCGGGGCGAGGTCGCGCGCCTGGCCGGTGAGCACGGCGTGCGCGGCGACGATGTCCTCGCTCTCGCCGCCGAGCCGGACCCGGCCGCCGTCGACGAGCAGGAGGTAGTCGCAGGCGCCCTCCAGTTCGGTGAGGATGTGCGACGACATCACGATGGTGGTGCCGTGTTCGGCGGCCTCCGCCATCAGGACGCCCATCAGCTGGTGGCGGGCGAGCGGGTCGAGGTCGGCCATCGGCTCGTCCAGCAGCATCAGTTCGGGACGCTTGCCGAGCGCCATGGCCAGGGCGAGCCGGGTGCGCTGGCCTCCGGAGAGCGCCCGGACCGTGGCGTCCTGGGGAAGGGAGCCGGCCACATGATCGGCGGCCGCCCGGTCCCAGGTCGCGGGGTTGAGCTCGGCTCCGGCCCACAGGGTGTCGCCCACGGTGAGCTGCGAATACAGGGGCTTGTCCTGAGCCACGTACGCGATGCGCGGACGAGCTTCGGCGGGGGTCGAGCCGAGCACCCGTACCGATCCCTCGGCAGGCCGGAGCAGGCCCGACGCGAGGGCGAGCAGGGTGGACTTCCCCGCACCGTTGGGCCCCACCAGGGCGCAGATCCGGCCGGCGGGCAGCCGGAACGAGCAGTCGCGCAGCGCCCACCCGCGCTTCCGCCCGTAGGTCATGCCGAGGCCGTCGGCCTCGATCGCGGCGCCTGTCATCAGTGCTGGTCCCCCTTGAACGTGCTGTCGAGTACGTCGGTGAAGAGTGCGCTCACGTCGTCCTTCTCCAGTCCCGCGGCGCGGGCCCTGCGGGTCCACTCCGCGAGTTCCGCGCGCAGCGGCGGGTCGGTGGTCGCCGCCGCGCTGCCGAGGGTGCGGCGGACGAAGGTGCCGAGGCCGCGGCGGCCTTCGACGAGGCCTTCGCGCTCCAGTTCGCGGTAGGCCTTGAGCACGGTGTTGGGATTGATGGCCGTGGCCTCGACGACCTCGCGGGCCGTGGGCAGCCGGTCGCCCGGCTCCAGCACACCGAGGCGGAGCGCCTGCTTGGTCTGCTGCACGATCTGGAGGTAGGTGGCGACGCCGCTGCGCCGGTCGATACGGAACTCGACCGCTGCGGACTCTGCCATGTTCACCACCCTTTCACTAAGGTAATAGTGAAAGGGTGGCGTAGGAAAGGGGCGGCGTCAAGTCACGCCGCCCCTCGGGGTGTTGCCGGACTCAGGACTCGGTGCGGTACATCAGGTCGACCTCGTGCGTGGCGAAGCCCATCCGCTCGTACACCGACAACGCGGCCGGGTTGTCCGCGTCGACGTAGAGCATCGCCGTCGGCAGGCCCTGTGCGGCCAGGTGGCGCAGGCCGATCGCGGTGAGCGCCTTGCCGAGGCCGCCGCCCTGGGCGTCCGGCCGGATGCCGACGACGTAGACCTCGCCGAGGTCGTCCTCGGCGTGCACCTTCGTCCAGTGGAAGCCGATGATCTCGCCGTCCCGCTCGGCCAGGAAGAAGCCCTTGGGGTCGAACCAGGCTTCGGCCTCGCGGTCGTCGAGGTCCCGCTGGGTGAGGGAGCCCTGTTCGGGGTGGTGGGCGAACGCGGCACTGTTCACGGCGAGCCAGGCGGCGTCGTCCTGGCCCGGCACGAAGGTGCGGATCGTGACGCCCGGCGGGAGCGCCGGCTCGGGGATGTCGAGGGATCCCAACGGGCGTCGAAGCTGACGCAGTTCGCGGAACAACGACAGGCCGAGGACCTGTGCGAGGTGCCGTGCGGCCGACTTGCCGCCGTGCGCCCAGACCCGCAGCCGCTTCCCGGTCGCGCCGAGGAGGGCGGCACCGAGGGCGCGGCCGTGCCCACGCCCCCGGTGGGAGGGATGCACGACCAGTTCGGCGGCGGGGGCCTCGACGGGATCGGTGTCCTCCAGCTGGGCGTATCCGGCCAACTCGCCGTCGACGGTGAGCAGGAAGTGCCGGACACCTTCGCGGTGCCCGCCCTTCAACTGCAGGCGACCCTGCTCGGAGACGGCCTGCCGCCCGTCGGTCGCGGCTGCCTCGCCGAGAAGGGCGAGGACGGTGTCGGCCTGCTCGGGGGTGAGCACGTCGAGGGTCTCGATCTCGCGTCCGGGGGCGGGGAGGGGTGCGTCAGTCGTCATGGGTACGAGCGTACGGGGACGGGACCGGCGTCCGGGGGCACGGCGGCGCACGGTCTCCCCGAGGGCCCCGTGACGTCTCTGCTCGCATATGTACGCCCTGCGGGTGATCGACCCCATTGCGCCCCCACGGCAACCAGTTCGTAACCCCTGACACCTGTCGCGCTACGCGCGTTGACTCTAGGCTGCGGCAGCAGGATTCCAGGCGTGTCACCGCCACTCACCACCCTCCCGCTGAACTCACAAGGGGAACGATGTCAGCGACTTCACAGAAGAACCGTGCCTCCCGGCGGGTGCTCTCCGCCGCGGCCGGGCTGGCCACGATGGGCGCACTCGTCGCCGCCGTGCCTGCCGGCGCCCAGGGCCACGGACACGGTCACGGCCACCACCAGCCCCGCACCGTCGACGTGCAGCTGCTCTCCTTCAACGACCTCCACGGCAACCTCGAGCCGCCCGCCGGTTCGGCCGGGACGGTCGCCGAGAAGCAGGCCGACGGCACGGTGAAGTCGGTTCCGGCCGGTGGCGTCGAGTACCTCGCGACCTCGCTGCGCACCGCGCGGAAGGGGCACCCGTACTCCGTCACCGCGGCAGGCGGCGACATGGTGGGCGCGAGCCCGCTGCTGTCGGGTCTCTTCCACGACGAGCCGACCATCGAGGCGCTCAACGGGCTCGACCTCGACGTGACGGCCGTGGGCAACCACGAGTTCGACGAGGGTGCCACCGAGCTGGGCCGCCTGCAGAACGGCGGCTGCCACCCCGTCGAGGGCTGCTACGAGAAGGGCAAGAAGTTCAAGGGTGCGGACTTCCCCTACCTCGCGGCCAACGTGACGAGCGAGAAGTCCGGCAGGCCGATCCTCAAGCCGTACACGGTCTGGAGGAAGAACGGCGTCAAGATCGGCTTCATCGGGGTGACCCTGGAGGGCACGCCGAACATCGTCACGGCGAACGGCGTCAAGGGCCTCGAGTTCCACGACGAGATCGAGACGGTCAACAAGTACGCCAAGGAGCTGGACCGGCAGGGCGTCAAGTCCATCGTCGCGCTGATCCACGAGGGCGGTTCCCCGGCCTCGACCTCGTACAACTACGACTGCGACAGCCCCGGTGCCGGTGACGGCATCTCGGGCCCGATCGTCGACATCGCCAAGGGCATCACGTCCAAGGTCGACGCCCTGGTCACCGGGCACACGCACCAGGCCTACGTCTGCACGGTGCCGGACCCCTCCGGCAAGCCGCGCATGGTCACGTCGGCGTCGTCGTTCGGCAAGCTCTACACGGACACGACGCTGACCTACGACCGCCGCACCAAGGACATCGTCCGTACGTCGGTGAAGTCCGTGAATTCGGTGAAGTCGGCGAACCACATCGTCAGCCGGGACCAGGCCAAGGCCACCGACATGACCGCGCTGATCGCCCGCTGGAACACGCTGGCCGCCCCGATCGCGAGCCGGCCCCAGGGCTTCATCTCCGCCGACATCAACGGCCGCGGCTCCACCGCTCCCGAGAAGCCGCTCGGCAACCTGATCGCAGACGCCCAGCTGGAGGGCCTGGCCCCGGCGGACAAGGGGGGCGCGGTCGTCGCGTTCATGAACCCGGGCGGCATCCGCTCGGACCTGGTGTACTCGGCGTCCGGCAGTGAGGGCGACGGAGTGGTGACGTACGGCGAGGCGTTCACCGTCCAGCCGTTCACCAACATGATGAACGTCGTCGACCTCACCGGAGTGCAGCTCGTCGCCGCCCTCCAGCAGCAGGTCAGCGGATCCAACGCGGCGTCCCCGAAGATCCTCCAGGTCTCGAAGGGCCTCACCTACACGCTGGACATGACGAAGGCGGGTGCCGACCGGGTGGTCACCTCCTCGATCCTGCTGAACGGTGTCGCGATCGACCCGGCGAAGACGTACCGCGTCGCGATGAACGAGTTCCTCGCGGGCGGCGGCGACGGCTTCGCCGCCCTCGGCCAGGGCACGAACAAGCTGGTCGGCCCGTCCGACCTGGACCTGTTCAACGCCTACCTGGCGGCGCACTCCACGGCCTCCGCGCCGCTGGCCCCGCCGGCCACGGACCGGATCACGGTCGTGCAGTAGCGCGCGGGACATGACGGGGCGGGGCGGTGGGCCGGTCGGGCCACTGCCCCGCTGCTGTCTTCCACGACGGCCGGGGCGAGGCCAGGCCCTGTTCCGTGCTTGATGAGTCCGCGTCATAATTCCGGAGCCATTCCCCCCACGGCCGCCGGAGGCATGCCACATGACCCCGTACACAGCCACGCGCCGGAGCATCCTCACCGGCTCGCTCGCCGTCACCGCAGGAATTCTGCTCGGGGGGACGCCGGCGTCTGCCGCCCCTGCCCGGGTCCTCGGCACGCAGGACTGGATGGCCGGGCTCGCGGACACCACCCCGTTGCAGCGACTCACGATCCCCGGGACGCACAACTCCGGGGCCCGGTTCGGAGGCCCCTGGACGGAATGCCAGAACACCACGGTCGCCGCGCAGCTCGACAGCGGCATCCGCTTCCTCGACATCCGCTGCCGGATCAGCGGCGACGCCTACGCGATCCATCACGGGGCCTCCTACCAGAACCTGAACTTCGACGACGTCCTCGGCGCCTGCCGGGCCTTCCTCGCGGCGCACCCTTCCGAGACCGTGCTGATGCGTGTCAAGCAGGAGTACTCGCAGGAGAGCGACGCCGCGTTCCGGCGGATCTTCGACATCTATCTCGACGGCAAGGGCTGGCGCCCGCTCCTGCGCCTCGACCCCACGCTCCCGGACCTCCGTGCGGCCCGGGGCAAGGTCGTCGTGCTCGCCGACAACGGCGGTCTGCCCGGGGTCCGGTACGCCGACCCCGCGCTCTTCGACATCCAGGACGACTACATGGCCGAGCCGTTCGGCAAGTACCCGAAGATCGAGGCGCAGTTCCGGAAGGCCGCGCAGCAGCCGGGGAAGCTCTTCATGAACTACGTGAGCACGGCCGCCCTCATGCCGCCGCGCTGGAACTCCGACCGTCTCAACCCGCAGGTCCACTCGTTCCTCGACGGTTCCGCCGCGGCGGGCTGGACCGGTCTCGGCATCGTCCCGCTGGACTATTCCGCCACCCGGCCGGGTCTGGTGGAGTCGCTGATCCGGCACAACCCGGTGGGCTGAGGCGCCGGTCCTGGCAGCTTGGGGATCAGGTGGTTCGTGCGGCCCGTTTGACGGCGTAGGCGCACAGCCGGGTTCCGTAGAGGTCCAGGGCGTCGTCGGGGTCCTGGTCGTAGTGGGTGGCCACCTCGTGCCACCGGTCCCATGCGTAGAGCCGGGCGTGGCGGCGGTCGTCGTCCGTACGCGCCGGGGTGTCGGCCCGGCGGGCGTTCAGCCACTGCTGCCACTCCTGGTGGGCGGCCGGGTCGGCCGTGAGCTCCTTGTCCGGGCGGCGTGGCGTCCCGGTCCGCCGGTCACGGGCGAGGGCGGCGGTGATGTACGCGGCAGGCCGTGCGGGGCTCCAGCCGACGGCCATGCCGATGAGTTCGGCCGCGATGTCGTGCGCCTCCAGGCCTCGGTCGATCAACGGGCGCAGCGCGAAAGCCAGTCGGCGGAGCCCTTCCCGCTGGGCCCAGCCGACGAGCGGCCGGACCTGCCGCGCGATCCTGATGTCGCGGGCCACCTGCCACGGGCTCCGGAGCGACGGGCCGCCGCCGCTCCTGGCTCTCCTGGTGCGTCGGTTCGCCCGCGAGGTGTAGTTCAACCCACCGTCAAGGTCAGCGGGAGGAACGTCGTGGTGGGGCCCAGGAGAATGGGGTGCACGCGGTGCGGGAAGGACCGTGCCCGGGTGCCGGCCGTCCGCGGGGTGTGACGTGGCGCGGACGGCGCCGGTCGCGCGCATCCGCCCCTCGTCCGTCACGCCGAGCACCCGGGCGCCGTAGCCGGTGCCGTCGAGCCGGTGACCCATCGCCGTGTCGTACGCGGCCGGGATCACTGCCGCGTAGATGGTCGCCGTAGCCGTGTACGCGCGACCCGGGAGCCGAAGGTTCTTCTTCGTGCCGTGGCGGTGCCACGCCAGCGCGCCGAGCTCCCGCAGGACCCGGACATGGCGTTTCACCGTCGCCGTCGACACTTCGCAACGGGCGGCGGTGCCTTCGAGGTCGTACAGGACGTATCCCCGTCGGTAGTCCATCCGCGCCGCGAGATCCCGGGCCACGGCGAGAGTGGTTCCACCCGCGCGCGGGTGAAGACCCGCGCCGACCAGCCAGGCCACGGCGGGTAGCCACGCGCGCGGCTGGGCGCGGCGGGCGGAGGTCGAGGCGGCCTCCTGCGCGGCGCGGGGGACGCGGGTCCATGCCGGATCAGGGCATGCCGGAGGAGCGCAGCGCGAAGCCGCGCCGGTGGTACGGCGCATCAGGGTCCGTCGAGGTGGGGCGGGCCGGTGACCGGGCCTGCCGGTGGATCACGGCGGGCGGTCGGGCCTGCACCGCCGTACGGGCACGGCAAACCGAGCGCTACGCGGCGACCCTCGCGTCAGCGGCGAGCGTGAACCACACGGCCTTGTGGCTGGGGGTGCAGCAACCACAGACGTCCGACCCCCACGCCAGGGCGAGCTCCTCCAGGAGCATCAGCCCCCGCCCGCACTCCTGCGCGGGACCGGTGCGGATCCGGCCTGGCGCGGGCGCGGCCCAGGGGGTGTCGTCGGCGACGGAGACCACCACCCGCTCCGGGCTGACCGTCACGTGCACGCGGATCAGTGAAGTACGACTGTGGCGATGGGCGTTGGCCACCACCTCGGTGACGCAGAGGCGGGCATCTTCGACGATTCCGCTGTGCGAGGTGCCGGTGAGCAGCGACGTGACGAAATGCCGGGCGATCCCGGCCGAGCGCGCGGTGTTGGGCAGGGAGAGCCGGTAGCTCTCGCCGTCCTGGCAGTGCGGTGATGCGGAGGGTGCGGTGGTGCTGGCGTCGGTCATGTCGATCTCCCCACGTGATGCGATCCGAACGGGCGCGCTGCTCGTTGACCGTGGTGATGGCCGCACGGGCACACCCCTCTCAAGGCGTGTCAGCGCGGCGGTACTTCAGGTCGATGGCTGCGGTGCGGTGATCGAGGCACCGCCCGTTGATTACCTCACGCGTTGGGTCGACGTGGGTAACGTGATAGGCAAAGTGAACCCTGTCGGGTGACGGGTCACACTGAGGCTCGATAGGAGGGGGAGTCCGATGGCATCGAGGAAGGCGCCCACTGCGCGCCAGCGCCGGTTGGGTACCGAACTGCGCAGACTCCGGGAGCGCACCGGGTTGTCGCTCACTGAGGCGGCAGCCGCGCTGGGCACGGACCGCACCACTGTCAGCAACACCGAAGCGGGACGATTCGGAGTGAGCGCCGTACGAGTGCGCACGTGGGCCGGCTATTACGAGTGCCCGGACACCGCGTACGTCGACGCCTTGGCCGACATGGCTGAAGAACGCGTGAACGGATGGTGGGAGGACTACAGGAATGATCTCGTCAGTGGGGCGCTCGATCTGGCGGAGCTTGAGCATCACGCCGTAGCGATCCGGTCGGTGCAGATCATGTATATGCCGGGGCTGTTGCAGAACGAGGAGTACGCCCGTGCCGTGTTCGCGGAGGTCGTACCCCCTCTGAGCCCGGAACGCCTCCGCCGTCAGCTGTCGCACCGGTTGCGACGCCGCGATGTGCTGGACAGGGAGGGGGCGCCTGCCTGTACGTTCCTCATCCACGAGGCCGCGCTGAGGATGACGTACGGCGGCCCCGGCGTGGCCGGCAAACAACTCGGACACCTACTTGCGGAGTCGGAGCGCGATAACGTCTCGGTTCGGGTGGTTCCCTTCGCGGCGGGTGGTTTCCCGGAGATCGGCAGTTCGACACAATATGTCTACGGTCCAGTTCCGCAGCTCGACACCGTACAGACGGACACGGCTACCGGGCCCGCGTTCATCGATGCCGAAACACGCCTCGTGAACTACCGGGCCGTGCTGGATCAGGTCGAGAGCCGGTCTCTCGACCCGAAGAACTCGCGGGACTTCATTCGCGGAATCACACAGAGCATGAGGGCATGAGGATCATGAATATCCAGTGGCGCAAGTCCTCGAAGTCATCGGGTGCCGAGGGCAACAACTGCCTCGAACTCGCTGAGTACGAAGGCGAGATACTGCTGCGCGAGAGCGACCGCCCGGACGTGGTCGTACGCACCACCCGCGCGAAGCTGCGGGCCTTCCTCGGCGGGGCCAAAGAGGGCGAGTTCGACGACCTGGCCTGAACCGGCGGGCATGCGCGTGCGGGAGCCCCGCTCACACCCCAGGCGGCGGCTGAGGCGCACCCGGCAGGCGGATCGTGGCGGTAGTGCCGCCACCGTCCGCCGGACGCAGGGCGATCTCGCCGCCCGCCTGCTGCACCGTGCGGGCCACGATGGACAGGCCGAGGCCGGAGCCGGGGAGCTGGCGGGCCGAGGGGGAGCGCCAGAAGCGTTCGAAGACGTGCGGCAGGTCCTCGGCGGGGATGCCGGGGCCGTGGTCCCGGACCGTCAGCTCCCCCCGGTGCAGGACCACCTCGATCGCGCCGCCGGACGGGCTGAACTTCACCGCGTTGTCCAGGACGTTGACCACGGCGCGCTCCAGGGCGGCGGGCTCGGCGCGGACGTACCAGGGGGCGAGGTCGGCCGTGATGGTCAGCTCGGGGCCGCGCAGCCGTGCGCGTTGCAGAGCGGTGCGGGTGATGTCGTGCAGTGCGACGACCTGGAGCGGGCCCGGCTGGGCGGCGTCGGGGCGGGAGAGCTCCTGGAGGTCGCCGATGAGGGCGGCCAGCTCCGTCATCTGCGCCTTGACCGAGGCCATCAGGGCCTTGCGGTCGTCGGGGGGGATGGCCCGGCCCGTCTCGTCGCTGCGGACGAGGAGTTCGATGTTCGTACGCAGGGAGGTGAGGGGGGTGCGCAGTTCGTGGCCCGCGTCCGCGATGAGCTGCGCCTGGCGGTCGCGGGAGGTGGCCAGGGAGCTGGTCATGGAGTTGAAGGACCGGGAGAGCCGGGCGATCTCGTCCTCTCCCTCGGCGGGGATCCGTACGGTCAGGTCCTCGGTCTCGGCCACGTGCGCGACGGCGTGCGCGAGGTCGTCGACCGGGCGCAGACCGGTGCGGGCGATCCACAGCCCGGCCGCGCCCGCGCCGACGACACCGATGCCGGAGACGAGGACCAGGACCCAGGCGAGGGTCGAGAGCGGGTCGTCGACCACGCTCATGGGACGGGCGACGGAGACGGCGAGTGTGGCGT
Source organism: Streptomyces sp. NBC_01341 (assembly GCF_035946055.1). NCBI lineage: Bacteria > Bacillati > Actinomycetota > Actinomycetes > Kitasatosporales > Streptomycetaceae > Streptomyces > Streptomyces sp. NBC_01341. Next base: position 3,450,696 of record NZ_CP108364.1, on the reverse strand, counting down.
CGGGTCCGGGGCGGCGGTCCAGTCGGATCTGGCGGGTGTAGACGCGCAGCTTCGTGCCGTCGGTGTCCTCCACGGTGTGCAGGACGCTCCCGCGCTCCCCGCCGGCGACGGCGAGGTCGAGGTCCGTCGTGGGGAACGCGCGGTTCTGCGGAGCCGGGCACGGATCACCGGTGGGCGCGATGATCTGGACCCGGAACGATCCGGGGTCGGGCTGCTGGCCGACGGCGGTGCCCGCGCAGGTGTTGAGCAGGTTCTGGACGTAGGTGCTGTCGACCGTGTTCGACGTGACGAGAGAATTGTCCAGCTGCTCTTGCAGCTGGTCCCGCGTCACGAACCAGCAGGACGCCGCGACCGCCGCGACCGCGACCGCTACCGCCGCCGCCACCAGCAGCGCGAGCCGGGAGCGCAGCGGGAGGGTGCGGAGCCGGCGGGGGAAGCCGGTCATCCGTCACCGCCGCCGGAGCGCAGGGCGTAGCCGACGCCGCGCACGGTGTGGACCAGGCGCGGTTCGCCGCCCGCCTCCGTCTTGCGGCGCAGGTACATCACGTACACGTCCAGGGAGTTGGAGCTGGGCTCGAAGTCGAAGCCCCATACGGCCTTGAGGATCTGCTCGCGCGTCAGCACCTGCCGGGGGTGGGCCAGGAACATCTCCAGCAGCGTGAACTCCGTGCGGGTCAGCTCGACCCGGCGGGTGCCGCGGGTGACCTCGCGGGTGTTCAGGTCCATGCGCAGATCGGCGAAGGACAGCACGTCGTCGTCGGGGAGCGGGCCGCCCGCCGCGACGGTGTACGAGCTGCGCCGCAGCAGGGCGCGGATGCGGGCGAACAGTTCGTCCAGCTCGAAGGGTTTGACGAGGTAGTCGTCGGCGCCCGCGTCGAGGCCGGTGACCCGGTCGCCGACGGTGTCGCGGGCGGTGAGCATCAGGATCGGCGTGGTCGATCCGGTCGCCCGGATGCGGCGGGCGGCGGTGAGGCCGTCCATGCGCGGCATCTGGATGTCCAGCACGATCAGGTCGGGGGCGTACGACTCCGACTTGGCCAGGGCGTCGTAACCGTCGACGGCGACCTCGGTGCCGTAGCCCTCGAAGGCGAGGCTGCGCTGCAGGGCCTCGCGCACGGCGGGCTCGTCGTCGACGATCAGGACGCGCTGCGGATCGTCTTCGGCGGGGCTCATCGCTGCTTCGTCCTCTTCCTGCCGTAGGGGGTCCGTGTGCGGGGTTCTCAGCCTCGCACGGCTGCCCGGCGGCGTCGCGCGGCCGGGCCGGTGGCGGCCGGGGCGGGGCATGCCGCCGCGGGGCCGGTGCCGGTGCGCATGGCGGTCTCCTCGTCAGGAGCCGCCGCCGGCCCGCAGGGTGTTCAGGTCGGACTTGAGGGTGTCGACCGGGATGGCGAAGCCGAGGCCCACGCTGCCGGCGGCCGAACTGCCCGTGGAGTCGGCCGAACTGGGCGAGAAAATGGCCGAGTTGATGCCGATGATCTCGCCGTTCATGTTGATGAGGGCGCCGCCGGAGTTGCCCGGGTTGAGCGAGGCGTCGGTCTGCAGGGCCTTGTACGTCGTCTTGGACGAGCCCGTGTCGCCGTTGAACTGCTGCCCGCCGAATTCGAACGGCCAGTTCCCGTCGCCCTGCTGTTGCTGCTGGTCCTGCCCGTCCTCCTTGGCGACCGTGACGTCGCGGTCGAGGGCCGAGACGATGCCGCTGGTGACCGTGCCGGTGAGGCCCTCGGGTGAGCCGATCGCGACGACCTGGTCGCCGACCTTCACGGAGGAGGAGTCCCCGAGGGTGGCCGTCTTCAGGCCGCTCGCGCTCCGGAGCTTGATGAGCGCGAGGTCCTTGCCGGCGTCGGTGCCGACGACGTCGGCGGTGTAGGTCTTGCCGGTGCTGAGCGAGACCTTGATCGCGGAGGCGCCGGAGACGACGTGGTTGTTGGTGACGATCTCGCCGCCCGAGGTGATGACGACTCCGGACCCGGTGGCCTGGCCCGCCGAGGAGGACGCGCGGATCTCAACGATGGCCGGCGACACGGCGGCGACCACTCCGGCGACGGTGCCCGCGCTGCTCTGCGAGACCGTGGTGCCGTTGACGACACTGCCGGAGCCCGAGGTGGCGGAGCTGTTGCCCGCGAACTCGCCGATGAGGGTGGCGGTGCCCCCGCCGATCACCGCGGCGGCTATTGCCACGGCGGCCAGCAGTGCGACGGGCCGCTTGACCCGGCGTTCGGACCGGGGGCCGTCCGCGCCGGGACCTGCCGGGGCGGGCTGGGGCGCCGGGGCCGGCCAGGCGTGAGCGGCCGGCATCTCGGCGGTCCGCCACTCGGGCTCGTGGGCCGGCGGCGGCGGGTAGGCCGCGTCGCCGCTGCCGTAGGAGCCGTTGCCGTTCGAGGGGTCCATCGGGTACTCGCCGCTCGGGCGGTGGCTGTCGCTCATGTCCACGAGAGTGCGCGGCGAACATGAGAGCAGCCTGAGTACGTCCTGAGAAGCCCGGCAGAACCGTGTATGCCCGATATAAGGGGGGCGGTCCCTACCGGGCGGTGACGGTCGGCTCCCCGCAGCCGCAGGAGCGGCGCACGACCAGCGCGGAAGGGAACTGCTTCAGGCGTTCACGGCGCGACCCCGATACGCGCAGCGAGTCGTCGAGGACCAGGTCAACGGCCGCCCGTGCCATCGCGGGACGGTCGGAGAAGACCGTCGTGAGCGGCGGATCGGTCAGTCCCGCTTCCTTCACGTCGTCGAAGCCCGCGACCGCCAGCTCCTCCGGCACGTCGATCCGCAGCTCGCGGGCGGCCCGCAGCACCCCGATGGCCTGGTCGTCCGTCGAGCAGAAGATCGCCGGGGGCCTGTCGGGCCCGGAGAGCAGCTTCAGGGCGACCTGGTAGGCGTCGTACCGGTTGTACGGGGCGTGGAAGAGGCGGCCCTCGGTCGGGAGCCCCGCCTCCTGCATGGCGCGGCGCCAGCCCTCGATGTGGTCGGCGACCGGGTCCCCGACCACCGGGGTCGACTCCGTGCCGCCGAGGCACGCCACATAGGTGTAGCCGTGCTCCAGGAGGTGGCGGGTGGCGAGCTGGGCGCCGCCGACATCGTCGGTGACAACCGCGACGTCGTCGATCGCCTCGGGGCGCTCGTGCAGCAGCACGACCCGCGCGTCCCACGCCTCTATCTCGGCCGCGGCCCGCTCGCTGGGCCCCTGGCTGACCAGGATCAGCCCGGAGACGCGCATGCCGAGGAAGGCCCGCAGATAGTGGACCTCGCGTTCGTCGCGGTAGTCGGAGTTGCCGACGAGGACCATCTTCCCGCGCTCGGCCGCGGCCTGTTCGACCGCGTGGGCCATCTCCGCGAAGAACGGCTGCCGGGCGTCCGGCACGATCATTCCTATGAGGTCGGTGCGCCGCGACGCCATGGCCTGGGCGACCCGGTCGGGCCGGTATCCGAGCTCCTTGATCGCGGCGAGCACCCGCTCGCGCGTGGCCGGGGCGACCGGCCTGGGTCCGTTGTTGATGACGTAGCTGACGACCGCTGTCGAGGTCCCCGCCAGTCTCGCCACATCGTCCCGCGTCACCTTGGCCACGCGCGGCAGTCTACGCGGATCGACCTAGCGCTCGGCAGGCCGGACCGGGGCTTCTTCCTCGATCCGGGGATCGGCGGAATGCTCCGAACGGGTGAGGGCCTGATCGGCCTGCCTCGAAGCCGTCCTGGCCTTGGCCTCCTCGGCCGCCCGCTCCACCTTCTCGGGGGTGACGAAGCGGTAGCCGACGTTGCGGACGGTGCCGATCAGCGACTCGTGCTCGGGGCCCAGCTTGGCGCGCAGCCGCCGCACGTGGACGTCGACCGTCCGCGTGCCGCCGAAGTAGTCGTAGCCCCAGACCTCCTGGAGCAGCTGGGCGCGGGTGAAGACCCGGCCCGGGTGCTGCGCCAGGTACTTGAGCAGTTCGAACTCCTTGAAGGTCAGGTCGAGGACCCGGCCCTTGAGCTTGGCGCTGTACGTGGCCTCGTCGACCGACAGGTCGCCGTTGCGGATCTCCATGGGGGAGTCGTCAGCGGTGATCTGCTGGCGGCCGGTGGCCAGCCGCAGCCGGGCCTCGACCTCGGCGGGTCCCGCGGTGTCCAGCAGGACGTCGTCGATGCCCCAGTCGGCGGTGACGGCCGCGAGGCCGCCCTCCGTCACGACGAGGATCAGCGGACAGCCGGGTCCGGTGGACCGCAGCAGCTGGCACAGCGAGCGGACCTGGGGGAGGTCGCGGCGGCCGTCGATGAGGATGACGTCGGCACCGGGGGTGTCGACGAGAGCGGGTCCCTCGGCGGGGGCGACCCGCACGCTGTGCAGCAGGAGGCCGAGGGCGGGGAGCACCTCCGTCGACGGTTGAAGGGCATTCGTCAGGAGCAGCAGTGAACTCATCGCCGCCCACCTGCCTGGGTCGTCGGTCGATCGTGCACGGTTCGCTCGCCCATTACGTCGGTCCTCCTCGTTCCCTGCGAGAGGGGCACTCCCGGGTCGGACCCGGGGGAGTATGCGGCACTGCTTCGTACTCCCGTACGTCCATCACCTGCGACGGCGTCATACGGTTTTTACCGTGCGGTCCCGCGCCCGGGGGCCGCTGAGCTTATGGAAACGCTGCCGTAACAACGCTCGTAAAGCACAAAAGGACCCGGGGGCTGCTTTGCCCGGATCCTCTTCGCAGCAGAATAGCCCACATGAGTTCTGTGTCCGAGGGCCGATTCCCGAGTTCCTCTGTTCCCTCGACCACGCGCGCCCCCCGGCGCACCACGTTGCTGACCGGTGACGGGGTGCGTATCGAGGCGGTGTACACCCCGTGTACGGCGGGTTCGCGGGGGAGCGGAGGCGGTGGCTCCGGGGGGACGGCGATCGTCCTCGCGCACGGTTTCACCGGCTCCGCCGACCGGCCGGCCGTGCTGCGCGCCGCCGGGGTGTTCGCCCAGCGTGCGGCCGTGATCACGTTCTCTTTTCGAGGTCACGGAAAGTCCGGCGGACGGTCCACGGTGGGCGACCGGGAAGTGCTCGATCTGGCCGCCGCGGTCGCCTGGGCGAGGTCGTTGGGGCACCGGCGCGTCGTTACGGTCGGCTTCTCGATGGGCGGCTCCGTGGTGCTTCGGCACGCCGCTCTGTATACGGCCCCGGAAACCGGTGAATTCGTCGCGGCGGAGGAGCGGGTGCCGGGGGCCGAACGGGTGGGCAGGCGCACCTCGGCGCACGATGGGCGTACGGGGGCGCACACGGACGTGGTGGTCGCCGTCAGCGCGCCGGCCCGCTGGTACTACCGGGGCACCGCCCCGATGCGCCGGGTGCACTGGGTCGTCACCCGCCCCGCGGGCCGGTTCGTCGGCCGCTACGGCTTCCGCACCCGCATCCACCGCGAGCACTGGAACCCCGTGCCGCTCTCGCCGGTGGAGGCCGTCCCGCTCATCACCGCGCCCCTCCTGATCGTGCACGGCGACCGGGACCCGTACTTCCCGGTCGACCACCCCCGGATGCTGGCCGGAGCCGCGGGCGACCGGGCGGAACTGTGGCTGGAGCACGGCATGGGACACGCCGAGAACGCCGCGGACGAGGACCTGCTCACCCGCATCGCCGACTGGACGGAGTCGGCGTGATGAATGATGGACAGCCGGAGCACGAGGAAAGGGGTGCCGCCATGGCAGCGGGGACGATCCGCTACTGGGCCGCGGCCAAGGCCGCTGCGGGAACCGCTGAGGAGCCGTACGCGGCGGACACGCTCGCCGAGGCGCTCGCCGGGGTGCGTGAGCGCCACCCCGGCGAATTGACGCGCGTACTGCTCCGGAGCTCGTTCCTCATCGACGGGACTCCTGTCGGGACGCGCGGGCATGAGACCGTACGGCTTGCCGAGGGCGGCACGGTCGAGGTGCTCCCGCCGTTCGCAGGAGGGTGAACCGCAGACCATGAGCGACAACGACCAGCAGTATCCGTACGACCCGTCGTACGGGCAGCAGCAGCCGTACGACCCGGGGTACGACCCGGCCCACGGGCAGCAGCCCGGGTACGCCGACCAGCAGCACCCGCAGGCTCCGGGGCAGCAGCCGTACGACCCCGGGTACGGGCAGCAGCCGTACGACCCGGGGTACGGGCAGCAGCCGTACGACCCGGGGTACGGGCAGCAGCAGTCCGCCTACGGACACCCGCAGCAGCCCGTGGCCTACCCGGAGCGGGGCGGTGCTCAGGGGCACGCCGACCAGGGTGCGACCCAGACCTGGCAGGGGCAGACCTGGGACACCCAGTACCAGCCCACGGTCCAGCCGCAGCCCCCGGTCCACGCCCAGGGGCACACCCCCGCCGCCCGTCCGCTGCCCCCCGAGGCTCCGTCGGCTCCGACGGCCGCCCCGGCTCCGGTACCCGACGACGGCCCCGGGTTCAGCGCGCCCACCACTCTGGGGAACGCCCGGATCACCGACGCGCAGCGGGCCCGCGCCGAAGGGCGTTCGCCGATCATCGCGCCGGGGATGCAGCCCGCCGCGATCACGGCCGGTCTCGGTCTGCTCCTCGCCCTGGGCGCGGCGATCGGCGCGTACGCGCTGCTCGTCCCCCTGGTCCTGCTCCAGGCCGTGACGGCGGCCGGCTGGTTCCGGCTCAACGGCATGTGGCCGGCCAGGCAGGGCATCGCGCTCGCCTTCGCGGGCGGGGTCGTCGCCGACGTCGCCCTGCTCGCGGCCGGCCGGGACAACGCACCCGCCGCCCTCCTCGGGACGCTGGGCGTCTGGGTGCTGCTCACCCTCGTCCTCCAGCTCCGCAGCCACGCCGGAGCCGACGAGCGGATGTACGGCCTGACGGCCACGGTCGCGTCCGCCGCTCTCGCGGTCCTGGCCGCCGGGCACCTGGCGGCAGTACCGGACGCGGTGACCGTGGGCGGGATCGCCGTCGCGGTCGCGGTGCTCGTCCGGGCACTTCCGCTGCCGGGTCCGCTCTCGGTCGTAGTGGCGCTGCTCGCCTCGGCGGGCGCAGGACTGGCCGGCGGAGCCCTCACGGACTTCGGGTCGTCCGCCGCGCTCCTCGGGTTCGCCGCCGGCGGCTGCGCGCTGATCGGACTGCGGGTCGCGAGCTACGACTATCCGTCCCGCTTCGTGCACATGACGGCGGGAGTGGCGCTGCCGCTCACGGCGGCGGCCCCCGCCGTGTATCTGATCGGCCGCGCCCTCGCCTGACCGGACGGACGTTTTCGGCCGTCTCCCGGCCGGCCCGCCCTCGGCGGGAACCGGCCGGGCACCCCGCTCGTCGATCACCTGGGGCGTGCCGCACCGCGGCAGTACGCTCACGTGCTGCAGAGGTCCGGTCGGTCCGAGTGGGAGAACAACAGGCATGCGTGCACTGCGAATACTGCTGATCATCGCCGTGGTCCTGGGCGGCGTCTTCGTCGCCGCGGACCGTGCCGCCGTGCACTTCGCGGAGTCCGAGGCGGCTGACCGGGTCGGCTTCGGCGGTGCCGAGGCGGGTTCGACCGATGTCTCGATCAAGGGTTTCCCCTTCCTGACCCAGGTGGCCGACTCCCAGCTCGACGAGGTCGACGTGAAGGTCAAGGACATCCGGGCCAGTGCGGCGGGCCGGGACATCCGGATCAGTGAGATCCGCGCCCGGCTGCGCGACGTGACCCTGGGCGCCGGCTACACGAGCGCCACGGCCGCCTGGGCGACCGGGACGGCCGTCCTGTCCTACGCGACCCTCACCGAGGCGGCCGACGAGGGCGTCACGGTCGCCTACGGCGGCGATGGCAAGGTCAAGGTCACGGGCAGTGTCCGGATCCCGCTGGTGGACCGCACGCTCACGCGCACGGTGCTGTCCACCGTCACCCTGGTCGACGGGGACACCGTCCGGGTGCGTGCGGACGAGGTACCGGGTGAGGGCATCCCCGGTCTGGAGGGTCTGGTCCGGAAGAGGACCGACTTCGAGCGCGGCATCGGCGGACTGCCGGACGGCCTGAAGCTGGAGAAGATCGAGGTCGCGCCGGGCGGTCTGGAGATCTCGATGAGCGGCGCCGACATCGCACTCGCCGGCTGACGGCCCCTGCGGGCCGTCCGCGCGGGTGGGAGCGGCGGGCCGGGGTAGGGGTCCGTGGAGGCGGCCGGACAACTGATCCGCATGATGAGACGGACGTGTCCGGTCCTCAGATAATCTGAGGACCGTGAAGGCCGGCGGAGCGTGCGGGGACAGGGTCGACCCCTTCCTCGTCTCACCCAACGGACGATCGCGTCTCATCATCCGACACGGCGGTGACATCTCCGCCCGTACCTCCCTACGATCGGACGTATGAAGCGACAGGCGGACCTCACGAAGCGGCGGGCAGTAGATCTGTGCCGCGTCGCCGCCATGCTCTGTCGCACCTTCTGAGCGGGACCCTCTCCCGTTTCCCCGGCCCTTCGACTTCGTCAGGGCCACACCCGTGCCGGCCGTACGCGCCCCGCCGCAGGCACTCCGCGTACCTCTCGCACACCGCACCACGCCGCCGCAGACTGCCCCGGAGGAGAAACGCATGAGCCGCGCAGACGTTCTGGTCGACGCCGACTGGGTCGAGGCCCACCTCGACGACCCGCAGGTCGCCATCGTCGAGGTCGACGAGGACACCTCGGCGTACGAGAAGAACCACATCAGGAACGCCATCCGGATCGACTGGACCCAGGACCTGCAGGACCCGGTCCGCCGTGACTTCATCGACCAGGCCGGCTTCGAGAAGCTCCTGTCGGAGAAGGGCATCGGGAACGACACCACGGTCGTCCTCTACGGCGGCAACAACAACTGGTTCGCCTCCTACGCGTTCTGGTACTTCAAGCTCTACGGCCACCAGGACGTCCGCCTGCTCGACGGCGGCCGCAAGAAGTGGGAGCTCGACTCCCGCGACCTGACCGACGCCGTCCCGGCGCGTCCGGCGGCCCAGTACAAGGCCAAGGCGCAGGACGAGTCGATCCGCGCCTATCGCGACGACGTCGTGAAGGCCATCGGCAGCCTGAACCTCGTCGACGTGCGCTCGCCCGACGAGTTCAGCGGCAAGCTGCTCGCCCCCGCGCACCTCCCGCAGGAGCAGTCGCAGCGCCCCGGCCACGTGCCGGGCGCCCGCAACATCCCGTGGTCGAAGAACGCCAACGACGACGGCACCTTCAAGTCGGACGACGAGCTCAAGGCCCTCTACGAGGACGAGCAGGTCGACCTGGCCAAGGACACCATCGCGTACTGCCGCATCGGTGAGCGCTCCGCGCTCACGTGGTTCGTCCTCCACGAACTGCTCGGCCAGGAGAACGTCAAGAACTACGACGGTTCGTGGACCGAGTACGGCTCCCTCGTGGGCGTGCCGATCGAGCTCGGCGCCAACAAGTAATTCCGCAGGACCCGATCAGCAGGACCCCGACCAGAAGGACTGAACACCATGTGTGGAGCACAGGCCGGCGGCCCCGACGCTTCGACGATCAAGCCGGGCGAGACGACCATCCAGGGCAGCGTGACCCGCGACGGCGAGCCGGTCACCGGCTACGTCCGGCTGCTGGACTCGACCGGTGAGTTCACCGCGGAGGTCCCGACCTCGGCGACCGGTCAGTTCCGCTTCTACGCGGCCGAGGGCACCTGGACGCTCCGCGCCCTGGTTCCGGGCGGCACCGCCGACCGTACGGTCGTGGCGCAGACCGGTGGCCTCGCCGAGGTCGCCATCGCCGTGTAGTCCGCGCACGCATCCGGCCGGAGGGCCGCACCCCAGGGGGTTGGACGCCACCTGGACAGGGGTGCGGCCCTTCGCGCCGTCCGCAGGCGTTTCCCGCGCCCCGGGTCCTACGCTGGAGTCATGTACGCACGGCGCAGGCGCGCCTATTTCCTGATGATGGGCGGCTGTCTCTTCCTCTTCGTGGCCGCCTGGGCCTTCGTGCGCCTGTGGTCGGTGCCCGCGGCCGTGGCGATGTGCGTGGTCGCCGCGGTCATCCCGCCCGCCGCGGCGGTGATCGCCAACCGCCGGGGGCCGGAGGACCGTTGGTGGGACGACCCCTCGGGCGACCCGAAGTCGGACGAGTGGTGGGACGAACTCGACGGCAGGAAGCGCCGCAGGTGACCGCCCGGGGCCGGCCGGGTCAGTAGACGAGCGCCTGTGTGCCGTCGGCCATGGCCTCCTGCACGAAGACCTGGGCCCCCGCGATCCGTACGCCGTCCAGGACGTCCTTCTCCGTGATGTCCCGGCGCGCCGCGCACTGGGTGCAGAGCGTGATCCGCCCGCCCGCCAGGATCGAGTCGACCAGGTCGGGCAGTGGCGCGGCGTGCGGGAGTTCGAACTCCGCGGCACGCCCCGGAAGGGCGAACCAGGCGGACTCGCCGGTCAGCCAGAGCGACACCTCGACCCCGCTGGCGACGGCGACGGCCGCCACGGTGAAGGCCTGCGAGCAGCGCTCGGGGGAGTCGGCGCCGGCAGTCACCTTGATCACGAGCTTCTTCGACATGTACCGAACTGTAATCCTCCGGCGTGCAACCTCTCCGGGGACCTGAGGGTCAGCTGTGTGCACAGGTAACGGAACTCGTGCCTCAGGTCTCATGGGGGGACCCTTTTGGAACAGAACGACACCATGGGCGACATGCCGGCCGTCCCGCCGGCCGTCGTGGTGCACCCGCGTCGTCGCGGACGTACGGCCCTGCTGATCACCGCGGCCGCCCTGCTCGGCGTCTCCGCCGGCACGGCTGTCGGCTACGGCATCCAGGCCGAGCGGCCGCCGACGCCGCTGCCCGCGCTGTCACAGGCGCAACTCGCCTACCCGGCGGAGGCACTTCCGGCGGACAAGGCCCCGGCGCCGCTGCCCGCCTCGCAGGACCGCCAGGTGCGGACGGACGGTGATCTGCGCGAGCTGGTGCTGAAGCGGCCGGCCGGCTGGAGCGACGACGAGGGCGCCGGCGCGCTGAACGACGGCTGGATGAGCGTGGACGGTTACGCGCGCGAGTTCAACGACGAGGACTCCCACTTCGAGTACCTCCTGGAGTCCGACATCCGCCGGATCGCGGGTGCCGCCTGGAAGAAGGGCGCGTACCGCGAGGCCAACGTGCGGCTCGTCCAGTTCCGTTCCGGCGCGATCGCCGAAGCGGCGTCGTACGCCGACGGCCAGCGCTCGTACATGCCCTGGAAGAAGGACGGGGCCGGCAACGAGGGCGATCCGGTCAAGGGCAGCGGCAGTGGCCGCTACTACCTGTATCCCGTCGACCGGAAGCCCGGTTACATGGCGTCCTACCGCGCCAGGGCGGTCATGCACCGCGGCGACATCATGGTCGAGGTCAACGTCTTCGACACCGAGCCGATCAGCAAGAAGGACATCCGGACGCTGGCCGAGCGACAGCTGGAGCTCCTGTGAACGACGTCATCCCGCCCGCCGCCGACGCGTCCGCGGCCCCCGAGGTGCCGGGGGCGCAGCCGCTCCCCGACGCCCCGGCGCGCCCGGGGAAGGCCCGCCGGATCCTGCTCACCGCGCTTCCGGCGGTCCTCGTGATCGGCGCCGTCGCCGGCGCTGCCGTGTACACGAAGATCACGGTCGACGGTGCGGACCGGTCCGTGGCGACCACGGTCTACGACGTGGCCGAGCACCGGCCCGGCAAGGACCCGGCCGACGGCACCGACCGTGGCAGGACCGACACCGAGCTCAGCAAGCTGCTGCTGCCCGTTCCCGCGGACTACCGGCTGGGCCCCGATGTCGAGGAGCTCGGCAACGACGGCGAGGTCAGCGGCAAGGAGGCCGCCGCCGCGATGAAGCAGTCCAACCGGGGGCTCGCCGGCAAGCAGCGCCGGGAGTTCGACAAGCGGGTGGACAAGCTCCGCGTGCAGGGCCTCGCCGCCCGTTCGTACGTGTCGGACACCAATGACCTGGTCGTGAACACGCAGATCGTGCGGATGAAGGACAAGAAGGCCGTCCGGGATCTCCACACCTTCCGGACGGAGCTGTTCGACGCCGTCGGCGTCTTCCGCGAAGGGCCGAGGATCAAGGGCCAGACGCGCAACGCCAGGTGCTTCCTGATGCCGAAGGACGCCAAGAGCGAGATCGAGAACATGCTCTGCTCGGCATACGACGGCGAGCTGGGCATCACCGTCTCGGCGGCCGGCGTCAAGCCCATCGACAAGGCGGCCGTCGCCGAGCTGCTGAAGGACCAGCTGGAGCACATCACGTCCCCGGGGGAGTACGTATGACCGAGAAGACGGCGGAACCGACCGCCGAGGCCGTCGCGGAGAGCCTCCCCCCGCTGCCCCCGCCCCCGCCCCCCGTGCCGCAGGACCCGCCGCGGCAGGAGGCCCCGCAGCAGGAACCCTCGCAGGGCGATCTCCCGCAGACCCCGCCGCGGCCGCCGCGCCGGGTGCTGCGGGCGGTCGCCCGGTGGACGGCGGCGGTGCTGGTCCTCGGCGGTCTCGGCGCCGGCACGGTCGCGGGCATCACCTCGATGTCGCGCACCGACGTGCCCGGACTGGCCACCGAGGACGACGGGCGCTGGGAGTACCCCCGGCTGACCCTGCCCGCCCTTCCGGCCGGCGCGCCCCGCCCGTTCGGCGACACCAACGCCGCGGAGGTCCACCACGCCGATCTGCGGCGCCTGCTGCTGCCGGCCCCGGCCGGAGCGAAGGTGGACGACAAGGCCGACGGCTGGGTCACCACCGCGCGGTACGTCTCCGAGTACCCGAAGGGCGACCGGGCCGCTCTCACCCAGCGGCTGAAGGACTCCGCGCTCCGGCACATAGCGGCCCGCGCCTGGACCATGCCGGACGGGACGTCCTCCCGCGTCTACCTGCTCCAGTTCAACTCGGTGGCGTTCTCCACCGAGTTCCAGGACCAGCTGTTCGGCAACGAGTCGTACCCCCAGCCGCTCGCCGGAATCACCGACGTCGCCAACGACGACGACTGGCCGGCGACAGGCGGCGTGGAGTACACCACGCCCCGCGTGTACAGCGAGGCGAAGCCGTACGGTGCGGAGCAGGTCCGGCACGCCTACGTGCTGGCCGGGGACACCGTCGCCCTCGTCGTCCACGCGCGGAAGGGCGCGGCGGGCACGGAAGCCGTTCCGTTCCACCAGACGCTGATTCTGCAGAACCAGCTGCTGGGCTGACCGCGCCCGGGGAAACCCCCGGCCGCCGTGCCGGGCCCCCACCCATTAGGCTGGGGGCCCGGACGCGTACTGCCGTCGTGTCGTTCGTTTCGAGGAGCTCCCGTGCTTGAGGCTTTCTTCTCCGCCCTGCTGGTCCTGGTCTGCGTCGGCGTTCTCGCCTTCGCGGCGGTGACCGTGAAGAAGCTGTACCAGGGCCAGCGCTGACCCTCGCCGAACTCCGTCCGTACACCCTCACAGATCGTCTGAGCCGCTCATGATCGAGATTCCGTCCGACCTCCACCCGGACCTCGTGCCGCTGGCCTTCCTCCTGGGGAACTGGGCGGGCGCGGGCGTGTCCGACTTCCCCGGTGCCGAGAAGTGCAACTTCGGGCAGGAGGTCACGTTCAGCCACGACGGCCGTGACTTCCTCGAGTACGTCTCGCACTCCTGGGTCCTGGACGCCGAGGGCAACCAGGTCAAGCCGCTGGAGACCGAGTCCGGCTACTGGCGCATCGACAAGGACCGCAACGTCGAGATCGTCATGGTCCGCGACCAGGGCGTCGTCGAGGTCTGGTACGGCGAGCTGGCGAAGCAGAAGCCGCAGATCGACGTGGTCACCGACGCGGTGGCCCGCACCGCGGCCTCCGGCCCGTACAGCGGCGGCAAGCGGCTCTACGGCTACGTGAACAGCGACCTGATGTGGGTCGGCGAGAAGTCCACCCCCGACGTGGAGATGCGGCCGTACATGTCCGCTCACCTGAAGAAGGTCGTCACCCCGGAGGAGGTCGCCGAGATGGCCAGGGGCCTCGGGGACCTGCCGGACGACGGCATCGCCTTCTTCAAGTAGCCGGTCCCGGGCCCCGTTCCGCAAGGATCCGTGGGCCCGTGCCCGCCCCGCCCTACACTGGGTCTGTGGTGAGCACCGACTGGAAGACGGATCTTCGGCAGCGCGGCTACCGGCTGACGCCTCAGCGACAGCTCGTCCTGGAGGCGGTCGACGAGCTGGAGCACGCGACCCCCGACGAGATCCTCGGTGAGGTGCGCCGGACGGCAGCCGGGGTGAACATCTCCACCGTCTACCGGACCCTGGAGCTCCTCGAGGAGCTGGGTCTGGTCAGCCACGCCCACCTCGGACACGGCGCCCCGACCTACCACCTGGCCGACCGCCATCACCACATCCACCTGGTCTGCCGGGACTGCTCGGACGTCATCGAGGCCGAGGTCGACGTCGTGGAGGACTTCACCGCCAAGCTGCGGAGCACGTTCGGTTTCGAGACCGACATGAAGCACTTCGCGATCTTCGGGCGCTGCGCCGCCTGCACGGCGAAGGCGGACCGGGACGGTTCCCCGCCGGACACCGGCGGCGAGCGGTAGTCCGGTCCGTACGAGTCGTACGCTGGTCGCATGAAGAGCCCCCTGCTGTCCCTGCCCGGCGCCGTCCCCGCCGAGGGGCGCGACGAAGGCGTCGCCGCGCACTACGGCGACCTGTTCCGTGAGCAACGCGCACTCGCCGACGGCAGCGGTTTCGTCGACCTCTCGCACCGCGGTGTCGTCACCGTCACGGGCGACGACCGCCTGGCCTGGCTGCACCTGCTGCTCACCCAGCACGTCAGCGACCTCGCGCCGAACCAGGCCACCGAGTCGCTGATCCTCTCCGCGAACGGGCACATCGAGCACGCCCTCTACCTGGTCGACGACGGCACGACGGTATGGATGCACGTCGAGCCGGGGACCCAGGGCGATCTGATCGCGTACCTGGAGTCGATGAAGTTCTTCTACCGCGTCGAGGTCGCCGACCGCACCGAGGACATCGCCGTCGTCCACCTGCCCGCCGGTTCCATCGCCGAGGCCCCGGACGGCGTCGCCGTGCGCGAGACGGCGCACGGCCGCGACCTGTTCCTCCCCCGGGCCGGCCTGGAGGCGTTCGCGGAGGCCCACGGCCCGGCCGTGGGCATCCTGGCGTACGAGGCGCTGCGCATCGAGGCGCACCGGCCGCGCGTGGGCTTCGAGACCGACCACCGGACCATCCCGCACGAGCTGGGCTGGATCGGCACCGCCGTGCACCTCCAGAAGGGCTGCTACCGGGGCCAGGAGACGGTCGCCCGCGTCCACAACCTGGGGAAGCCCCCGCGCCGCCTCGTCTTCCTGCACCTGGACGGCAGCGAGGTCCACCTGCCGGGGCACGGCACCCCGGTCCGGCTCGCCGCGGACGGCGAGGAGGGCCGGCAGCTCGGCTTCATCACGACGTCCGCCCGCCACCACGAGCTGGGCCCGATCGCCCTGGCGCTGGTGAAGCGGAACGTCGCCGTGGACGCGGAGCTGATCGCGGGTGACACCGCGGCGGCACAGGAGACGGTCGTCGAGCCGTAGAAGTCCTACGCATGGCCGTCCAGCCGGAGCGGCCGCCCGCTACACGTCGATCAGCACCGTGAACGGGCCGTGGTTCGTGAGCGAGACGCGCATGTCCGCCCCGAACCGGCCCGTCTCCACCCGGGCGCCGAGCGCGCGCAGCTGTGCCACGACCTCGTCGACCAGCGGTTCGGCGACCTCGCCGGGTGCGGCGGCGTTCCATGTGGGCCTGCGGCCCTTCCTGGCGTCCCCGTAGAGAGTGAACTGCGAAATGACCAAAAGCGGTGCATTCACGTCCGAGCAGGACTTCTCGCCCTCAAGAATCCGCAGGGTCCACAGCTTGCGGGCGAGCTGCGCCGCCTTCTCCTCGGTGTCCCCGTGAGTGACCCCCACCAGCACACACAGTCCCTCGCCGACGATCTCGCCGACCGTCCCGGACCCCGGAGCATCGTCCGCGCCGCCCGCCACGGCGACGCTCGCGCCGTCCACTCTCTGTATCACTGCACGCATACAGACCAACCTATCTTGGGCTGAACGGGTACAGAGCACCTGCATGAACACCGTGCGTAGTGGCACCATGCACGATGTCGGTGTGCCGACGCACCGGTCGAGGGGACGGAACATCATGACCACACATGGAACCGGGCCATCACCCGGTGCCGTACCAGTGACGTGCACGGCCGGCAGCCTCCGGCCACCGGTCCAGCGGAACGGTGCTCCGACCGGCCTGTCGCCCGTGACGCCTCCCGTGCGGCTGCCGGGCGCGGTGTCCGTGCCGGGGCAGACGGCGGGGGCGGGACTCGCCTCCGTACGCCCGCAGGCCGAATTCGGCGGGCTGCGGCTGCCGGATCTGCGCACGCTGCGCCGTGACGCCCAGCGCGACGAGGCGGACCTCAGTTACGTACGCCGTCTGGTCCAGGGCCGGATCGACATCCTGCGGGCCGAGCTGGCCCGCCGTTCCGGCCCCGAGTCGCCCGTCGTGGACCGGCTCTCGGAGATCCTCGCCGACACCCCGTCCCTCCACCGCTCCTCGGCCCGGCACGTCACCCTGACCACGCCGCGCAGCGACGAGTACCGGCAGCTGGCGGCGGACACGCTCGCGGAGGTCGGGCTGTCCGACCTCGACGCCCGTACGGACGAAGAGCTGCTCACCGCGATGGGACGGCTCGTCCGCTACGAGCGGCAGGTCTCCCGGCGGCGTCACCGCCTTCAGCGGACCGTGGACGATTGCAGCGCGGAGATCGCCCGCAGGTACCGTGACGGAGAAGCACAAGTAGAGGACCTGCTCGCCTGAAGCGACCCTTCCGGGGGCGGGTCACGCCCGCCCCCGGAAGGCCACCCGCCCCATGACCTCCTTCATATCCCCGTCACCGTCCTCGTCGTCCGCGCACCCGGTCCTCGCCGAAGTCGTGCGATCCGGTTTCACCGAGGGACACCACCGGGGATCGCTGGTCGTCCTGGCCGCGGACGGGAGCGTGGAGCTCGCGCTCGGCGATCCTGCCGCCCCGGTCTTCCCGCGCTCGTCGAACAAGCCCATGCAGGCCGCCGCGATCCTGCGCGCCGGGCTGGACCTCTCAGGCGAACGGCTGGCGCTGGCCGCCGCGAGCCACTCGGGGGAGGACTTCCACCTCGACCTGGTGCGCACGATGCTCGCCGAGCACGGGCTGAAGCCGGACGATCTGCAGACCCCGCCCGACCTTCCGCTGGACCCCGTCCAGGCGGAGACGTACCTGGCCGCGGGCGGCGTGCGGGAACCGCTCACCATGAACTGCTCCGGCAAGCACGCGGCGATGCTCGCGGTCTGCGTACGCAACGGCTGGGACACCGCCACCTACCTCGACCCGGCCCACCCGCTGCAACGCCTGGTCGGTGAGGTCGTCGCGGAGTCGGCGGGCGAGCCGGTGGCGGCGCTCGGCACGGACGGCTGCGGGGCCCCGCTCATGGCGATCGGCCTGGTCGGGCTGGCCCGGGCCTTCCGCACGTTCGTCCTGGCGGAGCCCGGCTCGGCGGAGCGCAGGGTCGCGGACGCGATGCGCGCACACCCGGAGTACGTCGCGGGCACCCGGCGCCCGGACACCTGGCTGATGCGGGAGGTGCCGGGCACGCTCTCCAAGATGGGAGCCGAGGCGGTGCAGGCGGTGGCGCTGCCCGACGGCAGGGCGCTGGCCTTCAAGATCGACGACGGTTCCACGCGGGCCCTCGGCCCGGTGCTGGCCCGCGCTCTCGGCCTCCTCGGCGTCGACGCACCCGTGGTGGCCCGCATCGGGAGCGCGCCGCTGATGGGCGGCGCGGCCGAGGTGGGGGAGGTCCGGGCGGCGTTCTGAGCGGCTCCCGCGCCCGCGGGGGACGGGAGCCCCCGGGAAAATGCGGGCGACACGGCGGACGGCTTCTGCCTAGCGTGGCGGGATGAGCCATGATCCGCGTACCGTGACCGCCGCCGAATACCCCGACTGGCTGCGCGCCGTGGGTACCGGATTCCTCCGGGCGCCGTCGCTGCCCGGGGAGGAAGAGGTGGCCTGGCGCCTGGCCCGGACCGATCTCGCGCGCACCCAGGGTGTGTTCGACGCGGGGCGCTGCGTGGCCACCTTCCGGTCGTTCGCGCAGGAACTGACCGTCGTCGGCGGCGCGGCGGTGCGCGCCGACGCGATCACGGCCGTCACGGTGACCCCCACGCACCGGCGGCGCGGGCTGCTCAGCCGGATGATGGCCGCGGACCTCGCGGCGGCGAAGGAGCGCGGCGACGTGGTCGCGTCACTGGTCGCCGCCGAGTACCCGATCTACGGGCGGTACGGATTCGGGCCGGCCGCCTGGGCCGCCGAATGGGAGATCGACGTCCCGAGGGCCGGTTTCGACCTGCGGCGGCGGGTCCCGTCCGAGGGGGACGGCGGCCGGATCGAACTGGTCGACGGCGCCGACGTGCGCACGCTGGGCCCCGAGCTCCACGCGCGGCTCGCGGCCGTGCAGCAGGGGGTGGTGTCCCGGGACGAGCGCTGGTGGCAGCGGAACACCGGCGTGGACGTGCCCGCGTTCGAGACGTGGACGGAGCCGTTCCACGCGGTCTACCGGTCCGCGGACGGAGAGCCCGACGGGCTGATGACGTATCGCGCCGACGACCGCTGGGGCGACGGGAAGCAACCGCTCAACAAGGCGACGGTGGCCGGCATGGTCGCCGCGACCCCGGCGGCGGAAAGGGCGCTCTGGGAGTTCGTCTGCTCCATCGACTGGGTCACCACGGTGCGCTCGGGCCACCGCGCCCCCGACGACCTGCTGCCCCTGTTCCTGCCCGACCCCCGGGCCGCCCGCCTCGTGACACTGGCCGACTTCCTGTGGCTGCGCGTCCTGGACGTCCCGCGCGCGCTGGAGGCGCGCACGTACGGCGGCGAGGGCGCCCTGGTCATGGAGGTGCGCGACGCCGCGGGCCTGGCGGGCGGCCGCTTCCTGCTGGAGGGCTCACCGTCCGGTGCCTCCTGCACCCCGACGACGAGGGAGGCCGACCTCACGCTGGACGTGGCGGAGCTGGGCACCCTCTACCTCGGCGACGAGTCCCCGGTGCGGCTGGCCGCGCTCGGGCGGCTGGACGAACACCGGGCCGGGGCGGCGCTCGCGGCGGACGCGTTGTTCCGGGCACCGCGACGGGCCTGGTGCCCGGACGTGTTCTGACCGGCCGCCGTCCGGCAGCGCTCCTTCAGAGGCGCGGGAAGCGGAACGCCCCGCCGCCGCTCCCCATCTGCAGCCAGAGGTGGTCAGGCTGCTCGACCAGGCGCAGGGCCACGGCGGCGCACCCCGGGCACCGGCCGGTCAGGCCCGGTTCCGGG
The DNA here is from genome assembly GCF_035946055.1 of Streptomyces sp. NBC_01341. Taxonomy (NCBI): domain Bacteria; kingdom Bacillati; phylum Actinomycetota; class Actinomycetes; order Kitasatosporales; family Streptomycetaceae; genus Streptomyces; species Streptomyces sp. NBC_01341. Next base: position 3,431,493 of record NZ_CP108364.1, on the reverse strand, counting down.
CCGTAGACGCGGAGCTGCGCCAGCGAGCCCGTCAGCCCGCAGTCGGGGCAGCGCCGCCAGGCGGCGGTCGGGTCCGTCGTGAAGATCTCCGACAGCGGGCCCGCCAGGGCGTTGCCGTCGCGGTACGAGGGGGAGGGGGTGTTCATACGTGCCTCCGGATCGGGTGGTGACGCGGGGAACGGGCCGGGTGGGCCGCGGGCGGCGGTGGCATCACCCGAAGCGCTCGGTGCGGATGCGCCCGGGTGCGTGTCCGGCGTCGACGAGCAGCCCGGCGGCGTGCTCCACGAAGCCGGTCGGCCCGCACACGAAGCACAGGGTCTCGGCACCGGCTGCCGCTGGTGGCGGCAGGTCGTGGGCACCCACGCGGCCGGGCGGCCGGGACGAGCCGGGCGGAGCCTGGCGGGTGTGGACGAGGTGGACGGTGGTCCCCAGGCCCTGTGCGGCGCCGAGCTCCTCGCGGTACCAGACCTGGGCCGGGTCGCGGACCGAGTAGACCAGGTGCATGGGGGCCGTGGAGTGGTCCCGGTGGTCGCGGACCATCGCCATCAGAGGGGCGATACCGCAGCCGCCCGCGACCAGCAGGACGGGATCCTCCTGCTCGGGGCGCCAGACGAACCAGCCGCCGAGCGGCCCCTTGACCTCCACCTCGGCACCCACGGGCAGGTCCCCGGCGAGATAGGGGGACACCTCGCCGCCCGCCGCGGCCTGCACACCCAGCTCGATACGGGTGCCCTTGCTCGGCGCGGCCAGCGAGTAGCTGCGTACCGCCTGGTAGCCGTCGTCCGCGCTCAGGCGGACATCCACGTGCTGGCCGGCGAGGTGGCCGGGCCAGTGGGGCACGTCGAAGTGCAGTGACCGGCCCGTCGTGGTCAGCTCCGCGCGCTCGACGAGCCGGGCGTTCCTCCAGGAGCCCATCGCTCAGTCGCTCCAGGTGCGCTGCTCGCGCCAGGGGTCGCCGTAGTCGTGGTAGCCGACCGATTCCCAGAAGCCTGGCTCGTTCTGCGGCGTGAGGGAGATGCCCTTGACCCACTTCGCGGACTTCCACAGGTAGTGCTGCGGCACGAGCAGCCGCACGGGGCCGCCGTGTTCGGGGGACAGGTCGTACCCGTCGAAGGTGTGCACGAGCCATGCCTTGCCGTCCGTCAGGTCCTCCAGCGGCAGGTTGGTGGTGTACCCGCCCTCGCTGTGCACCAGCGCGAAGTCCGCGGAGGTCTCCACGTCCTCGAGGAAGGCGTCCAGGGAGACCCCGCGCCAGGAGGTGTCGAACTTCGACCACCGCGTCACGCAGTGGATGTCGACGGTCAGGTCCTCCTGGGGCAGCGCCATCATCCGGTCCCAGTCCCAGTAGTGGCGCTGTCCGGTCTCCGTGGTGATGCCGAAGTCCCAGGTCTCCGTGAGCACCTTGGGGGTCGGTCCGGCGGAGAGGACCGGGAAGGACTCGGTGGGGTACTGGCCCGGGGGCAGGCGCCCCTCGAAGCGGTTCGTACGCCCGTGAAAGCCCGGGGAGAAGTTGTCCACGATCTGCTCACCCTCGCGTCGAAGCCCCCCTGCCGGCCGGACCTCGTGACCGTCCTGGGCGGCAGGCCCGCCGTCTCCGGAGGCCCGCCGGGCGGCGGCCGATGCGCGGTGACGCCATCCGGCCCTCACCTGCTTCCATCTTCCACTCCTGCGGGGCACGCGCATCTCGACGCCGCACCCCCGGGGGCCCGGGAACCGGGAGGGGCACCAGCGGGGAGGAATCTGCCCGCGACGCTCCCCGTACCGGGGGCGGTATCGGTATCCGGGACAGTTCGCCGGCGACTCGTTCCGCCGGCCCGACCGCCGGCGGAACGGTGTCAGTCGGCCGGCGCGAACAGCAGGGCCAGGATGAGGGCACCCGCACAGGCGACGTTGGGGTTGCCCGCTTTGAGGCCGAAGCTCAGCAGGGTGACACCGAAGGTCCCCATGACGCCGTACTTCCACTGGATGATCTGCTCGAGGCCCAAGGTGAACAGGGGCATGGCGCTCACTCCTTCCCGGGTGCGGGATCGGCGCGAACGCGCCGCTGGTGGGGGAGGCCGGCTGCTGTGCGCGACGCTGCGCAGTAACCTGACAAGTGCCGTACAAGTCCCCCGTTTTGACTTATCGTACGTATGCCCTGTAGGGGTGACGTCGCAAACTTGTCTGGTTGTTCGGTTAGTTGTAGGTCTTGTGGACATATCGAGGTGCCGCACTGCGTGTCATCTCAACGTGCACCAAAGGAAGTTGTAGGGTTGCAGGGTGACAAGTCATGGATCTGCCCCGCGTGACACCAAGTTCCAGTACAGGTGGGTCGCCGACGAGCTGCGCAAGGAGATCAACAGCGAGTCCCGTCAGCCGGGCGAGCGCCTGCCCACGCAGGAGGATTTGGCCACGCGCTTCGGTGTATCGCGGGCGACGGTCAATCAGGCCCTGTCCCTCCTGCGCAAGGAGGAGCTGATCGTGACCCGGCAGGGCAGCGGTTCCTTCGTGGCGTCGGAGACCGGGGAGAGCCGTCACGTGCCGAGGCCCACCGTTCACCCCGAGGGTGACGTGTGGGCCGTCGTGTCCGAACGCGTGCCGCCCGTGCTGCTCAAGCCGTACCTCGTGGAGGCGTTCGAGGCCAACGTCGTCCGGCTCGACGTCTTCTCGATGACGACGGAGTCCCTGGCCGCACGGGTCGTCGACCAGAAGGACCGGATCGTCGCCGGCGAGATCAGCCCGCCCCGCAGCGTCACCGCCCGTCTGCTCCTCCCGAACACCGAGTCGCCGTCGCTGGCGATCCCCCGGCAGGTGACCGGTGAGGACGACCCGCGGGTACGGGCCCGGCTCGGCGGAATCCTGCACAGCCACGTGACGATGCTGCGGTCCGCGCTCTACGAACTCCGCCGGCTCAAGCTGGTGGAGGAGGTCGACGTACAGGTGCGCCTCGTCCCCTTCTCGCCGCAGATGAAGTTGTACATCCTGAACAACCGGGTGGTGCTCCAGGGCTTCTACATCCCCGAGGAGGGCACCGCGACCCTGCCGGACGGGGAGGACGTCGCGACGTACGACGCCTACGGCACGGGGGCCACGCTGTATCCCTTCCGGGCCTCGGCCGACTCCACCCCCGAACAGGCCGGAGTGGTGCGGGCGGCGCGTAAGTTCTTCGACGCCACGTGGGACAACCTGGCCACGAAGGCGCCCTTCTGACCGTGCCCGGCACGACGACCCGGCGACGGCCCTGGTGAACGGATCGACTGCATGAGTGTTCGGCGCGCTGCCACCCCTGACGGTGCCACGGCGTCCGGCCCCACCGCCCTGCTCGCGGCGGCGGAATGTGTCCTCTTCGACTTCGACGGCCCGCTGTGCGACCTGTTCGCCACCCGCCCGGCGACCGGGGTGGCGACGCGGCTGGCGGCAGAACTGCGCAGGACCGGCTGCGACCCGGAGGTCGCCGCGTCCGGCGGGGGCGACCCGCTGGCCCTGCTCCAGGCGGTCGGCGCGCACTACGGAGCCGGGGAGAGGACCGTGCGGGCCGAGCGCTGCCTCGCCGAGGAGGAGATCGAGGCGGCCACCGGTGCCACACCGACGGAGCACGCGCTGGAACTCATCGGAGCCCTGGACGCCGGCGGCTGGAGACAGGCGGTCACGACGAACAACTCACCCGCCGCGGTCATCCGTTTCTTCGACCGGCACGAGTCCGCGGCACTGACGGGCGAGCACATCCACGGACGCACGCCGGATCTCGCACTTCTCAAGCCCGATCCGCACTGCCTGCTCCGGGCCCTGGAGTCGACCGGCTGCCCGGACCCGGCGGCCGCCGTCATGATCGGGGATTCCCCCGCGGACTGGCTTGCGGCCAGGGCGGTCGGTGTACCGTTCATTGGCTATGCGGTGAACGACCGCAAGCGCCGTGCCCTCGAGGAAGCCGGGTGTCGGTGGGCGGTGCGTTCACTGCGGGGCCTCGTGGAAACGGCACGCGGGCGCGTGCCGTCGAGCGCGCCGGGAATGGGACAACTGACGGCCGGCGTCCGCGGGTAGAGGCAGGCGCCCGCAGAAGGAGCCGCTCGGCGATCGCTCGGGCCCCTCATGGTCGAAGGAGCGGGCGGTGACGGTCGACACCACGGTGGACGTGCGCGGAGTCCCGACGGGCCGCGAGGGCGCGGGTGGTGACGCGACGGTGATCGAAGGGCCTTTCAGAGGCCACTACCGTGAGACGTACGTCTTCGCGCTGCCGGACGGGCCGCTGCGCTGCAAGGTGCACGAACCGCGCTCGGAGCTGTTCAGGTTCGACCGCAGGTGCTTCCTGTCCGAGGACCGGCTGCTCCTGGACCTGCGGGGCCGGGTGAGCCGGATACCGGGGATCCTGGTCCTCGACGAACACGTCCTCCTCCAGGGGTTCATCGAGGGGCGCACGCTCGGGCGCGGCACGGCGGGGGCCCTGTCGGAGCGGCACGCCGCACAGTTGGGCCGGCTCTTCGGTGAACTCGTGGCGCTGGACACCGCCTCCATCGGCGCGCCGCGGCTCTGTGCCCCGGCGGACCATCCGGGCGACGGTGACTCCGCGGCCTTCCTGGAGAGCCTGATCGACTTCACCGAGCACGAGGTCCACGGCCGGCACGCCGGCCGTTTCGGCTCGCTGCTGCGCGAACTCGGTGTGCGGGACGGTGCGCTGGACGGCATCAGACGCCGGGCACGGGGGCTGACGGACCGGCCCTTCACACTCGTCCACGGCGACCTGCACCGGCTGAACTTCATCGTGGACGGGGTTGGCGACCTCTGGACCATCGACTGGGAGCTGTCCATGATCGGTGATCCGCTCTACGACCTCGCCACGCACCTGCACCTGATGCGGTACTCCGCCCGGGAGACCGCGCGGACCGCCCGACTCTGGGCGGCGGCGGTGCGGGCCGTGCGCCCCGAGTGCGCGAAGGGCTGGCGCGAGGACCTGGACGTGCTCCTGGCGTACAAGCGCGCCCAGTCGGTCTACACCGATGTGATCCGCGGCGCCATCGCGCTGGAGCAGCCGGGTGCGGGACCCGCCTGGAGCAGGCTGCCGGTGACCGCGCACCGCGTGCGGGAGGTGCTGGAGCGGGCGCGGGAACCTCTCGGTCTCGACGCCGTCCCGTCGCTGCGCGAGGTCATGGCGGCCTACACGAGGTGGCTCCGGGGCCGGGAGGCGGCCGGCGTCACCGCGTCGGTGTCCTGAGACCGTCCGGGCGCGCGGGCCGGGCGTCGGGCATCCCGTGGGCGCGGCCGGGATGTGTGCTTCGGCCGTGACGCCATGGCGGAGCCCTTCTGCGTATGTTGTACGCGCGAGCCGGACGAACCCGACCACGCGTTCGTGTTCGGCGGCGAACGACTGCCGGACGGGGGTCGAGGCACTGATCGGCGGGCACGGAGTCGTGAACACACGGGAAGCGGAGTCATGAGCACGGAGCAGCCCGGACTGCGTGAGCGCAAGAAGCGGCAGACCTACCAGGCCGTCTCCGACGCGGCGATCTCGATGTTCCTCGAGCGCGGCTTCGACAAGGTCTCGGTCGCCGAGGTGGCCGCCGCGGCGGAGATCTCCAAGCCGACGCTGTTCCGCTACTTCCCGGCCAAGGAGGACTTGGTCCTGCACCGGTTCGCGGACCACGAGGACGAGCCGGCCCGCGTGGTCTCCGGCCGGCCGGCCGGCACGACCCCGCTGGACGCCCTGCGCCGCCACCACCTGGACGGCCTGGAGCGCCGCGACCCGGTGACCGGCCTGTGCGACGTCCCCGCCGTGCTGGACTTCCACCGGCTGCTGTACGGGACCCCGTCGCTCGTCGCCCGCCTCTACGGATACCAGAGCCGGTCCGAGGTGGCGCTCGCCCGTGCGCTCGACCCCGCGACCCCGGTTGCGGCGAGGCTCGCGGCGGGCCAGATCGTCGCCGTACTGCGCATCCTGGCCGAGGAGAACTGGCGGCGGATCGACGCGGGTGAGAGCGCCGGGCAGGTGTACGACGACGCGGTGGCGGCAGCCGGGACCGCCTTCGCGCAGCTGGCGGACGGCCTCGGCGGACCTGCGCCACGATGAGGCCGAGCGGCCGGTGCGGATCGCGGGGGAGGGGACGTCACCGGGGCAGCTCCGCCCTGACCAGGGCGTGCGCGAACGGCTCACCGGTGGCTTCCGCGTACACCATCCGCTCCTTCACCTCGCGCAGGGTGCGCGGCCGGTAGCCGGGGCCGCCGCAACAGCTCTTGTGGAAGCGGATGCCCGCGTGGAGCAACACCGCGAGTGTGCGCCACGCAGCGGTGTCCCGGCGGCGCGGAGCGGCGAACGCCGACCCGACGTGGATCAGCGCACCCGCGCACCGGGGGCACACAGGCCGGTGCGGGACCCTCTCGTGGTGCGGCTCGTAGCGACGCTTGTACGAGGCGCGGCACGGCAGGCACACGTACGAGGTGTTGGCGTGGGACATGGAGGCAGGGTAGGGGTGCGCAGGGCGCCTGTTCGACCGGATTTACGGGTACGGGGCCGGGTCCGACGCCGTGGCTCCAGGGATGCACCTGCCGGGTCAGGCCGCTCGGACCCGGCACTCGCGAAAGCGGCGGCCACGGACGAGGCGCTGGGCCTTCCGCGCAGGGCGCCGCAGACAGTGCTTCCCGTCTCCGACCATTCCGGAGCCGGACCCTGGCCGGTTGTCGAGAGGTCCGTTCCAGCGGTCCCTCCGTCCGGCATCCGCTATGCCTTCCCGTCGGCTTCCCGGGCGACGTGCTCCAGGCGGTCCCGGTGCTTCTCCCAGTAGGCGGGGCCGCCCGGCGCCATGCTGTCGTTGCCCTCGCCCATTCCGACCGCACCGTCCAGGAGCTCGCGGACGATGTCGGCGTGCCCGGCGTGCCGGTGCGTGTCCGCGATCACGCGGATCACGGCATGATGCAGCGTCACTTCGGCACGATGGCTCGGCCACCAGGGCACCCTGCCGACCGTGTCCAGCGCGAGCGCCTCGATCGTCGCGTCGGCGTGCGCCCACGCCCGGTGGTAGAGCGCCACGATCTGTTCCCGTGACTCGTCGGGGGTGGCCCACATGTCCGCGTTGGGCTCGGCGTCCGGCTCGACCCAGGGCTGTGCTTCACCGGATGGGCGTCCGAAGGTGTCGCCCAGGTAACCCAGTTCGATGCTCGCCGTGTGTTTCACCAGCCCCAGGAGGTTGGTCCCGGTGGGCGTCAGCGGGCGGCGGGCGTCGTACTCCGACAGGCCGACGAGTTTCCACAGCAGCGCGTCGCGCGCCGACTGCAGGTAGAAGTGGAGGTCGGCCTTGGCATCCGGTGAGGTCATGGCGGCCAGTCTGCCGCCCGCGCGACCTCCGGCGTGGGCTTTTCCGTGCCGCTCCTGCCGCCCTGGCGTGCGACCGGGGCGGGCACCGTTCCGGCAGGCCCGCTCAATCCCACGGGCGGCCGTCACCGGAGCGGCAATCCGGCCGAGGGCGGTTACCGTGCACGCGTGACCGGTCCGCATCAGCGCCCTCTTCTCTTCCTCGACGTCGACGGCCCTCTCATCCCGTTCGGGGCGACGCCGCAGCAGCTCCCCCGGGGCTACCCGAGGTACCGCCCGGCCTCCGGCAGGCCGTCGGCGGGGAGGAATCCGCTGGTCGCCAGGATCGATCCGGCGCTGGGGCCGAAGCTGACGGCGCTGGGGTGCGAACTGGTGTGGGCGACGACGTGGCTGGACAGTGCGAACGAGTGCGTCGCGCCGTGGCTCGGGCTGCCGGCCCTCGCGGTGGTGGAGTGGCCGGAGGATCCGGCGGACATGATCAGCGGCCTGCACTGGAAGACGCCTCCCCTCGTCGACCGGGCCGCCGGGCGCCCCTTCGTCTGGGTGGACGACGAGATCTCCGCCGTCGACCGGGCGTGGGTGGGCCGCCATCACGGGGGCAGGGCGCTTCTCCAGCGGGTCGACCCTCGTATCGGCCTCACGGACGCGGACTTCGCGGCCATCCGGGCGTGGCTGCGCGCGGGGGAGAGCCGCTCGGGCGGATGAGGCCGGGGGGCGGGGCTCTTGGACCCTTTGACAGCGCGCGGGAAGTGACAGTTGTCGACGCGAGTGACATCCGCCCCGGCATGAGGCGGAACACTTTTGCAAGCAGGCGCTTGCAAAAGTTAGCAACGGTCGGCAGTATCGAGGCATGGCATCACTCAACGTCGGCAATCTCGGCGAGTACCTGCGTGAGCAGCGGCGTACCGCGCAGCTCTCCCTGCGGCAGCTCGCCGACGCCGCCGGAGTGTCCAATCCGTATCTCAGCCAGATCGAGCGAGGTCTGCGCAAGCCGAGTGCCGAGGTGCTGCAGCAGGTCGCCAAGGCCCTGCGGATCTCGGCCGAGACGCTGTACGTGCGGGCCGGGATCCTCGATGAGCGGGAGCGGGAGGAACTGGAGACGCGGGCGGTCATATTGGCCGATCCGTCGATCAACGAGCGGCAGAAGAACGTTCTTCTGCAGATCTACGACTCCTTCCGCCGAGAGAACGGATTCGATGTCGCGTCCGACACCGACGCCGGGATCCACGGTGCCGCCGCCGCGGAGAGCAGAATCGACGCGGAGAGCGGCGCCGGCGACGCGACCGACGCCGGCACGGACGACCGCGGCCCCCGCACGGCCGGCGGCAGTGATGCAGACCCACCCCTCAACTGACTTCGATGTTCCGGGAGGACCACAGTCATGGCCATCACCGATGACCTGCGCAAGACCCTCACCGACCCGACCCCCCTCTACTTCGCCGCCGGCACGGCCGATCTCGCCGTCGAGCAGGCGCGCAAGGTCCCGGCCCTGATCGACCAGCTGCGGGCCGAGGCGCCCGAGCGGATCGAGGCCGTGCGCAACACCGACCCCAAGGCCGTCCAGGAGCGGGTCACCACGCAGGCCAGGGAGGCCCAGGCCACCGTCCAGGCGAAGGTGAGCGAGGTCTTCGGGTCGCTGGACACCGACCTGAAGAAGTGGGGCGAGAGCGCTCAGGACCTGGCGCTGCGGAGCGTGGGTGTGGCCGCCGAGTACGCGGTCCGTGCCCGTGAGACGTACGAGAAGGTCGCCGAGCGCGGCGAGCTCACCGTGCGCACCTGGCGCGGCGAGACGGCCGACGAGATCGTGGAGATCGCCGCCGTCGTCGAGGCGGAGCCGAAGGCGGTGCCGAAGCAGAAGTCCGAGACCGCCGTGAAGGCGACGCCCGTGAAGGCGACGCCCGTCAAGCCCGCGACGCAGGCGAAGCCGGCGACCCCCGCCGCGAAGAAGCCCGCGCCGAAGGCCGCCGAGTCGAAGGCGGCGCCCGTCGCGTCGGCGAAGAAGCCCGCGCCCGTGCGCAAGCCCGCGGCGAAGAAGACCACCCCGCCGTCCGCGAAGTAGCGGAAGCGGTCCCTGGCTGCCGACGGACGGGCTGTCGAAGACGACTGCCGAGAGACGGCTGCCGGAAGAACGGGCTGCCGGAAGAACGGGCCGCCGGAAGAACGGGCCGGGCACCTTTGAGGGTGCCCGGGTCGTTGTCCCGGTACCTTGGCCGCGAGGGCTCATCCATTGATTAGGCGGTGCTCACCGTGTTGCTCGAAGCATTCGGCTCGATCCTCCAGATGCTGTACCTGGCCATGCTCGTCCTGGCCGTGGTCGCGCTGGTCTTCGCGGTGACGGCGCGCGAGGACGCCTACCGCGCCGCGGACAAGCAGAAGAAGTCCTTCTGGCTGATCATCCTCGGGATCACCGTGTTCGTGAACCTGGTCATCCCGATCCTCTTCCTGCAGATCGCGGGCGTGGTCGCGTCCATCGTCTTCATGGTGGACGTGCGGCCGGCGATCAAGGCCGTGTCGGGCGGCGGCCGTCGCGGCGGTTCGAGCAGCGACGGGCCGTACGGTCCCTACAACGGCGGGCGCTGAGCGCGCGCGGGCGAAGCCGTACCGGGGCGGGAGCGCACGGCGCTCCTGCCCTTCCGGCGTATCAGGGCCTCGTCGCGTTCCAGCAGCAGGACCGCCACGTCGTCGGTCAGCTCGCCGCCGTTCAGTTCCTGCACCTGGGTGACGGCGGCCTCCAGCAGCGCCTCGCCGCCGAGTCCCTGGTCCAGCCGCCCGTTGATCATCGCGACCATGCCGTCCTGGCCGAGCCGCTGGGTCCTTTCGAGCCCGACGCGGCCCTCGATCAGCCCGTCGGTGTACATCATGAGGCTCCAGGAGCCGCCGAGCTCGACCTGCCGGCGAGGCCAGCGGGCGTGCGGCAGCAGCCCGAGCGCGGGGCCGCCGTCCTCGTAGGGGAGCAGGTGGGCCGCCCTGCCCTGGCGGGCGATCAGCGGCGCGGGGTGGCCCGCGATGCACAGTCCGGCGCGGCGGCCGTCGGGGGCGATGTCGACGGTGCAGAGCGTCGCGAAGATCTCCTCGCTCTGCCGCTCGTGCTCCAGCACCTGCTGCATCGTGGACAGCAGGGCGTCGCCGCAGAGCCCGGCCAGGGTCAGCGCACGCCAGGCGATGCGCAGTTCGACGCCGAGCGCCGCCTCGTCCGGGCCGTGTCCGCAGACGTCGCCGATCATCGCGTGGACCGTGCCGTCGGGGGTGCGCACCGTGTCGTAGAAGTCGCCGCCGAGCAGGGCGCGGCTGCGGCCCGGACGGTAATGGGCGGCGAAGGCGAGGTCGGAGCCGTCGAGAAGCGGGGTGGGCAGCAGTCCACGTTCCAGCCGGGCGTTCTCCTGGGCCCGCAGCCGGGACTCGGTCAGCTGGTGCTGCGCGATGTCCGCCCGCTTGCGCTCGACGGCGTACCGGATGGCGCGGCTGAGGAGGCGGCCGTCGAGCTCGCCGCGGAAGAGGTAGTCCTGGGCGCCGACGCGCACGGCCTCGGCGGCCCGCTCCGCGTCGTCCTCCGCGGTGAGTGCGAGGACGGCGTGGCGCGGTGCGATGCGCAGGACGTGCTTGAGCGTGGCCAGCCCGTCGGGCTGGGTGCCGGTGCCCTCGCGTGCGCCGACGGGCAGTGTCGCCGACTCCAGCTCCAGGTCGAGCAGGATGCAGTCGACGTCGTCCGTGAGCAGTCGTCCGGCCTCGGTGAGGTTGCGGGCGGTCCGGACTCGGATCCGTGCCCCGGTGGTCGACGACAGCTCGGGGACGGTGAAGGTGCCCGCAGGGTCGTCCTCGATCACCAGCAGTGTGAGGTCGGCGCCGTGAGTGGTCTCCGCAGCGGGAACGGCACGTTGCTGCGGTACGGGTACGGGCATCGGTTCGGGTTTCCTTCCCTCCCCCCGAGGGCGCGGCGGGACGACGATCGACGACCCGCCGACGGGGACGATAGCGGTCCGCGGCCGGTGAACGGAATGCCGCAGGGTGATCTTCGGGTGTCATATGCGCGGCCATAAGCCGCGTCCCACCACGGATCCGGCGTGATGGGCGCACATGAAACGGACATGAGGTCATGACGAACATCACGCCTCGCACACACGATCCACGCGCGGTCGTGCGGCTGGGATGCGGTGTGCGTCACGCGGTCCCCGGCACGGGCGGTCTCCCGCGCCGGGCGCCTACTTGTCGGGGCGGACCACGCCGAGGATCTGCATCGAGCCGGCGCCCGCGAGCGTGACGTTCCTGCCGGGCCGCGGGGCGTGCACGATCGAGCCGTCGCCGACGTACATCCCGACGTGGCTGGCGTCGCTGTGGTAGATGATCAGGTCGCCCGGGCGCATGTCGTGGATGGGAATGCGGGGCAGCCGGCGCCACTGCTCCTGGGACGTCCGGGGGATCGGCCGCTTCGCCGCCGCCCAGGCCTGCGAGGTCAGCCCCGAGCAGTCGTACGATCCCGGGCCCTCGGCTCCCCATACGTACGGCTTGCCGATCTGGGCGGTGGCGAAGGCGAGCGCCGCCTTTCCGCTCGCGCTCGCCTCACGGTTGATGTCGTCGAGCGCGCCGGAGGAGAGCCAGGCCGCCTGCGCCGTCGACGCGGCGTCCTTCTCCAGCTGGAGGAGCCTGGCCTGCTCCTCCTTCGCGAGCTGCGACTCGATCTTCTTCGCGGCCGCTATCTGCGCGTTGATGCTCTTCTTCGCCTTGGCCTGCTTGAGGCGACCGGCTTCGAGCTTCTCCCAGTTGAGGTTCGCGTCCTGGGTGTACGTCTCCAAGTCCTCCTGGGCCTGCTCCAGTTCGGTGAGCATGCCCTTGGTGGCCTGCTGGCCCTGCCTCGCCTGGTTGATGCCGTCCAGGAAGAAGTACGGGTCGCCGCTCAGCACGAGCTGCGCGCCCGGGGGGAGTCCGCCGCTGCGGTACTGCTCGCGGGCCTGCGCTCCGGCCCTGTCCTTCAGCTCGGCGATCTTCGTCCGGCCTTCGGTGATCGACTTGGTCAGCCGGACGATCTCACCGGACTGCTTCTCGGCCTGCTCCTCGGCGAGGTTGTACGCGTCCGTGGCCGCCCCGGCCTTGCGGTAGAGGGTGTCGATCTCCTGCCGCACCTCTTCGAGGGTCTTCCCTCCGGCGGTGGGTGCCGTGGCGGTCGGCGTGGGCTCGGGTACGGGGGCGGCCATGGCCTGGACCGGCGCGGTCAGCAGGGCCAGTGCGCAGACCAGAGTGATCGCGGCAGCGGCACAGTGGCGTCGGTTCACGAGCTCCCCCTCCGGGCGAATGGCAACGAAAGCCATATCGCGTACATGTGACTTACCGTCAGTAACGTTTGAGTGACGACGCGATCGTGCCATGTTGCCCCGTAAAGCAACAGAGGTCCGCCGCGCCGGGCCCGTCACACTGGTGACGAACGGTGATCCACCGGGGTTCCCGGATCCGGCCGGTTTCCGCCGGTTGCCGCCCTCCGTGCGCGCCGGTTCGTCTGCACCCGGCCAGGCGTCCTGCCGGCATTCAGCCGGAGTTCAAGGTGGCCCGGGACGCAGTGCCGACCAGAGGACCGTGATCTCTCCCTGCCGCCATCGGCGTACTCCGTCCGTCAGGGGCCAGTCGGCGGACACGGTGCGGGCGGCCGCGATCCAGCGCTGCCGCGCGCCGAGCGACGCGTAGGGAGACGCGGTGGCCCACGCCCGGTCGAGGTCGCGCAGGAAGGCGTGGACCGGCTCTCCCGGGACGTTGCGGTGGATCAGGGCCTTGGGCAGGCGCTCGGCGAGGTCGGAAGGGCGGTCCAGGGAACCGAGGCGCGTGGCGAAGGTGACCGTGCGCGGCCCCTCGGGTCCGAGTGCGACCCACACGTGGCGGCGGCCGATCTCGTCGCAGGTGCCCTCGACCAGCAGGCCGTCCGGGGCGAGCCGGGCGCACAGCCGCCGCCAGACGGCGGCGACCTCGCCCTCGTCGTACTGGCGGAGCACGTTCGCCGCCCGGATGAGGGTGGGGCGGCCGGGCAGGGGGATCTCGAAACCGCCGTGGACGAAGGTGAGGCCCTCGCGCTCGTAGGGCCGCGCCGCGGCGACCCGCTCCGGGTCGATCTCGATGCCGGTGACAGTGGTGCGGGGTTCGGCGGTACGCAGCCGCTCCAGCAGTTCGACCGCGGTCCAGGGGGCTGCCCCGTAGCCGAGGTCGACCGCGGCCGGGGCGTCGCTGCGGCGCAGGGCGGGGCCGTGGGTGGCGGCAATCCAGCGGTCCATACGGCGGAGCCGATTGGGGTTGGTGGTCCCGCGTGTCGCGGTGCCGATGGGGCGCTGGTGCATGACAGGGAGCGTATGCGAAGCGCCGACGGGCAGGTGTGGCGACGAGTGGCGGGCGGCGAGGCGCGCCGAGCGAATCGTAATGATTCGGCAAAGCGGAAATGAACGAGCCAGTTCCGCTGTTCTGGTCCCCGAAGGGGTCGTGTGCCCCGTACGTGTCATGCCCCGAGCGAGGAGGAGCGGGACCGTGAGCCAGTACGTCTCCCGGCTCGGCAGCGGCCGTGCGGCACCCCGGATCCGCTTTCCGGGCGGTTTCGCGGGCGGCCACCGCAAGCCGCGCCGCGTCGCCATGCTCTCCGTCCACACCTCGCCCCTGCACCAGCCCGGCACGGGCGACGCGGGCGGCATGAACGTCTACATCGTCGAGCTGGCCAGGCGTCTCGCCGCGATCGGCATCGAGGTCGAGATCTTCACGCGTGCCACCACCGGCGGGCTGGCGCCGACGGTCGAGATGGCGCCCGGCGTCCTGGTCCGCCACATCGACGCCGGGCCGTACGAGGGCCTCGCCAAGGAGGAGCTGCCTGCCCAGCTCTGCGCCTTCACACACGGCGTGATGCAGGCATGGGCCGGCCAGCGCCCCGGCTACTACGACCTCGTCCACTCGCACTACTGGCTCTCCGGACAGGTCGGCTGGCTCGCAGCCCAGCGCTGGGGCGTGCCCCTCGTCCACGCCATGCACACCATGGCGAAGGTCAAGAACGCCGCACTCGCCGAGGGCGACACCCCCGAGCCCGCCGCGCGTGTCATCGGCGAGACCCAGATCGTCCACGCCTCCGACCGCCTCATCGCCAACACGGCGGGTGAAGCGGACGAACTCATCCGCTTCTACGACGCGGATCCGGCCTCGGTCGCCGTCGTGCACCCCGGGGTGAACCTGGAACGTTTCTGCCCCGCCGACGGTCGCGCCGCCGCCCGGGCCCGGCTGGGGCTGCCCCAGGACGCCCTGATCCCGCTGTTCGCCGGGCGCATCCAGCCGTTGAAGGCGCCGGACGTGCTGTTGCGAGCGGTGGCCGTGCTCCTCGACCGCGACCCCTCGCTGCGCTCGCGCATCGTCGTCCCCGTCGTCGGAGGCCCCAGCGGCAGCGGTCTCGCCAAGCCCGAGGGCCTGCAGAAGCTGGCCGCACGCCTGGGTATCGCGGATGTCGTCCGCTTCCACCCGCCGGTCTGCCAGGACCAGCTCGCCGACTGGTTCAGGGCGGCGTCCGTGCTGGTCATGCCCTCCTACAGCGAGTCCTTCGGACTCGTCGCCATAGAGGCACAGGCGACCGGTACGCCGGTGCTCGCAGCGGCCGTCGGCGGCCTGCCGGTGGCGGTCCAGGACGGCACCAGCGGTTTCCTCATCCCCGGCCACGACCCGGAGGCGTACGCCCAGGCGCTGGGCCGGTTCGCCGGAAGCCCCGAGCTTGCCGGACGGATGGGGGCCGCGGCCGCCGCCCACGCCCAGTCGTTCGGCTGGGACGCGGCGGCGTCGGCCACCGCCGACGTCTACACGGCCGCGATGCAGCACCGACGTCGCGCCCGCTCGCACCACCACTGAGCCGTCGCCCCGCCGAGCAGCCCGGCCGTCGCACCGCGGCCGGGGCTCGCGGGGCACCCTGTCGTACGCTCGGACCATGGCTGACGTATCCGGTGGGACAGCAGCGGCGCAGGTCGTCGAGGCGACGCTGAACGACGCGGAACTCGAATGGGAGAGCCCCGAGCCCGGCACCTACGTCGTGAAGCTCCCGGGCACGCGAAAGCTGTCCACGACCTGTTCCCTGCGCGTCGGGCAGCACTCCCTCTCCCTCAACGCGTTCGTCATCCGCCACCCGGACGAGAACGACGCCGCCGTGCACCGCTGGCTCCTGGAGCACAACCTCCGTCTCTTCGGCGTGAGTTACGCGATCGACCAGCTCGGCGACATCTACCTGACCGGCCGGCTCCCGCTGTCGGTCGTCACCCCCGCAGAGCTCGACCGGCTGCTCGGCGCGGTCCTCGAAGCGGCGGACGGCGCGTTCAACCCGCTGCTCGAACTGGGCTTCGCGAGCGCGATCCGCAAGGAGTACGCCTGGCGGGTGGAGCGGGGGGAGTCCACCCGCAACCTGGACGCCTTCACACACCTCACGCGGCGCCCCTCCTGAGTGGATGTCGTCGAGCAAGCCGACGGCTCCTGGCTTTTGCACGGCATCCACGGGCCCCGCGGCGCCTTCACAGGCTGATCACAGCAGAATCACGATCACATCCCGTGGCCAGGCGGAACGGCTGCCGGACTGGTGTCCGATCGTAGAGTGTTCCGCACCGCGACAACCCTCCTGAGAAGGTCCTGAATACCTGCTTCGGGGAGGGGTGTTGCTCCTTCGTACCGAGAGTTGAACGAACCATGCGCGCCACCGCCGTACGCCGTACCGCCCTCGCCGCCTCCGCCGCGTGCCTCGCCCTGCTCGCCACCGCCTGCGGCGGCTCGGACTCCGGCGGCAAGGGTGACAGCGCCGCGCCGGGTGCCAAGGACGACGCGGGCACGTCCGCGGTCAAGGCCCTCACGACGGCCGAACTGGAGAAGGTGTCGCTGGAGCAGGGCGACGTCGACGGATACAAGATCTCCAAGACGGGACCGGAGGACATCGTCGCGCCCGAGGCCGTCACCGTGGACAAGAAGGAGTGCCAGCCGATCGGGTTCGCGTTCTACGGCGTGAAGCGAGGCACCCCGGTGGGCAACTCCGGGCGCAAGGCCGTCGAGGAGCCCAAGAAGAAGAAGTCCGCCCCCGGGGACCTGAAGGACGCCATGAACGGCGCGCTCGACATGACGTCGTCCCTGGTCACGCTGGCCTCGTACGACGGTGACGGTGCCGAGAAGAACCTGGCCGAACTGAGGGAGTCCGCAGCCAAGTGCGCGACGGGCGGGTTCACTCTGACGATGAAGGACACGAGGCAGACGATCACCTCGCTGACCGAGGAGAAGGTGGCCGGTGGTGACGAGGCCGTCGCCTGGAGGGTGCAGATGGGGAAGGGCGAGTCCGCGGTCCCCTTCAAGCTCGTGAGCCTCCGCAAGGGCGGCACGGTCGCCACGTTCTTCTCCTTCAACCTCGGCGCGACGGGCGAGAAGTCCGACTTCGACAAGCCGACCGCCGTCATCGACGCGCAGGCCGGGAAGCTCGGCTGATCCTCGGGCTGTCAGGGCCGGGCAGGCGGGGCGGGGGCGGGCAGGACGGCTCCCGCCCCTGCGCAGTCCAGGAGGGTGCGTCCCAGGGGAGCGGCCGCCCTACGGCAGGGGGACGAGCCTGACGACGGTGACCGTCAGCACGGTTCCGGAGACGTAGTAGAGGACGATGGCCCCGCCCACGGTCGCCTCGCGCCGGTCGCGTTCGAGCTTGACGGCGCTGGAGGCGTGTCCGTAGGGATCGAGGCCGAGGGTGCGCGCCATCTCGCCGCGGAACGCGTCACCGTCGCGCATCTTGGCCAACGTGTCGTCGGCGGGCGGGGCGTAGGAGATGCGGAAACTCAAGCGACGTTCCGCCTCTCGGCCTCGTCCTGGGCCAGCCGGTCAAGAATCTTCTCGGCCTCGGGATCGGGCACGGCCTCGAGCATCCAGTGACGCATCACCGCCTGGATCTCGTGCACCCCGGCCTCGTTGATCGCGCTGTCGAACTCCTCGCGTCTCTCGTCGGGGAGCGCGGCGCGGATCGCTGGGATGCTGTTGGGAACCTCGACCTCGGTCCCGCCGACGAAGGTCCTCAGAGACTCGCCCATGATGGTTCTCCCCGATCTCCTTGCTCTCCGCGCCCCGCCTGCCCGTACGGCGCGGGGTGTGCACCTGGGTAACGGGCAGGTGTGGGGGTCAGGTTAGCGGGTGCGGCCACGGGCGCAGCGTACGCAGAACGGCCCCACGCCGGCCGGGCCGTCCCCCAACGCGGCTGCTGTGAACGGTTGATGA
Organism: Streptomyces sp. NBC_01341; assembly: GCF_035946055.1. Lineage (NCBI taxonomy): Bacteria > Bacillati > Actinomycetota > Actinomycetes > Kitasatosporales > Streptomycetaceae > Streptomyces > Streptomyces sp. NBC_01341. The sequence goes on along the minus strand of NZ_CP108364.1, from coordinate 3,413,993 downwards.
AGGAGCGAACTCGGGTATCGGCTGTCCGGCCCGGAACCACGGCGCCCTGCCGTTCGGCACCTGCCTCAGCGAGTCGCCGCCGGTCAAGCGGCTTCCCCCGAGCTCGGGGCGCCGCGCTCTCCTATGGCCGCGGCCGCTGTCTTCGGGTCCACCAAATCGGCACGACACGGCGGTTGAGGGATCGTACGCTCCGAGTTCGAGAGAGGGGGAGGGCCATGGCGGACGACTACTTCTTGCTGGTGTGCGACGGCATCCCCCATGACGTCGTGCTCACCGATCCCGGCATCCGCGTGCTGGACGTCGCGCAGGTCGTGCGCCGACTGACCGGCCTGAGTCTCTGGCGTAGCAAAGCCCTGGCCGTGCAGGTTCCCGCTCTGATCCTCGACGGCGTATCTCAGGAAGACGCTGAGGCGGCTGTCACGGCCCTCCTTGCTGCGGGAGCACTGGCGCAGATGAGGGAACAGCCGGGGCCGGACTTCCTCAAGTCCTGAGATGAAGCGATCGACCGGCTGACGGCCCACAGTCGCCCAACACACCGAAAAGCCCCCCACCACGCGGAAAACCCGCAGGTGGGGGGCTTCTTCAGCTCTGCTTACTTCTTCTTGCCCTGGTTCTTCACAGCCTCGATCGCAGCCTTCGCCGCGTCCGGGTCCAGGTAGGTGCCGCCCGGCTTCAGGGGGCGGAAGTCGGCGTCCAGCTCGTAGGAGAGCGGGATGCCGGTCGGGATGTTGAGGCCCGAGATGGCGTCGTCGGAGATGCCGTCCAGGTGCTTCACCAGGCCGCGGAGGCTGTTGCCGTGGGCGGCGACCAGGACGGTCTTGCCGTCGAGGAGGTCCGGGACGATGCCGTCGTACCAGTACGGCAGCATGCGCTCGACGACGTCCTTGAGGCACTCCGTGCGCGGGCGCAGTTCCGTCGGGATCGTCGCGTAGCGCGGGTCGGCGCTCTGCGAGAACTCCGCGCCGTCTTCGAGCGCCGGCGGCGGGGTGTCGTAGGAGCGGCGCCACAGCATGAACTGCTCCTCGCCGAACTCGGCGAGCGTCTGGGCCTTGTCCTTGCCCTGCAGCGCGCCGTAGTGGCGCTCGTTCAGCCGCCAGGAGCGGTGGACGGGGATCCAGTGGCGGTCCGCTGCCTCGAGCCCGAGCTGGGCGGTGCGGATCGCGCGCTTCTGGAGGGAGGTGTGCACGACGTCGGGGAGCAGGCCGGCGTCCTTGAGCAGCTCACCGCCGCGTACCGCCTCCTTCTCGCCCTTGTCGGTGAGGTCTACGTCCACCCATCCGGTGAACAGGTTCTTCGCGTTCCATTCGCTCTCGCCGTGGCGGAGGAGGATCAGCTTGTACGGTGCGTCGGCCATGGGTCCGAGCGTAATCGAACCCGAACGGGCTCCGCGCGCCCGGCCAAGGGGCGGACCGCGGCCGCCGCGGGGGCCTGGCGATTGACGGGCGGCGTCAATTGAGTGGCGGTCGGAGATTTCACCTTCGTAATGTTCGGACAGCTGCGGTACCGCTTACAGGTCCGCGTCCATTCCTTACGTCCCTGGGGGAAGTTTTTATGTCCGTCGCCGGTCTCAGAAAGGCGGCACACGAGACGGTCGCCGGCTTCCCCCGGGAGTTCTGGTGGCTGTGGACCAGCACACTGGTCAACCGTCTCGGGGCCTTCGTCGCCACGTTCATGGCGCTCTACCTGACCCTGGACCGGGGCTACTCGGCCTCGTACGCCGGTCTCGTCGCCGCGCTCCACGGGCTCGGCGGGGTCGTCTCGTCGCTGGGTGCCGGGGTGATGACGGACCGGATCGGCCGCCGGCCGACGATGCTGATCGCGCAGTTGTCGACCGCGGTGTCCGTCGCCGTGCTCGGGTTCATGGTGCACCCGGTGGCGATCGCGGGCGTGGCGTTCGTCGTCGGCATGGCGAGCAACGCCTCGCGCCCCGCCGTGCAGGCGATGATGGCCGACATCGTCCGCCCCGAGGACCGGGTGCGGGCCTTCTCGCTCAACTACTGGGCCGTCAACCTGGGGTTCGCCGTCTCATCGGCAGGTGCGGGGTTCATCGCCGAGTACAGCTACCTCGCCGGCTTCATGGGCGAAGCCGCCCTGACCCTGGTGTGCGCCGTCGTCGTCTTCCTCAAGGTGCCGGAGTCCAGGCCGGAGCAGGCGCCCCGGGTCGCCGGGGTCCGCCCGCCGGACGACGTGCGGCTGAGCACGGTCCTGCGCGACGGGCGCTACATGGGCGTCGTCGGGCTGTCGTTCCTTGTCGCGCTGATCTTCCAGCAGGGGTACGTCGGGCTGCCGGTGGCCATGGGCGCGGACGGGCTGTCCGCTTCGGACTTCGGTACGGCCATCGCCGTCAACGGGGTACTGATCGTGGTCCTCCAGATCCCCGTGACCCGCTTCATCCAGCACCGCGATCCGCGCCGGCTGCTGATCATCTCGTCCTTGCTCGCCGGGTACGGGTTCGGGCTGACCGCCTTCGCCGGATCCGTCGGGGTGTACGCGCTGACGGTCTGCGTATGGACCCTCGCGGAGATCGTCAACGCGCCGACGCAGACGGGCATCGTCGTACAGCTGTCCCCGTCGCACGGCCGTGGCCGCTACCAGGGGATGTACACGATGTCCTGGTCGGTGGCGGCGCTGGTCGCCCCGCTGATGTCCGGCTTCGTGATCGACCACTACGGCGCGGCCTGGCTCTGGGGGACCTGCGCGGTATTGGGCACCGTCACTGCCGCCGGCTACTGGCTGCTGATGCGGAAGCTCGAACTGCCGGGTGCGGTGAAGGCCGCGCAGGCGGCTCCCGTCGCACCCGCGGCGCCCGCGACCCAGGCGTCACTGGCCGCACCGGCCGTCGTGGTCGCGCACGAGGCGGCGCCTGCCGACCGGGCCGTCGCTGCGGGGCCCGGGGGCACCGGCTCGTCCCTCTGAGAGCGCGCGACGGCGGTGCCCCGCAGCGGACAGGTGTCCTCTGCGGGGCACCGCCGTCGCGTTGCCGGGCCGGGGTCAGCCGCCGCACTGGCAGGGAGCGCCGGACTGGCAGCCGCACCCGCAGCCCGAGCCGCAGCCGCAGGCCCCCAGCACGGTGAGATGCACCACTTCGGTCGGGGGCTCCTGCTGGGGTTCGGTCACGGGGGAATCGGCCATGGTCCCTCCTCAGGGAGTACGACTCGACGGCGTACGGCACATGCGCGCTGTGCGTCGTGCACGGCGCGAACATGACGACGGCGGGGGATGTACGGCATGGCGCGCCGCCCCCGCACCCATTGCATGCCCCGTCAGGAGGGCGCATCAACGGCGCACGTAGGGGAACAGACGTACGGGCGCGGTGGTCGTCGCGCCCTTCGCGCCCCCTTCACCGAGGCCGGAGCCCCCGACGGGCCCCCGCCGGTGGCGGGGCCCCCGACCGCCCCCCACGAGGCAGGAGCCCCGTCGCCGGGGCCGGAGCCCTACGCCCCGTCCACCGAGGCCGGAGCCTGCATCTCGTCCGCGTGCTCACCCGTGACCAGGTAGACGACGCGCTTGGCGACCGATACGGCGTGGTCGGCGAAGCGCTCGTAGTACCGGCCGAGCAGCGTCACGTCGACGGCCGTCTCGATGCCGTGCTTCCAGCGGTCGTCCATCAGGTGCTGGAACAGCGTGCGGTGCAGCAGATCCATCTCGTCGTCGTCCTGCTCCAGCTGGAGTGCCAGGTCGACGTCCTTGGTGATGATGACCTCGGCGGACTTCGCCATCAGCCGCTGGGCGAGCTGGCCCATCTCCAGGATGGTGGCGTGCAGGTCGTTGGGCACCGCGGTCGCCGGGAAGCGGAGCCGCGCGAGCTTGGCGACGTGCTGGGCGAGGTCGCCCGACCGCTCCAGGTCGGCGCTCATCCGCAGCGAGGTCACCACGATCCGCAGATCCGTGGCGACCGGCTGCTGGCGCGCGAGCAGTGCGATGGCGCGCGCCTCCAGGTCGTGCTGCAGGTCGTCGACCTTCTGGTCCGCGGCGATCACGCTCTCGGCGAGCTTGAGATCGGCGTCGAGCATGGACGTCGTCGCCCGTCCGATGGCCGAGCCGACGAGGCGGGCCATCTCGACCAGGCCCTCGCCGATCGAATCGAGTTCCTCGTGATAAGCGTCGCGCATGGAAGTCCCTCTCCAGATCCTTGCTGAGGCCGGGGTCACTGGGCCGACCCCCACGCTGCCACGGTGCGGCCCCAACGCGTCGGGATCCGGCCTCCTAAGTGAACCGTCACTATCCCCTTGGTGAACTCTGGGCGACGAGTGTTCGAGATGGCACTCGGATGGCTGGGAGAGTGTCGGCGACCCCGCATAACCTTGAAGCATGGACGTGAACGCGGCGGTCGCCGCAGCTGCCGCGATCGCCGGGCTCTGTACCGGTGTGATCGCTGTGCTGGCGTTCCGCTGGAGCGAGCGCGAGCAGAAGCGGCCGACGCGCACGTCCCTGCGGCCCGACAGCAACGCCCCGCTGCCCCCGGGGGTCGACACCGTCCTCTCCGTACTCAGCTCGTCCGCGGTCGTGCTCGACGAGAGCGACAGCGTGGTCAAAGCCAGCTCCGCCGCGTATGCGCTGGGCCTGGTCAGGGGCGGTCGCCTGGCCGTGGAGCCGATGCTCCACATGGCCAGGGACACCCGCCGGGACGGCGAGATACGTCAGGGGGAGCTGGACCTGCCGCGCCGGGGCACGGGCCGCGGCGAGGCCTTGGCCGTTTCCGCCAGGGTGGCTCCGCTGGGGTCACGCCTGGTCCTGCTCCTGGTCGAGGACCTCACGGAGGCGCGCCGCATAGAAGCGGTCCGGCGCGACTTCGTCGCCAACGTCAGCCATGAGCTCAAGACCCCGGTGGGTGCGCTCTCGCTGCTCTCCGAGGCCGTCATGGACGCCTCCGACGATCCGGAGGCGGTGGAGAGGTTCGCCGGCCGCATGCAGATCGAGGCGACCCGGCTGACCAACCTCGTGCAGGAGCTCATCGACCTCTCCCGGGTGCAGAACGACGACCCGCTGGAGGACGCCGAACCCGTACGCGTGGAGGAGTTGGTCGTCGAGGCCATCGACCGGTGCCGCCAGCAGGCGGGCTCCAAGCAGATCACCATGGCCTCGGGCGGCACGGAGGAGCTCTTCGTCTGGGGCAACCGCGGCCAGCTCGCGGCCGCACTCGGCAATCTCGTGGAGAACGCCGTCAACTACAGCCCCGCCCGTACGCGCGTCGGTATCGCCGCTCGTCGGCTCGCCGCGCCCGGCGGGGATCTCATCGAGATAGCCGTGACCGACCAGGGCATCGGCATCTCCGAGAAGGACCGCGAGCGGGTCTTCGAGCGGTTCTACCGCGTCGATCCGGCCCGATCGAGGGCCACCGGTGGCACCGGTCTCGGCCTCGCCATCGTCAAGCATGTGGCCGCCTCGCACGGCGGGGAGGTCACCGTCTGGAGCTCCGAGGGACAGGGCTCCACGTTCACCCTGCGACTGCCCGAGTCGGGCGTCGTGAGGGGTCGTACCAACGGCGGACCGTTCGTCCTCGACGACGCAGTCGACGACGAGGGGCCGTACGAGACCGATACTTTTGAACCATTTCCTGCCCCGGAGGCTCTTCCGTGACCCGAGTGCTTGTCGTCGAGGATGAGGAATCCTTCAGCGACGCCCTGTCCTACATGCTGCGCAAGGAAGGTTTCGAGGTGGCCATCGCGGCCACCGGCCCGGACGGCCTCGACGAGTTCGAGCGCAACGGCGCCGATCTCGTGCTCCTCGACCTGATGCTGCCGGGCCTGCCCGGTACGGAGGTCTGCCGTCAGCTCCGCGTGCGGTCGAACGTCCCGGTGATCATGGTCACCGCCAAGGACAGCGAGATCGACAAGGTCGTCGGCCTGGAGATAGGAGCCGACGACTACGTGACCAAGCCGTTCTCCTCGCGGGAGCTGGTGGCACGCATCCGCGCCGTCCTGCGCCGCCGCGGCGAGCCCGAGGAGATCACGCCGGCGGCCCTGGAGGCCGGTCCGGTCCGGATGGACGTGGACCGTCACGTCGTCACCGTCTCCGGCGGCAAGGTGGACCTCCCGCTGAAGGAGTTCGACCTGCTCGAGATGCTCCTGCGCAACGCCGGGCGCGTACTGACACGTATGCAGCTGATCGACCGGGTGTGGGGCGCGGACTACGTCGGGGACACCAAGACCCTGGACGTCCACGTCAAGCGGCTCCGGGCGAAGATCGAGCCCGATCCGGGGGCGCCGCGTTATCTCGTGACCGTGCGCGGCCTGGGCTACAAGTTCGAGCCGTAAACCGGGCACTGACAGCGTTGTGGGGGGTGTCTCCGGCCGGAGACACCCCCCACACGCGCGTGCGTCCGCCCGCGACGGGCGGGCGCGTACGTGTCACTCGGAGGCGGAGGCCTCGTCCGACGGGGTGGCCGATCCGTCCGCAGGCGTCGACGGTTCGCCGGACGCGGACGGGCTGCCGGATTCGGCACCCGGAGTCTCGGACGCGTCGCCCGAGGGGGTGGCCGTGGGCTTCGGAGTCGGCAGCGTGCTGGGGCCGAACTTCTCGAAGAAGCTGGTCGCCGGCACGACGGAGGCGCCGAGCTCGATGTCCCCGGTCTCGCTGAACGTGAAGGCCACGTTCTGCACGCTTCCGTCCGCACCGACCTGACGGCCGTTCTCGATCACGGCGGAGGCGTTGTTCTTGCCGCCGAGCACGAGCCGTCCGCCGGCCGGGAGCACGAGCGGGCCCTTGCCCTTGGCGGGATGGAGCTTCACCGTGGCGTTTCCGCCGGGCAGAGTGATCTTCTCCAGGACCTCACGCTTCGTGGTGTCGTTGAAGAGGGTGGCGCTGATGACGGCCGGGCCCTCGGCCTCGTGATCCGGCTGCGTGATCACGTTGAGGTTCTGGATCTTGATGCCGTCGACAGCGGTGGCTGCGTTGTCCGGCCTGACCTGGAGCGTCTGCGCGTTGTTGCCGGCACCGCAGGCGGACAGGGTGGCGATCGAGAACACGAGGGCAGTGGCGGCGAGGGCGCCGTGTCGAAGGCTGCGGCTCACGGCGGCGGCAACTCCTTGAACGTTCGGACTGCGGACTTCGGACTCTGCGGACAGGAAGGCCCGAGCGGCCGTAAAGCCGCCCTAAGTGTGTGTCAGCGGGCTTCAGGTTACCGAGCCGTCGTCCCGGGCCCGCACCCGACCCGCCCCCCGGGACGGTCGGACTGCGGACCGTGCACGCCGACGCGGAGGTGTCCGGCGGCCGACGCGCCCGGCCCGCGGCCCGCCGGGGTGGATGCGTGAGGTGTTCCGTGCGGTCCGGCGGCCCGCGGCCGCGTGGATTCGCACCGCGTTCACATAAGGCGGTCCGGCGGCGTGTTGAGCGCGCGGTGATCCAATTCCCCGGGGCGGCGCATTTCGCGCGCATAATCCACCCGGCCTGCAACCGTTGATCAATTTCATTGACCATGGAGCTAAGGCCCGTACGAGTGATCGATGTTCGAACGGGGCAGGGAAAGTTCACCATCCGGAACGCGACAAAACGGGATGTTCGTCCCCTTCTGGAGGACTTCCGGGCCGTGTGACGGGTGCGTTTCGGCTCGCCCGTACGCCCGCTCCGACCTGCGAATATCGCCTTCCGGAAGGCCTCCGCAGCACGTTCGTGTTGCAGTTGTCAAGCCCTGAGATATGCCCTGACCTGCGAAAACGCCATTCAGGAGAAGCTGTTCTCGTGTTACTCTGGATAGCCACGGAAGGGGTACCTGTCACATGACGTTCAAGGTTGGCGACACCGTGGTCTATCCCCATCACGGGGCCGCGCTGATCGAGGCTATCGAAACTCGCCAGATCAAAGGCGTGGACAAGACCTACTTGGTGCTCAAGGTCGCCCAGGGCGACCTGACGGTTCGTGTGCCGGCGGACAACGCGGAGTTCGTCGGTGTGCGTGACGTGGTCGGGCAGGAAGGCCTGGACCGGGTCTTCGAGGTGCTGCGCGCACCGTACGCCGAAGAGCCGACGAACTGGTCCCGACGCTACAAGGCAAATCTCGAGAAGCTCGCCTCCGGCGATGTCATCAAGGTCGCCGAAGTGGTTCGTGACCTGTGGCGTCGCGAGCGCGAGCGTGGTCTCTCCGCAGGTGAGAAGCGCATGCTCGCCAAGGCCCGCCAGATCCTGGTGAGCGAGCTCGCCCTCGCGGAGAACACGAACGAGGACAAGGCCGAGGCCCTTCTCGACGAGGTTCTCGCGTCCTGATCCGGACGACACCGATGACCGGATGACACCGGCGAGAAGTGTCCGGTCTGTGTACATATGCCGCGGTGCCTGCTGACGAGCCGTTTTTACGGCGAGTCATCAGGCACCGCGGCATGTTTCGTCTCCCGGGCAGCGCGGAGCCGACGGGGGCAGCCTCCGGTGGCGGGATCCGGGAGACCTACCCCGGCCGCGTCCCGGTGTCGCGTCCCTCGATAACCTCGCACCCTCTTCAAGCCCTGTCGGCGGCTCGGCCGACCAGGGGTCACGGAAGGGGTCCCGGTCAGGTCGAGGCGTCGCGCCCGGCTCACTGGGCCCACTACCCATGTCGGCCGTGGAAACAAACCTGCCGAAGCTTCGGAGTGCAACCGATGTCACCGATGTCCCCGACGCCCGCTGAACCGAGTACCGGCCGCACCGCAGCGGTGATCCCCGCGGCCGGCCGCGGGGTGCGGCTCGGCCCGGGTACTCCCAAGGCGCTGCGCGCCCTCGGCGGTACCCCGATGCTCATCCACGCGGTACGGGCGATGGCCGCGTCCCGCGCCGTCTCGCTCGTCGTCGTGGTCGCGCCCCCGGACGGCGCGCCCGAGGTCAAGAACCTCATCGACGGCCACGCGCTGCCCGAGCGCACCGATTACGTCGTCGTCCCCGGCGGCGCCACACGCCAGGAGTCCGTGAGGCTGGGCATCGACGCCCTGCCGGACGACGTCTCCGTCGTGCTGGTCCACGACGCCGCGCGGCCGCTCGTGCCCGTCGACACAGTGGACGCCGTCATCGAGGCCGTGCGTGACGGGGCACCCGCGGTCGTCCCCGCGCTGCCGCTCGCCGACACGGTCAAGGAGGTCGAGCCGGGGGAGCCGGGCGCTCCCGAGCCGGTGCTCTCGACCCCCGTACGGGCGCGACTGCGGGCCGTGCAGACGCCTCAGGGTTTCGACCGGGCCACGCTGGTCCGGGCGCACGAGCGTGTGGCCGTCGACGGGGACGGGGCGACGGACGACGCGGGCATGGTCGAGCGGCTGGGCGGGACCGTCGTCGTCGTGCCCGGCCACGAAGAGGCATTCAAGGTGACCCGGCCGCTGGACCTGGTCCTGGCCGAGGCCGTTCTCGCACGCCGGAGGGCGAACGATGGGTTCTGAAACAGCACGTGAGCAGTCCGTGCCCGTGATTCCGCTCGTCGGGATCGGGACCGACATCCACGCGTTCGAGGAGGGCCGCGACCTCTGGTGCGCGGGTCTGCTCTGGGAGGGCGAGGGGCCCGGTCTGGCCGGGCACTCCGACGCGGACGTCGTGGCCCACGCTGCCTGCAACGCCCTGTTCTCGGCCGCCGGACTCGGCGACCTGGGGCAGCACTTCGGCACCGGCCGTCCCGAGTGGTCCGGAGCCTCCGGGGTCACCCTCCTCACCGAGGCCGCGCGGATCGTGCGGTCCGAGGGCTTCGGGATCGGCAATGTCGCCGTGCAGGTCGTCGGTCTGCGCCCGAAGATCGGCAAGCGCCGGGAGGAGGCGCAGAAGGTGCTCTCCGACGCGGTCGGCGCCCCCGTCTCCCTGTCCGCTGCCACCTCCGACGGCCTCGGGTTCACCGGCCGGGGCGAGGGCGTCGCGGGCATCGCGACCGCGCTGGTCTACCGCGCCACGGGCTGACCCGGGAGCCCGGGCCCGCAGCCGCGGCGGGCCCGGGGCGCCCTGACGCTGCCCGCGGGAGGGGCCGCGCGGGCGCCCGGCGCCACCGTCATCGATTAGTTGTGACACGTTTTCCACAGGGGGCGCTGGGCACTGGTGCGGGCCCACTACCCTTGAGGCGTGACTATTCGCCTGCACGACACCAACGCCCGGCAGATCCGTGACTTCACCCCGCTCACAGCGGGCTGCGTCTCGATCTACCTCTGTGGCGCGACTGTCCAGGCCGCCCCGCACATCGGTCACATCCGGTCGGGGCTGAACTTCGACATCATGCGCCGCTGGTTCGAGTACCGCGGTTACGACGTCACGTTCATCAGGAACGTCACCGACATCGACGACAAAATCATCAAGAAGTCGGCCGAGCAGGGGCGCCCCTGGTGGGCCATCGGCTACGAGAACGAGCGGGCGTTCAACGCCGGTTACGACACCCTGGGCTGCCTCCCGCCGACGTACGAGCCGCGCGCCACCGGCCACATCACCGAGATGGTCGAGATGATGCGCGGCCTCATCGAGCGCGGCCACGCCTACGAGGCCGACGGCAACGTCTACTTCGACGTGCGCTCGTACGAGGGATATCTCGAGCTGTCCAACCAGGACCTGGACGACCTGCGCCAGCCCTCGGGCGACAACGAGACCGGCAAGCGCGACCTGCGGGACTTCGCCATGTGGAAGGCCGCCAAGCCCGGCGAGCCGAGCTGGGAGACCCCGTGGGGCCGCGGCCGGCCCGGCTGGCACCTGGAGTGCTCGGCGATGGCCCACAAGTACCTCGGCAGCGCCTTCGACATCCACGGCGGCGGCATCGACCTGATCTTCCCGCACCACGAGAACGAGATCGCCCAGGCCAAGGCCTTCGGCGACGAGTTCGCGAAGTACTGGGTGCACAACGGCTGGGTCACGATGTCCGGCGAGAAGATGTCGAAGTCCCTCGGCAACTCCGTCCTGGTCAGCGAGATGGTGAAGGCCTGGCGCCCCATCGTCCTGCGGTACTACCTCGGCACCCCGCACTACCGTTCCATGATCGAGTACAGCGAGGACTCCCTGCGCGAGGCCGAGTCGGCCTTCGCGCGGATCGAGGGCTTCGTCCAGCGCGTGGTGGAGAAGGCCGGGGGTCCGGTCGCGGCCGCCGCCGAGGTGCCGCCCGCGTTCGCCGAGGCGATGGACGACGACCTGGGCGTCCCGCAGGCGCTCGCGATCGTCCACACCACGGTCCGGCAGGGCAACTCCGCTCTCGCGGCCGACGACAAGGAGGCCGCGGTCGCGCGTCTCGCCGAGGTGCGCGCCATGCTCGGCGTCCTCGGTCTGGACCCGCTCGACCCGCACTGGGCGGGCGAGAGCGACCGCGGTGAGGATCTGCACGGCGTGGTCGACACCCTCGTACGGCTGGTCCTCGACCAGCGGCAGTCGGCACGCGAGCGGAAGGACTGGCCCGCCGCCGATGCCATCCGCGACCAGCTCAACCAGTCCGGCATCGTCATCGAGGACGGCCCCACGGGGCCCCGGTGGACGCTCGGGCCGCGCTGAGCGGGTCCTCGCACCATGCGTGAGCAGCGCAAATGTGCCGCCCGGCCGTCCGGGCGGCACACTTTCACTTGACGACGTTTTTCTGAAGCAACGAAACAGGTAGGTCATGGCCGGGAACAGCCAGCGCAGGAACCGCCGCACGTCCAACAAGAAGGGCATGCAGGTCGGCAGCGGTGGCCAGCGACGCCGTGGTCTCGAAGGCAAGGGACCGACGCCGCCCGCCTCCGTCCGTAAGGGACACAAGAAGAACAGGGTGGCGAACGCCCAGGCCAAGCAGGCCGCGGCCCGCCGTCCCGCCCCGCGCCGTGGTGGCGCCAAGGGCACCTCGGAGATGGTCGTCGGCCGTAACCCGGTCTTCGAGGCGCTGCGCGACGGTGTCCCCGCGACCACGCTCTACGTCCAGCAGTACATCGACAACGACGAGCGGGTCCGCGAGGCGCTGCAGCTCGCCGGTGAGCGCGGCAACATCCACCTCATGGAGGCCCCGCGCCCCGAGCTCGACCGGATGACGAACGGCCTGAACCACCAGGGCCTCGTCCTCCAGGTCCCGCCCTACGAGTACGCGCACCCGGAGGACCTCACCGCCGCCGCGTACGACAACAACGAGGACCCGCTGATCGTCGCGCTCGACGGCGTCACCGACCCCCGTAACCTCGGCGCGATCGTGCGCTCCGTCTCCGCCTTCGGCGGTCACGGCGTGGTCGTCCCCGAGCGCCGGGCGGCCGGCATGACGGCCGGGGCCTGGAAGTCCTCGGCCGGCACCGCGGCTCGTACTCCCGTCTCGCGCGTCACCAATCTGACCCGCGCCCTTGAGGGCTACCAGAAGGCGGGCCTCACCGTGGTCGGCCTCGCCGCCGACGGCGAGCACACCGTCGAGGACCTGCAGGAGCTGGCGGGCCCCGTCGTCATCGTCATCGGCAGCGAGGGCAAGGGGCTCGGCCGCCTCGTCGGCGAGACGTGCGACTACCGGGTCCGGATCTCGATGCCGGGCGGCGCCGAATCGCTGAACGCCGGTGTGGCCGCGGGCATCGTGCTCTACGAGGTGGCCCGCCGCCGGGCGTGAGCCGCGGTGGCGGGGCGGGGCGGCCGGGATTCTCCTCGACGCCGCGCCCCGTGCGTCCCGCCGGTACCCCGGCGAGGCGCGTTACGCGTAATCCATGACGCCGGGTCGTCGCCAGTTCAGGCGGAGTACGCCACCTGTCCGCGCGGCGCTGCACCCGCTGTGGTGGCGGATCTCCGTACGGGCTCGCCCTCCTGCGGCCGTGGGAGACAAAGACCCTGGGCCAAGGGCTCGCCCCGGGCCGTCCGGTGCCGTTCGCCTGCCGCTGTCCCGCAGGACGTCGCCGCTCCGCCGGGACGTCCGCACCGGCGTCTGGCATCGCGCTCCGCGTGCCGGGATTCGGCCGACTCGCCAGGTGTGGACGGATGTTGACGGGTCTCGGACACTTCCGATGCGTCAAGGCAGTGTCCTAATCACACATCACTCGGTTAGATGAGTGTGGACACCAGAACGCCGCGGTTCGACGACCAACCCGCCCTGAGCATGACGAAGGTGGACAGCGACCCCGCGCAGGTCATCGTCAGCCACGCCAGCTTCCGGGTGCAGCTCGCCCCGGGTCAGCGCACACGTCTGCGCCCCCTGGGCTCCGCCGGGCCGGCGCGGATCCCCGCCATGAGCGGAGCGGGAGCCCGCAGGCGGGCTCCCGTCGTCTGGAGCGGCAGGTCCGAGCCGGGCGACCCCGGTGCGAGCGGACTCCTGCAGGCCGTACGGAACTCCACCGTCGGCCACCTCGACACCCGCCCCGGCGGCGACTTCGGCGCGGGCTACGACGACGCGGGCGGTGGCACCCAGGTCATCCCGCGCCTCGACGAGACCCAGCCCAACCCCGTGGTCCCCGCACCCCACCGGCACGGTGGCGGCCGCAGCGGCCCCCTGCTGCCCCCCATGCGGCAGGCCGTCGGCGCCTACGACTCCGCGGGCACACCGCCGCACGACGGATACGACACCGGCTACGCCGACGATTCCGGGGACGGCGAGGGCCGTGACGGAGCCACCGCCGGGGAGCGCCGTCACGCCGCCGACAACGTCCGGCACGCCTACTACCCCGACCGCAGGATGAACCTCGGGGTCGTGCTCCTCCCGTTGCGCGTCCTGCTCGGTTTCATCTCGATCTACGCCGGCATGGGCAAGCTCTGCGACCCCGCCTACTTCGAGGGCGGCGACCGGGGCTCCATGGTCAAGTGGCTGACCTCGCTGCACCCGTGGTCCGCCGCGGAGCCGCTGCGCGACTTCGCGCTGTCCCACCCTGTCGGCGCCGGGCTCCTGGTCGCCTTCCTCCAGGTCGTCGTGGGCGTCCTGACGGTCCTCGGCCTGTGGCAGCGGGTCGCCGCCGCCTTCGGCGCCCTGCTCTCGGCAGCCCTCCTGGTGACGGTCAGCTGGCGCAGCGTCGCCACGTACGGCGTCTCGGACATCATCTTCCTGGCAGCCTGGAGCCCGCTCGTCATCGCGGGTGCCCCCGTCTACTCCCTGGACGGGCGGCTCGCGGGCGAGGCCTGGCGCACACTGGGCCCGCGGTCGGAGATCGGGGACCTCCGCCGCCGGGTGCTGCGCCGGGGCAGTGCGGTGGCCACCGTGGTCGTCGGTCTGACGCTGCTCGTCGGTTCCATGCTGGGCGGAGCGGTCCGTTCCAGCGAGGTCGTCACGGTGCCGGGCCCCGACAGCTACCCGACCAACCAGCTGCCCGGCTCTCCGCTCCCCGGCGAGCCCAAGGCGAAGAAGCGCAAGCCTTCCAGCAGCCCTGAGGGCCGCCGTCCGGAGACGTCTCCCTCCAGTGCCCCCGGTACCCCGTCGGCCAAGGAGTCCACCCCGGGTTCCGACTCCTCACGTGAGTCCGGCCCGACCGCGGGGGCGAGCACGGGGCAGCCCAGCCAGACGCAGGGCACCGGGCAGGCTCCGCCGCAGGAGCCGGAGCCGCAGGAGCCGCCGGCCGGGGACCCGGGCCCCAGCTCCTCGGGTTCCAGCAGTTCCGGCGGTGCCACCGGTGGTTCGGACGGCGGCGGTTCGGACGGGGGCTCCGGGGGCGGTTCGTCCGGTGGCGCCGGCCAGAACCCGATCGGCGGTCTGCTCGGCTGACGGCCGCGCCCCACGTCGTGAGGGCGGCCACCGGACATCCGGTGGCCGCCCTCACGCATGGGCCGGGGGTGCGAGGGCCTCAGCCGTCCACGTGGGCGCCCAGTTCCTTCGCGGCCTCGGTGAGGTCCTTCGCGGTGTCGATGGCCCGCCAGTAGGCGCCCTGCGGCAGCGGGTATCCGGCCAGCCGGCGCTCGCGGGCCAGCCGGGGGAACGTCGTACGCTCGTGGTCGCCCCGGTCCGGCAGCAGCGCCGTGAAGGAGGGAGCGAAGACGTACACGCCCGCGTTGATCAGGTACGGCGACGGCGGAGACTCGATGAAGTCGGTGATGTGCCCGAAGGCGTCCGTCTCCACGGCGCCCCACGGAATCCGCGGGCGGGCCAGCGCGAGCGTCGCGGTGGCGTCCCGCTCCGCGTGGAAGGCGGCCATCTCCCGCAGGGAGAAGCGGGTCCAGATGTCGCCGTTCGTGGCGTACCAGGGTTCCGACGGATCGGGGAGCCGCGTGGCGGCGTGCTTGAGA
Organism: Streptomyces sp. NBC_01341; assembly: GCF_035946055.1. Taxonomy (NCBI): domain Bacteria; kingdom Bacillati; phylum Actinomycetota; class Actinomycetes; order Kitasatosporales; family Streptomycetaceae; genus Streptomyces; species Streptomyces sp. NBC_01341. The sequence continues at coordinate 3,398,943 of NZ_CP108364.1, read as the reverse complement.
CCGCCGCCCCGGCCGAGAGGCTCTGTCTCGACGACGGTCGTGACGCGCAGAGGAAGTGCGGCGGAGTCCAGCCATTCCTGCAGGACACCGGCGAGATGGCCGCACGAGATCACGGCATCGGTGACGCCCTCGGAGGCCAGCCAGGACAGCTGATGGCCGATGATCGGCGTCCCGGTTCCCGGGATCTCGACCATCGGCTTGGGGCGGTCATCGGTGTACGGGCGCAGCCGTGACCCCTGGCCACCCGCCAGGATCACGGCCTGCGTCGGATACGTATGCATGCCAGGCACGATATGCCGTGCCCGGACATGCCCGGCTCAGCTGAACTGTGCGACCCCCGAGGCGAACGAGGTGTCGCAGACCGGACGGGAGAAGCGGTGGGCGCGGGTCGGGCCGTACTGGTCGACGGCCGCCTTGCCCAGGGCCCTGGCGAGTGACATGCAGTGCCTGGCGAGCGACGGACGCCCCTCGACGGCACGCTGGAGGCTCGTGAGGGCGACGCCCGGGTCCTCCTCCCGGAGTTCCAGGAGGAGCTTGTCCCGCAGGATGTCCTGCGGTGTCCGTGCCTTGGCCTGCTTGGACACGGTCTCCGAGGCGGCGGTCAGCAACTGGGTCTCGGTGTCCTGCCCCGACCACTGCACACGGGTGACCGCGAGGGTCCCGGACAGGACCATGACGACGGGCAGTACGAGAGCTAGGGTTCGGCCGATTCGGCGCGCGGTGTGGGTCACGCAGGCGAGCGTAGCGGGCAGTGATGACTCGGCGACATTTCGTCACCCTTGCGAGGGATGGTTCGACGAGGCTTTTCGAATCGCACGTTGACGTGTCGAGGTGAATTGCCCCTTCTGTCGGGGTATTTGATGCCTGGCCGACGTGAAACCCGAATCCGCGACACGACACGCGAACGGCCCCGGTTCCTCGGAGGGAACACGGGGCCGCAGCGGGATGATCAGGTGATCAGTCGGTCAGGCGCTCACCGGTCGAGGTGGCGAAGACGTGCAGCTCGTCCGGGCGCGGCACGACGTGCAGCTCGGTGCCCTTCTCCGGGACGGCGCGGCCGCCGACACGAACGACCAGGTCCTTGTGCTCGCCACCGACCTGCGCGGCACCGTAGACGAAGCCGTCGGCGCCGAGCTCCTCGACGACGTTGACGGAGACGGCCAGGCCGGCCGGGGCGTCGGCGGTGCCCTTGGACAGGCCGTGCGCGGCGGCGCCACCGTGCTCGACGATGTCGAAGTGCTCCGGGCGGATGCCGACCGTGACGGTGCGGTCACCTCGGTCGGCGGCGGCGGAGAGCGCGGCGCGGGAGACCGGGACGACGCTGTTGCCGAACTTCACGCCACCGTCGGTGATCGGGACCTCGACGAGGTTCATCGCCGGGGAGCCGATGAAGCCGGCCACGAAGAGGTTCGCCGGGCGGTCGTACATGTTGCGCGGCGAGTCGACCTGCTGGAGCAGACCGTCCTTGAGGACTGCCACGCGGTCGCCCATGGTGAGGGCCTCGACCTGGTCGTGGGTCACGTAGACGGTGGTGATGCCGAGGCGGCGCTGCAGCGAGGCGATCTGCGTACGCGTCGACACGCGGAGCTTGGCGTCGAGGTTCGACAGCGGCTCGTCCATGAGGAAGACCTGGGGCTCACGCACGATGGCGCGGCCCATGGCCACACGCTGGCGCTGACCACCGGAGAGCGCCTTCGGCTTGCGGTCCAGGTAGTCGGTGAGGTCCAGCATCTTGGCGGCCTCTTCGACCTTCGCCCGGATCTCGGTCTTGTTCACACCGGCGATCTTGAGGGCGAAGCCCATGTTGTCCGCGACGGACATGTGCGGGTAGAGCGCGTAGTTCTGGAACACCATGGCGATGTCCCGGTCCTTCGGGGGCAGGTGCGTGACGTCGCGGTCACCGATGCGGATGGCGCCGCCGTTGACGTCCTCGAGACCCGCGAGCATGCGCAGGGAGGTCGACTTGCCGCAACCGGAAGGACCGACGAGGACGAGGAACTCGCCGTCCTCGATGTCGATCTCGAGCTGGTCCACAGCCGGCTTCGTGGAGCCGGGGTAGACGCGGGACGCCTTGTCGAACGTGACACTGGCCATGGCGATGTCTCTCCTCACCGGCAGGAACGTGCCGGACGATCCGAGTAATGGAGTGGTGTGGTCCACCGGAGTGAACCTGGAGTGACGCTACCTGGCGATTTCGGATCTGTCAGTAGTCCAAGGTCCCGAATATTGGGCGTGACCAGGCCGTGAGGTTGGTTAGACTGCTCCGGCACGCCTCCTTAGCTCAGCTGGCCAGAGCAACGCACTTGTAATGCGTAGGTCATCGGTTCGAATCCGATAGGGGGCTCGGAGAGAACCCCAGGTCACACAGCCCGTGACCTGGGGTTCTCTGCTGTCCGGGGGTGTGAGACGGAGGTGCCTGGGCTGACACGGACCGGGTTCAGGTCCCTGCCGGGCTGTCGCCGTCGCGGCCGGGGGCCCGTTCGAAGTCCTCCTCCGCCCGGCGCTGGATCTCGTCGGCGTCGGCCAGGAGCCGGTCGACCCGTTCCGCGCCGCCGGGTACGGGCGGCGGCACGTCCGTGAGGGTGGCGTACAGGTAGCGGCACGCCTCGGCCTCCGTGCCGAAGCGCTCGATGACGCTGTCCTCGCCGCGCTGGCGCATGAGCACCGGCCACGCGCCCGCCTCCTGGCGCAGGACGTAGTAGGCGTCCAGCTGGAAGGGGACGCCGTGGACGCCCGGGATCTCGTACAGCGCGTCCGGGACCCCCTCGCGGCGGAGGCGTTCGGTGAGCTCGGTCCTGTTCATCGGGTCGGTTCCCCCCTGCATGCGCCCGGGCGGGCTCCGGCCGTGCCGGAACCCGCCCGGGGGAGTGCGGCTGCGATCAGTTCAGGGCTTCGAGCTTCTGGGCGGTGACCAGCTCCGAGACCCGTTCGGCCGTCTTGTACTGGATCCCCAGACCGGGCTGCCCGAACCAGGGCCGGATGCGGCCGGCCTGCACCGTGAACGCTTCCGTCACCCGGTACAGGTGGTAGCTGTAGGGGTAGTCGTCGGTGTACCTGACGAGGTTGCTCGGCGGGATGGCGCGCTTGGCGTACGGCGTGCCGGCGGGGGCGAGGAAGTTGCCGCGTCCGCTGCCGAAGAGGTCGACCAGCTGGCCCACGCGGAGCGTCAGCGGCTTCTGCACCGGGTCGCCCGCACGGTCGAGGACGAAGCCGTCGTGGTCCGGGTACCACCAACCGGACTCGCCGGTCAGGGGGTTGGTCTGCCAGTAGCACCCGAGGAACCAGTACGCCGACGTCGGACCCGTGCGGTCGTAGCCGCGCAGCATCCTGCCGATGGCGCCGGTCTTCGGCAGGACGCGGGGGCCGAGCCGCCAGTCACCGAGGTAGTACTGCTCCAGGGCCGGGTTGGGCGCTCCGGCCGTGCCGCGCGTCCGGCCCTCGGTCGGACACTGGGCCTGGGGGCGGACCCTGTCACCGGTGTCGGCGTGGGCGGCCGCCGGTGCCGGGCCGACGAGGAGGAGCAGCGAGGCGATCGCACTCCAGGCGATATTCCGCAGCACCCGCATAGAGATGGTCCCTTCCCATGGCCCGCGCAGGCCGGGGGGCAGGCGGGCGTCGAGGTCGCGCGGAGGCGCCCCCGGAGGAGGGCGCCCGCGATGTGGTGACCCTCAGTCAATTCCGCTTGCGGTGCCGGGTGCGGGCAAGGATGCTCGCCATCACCCGTACGGAGCCGGACGTTCTCCTGATCGGCCTAAGGGCTGTCCCGGTGCGGTACGGGAGCCGGAGTTCGGCTGCGGTGGGGCGGCGGCCGGCCGTCGCCTCCGGGACCGCCCGGCCCGCCCGCGGTGGCGGGGACGGCCGGGCGTCCTGGCAGGTCGGGGGTGGCTCGCGGCGCTCAGTGGCGGCCGACGATGCGGTCCGCCACCTTCGCGATCCGGTCGGTGGCGGCCCGGGACGAGGTGGCCTCGCGGCGGTCGGCGGCGCGGTAGGCGGCGTAGAGGGTGTGGACGCCCAGCCAGCGGAAGGGTTCGGGTTCCCACCGGCGCACCTTGTGGTTCACCCAGGGCAGGGCGGTCAGTTCGGTCGGGCCGGCCTGGCCGGAGTCCTGCTGGATCAGGTCACGCAGGGTGCGCGCGGCGAGGTTGGCGGTGGCGACGCCCGAGCCGACGTAGCCGCCGGCCCAGCCGAGGCCGGTGCTGCGGTCCAGGGTGACGGTGGCGCACCAGTCGCGGGGTACGCCGAGCACACCGGACCAGGCGTGGTCGATGCGGGTGCCCGCCGTGGTGGGGAAGAAGCGGACCAGCAGGTCGCGCAGGGCCTCGATCGTGGCGGGCTGTGTGCGGGCCGTTGTGTTGACGTTGGCGGCGGCGGAGCCGTAGCGGTAGGGGACACCACGACCGCCGAGGGCGATGCGGTCGTCGGCCGTGCGCTGGGCGTACATGTAGGCGTGGGCCATGTCGCCGAGGGTCTCGCGGCCGTCCCAGCCGATGGTGTCCCACACCGCCTCGGGGAGGGGCTCCGTGACGATCATCGAGGAGTTCATGGGGAGCCAGGTGCGGGTGTGGCCCTTGATGCCTGCGGTGAAGCCCTCGGTGCAGCGCAGGACATAAGGGGCGCGCACCGTGCCGTACGGGGTGACGGCGTGCTTGGGCCTGATCTCGGTGACGGGGGTGGACTCGTGGATCGTGACGCCGAGGGCTTCCACGACGTCGGCGAGGCCCTTGACGAGCTTGGCCGGGTGCAGTCGCGCACCGTGCGGCGTCCAGCTGGAGCCGACGGCCCCGCTGACGCGGATGCGTTCGGCGGTCTCACGGGCGCCCCGGAGCACACGGTCCGTCTCGCCGAACGCGATCTCGACGGAGTGGAAGTCCTTGAGGCGTGCCAGCTGGGCCGGGGTGTGGGCGACTTCGAGGACACCGCCGTGGTGGATGTCGGCCTCGATGCCCTCCTCCCCGGCGGTGCGGACGACCTCGCCGACGGTGTCGTTCATGGCTCGCTGGAGGCGTACGGCGGCGTCGTGGCCGTGGAGTTTCGCGTAGCGGTCGCGGCCCGCGATGCCGTTGTAGAGCCAGCCGCCGTTGCGTCCGGAGGCGCCGAAACCGCAGAACTTGGCTTCCAGGACGGTGATGTTGAGGAAGGGCACCGCCTTCTTCAGGTAGTACGCCGTCCAGAGCCCGGTGTAGCCGCCGCCGACGATGCAGACGTCGGCGGTGCCGTCGCCGGGCAGGGGCTCGCGGGGGGAGGGGGTGCCCTCGTGGGCGTACCAGAACGAAATGCCGCCGTTGACGGTACTGACGGTGCTCATGAGTTCCCTGCTTGTCCGTGTGCAGCCGAGTCGCTGGAGGGACGGTACCTCTAGGGTCGGGATGTGATCGAGGTTCCGGGCGAGCTGGTCGAGAGTCTGCGGGTCCATGGCGGAGCGAGGGGGCGGGATTTCGCGGACGCGCTGCCCGGGCTGGCCGCGCGGTTCCTCGAGGAGTGGGGGCTGCGGCTCGACGGCCGCGCGATGTACGGGATGTGCGCGCTGGTGCTTCCCGTGGCGCGGGAGAACGGCACGCGGTCGGCGCTGAAGCTCCAGGCGATCGACGAGGAGACCGCGGGGGAACCCGTCGCGCTGCGGGCCTGGAGCGCCGCGGGCGCCGGTGCGGTGGGTGTTCTGGAGTACGACGGGGCCACCGGGTCGATGCTGCTGGAACGGCTCGACGAGCGACGCCCGTTGGCCGGTGTCGCCGATGTCCGCGAGTCCGTGCGGATCCTCGCGGAGGCCCTGGCCGGGCTCGTCGCCGTACCGGCTCCGGCAGGGATGCGGCGGCTGGGCGACCTGGCCTCCCGGATGCTGGACGCGGCCCCCGGGACGGTCGCCGGGCTGGCCGCGGAGCACGAGCGGCGGCTGCTGCTGGACTGCGCGGCGGCGGTACGGGAGGTGGCCGGGGAGCCCGGGGACAGGCTGCTGCACTGGGACCTGCACTACGACAACATCCTCGCCGGCCGCGCGGAGGACGGGCGGGCCGGCGAGTGGGTCGTGCTGGACCCGAAGCCGCTGGCGGGCGACCCGGGGTTCGAGCTGTTCCCGGCGCTGGACAACAGGTTCGACGCCGCAGAGGTGCTGTGGAGGTTCGACCTGCTGACGGGCGTGCTGGGCCTCGACCGGGAACGCGCCCGGGCGTGGACGCTGGGGCGGGTGCTGCAGAACGGGTTGTGGGCGGTCGGTGAGGGGCGGACGCGGCTTTCGCCGGACCACGCGGAGATCGCCCGCCGGCTGCTGGGGCGGGGGTGAGGCGCGAGGGCACCTGGGAGGGCTTGTCTACGCTGCCGTCATGATTCGTGAAGCAACTCCCGCCGACGTCCCCGCGATCCACGCCATGATCCGTGAGCTGGCCGACTACGAGAAGGCGCTGGACGAGGCGAAGGCCACCGAGGAGCAGCTGCGTGAGGCGCTCTTCGGGGGACGGCCCGCCGCCTACGCGCACATCGCGGTGTCGGACGAGGACGGCGAGGTGGTCGGCTTCGCGCTGTGGTTCCTCAACTTCTCGACGTGGCGCGGGGTCCACGGCGTGTATCTGGAAGATCTGTATGTGCGCCCGGAGCGGCGCGGCGGAGGCCATGGCAAGGCGCTGCTCGCCGAACTGGCGCGGATCTGCGTGGAGCGCGGGTACGGGCGCCTGGAGTGGTCGGTGCTGGACTGGAACGCCCCGTCCATCGCCTTCTACGAGTCGCTCGGCGCGCGTCCGCAGGACGGGTGGACCGTGTACCGGCTTGACGACAGCGCGCTGGGACGGCTCGGCGCGGCCTGACGCGCGCACCTTCGCGTACATCTCTCAGGCACCCGTGCGGGACAGACCTCGGTGCGTGCGGGATCCGGGTCCTCGGTCCGCTCGTAGGTGAGGTTCTCCGCTGGGCCGAAGGCATGGAGGCGGATGGCGTGCATGGCGGGGCTCCCTGGGAGGTGGGTGATCACCGACCCGCCCGGCCTGGGACCTCAAGTGCTGTTGAGGTCACGCCCGGTGGTGGCGCGTCCGTCCCTTCCCAGCTGCCGTACGGCCAGGACCGCGGCGGCGATGCCGCTGTTGAACGAGACCTCGCTGAGGAGCCCCGGGGCGGCGACCATGTCCCCCGCGAGCAGGAACCCGTTCCCGCGGTCGACGGCCGGACGGTCCCGCCAGGTCGTGCCCGGCGGGTCGACGGCGCCCGTGCGCCCGGAGGCCAGCGCTTCCCGGCGCCAGGTGGTGCGTTCCCGCCAGCCGGGGAAGCCGAGGTCCAGCATGTCCTCGGCCCGGCGGACGGCTTCGCCACGAGGAGCACCGGGGGCGAGGGGGATCTGCGCCTGCACGAGCTGTTCGCCGGCCGGTGCGAGGGTGTGGTCCTGAGCGGTGAACCGTTCGATCCAGCCGGGGGCGTCGAGGTCGGACACGACGAACGGGTCGCCCCGGCGGGTCCTCACGGCCAGGTCGAGGAGCGCGGTACGGCCGCCGGTCCAGGTCAGGGAGGGGTCGTCGAGGAGGGACCGGGCCGACTCCAGGTGCGTGGCGACGATCACCGGCCCGCCGCTCCGCAGCCCGGCCAGGTCGCCGGGGCCGACACGGGCGCCGGTCTCGATGCCTACGCCGAGGTCCCAGGCCCGCGAGGCCATCCGGCCGACGAGTTGGCCCCAGCCCCCGACGGGGTAGCGGGCTTCGGGCGGCAGCGCGGCGGCCCGGCGGAGCCGTTCCTGCACGAAGGCGGCGGACAGCGATCCAGGGTCGTGGTGGAAGAGGGCCACCCCCATGTAGTGCGCCGCCGCCCGGGCACCGTCCTCCCCCACCTGCCCGGCGGCCCAGGCGAGGAAGTCGGTGCCGACGGGGGCCCGGCGGGCGCTGCGGCGGGCGAGGCGGAGCATGGCGAGGGGCGGGGTCCTGCGCAGTACGCCGCTCCGGCGGAAGAAGAAGCGGGTGCCTTCGAGCGGTGGCACGGAGGCCTGCGGGCCGAGGAGACCACGCTGTTCGAGCCAGGTCCGGTGCGGGCCGCGGTGGTAGAGCGCGTGGGGTCCCTCGTTGGTGAGGTAGGGGCCTTGAGCGGTCCTCGCCCGTCCGCCGAGGGTGTCGTGCGCCTCGTGGAGGGTGACGGGGGCCCCGGATTCGGCGGCGGTGATGGCGGCGGTGAGTCCGGCGAGCCCGCCGCCGACGACATGGATGCGCTGCATGGCTGGTCTCCTTGCGATCGGCGCTTCTACGGGGATGACGGAGCGGAGGGCCTGTCCTGTGACATCGGGCCGGGGCGTTGTCAGTGGTGTGCGTCACGATGGGGGGCATGGCACGTACAGGCAACAGGAGCAGGGGCGCGAGGGACGGGGTGGCGGAGGCGAGGCGGCCGGAGGTGCGGCTGCCCCCGCTCGTGGAGTACGACGGGGGCCTGGAGCCGGACGGGGATTACGACGGGGTGCGGTTCGACGGGACCGACCTCGCCGACGCCTCGGGTCCCGGTGCCCGCTTCATGGACTGTGAGTTGCGTGGGTGCGCCCTGGACCGGACGGAGCTGGTGCGTGCCCGGTTCATCGACTCGGTGCTGACGGGCGTGCGGGGCGTGGGTACCGATCTCGCGGGGGCGTCGCTGCGTGACGTGGAGGTCGTGGACGCGCGGCTGGGCGGGGTGCAGCTGCACGGTGCGGTGCTGGAGCGGGTGCTCGTGCGCGGCGGGAAGATCGACTACCTGAATCTGCGCAAGGCGCGGCTCAAGGACGTCGTGTTCGAGGGCTGTGTGCTCTCGGAGCCGGATTTCGGTGAGGCCCACCTGGTGCGGGTGGAGTTCCGTGACTGCGTGCTCAAGCGGGCGGACTTCTCCGCCGTGCGCATGGAGTCCGTCGATCTGCGGACGGTCGCGGAGCTGGACATCGCGCGGGGCGTCGAGCGGCTGGCGGGGGCGGTGATCAGCCCGGCGCAGCTGATGGAGCTGGCCCCGGCGTTCGCCGCGCAGATCGGGGTGCGGGTGGAGGCGTAGCCAGGGCGCCGTGGGGCGGTTCGAGGCCCGGCGGAGCCCCGCCGGTTGCTCAGAGGCGGGGGAAGCGGGCCTGCAGGTCCCAGATGACGGGGTTGTCGGCGAGGCCCTCGTGCATGTCGGCCAGGTCCGCGACGAGGTCGTGGAGGAAGTCGCGGGCTTCGCGGCGGAGCAGGGAGTGGCTGAAGGTCAACGGGGGCTCGTCGCCGGGCATCCAGTCGGCCTCGACGTCGACCCAGCCGAAGCGGCGCTCGAACAGCATGCGGTCGGAGGACTCGGTGAAGTCGAGTTCGGCGTACTGCTGGCGGTGCGAGCGGTTGCCGCGGGGGTCGCGGTCGATCTGCTCGACGATGTCGCAGAGTGCCCAGGCGAAGTCGAGCACGGGGACCCATCCCCAGGCTGTGGACAGTTCCCGGTCGGCCTTGGTGTCGGCCAGGTAGACGTCCCCGGAGAACAGGTCGTGCCGCAGCGCCCGGACGTCCGCGCGGCGGTAGTCGGTCTGCGGGGGGTCCGGGAAGCGCCGGGAGAGGGAGTAGCCGATGTCGAGCACGGTTCGATGGTGTCATGCCGCGCGGACGCCCTGCGCCGGGCGGCCAGGACGGTCCGGGCGGGTGGGCCGGTCCGGTCGGGTGTCGAGGTCCGCGAGCAAGGGCCGGGCCGTTCGCGCGGTGACGGCGGGCGGACCTCAGAGGAGCAGTCGTTGTTCCTTGGCGACGGCGACCGCGCCCGAACGGGTGTCGACCCCGAGCTTGTCGTAGATCCGGCCCAGGTGGGTCTTGACCGTCGCCTCGCTGATGAAGAGGGCGCGGGCGATGTCACGGTTGCCGAGCCCCTGGGACAGCTGGCCGAGGATGTCGAGCTCGCGTTCGGTGAGGGCGGGCCGGGGGCTGCGCAACCGGGCCATGACCCGGCCGGCGACCGGTGCCGAGAGCGTCGTGCGGCCCTGCGCGGCCGCGCGGATGGCGGCGAACAGTTCCTCCGGGCGTTCCGCCTTCAGCAGGTAGCCGGTGGCCCCCGCCTCGATGGCGCGGGTGATGTCGGCGTCTGTGTCGTACGTCGTGAGGACCAGGACGTGAACGGCGGGGCCGGTGGTGCCGGTCCCGACTGCGGCCGCGATGCGGCGGGTCGCCTCGACCCCGTCGATACCGGGGCCCAGCTGGAGGTCCATCAGCACGACGTCGGGGGTGAGCCGGGCGGCGAGGGCGACGGCCTCCTCGCCGCTGCCGGCCTCGCCCACCACCTCGATGTCCGGTTCACCGCCGAGGAGGGCGAGCAGACCGGCGCGCACGACCGCGTGGTCGTCGCAGAGCAGGATCCGTACGTTCGTGGTCATGCGCGGTCCTCCGGGACGGGTGGCGCGGTGGTGTGGGGCAGGGGCACGGCGGCGGACAGGACCGTCCCCTCGCCCGGTGCCGACTCGACGGTCAGTGTCCCGCCGAGCTGCCGCATCCGGGCGCGCATCGCGGGTAGCCCGTGTCCCCGCACCCCCTCGGGCGCACGCTCCGTAGGTCCGAAGCCCCGGCCGTTGTCGGCGATGTCGAGGACCACGCGGTCGTCCAGGTGAGTCAGGGTCAGCGCGGCGACGCCGGCCCCGGCGTGCTCGGTCACGTTCGCCAGGGCCCCCTGGGCGATCCGCAGCAGCGCCGACTGCACCCGGTCGGGAAGGGCGGCGGCGGGGACGCCCTCCACGTGGCAGCGGACGGTGAGGCGGCCGCGCGACTGGGCGGTCTCGCGGTCCGCGAGGGTCCGCAGGGCAGCCTCCAGGCCGCCGCCCTCCGCCAGGTCGGCCGGGGCCAGGTCGTGCACGAAGCGGCGGGCCTCGGCGAGGTTGCGTTCCGCGATGCCGGTCGCCGTCAGGACGTGCCGGCGCGCGGTGGCGGGGTCGGAGCCCCAGGACCGGTCGGCCGCCTGGAGCAGCATCTGCTGGCTGGAGAGCCCCTGGGCCAGGGTGTCGTGGATCTCCATGGACAGCCGCTGACGCTCGGCGAGGGTCCCTTCCCTGCGTTCGGTGGCGGCCAGTTCCCGCCGCGTGCGCAGCAGGTCGTCGATCAGCTCGCGCTGGCGCACGGCCTGGCGCTGCATGTGGACGAAGACGGCGGTGGCGATGGCTGCGACCGCGGGCGGGGCCAGGACGAGATTGGGGTCGAAGCCGGTCGCGAGCCGGAGTTGCGCGGCCACGACGAACACGGTCAGCAGGGCGACCAGCGCGAGGGCCGCGCGCGGCGGCAGGATCCGCAGGCCCGTGTAGAAGAGCGGGACGGCACACCAGGCGAAGCTGGGCGCGAGGACGACCAGGACCATCCAGACCACGACGAGGACGCCGAGCCATGTGAGCCGGCGCGGTGTCGGCCGGGAGCCGAGCACCGGGCCGAGGAGGTGGAGGACGGCGAGCAGGGCGGACAGCGCGATGATCCACGGCGTGCGGGTCTCGCCGGGGTGGCGCATCAGGAAGCGTGCGAGCGAGGCGCCGAGCAGCAGGAAGAAGGCTGCGTGCATGAGCAGGGACAGCCGGCGGTCGTCCGGGCCGTCCGCCGCCGGGCCCGGACCGGTGCTCCCGGCCGGGCCGGGCCGGTCCGCGTCCGGCCGGTCCGGGCTCGTCCGCTCCGCGTCCGGTCCGGTTCCGTTCCGCCGCACCTCGCACCTCGCGTTTCCCTCGACCCGTGTACCCGCCCTGTCGCGCCGCCGCTGACCTGCGCGGACATCCCATGGTCACCCCGCCGGGCCACCCCCGCATCAACCGATCGGCCGACAGGGCGGTCAGCCGGCGGGCATGCCGCTTCCATCCGGTACGCCGACGGTACGGCCCCGGATCCGGCCGGAGGATCGACAACGGAAGCAGAACGGTTCGATCCGAGCCGAAACGATCCGAGGAGTCACTATGAAGAAGATGTCCCTGCGCACCCGAGTCCTGACCGGTGCCGTCGTCGCCGCCGCCCTGGGTGCCGGGACCTTCGGCGCGATGTCCGCGAACGCCTCGACTCCCGCCGCCGCGCCGGCCGCAGCCGTCAAGGCCGACACCGCCGACCGGAACCTCCAGCGGACCACCCACCTGACCGTCTCCGCCGCCACGAAGGCCGCACAGGCCGCCCTGGACGCGGCGAAGAAGGACAACCAGCGCGTGTCGGTCGCTGTCGTCGACCGCGACGGCAACACCGTCGTCACGCTGCGCGGCGACGGCGCGGGCCCGCAGTCCCCCGAGTCCGCCGTGAAGAAGGCGTACACGGCCGTCTCCTGGAACGCGCCGACCTCCGAACTGGTGAAGCGTCTGCAGCAGGCCCCGAACCTCAAGGACATCCCCGGCACCCTGTTCCTGGCCGGTGGTGCACCGGTGCAGGTCAAGGGCGCCCCGGTGGCGGGCATCGGCGTGGCCGGAGCACCGAGCGGCGACCTCGACGAGAAGTTCGCGGCGGCGGGTGTGGCGACCCTCGGCAGGTAACCGGTCCGGTCCCGCCCGCGGCCCTCTCGCGAGGAGGCCACCCGGCGACGCGGGACCGGCGGCGCGCCCCGGCGCGGCGCCCGGTCCCGACCGCGCGTATCTAGGATCGCGGGGTGGACCAGCGAACCGTGCCCCGGCGCCGTACCGTGCCCGGCGCCGCCCTCCTGCTGGCGGCGGTCGTGCTGGTCACCGCCTGCACGGACGGCCGGGGCGCGGTCGTGGGGACGCCGGGCGCGGCGGGTGTGCGCGACCCCTACTTCCCCCGCCTCGGCAACGGCGGGTACGACGTCACCCACTACGACCTGTCGGTGGCGACGGACGCCGGCGCGGGGCACCTCAGCGGCACTGCGGTGATCACGGCCCGGGCGACCCAGGACCTCAGCGCGTTCAACCTGGACCTCGCCGGGCTGGAGGTCCGCTCGGCCACCGTCGAGGGGCGTCCTGCCGCGGTGAACCGGGCGGGGTGGGAACTGACGCTGCGTCCGGCAGTCGCGGTCGCGGACCGGCTCCGCGCGGGCCGGACGTTCCGCACGGTCGTGCGCTACTCCGGTTCGCCCCGCACCGTCACCGATGCGGACGGCTCCGACGAGGGCTGGCTGCGGACCGCGTACGGGGCGGTGGCGCTCGGGGAGCCGGCCGGCTCCATGACCTGGTTCCCAGGGAACCACCATCCGGGCGACAAGGCGTCGTACGACATCCGGGTCACCGTTCCCGAGGGGCGGAGTGCCGTCTCCAACGGTGAGCCGGCGTCCCGCCGCACGGCTGGGGGCCGCACCACGTACCACTGGCGTGTCCGGGAGCCGATGGCGAGCTACCTCGCGACCGTCGCCGTCGGCCGCTTCACCGTGCGGCGGACCGTCACAGGGGCCGGCCTTCCGGTGGTCACCGCGGTCGATCCGGACTCCGACCGGGCGAGCGCGCGTGTGCTGGCCCGGATTCCCGAGGTGGTCTCGTGGGGCGAGGAGAAGTTCGGGCCGTACCCCTTCTCGTCGGCCGGGGCGATCGTGGGCCGGCCCGACGACGCCGGCTACGCGCTGGAGACACAGACCCGGCCGTTCTTTCCCGGCCCGCCCGGTCTGGTGCTGCTCGTCCACGAACTGGCGCACCAGTGGTTCGGGAACTCCGTCACGCCCGCGAGCTGGCGCGACATGTGGCTCAACGAGGGCTTCGCGACCTACGCGGAGTGGCTGTGGAGCGAGGACCACTCCGGCCCCACCGTCCAGGAGAGTTTCGAGAAGGCCTACGCCGACGAGGCGAACTGGGCCTTCCCGCCGTCCCGTCCGCCGGGCGCCGCCGATCTGTCCCGGCCCCCGGTGTACGGACGCGGGGCGATGGTCGTCCACCGTATCCGCCAGGAGATGCACGACGACGGGGCCTTCTTCGGTCTCGTCAGGGGCTGGCTGAAGGAGCACCGGCACGGCAACGCCTCGACCGCCGACTTCACCGCGTACGCCGAGAAGGCGTCCGGCAGGGACCTGACGGAGGTCTGGGACACCTGGCTCGACGGCAGGAGCCGGCCGGCCCTAGGCTGACCGGCTCCCGTGCTGTGGTGTGCGGGGGTTAGTTGACGTTGACCCCGGTCCAGGCGGCGTCGACGGCCGCGAGTTCGGTGCTGCCGGCCCCGAACAGGTCGGTGGCCGCCTTCTCGGTCGCGACGCGGGCTCCGGCGTAGTCGGTGCTCGACGTCATGTAGACGGAGAGCGCCTTGTACCAGATCTGGTAGGCCTTCTGGCGGCCGATACCGGTGACCTTCGAGCCGTCGGAGGTCGGGGAGTCGTAGTCGACGCCGCCGATGGTCTTCGCGCCACTGCCCTCGGCCAGCAGATAGAAGAAGTGGTTGGCGACACCGGAGGAGTAGTGCACGTCCAGGCCGCCGACGCCGGTGTCCCAGTAGTCCGCCGAGCCGCCGTCCTTGCTGGGCTTGTCCATGTACCGCAACGGGGTTCCGTCGCCGTTGATGTCGATCTTCTCGCCGATGAGGTAGTCCCCGGCGTCGGTGGTGTTGTCGGCGTAGAACTCGACGGAGGTGCCGAGGATGTCGCTGGTCGCCTCGTTGAGACCGCCGGACTCACCGGCGTAGTCGAGGTTGGCGGTCGCGGCGGTCAGGCCGTGGCTCATTTCGTGGCCCGCGACGTCGATCGCGGTGAGCGCGCTCTTGTCGTCGGCTCCGTCGCCGTAGGTCATGCAGAAGCAGCTGTCGTCCCAGAACGCGTTGACGTAGGCGTTGCCGAAGTGGACACGGGAGTAGGCGGCCCGGCCGTCCCCGGCTATCCCGTCGCGGCCGAGCTCGGACTTGTAGAAGTCCCAGGTCTTGGCCGCGCCGTAGTGGGCGTCGACGGCGGCGGTCTGGCGGTCGTTGCCGGTGCCGTCGCCCCAGGTGTCGTCGGCGTCGGTGACGAGGTCGCCGGTGCCTGCCTGGCCCTGGTTGAGGTCGTACGTCTTGTGGCCGCCGCGCTCACCGTCGGTCAGCTCGAAGCCCGAGGCGCCCTTGGTGGTCGAGAGGGCCACCTCCCCGCTGTACTGGCTGTTGCCCGTCCCGGTCTCCACGGCCTCGAAGCTGTGCAGCTTCTTGCCGGTCGTGGCGTCGGTGATGACGTGCAGCCTGCTGGGCGTGCCGTCCTTCCGCAGTCCCTTCCGCACGGTCTCGAAGGCGAGGACCGGCTTGCCGCCGCCCGCCCAGACGACCTTGCGGGCGCTCGCCGCCGACTTCACCTTCGGCTGGGTCGACGGGACGGAGATGCGCGCGGTGCTGGCCTTGTCCACACCCTTGGACGAGCCGTCGGCAGCGGTGTGGGTGACCAGGTCGCCGCCGAGGACCGGCAGTCCGGCGTAGGTGCGCTCGTAGCGGGTGTGCACGGTGCCGTGGGCGTCCTTGATCACGTCACGGACGATGAGCTTCTCCTGGCTGCCGAGTCCGAGGGCGGCCGCGGCGGCCGGTGCGTCGCCCTGTGCGGCGCGGAGAGCGGCGGTGCGCAGTGCCGCCGTGTTCGCGCCGAGGGCGGTGGCACCGGACGAAGAGGCGGTGCTGTCACCTGCGTGGGGACCGGCCGAGGCGGTGCCGGTCTGCACGCCGACGACGACCATCGCGGCAACTGCGGCCAGGGCGGCGGCGCGACGGGTGTTCATGTGGGGGGTCATGCCTTCTCCGTTGCTCGTTCCTGTGGGGGGTACGAGCGGAGAGCGTGCCATCGAACGATCCTTATTGACGGGACGCCGACAATTACCTCACAAGTTTTTGACCACTTCTTGTCCGACTGGAGTTCGCGCGTGTCCGCTGTCCGGCGCACGGGAGCCCCCGTCCGAACGTGCTCGGACGGGGGCTCCCGAGGGCGGACCGTGCTGCGTCAGAGGTTGACGCCGAAGTCCTGGGCGATGCCGCGGAGGCCCGAGGCGTAGCCCTGGCCGACCGCGCGGAACTTCCACTCGGCGCCGTTGCGGTAGAGCTCGCCGAAGACCATGGCGGTCTCGGTGGCGGCGTCCTCGCTCAGGTCGTAGCGGGCGATCTCGGTGCCGCCGGCCTGGTTGATGATGCGGATGAAGGCGTTCCGCACCTGGCCGAAGTTCTGGCTGCGCGCCTCGGCGTCGTAGATGGAGACCGGGAACACGATCTTGTCGATGTCCGCCGGGAGGCCCGCGAGGTTGACGTTGATCTGCTCGTCGTCGCCCTCACCCTGGCCCGTGATGTTGTCACCGGTGTGGACGATGGTCTGGTCCGGCGTCTGCTTGTTGTTGAAGAAGACGAAGTGGCCGTCGGAGTAGACCTTGCCCGCGCCGTTGACCGCGATCGCCGAAGCGTCGAGGTCGAAGTCGGTGCCGGTGGTGGTGCGGACGTCCCAGCCGAGGCCGACCGTGACGGCGGTCAGGCCCGGGGCCTCCTTGGTGAGCGAGACGTTGCCGCCCTTGGACAGGCTTACAGCCATGGGAAGTCCCTTTCCTCGTCGTGTGCGGGCTTTCGTGCCATCACGAAAGCTACCGTCACCCGTCCTAACGCAGACAAGAGACCACGAGGTTCCTGCTCGCTTTACTTTCTTTGCCGAACTTCTGGCCGAACGCTCGCAAAACAAGGTGACGGACGGGCCGTGGGCCAGGGAACATGGGTGTCATGTCCGGGCCCTATGTCATCCGCGGTTCGGTCTCCCTTCCGGAGGCCGAACTCATGTGGCGTTTCTCGCGGTCCTCGGGGCCCGGCGGGCAGCACGTCAACACCAGCGACTCCCAGGTGGAGCTCAGGTTCGACCTCGCCGCCACCGAGTCGCTGCCCGAGGTGTGGAAGGCGCGCGCGCTCGAACGTCTCGCGGGCAGGCTGGTGGGCGGGGTCGTGTCCGTACGGGCCTCGGAACACCGCTCGCAGTGGCGCAACAGGGAGACGGCCGCCGTGCGGCTGGCCGCTCTGCTGGCGGAGGCCACCGCGCCGCCGCCCAAGCCGCGCCTGAAGAAGAAGATCCCGCGCGGCATCAACGAGCGGCGCCTGCGGGAGAAGAAGCAGCGCGGCGACACGAAGCGCGGGCGCTCGGGCCGCGACTGGTAGACGGCGGCCGGGGCCCGTCCGGTTCGGCAGGGGAAGGCGTGCCGGTCAGGCCAGTTTGCGGTAGCGGCCCTTGAAGTAGGCGAGGGGCTCGGCGTCCGCGTTCGGCAGGGACGCCGTCAGCACCCGTCCGATCACCAGTGTGTGGTCGCCGGCGACGACGCTCTGCTCGGTGCGGCACTCCAGGATGGCCAGCGCTCCGGAGATCAGGGGCGCGCCCGTGATCCCGCCCCGTATGAAGGGCAGGTCCTCGAACAGGAGCCGGTCGCTGATCCTGCCCTTCATGGCGAACCGGCCCGCGATCTGCCGTTGGCTCTCCGCCAGCACCGACACCGACCACAGGGGCTGCTCGGCCAGCAGGTCGTCCATCCGCGAGTCGTTGCGCAGGCTCACCATCACCAGCGGCGGGTCCAGGGAGACCGAGACGAACGAGGTCGCCGTCATGCCGACGTCCTCGCCGCGGCCGTGCTCGTCGAGCGGCGGTTCCTGGGCGGTGATGAGCACCACCCCCGCGGCCAGACGGGACAGGGCGGCGCGGAATTCGTCGTTGCTCACCCCCTCAGCATGGGGGACGGTCTCGGGGCGTGGGGCGGGGGGAGTCTTCTGCGGCACACCGGGCACGCTAACGCCGCGGGAAGGGCTCCCGCATCGGGCCAGGGGACCAGCCGGGTCCTAGGACCGGGGGCCGTCTGCGCGGATTTGCGTTCCGCAAGGAAGGGGTATCGGAGGGCGTTCTCGGGCGGCCTTTGCCATGTGCTGTGACTTAAGTCACAGAGAGCAATATTTGTTGACCCTGTGTACCGGGTGCGCAGCTCACTGTGATTCAGTGGCGGTGACACTGCGATAAGTACGTCGATATGAAACCTGGAGTTGCAGTCGAGGTCTCAGGGAGTGCGAGCAATGGAGGCCGAGTCGGAGCCGTACGTCCGTCTTGCGACCATGCGGCAGCTGCACCAGGCCGTCGCTGATCTCAACACGGCGCGGAGCCTGGCGGACACGCTGCAGAGTGTGGCCGACGGCATCGTCGCCGGGCTCGGCTACGAACTGGGCTGCGTGAACCTCGTCCGCCCCGACGGCGATCTCGTGGTCGCCGCGTTCGCCGGCAACACCGCCGCGGAAGCCCTGATCACCGGCCGCGTCGGCTCCCGCGATTCGTGGGAGCGCAGGCTGTCGATGGGTGAGGCCTGGGACGACCTGCGCTTCATACCCCACACCGAGGGCTGGGTGCTCCTCGACGACGACGTGCCGCAGTGGCACACCGAAGGGCCCGAGCCCCGCTTCGAGGACGAGTGGCACCCCCTCGACCGCCTCTACGCCCCCATGTACGCCTCCGGCGGAGGTCTGGACCTCCTGGGAGTCATATCCGTCGACCGGCCGCGCAACGGCCGCCGTCCGGGCGCCTGGGGCCGTGAAGCACTCCAGATGTACGCCTCCCAGGCGGCCATTGCGATCAGCAACGCCCGCCTCCGGGCGAACATGCAGCGCGCCCTGGTCCGGCTCGAACGCGAACAGCAGGCGCTGCGGGCCAGCGAGGAATCCTTCCGCCAGGCCTTCGAGTACGCGCCCAGCGGTATGGCCATCGCCGAGATGGGCGGTGACCAGCACGGCAGGCTGCTCCGCACCAACGACGCGCTCTGCCGCCTCCTTGGCCGCCCGGCCTCCGTCCTGCGCCGTTACTCCTTCGCCGACCTCGTCCATCCGGAGGACATCGGCACCCTGCTCCGCACGTCCGCCGAGGGCGGCCGTGCCGAACTGCGTCTGGGCCGCAGGGACGGCACGCATCTCTGGGTCTCGCTGCGCAACTCGGTCGTCGCCGACACCACTGACGGCCCCCGCTTCCTGCTGACCCACGTCGAGGACATCGAGGAGCGCAAGCGCAACGAGCTGCACCTCGCGCACCGGGCCTCGCACGACGCGCTGACCGGTCTGCCCAACAGTGCGGAGCTGCGCTCACGGCTCGGTGCGCGGCTGTGTGAGAGGCCTCACTCCTCGGCCACCTCCAGCGCGGTCGAGGCCCTCGACGCGGCGTACGGCGACGGCTCACCGGTGCACGGGTACGAGCCCGAGACGGTGGCGGGCGTCGGCCCGTACGACCACCACGTGCACACCGTGGCGCCCGACCCGGACCGCGACGACGGCACCAAGGGGCTCGCGGTGCTCTTCTGCGACCTCGACGGTTTCAAGTCCATCAACGACCGCTTCGGGCACCACGCGGGTGACGCGGTTCTCATCGAGGTCGCCCGGCGGCTCACGACCTGCGTCCGGGACGGCGACACCGTCGCGCGGCTCGGGGGTGACGAATTCGTCGTCCTCGCGGACGGTCTCGGGGCCGCAGATGCCGCGGACCTGGCCGTACGCTTGCGTAACGCCATCATTCCGCCCATCCGGGTGGACGGCAGGGCCGTCAGGGTCGGGGCGAGTTTCGGGATCGGCTGGGCCGAGTGCGGCATGACCGGGGAAGAGGTCCTGCACTCCGCCGACCAGCGGATGTACATGGAGAAGCGGTCCCGTTCGAAGGTTCACCGCAGGGCCGGCTGACGTTCACGCCCCGGCGCTTCCCGTACCCCGTACGGGTTTCCGCGCGGCCGGCGGCAATTCGACGTGTGCTCCGTTCGGGGTAGGCTCGGCCGGTCGGCGACGGCTGGCGACATGGTGAGGAGTGACCCAGGGATGACGGCCGGAAACAACGGCGCGAGCAAGCCCGAGGACGACGATCCGTTCGGCTATCTGTACGCGGACGGGCAGGCGGCGGGCGCACAGCCGCCCGGGCAGGGCGGCTACGGCTACCCGGGTCCTGCCGCACAGCCCGGCAGGCCGAGAACGTCGTACAACCAGGTGCGAGCGGTGGGCGAGCGCCAGTACGGGCAGGTCCCGCCGCAGCAGGCGTACGGCCAGCAGTACGGCCAGCAGAACCAGCAGTACGGCCAGCAGAACCAGCAGTACGGCCAGCAGAACCAGCAGTACGGCCAGCCCAGCGCGCAGTACGCGGCCCCGGAGACCTACCCCGGTGGCGCGGTCACCGCGCAGCACGGGTCCGTGCCGCACGGCGGCGGCAGGAACGGCGGCCCCGGACGTGGCGGCCCCAACACGAAGGCGCTGCTGATCGCGGCCGTCGCCGTGGTCGCGGTCGTGCTCATCGGCATCGGCGCGGCGCTGATGACGGGTGACGACAGCGACAAGAAGAAGGACCAGGCGGGTACGTCGACGGGTGCGGCCGGCGAGGTGTCGGAGTCCCCGAAGCCGGACAAGACGGAGAAGCCGTCCAAGGAGCCCGTCGATCTGCCCGAGCAGGACGCGGCGACGCTGACACTGGGCGGCACGGCCTCGCTGGACAACACCGTGAAGGGTGCCA
Source organism: Streptomyces sp. NBC_01341 (assembly GCF_035946055.1). Classification (NCBI taxonomy): domain Bacteria; kingdom Bacillati; phylum Actinomycetota; class Actinomycetes; order Kitasatosporales; family Streptomycetaceae; genus Streptomyces; species Streptomyces sp. NBC_01341. The sequence goes on along the minus strand of NZ_CP108364.1, from coordinate 3,378,660 downwards.
AGGGCGCCAACGGCCAGTACATCAGTCTCAACGAGGTCGGCCGGTCGGCGACCTGGACGGTGGACGTGCCCGACGGAGGCGCGTACACGCTGTTCGTGACCTACGGCGTGCCCGGCAGGGACGCGAAGACCTCCCTGACGGTCAACGACGAGGCCCCGCGGTCCATCAACATGAAGAACTTCGCGAACGCCGCGGAGGGGGACCTCGAGAAGGGCTGGACGACGACGTTCGCCTACGTCCAGCTCAAGAAGGGGTCGAACACCCTGATGCTCTCGTGCAACGAGGGTGACTCCTGCGACGCCAACCTCGACCAGCTGTCGCTGAAGTCGGGCCACGTCAAGGACTAGGACCTCTCGTGAGGATCTTGCTGGGTTCGCGCCTGATCCAAACGAAAGACCCTGGTCACCACGTCGCCCCCGACCCGATCCACCGTCCCGGTCCTCGCCACGGCGATGACCGGGACGCGGCGTTTACCCGGGCTGTCTTCTCCGGCTCCGCGCGGTGCGTCAGGCCGCCGGCGGGTGCTGTTCGACGGCGACCCGGGTCAGCAGGTCCTCGTAGGCGGCGCGGTCGAACTCGCCGGCCGCCGGGGCCATGACGGTCGCGGTCGACAGGGCCACCGCCCGCGTCAGCCTCTCCTGCCAGCCCAGCCCTTCCGCGAGGGCGGACAGCAGCCCGGCCACGGCGGAGTCGCCCGCCCCTGTCGGGTTGCCCCGCACCGCCGAGGGCGGCGTCGCGCGCCAGATGCCGTCCGGGGTCACGGCGAGGAGGCCGTCCGGGCCGAGCGACGCGACGACGCTGCGCGCCCCTCGGCGGCGGGCGTCGCGGGTCGCGCGCAGGGGTTCGCGGGCTCCGGTGAGGCGGGCGAGTTCGTCGGCGTTGGGCTTGACGAGGTCGGGGCGGGCGGCGACGCCGCGCCGCAGGGGCTCCCCGTCGGTGTCCAGCAGCACGGGCACGCCGGCCGCGCGGGCGAGCCGGATCAGCTCCGCGTACGCGCCGACGTGGATACCGGGCGGGAGGCTGCCGCAGAGGGCGACGGCGTCGGCACCGGTCAGCAGGTCGCGGTAGGTCCCCAGGAGGGCGGCCCACTCGTCGGGGCCGATGTGCGGCCCCGGTTCGTTGAGCTGGGTGGTGTCCCCGGCGGTGCCGTCGACGACGGCGAGTGTGCGGCGGGTGTTCCCGGCGACGGTCACGAGCGCGTCGGTGGGGCGGCTCGGGAGCGCGCCGAGGAGTTCGCGCAGCACGGTCCCGTTCGAGCCGCCGGCGAAGCCGGTGACCACGGTGTCGTGGCCGAGTGAGGAGAGGACCCTGGCCACGTTGACGCCCTTGCCGCCGGGCCGCTCGGTCACCTCGCCGACGCGGTGGGTGGTGTGCGGGACGAGGGCGGGGACCGCGTACGTCAGGTCGAGTGCCGTGTTCAGCGTGACGGTCAGTATCACCTGTACCGGCCCCCGGTTCCTTCGTCGTCCGTTCCCGCGCGCCGTCCCCCTGCGGCACTGTCCCGGTGATCATGCCAAAGAGGCGGCGGCCGTCCCAGGTCTCCGGGACAACCGCCGTCTCTTCGTTACGTGTTCAACCTGCCGTCGGCCGGTGACGGGCCGTCACCCCTCGCGGGGGTCGACGATCCACTCGCCGCGGCGCATGACGCCCCTGAGCGCGAATCCCGCGTCCAGGACCACGATGTCGGCGTCCTTGCCCGGGTCCAGGGAGCCGACCCGGTCGTACATGCCGAGGAGCCTCGCCGGGGTGGCGGAGATGGACTGGACGACGTGCTCGACGGGGATCCTGTCGATCGTGACGGCCCTGCGGAACGCGGTGTCCAGGGTGAGGGTGGAGCCCGCGATGGACCCGCCCTCCACGAGACGGGCGACCCCGTCCCTGACCTCGACGGCGAGCGGGCCGAGCTCGTAGTGGCCGTCGCCCGCGCCGGCCGCGTCCATGGCGTCGGTGATCAGCGCGACCCGGTCCGCGCCCGCGTGGTGGTAGGCGAGTTCGAAGGCGGCGGGGTGCAGGTGCGTGCCGTCGTTGATCAGCTCGACGGTGACGCGCTCGTCCTCCAGGAGGGCCGATACGGGGCCCGGTGTGCGGTGGCCGATGGCGGGCATCGCGTTGTAGAGGTGCGTGGCGACGGTGGCGCCGGCGTCGATCGCCTCGACGGTCTGCTCGTACGACGCGTCGGTGTGGCCGACGGCGGCGATCACGCCGTGCTCGGCGAGCAGCCGTACGGACTCGATGCCGCCGGGGAGTTCGGTGGCCAGCGTGACCATCCTGGCGGTCCCGCGGGCCGCTTCGAGCAGCTTGCGCACCTCTGCCGGGTCGGGGTCGCGGAGCAGTCCCTCGCTGTGGGCGCCCTTGCGGCACGGCGAGATGAAGGGACCCTCGAAGTGGATGCCGGCGAGCTCGCCCTGCTCGACCAGTTCGGAGAGCATGCCGGCCTGCCGGGCCAGGAAGTCCATCTCGCCGGTGACGGTGGAGGCGACGACGGTCGTCGTGCCGTGTGCGCGGTGTGCCCGTGCCCCGGCCAGGACGTCCTCGGCGGAGCCGGTCGCGAAGGACGTGCCGCCGCCGCCGTGGTTGTGGATGTCCACGAACCCGGGGACCACCCAGTGGCCGGAGAGGTCGACGGTCCGGGCGCCCTCCGGCGTGCTGCCGGCGATCCGGGTGCCCTCGATGATCACCCGGCCGTTCTCGACGGTCCCGGTGGGAAGCACCACCCGGGCACCTGCGAGGACTGTGCTGTCTGCGCGTCCGGCCATCAGGCGGATACCTCCGTGGAGAGTAGATCCCAGGCGAGCAGCCCTGCGCCCAGGCATCCGGCGGTGTCCCCGAGGGCCGCCGGGACGATGTGGGGCAGCTTCTGGAACGTGACCCGTTCCTCGACGGCCGCACGCAGTGGTGTGAACAAGGTTTCCCCTGCCTCGGCGAGACCGCCACCGATGATGAGCGTGCGGGGGTCCAGCAGAGTGAGCGCCGTGACCAGTCCGGCGGCGAGCGCGTCGACGGCGTCCTGCCACACGCGCAGGGCCGCCGGGTCCCCCGAGGCCACCGCTTTCGCGCAGTCGGCGGCGTCGGCGTCGGGGTCGCCGGAAGCGGCGGCCCAGGCCCTGGACACCGCGGAGGCGGAGGCGAGGGTCTCCAGACAGCCGCGCTGTCCGCAACCGCAGTCCGGGCCGTCGGGCCGGACGACGACGTGGCCGATCTCGCCGGCGTAGCCGTGGGCGCCCGCTTCGATGCTGCCCGCGATGCCGATGGCGCCGGCGATCCCGGTGCCCAGCGGGACGAAGAGGAAGCGGTCGGCGCCCCGGCCCGCGCCGATCCGGCCTTCCGCGAGGCCGCCGGTCCTGACGTCGTGGCCGAGCGCGACCGGTATGCCGCCGAGCCGCTCGCCGAGCAGCTTCCGCAGGGGTACGTCGCGCCAGCCCAGATTGGCGGCGTACACGGCGATGCCGCGTTCGGCGTCGACGATGCCGGGCACCGCTACGCCGGCGGCCACGGCGCCTTCGCCGAACTGCTCCCGGCCGTGGGCGTGCAGGTCCGCGGCGAAGCCGAGGATCGTCTCCACGACGGCTTCGGCACCGCGCTCCCTGCCGGTCGCCCGGCGTGCCTCGTGGAGGAGGGTGCCGTCGGCCCCGACCAGGGCGGCCTTCATTCCTGTGCCGCCCACATCGAGGGCGATGACGTGTCTCACGGAAGACAGTTTCGCCCGCAGACCCCTAAAAGGTCTAGTCCACTATCGCGGTTTGTTGACCACCCATACAAAACGGCCCTGCTAGATTGCCGCATCGATACTCCGGGTGGTGTAGACCTCCATGCCGGACCTGAGGCAGGATCGCGGGTCCGCTCGTGCGGCGGGCCCGGCAACCAATGTAGGGATGGACAGGCTGTGCAGCGGCGCTTTGTGGGTCTGACCGCGGCGGTTGCCGCACTCGGTATGACGGCAACGTTGTCGGGATGCGGTTCGGACACGGGTGGCGGTGACGTCACTCTGAAGCTGGTCGCGGCCGACTACGGCACCGACGCGAAGAGCAGCTCCCAGCACTACTGGGACGACGTCGCGGCGAAGTTCACGCAGGAGAACCCCGGCATCAAGGTCGATGTGGCCGTCTACTCCTGGAAGGACGTCGACCGCAAGGTCGCCGAGATGGTCAAGGCCGGCGACGCCCCCGACATCGCGCAGATCGGGGCGTACGCCGACTACGCCAAGGCGGGCAAGCTCTACACCGCCGACGAGATGATCACGATCCGTACGGGGGCCAACTTCCTTCCCTCGCTCACCGACGCGGGCAGGGTCGACGACAAGCTCTACGGCCTTCCGTTCGTGGCCAGCACCCGCCTGCTCTTCTACAACAAGAAGATGTTCACCCAGGCCGGCATCACGGCCCCGCAGACATGGGACGACATCCGCAGTGACGCCTCGGCCCTCAAGCAGCGCGGGGTGAGCTACCCCTTCGCGCTGCCCCTCGGCGAGGAGGAGTCCCAGGCCGAGACCCTGATGTGGCTCCTCAGCGGGGGCGGCGGGTACACCGACGAGGTCGGCAACTACGACATCGACTCCCCGGCGAACATAGCCACCTTCAAGTGGCTGAAGGCCAACCTCGTCGACAAGGGCCTCACCGGCCCCGTATCGCCCGGCAAGCTGGACAGGGCGCAGGCCTTCGAAGCCTTCACCAAGGGCGATGTGGGCATGCTCAACGGCCACCCGACGCTCATGCAGGAGGCCGAGAAGAAGGGCGTCGACGTCGGTATGGTCCCGCTCCCGGGTGCCGACGGGCCCACCGAGGGCTCGATGGGCGTGGCCGACTGGATGATGGGCTTCAAGGAGCACGGCAACCGGGTGGCGATAGGGAAGTTCCTCAACTTCGCCTACGAGGACGAGAACGTGCTCTCGTTCGCGGACCAGTACGACCTGCTGCCCGTCACCGGCTCGGCCTCCGAGGTGATGGAGGCCGACGACAAGCACAAGCCGCTCCGCGCGTTCCTGGAAGCGCTGCCCAACTCGCAGCTGCCCCCCTTCGGCAAGACGTCCTGGGCGAAGGCCAGCGAGACGATCAAGAAGAAGATCGGCACCGCGGTCGAGCCCGGCGCCAATCCGGAGACCGTGCTCGTGGACATCGCGACCCAGGCCCGGCAGGCGGAGAGCACGGAGTAGGTTGGCCGACATGACCGCCGACCCGCTCTCCGACCAGGCGCGCGCGGTGCTGGCCATGGAGCGCCGCTCCTGGCCCGGCCCCGGGGCGAAGGAACGGGCGATCCGCGAAGAGCTCGACATGTCTCCGGTCCGCTACTACCAGCTGCTCAACGCGCTCCTGGACGACCGTCGCGCGCTCGCGGAGGACCCGGTGACGGTCAACCGGCTCAGGCGGGTCCGCGACGCGAGGCGCGGTCGCCGCTGATCGGCCCTCGGGGGCGGGGCCACCGGCACCGGACGTCCCTGCGGGATCCCGGGCGGTGCCCGGGCCGCGCCCGCCGTGTCCTGTCACGGCCGGATCATCCCGCCGTGATACTTGGAGGGCATGCTCAGCACCCTCCGTGCCCGTGTCCTCCCCGCCGCCCAGCGCCGCTCGCTGGACGAACTGGCGCAGGACCTGGACCTGTCCAGCGGGGACACCGGCGCCAAGCACTCGGCCTTCTGGACGATGCTCGTGCTGTCGGCGGTCATCGCGGCCGGCGGAGTGCTCACGGACTCGACGGCCACCGTGATCGGGGCGATGATCATCGCCCCGCTGTCCACACCGATCATGGGCATCGCGCTGGGCTCGGTGCAGCGGCGCAGGACCGGATCCGCCCTGGTCGTCCTCCTCGCCGGCCTGCTGGTGATCGCGGTCGGGGCGTTGATGTCACAGGTACTCCCCGGTGACTACGACCTGCTGTCCAACAGTCAGATCGCGGGCCGTACGTCGCCCGACCTGATGGACCTGATCGCCGCCCTGGCCACCGGCCTCGCGGGTGCGGTGGCACTGGCCCGGCGCGATGTCGGCGCCGTGCTGCCCGGTGTCGCGATCGCCATCTCCCTCGTACCGCCCCTGGTGGTGGTCGGGGTGTGCCTCGGGAGTCTGGCGGGATGGCCGGCACTGGGCGCCCTGGTCCTGTTCGTGTCCAACCTCTTCGCCTTGGTGTTCGGAGGCATGGTGGTCTTCGCCACCCTCGGTCACAGCCCTCTGCGGCGCGGGGCGCCGGGGCGGCCCGCCCGCTCGGCCTACGCCGCCATGGCCGCGCTGTTCGTGGCCGTGTTCGTGCCGCTGGCCGCCAACACCGCGCTCACGCTCGTGCTCGAGGTCTGGACGGGCCGGGTCGAGGACGCCGCGAGACAGTGGCTGGCCGATGATCCCGGAGCATCCGTCACGGGCGTGGACGCGGTGTCCAGGACGCTGCACGTCCACGTGCGTGTTCCCGGCGACCTGCCACCGGTGGAGGGCCTGCTCGACCTGATCGAGGGACAGGTCCCGGACGGCGTACCGGTCGTGGTGGACGCGACACGCGGCGTACGGGTCGAGCTGCGTCGTTGAGATGCACCCCGGCGGCGCGTCCGAGCTCCCGGCGGGTGGTCCGTCGCGCAGCCGCTCCCGACGCTTCCCCGCGCGGGCGGCCCCGAGGGGGGCCGCGCGGCCGGGGGGCCCGCCCGCTACGCTCGGCCGCATGGGCAATCAGGACCACCCCCTCCCGACCCCCTCCACCCCGGCCGGCCGTGACGGTCTCGCCGCGCTGCTGGCCCGGCCCGGACGTGCCGTGATCGCGCTCGACTTCGACGGCACGCTCGCCGACATCGTCCCGGACCCCGAGCGGTCCCGCGCCCACCCTGACGTCGTCCCTGCCCTGTCGGCGCTGGCGCCGCGGGTCGCCGCCGTCGCGGTGATCACCGGGCGTCCGGCCGGCACGGCGGTGCGCCTCGGCGGCTTCGCCGGGGCGCCCGGCCTGGACCACCTCGTCGTGCTCGGGCACTACGGTGCCGAACGCTGGGACGCCGTCAGCGGCAGCGTCCACGCACCACCCCCGGACCCCGGCGTCGAGGCCGTGCGCGCGGAACTTCCCCGGGTGATCGAGGAGGCCGGGGCGGGCGACGGCACCTGGATCGAGGAGAAGGGTCGTGCGGTCGCCGTGCACACCCGCCGCGCCGCCGACCCACAGGCCTCCTTCGAGGCGCTGCGGGCGCCCCTGAACAGCCTCGCGGCCCGTCACGGCCTGATCGTCGAACCCGGCCGCCTCGTCCTGGAACTGCGCCCCGCGGGCATGGACAAGGGCGTGGCGCTGGAGGAGTTCGTACGCGAGACGGGGGCGGAGACCGTCCTCTACGCGGGCGACGACCTGGGCGACCTCGCCGCCTACGCCGCCGTGGAGAAGCTGAGGGCCCGGGGCACCCAGGGCCTGCTGGTGTGCAGCGGCTCGGGGGTGCCCGAACTCGCGGAGCGCGCCGACTTGTTGCTGCCGGGCCCGGCAGCGGTGGCCGGCCTGCTGCGATCACTGGCCGGACAGGTCGCCGAGGGCTGACTCCGCCGGCTCCGCGACGAGGGCCGGGCCGGCGGGCCCGGCCCTCCGGCGGTCAGGCCCGCAGCGCTTCCAGCTGGTCCAGGAACCACTGCTGCGGCGGCAGCGCGGTCGCCGCGGCGGCGAGGCGCTTCGAGCGCGCCGACCGCTCGCCGGACTCCATCGTCAGCGCCTCGTGCAGCGCCCGCGCCGTGGACGACACGTCGTACGGGTTGACCACGATCGCGTCCTCGCCCAGTTCCTCGTAGGCGCCCGCCTCCCGGGAGAGCACCAGCGCGCAGCCGTCGTCGGAGACGACGGGGACCTCCTTGGCGACCAGGTTCATGCCGTCGCGGATCGGGTTGACGAGGGCGACGTCGGCCAGCCGGTACGCGGCGAGTGAGCGGGCGAAGTCGTCGTCGACGTGGAGCAGGACCGGGGTCCAGCCCTCCGTGCCGAAGTCCGCGTTGATGGTGTCGGCGACCCGCTGGACCTCGGCCGTGTACTCCCGGTACACCGTGAGGTCCTGCCGGGAGGGGTAGGCGAAGGCGACGTGCACCACGCGCTCGCGCCACTCGGGGCGCTCCTCCAGCAGTGCACGGTATGCATGCAGCCCGCGGACGATGTTCTTGGAGAGCTCGGTGCGGTCCACGCGCACGATCGTGCGCCGGCCGGCGCCCACCTGCTCCCGCAGCGTCTCCATGCGCTCGTCCACGTCCGCCTCACGGGAGCGGCGGCGCAGGAAGTCCGCGTCGGCCCCGAGCCCGTGCACCCCGATCCGGGTGTGTCCGGTGCCACCGAGGATCTCCGTGCAGCAGCCGATGAAGGCGTCCGCCCAGCGCCGCGTCAGGAACGCGGCGCGGTCGGCCCCGAGGATGCCGTTGAGGAGCTGCTCGCCGATGTCGTCGGGCAGCAGGCGGAAGTAGTCGACGGGCGCCCATGGGGTGTGGGAGAAGTGCCCGATCCGCAGGTCGGGGCGCAGCTCGCGGAGCATTCCGGGGACCAGAGAGAGGTGGTAGTCCTGCACGAGGACCGCCGCGCCCTCGCCCGCCTCCTCGGCCAGGGCCTGGGCGAAGGCCCGGTTGTACGCCTCGTAGGAGGCCCACTGCCGGCGGAACTCCGCGTCGAAGACGGGCTCCACCGGCGTCTGGTAGATCATGTGGTGGACGAACCAGAGCACGGAGTTCGCGACGCCGTTGTACGCGTCCTCGTGGACCCCGGCGTCGATGTCGAGCATGCGCACGCCGGGCTCGGACACGCCCCTGCGGACCGCTTCCCGGTCGCCGTCGCTGAGAGCGGCGCACACCCACAGTTTGTCGTCGACGGCGCTGAGGCCGGAGACGAGCCCGCCGCCACCGCGCTTCGAGTCGAGCGTGCCGTCCTCCCGCTCGGCGTACGACACCGGGCCGCGGTTGGACGCGACGAGGACCTGGGCAGCGTGCTCGGAGACCATGTACCCGAACCTAGCCCGTGAGGGAAGGTGCCAAACGTGAGGGACGGCTGGAGATCCGGAGTGGAGAGCCGGTGGCCCGAAACCGCTACGCGGCGTCGCGGGACGCGTACTCCGCGATCTCCCGCATCGGCGGCCGCTCCTCCGTGTCCACCGCGTGGGTGCGCGGCACGAACCCGTCGGGTCCCCGCTCGAACTGCGTGATCTCGGGCCGTACGAGCGGGCCCCGGGACAGCCTCAGCTGTGCGGTCCGGTAGATCGCCGCCGCCATCCGGCCGAGCGCCTGACCGTCCTGGTGGCGGTGTTTGCGTACGCCGACGTCGACCTGGGCGAGCGCGTCCAGGCCCACGGTGTGCAGCGCGTCGATCAGCAGGCCCAGCTCCACTCCGTAGCCGACCGGGAAGGGGAGCCGCTCCAGCAGGGAGCGGCGCACCGCGTATTCGCCGCCCAGCGGCTGCACGAATCCGGCCAGCCGGGGCCAGTGGAGGTTGAGCAGCGGGCGGGCCACCAGCTCGGTCACGCGTCCGCCCTGGCCCGCGGCCTCGCCCAGCGGCCTGTCGTACATCGCCTTGACGAACTGCACCGAGGGGTCGGTCAGCAGGGGGCCGACGATTCCGGACACGAAGTCGGCGGAGAAGTCCCTGAGGTCGGCGTCGACGAAGCAGACGATGTCGCCGTGCGTCACCAGCAGCGACCGCCAGAGGACCTCGCCCTTGCCGGGCAGGGCGGGGATCCGGGGGAGGACGGAGTCCCGGTGCACGACCCGGGCGCCCGCCCGCCGCGCGACCTCGGCCGTGGCGTCGGTGGAACCGGAGTCGATGACCACCAGCTCGTCGACGAGCCGGACCTTCTCCATCAGCTCGCGCCGGATCTCCGCGACGATCGTGCCGACCGTCGCCTCCTCGTTCAGCGCGGGCAGGACGACGCTCACGCGCGCACCGCGCGGATCCCTCGCCCGCGCGGCCGTGAGGCGGTCGAGCGGGCGGTCGTCGGCCGACCAGGAACGCCTGGTCAGCCAGCGTTCCACCTCTTCCAGCACGGTCGATACTCCCTGTGTGTGATCCATCTCGCGGTTCGGACGACTCATCCGATCGTCCGGCCCTTCGGTTACAGTCTTGAACAACGCGGACGACCCTCGCATGTCGGGGTCGGTCCACGGACAAACGCCCGGATCGATGGTCCGGTGCCATAGCGCTCATCCAGAGGGACTGAGGGAACGGCCCGTTGAAGTCCCGGCAACCCTCCTGCCGACCGCGAGGTCACGGTGGGGAAGGTGCCAATTCCGTCTTGTGGCGAAATACGTCGCAAGGAAGATGAGGAGAAAGGGCCTCCGCCATCATGGCCGTGCAGACAGTTGCAGCCAACACCGATTCTTCCGCCGTGGATCTCGGTCCCGCCGCGGCGCTTTCCTGCCGCGAATGCGGCGAGCGTTTCGAACTCGGCCCCCTTTTCGCCTGCGCGTCCTGTTTCGGGCCGCTCGAAGTGGCGTACGACCTGCCGAGCGGCTCCCCCGAAGAGCTGAAGAAGCGCATCGCCGAGGGACCGGACAACATCTGGCGTTACGCGCCGCTGCTCCCCGTCCCCGCCGATGTCGCGGACAAGCCCAACATCAACCCCGGTTTCACGAAGCTGGTCAAGGCCGACAACCTCGCCCGCGAGCTGGGCGTGACCGGCGGCCTGTACGTCAAGGACGACTCCGGCAACCCGACGCACTCCTTCAAGGACCGTGTCGTCGCCATCGCCGTCGAGGCCGCCCGCGCCTTCGGGTTCACCACGCTCTCCTGCTCCTCCACCGGCAACCTCGCCGGTGCGGTCGGTGCCGCCGCGGCCCGCGCCGGCTTCCGCTCGTGCGTGTTCATCCCGCACGACCTGGAGCAGGGCAAGGTCGTCATGGCCGCGGTGTACGGCGGCGAACTGGTCGGCATCGAGGGCAACTACGACGACGTCAACCGCTTCTGCTCGGAGCTCATCGGCGACCCGCTCGGCGAGGGCTGGGGCTTCGTCAACGTCAACCTGCGGCCGTACTACGGCGAGGGGTCCAAGACCCTTGCGTACGAGATCTGCGAGCAGCTGGGCTGGCGGCTGCCCGACCAGCTCGTCATCCCCATCGCGTCCGGTTCGCAGCTCACGAAGATCGACAAGGGGCTCCAGGAGCTGATCAAGCTCGGCCTCGTCGAGGACAAGCCGTACAAGATCTTCGGCGCTCAGGCCGAGGGCTGCTCCCCGGTCTCCACCGCCTTCAAGGCCGGCCACGACGTGGTGAGGCCGCAGAAGCCGAAGACCATCGCGAAGTCCCTGGCGATCGGGAACCCGGCCGACGGCCCGTACGTGCTGGACATCGCCCGCCGCACCGGCGGTGCGGTGGAGGACGTCGACGACGAGCAGATCGTCGACGCCATCAAGCTGCTGGCCCGCACCGAGGGCATCTTCGCGGAGACCGCGGGCGGTGTGACGGTCGGCGTGACGAAGAAGCTGATCGAGGCCGGTCTGCTGGACCCGGCCCTGACCACCGTCGTCCTGAACACCGGGGACGGACTGAAGACGCTGGACGCGGTCGCCCCGACGACCGGCCTGTCGGCGACGATCCGGCCCAGCCTGGACGCGTTCCGCGACGCGGGCCTCGCCGCCGCCAACTGACCACCCGAGACCCGAAGGAAGGCACGACATGAGCGTCAAGGTCCGTATCCCCACCATCCTCCGCACCTACACGGGCGGTCAGGCCGAGGTCCCGGCCGAGGGCGCGATCCTCTCCGAAGTCATCGCGTCGCTGGAGCAGAACCACCCGGGCATCGGTGCCCGCGTCCTGGACGACCAGGGCAAGCTGCGCCGTTTCGTCAACGTGTACGTCAACGACGACGACGTGCGCTTCGAGGGCGGCCTGGACGCGGTGACGCCGGACGGCGCCGGCGTCTCGATCATCCCGGCCGTCGCCGGAGGCTGATCCCCGGCACGGTGCGCGGACCGGGGAGTGACGGCCCCCGGCCGTGCGTCCGGAGACTTCGCAGCGTGACCACGATGGCCCTCTCCGCAAGAGAAGCGGAGGGGGCCATTCTGCATGGTTGAGCGGGGTACAGTTGGGGAAGTCCCCGCCGCTGCCCGTGCCGCCCGCATATGAGAATGCGCCCGGCCACGACAAGAAGCAGCCAAAGTACGTGAACCTCTTGAGGCGTAAGTGGCCTTTGTCAGGCCCGACTTGCCCTGGAATCCTCCCGATCGTCCCTATCCGGGTGTTCCCGCATGCCCAGAATTCTCGTCCGATTGACCTGTTGCAGAGGGCAGTTGGGCAGATACATTCGGCCGCGGTCGACGCGTTCCGGCGCACGCCACCCTCTCCTGTCGGAGGGTGAGTTCTGACCCGGGCCCGCGAAGTGCGGTCTCGTGCAAGGGCCAGTAATAGGGGAGTTGGGCATGGCTCAGGGCACCGTCAAGTGGTTCAACGCGGAGAAGGGGTACGGCTTCATCGCGGTCGACGGTGGTGCGGATGTTTTCGTCCACTACAGCGCGATCCAGATGGACGGGTACCGCACCCTCGAAGAGGGTCAGCGAGTTGAATTCGAGATCTCGCAGGGCCAGAAGGGGCCGCAGGCGGACATGGTCAAGCTCGCCGTCGGCTGAGTTCGGCGCGGTCGGCCAACGACACCACTCACGCGCGTAGGGCCCGTTCCTCCACAGGGGGACGGGCCCTACGTGCGCCCGCGTGCGCCCCGGCCGGGGCGCGCCCCTCAGCGAGCCCCGGCCTGAGGCGCTTGCACTCGAGGGGGTCGAGTGCTAATCATTGGCGTTAGCACTCTCCAGGTGAGAGTGACAGAAACTTGGACCGGGCCGGTGAGGCCCGCAGGCTCAGCGGGGCAAGGAACCACTGAGCAGGCAGGCCGTCCGTCGCGGGCGCCTCTCGGTCCGGAGCAATCCACCCCTGTCCGGGAGGACCACTTCACATGGCCAAGATCATCGCGTTCGACGAGGAGGCACGGCGCGGTCTCGAGCGCGGGATGAACCAGCTCGCCGACGCCGTCAAGGTCACCCTCGGCCCCAAGGGCCGTAACGTCGTCCTCGAGAAGAAGTGGGGCGCGCCCACGATCACCAACGATGGTGTTTCCATCGCCAAGGAGATCGAGCTCGAGGACCCGTACGAGAAGATCGGTGCGGAGCTGGTCAAGGAGGTCGCCAAGAAGACGGACGACGTCGCCGGCGACGGTACGACCACCGCCACCGTTCTCGCTCAGGCGCTCGTCCGCGAGGGCCTGCGCAACGTCGCCGCGGGTGCGAACCCGATGGCTCTGAAGCGTGGCATCGAGAAGGCCGTCGAGGCCGTCTCCGCCGCTCTTCTGGAGCAGGCGAAGGACGTGGAGACCAAGGAGCAGATCGCTTCGACGGCCTCCATCTCCGCTGCTGACACCGAGATCGGCGCCAAGATCGCCGAGGCTATGGACAAGGTCGGCAAGGAAGGCGTCATCACCGTCGAGGAGTCCCAGACCTTCGGTCTGGAGCTCGAGCTCACCGAGGGTATGCGCTTCGACAAGGGCTACATCTCGGCGTACTTCGCCACCGACATGGAGCGTATGGAGTCGTCGTTCGACGACCCGTACATCCTGATCGTCAACTCCAAGATCAGCAACGTGAAGGACCTCCTTCCGCTGCTCGAGAAGGTCATGCAGTCGGGCAAGCCCCTGCTGATCATCGCGGAGGACGTCGAGGGCGAGGCCCTGTCGACCCTGGTCGTCAACAAGATCCGTGGCACCTTCAAGTCCGTCGCCGTCAAGGCTCCGGGCTTCGGTGACCGCCGCAAGGCCATGCTCGGCGACATCGCCATCCTCACCGGTGGCACCGTCATCTCCGAGGAGGTCGGTCTCAAGCTGGAGAACGCCGGCCTGGACCTGCTCGGCACCGCCCGCAAGGTCGTCATCACCAAGGACGAGACCACGATCGTCGACGGCGGCGGTGACAGCGACCAGGTTCAGGGTCGTGTCAAGCAGATCCGCGCCGAGATCGAGAACTCCGACTCGGACTACGACCGCGAGAAGCTCCAGGAGCGCCTCGCGAAGCTGGCCGGCGGCGTGGCCGTCATCAAGGCCGGCGCCGCCACCGAGGTGGAGCTCAAGGAGCGCAAGCACCGCATCGAGGACGCGGTGCGCAACGCCAAGGCCGCCGTCGAGGAGGGCATCGTCGCCGGTGGTGGCGTGGCTCTGCTCCAGGCCTCGGCCGTCTTCGAGAAGCTCGACCTCACGGGCGACGAGGCCACGGGCGCCAACGCCGTGAAGCTCGCGCTGGAGGCCCCGCTCAAGCAGATCGCCGTCAACGGTGGTCTCGAGGGTGGAGTCGTCGTCGAGAAGGTGCGCAACCTGCCGATCGGTCACGGCCTGAACGCCGCGACCGGCGAGTACGTCGACATGATCGCCGAGGGAATCATCGACCCGGCGAAGGTCACGCGCTCCGCCCTGCAGAACGCCGCGTCCATCGCCGCGCTCTTCCTCACCACCGAGGCCGTCATCGCCGACAAGCCGGAGAAGGCCTCTGCGGCCGCTCCGGGCGGCATGCCGGGCGGTGACATGGACTTCTGATCCCCGGATCAGCAGCTCCTGGCAGTACCCGCAGTATCCGTACGACGCCGGCCCCCGGGATTCGTCCCGGGGGCCGGCGTCGTATCTCTGTCGCGGCCCCCGGGGGCTGCTCCCGGGGCCGCGAGACGGAGCCGGATACTGAGCACTTCTTCCCCCTCGTGAAGGAGTGCGACCGGTGACCACCGACGTGCGTACAGGACCGCCCGCCGCGGGCGGCGAGCGCGAGACGCTGCGGGCCTTTCTCGACTACCAGCGCGCCACCCTCGCCATGAAGTGCGAAGGGCTGGACGACGAGCAGTTGCGGCAGCGGTCGATGCCCCCCTCGACGCTCTCGCTGCTGGGTCTGGTGCGGCACATGGCCGAAGTGGAACGGGCCTGGTTCCGCCGCGTGTTCGACGACAACGACGCCCCGATGGTGTGGTCGGACCGGATCGACTTCCAGGCCGCGTACGACGCGAGCGCCTCGAACCGGGCGGAGGCGTTCGGCGCCTGGGAGGCAGAGGTCGAGAACTCTCGCCGCATCGAGCGGCAGGCCGCGTCGCTGGACCTGACGGGGCTTCAGCCGCGCTGGGAGCGGGAGGTGTCCCTGCGCATGGTGATGGTGCACGTGCTGCTCGAATACGGCCGCCACAACGGCCACGCGGACTTTCTGCGCGAGGGTGTCGACGGGACCGTGGGCGCGTGAGGAACGCAAAAAAGTGACGTCATCTTGCATGCACTGAGCAGCGAGGCGAAATGTTCTCGCACGACTCTTGTGGTGGTGGTTCCGCGCGCCCTAACGTCGCCTCACCTTCCGAGAGAAACGGGCATGCGATGTCACGTCACATCACGGTCGCCGCGCTGACGGCCGCCGTTGTCGGACTGGGGGCGCTGACCGGCGCTCCCGCGGCCCAGGGTGCGCAGGAGAACCCCTCCGCGCCGTCGGCGCCGGTGGTGACGCGCGCGGGTCTCGACCCCGCGCTGGTCGCCGGCCGTGGTGCGGAGGTCCCGTTCGCCGAGCAGGAGGCGGAGAACGCCGCGACGAACGGCACGGTCATAGGCCCCGACCGTGCCGCGTACTCCCTGCCTGCCGAGGCCTCGGGCCGTAAGGCGGTCCGGCTGGTGCCGGGCGAACACGTCGAGTTCAGGCTGCCGAAGGCCGCCGACGCGATCACGGTGCGGTACAGCATCCCGGACGCCCCGGGCGGGGGTGGCATCACCGCGCCGCTGGATGTCGCGGTCAACGGCAAGAGGCGTTCGACGATGACGCTGACCTCGCAGTACTCCTGGCTGTACAACCAGTACCCCTTCACCAACGATCCCGATGCCGGGCTGCTCCAGCCCGGCTGGTGGATCACCGAGTGCGCATGCGTGCCCAGCGAGACGACACCCGCGCCGGTGATCTCGAAGCCGTTCAGGCCGAGCCACTTCTACGACGAGCAGCGCCTGCTGCTCGGCAAGCGGTACGGCGCGGGCGACACCGTCCGCCTGACGGTTCCGGCCGGCAGCCGGGCGGCGTGGACGGTCATCGACGTGCTCGACTCCGAGCTCGTGGGTCTTCCCCACGTCGAGCTGAAGGCGGCCAACGTGCTGCTGTTCGGGGCCGATCCCTCGGGACGCCGGGACTCGGCGGGCGCCCTGGACCGGGCGATCGCCTTCGCCAAGCGCAAGAACCTGCCGGTGTACGTCCCGCCGGGCACCTACCAGGTCAACCGCCACATCGTCGTCGACGACGTCACGATCCGGGGCGCCGGCAGCTGGTACACGAAGTTCAAGGGCCGGGAGATCGCGCTCGAAACCCCTGCGGCGGACGGCTCGGTGCACACGGGAGTGGGCTTCTACGGCAAGGACGCGGCGGACGGCGGCAGCCGCAACGTCCACCTGTCCGGCTTCGCCGTCGAGGGGGACGTCCGCGAACGCGTCGACACGGACCAGGTGAACGGCATCGGCGGGGCGATGAGCGACTCCTCCGTCGAGGGCCTGCACATCCGCCACACCAAGGTGGGCATGTGGTTCGACGGCCCGATGTCGAACCTGAGGATCACGGGCAACGTCATCGTCGACCAGATCGCCGACGCCATCAACTTCCACGGCGGAGTGACCGGTTCGACCGTCGCGCACACCTTCGTCCGGAACTCGGGTGACGACGGCCTGGCGATGTGGTCGGAGAAGCGCGCCAACACGGGCAACACCTTCGCCCGCAACACCGTGCAGAGTCCGGTGCTGGCCAACGGCATCGCGATCTACGGCGGTACGGACAACACGGTGTCCGGCAACCTCGTGGCCGACCCCGTCCGCGAGGGCAGCGCGCTGCACGTGGGCGCGCGCTTCGGCGCGGAGGCGTTCCGGGGGCGGCTCGACCTCACCGGCAACACGACGGTCCGGGCGGGGACGTACGAACTCAACTGGAGGATCGGGCTCGGAGCCATCTGGTTCTTCGCCCTGGACCGGGACATCGACGCCGACATCCGGGTGACCGGGAACCACTTCCTGGACAACACGTACAACGCGATCATGCTGGTCACGGACTGGCCCGTGAAGGACACGTACAAGATCCGGGGCGTGCAATTCAAGGACATCAGGGTGGACGGCACGGGGACGTCCGTGGTGAGTGCCCGCGCGGCGGGGTCGGCGACCTTCGAGAACGTGGACGCGCGCAACGTCGGTGCCGTGGGCGTCAACAACTGCGGGTCCTTCAACTTCACCGCGGCCGGTTCGGAGTTCACCCTGGTCGACCTCGGTGGCAACGACGGCGGTGGTACGACGGGGGACTGGCTGGCTCCCTGGCTGCTGCCGAACACGATCACCTGTGACGACCGCCCGCCGGTCGTCGCCCCGCCCGCGCCGGGAGCCTGGTGACGGGAGGGCCCGGCAGGCCGTGAGACGACCGGAGCCGGTACCCGGGGCGCATCCCCGGATACCGGCCGCCCGTGGGGCCGCGGGTCAGGCCACGGCGAACGCCGCGTGTACGCACTTGCCCCCGGACAGCGCCTCCGTGAAGACCCGGCCCCCGAGATCCTCGGCGATGTGCAGGCCCATGCCGCCGGTGCCGTCGCGGAGGTCCGGCGTCCGAGGGGCGGGAAGTGCGCGGGAGCGGTCGGTCACCGCGATGTCCAGGGCGCCGGATGCGGTGGTCAGGGTCAGCGTGCTCGGCCCGCGTGCGTGCCGGACGGCGTTGGTGACGAGCTCGGACACGATCAGCAGGAAGTCGTCGCAGCGCTCCTGCGTGAGGGACGGCCAGGACCTGTGGAGGAACCCGGCCGTCGCACGCCGCGCGTGCGAGGGCGCCTGGGGCCCGGTGGGGAGTGGGATCGAGAGCCGGCCCGCCGCGACGGGCGGCGGTGCGGGCGAGGGCGGTGGTGTGGTCACGGTGGTCATGGGATGTCCCGGCGAGGCGGCGCCGTGGCAGGCGCCGGAGGGTGTGGTGCCTGAGGTGACGACGGGGGTGTCCCGGGCCTGTGCCCGGAAGTCCCGTGTACGGCCGGGACGACGGTCGATCATCCCGGGCTCCTGCCCCGGATGCGGATCGGGGTCGTGAGCGGTGTTGCACAAGGGATTCGGAGGCACCCGGGGGAAGGTTTGGGGTGAATGAGAGAAAAAGGAGAGAAAGCTCGATCGGCAGGCCGATGGGAACCCCCTGCCCCCGGCCTGTGCGCGGCAGCGGGCTCGCCTCAGGTCGGCAGGGGGATCGCGCCCAGCGGGACCGTGGTGGGCCGGGTGGAGCCCCCGGCGGGCTCGATGGACAGGGCGACGGCCGAAGCGTTGTCCAACGTCCCCTTCAGAAAGGTCACTTGACGCCCCGGGTCCCGGCTGAGCAGCCCGGCCGGGACAGGGGTCCCGTCCTCCATGAACCAGGCTTCGTAGGTCCGTCCGGCCGGAAGCCGTGGCAGGCCGGAGACAGCGAGTGTGGCCGTGTCCTCGCTCCGGGAGAAGGTGACGGAGGCTGTGGCACCCTCGACCAGCCCTTGTGACGCCAGGCGTACGTCCGGCGCCGTGAGCACCTTCGTGAGGTTCGCCTGCCGCTGTTCGGCGTGCTGCGCGGCCGCTCTGGCGTCCGATGCCTCTTGGCGCTGCCACCCGGCGAGCCCCAGACAGGCGAGGATGGCGGCCACCGATGCCGCGAGCGCCAGGCGCAGGGCACGTGCCGGGCTGCGGCGGCCGCGCCGCAACCCGGCACGTGGAGCGGTGGCCTGCGGACCGTCGCCCGGATCAGGGTCCTGCGGTGTGGCGGCCAGCATGCCCAGGACGCGCTCACGCAGCGCGTCCGGCGGTGTCTCGGCGGTCGCCCGGCCCAGCAGCGCGGCTGTCCTCCGCAGGCCGGCGACCTCCTGGCGGCAGGACTCGCACCCTGCCATGTGCGCCTCGAACGCGCGGCGCTCCTCCTCGGGCAGCGCGTGCAGGACGTAGGCGCCCGAGGACTCATGGGGGTCGGTGGTGATCACGCCTTCACTCCCAGGCAGTCGCGGAGCCGGATCATTCCGTCTCGCAGGCGGGTTTTGACCGTGCCCAGCGGCAGGGAGAGCGACTGGGCGATCTCCTTGTAGGTGAACC
Source organism: Streptomyces sp. NBC_01341 (assembly GCF_035946055.1). Taxonomy (NCBI): domain Bacteria; kingdom Bacillati; phylum Actinomycetota; class Actinomycetes; order Kitasatosporales; family Streptomycetaceae; genus Streptomyces; species Streptomyces sp. NBC_01341. The sequence goes on along the minus strand of NZ_CP108364.1, from coordinate 3,359,661 downwards.
CTCCGTAGTAGGCGAGGACGACCGACTCGCGCTGGATGTCGGTGAGTCCGCGGATGCAGCGGCGCACGCGCTGCCACTCCATGCGGGCCTCCACCTGCTCGCTCACCTCGTCGAAGGGGGTGGCCGTGCCCAGGGCCGCGGCTCTGCGCTCGCGGTCCTGGCTCGCCTGCGAGGCGCGCACCCGGTCGACGGCCCGGCGGTGGGCCAGGGTCATGATCCATGTCATCGCGCTGCCACGGTCGGGCCTGAAGCGCTTGGACGTGCGCCACACCTCCAGCAGCACGTCCTGGGTGACCTCCTCCGACTGCGCGGAGTCCCGCAGGACCCGGTGGACCAGGCCCATGACCGGACCGGCGACGGTGTCGTACACCTTCGCGAAGTCGTCCCGGTTGCCCGCGGCGGCGGAGACCATCAGCTGGTCCAGGTCCGGCTGATGCCGGACGTCCTCTCCGCGATCGACGGAACGCACCCGGGGTCCTCGCTGACTTCTCGACGTTGCGGGCGCCGCGACAGGCCAGGCCGCGGCGCGGAGCACTGATCACACGGCCGAAGCGCTGGGCCGTCTGTCGAATGTAGGCACCGCGCCGGTGACCGGGCCTCATATGGGCAGCCAAACGGTCGATACCGGCCGGTGAGCGGGCTGGTGCGGTCAGGACCGGTCGGCGCCCGGTCCCGTCGCGTCTGCGTCTGCCGGGGTACGGCCGGTGTCGGCCCCCGCACCTGCCCGGACCCCGCCTTCGGACGGCCGCGTGATCCCGCGCGCATGAACCGTGCGCCCCGACCGTGGTACGAGACCAGCCCGGACACTCGCCATCCGCTGCGGCACCCCGTCCATGGGGACGGTGCCGGGCGGCCGGGCCACGACACCCGCGCCCGCCTCCCCCCGGCAGACCCCGCAGAGCCCTCCGCGCAACGCCTCGGGGCTTCCGGGGGCACGGCACTCGCCGCATTCCAGCGCACGCAGCACGACGGCGCTCGGCCCCGGCACGTGGCGTTCCGGGGGCAGCTTGTCGACGAGCCGCCGACGGACGAGGGAGGCCGCGTGATGCACGGGGGACGGCAGGCCGTGGGTGAGGGCCCGCAGGGTCTCCGTCTCGGTGGCGCCCCGCTCGAACCATTCGGCGACCAGCGGTTCCAGGCTCAGGCAGTCCGCCGCCGACAGGCTCAGCGACGGCGCGGTGCGGCCGAGGGCCGCCAGCAGGACGAAGGCCCTTGAGCGCGTGGGGCGTTGGGGCTCCTGGGGTACGTCACCCCGGGTGAACGCGGCCCACCAGTCGTCGTCCCGCGCGGTGCGGGAGAAGAACGTCCGGGTCACCCAGAGCATGACGGTGTCGGTCGCGAGACACTCGCCGCCGCGGCGCAGGTGCCCGGCCGCCTGCAGGCGGTTGAGCGAGGTCCGCAGGGCGCACTGCCCGTACGGCAGCCACTTGGCCAGTGTCTTCACGGAGATGTCCGAGCCGTCCGGCAGCCGGTCGATGTAGGCGGCGACGGCGGCCTCGCGGGGCGGCAGGTGCGAGAAGTCGCGGGCGTCGCGCGGACGCTGGTCCGGGGCGGAACGCTTGCCGTAGCCCGGGTTCGCCATGGGGTGCGGGGGCTCGTACGGGGCGCAGGGGGCAGCACTAAGCTGTTCGACAGCCATCAGATCGGGTCCTTCGTCGATCTCGTTGGTCAGACCCTCGTCCGGTGTTGGCGCACCGACGGGGGTCGTCTGTTGTCCGGCACGCTAGAGCGTCACGACGCTCCGTTGCAAATCGCTCACGTGGGGTCAACTTTCCAGGTAGGGAGGGTGGGTGGGCACAGGCCCTCCACCCATTCCTCTGAAAGAGCGCTCGGACTCCAAGGCTTGAGCTCCGGGTCCTGCCCCGCAGTCCTTGGCCCGCTCGACCAGCGGGGCGAGGCCCTGCTCGGCCCGGCCGCGTTCCTCGGCGTGCTCGGTGTGGTCGGGGAACTGGGAGTCGGACGCGGACATCTCTGATGGATGCAACTCGGCGTCGATTCGTGGAACCGATTCGCTGATACAGGACCTGGACATTCAGGGCACCATTTGAAGATCGACCCGGCTCTAGAGTCCGGTGTGTCAGCAGGAAGCACCGCACCGACAGCCGCTGGAGATCATGATGCGCTCGCGACTCGCCGCCCGTTCCACCCGTCTCGTCCTGGCCGCCGCGGTCATGACGGCCCTTGCCGCCACCACCGCCTGCGGGTCCCAGAAGCCGACGGCGACGGGTGACTCCACCGCGCTCGCCGCCTCCTCCTCGTCCGCCCGCAGCGGGAGCGAGGCACCCTCCGGTGACGGCCCCTCCAACGACGGCCCGTCGACCGGCGGCGTCACTCCCGCCCAGGGGTCCAGCGGCGGCGGCTCCAGCGAAAAGAGCGGCTCCGGCTCCGCCGGCAAGGGCGGCTCGGGCGGCAGGAGCGGCTACGGGCAGTCCTGCGGCACCAACGACCTGGACTTCACGGTCACCTGGGAGTCCGAGCCCGAGGTCGACGGCTACTACCTCGTCGCTGCCAAGGCCAAGTCCGGCATCACCTGCTTCCTGGACGTCAACACCCCCAGCGTTTCCTTCGGCTCCGGCGTCGAGGGCGTCGCCTCCCCCGTCGGACAGGGCGGCGAAGACCCCATCAAGCTCGGCGGTTCCGCCGTCGCCTACACCGGCATCGACGCCAAGACCACCGACGGCGACGCCGGCGCGGAGTTCGGAAACGTCATCATCGCGGTCACCGAGGACGACCCCAACCCTGCCGAAGTCGAGCTCCCCGATACGGCCACCGTGGACAAGCCCGTCGTCACCAACTGGTCCACCCGGCGCGACGAGACCGTTCCGCGCATCATCTGAGTGCCGCGAGGGGCCGCCGGGTAGGCGAAGGCCTGTCCGCTCACCGGACACCGGATCGGGCGCCCCACGCGACGTCTAAACTGCTTGCCATGCGCATCATTTTTTACAACAACCCGCTGACCGGACACTTCCTGCCGCTGGTCCCGCTGGCACGTGCCATGCGAAAGCAGGGACACGCCGTGGCCTTCTGCTCCGCAGCCGGCATGGCCTCCGCCGTCGAGGCGCAGGGCTTCGAGCTGATCCCGGCCGGCCCCGCGACCGAGGTCACCCTGGCCGAGGTCACCCGCCGTACCGGGATCAACATGCTGGCGGCACCCACGCCCGAACTGGTCGGAGAGTTCTTCGCCGGAGCGCGTGTCGATCTCAGCGTGGAGGAGGCTCTGGCCGGGGCGAGGGAGTGGGCGCCCGACCTGATCGTCTCCGAGCACCTGGACTTCGTGGGTCCGCTCGTCGCCGCCGTTCTCAAGGTCCCGTCCGCCGTGGCCGCCGTGGACCCCGCGCTGGAGCCGGAGCTCCTGGCGGCCCTGGCATCGGCGGCGAGCTCGCGGTACCTCGAACGCGGTCTGCAGGCACCGGGCCACGCACAGTCCGGCGACTGGCTGCTGGACCTCTGCCCTCCCAGCCTCCAGCGCGACGGTGCACCGCAGGTCCTGGAGCGCATCCCGCTGAGGCCGGAGGCGCACAGCGCCCCTGAGGGCACGCCGCTCACGCCCCGCGTCCCGGGCACGGGCAGGCCTCGGGTGCTGGTCAGTTTCACCACCACCGGAGCGTCGGAACTCGGCCCCGTGCTCCAGTCGCTGAGTGCCCTCGACATCGACCTGGTCGCGACGACAGGTGGTGCCCCGACCGACGGCCTCGGACTGACTCCGGGACGGGTGGAACTGGTCTCCTTCATGCCGGCGGTCGAGTTGCTCGAAGGCGTCTCCGCCGTGGTGCACCACGGAGGTTCCGGCTCCACCTTCGGCACAGCGGCCCACGGCGTGCCGGCCGTCGTCGTCCCCGGAACGGCGGGGCAACAGCGCCAGGCGATGCGTGTCGAGGCAGCGGGGGCCGGACTGGCACTGCCCATCGGGAAGCAGGAGCCCGGGGCGATCGCAGCCGCTCTCGTCCGGGTGCTCGCCGAGCCCTCGTTCACCACCGGGGCACAGCGCCTCCGTGACGAGATCGCCGCCATGCCCTCGGCCTCCGAGGTGGCCGCACGCCTCATCGCCTCCCTGTCCTGAGCCGGCGCACCCACCGGCGTTCGTAGGCCGGGCCGGGGCTTGCCCGCTTTCCTCCCCGGCGTCCGGACCCCGCCCACCCGCTCTCCGAGATCGCCGCCGCGCACCGGGCGCTGGGAGCGGGGGTGTGCGGCCGACGTCCTGGCGGCGCTTGAGGTCCGCGACGAAGGCAGACCAGGCGGCGGTCCGGAACACGAGCGCCGGGCCGCCGGTCACTTTGGAGTCGCGGACGGGGACGGCGTCGGGGTGATCGGTGCTGATTTCGAGGCAGTCCCCGCCGTCCCCGCCGCTGTACGAGGACTTCTGCCACGTGGCGACTTCGAGGCAGTCCCCGCCGCTGGCTCCGCCTCCGTCTGAAGGAGTCCTGGGATCAGCAGAGGCGCGTACTCGCGGATCGTGATCGCCAGTGTCTCCGCCTCTGCCGCCTCCGGGTACTTCGACTGCTTCGGGGCCGCACAGTTCCGTACGAAGAAACCCTCCGCAGCCAGCACCTCGTTCGGCCTCTGCGAGGCGCACCCAGGTCGTCCTGCGCCAGACCTGCGGCCTCCCTGCGGTGGCGGATTTCGGCCCCGAGGAGGGCGCGAGGAGAGGACGCGGGGTCGAGCTTCTTGGGTCCTGGCACGGCGCTCCCGGTGGCACACGTGTGGGTGTTGGATCTGCGCGTCTTCCACGGTAGTCGCGAATTGGACACGCTGAGTAGGCATAGCCACTACTCAGCGTGGAAATGGGGAAGATCATGATGACGGCTACGGAACGGCGCAAAGAAGCAGCGGGCAGGGTGCGTGCTGCCGAGGACGCGGTGGTGCGGCTGAAGGCCGGCCTCGCGGGGGTCGGCGTGAAACTGCCGTCGCTGCGCATCGACCCGGTGTCGTGCGCGGGTGAGGAACCGGTTCCGCTCGTCGATCTCGGCCGGTGCACGCTCGACGTGGCGCTGCGGCTGAGCGCGCAGCTCGAAGCGGCGGCGGTTCATGAGCGTTGAAGGACTGGAGCCGTGTACGCCGGAGCCCGGAACGTTCGCTGTGGACAGCCGTGACGGCCGGGTGGGCCGGGTGATGGGCCGCGTCGGGCCGTACGTGCAGCTGCGTCCACCGGGCGGCGGGGCGGAGTGGGACTGTCCACCGGACGTCGTCCGGCCGGCCTCTCCGGGGCTCGTGCTGCGGGCCCGGGTGACGGAGATCAACCGGGAGGGCCAGCTGCCGCGATGACGGGGTGCCATCGGCGGTGCCCTCTCGCTCCAGGGTTCCGATCACCCGCCCGATCCATCCTGCGGGGACACTCTGCTCGGGCGCGTCAACTGGCGCACCTCACCTGAGTGGACGCAGCTCCCGACTCCCGTCAAGGCGGCGGCCATGCTGGGGGTCGCTCTCGCGGCGGGCGTCGTCGTCCTGGTGGTCGCAGGCTTGCTGTCCGACGCCCTGAACTGAGTGACTGATCCAGCCGCGGAGGCGCAGTAACTCGGTGAGGGGTGTCCGGGTCGAGCACCCGCTGGAGCGGCCTGCGACGCAGACCGCCGAAGTCCCGTACGTCGGACCGTGGCTGCGTAGTCGTGGGCCGCAGGATCTGGGATCGCCGCTTGCAACCCCGTCAAGCCGGGGTTGCAAGCGGACGAGTCGTCAGCGGACGTCGACGTAGTCGCCCGCGGCGCTGGTCGCCGACGTGGTGGAGGTGCCCGCGAAGGACCAGCGCCAGTAACCGTCGGCAGAGGCGGTGACCTTCGTCGACAGGTCCCCGTAGCTGTTGGTGTTGACCGTTTTGACGGTCTTGTATGTGTGGGTGCCCGCCTTGCGGAACTGCAGCTTCACCGGCTTTTCGGCGTAACCCGCGTAGGTGCGCTTGTCCCAGTTCGCGCGGGTCAGCTTGCCTGTGACCTTGAGGGGCTTGCCCTTGTGCACCGGCTCCGGTGAGGCGTTGACGGTGAGCTTGCCGCGCCTCAGGACGGGGTGCTTGGGCTCGCCGCCGTTGTTGTAGAGGTCCCCGTCCTTGGCCTCTAGCTGGACGGTCACGTCCCACGGGCCCGCGAGGGCGTTACGGGGCACGCCCCAGCCCGGATCGAGCTTGAAATTGAGCTTGCAGGTGGAGGTGGTGGCACTGGCCTTGGTGCACGTCGGGCGGCCGTGGAACGACCAGTAGTCGTCCCCGACCTCGCGGTCGATCCCCAGGAACGCCAGGTGACTGCTGATACCCGAGTTGTCCGAGGCGGTCACCGAGATGGTGAACGACTCGGTCAGGGAGGTGCCGAGGACGAGGGGCTTACCACCGTTCACGGACAGATTCTTGATCACCACGCCGGTCTCCGCCGCGTACGCGGCCGGGGCGGTGAGGGCGGAAGCGGAAAGTACCAGGACGCCGGTGAGAATGGCGTTTAAAGATCTTGTGCGCATGAATCCCCAGACGGTCTGAGCCGGCCGCAGACCGTGATTCCCCCCGGTCGCGGGCATGGCGGGTCGGCTGAGGGTACGTCACGCCCGAACGGCTCGGCCATCGGGGTACGGCCGTCAAGTCCCCACGCCTGGTGCACCGCGTCCGCGCCTTCCGCCAGGGCGTGAACGGCGGAGTCCTGTGAGACCGACCCGCCTCCGCGCGAAGGGCCGTCTCCCTTCAGTACGTGCGCGCTGCGATCGGGAAGCGCGCGGGTGAGGAACCGGTTCCGCTCGTCGATCTCGGCCGGTGCACGCCCGACATGGCGCTGCGGCTGAGCGCGCGGCTCGAAGCGACGGTGCGCTCGCAGCACCCGCGGACGCGGTCCTGCTGCCTGCCGGTGCCGACCGGCGCCACCACAGCGCGGATGAAGGCGCCGCTGCCGGGCCGCTGTTGTCGGCGGGCCAGTGAGGGTGAAGCGGGTCGTCCCGCCGGGCTCGACGGCTCCCCGAAGGGGGAAGTAGGCGGCCGCGTCAAGGAATCATCATGCCTTCAGCTGTTTCGTTGACCAGGTGGATCTCCGCTGGATGAATGGGTTTCGCGCCGGTTCCGATACGAGCCGGCGAATTCTTCAGCGAAAGAGAGAAAGTCATGAACAACGCACCTGTCGACATCTTCGAGGAGATCGTGACCGAGAACGCGGAGATGTCCCGCGTGGCGTGCTACTGCGTGCTCACTTCTGTCGCCATGGACGACGAAGACCAGGCCTGACCTTGTGTTTCCCGGCATGCCCAGCAGGCCGGGAAACGGGCGGGCCGACGGGCGACGTTCGGCGGCCCGCCCGCCGGCATTTCCTGATTCGGCGACGGTGTGCCACTTTTCTGAAAGGGCGCCGCGCGCCACAGATTTCATCCCACATGCGAGGCAGTAATGGCGATCCCTCACTCCCCCCTTATGGCGCGCGAGGACGTCCGAATATGGCGGAGCGGGAATCAGGTATTCGTGTGCAGCAGTGACACACCGCCCCTTCGGCTGCGCTCGGCGGTGGGGGCAGCCGAGGCCACGGCCGACGGCAGGGCATCGCTCGACGAGTTGTCTGACGAAGCCGTGGCGTCGCTCGTGCGCAGAGGCCTCGTGGTTCCGGCCGACGACCGTATGGCCCGGCATCGTGCGTACCGGGCGACGGCCGCCGGAACCCGGCGAGTCCATGTGGTCAGTGGCGACGAACTCGCCGGAGCCGTCAGCGCGGCGCTGTCCGAACTGGTCGCCCCGGCGCCCGCCGAGGATGCCGATGCCCTGGTGGTGTCCTTGGGAGCACCCGAGGACACCCTGACGAGGGTGACGACCCTGGCTGTCGCCGGGAACGCACCGGTCGTGGCGTACGCGGCCGGAGGCAGCCGACTGTTCCTTACCGTTCTGCGTCCGCCGCACACCGCGTGTCCCCTGTGTGTGGCGCTGCGCCTGCGGGCCACCCGCCCCGACCCGGCGTTGGGCGACCTCCCGATCGACGTACTGCTCGGCACCGGCGGCGGCGGACCGTGGCCCAGTGCCTCGGCGAGCGCAGGCATCATCGCGCACCGCGCGCTGCGCGCGGCCGGACGGGCGGCGCCCGAGGCGGAGCCGGCGGAGCTGCTGGAGCTCGACCTCGACTCCCTGGAGCGGATCAAGCATCCGTTGCTGCACACGCCGTTGTGCCCGGCCTGCCGGGAGCACATCGAGGCACCCGCACCGCCGGTACTGCCGGGCCCCCACGACGAGCCGGCCGACCTGTCCCCGGCGCTCAGCGCGGTCCGGATGGAACGGGCCCTCGACCCGCTGACCGGGATCTACGCCGGGGTGCACGTCGTCGCGCACGACACCACCGAACCCGTGTCCGGCCAGTTCACGGCCTGGGTCACAGGAGGAACCGACACGCGCCGGTTCTCGCCGGTCCGTTCCGGTGCCACGGGAAGCGCCACCAAGCGCAGCGAGGTGTCCGCCAGGGTGTGTGCGATCGGCGAGGGTCTGGAGCGCTACTCCGCAGGCATCTATGACCGTGCGCGTTTCATCCGTGGCTCGTTCGACGCGCTCGGGCCGATGGCTCTGGACCCGCGGACCCTGCCCCTGGGTTCGGCCGCTGAGTACGCGGCGGGGGCAGCCGGGACTCCCGCACCCTTCGCCCCCGACCGGGAACTCGACTGGGTGGTCGGCGGCGAACTCGCCACCGGGCGGCACCGTCTGGTCCCGGCCGCGGCGGTGTATCTGCCGTACCGGGCGCCCGGACCCGGCGAGCGGCTGCTGCACCCGATCTCCACCGGGTGGGCGGCGGGCAGCAGCCTCGCCCAGGCGCTGCGTGGCGGGCTCCTCGAAGTCGTCGAGCGGGACGCCGCGGCCGTCTTCTGGCTGAACCGGCTCCGCGTCCCTACCGTCGACTGGCGCCAACTGCCGCCGGGGCCCGCCCGCACCCAGCTCGACAGGATGGCGGATCAGGGTATCGACGTCCTCGTCAAGGACGTCACCACCGATCTCGGCATCCCGTCCGTGATAGCGCTGGCCCGCTTCGACACGGGCGCGGGACCGGCGGCACTCTGCGGATTCCGCGCCGACGTCGACGATCAGGCCTGCATCCTGGGTGCCGTACAGGAACTGGGGCAGATAGTTTCGGCGTACCTGCGCCGGCCCGAGGGCGGCTACACCTCCGAGACCGGAGACATGCGCCTGCTGTGGGCTCACGCCACCCACTACTGCCACCCCGACCGGGTCCGCCTGCTCGACTTCATGGCGGAAGGCCCGGTGCGCGCCCCTCTCCCCGCATCCACCGACGGGCCGGTCACGGACGACGCGGCAGCCGCGCGGTGGATCGTGCGGCGCCTGGCCGAGGCCGGCCACCAGCCCATCGCCGTGGACGCGACACCGGTCGACGTCGCGGAGTGCGGGGTGACGGTCGTGAAGGCTGTGGTGCCGGGCTTGCAGCCCCTGTCCTTCTCGCCGACGTTCAGGTACCTCGGCGGCCCCCGGCTCTTCGAGGCTCCGGTCCGGATGGGTCTGCTCTCCGGACCACTCACCGAGGACAGCCTCAACCCGCACCCGTTCCCGATCGGTTGAGCGGTCCGTGCTCGCGGCACTCCGTCCGATCACGGCCGTACGTACAGCGGCCCGCGTCCCCTCCCGCCGCGCCTTCCCCGCGCCCATCCCCTGGAGGCAGTCCATGCCCGTCCCCATCCACTATCGGCGCAACCCCTGGCTCCTGCCGGAGTGGAGTGACGACGAGCGGCTGGTGGTCAACGATCCCCGTGCGGAGCGCACGTTCACCGTGGACTCCTTCCTCCTGCGCCTGCTCAACCGGCTGTCCGTGCCGGCACCGGCCCGCGACCTGGACCACGGGGGACGTTCACCGGACGAGTTCGACGCTCTCCTGCAACGCCTGGTCGACGCCGGGCTGCTCCGTGCGCAGGCGACTGCCGGGGAAGGGGACGGGGACGACCCGCTGAAGGACTGGTCCGACGGAGAGATCGCCATGCTCGCCCGAGGGGCGTACGCCGGACGACCGGACGGGCCGGTCGAGACAGTTCCTCCCCAGCCGCTCGTGCACCCGGAGAGCAGAGGGACCGTCAAGCTGCCGGTCGACTGCCGGAGAGCCAGCAGGCCGCTCGCCGAGGTGCTCTCGGACCGGCGGAGTGTCCGGACCTACGGACCCGAGCCTCTGACCCTGGCCGAACTGGGAACCTTCCTGCACCGGGCCGCGCGGGTACGCGCGTACACCGGGCCGGCCGAATGGCAGATGACCACCAGGCCGAGCCCGGCAGGCGGGGGCCTGCACAGTCTGGAGCTGTACCTGATAGCGCGTGACGTCGAGGGCCTGGAGGCCGGCAGTTACCACTACGACCCGGTCGCGCATGTCCTGGAACGCCTCACGGACTGGACCGGGCGACTCGCGGCCATGCAGCGCGAACTCGTCTGCGAACCGATGCGCATGACCGACCCGCCACAGGTCAGCTTCTACATCGCCTCGCACCACGCGCGTACGCGGAAGTACTACGGCCCGATGGCGCTGCGCCTGATCCACCAGAACACGGGATGCCTGCTCCAGACGCTCTACCTGACGGCTGCCGACCTCGGCCTCGCTCCGTGCGCCACCGGACTGCTGGAACCCGAGCCGGGAGCCGAGTTCCTGCCCGAACCGAAGTCCGCGTTCGTGCACACCGGCAACTTCGCGCTGGGCCGGTGACCGGAATGACCGCATCACACGAACAGCGGGGCCGGCTCCGTATGAGGAGCCGGCCCCGCCTCTGATCGCGGTGCGCGGGGATCACATGATCCGGTAGCTGTCGTAGTAGCCGCCTATCTGGGCGTGATAGGCAGGATCACCCGCGTGCTTGTGCTTGTCGAACTCGGGGGAGTCCTTGATCTGGTCCTTGGTCAGGTCGACGAACACCGTGCGGTGTTCCGTGTCGATGCCCTTGACGGTGCCTGCCGGAAGCAGGACGTCCTTGCCGAAGATCCAGACACCGGTGTCGACGACCAGATAGGCGGAGCCCACCTCGTCGGAATGCTTGTCGACCTTCCCGATGCTCCCGTCCGTCGCCTCGACCGAGTATCCGGTCAGGTCGGCGCCCGCGGTGTGCCCGGTCGAAGGCTGGTAGCCCCACAGGTTGTCGCTCATCATTGGCTCCTTCCTCGACGGTTCGTCCGGCGCGGCGCATCTCATCGAAATGGGGATGAGAGCCGCTCAACATATCGGCTGCCCGCGCTTTTCCGGTCCACACATCGAATGTGCGACGCATGCGGAAAACGCGGGTGGCGCGGGACCAGAAGGTCCCGCGCCACCCGCGTCAGTGCTGGTAGAAGGCGTCTACCAGCGGTACCAGCGGCCACGCTTGCCGCCGCCGGAAGCCGGTCGGACAAAGAATCCGACAAGCCACACCACAAGTACGATCACCGCGATCCACCACAGTGCCTTGAGTGCGAAACCGGCACCGAAAAGGATCAGGGCGAGAAGAAGAACGAGAAGCAGGGGAACCATTGTTATCAACCTCCGAAGCCTCTGGTGCCCGGCAATCCCCTGCCTACACACAGATGTTCGTACGGAAAAAATCTTCGGCACTTCTCGTGGGCACCGGAGTTCCGGGCGCCCCTGCCGGTCCTCTGCGGAAGGGACGCTCAGACTCCGGCGGGTTCCTTCTCCGGGCTGCCGCCCGCACCGGTCGCCGTGCCCTTGCCGGTGGCCGCGACGGTCGACGGGGCCGGTTCCTGGGAGACGTTGAACTCCGCGAGCAGGGACGTGCTGAACCCGAAGAAGTACGTCGCCACGAAGCCCGCGACGTAACCGGCCAGCAGGCCGCCCGCGTAGATCGCGATCGTGGAACCGAGGCCGTGGTTGCCGTCCAGGAGCGGGAACAGCGCCCAGCCGGACGGGCCGATGGCCGTGGAGCCCACGGAGTCGCCGAGCTGGTTGAACAGGCCCACGAAGCCACCGCCGAACGCGCCGCCGACGCAGGCCGTGATGAAGGGGCGGCCCAGGGGCAGTGAGACGCCGTAGATCAGGGGCTCGCCGACGCCCAGCAGGCCGGCCGGGAGGGCCGACCTGATGGTCCGGCGGATCGACTCGTTGCGGGGCAGGCGGAGGTAGACCGCGGCTGCCGCGCCGACCTGGCCGGCTCCGGCCATCGCGAGGATCGGGAGCAGGACGGTGAAGCCCTGCTGTTCGATCAGCGTGGTGTGAATGGGGATCAGGGCCTGGTGCAGGCCCAGCATCACCAGCGGCAGGAAGAGGCCGCCCAGCAGGAAGCCCGCGCCGGCGCCACCCGTGGAGAGCAGCCAGTCGGCGAACGTACCGATGGCGGTGGACACCTCACCGGCGACGTACATCAGGCCGAAGATCGTGACGAGGCCGGAGATCAGCACCGTGAGCGTCGGAGTGACGAGGACGTCCAGGGCCTCCGGTACCCAGCGGCGGCACCACTTCTCGACGTACACCGCGAGGACCGCCGCACCGAGCGCGCCCAGGACACCGCCCTGGCCGGGGGAGAGGGTCTGGCCGAAGGCGTGGATGTTCGCCACACCGGGGAAGACGATGATCGCCGCCACCGCGCCGCCGAGGATCGGGGTACCGCCGAACTCCTTCGCCGTGTTGTAGCCGACGAACACCGCGATCAGCGCCATGAAACCGGAGGCCATCGCCGCCAGGGCGGGGGTCACGGACGGCAGCCAGCCGAGGTTCACCAGCAGGCCGTTGAGCCCGGCGATGATGCCGCAGCCGATCAGGGCGGGGATCAGCGGCACGAAGATGTTCGCGATCCTGCGCAGGAACATCTTGAACGGGGTGGCGTTCCTGGCCTTCTGCTGTGCCTTGAGCGCCGCACCCTTGTCCGCCAGCTCCTCGGCCGTGTGGACGGCGGGCGCCTCGGAGGCGCGGCCCTCCTCGACCAGCTGCTCGAACTCCGGCGTGACCCGGGCGACCGTGCCCGGGCCGAGGACGATCTGGTAGGTGTCGTCCTCGACCACGCCCATGACCGCGGGGACGGCCTTCAGGGCCTCGTCGTCGACGAGGGAACGGTCGTGCAGACCCAGCCGGAGCCGGGTCATGCAGTGGGCGATCGAGCTGACGTTCGCAGCGCCACCGACGAGCGGCAGGATCGCGGCGGCTGTGGCGCGGTTCTTGTCTTCAGTGGTCATGGTGGTGCCTTGCTGTGCGGGGAAGTGGTGCGTCAGGTGGTGCGGACGGCCGCGAGGGCGGCGCGGAGGTGGCCGTCGGACTCGGCCAGGAGCGTGCCGGCGGTGGGGCCGTCGACGTCGCCGAGGATGGTGAGGATGGCGTTCTTCACCTCGCCGTCGGTGGCGGCGAGCGCCGCCTCGATCTCCTCGTCGGAGGCGCCGGTGGCCAGGGAGACGATCCGTCGGGAGCGGGCGCGCAGCTTCTCGTTCGACGCGCGTACGTCGACCATCAGATTCCCGTACGTCTTGCCGAGCCGGATCATCGTGATGGTCGAGAGCATGTTGAGGACGAGCTTCTGCGCGGTGCCCGCCTTGAGGCGGGTGGAGCCGGTGAGCAGTTCGGGGCCGACGACGATCTCCAGGCCGTGCTCGGCGGCCGCGGCGAGCGCCGAGTCCGCGTTGCAGGAGAGGCCGAGGGTGAGAGCCCCCTTGCCGCGGGCGTGCTCGACGGCGCCGATGGCGTAGGGCGTGCGGCCGGACGCGGAGATCCCGACCACCGTGTCGTCGGCGGTGAGGCCCAGTGCGTCGAGGTCGGCGGCGGCAAGTTCCTTGCTGTCCTCGGCACCCTCGACGGCCTTGACCATGGCGGAGGGGCCGCCCGCGATCAGGCCGATGACCTCGGACGGGTCGGTGTTGAAGGTGGGCGGGCACTCGCTGGCGTCGAGCACACCGAGGCGGCCCGCGGTGCCGGCGCCCGCGTAGATCAGCCGGCCGCCGCGCCCCATGCGCTCGGCGGTGGCGTCGATCGCGGCGGCGATCTGCGGGAGCTTCTCGGCGACGGCGGCGGGGACGGTGGTGTCCTCGCCGTTCATGATGCGGGCTATCTCCTGCGTCGGGAGCTGGTCGATCTCGGCGAGCTCCGGGCGGTAGGCCTCGGTGGTGAGGGTGGCGAGCTGGGCGCGCAGCTCGCCGTAGCCGTCGGCGGCGGCGTTCGCGTCGGTGGTGGAGGTCATGGACAGCGGCTCTGCTTTCTCGTTCTCGTACGGTTCCGCGGGTGCGGGTGCGGGTGCGGGTGCGGGTGCCGGACGGGTCAGCGGGTGCGCGGGGTGTGTCGGTGGGCGAGCGCCTCGTAGGAGGCCGACAGTGCGGGCGCGGCCGTCTCGTACGTGCGCTGGGCGACGCCTATGAACAGGCAGTCCACGACCAGCAGCTGGCTCGTGCGGCTCGACATGGCGGCGGGCCGCAGCTCGCTCTCACGGGCGGTGGAGGTGGTCAGCACGTGGTCGGCGTACTGCGAGACGGGGCCGTCCGGACGGCCGGTGATCGCGATCGTGGTCGCACCGCGGTCGAAGGCCACGCGCAGCGGCTCGATGACGTCGCCCGTGGATCCGGAGTGCGTGATCGCGATGGCCACATCGCCGGAGCGGAGCTGCACCGCGTTGGTCACCGCGAGGTGCGGGTCCATGTGGGCGTGGGCTATCAGACCGATGCGCAGCAGCTTCTGGGCCAGGTCCTGACCGACGAGCGAGGAGGCCCCGATGCCGTAGATGTCGATGCGGCGGGCGGTCGCGGCGGCGGCGACGGCCGCACCGAGCTGTACGGTGTCGAGACCGGCCGCCGTGTCCGCGAGGGTCTGCTGCTCGTCGTAGGCGAGCTTCGTGACGACGTCCGCGATGGGGTCGTCGACCGCGATGTCGGCCGTGACGGCGGGCGCCCGGCCGGACTGCTGGTGCGCGGCGAGCCCCGCGAGTGCCAGGCGCAGGTCCCGGTATCCGGGGTATCCGAGGAGACGGGCCGTGCGGACGACGGTGGCCTCACTCGTGCCGGTGAGCTCGGCGAGACCGGTGACGGTGAGGGCGGCGCACCCGGCGGGGTCCCCCGCGACGGCTTCGGCGACCCGCTGCATGGAACGGGTCATGGACGGGGCGAGGGTCCGCACCTTGGCCGCGAGGGCCGCGGGCGCGGGCGGAGATTCGCCGGTGAAACTTTCCTTCACGTCATGGGTCACATTTGAAAGATATTTTCAGGACGGAATCCCGTCAACCCCCCATTTCGTCCCCGCTTCGGAAGGACCAAGGGCGGGTTTGCGCGGCGGGGGACAATGGGTGCATGGAGTTGAACAGCCTGGAGCAGGAGCTGCACACCGCGCGTGCGCTCGTGATGGCCGATCTGGTCGCCGGTGACGTCGCCGAGGCGCAGATGGTCTCGATGGTCGAGGACGCGGTGACCCACCGGCGCTGGTGGGTGGAGCAGTGGCCCGAGGGGGCGTCCTTCGTCACCGGGCTGGTGGCCCAGGACGTCCAGGACGCGCTCCTCGAACAGTACGGCCGCTGGCCGTTGTGCCCCGTGTGCACGGGGGAGGCCCCGCACGCGCTGGACGTCGAGCCCGAACTGGGCCCCGATCCGCACTGGGTCTGCACGAAGGCGACCGTGTCCGTCGCGCCGGTGGGCAATCTCGCCGGGGTGTTCGGCCGGTGACGGTCTACATCGACCCGCCGACCTGGCCCGGCCACGGACGGCTGTGGTCCCACCTGGTCAGCGACGTCTCGTTCGAGGAACTGCACGCGTTCGCCGCGTCGATCGGCTGCCCGCCGCGCGCGTTCGAGCGGGACCACTACGACGTGCCCGAGGCGCGCTACGCGGACGCGGTGCGCGCCGGGGCGCGGGAGGTCGGGTCGAAGGAGATCGTGCGCCGCATCACCGAAGCGGGCCTGCGGAGGCCGAAGGGGCGTCCTGCTCCGGGCTGACGTGCGCCGGTGCGCCCGCGATCCGCTTGGAAGGCGTACCGCTGTGGAGCCGCATCGAGACCACCACGGTCACCAGGCCGGCCACCAGCATCGCGGCACCCGCCCAGGCCGTGGCGCGGAACCCGAAGTCGGCGTCGATCACCGTGCCGCCCAGCCACGGCCCGCTCGTGTTGCCCAGGTTGAAGGCCGCCGTGGTCGTCGCCCCGGCGAGCGTGGGTGCGACACCGGCCACGTTGAACATCCGGGCGTTGAGCGCCGGGGCCGTGTAGAACGCCGACAGGCCCAGCAGGAACGCGAGGACGACCACGGCGACCTGGTTCGACGCGAAGAGGGCGAGCGCGGCCAGGAAGACCGTCGAGGCCGTGATCCCGCTCAGCAGTACACCGAAGAGGTGGGCGTCCGCGACGCGGCCGCCGATCGTCGTGCCGATCAGCGCGCCGAGACCGAACAGGGCGAGCACCCACGGCACCCAGCCCGAACCGAGCCCCGCCACGTCCGTCAGGAGCGGCGCCAGGTAGCTGAACGCGCAGAACACGCCGCCCGCCGCGAGCGCCGTGATCACGATCGACAGCCAGACCTGACGGTCCCGGTAGATCGCTACCTCCCGCCTGAGCTGCGGCTTCTCGTCCGGCAGCGGAATGCGCGGAATGCGGGTCACGACACCGGCCAGGGCGACGGCGGATGCGGCGCCCACGGCCCAGAACGCCGACCGCCAGCCGAGGTTCTCCCCGAGGAACGCGCCCAGCGGCACGCCCAGCACATTGGCGATCGACAGCCCGCCGATCATGACGGCCATCGCTCTGGCGCGGGCGTTCACCGGCACCATCGCGATCGCGACCGCCGCGCCCACCGCCCAGAAACCGGCGCACGCCAGCGCGCTCACCACGCGGGAGACGAACAGCACCTCGTACGTCGGTGCCAGCGCGCCGGCGATCTGGCCCAGCCCGAAGACCGAGATGAGCGCGACGAGGGTCGTCCGACGGGGCAGCCGCAGCGTGGCGACCGCCAGCAGAGGGGCGCCGACCACCATGCCGATCGCGAAGGCGGATATGAGGAGCCCGGCCTTCGGGATCGACACGTTCATGTCGTCGGCGATGGGCGGCAACAGCCCGGACAGCATGAACTCGCTGGTACCGAGAGCGAACACCGAGAGGCCGAGGATGTAGACGGCCATGGGCATGCGGGGACGGCTGGAGACGGAGTCGGGCATGACAGTGGCCAACGGTGTTCTCGTCCCTGACATTCCCCTGTCCCAGTGGGCGGGCAAGCCCCCTCCGCTTCACCGCGTGAGCAGCTCCAGCTCGGTCGTCAGGTTCTGCCGGGCCCTCGGCTCCCACTCCGCCGCCCCCAGCGGGGTGCGGAACAGCCGGGGCAGTCCCAGCAGTTGCCGCAGGACGGCGGCCCTCCCCGCGCGGAACGCCTCGTCCGGGACGAAGCCGTACTCCTCCCGGACCTGGGCCGCGTACGCCGCGTACTCCTTGGGGGCCGCCGCCAGGATCGCGAGGTCCGCGTCGCACAGCGCCTCGCCGTTCGTGTCACCCGGGGCCGGGTCGTGCGTGACCGTGAGCCGGACCAGGCGGGCGACCTCCGCCGTCACCGCGTCCGGGAGCCCGGCCTCGGGCAGGGCGCGCTCGGCGAGGGCCGCGCTGCGTTCCTCGTTCTCCGAGCGGTCGGGCCGGTAGACCGCGTCGTGGAACCAGACGGCGAGGCGCACCACATCCGGGTCGGCGGCATGGCCGGCCAGGGCGTCGACCCGGTCCAGGACCTGCGTCAGGTGGGCGGTGGTGTGGTAGCGCCGCTGGGGCTCCGCCCAGCGGCCCAGGAGGTTGTCGGCGTACGGCAGGGGGTCGGGGCCGGGAGCGGCGCCCCGGACGGCGACGAGGGCGTCCTGCCAGCGGGTGCGGAGCGCGGTGGCGTCGGTCATACGGCGACTGTAGAGCGGCCGGACCTTGTCGCGCTGGGCGGCCGGTCGCTAGCGTGCGGCCGTGACGGAACGGGCGGAACCCACCTATCCCATCGACCTCAACGCGGACCTGGGCGAGGGCTTCGGCCGCTGGACCCTCACCGAGGACGAGGCGCTGCTGACGTGTGTCACCAGCGCCAACGTCGCGTGCGGCTTCCACGCGGGCGACGCGTCCGTGATGCGGCGGGTCTGCGACACGGCGACCGAGCGGGGCGTACGCATCGGCGCCCAGGTCTCCTACCGCGACCTGGCCGGATTCGGGCGGCGCGCCATGGACGTGCCGGCGGCCGAGCTCACCGCCGAGATCGCCTACCAGATCGGCGCCCTGCGGGTCTTCGCGGAAGCGGCCGGCTCCTCGGTGTCGTACGTCAAACCGCACGGGGCCCTCTACAACCGCGTGGTCCGGGACGACACCCAGGCAGCCGCCGTCGTCGCGGGCGTGGTGCTCGCGGGCGGCTCCCCGGCGGTGCTCGGACTGCCCGGTTCGCGGCTCCTCGCGCACGCCGGGGCGGCAGGCCTGACCCCCGTCCCGGAAGCCTTCGCCGATCGCGCGTACACCCCGCAGGGCACGCTCGTCCCGCGCGGTGAGGACGGCGCCGTGGTGCACGACGCGGACGAGGTGGTGCGCCGGAGTGTCCGCATGGCCGTGGAGCGGGCCGTCACCGGGGTGGACGGCAGTCGCATAGCGGTCGCCGCGCGGTCGCTGTGCGTCCACGGGGACACCCCGGGGGCGGCGGCGCTCGCCCGGCGGGTCAGGGCGGCGCTGGAGGAAGCGGGCGTCCCCGTCCGGGCGTTCGCGTGAGCGGCGTCCGGGTGCTGGCCGCCGGCCCCCGCGCCCTGCTCGTGGAGCTCGCCTCCGGCGAGGACGCGGAGGCCTTCCACGCGGAACTGCTGCGCCGCAGGTCCGCGGGGGAGCTCCCCGACGTGCGCGAGATCGTCCCCGGCGCGCGGACCGTGCTCCTGGACGGGGTCGACGACCCGCACCTGGCCGGGCGGCTGCGCTCGTGGACCGTGCCCCCGCTGCACCTGAGCGCCGCCGGGGCCGTAGGGATACCCGTCGTCTACGACGGCCCGGACCTCGCCGACGTGGCCGAGGCGTGGGGTGTGGCCGTCGAGGAGGTGCCGCGCATCCACGCCGGTACGGAGTTCCGGGTCGCCTTCTGCGGTTTCGCGCCCGGCTTCGGATACCTCACGGGGCTGCCCGGACACCTGGCCGTCCCGCGCCGCGCCACGCCCCGCACCCGGGTGCCGGCCGGGGCGCTGGCCCTCGCCGGGCCGTACACCGGGGTCTATCCGCGCCCGTCGCCCGGCGGCTGGCAGCTCATCGGGCGGATGCCCGGACCGGAGGCGCTCTGGGACCCGGGACGCGAACCGGCGGCGCTGTTCCGGCCCGGGACCCGGGTGCGTTTCGTGGCGGCCGGGGCGGGCGGATGAGCCCGGGGCTCGAAGTGGTGCGGGCCGGTGTGCTGACCACGGTGCAGGACGAGGGCCGCGCCGGCTGGGCGCACCTCGGAGTGCCCCGGGCCGGGGCGCTGGACGGGCCCGCCCGGCGGCTGGCCAACAGGCTCGTCGGCAACACCCCCGACGCGGCGGTGCTGGAGACCACGCTCACGGGGTGCGCGGTCCGGCCGGCCGGTGTGCGGTCGGTGCTCGCCGTCGTCGGCGGCGCGGGCTGCGCGGTCACCGTGGACGGACATCCCGCACCCTGGGGCGCGCCGGTGCGCGTGCCCCAGGGTGCGGTGCTGGAGGCCGGTCCCGCGCTCCACGGTCTGCGCTCCTACCTGGCGTTCGCCGGCGGCCTGGTGCCCGAACCCGTTCTCGGCAGCAGGTCCACCGACCTGCTCTCGGGGCTCGGGCCGCCGGTCCTGTGCGAGGGCGACCTCCTGCCGCTCGGTTCCCCGCACGGCGCGCCGGCGGCCGACACCGTGCCCTGGCCCGGCGCCCCCGCCGAACTGGTCCTGCCGCTGCACCCGGGCCCGCGCGACGACTGGTTCACGGGACCGGCCCTTCGCACGCTCACCACGGCCGCCTACCGCGTGTCGGAGCGCAGCAACCGCATCGGGCTGCGCCTGGAGGGTCCCGTGCTGCGGCGCGCGCGGGACGGCGAACTCCCCAGCGAGGGGATGGTGCTGGGTGCCGTCCAGGTGCCGCCGGACGGACGGCCCGTGGTGTTCCTCAACGACCATCCGACGACGGGGGGTTACCCGGTCGTCGGCGTGGTCACGGAAGCGGCGCTGGCGGGGGCGGCGCAGGCGGTCCCGGGGACACCGGTGCGGTTCGTGCGCGCGTGACGGGAACCGGGACGCGGGCGCCGGCCGCCGGGGGGTGACCGGTGAGCCCGGCCCCGCTCTTGCCCCGGGAGCGCGTGGCCGCGGCGCGTCGGCTCCGCGGATGCCGTCTCTCTCTCGCGTATCTTCACGCTTGCGTCCACATGGGGAGCTGCGCCGCCGGGTGGCTGACCCGTAGTCTGGTTATTGGACTAGACCTGTAGTCCGTAGCCGCTCCGAGGGAATGGAACACCATGAGCAACCGTGCAGTCCTGGAGGTGATCGCCCTCGACGCCGAGGACGCGGTCGCGGCGCAGGCGGGTGGTGCGGACCGCCTCGAACTGGTCACCGACATGGCGGCCGACGGCCTCACACCGTCCCTGGAGACCTTCACGGCGATCAGGGACGCCGTCGGAATCCCGCTGCGGGTCATGCTCAGGGTGGCCGACGGATTCGCCGCCGGTGATGTCGACGTCCTGGTGGAGAAGGCCCGCGCCATGCGGGCGGCAGGCGCCGAGGAGTTCGTCCTCGGCTTCCTCGACCAGGACGGGCACGTCGACCTGGTGGCCGTCGAGCGGATCGTCGCCGAGCTGAACGGCTGCTCCTGGACCTTCCACCGCGCCATCGACCGGGCGTCCGACCGTGACGCGCTGCGCAAGCACCTCGCGGACCTGCCCGGCCTGGACACGTACCTCACGGCGGGCTCGCCGAGCGGGGTCGACGCCGGCATGGACGTCCTGCTGGCCGAGGCGGGGCGGTCGGACCTGCCCGGCTACGAGCCGCAGATCATGGTCGGCGGCGGCCTGCGCCTGGACCACCTGGCCCGGCTGCGGGAGGCGGGCATCGAGGCCTTCCACATCGGGGGCGCGGCACGACCGGGCGGCTGGGACGGCCCGGTGGACGCGGCCGCCGTACGGCAGTGGCGTGAGGCGCTCGACGCCTGACGGCCCTGGACGGACCGGGCCCGGCGTCACCCGTTCCCCCCATTCCGGAGTGCCGGGGGCGGGGGGCCGATCCATGCTGAACTCCCTGAGGTGTCCGGCCCAGCCGCGGAGTCCACATGCCATTGCCGCAGCCTGATCGCGCCTCCGGCACGGCACATCACCGTCCGGGGACGCTGCACAGGACCGGGGCCTGGTGCGCGCGCCACTTCGTGACCGTCATCGTCCTGTGGCTGGTCGCGCTCGCAGCCCTCCAGGTCCTGCACCACGCCTACGGGGGCGACTACTCCGACGACTTCTCCCTCTCCGGAACGCAGTCGCAGGACGGTCTCGACGTGCTGCAGGCCCACGCCCCCTCGGCCGGCGGCTACAGCAGCAACGTGGTGGTGCACGACTCGGACGGCTCGCTCACCGCACTGAGCAGCCAGATGTCGACGGTCGTCGGCAGCCTCCAGAAACTGCCGGACGTGCTGTCCGTGACGAACCCCCTGACGTCCGACACCGGCACCAGCACCCCGGACGTGGGGCCGCTCTCCACGGACGGGAAGACGGCCTACATCACCGTCCGGTTCAGCGTCCAGCCCTCCACGCTCGAGTCCGGCTACCTCGACGGGGTGGACTCGGCGGTCAAGCCGCTGAGGTCCGCCGGTGCCGAGGTCGAATACGGCGGATCGCTGGGTGAACTGGCCAGGCCGTCGGCGAACGACCGCATCAGCGAGGCCATCGGGTTCGGCGTGGCGATCCTGGTGCTGCTCATCGGGTTCGGCAGCCTGGTGGCCGCGGTGCTGCCGCTGGTCACCGCCCTGATCTGCGTCATCTGCGGACTGGGCCTGCTGGCGCTGCTGGCCGCCGCCACCACCTTCGCGACGGTCTCGCCGACGCTCGCCACGATGATCGGGCTCGGCGTCGGCATCGACTACGCCCTGTTCCTGGTCACCCGGCACCGGCAGAGCCTCATGGACGGCAAGGACCCCGTCGCCGCCGCCGGTTCGGCCACGGCGACGAGCGGGCGGGCCGTGCTGCTCTCGGGCTGCACCGTGATCATCGCCCTCTGCGGGCTGTGGGTGTCCGGGATCGGCTTCATCGGAAAGCTCGGCGTCGCTGCCGCGGTCACCGTCGTCACCGCTGTGCTCGGGGCGCTCACGCTGGTGCCGGCGATGCTGGGACTGGTGGGCAGGCACATCGACCGGATCCACGTCCGTACCCCGATCGCGGAGGTCGAGGGCGGCCCGTCGGACGCGGGCGGCACGGGGGGTCCGCCGGACCCGGTGGGCGCGAGCGGCGGCTCGCGGGCCGTACCGGGGGACGCGGCGCACGGCACCTGGCACCGGTACGCCCGGCGGGTGGAGCGCCGGCCGTGGTGGTTCCTGGGCGGCGGCGTCGTCGTGCTGGCCGTCCTCGCGTTCCCGCTCTTCTTCATCCAGCTCGGGCACATCGGGGACGGGGCCGACCCGAAGTCCTTCACCGACCGCCGGGCCTACGACCTCATGTCGTCGGCCTTCGGGCCGGGTTCGAACGGGCCGCTGACCCTCGTCATCGACCAGAGCGCGGTACCGCAGAGCGACCGGTCCGACCTGCAGAGCAAGGCCCAGCAGTCCCTGACCGAGGTGCCGGACGCGGCCGTCGTCACCCCGCTCACGGCCACCTCGGACGGGGACGTCCTCACGGCCACCGCGTACTCGGTCGCCGCGCCGCAGGACGAGCGGACGACGAGCCTGGACAACCGCCTGAAGGACGACGTCCTGCCCGGCGCGGTCTCCGGCACCGCCGCGCGGACCTATGTGACCGGGACGACGGCCGCCCAGGTCGACTTCCTCGACATCGTGTCGAGCAGGCTGCCGCTGATCATCGCGGTGGTCGTAGGGCTCGCCTTCCTCGTGATCCTGGCCGTGTTCCGAGGGGTGCTCGTCGCCGTCAAGGCAGCCCTGCTCAACGTCCTGTCGATCGCGGCCTCGTACGGCGTCGTGGTGGCCGTCTTCCAGTGGGGCTGGGGAGGGCCCGCGCTCGGGGTCTCGGGCAAGGTCCCGATCGAGAGCTACGTGCCGATGATGATGTTCGCCATCGTCTTCGGCCTCAGCATGGACTACGAGATCTTCCTCCTGTCGCGCATCCACGAGGCGTGGCTGGCCACCAGGGACCCCAAGGCGAGCGTCGCGCACGCCCTGGAGATCACCGCGCGGGTCATCACCTGTGCCGCGCTCATCATGGTCAGCGTCTTCGCCGCGTTCATCATCAGCGACAACATCGTGGTCAAGATGCTGGGGCTCGGCCTCGCCGCCAGCGTGCTGATCGACGCCACCGTCGTACGGCTGCTGCTCGTGCCCGCCGTGATGACCCTGCTCGGACGCGCCGCGTGGTGGACGCCGCGGTGGCTGGACCGGATCCTTCCCCATCTCGATCCGGAGGGATCGGAGGGGCGGGAAGGACCGGCGGGACGGGAACCCCCGGCCACCGCCGTTCGTCACTGAGAGTAAGCGGAGAGTGTGGCGACGACGGTGGCGTGATCGCCCGAGCCGAGCCGAGCCGGCCGTGTCGGCCCGGCCCGGCGGGGCCCGGCCCGTCGGTCACCTCACCGGCCGAGTTGCTCCGGGAGGGGGGCCGCATGCAGGACGACGAGGCCGGAGACGGCTCGGGTGAGGGCGACGTACAGGCGGCGCAGGCCGGTGCGTTCGTCGGGTTCGCCGTCGACCACCGCCGCGGGTTCGTCCAGCACGACGTAGTCGTACTCCAGACCCTTGGCCAGGGAGGCCGGGACCAGGGTCAGGCGGGAGTCCGCCGTCGTCTCCTCACCGGGGGAGAGGCAGCTGTGGCCCGCTTCGGCGAGGGCGGTCGCGAGGGCCGGGATGCGGGCGTCGGCGGCGATCAGGCCGATGGAGCCCTCGTGGCGCAGCGATTCCTCGCACGCCGCGATCACCGCCGCGTCCAGCTCACCCGCGCCGGACACCTCGCGCACCGCGAGCGATCCCGCCGCCTCTCGGACCGACTCGACCGGGGCGAGGCCGGGGGAGATCGCGGGGAGCAGCCGGGAAGCGTAGGCGATCACCTCGCGCGGCACGCGGAAGCCGGCCGTCAACTCCTCCACCACCGCGTCCGCCTTGCCCAGATGGAAGAGCGCCTGCTCCCAGCTCTGCGTCGACCACGGGGTCGTGCCCTGGGCCAGGTCACCGAGGACCGTCGCCGAACCGGTCGAACAGCGGCGCCCCACCGCGCGGTACTGCATGGGGGACAGGTCCTGGGCCTCGTCGATGACGACGTGTCCCAGCGAGTGCGTCCGCTCCACCAGGTCGGCGGCCTCGTCGATCAGGACCGCGTCCGCCGCCGTCCACCTCGCCGACTTCACGCTGCGCGCGGGCTTCTCCATCAGGATCCGCTTCTGCTCCTCGTCGGTGAGCGTCCCCGCCGCGTGGGCGGCAAGGAACTCCGCGTCGGTCAGCAGCCGCAGCACCAGCTTCGCCGGATCGACCGCCGGCCAGATCGCCTTCACGGCAGCCTTCACCGCCGGATTGCGGGCCACCGCGTTCTGCACCCGGTCGTCGGGGGCCTCGCCCGCCTCCTCCATCCGGACGAGGACGGCGTGCGCGATGCGCTGCGGCAGGGCCTCGTGCGCGGCGCCGTAACGCATGTCGCGGGCCATCAGCTCGGTGACCATCTCGGCGACTTCGTAGGCCGGGATCCGCCAGCGGCGCGAGCCCCGCACCACCATGACCGACTCGGTGGGAGGGGTGACGTGCGAGCGGATCGCACGTCGCAGGACCTCCGCCATCCGGGCATCGCCCTTGATCACGGCCGCAGGGGCCTCGTCCGTGCCGCGCACCTCGACCCGGGCCGTCACGAGATCCTCGACGGTGGCCTGCTTCACCTCCAGCTCGCCGAGTGCCGGCAGGACCTGCTCGATGTAGTGCAGGAACGACCGGTTCGGGCCGACGACGAGGGTGCCGGTGCGGGCCAGCCGCTCGCGGTGCGCGTACAGGAGGAAGGCGACCCGGTGCAGGCCCACGGCCGTCTTTCCGGTGCCGGGGCCGCCCTGGACGCAGACCGTCCCGCCGAGCCCGCTGCGGACGATCTCGTCCTGCTCGGGCTGGATCGTCGCCACGATGTCGCGCATCGGACCGACACGGGGCCGTTCGATCTCGGCCTGGAGGAGCTTGCTGGTCTGCTCGGCCTCCGACGGGTCGTCGAGGTGCTCGTCCTCGTACGCGGTCAGCTCGCCGCCCGTGTAGCCGAAGCGCCGGCGGCGGCCGACGTCCAGCGGGTTGTTCTTGGAAGCCTGGTAGAAGGGCTGCGAGACCGGGGCGCGCCAGTCGATGACCATCGGATCACCGTGGGCGTCGTGGACGTGGCGGCGCCCGATGTAGAACTGTTCTCCCTCCGAACCCTCCGCCTTCTCGGCGCCCACTTCGTGCAGGTAGTCGAGGCGGCCGAAGAAGAGCGGGGTGTGGGTGAGATCGGCGAGCGCCTTGATGCGGTCGTCGATCTGGGCCTGCAGGACGGCGGCGTTGACCCAGTTCGCCGTGACGTCGCGGATGTCGAGTGCCTGCACGTCCTCACGCATGGCACGCAGCGCGGCACGGGACGCGGCGAGGTGCGCCCGCTCCCTGACCAGTGGATTGCTTGACTCTTCGTGCGCGGGCACGGTGTTGCCTCCGGCTTTTCGACGCAGGACGGCGGGCAGGGCCGGCTGCCCTGTCCGCTCGGGGACGTACACACAGGAATGCGCACGCGGATGGGCGCGTGCGGCTGTTGTCGGCCGGTTTCCGTCCGGTCGGCGGCGCTCCCCCGGCTGCCGGCCGCCCGGAGGGGCGGCCCGGTACCACGGTGCGGGAGGCGGGCAGACCGGCGAGTGTATCGAGCGTTTCCCGCGGGAGCGAACGAATTCGGGGAACGTCACCCGGTGGCCCGGGGCCCCGTACGCCCCGTAGGGGACGGCATGTGACGGCGTGCGACCTGCGGCCGACGGGTGTTCGCCGGGACTTCCGTCCGTGGGCCGATGCCCGGGCGGGGCGGGCGGAGCACCATGGAATGCATGAGCACCGTTTATCTGGACCCACGCAGGACCGGCCCCGCGCACGGCGCGACCGCGGCGACCGGCCACCCCCGCGGTCACCGCGTCGGGAACGCGGTGCGGGCCGTCTCGGTCTACGTGCGCGCAGCGTTCGGCGTGGCCGTGCTCGGTGAGTACGCGGAGGAGGCCGGCGTCGTCCGCCGCCGCCGCTGAGAGCCTGTCGGCACCGCGCCGCACCGGAGCCGACAGGCGCCGTCAGCTCTCGGTGAGCAGCTCGTCCGCGTCGACGATCCGGTACGCGTAGCCCTGCTCGGCCAGGAACCGCTGGCGGTGCGCCGCGAAGTCCTGGTCGATCGTGTCGCGGGCGACCACCGAGTAGAACCTGGCCTCGTGCCCGTCCGCCTTCGGCCGCAGCACCCGGCCGAGCCGCTGTGCCTCCTCCTGCCGCGAGCCGAACGTCCCCGAGACCTGGATCGCGACGGTCGCCTCGGGCAGGTCGATCGAGAAGTTCGCGACCTTCGACACGACCAGCACGCTGATCTCGCCCTCGCGGAACGCGTTGAACAGCTTCTCGCGCTGCGCGTTGCTCGTCTCGCCCTTGATCACCGGCGCGTTCAGGTGCTCACCGAGTTCGTCGAGCTGGTCGATGTACTGACCGATGACGAGGGTCTGCTCGCCCTGGTGCTTGCGGACGAGTGCCTCGGTGACCTTCCGCTTCGTCGCGGTCGTCGCGCAGAACCGGTACTTCTCCTCGGCCTCGGCCGTCGCGTACGCGAGGCGCTCCGAGTCCGTGAGATTCACGCGGACCTCGACACAGTCGGCGGGCGCGATGTAACCCTGCGCCTCGATCTCCTTCCACGGCGCGTCGAACCGCTTGGGGCCGATGAGCGAGAAGACGTCGGACTCGCGCCCGTCCTCACGCACCAGCGTCGCGGTGAGCCCGAGGCGGCGGCGGGCCTGGAGGTCGGCGGTGAACTTGAAGACCGGTGCGGGCAGCAGGTGCACCTCGTCGTAGATCACGAGCCCCCAGTCGCGGGAGTCGAACAGCTCCAGGTGCGGGTAGATCCCCTTACGCCGGGTGGTCAGCACCTGGTAGGTGGCGATCGTGACCGGCCGGATCTCCTTGCGCGTGCCGCTGTACTCGCCGATCTCGTCCTCGGTCAGCGAGGTCCGCTTCACCAGCTCGCTCTTCCACTGCCGGGCCGAGACGGTGTTCGTGACCAGGATGAGCGTGGTCGCCTTGGCCTCGGCCATCGCGCCGGCCCCGACCAGCGTCTTCCCGGCGCCGCAGGGGAGCACGACGACTCCGGAGCCGCCGTGCCAGAACCCCTCGACGGCCTGCTTCTGGTACGGGCGGAGCGCCCAGCCCTCCTGGTCGAGCTCGATCGGGTGCGCCTCGCCGTCGACGTATCCGGCGAGGTCCTCGGCCGGCCAGCCCAGCTTCAGCAGCGTCTGCTTGATCTGCCCGCGCTCGGACGGGTGCACGGCCACGGTGTCCGGGTCGAGGCGTGCCCCGACCAGCGGCTGGACCTTCTTCGAGCGGAGGATCTCCTCCAGCACGGGCCGGTCGTTGGAGGTCAGCACCAGGCCGTGGACGGGGTGCTTGGAGAGGGTGAGACGGCCGTACCGCGCCATCGTCTCGGCGATGTCGACGAGCAGCGCGTGCGGCACCGGGTAGCGCGAGTACTCCACGAGGGCGTCGACGACCTGCTCGGCGTCGTGTCCCGCGGCGCGGGCGTTCCACAGGCCCAGCGGGGTCAGCCGGTAGGTGTGGATGTGCTCGGGCGCACGCTCCAGCTCGGCGAAGGGTGCGATGGCACGACGGCAGGCGTCGGCCTGGTCGTGGTCGACTTCGAGGAGCAGAGTTTTGTCGCTCTGGACGATGAGAGGCCCATTCACGCGCGTCGGCCCTTTCTGTTCCGCTTCTGCCCTGCCGCTCGGATGTGCCGCCGGGACGGCCGCGAGCGGCCAAACGTCCAGTGTGCCGCATCCGCGCCCCAACCGGGCGGGCGCGCGGGGGCAGGGTCCGGGCCCGTCGGGCCCGTAGCGTGGGCGGATGGACGAGACGGAGCCGCCGGGCCGGGTGCCCGGACCCGATGACGCCGGGTTCCCGGCGCACCACGCGCCGCGGTGCGCCGGGATCGCTGAGCTGGACGACCTCGTCACCCGGTGCCGCGCCTGCCCCCGGCTGGTGGCCTGGCGGGAGGAGGTCGCCGCGGTCAAGCGGGCGGCCTTCCAGGAGTGGGACTACTGGGGCCGGCCCGTGCCCGGCTTCGGGCCGCCGGACGCGTCGGTGGCGGTGGTGGGACTCGCGCCCGCCGCACACGGTGGGAACAGGACGGGCCGGATGTTCACCGGCGACGCGACGGGCGACTTCCTCTTCAGGGCCCTCCACGAGGTGGGCCTGGCCTCGCAGCCCACCTCCGCGCACGCCGATGACGGGCTCGTCCTGCGTGGCGTACGGCTCACCTCGCCCGTGCACTGCGCGCCGCCGGCCAACAAGCCGACACCGCGGGAGCGCGACACCTGCCGGGCGTGGCTGACCAGGGAGCTGACCCTGCTGGGCCCCGGGCTGCGCGCGATCGTGGTCCTGGGGGCCTTCGGCTGGCAGGCCCTGCTGCCGGTACTCGCCGAGTGCGGCCGGCCGCTTCCCCGCCCGCGTCCCGTGTTCGGTCACGGTGCGCACGTCGTGCTCCCGGCGACCGAGCACGGCCAGGAGCTGCATCTGCTCGGCAGCTACCACCCGAGCCAGCGCAATACGTTCACGGGCCGGCTCACCATGCCCATGCTTACCGACGTACTCCGGGAGGCAGCCGTCCTCGGCGGGATCGGGCCGGTCGCCCCCGAGGAGTGACGCCCTCGGCACGGACCCACGGCACCCACGGACCCTCGGCACCCACGGACCCTCGGCACCCACGGACCCTCGGACCGCCGGACCGACGGGCGGGCAGCCGGTGCGGACCGGCGGGCCCCGGTGGCCGACCCGGCGGCGGGACGGTTCGTCAGGTCGCCTGTTCGTCCGCGAGTTCCGCGACGCCCGTGATGCGGTGCAGCGGGTAGGTGCGTACCTCGTCGGCGGTGTGGTCGTATCCCGTGACGTAGCCGCCCTCGACCTTCACCGGGGCGATCACGCGCTGGCTGGCCGCGCCGTCCGCGTTGACGTAGCCGATCCAGACGGCGGAGCCGGTCATCGCTGCCGCCTGCACCGTGGCCAGCGTCTCGGCGGGTGCCGTGCGGGGGAGCGAGCCGGACGCGGTCGTGTCCGGCGTCTCCTTGCGCACGGCTCTCGCGGCTGTGTCGCCGGCCCTGATGGCCCGTACCGCGGCGGTCAGCAGAGTGCTGTCCGGGACCGGCGGGCCTTCGGGCACGGGCACGGGGGGTGTGCGGGGCGGCGTGCGGCGTGCCCCGGCCCGGGTGATCAGCACGTCGCCCTCGGCGGACTCCGCGGCAGGGGCGTATCCCATCTCGCGCAGCCCTTCGAGCAGCGAGCCCGGGTCCGCCTGCGCGGCCAGCACGGTCGGGGCGAGGCGGCGCAGACGCAGGGTCGCCGAGCGCTTGTCGGCCAGGATCTCGTTGAGTACGGCCTCGTCGTCGCAGCGTACGTATGCGGACGCGGCCCCGACGCGGAGGTGGCCGTGGCGGCGGGCGACGTCGTCGATGAGGTAGCTCAGCGGCTGGGGCACCGGGGTCCGGCTGTGCGTGGCCAGGAACGCGTGCAGGTCGGACGCGGCCCGGCCGGCGTCCAGTGCGCGGCGTACGGAGCCGGGGGTGAAGCGGTAGACCGTCGCGCCGCCCTTGGACTCGATGTCGGCGAGCACCGAGAGCATGTCGGCGAGCGGGCGTTCCAGCGGGCCGGGGGCGACGGCGGTCAGGTCGGCCTGCAACAGCACGTGGTCCAGGGGCTCGGGGATCAGCGGGGCGAGCCGGGCCGCCGCCGCTGCGGGGCCCTCGTCGAGCAGCGCGCGGGCCTGGGAGGAGAGGGCCCCGCGCCCGGTGATCCCGATGAGTTCCGCTTCGTTGGCGGTCCACAGCGCGATGCGGGACCGCAGGTCGGTGGCGTCGCCGGACGGCTGCCCCGTGGTGGGCACGCCGGGTCTGGACGTCCGCGGCGGCCGCTCCCAGCGGAGGCGGGCCAGCAGGGTCTGCGGATCGGGCGCCGTGCCCGGGGGCAGCGAGGCGAACAGCTCCAGGACGCGGTGGCGGACCTCGGGCGCGGCCGAACGGTCCAGGTCGGGGCCGAGTGCGGACAGGGCCCTGCCCTTCGCGTCCTGGCCGCCGATCAGGCCTGCGGTGCGGGTGGCGGCGAGCCAGGCGGTGGCGAGGTGGGTCCAGCGGTCCTGGGCAGGGAGGTCGAGCCACTCGTCGGCCGCGGGGGTGGGGGCGTAACGCTCGTCCGTCTCGCCGTCGGAGGCCAGCAGGCCCGCCGCGTAGGCGAGTTCGATCCAGAAGGCCGCGGTGTTCTCGGGGACGTCCAGGGCGTTGGCGGCGCGCTTCAGCTCGCGCACGCTCAGCCCGCCGGCCCGCAGGATGGCCGGGCCGCCGTTGTTCCAGAGCTTCAGCAGTTCCTCGACGGTGGACAGGGCCATGAAGCCCTGGCCGGCCGCCGCCCTGTCCACAGCCTGGGGGTCACGCTCGGCCGCCGCGACGAGCGCGGGTGCCACCGGCTCGGGCACGCGGTGGGCGCGCCCGGCCCGCAGATGCAGCGCCGCCTCGCGCGGCAGGACGACGGTGCGGGTCGACACGGGCAGCAGCAGCCCGCGGTCGCGCAGCCACTGGACCGGCGGTGCGGGGTTCGGGGTGACCTCACCGTACGGCGGGCCCCACACCAGCCGGTCGAGGACGGACAGCGCCTCGACCGGGGCGGTGTCCAGGAGTTCCGCCATCCTCGTCCGGTCCGTGAAGAGTCCGGCCAGCGCGGCGACGGCGGACACGGGGTCGTGGGTGGCCGGGAGCCCGGCAGCCGTCAGGATCTCCTGCAGCCGGCCCGGTGACATGCCGGCCGTGGCTTCCGCGACCGTCGGCCCGAGACCGGTGGGGGAGGGGTGCTGCGGCGACGGAGCGAGGAGTTCGCGCGCGGTGCGTGTGAGGTGCAGGCGGGCGTCCTCGCCCCAGACGAGGGCCTGTTCGCGCAGCGTCGTGAGCGCCGCGGGCAGCGCGGCGGTGATGGCGGCGCCCGCGCCGTCCCGCCTGTCGCCGTCACCCTCGCCGTCACCGGTGAGCAGCGCGAGCAGCGTGTCGTACGGGGCCGGGTCCGGCGCCACCGCCAGTGCCTCCGCGGTCTGCAGCGCGAAGCGGTCGAGGTGCTCCAGCGCGCGGATGACGGAGGCGCGGGTACCGGCCCGCGTGGCCAGCTGGGTGATGTCGTTCGGCACGGGGCTGAGCAGGTCGGGGCGGGCACGCAGAAGCCCTGCCAGCGATTCGTCGCCCCGTGCGCGCAGAGCTTCGGCGAGCGTGCGCGGTGGTGTGGTCGTCCCCATCCGTCCCACGGTAGCCCCTGGAACGCTACCGTCGGGGCAGGGCGGGTAGAGGGAGAACCATCGCGTGGGGATCGAGAGCGACCAGCTTGTCTACGACTTTCTCAGCCGGGTCGGTGACCTGGCCCAGCAGCAACAGCTGTCGTCGGGTGCCCGGATGAGGCTCGTGTCGACGCTGCGCGGAGAGATCGACCGGCAGCGCGGTACGGACGGTGCGGACTCTCCCGCAGCGGTCCGGCGCATCCTGGGGCGGCTCGGGGCCCCGGACGAACTCGTCGCGGCTGCGGCCGGATCGGCCGACGGGACGGTGCCGCTGCCGTCGCCCGGGGAAGCGGCGGGCACGGGTGACGAGCGGCCGGCCGCGGTGCCGCGAGCGCGGCGGGGAGTGCTGCGGAAAGACGCGTTCCGCAAGGGCGCGTCGCAGGGGCCGGCGGAGCCCGTGGCGGAGGAGCCGAGGCTCCTGGGGGCTCCGGCTCCGGGCTGGCCCTCCGCGGCCGCGCCGCACATGACGGGGCTGGACCGGGCGCCGTCCGAAGGCGAGCCGGAGTGGTGGCGGATCGAACCGGGGCCCTTCGGCGAGGGCGCGCGGGGTCCGGTCGCGCCCGGAACCGACGTGCCGGGGTTCGTCGGCGGTCTGGAGAGCCCGGAGCTGTTCCGTCCCACCGGGCCGCCCGTGGCGGTCACCCCGGAGGAGGCGGAGGCGGCGAAGGCGGCCGAAGCGCTGAAGGCCGCACAGGAGAAGGCCGCCCAGGGAAAGCCCGCGCCCGCGGCGGCCGTACCGGCGCCCCGCAGGGGGCTTCGGCTGCGCCGGCCCAGGCCGGCCGTCGTGGACGCGGACGCGGTCAGGAGGCCCCGCCTCGCGAACCCGCTGCTGCTGCTCGCCGCCGCGTTGCTGGTGGCGGGCGCCGTGCTGGGTTCGTGGCTGGCGCTCGCGGGTGGCTGGCTCCTCGCGTACAGCTCGCGCAGGATCTCGCGCGCGGAGGCGAAGTGGGTCGCGATGGGGCTTCCCGGCGCGGTCGTGGCCGGTGCCTTCGTCTGGCTCTGGGGCCGGATGGAGGGCCGTTGGGGCACGCCCATCGCCGAGGACGCGATGGGTGACGCGATGACGGACGTCTGGCCGGTGGTGGTGCGCGTGGCGGCGGTGGCGTCGGCGCTGTACCTCGTCTGGCGCGCGCGGAGGCTGCCCGGCTGACGGCCGGGGCGACGGGCCGGGGCAAAGGCGCAGGGCCGGCGGCCGATGGAGCGTACGTTCGTACGCCTCGGGGGTGTACCGTCGTCCGCATGCCCACGGACTACTTCGCCGACGATCCGCGCACCCACATGGAGCGCATGCGCGCGGGCGACCTCTACATCGCCGACGACCCCGAGATCGTCCGTGAGCAGCAGCGGGCGATGCGGCTCGCGGCCCGCTACCAGGCACTCCACACCGAGGACGCCGACGCCGCCCGGACGGTCCTGGCCGAACTCCTGGGCTCCGTGGGGGAGGGCGTCGAGCTCAGACCGCCGCTCTACGTCGACTACGGCAGCAACATCCACATCGGGGCCCGTACGTTCGTCAACTACCACCTGACGGCGCTGGACGTCGCGCCGGTCACCATCGGCGAGGACTGCCAGATCGGCCCCAACGTGCAGCTGCTGACGCCGACACACCCCGTGGAGCCGCAGCCCCGCCGGGACAAGCTGGAGGCCGCGCTGCCCATCACCATCGGCGACAACGTGTGGCTGGGCGGCGGAGTCATCGTGTGCCCCGGCGTGACCATCGGGGACAACTCCGTCATCGGTGCCGGGGCCGTGGTCACCAGGGACATTCCCGCCGGTGTGGTGGCGGTGGGCAATCCGGCCCGCGTCGTCCGGGACGTCTGAGCGCCCCGTGGCCACCGGACGCACGGACCCGCAGCGGCGCGAGCGCATCCTCGCCGCCACGCTCGACCACATCGCCGAGGAGGGGGTAGCGGGTGTCTCGCACCGCAAGATCGCGGTCCGCGCCGATGTGCCCCTCGGCTCGATGACGTACCACTTCACCGGCATCGACGACCTGTTGCGCGAGGCCTTCACCCGGTTCGCCGACCACATCGTGGCCGTGTTCGAGATGCACCTGGGCCGCGCCGGCAGCCCGGAGGAGGCGCGTGAAGCCGTCACCGATCTGATCCACGAGCTCTCCGAAGGGCCCCGCCGGGACCTCGTCCTCACCCAGGAGCTCTACACGCTGGCGGCCCGGCGCGACGAGTACCGCGAGCTCACCCACGCCTGGATGAACCGCAGCCGTCGCCTGCTGGAGCAGCACTTCGACCCGGACACCGCGCGGCAGCTGGACGCCCTGATCGAGGGGACCGCCCTGCACCGGTCCCTCGACACCGAACCGCAGGGCCGCGATCTGACGCGGCAGGCCGTGGGGCGCATGACGTCCGGCGCCTGAGGGCTGTCCCGCCCGGGACCGCGGACGGCCCTCAGCGCGGTGTACGGCACCGGAACGGCCTGTGGGGCGCGGACCTGACACCGCGCCCCACAGGCATGTCAGAGCGCCTTGTCGGGGGCGGCCGGAGCGGGAGTCCAGGGCGCGCCCGGTACGACGAGCGGTGAACCCGTGACGGGGTCGGGGACGATGACCGCTTCCAGCCCGAAGACCTCGCGGACGAGGTCCGCCGTGACGACATCCCCGGGCCTGCCCTCGGCGACGATCCGGCCCGCCTTCATGGCGACGAGATGATCGGCGTAGCGGGCGGCCTGGTTGAGGTCGTGGAGCACGGTGACGACGGTGCGCCCCCGGGTGCCGTCCGCCGCGGGTGTGGCGAGCCGCCGCACCAGGTCGAGGACCTCGACCTGGTGCGCGATGTCGAGATACGTCGTCGGCTCGTCGAGCAGCAGCAGATCCGTGTCCTGGGCGAGTGCCATCGCGATCCACACGCGCTGGCGCTGACCGCCGGACAGCTCGTCCACCGGCCGGTCACCGAGCGCGGTGACGTCCGTGCGCTCCATGGCCTCCGCGACCGCCCGCTCGTCCGCCTCCGACCACTGCTGCCACCACCGCTGGTGCGGCTGCCGGCCACGGGCCACCAGGTCGGAGACGGTGATCGCCTCGGGTGCGACGGGCGTCTGCGGAAGCAGCCCCACCGACTGCGCGATGGTGCGCGTCGGTATGCGGGAGAGTTCCGTGCCGTCCAGGAGCACCGCCCCGCCGGCCGGCTTCAGCAGCCGCCCCATCGCCCTCAGCGTCGTCGACTTGCCACAGGCGTTGGGCCCGACGATGACCGTCACCCGGCCGTCCGGAACGGCCAGGTCCAGCTCGTGCACGACGGTGCGGTCCTCGTACGCGAGCGTCAGGGACCGCGCGGTGAGCCTGGACGTGGACGGGGGCGCGTCTGTGGCGGTGGCGTCCCTGTGGCCGGTCGTGGTCATGCGTTGCCTCCATTACGGCCGCGGTGACCGCGGATGATCAGCCAGATCAGATACGGGGCGCCGACCGCCGCGGTCAGCACGCCCACGGGGAGTTCGGTGGGGGAGAAGAGCCTGCGCGCCAGCAGGTCGGCGAAGACGACGATCACAGCGCCCAGCAGCGCCGAGGACAGCAGCGGGATCTGCGCCGTACGCGTCATCCGGCGGGCGATCTGAGGCGCGAGCAGGGCCACGAAGTCGACCGGCCCCGCGGTCCCCGTGGCCACGGACGCCAGGACGACCCCCAGGGCGACGAGCCCCAGGCGCACGCGGCCCAGGCGTACACCCAGCGCCGTCGCGGTGTCGTCGTCCATCGACACGGTGCGCTGCGCCCGCGCCGCCCACAGCACGGCGGGCAGGAGGGTCAGCAGCGCCCAGCCGATCGGCGCCGCCTCGTGCCAGCCGCGGCCGTTCAGGGAACCCGTCATCCAGATCTGCGCCTGCTGGGCGACCAGGTAGTCGCCCTTCGTCAGGAAGAGGGTCGTCACGGAACGCAGGGCGATCGCGAAGCCGATGCCGATGAGGACGAAACGGGTCGCGTGGAGCCCGCCGCGCCAGGCGAAGACGTACACCAGCGCCGCCGCGGCGATCCCGCCCGCGACGGACAGGTAGGGCAGGACGCTGTAGGAGGTGAGGCCGAAGGTCATGGCGCCGACCGTGAGCGCGCTCGCGCCCTGGCTGATGCCGATGATGTCGGGGCTGGCGAGCGGGTTGCGGGCCACCGTCTGGATCAGCGCGCCGGCGATCCCGAACGCCGCGCCGACGAGCAGCCCGACCACCATCCTGGGCATCCGCAGCGTGCCCACGACCAGCTCGTCGGGCGACGGCCTGCCGAGGACGACCTTCACGACCTCGCCCGGCGCGACGAAGCTCTCGCCGACGCAGAGGTACGCGACACAGACGGCCGCCAGCACGACGACGAGGGCCGCCGCGACGAGCGATGCCCGCCGGTGGACCAGGAAACGGGCCCGCTTCCCGATCCGTACGACGCCGTAACCGGCCGGGCGTACCGGGGGGCGTACGGGTACTGCCGTGTCCGCGCTCATGCGGGGGCCGCCTTCCGGCGTACGAGGGTGACGAGGAAGGGCACGCCGATCAGCGCCGTCATGACGCCGGCCGGGACCTCGCCCGGCGGTAGCAGCACCCGGCCGACGACATCGGAGACGAGGAGCATCACGGGGCCCAGGAGGGCCGCCATCGGCAGCACCCAGCGGTGTCCGCCGCCCACGATCGCGCGGGCGATGTGCGGCACCGCGAGGCCGACGAAGGCGATCGGCCCGGCTGCCGCGACACCCGCGCCGGTGAGCACGGTCGCCCCGATACCGCCGACGATGCGGACGGCCGCCACGTTCTGTCCCAGGCCCTTCGCGACGTCGTCGCCGAGAGCCAGCGCGTCGAGACCCCGAGCCACGGACACCACCAGGACGGTGCCGACCAGCAGGAACGGCCAGATCCGCTCCGCGACCTCGGCCTCGCGGCCGGAGATCGACCCCACCTGCCAGAAGCGGAACTCCTCCAGCGCCGACGCCTTCGTGGTCAGCACCGCCATGGTCACGGACACCAGCAGCGCGTTGATCGCGGCCCCGCCGAGCGCCAGCTTGACGGGGGTCGCGCCGCCGCGCCCGCGTGAGGCGATGGCGTAGACGGCGACCGACGCGACGGCGGCACCCGCGAACGCGAACCACACGTAGCCGGTGAGGGTGTGGACTCCGGCGTACGCGATGGCCAGGACGACCGCGACCGAGGCGCCCTGGCTGATGCCGAGGATGCCCGGATCTGCGATGGGGTTGCGGGTGATGCCCTGGAGCACCGTCCCGGCGAGGGCCAGGGCGGCGCCGACCATCAGGCCGATCAGGGTGCGCGGCAGCCTCAACTGCCGGATGACGTCGGCGGCCTCCGTGTGCCCGCCGTGCAGGAGGGCGTCCACGACGGCGGACGGCGCGATGGTCCGCGCCCCCACGGCGAGGCTGAGCAGGACGGACAACAGGAGTGCGAGGACTGCCACGGCTATCGCGAGCGCGCGTCGGGACAGGCGGGGTGCTGCGGCGGCCATCGGAACCAATCGGGGGAGCGGGCCAGGGGGGGGAGGAGCGGCATTACGAGGTAAGGCTTGGCTAAGTCTATGTGTGGCTCCTACACCCGGACAGCGCGCCTCCGACCTTTGCGGTGGGCGGCAGGGGCAGGCGGGGCTTTCGGCCGGGGTGTTCGGGGCACTCGGCACAATGGCCTCATGCCCTCACACACCTTGACGGTCGGCTTCGACCTCGACATGACGCTCATCGACTCCCGGCCCGGGATCAGGGCCGCCTACGAGACCCTGGCGGCCGAGACGGGTGTGTACATCGACACCGACCTGGTCGTCAGCCGGCTCGGGCCGCCCCTCGAGGACGAGATGGCCAACTGGTTCCCGGCCGGGGCGATCGCGGAAGCCTGCGACCGCTACCGCGCGGTCTACCCGGACCGGGCGATCACCCCGACCACGGCGATGCCCGGTGCCCGGGAGGCGGTCGAGGCGGTCCAGGCGCTCGGAGGGCGGGCCATGGTCGTGACCGCCAAGTACGAGCCGAACGCCAAGCTGCACCTCGCGCACCTCGGCATCGGTGCCGACCTGCTGATCGGCGGGCTCTGGGCCGAGGGCAAGGCGGCCGCGCTCCTGGAGCACGGGGCCCGGATATACGTCGGCGACCACATCGGGGACGTGCGTGGGGCGCATGCCGCGAGCGCCCTGTCGGTGGGTGTCACGACCGGGCCGTGCGACGAGAAGGAGCTGCGGGAGGCCGGGGCCGAGGTGATCCTGCCGGACCTCACGGCGTTCCCCGACTGGCTGCGGACCTTCGCGGCGTCCTGACGGCCGCCGGTGGGACGGGCCACCGAAGGGCCGGGGGACGGCCCGATTCGCGCCAATGTCCGGCAGGTGCGCGGACCCCTCCCGGAGCCGGTCCCCCGTCGGGTTCCGGCCCGCTACCTCGCTGTGGCGCGCTTCGGTGAGTTCTTCCACACCGACCGCACCACCCCCGCGGCGGCGATCAGGAAGCCCAGTCCCATCAGCATGCACACCGCGTAGGCGGCGGACGGGAAGGGGTCGGTGCCGAGGAACAGCGGGGCCACGGTGACCAGTGTGGCCAGCGCGCCGATGAAGAAGACGATCGCGCCGACCTGTACGAGCCGGTCGCCTGCGCCGGAAGGAGTAGTAGTCACCCGGCCAGGGTAGTTCCCAGCTCGGTGGAACCGTTCGGCGACGCCTTGTGTCCGGCCCCAGGGCCACTAGCCTTGGACATGGCGGGTCGGAGACCCGCCGTACCGCTATTCGGAGCCGGTTCGCGGCTCTCCCGCACAACGACGAGTACGAGGACGAGGACAGACGTGCCCACGGGTAAGGTCAAATGGTTCAATTCGGAAAAGGGCTTCGGCTTCCTTTCGCGCGACGACGGCGCGGACGTGTTCGTCCACTCCTCCGTACTCCCGGCCGGCGTCGAGGCCCTCAAGCCCGGTCAGCGCGTCGAGTTCGGCGTGGTCGCCGGACAGCGCGGTGATCAGGCGCTCTCCGTGGTGATCCTCGACCCCACCCCGTCCGTGGCCGCCGCACAGCGGCGCAGCCCCGACGAACTCGCCTCCATCGTGCAGGACCTGACGACGGTCCTGGAGAACATCACGCCGATGCTGGAGCGGGGCCGCTACCCCGACAAGGCATCGGGGGCGAAGATCGCGGGTCTGCTGCGGGCGGTCGCCGACCAGCTCGACGTCTGACGTAGGGCCGGGCCCGTCGGGCCCGGCCCCGCCGTCAGCGGCCGGTGAAGGCCAGGGCGTCCGGGCCGAGCGCGGGCACGAGCCCCTCGGCCGCCGCACGGGTCAGCAGTCCGCGGATCGCCGCGTAGCCGTGCTCGCCGAGGTCGGCGGTGAATTCGTTGACGTACAGCCCGATGTGCTGGTCCGCCACGGCGGGGTCCATCTCCTGGGCGTGCTCCAGGACGTACGGACGTGACTGCAGCGGGTCGTCCCAGGCCATGCGCACGGAGGTGCGGACCGACTCCGCGAGCCGCTTCAGGGTCTCGTCGCCGAGTGAGCGCTTGGCGATGATCGCCCCGAGGGGGATCGGCAGGCCGGTGGTGAGCTCCCAGTGCTCGCCCATGTCGGCCAGGCTGTGCAGGCCGTAGTTCTGATAGGTGAAGCGGGCCTCGTGGATGACGAGCCCGGCGTCCACCCGGCCGTCGCGCACGGCGGGCATGATCTCGTCGAACGGCAGGACGACGATCTCGCCCACACCGCCCGGCACGACCTCGGCGGCCCAGAGCCGGAACAGGAGATACGCCGTGGAGCGCTCGCTGGGCACGGCGACGGTCTTTCCCGTCAGGTCCGTGCCCGGCTCCTTGGTGAGGACGAGCGGTCCGCAGCCGCGCCCCAGTGCCCCGCCGCACGGCAGGAGGGCGTATTCGTCGAGCACCCACGGGAGGACGGCGTAGGACACCTTCAGCACGTCGAACTCGCCGCGCTCGGCCATGCCGTTGGTGAGGTGGATGTCGGCGAAGGTGACGTCGAGTGCGGGCGCGCCGGGGACCCTTCCGTGGGCCCAGGCGTCGAAGACGAAGGTGTCGTTCGGACAGGGCGAGAAGGCGATCCGGAGGGCC
Source organism: Streptomyces sp. NBC_01341 (assembly GCF_035946055.1). Classification (NCBI taxonomy): domain Bacteria; kingdom Bacillati; phylum Actinomycetota; class Actinomycetes; order Kitasatosporales; family Streptomycetaceae; genus Streptomyces; species Streptomyces sp. NBC_01341. The sequence goes on along the minus strand of NZ_CP108364.1, from coordinate 3,320,162 downwards.
GGCTGCGAGGCGCCGTCGGGGTCGGGCGCGGTGTCAGTCACTGTGTCGGTCATGCCGGTTCCAACTTTCCACTACGTGTGCGGTCTTCCCGAACGCCTCGGTCAGCGCCGCCAGGGCGTCCCCGATCCGCCAGGCCGCACGGTCGCGCGGCCCCACGGTGTTCGAGACGGCCCGGAGCTCCAGGGCCGGCACGCCGAGCCCGGCTGCGGCCTCCGCGACGCCGAAGCCCTCCATGGCCTCGGCGACGGCTCCGGGGTGCGCGGCCAGCAGGGCCGCGGTGCGGGCCGCGCTGCCGGTCACGGTGGATACGGTGAGCACGGCGCCCGTCACCGCGCCGGTGGCCTCCGCCACCTCGCGTACGAGCGTGCCGGGCGGCAGGAAGGTGTCCCTGCCGAATCCGAGACCGGTGACGGGCACGAAGCCGTCCGGGGTCTCGGCGCCGAGGTCCGCGGCGACGATGCGGGTCGCCACGACGAGGGAGCCGACGGGGGCGGCGGGGGCGAAGCCGCCGCCGATGCCCGCCGACACGACGAGCGCGTACGGCTCGGAGGCGGGCGCCGAGGCCAGGGCGAAGGCGGTGGCGGCCGCTGCGGCCGCCGGGCCCGCACCGCCCGCGACGACGTCGAACGGCCCGGCGCGGTGCAGCCGGGCGCCGGGCACCTCGCGGACCTCCGGGTCGTCCCCGAAAGCACGCGTGACCGCGTCCCGTTCGGCCGGGACGGCGGTCACGACGAGCACCCGCACGGTGGTGGTCCAGGAGGTCAGGGGGATCAGGAGGTCTTCTTGAGCTCGAAGTGCCAGACGCCGGTGAGCTTCTGGCCCTTGGTCTCGACGATGCTGATCTGCGTCTTGGACGCGGTGGTCTCGCCGGTCTGGCTGGCGAAGAAGGCGCTGCCGGGGATCGACCGGTAGGTCTTCTTGTACGGCTCCTGCTCGGCCTGCTGGCCGTTGATGAACAGGGTCCAGCCGTTGTCCGCGATCTCGGGGTCGACGCCGAAGCGGACCTTGTCGTCCATCGCGACCTTGACGGACTTCTCCGCCTTCTTGTTCAGGCAGCCCTGGATCTCGGACTCCTTGAGGGCCTTGCCGTCGTTGTAGCAGGCGGCCTCGGTGCTCACCGAGTTGTCGCCGACCGTCACGGTGGCGAGCGGCGTCGGCTTGTCGCAGGCGGACAGGACAAGGAGTCCCGCGGACACGGCACCGAGGGCGACGCCGATTCGACGGCCCTTACCGGAGAAGAACGCAACGGTCATGGGCCGAAGGTTATCGGTCGACGCCGCTCACGCGACGCGGGGGTGCGGTGAGCCGCGCCGCGCGGCCGTCAGGAGACCCCGTACGGAGGCGGCGGCGCCGAGGGCGAGGAGCCCTGCGGCGACGGACATGCCGAGTACGCCGTTGAGGGGGAGGGCGATACCGATCGCGCCACCGACGACCCAGGACATCTGCAGCAGTGTCTCCGACCGGGCGAAGGCCGAGGTGCGGACCTCCTCCGGCACGTCGCGCTGGATCATCGCGTCCAGGGACAGTTTCGACAGGGCCTGGGTGAAGCCGGCGACCGCGGCGAGCGCGGCGACCATCACGGTGCTGAAGAACACCGCGGCGAACACGGCGGCGGCCAGGGCGAGCCCCAGCACCGTCGCGACGATCACCTCGGGGCCGCGTGCCCTGAGCCACGACCCCACCGCCGTACCGAAGGCGTTTCCGGCGCCGGCCGCGACGCCGACGATGCCGAGGGAGACGGCGGCGCTCTGCCCGGCGAGCGGATGCTCACGCAGCAGGAACGCCAGGAAGAAGATGAGGAACCCGGAGAGCGCACGGTGCGCGGCGTTCGCCTGGAGGCCGTGCAGGACGGACGGTCCGACGGACCGCAGTCCCGGTGGTTTCTCCCTGCGCTTCCTGCCGGTCCTCGTGCTGCCGGTCCACCGGCCCCGCTTCCCGGTGTCCCGCGGGGGAGCGGGGCGGGCCGGCTCCTCGTGCGGCGGGACGAGGCGGGCCTTGCGCTCGCCCTTCGCGGAGTCGACCTTGGGGGGCAGGGTGAGGGCGAAGACGGTCCCGCCGAGGAAGATCACACAGGCCCCGTACAGCGGCCAGGGCGACCCGACGGCCTGGAGCCCCGCCCCGATCGGGGCAGCGATGCCCGTGGCCAGCAGACCGGCCAGGGTGACTCGTGAATTGGCCTTCACCAGGGAGAAGCGGGGTGGCAGGAGGCGGGGCACGACGGCGCTGCGGACCACGCCGTACGCCTTGGAGCAGACCAGGACCCCGAGAGCCGCCGGGTAGAGCTCCAGTCCGCCCGTGGCCACCGCCCCGGACATCGTGATCGCGAGTACGGCCCGGGCGAACATCGCGCCGGCCATCGCGGCGCGGCGCCCGTGCGGCAGCCGGTCCAGGAGCGGGCCGACCACCGGGGCGAGCAGGGTGAAGGGGGCCATGGTGACCGCGAGGTAGAGCGCGACGCGCCCGCGGGCCTCGTCCGTCGGCACGGAGAAGAACACGGTGGAGGCCAGCGCCACGGTGATCATGACGTCGCCCGCGCCGTTGACCGCGTGCAGTTCGATCAGCTTGCCGAGCCCGGACTCCCCGGCCCCGTGGGCGTGGGTCGCCTTGCGGATGCCGCGCGCCGTGCCGGTGAACGGGGCGCGCAGGGCACGGCCCATCGCCCGTCCCGCCCTGAGGAGCGGGCCGGATCCGTCGGACGACCTGGCGGCGGCCACGTGGTCATAGTGCCCCACCCTCCGCTGTCACGAACCCATGATCGGGCCGGGGCGCGGCGACGGCCGCTCCGTCGGGTGAGTCCTTCCGGGGTGGTGAATGGCCGGGATGCGCCCCGGTCCCTTACGGATTCCGACCGGTCCCGGCACGTGTCCGAGGCAGGTCCTGAACGGTTGCGGTCCTGTTTTGGGACGGGCAGGTGGGCGCGGGGCGGCGGAGAGGGTAGCGTGCACTCACGCGCCACCGGCGGTTGTTCTTGGCCGCGCGCCTCTCCGCGATCCCGCAGAATGGGTTGCAGAAGGCGCGCCCGAGGCAGGCACAACGGGTGTGGACGTCGACGCGGCCCCCAGGTCCGCTCCGTTCACAACCGTCATGGCCGAAATCGGACATCGATGGAGTCGCTGGCGCGCTCGTGAGACGGCGTATGGAGAGAAGCGAGACCTGTGAGTGCTGCGACGACGCGAAGCCGTACGGCCCGTACCCCCGCCCCTGACCGTCTGTGCGCCGAGGCGGTAGACCTCGCACGCGCGGCGGCGGAGGAAGCCGCCGCGCCCGGGGTGGTGGGTGAGCATGTGGCACTGGTCTCCGAGGGGGACCGGGTCGTCACCCACTATTTCGAGGCCAAAGAGCCCGGTTACCGGGGCTGGCGCTGGGCGGTGACGGTCGCCAGGGCATCCCGCGCCAAGAACGTCACGCTTGACGAAACGGTGCTGCTGCCCGGCTCCGACGCGCTCCTCGCCCCCGAGTGGGTGCCCTGGAGCGAGCGGCTCAGGCCCGGCGACATGGGGCCCGGCGACCTGCTGCCCACCGAGGCGGAGGACCCCCGTCTCGAACCGGGCTGGACCGGCGAGGACGAGCCCCTGCCGAACTCCGCCGTCTCCGAGGTCTCCCAGGAGCTCGTCGCCCTGGTCGACGTGGAGGACGCGGAGCTGACGACGCGGCCCGGGACGAGCCGCGGGTCGATCGCCTCGGTCGCCGACGAGCTCGGTACCCGGCGTGCGCGGGTGCTGTCCCGGTACGGCCTGGGGCTGGCGGCGGACCGGTGGGACGAGGAGTTCGGCGCGAGGACACCGATGGCGCAGGCCGCGCCGGCGTCGTGCGTCACGTGCGCGTTCCTCGTGCCGATGGCCGGCTCGCTGCGGCAGGCGTTCGGCGTGTGCGCGAACGAATTCGCACCGGCGGACGGCCGCGTTGTCTCGCTGGCCTACGGCTGCGGGGGCCACTCCGAGGCGGCTCTCATGCCGAAGCCGGTGAGGCCCGCCCCGCACGCGCTGGACACCATGCGGGTGGACGACTACTCGCTGCGGCCTCCGGAGGACTCCGGCTCGGTCCCGGCCCGGCCGGACGGCACGACCGAGGACCTCGGCCACTCCTGACGTACCCGCGCACCACGGGGTCCGGCGCCAGGCGCCGGGCCCTGCGGCGTGCTGCCGTGCCGGCGCCTCCCGTGGCGGGCGGCGATCACCGTCTTCCCGGTCGCGGTACCTTCGGGCGCACACTTGGCGTCACGGGTCACCGGAAGAGCGGAGTACGAGCGTGGGCATGAATGCGACCGAGGGGGCCGATCCGTTCGGGACGGCGCGACTGCGGCGCGGCGTGCTCGACGCCTGGGGTTCGGGCCCCGCCCGGTTCCGGGAGGACGCCAACGCCGAGGAGGACCTCGTCCTCGGCGGCTACCGCGACCGGCTCGTCGTCGAGCTGGCCCAGAACGCCGCCGACGCCGCCGCCCGCGCGGGCGCACCCGGCCGGCTCCGGCTCACCCTGCACGCGGCGTCCGGGGACAGCCCCGCCGTCCTGGCCGCCGCCAACACCGGCGCCCCTCTCGACGCGACCGGCGTCGAGTCGCTGAGCACGCTGCGGGCCTCGGCCAAGCGCGAGGGCCACGAGTCGGCCGTCGGCCGCTTCGGCGTCGGCTTCGCCGCCGTGCTGGCCGTCAGCGACGAGCCCGCCGTCATCGGGCGCCACGGTGGTGTCCGCTGGTCCCTCGCGGAGGCCCGCGACCTCGCACGGCAGGCAGCCGTCGGCAGCCCGGGCCTCGGCGACGAGTTGCGCCGGCGCGACGGACACGTCCCGCTCCTCCGGCTTCCGCTGCCCGCCGAGGGCGGCGCCCCCGACGGTTACGACACCGTCGTCGTCCTCCCGCTCCGCGACGGTGTGGCCGAGGACCTCGTGGGCAGGCTGCTCGACGGGGTGGACGACGCGCTGCTCCTGACGCTGCCGGGCCTGGACGAGGTCGTCATCGAAACCTCCGACGGCGTACGGACGTTGGGCCGCTCGCAACACGGCCCGTACGTCCACGTCGACGACTCCGCGCACGGTCTGCACCGCTGGCGCACCGTCGCCGCGAGCGGACCCCTGGAGCCCGCGCTGCTCGCCGACCGGCCCGTCGAGGAACGGCTGCGGCCCCACTGGTCCGTGACGTGGGCGGTGCCGGTGGACGACGACGGAGCGCCCCAGCACCCCCGCACGGCGCCCGTCGTGCACGCGCCGACCCCCACTGACGAACCGCTCGGGGTGCCGGCCCTGCTGATCGCCTCGCTGCCGCTCGACACCACCCGCCGGCACCCCGCGCCCGGCCCGCTGACCGATTTCCTGGTGGAGCGGGCGGCCGACGCGTACGCACGGCTGCTCGCCGAGTGGGAGCCCGTGTCCGTCGCCACGATCGCGCTGGCTCCGGGCGTGCTCGGCAAGGGGCAGCTCGACGGCGCGCTGCGCGCCGCCATCCTGGAGCGGCTGCCCCGCGTCGCGTTCCTGGAACCCGCCGCACCCCGCGACCCGTCCGAGTCCGCCGCCCAGTGGGACGACTGGGACGGCGGCGGTGCCCCGCACCGGGGGACGACCGCGCTGCGGCCGGTGGAGGCCGAGGTGGTCGAGGGCGTGGGCGCCGAGACCGTGCGGGTCCTCGCCGAGGTCCTGCCCTGCCTGCTGCCCGCCGGGCTGGAGCGCCGGGTGGAGCTGCGCACGCTCGGTGTCGCCCGGGTTCCGCTGACCGAGGCCATCGACCGGCTGGCCGGGCTGGAGCGCGACCCGGAGTGGTGGCGGCGGTTGTACGACAGCCTGGGCGGCGTCGATCCCGACCGGCTCACCGGCCTGCCCGTACCCCTCGCCGGCTCGGAGGACGTGCCGCGCACCACCATCGGCCCCCGCCAGGTCCTCCTGCCGCTGCCCGACGCGCCGACCGGGCCGGTGCTCGGCCGGCTGGCCCGGCTCGGGCTCAAGGTGGCCCATCCGGACGCCGCGCATCCGCTGCTGGAGAAGCTGGGCGCCCTGCCCGCCACGCCCCGCGCGGTGCTGGGGACCCCGCAGGTCCGGGCCGCCGTCGCGGGTTCCCTGGACGCGGGCGAGGTGTGGGACGAGGACGCGCTGGACGGCGACGAGCTGGCCGAGACCGTCCTCACGCTGGTGCGGGACGCCGGCCTCGCGCCGGGTGACGAGCCCTGGCTGGGCGCCCTCGCCCTGCCCGACGAGGACGGCGAGCCCGCGCCGGCCGGCGAACTCGTGTTGCCGGGAAGCCCGTTCGCCCAGGTGATGCGCGAGGGTGAACTCGCCCTGTGCGACGAGGAACTGGCCGGGCGCTGGGGCGAGCAGCCCCTGACCGCCTGCGGGGTGCTGGCCACCTTCGCCCTCGTGCGCGCGACGGACGTCGTCCTGGACCCGGACGAACTGGAGCCCCGTGACGGTGACTTCGCCGAGCCGGACGACGCCGGGCTGCTCGACGCCGTCGACGTGTGGTGCGAGGACGTCCTGGACCAGCTCCCGGACACCCCGGTGCCGCCGGTCGCCACCGAGCTGGTCGCCGTACGCGACCTGGACCTCGTCGACGACGACGCCTGGCCGCAGGCCCTCGCGATGCTCGCCGAACCCCCGCTGCGCGACGCGCTGACCCAGCCGGTGCGGGTACTGCTCCCGGACGGCACCACGCAGTCGGTGCGCCCGTACACGGCCTGGTGGCTGCGCGACCACCCGGTGCTGGACGGCCGCCGCCCGGCGGGCCTGCGCGCGGCGGGCGGTGACCCGCGTCTGGCGGGCCTCTACGACTCCGTGGACGCGACGGGCTTCGACGACGCGCAGGTGCTGCGGGCCCTCGGGGTCCGGACCTCGGTGGCGGCGCTCCTGGACGAGCCGGGCGGCGCGGCGGAGCTGCTGAGCCGCCTCGCGGACGAGGAGCGTCCCGTGGGCCCCGTACAGCTCCACTCGCTCTACACGGCGCTCGCCGGGATGGACCCCGAACAGGTCACGCTGCCGGACGAGTTGCGGGCCGTGGTCGACGACGAGGTGCGGGTCGTCGACGCGGCGGACGCGGTGATCGCGGACGCCCCCGACCTGCTGCCCCTGAGCGGCGGGCTTCCGCTTCTGCCGGTCGCCCCGGCGCGTGCGGCGGAGCTGGCCGAGATGCTCCAGGTGCGGCGGCTCGGGGAGAGCGTGGAGGCCGCTGTGACGACTGAGGGCGAGGAGCACCGGGTGCCCGATTCCGTGCGCATCCTGCTCGGCGCCGGGACCCCTGAGGTGTACGTCGAGCATTCCGAGCTGCGGGCGGGAGGCGCCGAGCTGGACTGGCGCCGCACCCCGGACGGTGTGGTCCACGCCGCCACGCTGGAGGGCGTGGCGGCCGGGCTCGCGTGGGCGGCCGGTCAGTGGCCGCGACGCTTCGAGGTGGCCGCGCTGCTGGAGGACCCGTCCCGTACGGAGGAGCTGGCCCGGGACCGCTGGTTCGACTGATTCATGTGATCTTCACAGAAAAGCCGTCCGGTCGTACAACCATTCACATGCGAAACCTGTCTGGTCTTTCGAGTCACCAGACTCGCAGACCACACGGGGACCGCCAGTCTCACGACTGGCCACGGGCCCCCTTCTCCACTGGGGAACACATGCGTATTCGCGCCACTGTCGCCGCGGTTTCCGGCGCCCTGGCCTTGTCCGCCCTCGCCGTCCCGGCGGCACAGGCGGACGGCACTGCCGTTCCGAACCTGCACAAGCCCACCGTGTCCGAGCTGTTCGGTAACGCGGTGAAGGCCCCCCGCGCGTCCGCGCGTGCCGCCTCGGCCCTGCCGGTCATCTCGAAGGTCGTCGTCAACGGCGGCAAGGACATCACCGTCGGCACGACGGCCGCGAAGAAGTTCACCGTCTCGGTCACCGCCTCGCACGCGTCCGGCGTGTCCGACGCCTACGTCGACCTGTGGCACGGCACGAACGTCGACGACGACATCGACGGCCTGCTGATGCCCAACGAGGACATGGCGTCCTGCAAGAACGCCAGCGCCACGACCGCCACCTGCACGCTGACGATCACGGCCTACCCCGGCGACGACCTGTACAAGAACGCCCTGGCCGGCACCTGGCACGTCTCCGCGGGCGCGCTCGCGGCCGACCAGAGCGCGGTCGCCTACACCGACTTCTACTCCACGGCCCGGGTCCAGCGTGTCTCCCGGATCACCGTCAACGCCTCGCCGGAGCCCGTCAAGAAGGGCAAGACCATCACGGTCACCGGCAAGCTGTCGCGCGCCAACTGGGAGGACTTCGCCTACCACGGCTACGCGGGTCAGTCCGTCAAGCTGCAGTTCCGCAAGAAGACCAGCAGCACCTACAGCACCGTCAAGACCATCAAGACGAGCAGCACCGGCGAGCTGAAGACCACCGTCACGGCATCGGTCGACGGCTACTGGCGCTACAGCTTCGCCGGCACGTCCACCACCCCGACCGTCACGGCCGCGGGTGACTTTGTCGACGTGAAGTAGCAAGAAGGCGACACCCTCGCGGATCTACGTGGGGAAGCGGCGGCCGACCAGCCTCCAGGCCACTTCGAGGACGGCCGCCGCTGCCGCCGCGATGACCACCGCCGTCCACGGCGTGGTCATGCCGACGAGTCTCAGGGCGAAGAAGTCCTGGAGCCACGGCACCGACAGCACGATCAGGAAGCACAGCCCCATCGCGGCGACGAGGACGACCCGCCACCAGGTGTACGGGCGGGCGATGATCGCCAGGACCCACATCGAGACCAGGAACAGCGTGAGTGTGGCCGCGCTGGTCTCCGCCTCCAGAGCCCCCGGCCCGCGGTACATGTGCCGGGCCACCAGATACGTCGCGAAGGTGGCCGCCGCCGCGATGACCCCGGACGGGATCGCGTACCGCATGACCCGGCGCACGAAGTGCGGCCGGGCCCGCTCCTTGTTGGGGGCGAGCGCCAGGAAGAACGCCGGGACTCCGATGGTGAGCGTCGAGAGCAGCGTGAGGTGGCGCGGCAGGAACGGGTACTCCACCTGGAAGCAGACCACCAGGATCGCCAGCAGCACCGAGTAGACGGTCTTCGTCAGGAACAGGGTGGCGACCCGGGTGATGTTGCCGATGACCCGGCGGCCCTCCGCCACGACCGAGGGGAGTGTGGCGAAGCTGTTGTCGAGCAGCACGATCTGGGCCACCGCCCGGGTCGCCTCGGAGCCCGAGCCCATGGAGACCCCGATGTCGGCGTCCTTCAGGGCGAGTACGTCGTTGACGCCGTCGCCGGTCATCGCGACCGTGTGCCCGCGTGACTGGAGTGCCGCGACCATGTCGCGCTTCTGCTGCGGGGTGACCCGGCCGAAGACCGTGTTGCGCTCGATCTCCGTGGCCATGGCGTCGCGGTCGGCGGGCAGCCGGCGGGCGTCGAGGGGGTGCTCGGCGCCGGGCATCCCCAGCTTCTGGGCGACCGCGCCCACCGAGACGGCGTTGTCGCCGGAGATGACCTTGGCGTCGACGTTCTGGTCCGCGAAGTAGGCCAGGGTCTTCCCGGCGTCCGGCCGCAGCCGCTGCTCCAGGACGACGAGCGCCGTGGGAACGGCCCCCGCGGCCGGGTCGGGGGCGTCCAGCTGGCCCCGTGCCCGGGCGAGCAGCAGGACGCGCAAGCCCTGTTCGTTGAGGCGGCCGGTCTCCGTGAGGGCGGGGTCGTCGGCGGGGAGCAGCACGTCGGGCGCGCCGAGCAGCCAGGCGGACGCCCCGCCGCCGGCCTCGGCGAAGGCCGCGCCGCTGTACTTGCGGGCCGAGGAGAACGGCAGTGCCTCGGTGACGCCCCAGCCCTCTTCGTCCGGGTGGGCGTCGATGATGGCCTGGAGGCTTGCGTTCGGGCGGGGGTCGGAGGCCCCGAGCGCGGCCAGGACGCGGTGCACGTACGCCTCGTCGGAGCCGTTCAGCGGGCGGACCTCGGTGACGTCCATGCCGCCCTCGGTGAGGGTGCCGGTCTTGTCCAGGCAGACCACGTCGACCCGGGCCAGGCCCTCGATGGCGGGCAGTTCCTGCACGAGGCACTGCTTGCGGCCGAGCCTGATGACACCGATCGCGAACGCGACCGAGGTGAGCAGGACCAGCCCCTCGGGGATGATCGGGACGATTCCGCCGATCGTGCGGGCGAGTGAGTCCTTGAAGTTGTCGTTCTTGACGACCAGCTGGCTGATGATCAGCCCGGTCGCCGTCGGCACCATCATCCACGTGACGTACTTGAGGATCGTGCTGATGCCGCTGCGCAGCTCGGACCGGACGAGGGTGAAGCGGGACGCCTCCTCGGCGAGCTGGGCGGCGTAGGCCTCGCGGCCGACCTTGGTGGCCGTGAACGCCCCGCCGCCCGCGACGACGAAGCTGCCGGACATCACGGGGTCGCCCGGCCGCTTGATCACGGGGTCGGCCTCGCCGGTCAGGAGCGACTCGTCGATCTCCAGGCTGTCGGCCTCGGCGACGGTGCCGTCGACGACGGCCTTGTCACCGGGACCGAGTTCGATCAGGTCGCCGAGGACGATCTCGGAGACGGAGACCTCGGCGGAGACCCCGTCGCGCCGCACCGAGGGTCTTGCCTCCCCGATCACCGCGAGGCCGTCCAGGGTCTTCTTGGCCCGCCATTCCTGGATGATGCCGATGCCCGTGTTCGCGATGATCACGTAGCCGAACAGGCTGTCCTGGAGGGGCGCGACGATGAGCATGGTCACCCAGAGCACCCCGATGATCAGGTTGAACCGGGTGAGGACGTTGGCGCGGACGATCTCGCCGACGGACCGGGACGAGCGGACGGGCACGTCGTTGACCTCGCCCCGGGCGACCCGTTCGGCCACCTGCGCCGTGGTCAGCCCGCCCGCCGGGGCGGCCACCGTGGAGGCCGGTACGGGGTCCGGTTTCTCGCCGGAGGAGTCGAGTGCCCGCTGAGTCATGATTCCGACCGTACGGGCGGAACGCGTGATTCACCCGCCGGGCGCCGGAAGATCAGGCCGGAGGAGGAGAGGGAGGTCCCGAGGTCTGCGGGATGACGCGGGGTATGCCGTAAGGGTGAGGCAGAGGGGCCGGCGCCCGGACGTCAGTGCTGCGCGGTGTCCCCGCCGGTACCGGCCTGCGCGGCGGCCCGCTTGAGCGCCGCGTCACGTCCCCGGACGTACCAGATGCCGATCAGGCCCAGTCCGGCACCGGCCAGGCAGACCCAGATCCACCAGGCGTGCCCGCGGTCGTCGAACCATCCGTAGAAGGGGACCTGCACGAGGAAGAGGACGAACCAGAGGATCGTGCCGCCGGTGATGGTGGCGACGACGGGACCCTCCAGGGGCTCGGGTGCCTCGTGCTTCGGTGTCCACTTCTCCATGCGGCCAGTCTAGCCGGGGGCGCTACGGGGCCAGTCGGCGCAAGGGTCTACGCGCGGAGATAGCGATCTTTGGCTTATGTATTCATACTGAATCTGCTTAATGGATGACTCAATTCATTCGTGTGAACATCCAAATTTTGACGGCATTCATCCCCCCATGCACGACTGAAGGTCATACATGTCTTCCTCGGCCACCGCTCCGGTCGGTCAGCCTCAGGGGCCACAGCAGTCGCTCGGCACCCTCGATCGCTACTTCAAGATCTCCGAGCGGGGGTCGACGGTCGCCCGCGAGATCCGTGGCGGTTTCGCCACGTTCTTCGCCATGGCGTACATCATCGTGCTGAACCCGATCATCCTCGGCAGCGCGAAGGACATGTACGGGCACCAGCTCAACGGTGGCCAGCTCGTCACGGCCACCGTGCTGGCGGCCGCGTTCTCCACGCTCCTGATGGGTGTCATCGGCAACGTGCCGATCGCGCTCGCCGCCGGTCTCGGCGTCAACACCGTCGTCGCCCTCCAGCTAGCCCCCCGGATGAGCTGGGCCGACGCCATGGGCATGGTCGTGCTGGCCGGCATCGTCGTGATGCTGCTGGTCGCGACCGGGCTGCGGGAGCGTGTGATGAACGCCGTGCCGCGGTCGCTCCGCAAGGGCATCGCGATGGGCATCGGCCTGTTCGTGCTGCTGGTCGGCCTGGTCGACTCGGGCTTCGTCTCCCGCATCCCGGACGCCGCGCACACCACGGTGCCGCTGCAGCTCGGCAATGACGGTCACCTCCACGGCTGGCCCGTGCTGGTCTTCATCCTCGGCACGCTGCTGACCCTCGGGCTGATCGTGCGCAAGGTGTCCGGCGCGATCCTGATCTCCATCGTCGTCATGACGGTGTTGGCGCTGGTCATCGAGGCCGTCGCGGACCTGCCGGCCGACGCCTGGGGCCTGACCGTCCCGAAGTGGCCCGGGAATCCGGTGTCGTCGCCCGACTTCGGTCTGATCGGCCACGTCAGCCTGTTCGGCGGCTTCGGGAAGGTCGGGGTGGTGACCGGCATCCTCTTCGTCTTCACCGTGCTGCTGTCCTGCTTCTTCGACGCGATGGGCACCATCCTCGGTGTCGGCGACGAGGCGAAGCTGATGGACAGGAACGGCAACTTCCCGGGCATCAACAGGGTCCTGTTCGTCGACGGTGTCGCCGTCGCGGCGGGCGGTCTGAGCTCGTCCTCCGCCTCGACGTGCTTCGTGGAGTCCACGGCGGGCGTCGGCGAAGGAGCCCGCACCGGGCTGGCGAGCGTGGTGAGCGGGCTGCTCTTCACGGTGGCGCTGTTCCTGACGCCGCTGGCGACGATGGTTCCCTCGCAGGCGGCCACTCCGGCCCTGATCGCGGTCGGGTTCCTGATTCTCGCGGGCAATGTGCGGGACGTGGACTGGAGCGACATGACGCTCGCGGTCCCGGCCTTCTTCGCGATGCTGATGATGCCGTTCACGTACTCGATCACCAACGGCATCGGCATCGGCTGCATCACCTTCAGCGTGATGCGCCTGGTGGCGGGCCGGGGGCGTGAGGTGCCGACCGCCATGTACGTGGTGTCAGCGGTCTTCGTCTTCTACTACGCGATGCCGGGGCTCGGCCTCGCGTAGGCGCGTACGGACGTTCCACCCCTGCGGGGCGGATCTCCGTCAGGTGACCCGGTCGGCCGGGTCCGGGTGACGGGGGTCCGCCCCGTAGAACTTCTCCGTCTCGTCGACGGCCGCGTGGAAGCGTTCGTCGAAATCGTCGCGTACGAGCGTCCTGACCACGTAGTCCTGGACGGTCATGCCGCGTCTGGCGGCGTGCCGGCGGAGCCGCTCGAGCAGCTCACCGTCTATGCGCAGGCTGAGCACTGTCGATCCCATGCCAAGCAGGGTCGCGGCACGGATGGCCGTTCCGGGGCGGTTTCCGGCCCATACTCACTCGTTCGGGTGATCAGATTCTCGCGCGTGTACCACCGGTTGGTATTTAGCAGAGCTAATGAGTTACGCTAATGAACATGCCTGACCTGATCCACGACGGCGAAAGTGCCGCCGCCGTGAGCTCCCTTCGCTCCGCCGTGATGCTGCTGGGCCGACGCCTGAAGCACCAGCGAGTCGACGAGTCGCTGAGCCCCACCGAGATGTCGGTGCTCGGCACTCTGGCCCGTTGCGGATCCGCCACCCCCGGTGAGCTGGCCCGCAAGGAGCACGTGCAGCCCCCGTCGATGACCCGCATCGTCGCGCTGCTGGAAGCCAAGGGCCTGGTCAGACTGGAACCGCACCCCGACGACCGTCGGCAGAAGATGGTCAGCCGGACCGAGCAGGCGGAAGCCATGCTCGCCGAGAGCCGCTCCAAGCGGAACGCCTGGCTGGCCGACCTCGCCGAGGGCCTGGACGAGGAGGAGTGGGAGACGCTGCGGGCCGCCGCGCCCGTGCTGGAGAAGCTCGCCCACCTGTGATCCCAGGCGTGGCACCCGGGCCGGCAGCCCGCGGCGTCCACGTCCACATCCCCGTCAGTCCGACCGCCGTATACGCCCGAGGAGGCGAACCCTTTTGAGTACGGGATCCGGAGCAGACTCCGCCCCCGCACCGACGTCCACCCACGAGAGCAAGACCGGCGGGACCTTCTCGTCGCTGAAGATACGCAACTACCGCCTGTTCGCCACGGGCGCCGTGATCTCCAACACCGGTACCTGGATGTCCCGCATCACGCAGGACTGGCTCGTCCTGAGCCTCACCGGGTCCGCCGCCGCCGTCGGTATCACCACGGCCCTCCAATTCCTCCCGATGCTGCTCTTCGGCCTGTACGGAGGCGTCATCGCCGACCGGCTCCCGAAGCGGCGGCTGCTGCTCATCAGCCAGGCGGCGCTCGGCATGTGCGGCCTCGCGCTCGCCGCCCTGACCCTCTCCGGCGTCGTCCAGGTCTGGCACGTGTACCTGATCGCGTTCCTCCTCGGCATGGTGACGGTCGTCGACAACCCCGCGCGCCAGTCGTTCGTGTCCGAGATGGTCGGCCCCGCGCAACTCCGCAACGCCGTCAGTCTGAACTCGGCGAACTTCCAGTCCGCCCGGCTCATCGGCCCCGCCGTCGCGGGTGTCCTGATCACCACGGTCGGCAGCGGCTGGGCCTTCCTGCTGAACGGCCTCTCGTTCGCGGCGCCGCTCGTCGGGCTGCTGATGATGCGGACGAGCGAGCTTCACCCGTCCGTGACCGTCAAGCGCGCCAAGGGGCAGCTCCGCGAAGGGCTGCGCTACGTGTCGGGCAGACCCGAGCTGGTGTGGCCGATCGTCCTGGTCGGCTTCGTCGGCACGTTCGGCTTCAACTTCCCGATCTTCCTGACGGCCTTCGCGGACGACATCTTCCACGGCGGCGCCGGGATGTACTCGTTCTTCAACATCCTCATGGCGGCCGGCTCGCTGGCCGGAGCACTGCTCGCCGCCCGCCGCCGTTCCTCGCGGCTGCGGATGCTGGTGGGCGCGGGCACCGTGTTCGGTGTCCTGGAGATCGCCGCGTCGCTGTCGCCGTCCGTCTGGCTGTTCTCGCTGCTGCTCGTCCCGATCGGCATGATCGGCCTCACGACCAACATCAGCGCCAACACGAGCGTCCAGATGGCCGCGGACCCGGAGATGCGGGGCCGCGTCATGAGCCTCTACATGATGGTCTTCGCCGGAGGTACTCCGGTGGGCGCCCCGATCGTCGGCTGGATCAGCGACACCTACGGTGCCCGGACCGGCATGGCGGTCGGCGGGGCGATCTCGATGCTGGCCGCCCTCGGTGTGGGCTTCGCCCTGACCCGCGTCGGCGGCCTGCGCATCAAGGTCGACCTGCGCCCCGGCCGCCCGCACGTACGGTTCGTCCCGCGCGAGCAGCTGGCGACGGCTGCCTGAGCACGGCCGTGTACGCCGCCCCCTCCTGCCGGAGGGGGCGGCGTTCTCGTTTCAGTCGCGGGGGAACCTGTCCGTCCGGAGCGCGAGGCCGACGCGGGTGCCGGTCAGGTCGACCGGGGTGCCGAAGTCGAGGCTCAGCACGCTGCGGTACTCGGCGTCCTTGGGAATCGTGTGGAGGTGCCATGTCCCCGTGTAGGGGTCGATGATCAGGTACACGGGTACGCCCGCGGTGGCGTACGTGGCCTTCTTCGGGCCGTAGTCGTTCGCGGCGGTGTCCTTGGAGATCACCTCGGCGACGAACTCGATGTCCTGGTAGCGCCAGTGGCCCTTGGCATCTGCCGAGGCCTCCTCGCTCAGCGCCACGACGTCGCACGCGAAGCTGTTCCCCTCGACGATCTCGACCTTGAATCCCTCGGGGGTGGGCTCAAGCCACTCGAACATCATGTCCAGGGTGCGCTCGTCGCTGGTGTCGGCCATCTCGATCCTGTCGTCGACGACGGTCATCGTGGCGCTCCTCCACGCTGCCGCACAGCGCGGGCAGCCGCGTAGTGCAACGATAGGCCCGGGCCCCCCGGACACGTCGGGACGCAAGGACGTTCGCCGCACGAGCGGCCAGAGACTCTTCGCCGCGGTCCTGCCGCCGGAATCCGCCGCCGGCGCCCCGCTGCGAGGTGGGTGGTGCGGGCCTGGCGACTGGGGCGGTGAGCGGGGCGGCTAGGCTCCTCGCGTGGACCCGAAGACCAGAAACCGCATCATGGCGGCCGTGCTCGTGCTGATGTTCGTCCTCGTCGCCGCGGCGGCCGCCCTGGGGGGCTGAGCCCCCCAGGACGGCCGCGCGCCTGCCGTGTCCTACCAGGCGAAGTTCTCCGGCGACGGGCCCGGCCCCGGGAAGATCTCGTCCAGGGCGGAGAGCACCTCGTCGGACAGCTCCAGTTCCACCGCACGCAGCGCGGAGTCGAGCTGCTCCCGTGTGCGCGGGCCGGAGATCGGTCCGGTGACGCCGGGCCGCGTCAGCAGCCAGGCGAGGCCGGTCTCGCCTGGCTCCAGGCCGTGCTTCTCCAGCAGGTCCTCGTACGCCTGGACCCGCTCCCGCACCTTCGGGTCGGCCAGCGCTTCGGCGGACCGGCCGGAGGTGGACCGGGCGCCGCCGCCCTCACGCTCCTTGCGGATCGCGCCGCCGAGCAGCCCGCCGTTCAGCGGCGACCACGGGATGACCCCGAGGCCGTACTCCTGGGAGGCCGGGATGACCTCCATCTCGGCGCCGCGCTGCATCAGGTTGTAGATGCACTGCTCGCTGACCAGGCCGTAGCTTCCCCGCTGCCGGGCGCGCTCGTTGGCCTGGGCGATCTTGTAGCCCGAGAAGTTGGACGAGCCGGCGTACAGGATCTTGCCCTGCTGGATCAGGACGTCGATGGCCTGCCAGATCTCGTCGATCGGGGTGGACCTGTCGACGTGGTGGAACTGGTACAGGTCGATGTGATCCGTCTGCAGGCGCTTGAGGCTGGCGTCGACGGCCCGGCGGATGTTCAGGGCGGACAGCTTGTCGTGGTTGGGCCATGCCTCGCCGTCGGCCCCCATGTTGCCGTAGACCTTGGTGGCGAGCACGACCTTGTCGCGGCGCTCGCCGCCCTGCGCGAACCAGGTGCCGAGGATCTCCTCGGTGCGGCCCTTGCTCTCGCCCCAGCCGTAGACGTTCGCGGTGTCGAAGACGTTGACTCCTCCCTCCAAGGCTGCGTCCATGAGGGCGTGGCTGTCGCTCTCGTTGGTCTGGGGGCCGAAGTTCATCGTCCCCAGCACGAGGCGGCTGACCTTGAGTCCGGTGCGTCCGAGCTGCGTGTACTTCATGGAGCCCAAGCCAACTCCTTCGAGCGGGCTCGAAGCAAGGGGGGTTCACGCGCGCACGGCGAACCGGTCCAGAGCTGCCAGCACGGCCCGCGAGGTCGCCGCGCCGCCGAGGTGGCCCGCGTCGGGGATCACGGTCAGCTCCGCGTCGGGCCAGGCCCTGGCCAGTTCCCACGCGGTGATGAGCGGGCCGCCCAGGTCGAATCGGCCGTGCACGAGTACGCCGGGGATGCCGGCCAGGCGGCCCGCGTCGCGGATCAGCCGGCCCTCCTCCAGCCAGGCCCCGTGCGAGAAGTAGTGCGCGCAGATCCGGACGAACGCCTGCTGGGCGCGTTCCGGCCTGCCGCTGTAGGGCGGCGGGCCGGTGTACGTCTCCGTGGAGAGCACCGCGTCCTCCCAGGCGCACCAGTCGGCCGTGGCCCTGGCCCGCACCCGGGGGTCCGGGCTCTCCATCCGCCGTGCGTACGCGGCGACGAGCCCGCCGGGGCCGTCCGCCTCCGGCACGCCCGCCCGGAACAGGTCCCAGGCCTCGGGGAAGATCTGCCCGGCGCCCCGGTACAGCCAGTCGATCTCGCTGCGCCGGGTCGTCGTCACCGCCGGGATCACGATCTCGGAGACCCGCTCCGGGTGTTCCTCGGCGTACGCGAGGATCAGGGTGGAGCCCCAGGAGCCCCCGTACAGCAGCCACTTCTCGATGCCGAGACGGGTGCGCAGGCGTTCCATGTCGGCGATCAGGTGGGCCGTCGTGTTGTGCCGCATGTCCGCCGCGGGGTCGCTCGCGTGCGGGGTGGAGCGGCCGCAGTTGCGCTGGTCGAAGAGCACGACACGGTAGAGGTCCGGGTCGAAGTACTGCCGGGGCCGTGCGGTGCACCCCGAGCCCGGGCCGCCGTGCACGACGAGGGCGGGTTTGCCGGCCGGGTTGCCGCAGACCTCCCAGTACACGAGGTTGCCGTCACCCACGTCGAGCATCCCGTGGTCGTGGGGCTCGGCCGGCGGGTACTTCTCGTCGGGTTTCCGGTGCATGGCGCCGGAGCCTACGGCGCGATGGGCAGCCGGCGCTTGTGGTCGGTGAGGCGGTACCTGCCGACGATCGTGTCGAAGGCTTCGACGTCCACCGGCTTGCCTTCGAGGAAGTCGTCGATGGTGTCGTAGGTGACGCCGAGGGCGTGCTCGTCGGCCTTGCCCGGGTCGAGCGTCTCCAGGTCCGCCGTCGGCACCTTCCCGACGAGCTCGGCGGGTGCGCCCAGCGCTTCGGCGACCGCGCGCACCCGGCGCTTGGTCAGACCGGTCAGCGGGACCAGGTCGGCGGCGCCGTCCCCGAACTTGGTGAAGAAGCCGGAGACCGCCTCGGCGGCGTGGTCCGTGCCGACGACCAGGCCGTCGTGCGCCCCGGCCACCGCGTACTGGGCGATCATGCGCTGCCGCGCCTTGATGTTGCCGAGCACGAAGTCCTCGTGGTGGGAGTCGCGGAAGCTGACGTCGGCGGCGAGCGCGGCGGCGAGCGCGGCGTCGCTCGCGGGCTTGATGTCGACGGTCAGCACCTTGTCGGCGCGGATGAAGGAGAGCGCGAGCTGGGCGTCGTGCTCGTCGGCCTGGACGCCGTAGGGGAGCCGCATCGCGTAGAACCGCGAGTCGTGGCCCGCCGCGCGCGCCCGCTCGACGGCGAGCTGGCACATCCGGCCGGCGGTGGTGGAGTCGACCCCGCCGCTGATGCCGAGCACCAGGGAGCGCAGGCCGGTGGACGCCAGTCGCTCGGCGAGGAACGCCACACGGCGTTC
The DNA here is from genome assembly GCF_035946055.1 of Streptomyces sp. NBC_01341. Lineage (NCBI taxonomy): Bacteria > Bacillati > Actinomycetota > Actinomycetes > Kitasatosporales > Streptomycetaceae > Streptomyces > Streptomyces sp. NBC_01341. The sequence goes on along the minus strand of NZ_CP108364.1, from coordinate 3,301,351 downwards.
GATCTCCTTCTCGGCTTCGAAGGTCTCCGCGACCTCGAGTTCGAGGGCGATCTCCTGCTGCAGGGCGATGGCCGCCGACTCGCTCACGTCTGCTCCCGGTTCCGGTTCACGATGGGTGTCGCGTCCACCCTACCCAGGGGCTCCGGTGCCTCCGGGGGCCGGTCGGCCGGGGCCGTCGGCGCTTTCGCGCGCCGCCGTACCCGTCAGCCCCTGACGGCGACGTGGTACGCGGATGCCCACAGGGTCGCCGCGGCTGCCAGGCCCCCCACCGCTCGCACGCCGCCGTCCGGCAGCCCGGCCGCGGCGAGCGCGAGTCCAGCGACCGCGACGGCGATGACCCCTCGGCCGCAGGGAGAGTTACCCTCCATCGGGAGCACGCGCTGCGATGTCCGCAGGTCACCCGCGGGCAGGACCGGAGGAAGAAGGACCATGTCGACCCCCACCCCGGCGCATTCCGACCGGGTCAACGAGGCCCGTGAGCGGTACGACGAGGTGGCCGCGTGAACGCCACGCCGAAGGTGCTGGCGGTCCTGGACGAACTCCTCGCTTCCGTCGCCCCCGGCGAACGCGGTGCGCTGTGGCATCTCGCCGAACAGGGACGGGAGTTGGACGCCAACGTCGTCCACCTGCCGCCGGACACCCACGTGGGCGAACACCAGGAGGACGTTCTCGACGTGCTCCTCGTCGTCCTCGCGGGGAGCGGCGGTCTGCGCACGGGCGGCCGCGCCCTCGACCTCGTCCCGACCACGGTGATGTGGCTGCCCCGCACCTCGCGCCGGGCCCTGGAGGCCGGACCGGACGGGCTGACCTACCTCACGGTGCACCGCCGCCGCCCCGGGCTCACCGTCAAGCCGGCCGTACGGACTCCGGCGCACGAGGGCGGCGAGGCCCCCTGCATGCTCGACCTGGTGTGCCCGGAGTGCGGCCGGCTGTCCGCGGACCGCGCGCCGAGGTTCTGCAGCGCGTGCGGAGAGGCGTTCCCGGAGCGTCAGGGCATGTATTGAGGCGTGATCAACGAGTGGGGCCTCGCAAGGTCCTTGATCCAGATCATGGAGACGCGGAGGTGGTGTCCGGCTCGGTAGCTCTTGGGGGCCTTGTCGTAGCGGGCAGAGTTCGGCGTGGAGTTGACGGTGCCGGCTCCGAAGCGCGGGGTCGTCAGCGGGCACCCGCTTCGGCGCGCGCGTAGAAGGCGGCGAGCTCGTGGGGGTTCTTGACGTACACGTCGATCTCGCGCACCGTGCCGTCCTCGACCTGGTAGACCTCGACCATGGTGAGCGAGTACTTCTCACCGCTGCTGTGGGCCGTGAGCGTTCCGGCAAGCGTTCCGATCACGCCCGCCGGGCCCTCGAACACCTCGGTGCCGGTGACAGCGACCTCGGCGTAGCCCATCATGGCGCCGAGGACCGACCGCACGAACACGTCGCGCCCCCGGTGCACGCCGCCGTAAGGGAGCTGGCCCGGCTCATCGACGACCACCTCAGGGGCGAGCCTGGCCAGGACGCCCGGTATGTCACCCTTGCTCAGCGCCTCGTACAGGCCTCGCACGACGTCCGAGGGGCTTTTCGTCACCGTCTCGCTCTGCCGGCCCTGCTTGCTCATCTTGTGTGCCCCTTCAATCTTGTTCAGGTACTCGAGCTCTCGGGTGGAGCTCGGTACCGGAAGGTCGGCCCGCCGGGTACGTTTCTGTTCCGCTCGGGCCCCGGGAGGACCGGGATACGCACCATGCAACGGGAGACGGGCGCGCTGGGGGAGCCCTTGCGGTAAGAGGTACCGGCAGGACCCCCCAGACCCCATGAGGCGTGCCTACCCTGTCCCCATGGACAACCGGGAAGCAGTCAGCGCCTTTCTCCGCTCCCGCCGCGACAAGATCACGCCCGAGCAGGCGGGTCTGCCGGTGTACGGTCAGCGGCGGGTGCCCGGGCTGCGGAGGGGTGAGGTGGCGACGCTTGCCGGTGTCAGCGTGGAGTACTACACGCGCTTGGAGCGAGGCAACCTCAAAGGGGTCTCCGACGGCGTGCTGGATGCCCTCGCCCATGCGCTCGGACTCGACGACACCGAGCGCATGTACCTGCATGACCTCGCACGCGCTGCCGGGCCGGCACCGCGGACGCGGGCCCGGCAGCGCGAGGTTGCGCCGACTGTGCGCCCGAGCTTGGTGCGCATCATCGAAGGGATGCCGGAACTGCCGGCCTGCGTGATGAACAACCGCCTCGACACGCTGGCCGCCAACGCACTGGGCCGGGCGCTGTACTCGGAGATGTACGCCGACCCGACCTGCGGGGCGAACGTCGCCAGGTTCGCGTTCCTCAGCCCCGGGGCCAGGCGTTTCTACGTCGACTGGGAGGGCATGGCCCGCTTCGCCGTGGGCGCGCTGCGTATCGAGGCGGGCAGGAACCCGCACGACCGGGAACTGACGAACCTGATCGGTGAACTTTCCACCCGCAGCGACGCCTTCCGTGTGATGTGGGGGTCGCACGACGTGCACGTCTTCCGCAGGAGCACGAAAAGCCTCAGCCATCCGTTCGTCGGTGACCTGGAACTCGATCAGGAGACCATGAGCCTGCCGGACGAAAGCGGCCTGAGCGTGGTCGTCTACAGCGCGTCTCCCGGAACTGCCGCCGAGGCCGGACTGAAGCTGCTTGCGGGCTGGTCCGCCACGACCGGACCGGAGCAGGGCGCGGGACTCACCGGAGGAGCGGCGGGCCGAAAGCCCTGACGGGCAGCCGGGTCAGCCGGTCGGCGGGAGCTTCTGGCGCGCCCTGTCCCGGGCGTGGCCACGGCATCGGCGAACGCGGGGTCGGCGTGCACATAGGCTTGAAGGCGCCTTCTGTTCCCCTGGCCTGGCACCGGCACGGAATCGCTGACCCGCGTCAGAACGGCACGGCAACCAGCGGCCCGAGTCTGCGATCCGCTCGCAGATCACAGTTGCGTCGCCGCGTGCTTCACGTCCTCCTGTCCCCCTTCTTGCCCGCCGCGGTGTGATCGTCGATGTTGGCTGTCAGCCGGCGCGCCAGGCTCTGAAGGGTGGAGACCTCTTCGGCGGTCAGTCCCGCGGCCTCCCCGATGGCGGGCGGGATGCTGGAGAGGCGTGCGTGCAGTGCGAGGCCCTCCTCGGTGAGCGCGACGTGGACCACCCGCTCGTCGGCCGCCTGACGTTGCCGCTGGAGCAGGCCGTTCGCCTCCAGGCGCTTGATCAGCGGTGTGACGGTTCCGTAGTCCAGTTGCAGGAGGGCCACCAGCTCCTTGACGGTCAGGGTGCGGTGTTCGCCGAGGGTGACCATGACCAGGTACTGCGGATAGGTCAGCCCGAGCGGTTCGAGCAGGGGCCGGTAGACGCCGGTGATGGCGCGTGAGGCCGCGTACAGGGTGAAGCACAGGTGCTTGTCCAGGAGCGGGATGGGCTGGTGTGGCTCGGGCGCGGGGATCCGGTCACTCATCGCTCGTCTCGCCTTCCGATCGGGGGGCCGCCTGCATCACGCATGGCATTTCGGTCATTCCTGCATCTTCCGAACGTCTCTAGGGAGCACTATACGCTCGCCTTCATTTATCTCGTGCACAAGTAACTTGTGCACGATGAGAAAGCCCGCTAGGTTTCTGGTGTCGCCACCGGACAGGTCAACTTCCGGCGGCGGCCCCGGCATCCGCCCTTACCCGAGGAGTTCTCATGAACGTTTCGACCGCCTTCCGCCCCACCCGTAAGCACGTCGTCGTCGCGGGCGCCCTGGCCGGAGTCGCAGCGCTCTCCCTCGCCGTCACCTCACCGGCCGGCGCCACGGACGGACATCACGCCTCGCCCCGGAAGCCCACGGTCGTCCTGGTGCACGGCGCCTTCGCCGACTCGTCCAGCTGGAACGGCGTGATCCAGCGGCTGCGGCACGACGGCTATCCCGTGGTGGCCCCGGCCAACCCGCTGCGCAGCCTGACCGGCGACGCGGACTACCTCAAGAGCTTCCTCAAGAGCGTCAAGGGCCCCGTCGTCCTCGCCGGCCACTCCTACGGCGGCGCGGTGATCAGTGAGGCCGCCGCGGGCAACCCGAACGTGAAGGCCCTCGCCTACATCGCCGCCTTCGCCCCCGAAAAGGGCGAGACCGCGCTGGGGCTGTCCAACAAGTTCCCCGGCAGCACGCTCGGAGACGCCCTGAACCCCGTCTCCTTCCCCCTCGCCGGAGGCGGCACCGGCACCGACCTCTACATCAAGACCGACACGTTCCACCACCAGTTCGCCGCCGACGTCCCCGCGCGGGTCAGTGACCTCATGGCCGCCACCCAGCGCCCCGTAGCCGCCTCCGCCCTGGAGGAGGGAGCCACCGCAGCCGCCTGGAAGACCATCCCCTCCTGGAACCTGATCACCCGCCAGGACCTCAACATCCCGCTCGACGCACAGCGGTTCATGGCGCGGCGGGCCCACTCCCACACCACCGAGATCAAGGCGTCCCACGCCGTCACGGTCTCCCGCCCGGACGCGGTGACCCGTGTGATCGAGCAGGCCGCGCGCGCCACCGACGGCCGCTGAAATCGTCGCCGGCCCGGCCGGGTGCCGGAGCCGCACGGGGAGCTCCGCGCGCCGGCGACGGACGCGCTCGCCGCGAGTTCCGCGAGGAAACCGGCGGCGGCCTCCACGACAGCGGGCCGGAACATCTCCCCGTCGGCCTCGTCGTACGTCTCCGCCACCTGTTCTCCGAAGTAGCCGTCGTCGTTGTCCACCGCAGGACCGCACTGCCGTGGCAGGGCACGCGCGTGGCGGGGGCGGCGGCCGTCTCCGTATCTCCGTTACCACTTCCGGGTTCACCGGAGTGCGCAACTCCAGCCCCTGAGTACACGAGAGTGCACAGTCGGCCTGTGATGCTGGTCACGGTCCGTGTCCGCCGTCAGGCTTCGTCCATGGACCAGAGAAGTTCACTCGACCCGGCACCCTGCTGGGTCCCCGTGTCCGGGCATGCGCTCCGGCACACCGGTGTCCACTTCGACGCCGTGCGCATCGTCGGACCGGCCGGCGACGAAGTGGCTTACGAACTGATGCAGTTCACCGGCTTCCGGGCGGGCCCGATCGTGCGTTCCGGGGTCGGGGAGCGGAGTACGTGTTTCCTGCTGGCGCCTCACACCGCGGGCGTGTACCGGTGGCCGGCCGGGGCGCGGCTGATGGGGCGGGACATGCGCTGCGACGCGTTCGTGGGGATTCCCGCACTGGAGGGCAGGACGTGGCCGCTGGACTGGTGCTCGCGGCCCACCGAGAAGTCACCGTTCGTCGACACGGCGCTGCTCCACGAGGTGGCGGTAGCGGTACTGACGGGCCGAGTCGGCCCGTGACCGCACGGCGAGGCGTCCCGGAAACGGGACCCCGTGCGGTGCGGTACCGTGATCGCGTCATTACGTTCCGTGCGCGCGCACCGCGCGCGGGCGGCCCCCGGGGGGTGCTACCAACACCGACCCGAGGGCCTTCACCCACGAGTGGATGGACCTCCACCGAGATGCTTCGGCATGCTATCGCGCCCTCTCGGCGCTACACGAAGGCTTCGCACGACGTCGTTCGCCGTACGCGACTGAACAGCGACGCGAAGATTCTCCTCCTGGCCGTGCAAGGGCTCCCCGACGGGCAGGCCGCCCAGCCGCTGAGCGAGCACGCGCGGAAGCTCGGCATCACGGGACGGGCGTACCAGAAGTCCAAGGCCCTGCTGGTCGCGCACGGTTACGTCCATGAGTGGCGCGCCCAGCGTGCTCGCGGGCGCTGGGTGACGGAACAGCTCCTCTCCAGCGTGTCCCTCACGTCCGAGGAAGCGGCCCTGCTGCGCGGGGGGTTGTCCGAGGAGCAGTCGAGTGTGCGGGAACCGGCGGTCGGTCGGCCGACCGCTCGGGTGGCCGGTCGTCAACTACCGGTGGAGGAAGAACAAGAGAAGAACGAACCCCACCCACCCTCCCGAGCGGAGCCCGACCTCGAGCCGGGACCCCAGGTCGCGGAGGGGGAGCGGGTCCTGCTCTCGCTGCGGCATGTGCGGCGCGAGCTGTACCTCGGGGTGAAGGAAGCCCGGTCCCTTGCCGAGCTCGCCGCCCGCTGGCTGCTGCGCGGGGTGTCGGAGGCCGAGCTGCGCAGCGTGCTGACCAGCGAACTTCCGGGTGACGGTGTGCGGTCCGCAGTCGGCTTCCTGCGCTTCAGGCTGCTGCACAAGATGCCGCCGGAGCTGCCGTCCGAGGTGATCCCGCAGCCCGTCGCACCGTCGTCCGTAACGGAGTTGACGACCTGTTCGGCCCCGGGTGAGGAGCACGTCTTCCGGCCGCTCGCCGACGAGACCGAGTGCGGGGAGTGCCGCAGGCAGGCGGCGTGGGCGCACTGGGACGCCCAGCGGGCTGCGGCGGAGGCCGTACCGGGCGACCCGCTGCCCTGGCGGGAACGCTTCGCGCGGCTGGGAGACGTCGCCGCCCCGGGGTGAGGGGACGACCGGTGCGCGCCGCGGGGCGGCGGGCCGGGGATCAGAGGCGTTTCAGCACGGCCTGCTTGGCGGTGGTGAACTCCTCGTCGGTGAGGACGCCCGCCCGGTGCAGTTCACCGAGCTCACGCAGTCGCCGCAGCAGGACGTCGTGATCGTCGGCGGCCGGGGCGTCGGCCGGGGTGAGCGCGGGGACTTCCTGTGTGGCGCCGGGGGCGAGCGGCCGGGCGGACGAGGAGAGCCGCACGAGGACGGCGGCTGCGACGAGCACAGCGGTGTACTCCCGCTTGGACAGCCCCCACAGGTCCAGGGAGTACGGGTCGTACTTCGGCTGCGCGGGCGCGGTGACTCCCGCGCGGTCGAAGCGCAGGGAGCCGTTCTCCAGTCCGATGGCCGGTATCCAGCGCACCCCCGTGACGTCCGCCAGCGGGAGGGCGACGGCGCCTCCGGTGGTCTTCGACTCCTCGGCCTTCCAGTTCCAGACGAGGCGGACGGTGTGCCCGTCGAAGGACGCGGTGCCGTCCCCGCCCCCGCCGGACACGGGCACCGACGGCCCCGGCAGCAGGAAGCGGGCCACCGGCCCGTCCGGCACCTGCTCGATCAGCAGGGCGTTGCGGATCTCGTCGACGAGGTACTCGGCCACGCCGCTGCGGTCCTTCTCCACCAGGAGTTGGTACGGGTCGGCGGAGTCCCGCAGCCGGCCGTCCGCCGCCCGCTGCACCGGGCAGGCGCCGGTGCGCAGCCGGAGCCGCAGACGGCCGCCCTTGCGGTCGGGTTCGAAGGAGGCGCCCGCCACGGCTTCGAGCGGCACGGCGAGTTCGCCGAGGTCCTGCCGCACGGGGTGCACCTTGCTGCCGGGGACGATGCGCACCGTCTCCCCGTCGAAGCTCCATGTGCCGTCACGCGTGATGATGTCCGCCATGGCGCGGATTCTGCCAGCCTCCGCTCCGCCTGCGGAGGGGCCGGAGGCGCGGGGCCCTCGGCACCCCGGCCTGCCGCCCCGGCCTGCCGCACCCGCCGGAACGGGTGCGGCAGGCCGTGACCGGACGGGCTCAGGTGCCGCAGGCGCAACCTGCGGCGGCCGGTGCCTCCTCGGCGGTGCCGGGCAGGCGGGAGTCGTCCGGGGCGGCGTTCCTTTCCATCTGTCCGGCGTCCGCCTTGACGACGTACACCTCCCACGGCTCCTTGCCGGGGCCGTGGACCCAGACCTTGTCCTGGAGGGCGTAGCAGCAGGAGGTGTCGTTCTCCTCGAAGGTCGCGAGGCCCGCCTCCGTGAGGCGGGTGGTGGCGGCGGAGACCTCCTGCGTCGTGCCGACCTCGACGCCGAGATGGTCCAGGCGGGTCTCCTGGCCCGGCTCGCCCTGGATCAGGACGAGCTTGAGCGGTGGGCTGGCGATCGCGAAGTTGGCGTAACCGGGGCGGCGCTTCGCGGGCTCCACGCCGAAGAGCTTGGAGTAGAAGGTCACCGATGCTTCGAGATCGGCGACGTTGAGTGCGAGCTGGGCACGGGACATGACCACCCCTCCATCAGGTTGGATTGATGTTCTTCGATTCAATGTTGCGCCTTGAATCGAAAAACGTCAACATAGAAGCATGTCGAAACAAGGACGCGTGGTGCTCGGTCGGGCGGCCCCCGAGGACTGCTGCCCCACCCTCCTCACGGCACCGCCGAGGAGGGGGTCGAGACGCTGGCGAAGGTCTTCAAGGTCGACGCGGTGCGGGCGTCCGACGTGGTGATCACCATGGGGTGCGGGGACACCTGCCCCGTCTTTCCGGGGAAGCGGTATCTCGACCGGCAGCTCGCCGACCCCGCCGGGCAGGGGGTCGGCGCCGTACGGCCGATCCGCGACGAGATCGAACACCTCGTCCGCGGGCTGCTCGCCGAACTCGGCATCGCCGCTCCGTAGCACCGGCGGTCCTTCACGCCGGGCCCCGTCACCTGCCCCCGGGCACTCCGGCTCGGGGATCAGGCGGCGGCTGTACTGGTGTACGAGCGCTCACCGGTCCTGGCGGTCTATCGGCCCGGCGGCGTGCCGAAGGGTGCGCACGGCCGGACGAACCAGGACAATGGCGCACGCGCCATCCAGAGGCGACCGAGCCCCCACCGGCCCGCGCGGTCCCGCTCAACCGCAGCCGCGAGCACCGGAGATGTGGCAGACGAAGGAGGACCCGTGGTGGATGTCCCGGTGGACCAACTGACCGGAGCGGTCGACGGCAGGCGCACCCGGGCACGTGCGCAACTCCTCGAAGCGGGCCTGGAACTGTTCGGCGTGTACGGCTACGCGGCCACGTCGGAGCAGGCCCTGTGCGAGGTGGCAGGGGTCCCGGAGGAGATGCTCTGGGAGGAGTTCGGCTCCCGGGAGGGCGTGCTCATGGCCCTCCACAACCAGATCACGACCAGCGGACTGCGCGCCGCCGAACAGGCCCTGCTCTCCGAGGGCATGGACGACTGTCCGGTCGCGGAGCGTTTCCGGCGGCTCTTCGACGCGTACGTGTCGGCCGTGACCCGGGACCTGCGCGAGGCGCGGATCACCTTCGTCGAGGTGCTGGGTGTGAGCCCCGCCGTCGACGCGCACTGCAAGAAGTGGCGCGACCTGTGGGGCGACTTCCTCACCGGCGAGGCCGAGCGCGCGGCGGTACGCGGCGAGGCGGAGGAGCGCGACCACCGTGTGGTGGTGATGGTGATGGTCGGTACGGTCCACGAGCTCATGGCCCACCACGCCCGCCGTCCCCGCAGGGCCAGGCCCGACGAGGTGTCCGAGGAACTGACCAAGCTGGGGCTCGCGATGCTGGGCGTCGAGCTGGTCGGCTGACCCGCGCCGCGCGCGCCCCGACGCGGGCGCCTCACAGGCCGATGCGGGCCGCTGTCGGCAGATGGCCGCTTCCTGTCGCGGGCAGCGACCGCACCTGGGTGACCTCCGCCGACCGGGGCAGCACCTGGTCGATCCTGGCCACCGGCACGGTGCCCGGAGCCGCCGTGGCCACCACCCGGTGGGACGCCGCCCGTCGCCGCCGCGCCCGGATGCCTCGTCGCCCGCCCGTACGTCACTCGCCCGTGCTCCAGTTCCGGACATCCCGCGCCGCCCCGTACGTGACGGGGACGCGGGGCCGGAGCCGCGCGGTTCCGGGCACAACGGGTTCATGCCGCGGCGAGGGCTCCCGCGTAGGGGCCGCCCACGCCCCACGCCTGGTGCATCGCGTCGGCGAAGGCGCCGGCCAGCTTGTGTTCCCCGGCGGGGCCCGGGTGGGTGCCGTCGTAGGTGTCCGTGCGGATGTCGTAGCCCACCGGGTGCGAGGCCAGCAGGACCGGGGACGAAGGGGTGTCCAGATCGGCGACGGCCTTCGCGAGCAGGACGTTGAAGCGGTCGCACTCCGCGGCGAAGGGGGCGTCGGACTCGGCCCGCACATTGGGTATCACGGGAAGCAGCACCAGCCTGATCCGCGGGTTCGCGGTGCGGGCCGCGGTGACGAAGGCCCGCGCGTTCGCGGCCGTCTGCTCGCTGTTCGTGTAGAAGCCGAGGTCTATCAGGCCGAGCGAGACCAGCAGGACGTCGGCGCGGGTCACCGTGACCGTGTCCGCGATGACGGGCGCCATGTGGAGCCAGCCCTCGCCCCAGCCGGCGAGGTGCCGTCGCGCGGGCGCGGGGAAGGCCGGATCGCCGTAGGCGTGGGAGAGCGGGGCGTTCGCCTCGGTGTCGTACACCTCGGTGCGCGGACCCGTGATCGCGTAGCCGTCGCAGCCGACGGTCGCTTCCAGGTGCTGCCACATCCGGTAGCGCCAGGTGAAGTCGCCGGAACGCCCGATGGTCATGGAGTCGCCGACGAAGAGAAAACGCATGGCGACATCATGGCGGATCACCGCTCCGGCCTGCGACGTGACAGTGGACACTTGTGCCATGAGATCGCTGCTGACCCTCTCCGCCGCCGCCCTCCTGTTCCTCGCGGGGGCGGCACCCGCCGTCGCGGACGACGGTGACGGGGCGGACCGCACCTTCACCATCGAGGACCCCCGGATCACCGAGTCCAGCGGCCTGGCCGCCAGCCGGATCCACCCGGGCGTCTACTGGACGCACAACGACAGCGAGGACGGGCCGTACGTCTACGCCGTCGACTCCCGGACCGGGAAGACCGTCGCGACGATCACCATGAAGGGCGTCGGGGAGCCCCGCGACGTCGAGGCGATCTCGCTCGGGCCGGACGGGAACCTGTACGTCGGCGACATCGGTGACAACCTCGACGGCTCCTGGGACCACGTCTGGATCTACCGCTTCCCGGAACCGAAGAAGCTCGCGGACGCCACGGTGCGGGCCACGCAGTTCGACGTGAAGTACGCGGACGGCGCGCGCAACGCAGAGGCGATGATGGTCCATCCCGTGACGGGGCGGGTGTACATCGCCTCGAAGAAGGAGGGCGGCGGCGGGCTCTACGAGGGCCCGGAGAAGCTGACGGCCGGCGGGACCAACGTGTTCCGGCGGGTGGGCGAGGTGCCGTGGGTGACGGACGGCGCGTTCTCGCCGGACGGCAAGGAGCTGGTGCTGCGCTCCTACTTCAGCGCCCGGGGCTACGCCTTCGCGAACGGCCGGCTCGGCGCCGACCACGCCGTGAGCGTGCCGCTGCAGGGGCAGGCCGAGTCGGTGACCTACACGGCGGACGGCTCGGCGATGATGTTCGGCTCCGAGGGCGAGCGGAGCGAGGTGCTGCGCGTCGACGTGAAGGGCGGCGACAGGGCGGCTTCGCCGAACAGCGGGGGCGGCGGGACGTCTTCGGGGGACGGCGGCGAGGACGGCGGCCCCGGGAAGAGCACTGTGACGGGCGGGGCGGTCGCGGTCGTCGTCATCGTGCTGGCCCTGCTCATGGCCAGGCGCAGGCGCGGCTAGTGCCGCGCCGCGCCACATCCGTCCCGTCGCCCGGCCGGCACGAGGACGGCCGCCTCCCGGGTCCTCTCGGGTAGGGCTTTTTGCCGACCTGATTGCTCCGAGGTGGTAGGACCCGGCTCCCATCGCAGATGAGAGTGCCTTTCCGGTGGTTTGCGGACAGGAATCCGGTCGCTTTCAAGGAATTTTGTCGACCGGTCGACTGGTTGACGAGAGCACTGGTCACGACCGACCGGTCCGCTCACCCCCTTGGAGTCCGTCAATGAGTACCCCCACCAAGAAGGTTGCCGTCATCACCGGCGCGTCGCAGGGCATCGGCGCCGGCCTGGTCGATGCCTACCGCAAGCTCGGCTACGCCGTAGTCGCCACCTCCCGCAGCATCGAGCCCTCCCAGGACCCGGATGTCCTCACCGTGCGGGGTGACATCGCCGACCCCGCCACCGCCGAGCGCGTGGCGAGCGCCGCGATCGAGCGTTTCGGCCGTATCGACACGCTGGTCAACAACGCGGGCATATTCGTCGCCAAGCCGTTCACCGAGTACACACTGGACGACTACGCGGCAGTCACCGGCATCAACCTGAGCGGCTTCTTCCGCCTCACCCAGCTCGCGCTGGAGCAGATGCTCGTCCAGGGCGGCGGGCACGTCGTGCAAATCACCACCAGCCTGGTCGACCACGCCAACTCCTCCGTCACGTCGGTCCTCGCCTCGCTGACCAAGGGTGGCCTCCAGTCCGCGACCAAGGCCCTGGCCATCGAGTACGCCGACCGCGGTGTCCGCAGCAACGCCGTGGCCCTCGGCATCATCAAGACGCCGATGCACAGCGAAGCGCACCACGAGATGTTCGCCGCGATGCACCCTGTCGGCCGGATGGGCGAGGTCAGCGACATCGTCGGCGCGGTCGTCTATCTGGAGAACGCCCCGTTCGTCACGGGTGAGATCCTTCACGTCGACGGCGGCCAGAGCGCCGGTCACTGACGGCGCCGGTTCACCCTGAGGGACGGGCTCCGTCGCACCACACACGGAGCCCCGTCCCCCCACAACGGGAGTACCCATGAGCAGAGTTTTCCTCATCACCGGTGTCAGCACAGGTCTGGGGCGCGCCTTCGCCCAGGAGGCGCTGGCCGCCGGACACCGAGTCGTCGGGACCGTACGCAAGCCCGGCCAGATCCCCGAGTTCGAAGCCCTGGCTCCGGGGCGCGCCACAGGAATGCTGCTGGACGTCACGGACGATGACGAGGTGACCGCCGTGGTCCGGCGGATCGAGCAGGAGGTGGGTCCTGTCGACGTCCTGGTCAGCAACGCCGGTTACGGTGTCGAGGGGACCGTCGAGGAATCCTCGCTCGAAGACCTGCGCAGCCAGTTCGACGTCAACGTCTTCGGGACGGTGGCGGTCGTCAAGGCCGTCCTCCCGTCCATGCGACGCCGTCGAAGCGGTCACATCTTCACGCTGTCGTCGATGGCGGGGCTCACCGCACTTCCCGGGGTCGCCTTCTACGGTGCCAGCAAGTTCGCCGTCGAAGGCATTTCCGCGTCCTTGGCGCAAGAGGTCGCTCCGTTCGGCATCCACGTCACCTCGCTCGCTCTCGGCTCGTTCCGCACGGACTGGGCCGGCCGCTCGATGGTTCGCGTTCCGCGCACCATCCCCGACTACGACACGGTCTTCGACCCGATCCGTGCCGCCCGCAACGCCAAGGACGGCAATCAGACGGGCGACCCGGAGCGCGCGGCCAAGGCCCTCATGACGGTGCTGGACGCCGAGAATCCTCCGGTGCACCTGGTGCTCGGGAGCGACGCGGTCCAGATCATCCAGCAGGGCCGGCAGCGCCTGCAGGCCGACATGGACGCCTGGTCCGGCCTGACGGCCTCCACCGACTTCCCCGCCACCGGTGAGCAGCCCTGACCGGGATGCCCCCGTGTCCGGCAGCGCCTCGCGCGCGAGGCGAAGGCCCCCTCGTGTCACGAGGGGGCCGCACCCACGGTTGCCGGACTACTCCGTGCGCAGGCCCTCCGGGCGCATCAGCCGCAGCAGAGGCGGAAGGCTGAGCAGAGCCACACCCGTGACGACCGCAGCGCCCACGCCCACCATGGCCAGCACGAAGGTCCGCACAGTCGCCCACCGACACCTGTGTGTAGTGATCGGGATTGTCGGGGCGGTCGCCGACGCTGCCCTCACTGAAGGTGACCACGGCCTTGACGCCCTCGGTCCCACGCAGCTTGTGCGTGGCCTGTGCGAGCGGCACGTCACCGGGAACGGTGACCTCCATCTGCGCACGCGAGGTGTCCAGCCCGGTCGACTGCGTGTAGGAGGCGTCGACGCCGGTGAAGAGCATCTGCAGTGCGATCGCTCCGGCGACCGCCACGGCGATGCCGTTCACCATGCGGGCGGCGCCACCACTGTCCATCTGGAGGCGTCGTACGGCCGGCTGCCAGGCGACGCCACCGGCGCCGAGCCGACGGACGACCGCACCCACGGCCCACGGCAGCAGGGCGGTCACGCCGATCAGCAGCATGATGACGCCGAACGCGGTCTGGCCCTGGTTGAACTGCCCGTGGTCCCGGCCCCTGCCCAGCATCGGGAACAGCGCGACCAGGCCGAGCAGTGACGGCAGCAGCCGCCACCACAGCCTGCGCTTCGCCGGCCGGCCCGAACGCACCACGCCGAGCGGCTCGATGGCGACCCCGCGCAGCGCGAACACCGTCACCGCCACCGCGGCCACCAGTACGGCGACCGCCACCAGCAGCGCCAGGAACGGCGAGGGATCCAGGTCGCCGGGGAACACGCTGATGCCGCGCACCTCGAAGGCGCCCGCCAGCTGACGGCCCGCCACGAAGAACGCTGCGCCGAAGAGCAGGCCCAACAACGCCCCCGCCAGGGCTTCCCCCGCCGCGATCCGCCGGACCATGCGGCTGTCGGAGCCCACGAGCCGCAGCGCCGCGAGCCTCCGGTCGCGTCGCTCGCCACCGAAGCGCACGGCCGTGGCGATGAACACCGCGACGGGCATGAGCAGGACCACGAACATGACGAGGATCAGGAGGAGCAGGACGGGGTCGAGTTTCTGCTCGACCGGGGACGGACCGCCGAACCGCTCGATCCGGAAGATGTTGTCGCCGTCGATGTGCGGGGCGAGCCCCTCGGCACCACGGTAGAAGGCGAGTTCGCCGGGGCCCGTCAGGCCGTCGTCCCCGATGACGGCGACGATCCGGTCGGGCAGCCGCTTGCGCAGCAGGGTGCCGGAGTCCGATGCCAGCAGGTCCCTCAGCGCGGGGGAGACCACCATCTCGCCCTCGGCCGGGAACGTCGCGACGCCCGGGGCAGGGGACAGTTCGCGTCCGTCGTACCGGATCGTTCCGGAGTCCGGGGTCACGATGCCCGCGAGGCAGTGCAGCAGTGTCGACTTGCCGGAGCCGGACGGGCCCATCACGGCGACGACTTCGCAGGGGTGGATGGAGAAGTCGGCGCCGTCGAGCGCGGCGGTGGTGCCGTAGGCCTTGCGGAGGTCCTCGGCGGCCAGCAGGGAACCGGCGGGGGCGTCATCGGGTCACCGTCTCCCGGAGCTTGTCGAGGCGTGCGGCGGTGAGCTCCAGCCAGCGCAGGTCGGCTTCCATGTGGAACAGGGCGTGGTCGCAGATGAGCTGGTCGGCCAGGTCCCCGTCGCGCTTGCGGCAGGTGAGCACGCGCATGCCGCGCAGGTGTTCCGAGCGCTGGGTGTCCAGGACGCCGGCGGCGTCGCGGCCGGTGAGCAGGGCGAGGACGACCTTGGTGTACAGCGTCGACTGCAGGTAGGGCTCGGGTCTCTCCGGTGTGGAGAGCCACTGCTCCACATCGGTGATCCCCGTCTCGGTTATCGCGTACCGCTTGCGCTCCGGACCCGCACCCGCCTCGACGCCGTCGACGACGACGAGGCCGTTCTTCAGCAGTCGGGACATCGTGGAGTAGACCTGGCCGTAGTGGAGCGGCCGGTCCTGGCCGAACGTCGCGTCGAACGAGCGCTTCAGGTCGTAGCCGTGGGACGGCCCGGTCTCGAGAAGGCCCAGAAGTGTGTGGCTGATAGACATGAGCCGACTATACACAGTATGTATACGCGAAATGTATAGTCGGCCCGGGCGTGCGGCCTCACGGCGTGGGTGGGGTTGCCGGTGGCGGCGTTTCCGTCGCGGCTACGGTTTGTAGATCTTGCCCGGTTCGGCCTTGCCGGGGGCGAGGAGCTGGGGCACGGTCACGAAGGTGTAGCCCTTGGCCCTGAGCTGGTCGATGACGCCGGGAACCGCGGGCACGGTGTTCTTGTAGATGTCGTGCAGCAGGATGATGGAGTCCCGCTTCGCGTGTTCCACGGCGCGCTCGGTGATCGTCGCGCTCGGCGGCACCTTGTAGTCCTTCGTGGTCACGTCCCACAGTATCTGGGCCAGACCCTCCTGCTTGGCGAGTTCGCCGACGTGGTTGTCCGTGCGGCCCTGAGGTGGCCGCATGAGTGTGGGGCGCTTGCCCGTCAGCTTCTCCACCGCGTCGTCGGTGCGCTTGAACTCGTCGCGGACCTCCGCGTCGCTGATGTCGGTGAGGATCTTGTGGTCCCACGTGTGACTGGCCAGTTCATGGCCCTCCCTGGCCATCCGTTTGACCAGGTCGGGGTGCTTGTCTATGTGGTTCTTGCCGAGCAGGAAGAACGTCGCGTGGACCTTCTCGGCCTTGAGGATGTCGAGGAGCCGGGGGCTGTTCTCGCTCGGTCCCGCGTCGAAGGTGAGGGCGATGCACTTGGCTTCGCGGCAGTCGACCGCGCCGGTGGCGCGGCCGCCGGCCTTGCCGTCGGCGGCGGCCTTGCGTGCGTCGCTCGGCTTGCTGGTGTCGTAGTGGGTGCAGCCGCTGAGACCCAGGAGCAGGGCCCCGGCCACCGACAGGGCCGCGATCGCGCGGACGCCTTTTCCAGCCTTTATTGGCGTGTCAAGTATTGCGGGCATGGAGGGAACTGTACATGCCGTGTATACACGACGCGTATGCCCATGCTCACACCGCGAAAAGTGAACCCCCCAAGGCCGCCCGGCCGTGCTGGGTGCGCCCCGTTCCGGCCCTTCGCCCGCCCTGGACTCCGGCGCCGAGTGAGGTCGTTCAGTCGTCCTGAGTGACCGGGCGCAGCTCGTAGTGCAGGGTCCGGTCCCTCTTCAGGCGGTGGGCGAGGGGGACGACCACGCCGTGCAGGGCGGGGTACTTCCGGGAGAGTGTCCGGGCGGCGTGGAGGTTCTCCTTCGACCCCTCCTGAAGGAGTCGTGCCCACGCCTTCATGGGCGGCCCCGTCGGCGCGCCGCGCACGGTGCACGGAGCGACCTCCACCACCGGGTGGTTGCGCATCCGGTCGACCTTCCACGCCGACGAGAACGTACGGATGTAGGCGTGGTCACCCTCGACGGCGATGCTGACAGGGGTGCGAGCGGCCGATCCGTCCGGCCTGCGGCTGCTGAGCAGCACGGTGTACTGCCTCACGAAGGGCTCCAGTGCACGGGTCGTACTCATGTGTCCATGGTGCACCCCGCATGCCCGTTAATGCACCGAAAAAGACATGATCGTGAGGTATGCGCAGACGGGTGCCCACCCCGGGACGAGTGCCCGGCGTAGGCTCCGCCGCATGTACGCCGACGGCGCCCCCGAGCCCTTCTCCACCCCCCGCCTGGACGCACTCCCGCTGGACGTGGCGCACGCGGAGGAGATGGCGGTGGTCCTCTCCGATCCCGCCCTGCACGGCTACACGGGGGGCGCCCCCGAGGACGTCGGCGCCCTGCGCGCCCGCTACGAGCGCCAGAGCGCCGGTTGTCCCGATCCCGCCGAACTCTGGTGGAACTGGGTGCTCCGGGTGCGTGCCGACGGGTGCCTGGCCGGTTACGCGCAGGCCACCCTGCGCGACGGCCGGGCGGAAGTGGCCTGGGTGGTCGGCACCCCGTGGCAGGGCCGGGGCTACGCCAAGGAGGCGGCGGTGGGAATGGTCTGCCACCTGCTGGCGCGGCAGTCGGTCCGGAGCGTCGTCGCCCACATCCATCCGGACCACGCCGCGTCCGCCGCCGTCGCCGCGGCTGCGGGGCTGACCGCCACCGACGAGCGGGAGGACGGCGAGGTGAGGTGGCGGCGGGCAGCCCCGCACAACGCCGTGCCGGGCTCCGGAGCCCGGCTCTGATCACGACATCGGCGGAATTGTCTTATACCTTCGAAGAGCGGCGTACCCGCGCCACGGCTCCGGCCGCCATCTCGACGAAAGGCCCCAGGGTGGGCGAACTGGGGAGGACGGAAGCCCTGCGGCTCGCAGGGCTCACAGCGGCGGCCGATCCCGGTATGGACAGGTTCGCGAGGCTCGTCACGCGCTTCCTCCGTGTCCCCGTCTCCCTGGTCTCCCTGCTGGAGCCCGAACGGCAGGTCTTCCCCGGCATGGTCGGCCTCGCCGAGCCCTGGGCCTCGCAGCGCGGGACCCCGCTCAGCCACTCCTTCTGCCAGCACGTCGTCGCCACCGGGAGACCGCTGATCCTGAACGACACACGGCTGGACTCGCTCACCTGCGACAGCCTGGCCATCCCCGACCTCCAGGTGATCGCCTACGCCGGGATGCCGCTGACCGACGCCGACGCCCAGGTCCTCGGGTCGCTCTGCGCCATCGACCACCACCCCCGGGACTGGACGGCGGACGAGCTGCAGGACCTGGAGGACCTCGCCGCCGCCTGCTCGGTGGAACTGCGGCTGAGGATCGCCAGCGAGCGGACCCGCCGCGACCGCGACCACGCACACCTGCTGCTGCGCGCCTCGGTCGAACTGGGACACTCCCGCGACCTCACGGACCTGGCCCGCCGCCTGCGCAGCATGTTCGACGGCCCCACCGATCCGTCCTACGTCGGCCTGCTGCTCGCGGACGGCCGGGGCCTGTGGCGCGTGGTCGATCCGGAGGCCGTCCGGCCCGTCGAGGTGTCCATCGACCGGCTCGGCATGGACGCCGACTTCCCGAGCACGAAGGCGATGCGGGAACAGCGCACCGTCTTCGTCCCGGACCGCGACGCGCTCGTGGCGGGCTTCAGCCCCGAGGCGGTCGCCGGATACGACTCGCTGGGCCTCAGCTCCGCGCTGTGCGTACCGCTGATGCGGGGCCGCGGGGTGCTGATGTGGTGCTGGTCGGCCGCCCACCTCCTGGAGGTGACCGAGGAAGCGGTCCTCACCGCGGTCGGCGGATACGCGAGCCAGGCCGTGGAGCGCACCCTGTTCGTCGAGAACCGGCTGAGCACCGCCGAACAGCTCCAGGCCGCGATGCTGACCGAACTGCCGTCCGTGCCGGGCCTGGACATGGCTGCCCTCTACCTGCCGGCCACCGACCAGGACATGGTGGGCGGCGACTGGTACGACGCCTACCGGCTGCAGCACCCCGCGGCCTCCGGACAGTGGTCCCTGATGCTGTCCATCGGCGACGTCATCGGCCACGACGTCCAGGCCGCCGCGGTGATGGGCCAGGTCCGCAGCATGCTCCGCCAGGCCACGCTCGCGCGCGCCGCCCACTCGCCCGCCGCCGCTCTCAAGGCGGTGGACGGCGCCTTCGAGGCACTGCCCCTGGGCCCCGGTGCCACAGCGGTGCACGCGCGCCTCGACCCGCACGGTGGCGGGTGGCTGCTCACCTGGTCCAACGCCGGTCACCCGCCACCCCTGGTGCGTACGCCCGACGGTGACGTCTCGACACTCGGCGCGCACGACCTGATGCTCCTCGGCGCCCCGGACGGTGTCGCCCGCCACGACCAGGAACGCCGGCTCCCCCCGGGCAGCGTGCTCCTGCTGTACACCGACGGGCTGGTCGAACGCCGTGACAACGACATCGACGAGAGCGTCCAGCAGACCGCCGCCACCCTCTCGGCCGTCGGCGACCGTCCGTTGCCGATGATCCTGGAGACGCTCGCCCACCGCCTGGACGACGTGCCGCAGCGCGACGACGTGGCGGTGCTCGTCGTCCGCGTCACCTGAGGGCCGCGGCTCCGCAGTCCGGCCGGGCGTCCTTCCGGAAGCCGCCCCCCTGCGGGCGCCACCGCACTACAGTGCCGGACCGTGACCGACACAATGGATTTCCTGCACACCACCCGGGCGTCGTACGACGCCATCGCCGACGACTACTCCTCCCTCTTCCGTGACGAGTTGGGGGCCAAGCCGCTCGACCGTGCCCTGGTGACGGCTTTCGCCGAACTCGTCCTGGCGGACGGGGGAGGACCCGTGGCCGACGTGGGCTGCGGCACCGGACGGGTGACGGGATTTCTCCACGGGCTGGGCGTCGACGTGTTCGGCATCGACCTCTCGCCGCAGATGCTGGCGGCGGCCCGACGGGACCACCCGGAACTGCGGTTCGAGGAGGGCTCCATGCTCGGCCTGGACCTGCCGGACGGGGGCCTCGGCGGACTCCTGGCCTGGTACTCGACGATTCACGTCCCGGACGAGCAACTACCGTCGGTTTTCTCCGAGTTCTTCCGTGTACTGAAGCCCGGCGGCCACATCCTCCTCGGATTCCAGGTCGGGGACGACGTGCTGCGCAGGGACGAGGCATTCGGCAAGGACATCGCGCTCGACTTCCGCCGCCGGCGGCCCGGCCGGGTCGCGGAGCTCCTGAAGGCGGCCGGGCTGACCATGCTGGCCCGGACGGTGCGGGAGACCGACACGGAGGGCCCCTTCCCCGAGAGGACGCCCCAGGCCTTCCTGATCGCCCGGAAGCCGACTGTCAGTGGTGGGCGGGAGGATGGGGGCACCGGCTGAGGAAGGGGGTCCCGTGGGGACCTGGGGGATGGGCCATTTCGACAGCGACACCGCGGCGGACTTCGCGGGCAGCCTCGACGACGCGCGGCCCGGACGGCGCGAGGAGATCATCCGGGAGGCGCTCGCCGTCACCGCCCGCACGGGCGTGGACGACTACCTCGACGCCGACGACGGCGTGGTGGCGGTCGCCGCGGCGGCCCTGCTCGCGGCCCAGCGCCCCGGCGGCACACCGGTGGATTCGGTCTACGGCCCCGACGACCCCGTACCCCCGCTCGCACCCGAGCTGTGCGGCCTTGCCGTCACCGCCCTCGACCGGGTGGTGGCGGGGGAGTCCGAGCTGCTGGAACTGTGGGCGGACGTGGGCGAGGGGGAGCGGTGGAGCGCGGGGGTGCGGGAGCTCCGCGCCGTGCTGGCCGGAGCGATGGCCCCGCCCGTGGGTCAGGGAGCCGGGTAGGAACCCGTCGCCCCGTCGATCAGCTCACGGACGATGTCCATGTGTCCGGTGTGCCGCAGCACGTCCTCGATCATGTGGATGAGGACCCAGCGCATGGACACCGTCCTGCCGTTCCAGGAGGTCCCGGTGGTGTCCAGCCCGGTCTCCTCGATCGCCCGGTCGGCGGCGGCGCGGGCGCGGGCGTAGAACGCGAGGATCCGTTCCGTCGACTCGTCGGGGGCGACGGTCATGTCGTCCTTGGACGTGTCGAACCAGAAATCCTCGGTCCCGTGACCGAACGCGGCGCAGAACCAGCCGTACTCGACGGTGGCCAGGTGCTTCACGATGCCCAGCAGGTTCGTCCCCGTCGGGGTCACAGAACGGCGCAGCTGCTCGTCGTCCAGGCCTTCGAGCTTCCAGAGCACCACGTCCCGGTGCCGGTCCAGGCTTGTGTGAAGGGATTCCTTCTCGCCCCCGGTGTAAGGGACTTGGGCTATCGAGGAGATCGTTCCGCGAACAGTAGCGGCCCGCGCGCTCAGCGCTTGGGGCGGCCCGCGCGCACCAGCTCGGCGACGTCCAGGGACACCTCGGTGCCCAGGACGGAGGGAAGCGGGGCCTCCTGGCCGGGGGCGTACACCTCGTGACGGTCGTAACCGGAGGGCAGTGGTTCGGTCAGCACGTGGATCCGGCTGTGCTTGCGGTCGACGACGACGTACACGGGGATCTTGGCCTGGGCGTACGCGGTGACCTTGTTGCGCATGTCGTTCTGGTAGTTCCCGGAGGTGACCTCCAGGACCAGGCGGAAGCAGGCGGGGTCGTAGCAGTTGTTCTCGATGAGGTGCTCGTCGAGATCGGCGTCGACGATCGCCAGGTCGGGGATGGCGTAGTCCTCGGGGCCGGAGGGAAGCCACAGGCCGACGCCCTGGAGGACCTCCGTCTCACCGTCGTCGAGCCCCGCGGCGATGAAGGGCCGCATCAGCTTGGTGAGCGCGCGGGCGTGCGGGCCGTCCGGGGGTGGTGCCACGGTGATGACGCCTCCGATGATCTCGACGCGATGACCCGGGAGCTGATCCATCAGCCGGTTGGCTGTTTCGAGCTGCGTTTCCGGCTCATCGTCACAGGGGTGCTCGACTGCTGCTGCAGACATTGCGGTCCTCCTGGAATGGCTGGTGTCGAGAGCATCATCGTAGGCCGGGGCGGACCCGGGTGCCCCGCGAGACCACGGTTCACCCGGCAGGGTGATACGGAAGCGGCCCGGCACACAGGACGTGTACCGGGCCGCCTCCGTGTACTGCCTACAGCTTGTCGATCACGTAGTCGATGCACGCCGTCAGTGCCTGGACGTCCGCCGGGTCGATCGCCGGGAACATCGCCACGCGCAGCTGGTTGCGGCCCAGCTTGCGGTAGGGCTCCGTGTCGACGATGCCGTTGGCGCGCAGCACCTTGGCGATCGCGGCGGCGTCGACGCCGTCCTCGAAGTCGATCGTGCCGATGACCTGCGAGCGCTTAGCCGGGTCGGTGACGAACGGGGTGGCGTACTTGGAGTCCTCGGCCCAGCCGTACAGATTCCGCGCGGAGGCGGCGGTGCGGCCCGTGGTGAAGTCCAGACCGCCCTGGGTGTTCATCCACTTCAGCTGCTCGTTCAGCAGGAAGAGGGTGGCCAGCGCCGGGGTGTTGTACGTCTGGTTCTTCAGGGAGTTGTCGATCGCGGTGGGCAGTGAGAAGAACTCCGGGATGTGCCGGCCCGAGGCGTGGACGCGGGCGGCACGTTCCAGGGCCGCCGGGGAGAACACGCCGATCCACAGGCCGCCGTCGGAGGCGAAGGACTTCTGCGGGGCGAAGTAGTAGACGTCGGTCTCGGTGATGTCGACCGGGAGGCCGCCCGCACCGGACGTGGCGTCCACGAGGACGAGAGAGCCCTCGTCGGCGCCCGCGACCCGCTTGACGGGAGCCGCGACACCGGTGGAGGTCTCGTTGTGGGTGAAGGCGTAGACGTCGACGCCGGCCTCGGCCCGCGGGTCCGGGTGGGTGCCCGGGTCCGAGGCGATGACGGTCGGGTCGGCCAGCCACGGCGCGAGCTCGGCGGCCTTCGCGAACTTCGACGAGAACTCGCCGAAGTTCAGGTGCTGCGACTTCGTCTCGATCAGACCGTGCGTCGCGACGTCCCAGAAGGCGGTGGAGCCGCCGTTGCCCAGGATGACCTCGTAACCCTCGGGGAGGGAGAAGAGGCTGCGCACACCGTCACGTACCTCGCCGACCAGGTTCTTGACCGGGGCCTGGCGGTGGGATGTTCCGAGCAGGGAGGTGCCGGTCGCGGCCAGCGCGTCGACCGCCTCCGTCCGCACCTTGGAGGGGCCGGCGCCGAAACGTCCGTCGGCGGGCTTGAGGTCAGCGGGAATCTGGATGTCAGCCACGATCCGGAGCGTAGTCCCTCGGGTGAGCGGTCAGGGAGCCCTGTCCGTCCGGTGAGACGCACGCTCCGGATCGCGGACGACCCGTGCGGCCGGAAAACGACGCCGTCGGTCAGCCGAGGTCGACCGGCAGCTCGTGGAGGTCGTTCTGGGTGACGATCGGCTTGTTCCGCAGGTCCGCGGCGGGTACCGCCAGGTCCAGATCGGGGAAGCGCTCGTACAGCGCGGGCAGGGCGACCCCCGCCTCGAGACGGGACAGCGCGGCGCCCGGGCAGACGTGCGGGCCGTGGCCGAAAGCGATGTGACGGTTGGGGGACCGGGTGATGTCGAACTCACCGGCGGTCGGCCCGTACTGCTTCTCGTCGCGGCCGAGCGCCCCGAAGGAGACGATCAGGGCCTCGCCCTTGGGCAGGACCTTGTCGCCGACCTCGATGTCCTCCGTCGCGAAACGGATCAGGACGTGCGAGGTGGGGGTGTTCCAGCGCAGGGTCTCCTCGATCACGTTCTCCCACGGCACCTCCCCGTTCAGCACGCGCTTGCGCTGCTCGGGGTGGGTCTGGAGGGCCTCGACGACGTTGACGACCAGGCTGATCGTGGTCTCGTGACCGGCCGCGATGATCAGCTGCAGCGTGTTGACGATCTCCTCGTTGGTGAGGTGGTCGCCGTCCTCGGAGGCCGCGATGAGGGCGCTGGTCAGATCGTCGCCCGGGTTCGCTCGCTTGCCGTCCACGATCTTCGTGAAGAGCGCGCCGAGGTCCGCCATCATCTGCGGTACCTCCTCCGGCGGGGTCTGCGTCGAGAAGAACTTCTCGAACAGCTCCTTGAGCCGGGGGTGGTCGGCGGCGTCCACGCCCATCAGCTCGCTGATGACGTTCATCGGCAGCGGATAGGCGAACTCCGCCTTGAGGTCGACCGCTTCGCCCTTGGGGTGCGCCGCGAGCCGGTCGAGGGACGCGTTCGTCAGCGCCTCGATGCCGGACCGCAGTCGCTCCACCCGCTTCACGGTCAGGGCCTGCGCGACCAGGGTGCGCAGCCTGCGGTGGTCGGCACCGTCGACCGTCAGCATCGAGCGGCCCGGGTTGGCGAGACCGATCAGCGGCCAGTCCATCGGGATCTCGCCGCGCTGCCACGCGTTCCAGACGTTGATGTCCTTGACGACACGGCTGTCGGTGAGCAGCTGACGGGCCTCGGCGTGGTGCGTCACCGCATAGCAGTGCACCCCGCCGGGGAGCTCCACCTCGGCCAGCGGTCCGGCGGCGCGCAGGGCCGCGCTCTCGCCGTCGAGGTCTGCGACGAGGGGATCGAGGACGATCCGGGTCATTTCTGGCCTCCAAGAGCGGGGGTGGGAGTGAAGTGCACCGGCAGCTCCGTCAGACCGCGCAGCCACGGGGACGGACGCCGGGTCAGCTTTTCCGCGGGGACGGCGAGGTCGACGTCCGGGAGCCGGTCCAGGAGCACCTCGATCCCCGTACGTGCGATGACCTCCGCGGTCTCCTGGGCCGGGAACGGGCAGCGGTGCTCGCCGTGGCCGAAGGAGAGGAACGCGTTGTTGCCGCCGGTCAGGGCCGAGCCGTCGGTGCGCACCTGCGGGTCGCCGTTGGCGGCCGCGATGCCGAGGAGCAGCAGGTCCCCGGCGCGGATGTGCTGTCCGCCGAGGTGGGTGTCGCGGGACGCCCAGCGGCCGGCCACGTTCTGGGTGGGGGTGTCCTCCCAGAGCACCTCGTTCATGGCCTCGGCGACGCTGTGCCGGCCGCCGGAGAGAGACGCGGCGAAGCGGTCGTCCGTCAGCATCAGCCGCAGGGAGTTGCCCATCCAGTCGGCGGTCGGCTGGTGGCCCGCGGCCATCATCACCATGAGGTCCTGGGCGACCTCCTCGTCGGTGAAGCCGCCGGGGTCCTGGAGCATCCGGGTCGCGACGTCGTCACCGGGCTCCGCGTGCTTGTCGACCAGGAGCTGGAACATCGACGTGCCCAGGTGCTGCTGTCCGGCCAGGGCCCGCTCACGGCCGTCGATCATGTCGTTGAGCGCGCCGACGAGCGGCCCGCCGACCTCGTCACTGAACCCGTAGATCTTCGCGAGCACCCGGGCGGGCAGCAGCATCGCGAACTCGGCGATGATGTCGGTCCGGCCGGCGGAGCAGAAGCGGTCGATGAGGTCGTCGGCGAACTCCTCGGCGTAACGCTTGAGCGCGAAGGGGTCCACGGCCTCCAGCGCGTCGCTGATCATGCCGGCGCGGACGGTGTGCCGCTCGCCCACCGTGTAGAGGATCGACGGCTGCTTGCGTCCGATCATCGGCAGCAGCGGCCAGCCGTCCGGGATGTTGTCCCACTGGTTCCACAGGTCCGAGTCCCGGCTGAAGAGCGCCGGGTCGTTGGTGACCTGGTGCAGCTCCCGGTAGCCGAGGATCAGCCACGCGGGTACGTCGCCGTCGAGCACCACCGGGGCGACGGACCCCTGGTCGCGGCGCATCTCCCGGTACAGCTGCACGGGATCCGTCTGGAAGCGCGGGCCGGACAGCGGGGTGGCGGTCCCGTTCATGGGGCACTTGGTCACAGCGTGGGCTCCGGTGTCATCGCCGGGGCGGCGGGACCGCCCGCCAAGGCCGCGTCGGCGTTCTTCTCGCGTGCGAGGGACAGCGCGTAGAGGTGCTCGACGAGCGTGATCAGGACGTACTTGCTGGAGGACCGGTCCCGGGCGTCGCACTCCACGAGCGGGACGTCGGGGGAGAGGTCGAGGGCTTCGCGGATCTGCTGCTCGGTGTGCAGCGGGCCCCCGAAGTCGTTGCAGGCCACGATGAACGGTGTGCCGTGGTGCTCCAGGCGGTCGATCGCGTACCAGGAGTCGGCCAGCCGCCGGGTGTCGACCAGGACGACGGCGCCCAGGGTGCCGGAGAAGAGCCGGTCCCACAGGAACCAGAAGCGCTCCTGTCCGGGTGCGCCGAAGAGGTAGAGGACGGATCGCGCGTCGAGTGTGATCCGGCCGAAGTCGAAGGCGACCGTGGTGGACGTCTTGGAGTGCACACCTTCGAGGTCGTCGACGGCCTCGCCCGCGCGGGTCATGGTCTCTTCCGTGTTGAGCGGACGGATCTCGCTCACGGAACGCACCATGGTGGTCTTGCCGACCCCGAAGCCGCCGACGACGACGATCTTCAGTCCGTTGTCGGCCGTCGCCTGCAGGGCGGCACGGTCAGAGGTTGCGGAGTCCAACGAGCACCTGTTCCAGGGTGTCGGTGTCGGGGAGCCGGTCCTCGACACGTGCAGTACGGGGGTGGCGGGCGCTGATCCGGCCGGTGTCGAGCAGGTCGCACAGCATGATGCGCACGATGCTGACGGGCAGATTCAGGGTGGCCGAGATCTCGACGACCGCGGTGGGAAGCTGGCACATCCGCAGGATCGCGACGTGCTCCGACTGCATCCCTGGGGTGGGATCGCACTCGGCGACGACGAGCGTCACCAGGTCGAACGCGGCCGAGTCCGACCGGCTGCGGCCACCTGTCAGGGTGTACAGCCGGTCCGGATCGTCGTCGCGTCCCGGGCGGGGGCGCGGTACGGGCGTCATACGTCCGCTGTTTCCGTGGCCGGGGCCGCGGCCTCGCGCGGCGGGGCCACGAGGTACTCGCCCAGCTGCTCGACGAGTTCACTCATGTTGTGGCCGACGAGACCGACGTCGGAGTCCTCGGCGGCCACGACCGCCAGGTGGGCGCCCGCGCCCGCCTCGACGATGAACAGCACGCCGCCGTAGAACTCGGTCATCGCGGACCGTACGCCGCCGGTACCGTCGCCGAACTCGATGGACGCGCCGTGGGACAGGCTCTGGATGCCCGCCGAGATCGCGGCCAGCTGGTCCGCCTGGTCGACGGAGAGCTCAGGGGTCCGGCACAGCTTGAGCCCGTCCCTGGAGAGGACGAGGGCGTGCCGGGCGCCGGGCGTCCGGTCGAGCAACCCCTCCAGCAGCCAGTTGAGCTTCTCGTCGGTGGTCGCGCTCATCGGGTGTTGCCTTCCGGGTGCGGGGAGTTGGCTCGTACCGCCTGGCTGAAGGTGCTGAAGCGGGCAGCCTGGACCTTCGGGTCGGTGGCACGGGGCTTGGGGGAATCGGCTCCGCCGGGTTCGGCATTGCCGGTACGGGCTTCGGCGGCGGCCAGGGTGCGGCCGCGGCGGCGCTTGGGCAGGCCGCTGTCACCGATCTGGGGGACGGAACCGGTCGTCTCCGACTCGGACTCCGTCGTCTCCGGCTGGGTGCCGCCCCTCCGCGCGTACGCGGAGCCGTCCGTGCGCGCCGGCTCCGAGGCGGTCCGGTCGGTGCCGGGCATCGCGTGGTCCGGCTCCGGCTCGGGCGGTCCCACGGGCTCGGGGACGGGCGCCGGGAGGAGGGCCGGCGTACGGGAGATGAGTTCCTGCGGAAGCATCATCAGCGCGCCCGTGCCACCGCGTGCCGACGGCCGGAAGGAGACGGTGAGGCCGTGCTTGCGGGCCAGCCTGCCGACGACGGCGAGGCCGAGCCGGGTGCCCGAGATGGCGGTGAGGTCCTGGTTCTCCGCCGACACCGCCCGCTCGGCGCGGCGCAGTTGCACGTCGCTCATCACCAGACCGCTGTCCTCGACGGTGACCACGATGCCCGCCGGGACCTCCTCGACGTACACGTGTACCTCGGCCGTCGGCGGCGAGAAGTTGGCAGCGTTGTCAAGCAGCTCCGCCAGGGCGTGCATGACGCCCTCGGCGGCGTGGCCGGCGATCGCCACATCGCTGGTCGAGTGGAGGCGGATGCGCTGGTAGCCGCCGATGCGGCCCATCGCGCCGCGCAGGATCGACTCCATGACGATCGGCTTGGCCCAGCGGCGCCCGGAGCGCGCACCGGTCAGCACGGCGATGGAGTCGGCGAGGCGGCCCGCCTGGGCGGTGCGGTGGTCCAGGTGCAGCAGATCGCCGAGTACGTCCTCGCCGGTGTGCCGGTGCTCCATCTCGCGCAGGTCGGCGAGCATGCTCGTGGACAGCGCCTGCATGCGACCCGCGGCGTTGGCGCAGGCGGAGATCGCCGCGGAGCGCTCGGTCTCGC
Source organism: Streptomyces sp. NBC_01341 (assembly GCF_035946055.1). Taxonomy (NCBI): domain Bacteria; kingdom Bacillati; phylum Actinomycetota; class Actinomycetes; order Kitasatosporales; family Streptomycetaceae; genus Streptomyces; species Streptomyces sp. NBC_01341. The sequence continues at coordinate 3,273,409 of NZ_CP108364.1, read as the reverse complement.
TGCGCCGGGCGCGGGCGGTGAGCCGCGCGGTCTCGGCGGTGAGGCGCTCGTGCTGCTCGGCCGCCTCGGAGGTGGCGCGTGCGACCCGCTCGTCGGCTTCCGCGGTGGTCCGCGCGACCTCGGCGGCGGCGGTGGATCTGATCCGGGCGGTCTCGGCGGTGAAGCGCTGGGCCTCGGCGGCCGAGGTCGAGACGAGGCGTGAGGTCTCGGCCGTGAAGCGTTCGGCGTCCGCGGCCCGCAGGACCCGCAGGTTGCGTGCGGTGGCGAGGGTGTACACGGTGACGGCGACCGCGATGCTCACCACGAGTGCGGCGGCGCCGGCTGCCCAGGACAGCGGGGTCCGTACCGAGGCGGGGGCGGCGGCGATCGCCCAGAGGCACAGGGCGCCGGTGGCGGCTGCCGAGACCAGCAGGGCGAGCGCGGTCGGCCGGAGTGAAGGGCGCAATCGGAGTCCTCGGGACGGACGGTGCAGGGAAAGGGACAATCCGGATCTTCCGGTGCGGTGGCGGTGAAAGAACCACAACTGGAGCTGATTGTTCCCGATCAAGTCGAGGCAACTATAGGAGAATTGGCGACTTGTTTGGGGATTCCTTGTGGCCACTTCTGTTTGAAATCTGGCTTGAAGTGACTCCTTTGGCGGCTTGGGGTGGCCGTCAACTCCGGTCTCCGGCAATGTGCGTGGGCAAGTCGAGGCGAATGCGGTGATATGTCCCCCATGGGGGCCGTGATTCGCCTCGATCGTCGCCCGCAGGCCGGTGGGCGGCTAGGGTGAGCGCTCCGGTGCAGACGGCCTCCCAGGTCGGCACTGCCGTAAGACACGCCGCGCGCCTTGAAGGGGGAGGCGCTGCGGGGCCCCGACGGAGGACTCAGGCAACCGTGGACGCGCAAGGCCGTGGGCGGGACGAGGGCATCGACCCCGCAGACCAGTGGGTACTGAACCCGGACACCGGTGATTACGAACTGCGACTGACCCCCTCCTCAGGGCGATCGGCCGCACCCGCCGGTTCGAGCGCCCCCCGCCCGTCCGGAACCAGAGCGGCCAACCCGCGCCGGAAGCCGGAGCCCGAGACCTCGTCGCCGGGCGAACGGGCCTCCGTGCCCGGCCAGCGCGGCGGGCGCAGGGGCGCCGGCGGCCGCGGAGGCAAGGACGAGCCGCGCCGGCAGGGCGGCCGCGCCGCCGCGCCGGCCACCGGACGCCGCAAGGTGAAGGCCAAGTCCGGCAAGAAGAAGGCGCTGATCTGGACCGGCGGCGTCCTCGCCTTCCTCCTCGTCGGTGTCGGCACCGCGGGCTACGTCGCCTACCAGCACTTCAACGGCAACATCACCGCCGTGTCCACGGACGGCGCCAGTACCGGCGGGTTCAGCAAGGACCGCGCGATCAACGTCCTGGTGATCGGCACGGACAAGCGTACCGGCGAGGGCAACGAAGGCTACGGCGACAAGGGGAGCGTCGGCCACGCCGACACGAACATTCTTTTCCACGTCTCCAAGGACCGCACGAACGCCACCGCGCTGAGCATCCCGCGCGACCTGATAACGGACATCCCGGAGTGCCCGACCCAGCTGGAGGACGGCACCGAGAAGGACATCCCCGGGACGACCGGCGGGCGCTTCAACACCAGCCTGGGACAGTCGGACCGCACCCCCAGTTGCACGATGCGGACGGTCACCGAGCTCACCGGCATCACGCCCGACCACTTCATGGTGGCCGACTTCAACGCCGTCAAGAGCCTGACCAGCGCCGTCGAGGGGGTGGAGGTCTGCCTCGCGAAGGACATCGACGACAAGGACTCGCACCTGAAGCTGTCCAAGGGCAAGCACACCATCGAGGGCGAGCAGGCGCTGTCCTTCCTGCGCACCCGGCACTCCGTCGGATTCGGCAGCGACCTGAGCCGGATCGAGATCCAGCAGCAGTTCCTGGGCTCGCTGATGCGGAAGCTGAAGTCGAACGACACGCTGACCAGCCCCACCAAGATGTTCAAGCTCGCGGATGCGGCGACCAAGGCGCTCACCGTCGACGACAAGATCGACGACATCAACAAGCTGCGCAAACTGGGCATGGAACTGGCGTCCGTCGACCCGAAGAACATCACGTTCACCACGGTGCCGGTGCTGGACAACCCGGACGACAAGGCGACCGTCATCCTCGACGAGTCCAAGGCGCCCCAGGTCTTCTCGATGATGCGCGAGGACATCTCCTTCACCGCCGTGGCGAAGCAGGAGAAGGCCGAGGAGAAGGCCGCCGAGGCCGCGAAGCTGAAGGGCGCCAAGGCCGACCCGGCCGACGTCCGCGTCGACGTGTTCAACGGCGGTGCCCCGCCCGGTTCCGCCCAGGCCGCCCTGGACTGGCTGCAGAACGAGAAGGGCGTGCTGAAGTCCACCAACAAGGCGAACGCCCCGCAGGACGTGAAGAAGACCCAGCTCGTCTACGGCCCCAACCAGGCCGACCAGGCACGCAGCCTGGCCGAGATGATGGGCATGTCGGCCTCGGCACTCAAGCCGACGACCACGGACGCCGCCGACATGGAGCCGATGGTGCTGACCCTGGGACCGGACTTCGAAGAGGCGGGCAGCGCGCTCTCCGCCCCGCAGAAGGCGCCGGAGAACATCCAGCGAGTCGAGGCGGACAAGGCGGTCTGCGCCAAGTAGCCCCGGCGCCCGCAGCCGTACCGGAGAGCCCCCGCGTGCCGTCGGCGCGCGAGGGCTCTCCGCGTACGGGTCCCCGGTACGCGCGTTGCGTGGCGCGCCGACCGGCACACGGGTCCGGCATGCTGGCCCCATGGCCGCCCCGCACCCGCACCCCGATCTCGTCAGGGCCCTGTCCCGCGCCGTCCGCGGCGATGTGGAGTCCGACGCGACCGCCCGCGCGCTGACGACGATGGACGCGTCCAACTACCGCCGTGTCCCGATGGCGGTCGTGGCCCCGCGCGACGCGGAGGACGTCGCGGAGACCCTGCGCGTCTGCCGGGAGCACGCGGTGCCGGTCGTGCCCCGCGGCGGCGGCACCTCCATCGCGGGCCAGGCCACCGGCACCGGCGTCGTCCTGGACTTCACCCGCCACATGCGGCGGATCACCGGGCTGGATCCCGACTCCCGTACCGCCGTCGTCGAACCGGGCGTCGTGCTGGACGACCTGCGGGCCGCCGCCGCTCCGCACGGGCTGACGTTCGGGCCCGACCCGTCCACCCACAGCCGCTGCACGCTCGGCGGGATGATCGGCAACAACTCCTGCGGCGCGCACTCCGTGGCCTGGGGCACCACCGCCGACAACGTGCGCAGCCTGCGCGCCCTGCGGTACGGCGGCGGACCGTCCCTGCACCTCGGGAGGGATCTGCCCGACACGCCACCCGGCCTCGGCGACTTCGCCGGGGCGCACCTGGCTCTGCTGCGCACCGGCTTCCCCGAACTCCCGCGCCGCATCTCCGGATACGCACTCGACGCGCTGCTCCCCGAGAACGGCCCGGACCACGCCCGCGCGCTGTGCGGCAGCGAGGGGACCCTGGCCGTCGTCACCGAGGCGGCTCTCCGCCTGGTCGCAACCCCCGCTGCCCGCGCGCTCGCCGTCCTCGGATACGCCGACGAGTCCGCCGCCGCCGAAGCCGCCCCCGGCCTCCTCCCGTACGGTCCGCTCACCGTCGAGGGCATGGCCACCGACCTCGTACGCGAGCCGGCCGGTCTGCCGCGCGGCGGTGCCTGGCTGTTCGTCGAGACGGGCGGTGCGACCCCCGCCGGAGCCCGCGCACACGCCGAACGGATCGTGCGGGCGGCCGACGCCCTGGACGGCACCGTCGTCACCGATCCCGCCGCGATGGGCACCCTGTGGCGCATCCGCGAGGACGCCGCGGGAACGGCGACCCGGATGCCGGACGGCGGGGGAGAGGCGTGGCCCGGCTGGGAGGACTGCGCCGTACCGCCCGCCCGCCTGGGGCCGTATCTGCGCGACTTCCGGGCCCTGCTCGCCGAACACGGCCTGCACGGCACCCCGTACGGGCACTTCGGCGAGGGCTGCATCCACGTACGCATCGACTTCGACCTGCTCACCGCCCAGGGCGTCGCCCGCTTCCGCCGCTTCTCCGAGGACCAGGCGGAGCTCGTCGTCGCGCACGGCGGGTCGCTGAGCGGTGAACACGGCGACGGTCAGGCGAGGGCCGAACTGCTGCCCCGGATGTACGGCGACGAGATGGTGGGCCTGTTCACCCGGTTCAAGGACCTCTGGGACCCGGACGGCGGCCTGAACCCCGGCATCCTCGCCCGTCCTGCCCGCCTCGACGAGAACTTGCGCTTCGCCGTGCTCCCCGGCCGCCCGGTGGACGTCACCTTCGGCTACCCGCAGGACGGCGGTGACTTCTCGGGTGCCGTACGCCGCTGTGTCGGCGTCGCCAAGTGCCGCACGGCCGGGCCGAGTACCGGCCCGGACGTCATGTGCCCGTCCTTCCGGGCGACGGGCGACGAGGCGCACTCCACCCGGGGCCGGGCCAGGCTGCTCCACGAGATGCTCGCCGGCGAGGTGATCACGGACGGCTGGCGCTCCACGGAGGTGAGGGACGCGCTCGACCTCTGCCTGTCCTGCAAGGGCTGCCGCTCCGACTGCCCGGTCGGCGTCGACATGGCCACGTACAAGGCCGAGTTCCTCCACCACCACTACCGGGGCAGGCTGCGCCCCGCCTCCCACTACGCGATGGGCGGGCTGCCCCGGTGGCTGCGGGCGGCGTCCCCCTTCGCCCGCGCGCTCAACGCCCTCGCCCGGACAGGCCCGGTCGCAGCCCTCGTCAAACGGCTCGGCGGCATCGCCCCGCAACGCACACTCCCGGTGCTCGCGCCGCGGACCTTCCGGTCCTGGGCCCGCGCGCGCCGCGTGCCTGGGGGCGGGCCCGCCGTCACTCTCTGGCCTGACACCTTCACCGACCACCTCTCACCGGAGGTGGGCCGGGCGGCGGTCCGGGTCCTGGAAGCGGCGGGCCGTACACCGGGCCTGCCGGGCCGCGCGGTGTGCTGCGGTCTCACCTACGTGTCGACGGGCCGGCTCGGCGCCGCCCGCGCGGTCATGCGCCGCACCCTGGACCGGATGGGGCCGCTCATCGGCGGCCCGGTCGTCGTCCTGGAACCGAGCTGCGCCGCCACACTCAGGACGGACCTGCCCGAGCTCCTCCCCGACGACCCGCGCGCCACCGAACTGGCCTCGTCCGTGCGCACGCTGGCCCAGTACCTGGAGGAGTACGCCCCCGATTGGGAGCCGCCCAGGCTCGACCGGCCGGTCGCGGGCCAGACCCACTGCCACCAGCACGCCGTCCTGGGCGACGCGGCCGAGCGCAGGCTCCGGGAACGGGCGGGCCTGACCGGGGAGCTGAGCGGCGGCTGCTGCGGGCTGGCCGGCAACTTCGGCTTCGAGAAGGGGCACTGGGACGTCTCGGTGGCCTGCGCCGAGGACCGGTTGCTGCCCGCCGTGCGCTCGGCGCCCCCCGGCACGGAACTCCTGGCCGACGGCTTCTCCTGCCGCACCCAGCTGGACCAGCTGGCAGGGCGGCGGGCGCGGCATCTCGCCGAGGTGCTGGCGGAGGGGCTGGACGGTCGTTAGGGCCTGCCGGGTGCGGTGCCGGTGACCGCTACCTCGAGGTGTCCGGCGCGGTCGTGCGCTCACCCCCACCGACGATCTCCCGTGCGAGCGACGCCAGATGGGGCAGGGCGGGATGGCCGGGGCCGTCCCTGCGGGCGAGCAGCACGGGCAGCGGCGGGGCGTCGTCCAGCGGCACGTAGGCGACCCCGGCGTGCGGGTGCATCCCGACGGTGGACGCCCCCGACACCCCGCTGCCGCGCCCGGCCGCGACGGCGGTGAGCCAGTCGTCGGTGTTGGCGACCGTGACGGTGGCCGCGGGCCGGACCTGCGGCGGCCACAGGTCGAGCGTGGTCGCACCCGAGACGGTGTTCAGGACGACCGCGCCGCCGGACAGGTCGGCCAGGGACAGGGAGGCGCGGGTCGCGAGGGGCCCGTCGGCGGCGACTGCCGCCACCCGCTCCTCCGTGAACAGCACCTCGGTGACGAGCCCCGGCGTGTCCACCGGCCCGCGCAGCAGCGCCGCGTCCACCTCGCCGCGGGTGAGGCCCGCCGTGCGGTCGTCGATCCGCAGGAGTTCCAGCGGGGTGCGCGGGTGACGTTGCTGCCAGGTGCGCAGCAGCGGTGTGGTGTAGGGGCCGAACGCCGACCACGCGTGCCCGAGCCGCAGCGGCCGGTGGCGCAGCCGCCCCGGCGCGAGTGCCTCGTCGAACGCACCCACCGCGTTGGCGGCCTTGTCGCGGAAGGCGACGCCCTCGGGGGTGAGGGCGAGGTGGTGGGTGGACCGGTCGACGAGCCGGACTCCCACGTGCCGCTCCAGGGCGGCCAGTGTGCGCGAGGCGACGGGCTGGGTGACCCGGAGCCGGGCGGCCGCGCGGGTGACGCTGCCCTCGTCGGCGATGGCGAGGAAGGCGCGCAGATGCCGGATCTCGATACCGCGCCCCGTGGTTCCGGCGCCCTGTCCAGTGCTCATGCCTACGGAGCATAACGGGAGCACAACCGGCATTTCACGGGAGGCGCGCAGGTCTCTAACGTGGGGACGTGCCCGGCTCCTGGGTGGTGTCGTACTCTACACTCCACGGTGCATTGCATTGGACTGTGACGCTGAAGGAAAGGTTTGCCGGTGAACGACCCGCGCGCTGCAGCGGACTCGGCCGCGGCCGTCGCCCTGCCCGAGGCCGTGTCCGCGCTCGACGAGCCCGGCCGGGGCGGTCCCGGCAGCCGGCGCTCACTGGGCCCGGTCGCGCTGGTGGTGGCGGGTGGGCTCTCCGTCCAGTTCGGCGCGGCCGTGGCCGTCCTGCTGATGCCTAAGGCGGGAGCGCTCGGCGTCGTCACCCTGCGGCTCACCGCTGCTGCGCTCGTCCTGCTCGTCGTGTGCCGGCCGAAGCTGCGGGGGCACTCGCGCGCCGACTGGGGCACCGTCGTGGCGTTCGGCATCGCGATGGGCGGGATGAACACGCTCTTCTACCAAGCCGCCGACCGCATCCCACTGGGCGCCGCCGTCACCCTGGAGGTGCTGGGGCCGCTCGCCCTGTCCGTCGTGGCGTCGCGCCGCCTGGTCAACCTCGTCTGGGCGGGCCTGGCCCTCTGTGGAGTCGTCCTCCTCAGCGGCGGTGGCTTCGACCGGCTCGACCCGGTGGGAGCGGCGTACGCCCTGGGCGCGGGTGCCATGTGGGCGGCGTACATCATCTTCAGTGCCCGCACCGGCAGGCGCTTCCCGCAGGCGGACGGCCTGGCCCTGGCCATGGTCGTGGCGGCGGTCCTCTCACTGCCCCTCGGCATCATGCAGGCGGGCTCGAAGCTCCTGGTCCCCAGCACGCTGGGGCTCGGCGCGGCGGTGGCGCTGCTGAGCTCGGTCCTCCCATACACCCTCGAACTCATGGCGCTGCGGCGCCTGCCCGCGCCCACCTTCGCCATCCTGATGAGCCTGGAACCGGCCATCGCGGCGACGGCGGGCTTCCTGGTCCTGGACCAGGCGCTCTCCACGACCGACGCCCTGGCCATCGCCCTGGTCATCGGGGCGAGCATGGGTGCCGTGCGCAGTCAGACGTCCCGTGGCGCTTCACCGCGCCGGGACCGGGCGCGCGGGGCACGATGGAGGGAAGCCGATGAAGGAGGCCCGCGCATGGGATCCGCCAAGGAAACCGACGGGTACGAGGGGCTGTACTCGCACACCCCCTCGCAGGCCGAGGGTGAACGCGTGGAACCGGCCGTGCGCGGCAAGGGCCCCGAGACGCACCCCGAGGTCCCCAGGACCGAACCCTCGCAGGCCGAGGGCGAGCGCGTGGAGTAGGGCCGGGCCGCGCGCGGCTCAGCCGTCGACGGGCAGGATCCGGAACGCGGTGAGGCCGGGCGTCAGGGGCGTGATCGCCCGGAAGTCCCGCTGGTCGAGGGTGAAGATGCGGTCGGTCCTGTAACGGTCCGCGAGGACGACGCCCACCGCGTCCGCGAGGTCCAGCCGGAGCCCTTCGTATCCGCGGCGCACCTCGTGCGCCGCGCTCAGGTCGGCAGGCTTCAGGCCGGCCAGCCGGTACTGCCCGTCCAGCATCCGTGAGGTGAGTGCCTCCATCACCTGCATGGCGGCCGGGAACCCCAGGTCCCGGTGCACCAGGTGATCGAGCTCGGTGACGACCAGCGGGGAGATCGCCAGCGTCTCGTTCTCCAGGATCTTCGCGGCGCCGGAATGTTCGGGCTGGGCGGTGTCGAACGCCGCGTAGAGGGCGGACGTGTCGGCGACGATGATCAACGGCGTGCAGCTCGTTCCTTGATGTGCTCGTAGACCGCGTCGTCCATGGCTTCGGGAGCGAGTGGGCGTCCGCTGTCGAAGACCGGAAGTCCGCGCTTGCCCTTGGGCCGTTCCGCGTCATCGAGGATCATGGCGATGCCCCGCCTGATCAGCTCGGCCTTGCTGACTCCGGTGGCCGACGACTCGGCGTCCAGCCGTACTTCCAGTTCTTCCGGGAGGTACACCGTCGTCTTTATCATGGGGCGAGAATACCACCCTGCCCTACGTAGGGCAGGGTGGTAGAACGCCGGGAAGCCGCCGGCCGCCTGTTACGTTCGCGCCCATGGGCGACGAGGTGTATGTGGGCCGTGCGGCAGCCGACGCGGCGCTCGACCACGGCTGGCTGCTGGGCCACTTCAAGGACCCGCCGGACCCGCGCCACAGTGAGGCCCTGGAGATCAAGTGGGGCGTCCATCCCCGGGGCGACGAACGCGCGCGATGGGTGAGGGGCGAGGAGCGCACCGCCCTGCTTGTCCTGATCAGCGGTCGGTTCCGCATGAGGTTCGGCGGGCGGGACGTGCTCCTGGAGCACCAGGGCGACTACGTCGTGTGGGGTCCGGGCGTCGACCACTCCTGGTGCGCGGAGGAGGAATCCGTCGTGCTGACCGTGCGGTGGCCCTCCGTCCCCGGCTACCGGGCCGCCCCGCTCGGCTGATCACCGCTCCGCGCGCACGCGGAACCCGGGCCGTGCGGGTGGCGAAAAAAATCATGCAAGCACGCTTGCTTGTTTTGTGAGGCGCTGGCAGGCTCCGGGGCACACCGCCACGCCCCGAGGGGAGCGCACCGTGCCCGACGCATCGGCCGTGACCGCCACCGTGCTCGACGACCTGCGGCAGGAGAGCGACGAACTCGACCTGCTGGTAGCGGGGTTGAATGCCCAGGAGTGGGCCTCGCCGACTCCCGCCGAGGGGTGGACCGTCGCCCATCAGATCGCCCACCTCACCTGGACGGACGAGGTGGCGCTGACCGCGGCGACCGAGCCCGGTGCCTTCGCCGCAGAGGTCGAGAGAGCACTCGCCGCCCCGGACACCTTCGTCGACGAGGCCGCCGCGGAGGCGGTGTCCGCGCTGGCGCCCGAAGCGCTGCTGGTGGAGTGGCGGGAGGGCCGGGCGCGGCTCCAGGAAGCCCTGCGCGCGGCACCGGCGGGGACGAAACTGCCCTGGTACGGCCCGCCGATGAGCATCGCCTCGATGGGGACCGCACGGCTCATGGAGACCTGGGCGCACGGCCAGGACGTCGCCGACGCGCTCGGCGTGACACGGAAGCCGACCGGCCGCCTGCGGCACGTCGCCAGGATCGGCGTACGGGCCCGTGACTACGCCTACTTCGTACGGGGGCTGGAGCCCCCCGTCGAACAGTTCCGGATCGAACTCCACGGCGAGGACGGCGAGTCGGCCGCGTACGGACCTGAGGGCGCCGCCCAGCGGGTCACCGGGCCGCTCCTCGACTTCTGCCTGCTCGTCACCCGGCGCGCCCACCGCGAGGACCTCGCCGTCGAGGCGACGGGACCGGACGCCGACCGGTGGCTGGACATCGCGCAGGCCTTCGCCGGGCCGCCAGGAGCCGGGCGGCCCCCGAAGGCGGACAGGTGACCCGGCCCCTGCGCATAGGCAACGCCTCCGGCTTCTACGGCGACCGCTTCGACGCGGTGCGCGAGATGCTCACCGGCGGCCGGCTGGACGTCCTGACCGGCGACTACCTCGCCGAACTCACCATGCTGATCCTGGGGCGCAGCCGCCTCAAGGACCCGAACCGCGGATACGCCACGACGTTCCTGCGGCAGCTGGAGGACAGCCTCGGGCTCGCCCACGAGCGCGGCGTGAAGATCGTCACCAACGCGGGCGGGCTCAACCCGGCCGGACTCGCCGACGCCGTACGCGAGTTGGCGGAACGCACCGGCGTGCCCGTGCGGGTGGCGCACGTCGAGGGCGACAGCCGCCCCGTGCCGGACGGCCACCTCACCGCCAACGCGTACCTCGGCGGCCGAGGCATCGCCGCGTGCCTGCGGGCCGGGGCCGACGTCGTCGTCACCGGCCGGGTCACCGACGCCGCGCTCGTCACCGGGCCCGCCGCCGCCCACTTCGGCTGGGCGCCCGACGACCACGACGCCCTCGCCGGGGCCGTCGTCGCCGGACACGTGCTGGAGTGCGGGACCCAGGCCACCGGCGGGAACTACGCCTTCTTCCGGCAGCACGACGTGCGCAGGCCCGGCTTCCCCCTCGCGGAGATCCACGAGGACGGAAGCAGCGTCATCACCAAGCACGACGGCACGGGTGGCATCGTCGACGTCGGAACGGTCACCGCGCAGCTGCTCTACGAGACCGGTGGCGCCCGCTACGCCGGGCCCGACGTCACCGCCCGCCTCGACACCGTGCGCCTGACCCAGGACGGGCCCGACCGGGTGCGGATCAGCGGGGTGCGCGGCGAGGCGCCGCCCCCCACGCTGAAGGTCGGGCTCAACCGGCTCGGCGGGTGGCGCAACGAGGTCGTCTTCGTGCTGACCGGGCTCGACATCGAGGCCAAGGCCGGCCTCGTGCGGGAGCAGTTCGCCGACGCCCTGGACCGCGCCGGCACGAAGCCCGCCGAGGTGAGGTGGGAGCTTGCCCGCACGGACAGGGCCGACGCCGACACCGAGGAGACGGCCGGCGCGCTGCTCAGGCTCGTCGTGCGCGACCCGGACGCGGAGGCCGTGGGCCGCGCGGTGTCCGGGGCCGCCGTCGAGCTGGCGCTCGGCAGCTACCCGGGCTTCCACGTGACCGCCCCGCCCGGGAAGGGCGCGCCGTACGGCGTGTTCGAGGCCGCGTACGTACCGGCCGGGGACGTCGCCCATGTGGCGGTGCTGCCCGACGGTTCGCGCCTCGACGTCCCGGCCACCGGGCCGTACCGGGAGCTCGCCGGGGTGCCGGAGCCGGCCCTGCCCGAGCCGCTCCCCGCCGGGCCCACCCGCACCGTCCCTCTCGGACGCGTCGCCGGTGCCCGCAGCGGCGACAAGGGCGGGGACGCCAACGTGGGCGTGTGGGTCCGCACGGACGAGGCCTGGCGGTGGCTGGCGCACGAGCTGACCGTCGCACGGTTCAAGGAACTGCTGCCGGAGACCGCCGGGCTCACCGTCGTACGCCATGTCCTGCCCGGGCTGCGGTCCCTCAACTTCGTCGTCCACGGCCTCCTCGGCGAAGGCGTCGCCGCGCAGGCCCGCTTCGATCCGCAGGCCAAGGCGGTGGGGGAGTGGCTGCGCTCCCGGCACGTCGACGTACCCGTGCAGCTGACGGACGAACCGGAGGCGAACGCATGACCGTCCTGCCCACCGCACTGGACACCACTGGGCCCGAATACGCCGCGCACCGTGAGGCCATGCTCGCGAAGCTCGCGGAGCTCGACGCCGAGCACGCCAAGGCCCTCGCGGGCGGCGGCGAGAAATACGTGACGCGCCACCGGAAGCGCGGCAAGCTCCTCGCCCGTGAGCGGATCGAGCTGCTGGTCGACCCGGACACCCCGTTCCTGGAACTCTCCCCGCTGGCCGCCTGGGGCAGCGCTTCCCCCGAGTACACAGTGGGCGCCTCGCTCGTCACCGGGATCGGGATCGTCTCCGGTGTGGAGTGCCTGATCACCGCCAACGACCCGACCGTGCGGGGCGGCGCCTCCAACCCGTGGACGCTGAAGAAGGCCCTGCGCGCCAACGAGATCGCCTTCGCCAACCGGCTGCCCTGCATCAGCCTGGTGGAGTCCGGCGGCGCCGACCTGCCGTCCCAGAAGGAGATCTTCATCCCGGGCGGCGCCCTGTTCCGTGACCTCACACGGCTGTCCGCCGCCGGAATCCCCACCGTCGCCGTGGTGTTCGGGAACTCCACGGCGGGCGGCGCGTACGTCCCCGGCATGGCCGACCACACCGTGATGATCAAGGAGCAGTCCAAGGTCTTCCTCGGCGGCCCGCCCCTCGTGAAGATGGCCACCGGTGAGGAGAGCGACGACGAATCGCTCGGCGGCGCCGGGATGCACGCCCGCACCTCCGGGCTCGCCGACCACTTCGCCGTCGACGAGCACGACGCGCTGCGCCAGGCCCGGCAGATCGTCGCCCGGTTCAACTGGCGCAAGGCGCACCCCGATCCGGGGCCCGCAGAGCCGCCGAAGTACGACGAGGACGAACTGATCGGGATCGTCCCCGGTGACCTGAAGACCCCCTTCGACCCCCGCGAGGTCATCGCGCGGCTCGTCGACGGCTCGGACTTCGACGCCTTCAAGCCGCTGTACGGCACCAGCCTCGTCACCGGATGGGCCCGGCTGCACGGCTATCCCGTCGGCATCCTCGCCAACGCGCAGGGCGTCCTGTTCAGCGAGGAGTCGCAGAAGGCCGCGCAGTTCATCCAGCTCGCCAACCAACGCGACATCCCGCTGCTGTTCCTCCACAACACCACCGGTTACATGGTCGGCAAGGAGTACGAGCAGGGCGGCATCATCAAGCACGGCGCGATGATGATCAACGCGGTGTCGAACTCCCGGGTCCCGCACCTCTCCGTGCTGATGGGCGCCTCCTACGGGGCCGGGCACTACGGCATGTGCGGCCGGGCCTACGACCCCCGCTTCCTCTTCGCCTGGCCCAGCAGCAAGTCCGCCGTCATGGGCCCGCAGCAGCTCGCCGGCGTCCTCTCGATCGTCGCGCGCGCCTCCTCCGCCGCGAGAGGACTGCCCTACGACGACGAGGCCGACGCAGGGCTGCGCGCCATGGTGGAGCAGCAGATCGAGTCGGAGTCGCTCCCGATGTTCCTCTCGGGGCGGCTCTACGACGACGGGGTCATCGACCCGCGCGACACCAGGACCGTCCTCGGGATGTGCCTGTCCGCGATCCATACGGCCCCGGTCGAAGGCGCCCGAGGCTTCGGCGTCTTCCGGATGTGAGGAATCGGATGATCACCGCACTGCTTGTCGCCAACCGGGGCGAGATCGCCTGCCGGATCTTCCGCACCTGCCGCGAGCTGGGCATCGCGACCGTCGCCGTGTACTCGGACGCGGACGCGGGGGCCCTGCACGTGCGGGAGGCCGACACCGCCGTACGCCTGCCGGGCGCCGCACCCGGCGACACGTATCTGCGTGGTGACCTCGTCGTCGCCGCCGCACTGGCCGCGGGGGCCGACGCCGTGCACCCGGGGTACGGCTTCCTCTCGGAGAACGCCGGGTTCGCGCAGGCCGTCCAGGACGCGGGTCTCGTCTGGGTGGGACCCCCGCCGAAGGCCATCGAGCTGATGGCCTCCAAGACGCGTGCCAAGGAGCTGATGGCGGCCGCCGGCGTGCCCCTCCTGGCCCCCGTCGACCCCGGCGCCGCCACCGTGGCCGACCTGCCCCTGCTGCTCAAGGCGGCGGCGGGCGGCGGCGGCAGGGGGATGCGCGTCGTGCGGGAACTGGGTGCTCTGGAAGCCGAGTTGACCGCCGCATCGGCGGAGGCGGCCGGGGCCTTCGGGGACGGCGAGGTCTTCGCCGAGCCGTACGTCGAGGGCGGCCGGCACGTCGAGGTCCAGGTCATGGCGGACGGACAGGGCACCGTGTGGGCGCTCGGCACCCGCGACTGCTCCCTCCAGCGCCGGCACCAGAAGGTCATCGAGGAGGCCCCCGCGCCGGGCCTCGACGAGACGCTGCGCGGACGGCTGCACGACGCCGCGGTCGCCGCGGCGCAGGCGGTCGGCTACCGGGGCGCGGGGACCGTCGAGTTCCTCGTGTCGGCCGACGGGCGCCCGTACTTCCTGGAGATGAACACCCGGCTCCAGGTCGAACACCCCGTCACCGAAGCCGTGTTCGGCCTTGATCTCGTCGCCCTGCAACTGCGCGTCGCGGAGGGAGAGCCACTGCCGTCCGAGGCGCCCCCGGAACCGTCCGGGCACGCCGTCGAGGCCCGCCTCTACGCCGAGGACCCGGCCCGTGACTGGCAGCCGCAGACCGGAGCGCTGCTCACACTCGACGTGCCGGACGAGCCCGGCATCCGCCTCGACACCGGATACACCGGAGGCGACACCATCGGGGTGCACTACGACCCCATGCTCGCCAAGGTCATCGCCCACGCCCCCACCCGCGCCGAGGCCCTCCGCCTCCTGGCCCGCACCCTCGAACGCGCCCGCCTCCACGGCCCGGTCACCAACCGGGAACTGCTCGTACGCTCCCTGCGCCATCCGGACTTCACCGCCGGGCGCCTCGACACCGGCTTCTACGACCGGCACTTCGCCGAGCTCACCGGCCCCGGCGACCCGGCGGACCGGCGCCTCGCCGCCACGGCCGCCGCCCTCGCATCGGCGGCGGGTGCCCGGGCCGGGCGGGACGCATCGGGTCCCGCCCGCTTCGGGGCCTGGCGCAACCTCGCCTCCTCGCCGCAGACCAAGCGCTACCGCGCCGAGCCCGACGGCACCGAGTACGAGATCGCCTACCGCACCGGACGCGACGGCACCCCGCTCCCCGAGTCGGGGGAGCGGGCCGTCACCGCCGGCCCCGGCCTGGTCGTCCTCGAAACCGGCGGCGTGACAAGGCGCTTCACCGTCACCGCGCACGGACCCCGCACCTACGTGGACACGGCGTCCGGCGCGTACACCTTCACCGCCCTGCCCCGCTTCACCGACCCCGCCGAACGCACCGAACCCGGCTCCCTGCTCGCTCCCATGCCCGGCACCGTCGTACGCCTCGCCGACGGGCTCGCCCCGGGCGCGGCCGTCGAAGCCGGGCAGCCGCTGATCTGGCTGGAGGCGATGAAGATGGAGCACCGCATCCTCGCCCCCGCCTCCGGCACCCTCACCGCGCTCCACGCCGCCCCCGGCCTCCAGGTCGAGGTCGGTGCCCTGCTCGCCGTCGTACAGGACGCACCCGAGCAGGCACCCGAGCAGGCATCGGCGCACGCAGCAGCGCACGCATCCGCGCACCAGGAGGAGACGACCCCATGAGCACCGTCCTCGAAACCCAGGAGCACAAGGACCTCCGCGCCGCCGTCGCCGCCCTCGGCAGACGGTTCGGCCGCGACTACACCACCGCCCTCGCCCGCAAGGGCGAGCACCCCCGTGAACTGTGGGACGAGGCGGGCAAGCTCGGCTACCTCGGCGTCAACCTCCCCGAGGAGTACGGCGGCGGGGGCGGCGGCATGGCCGAACTCTCCATCGTCCTGGAGGAGCTGGGCGCGGCCGGCAGCCCCCTGCTCATGCTGGTCGTCTCGCCGGCGATCTGCGGCACCGTCATCGCCCGCTTCGGCACCGAGGCCCAGAAGCGGACCTGGCTGCCCGGCCTCTCCGACGGCAGCCTGACCATGTCGTTCGGCATCACCGAGCCCGACGCGGGCTCCAACTCGCACCGCATCACCACCACCGCCCGCCGCGACGGCGACGGTGGGGGAGGCTGGATCCTCAGCGGCCGCAAGGTCTTCATATCCGGCGTCGACATCTCCGACGCGACGCTCGTCGTCGGACGCACCGAGGACGCCAGGTCGGGCAAGCTCAAGCCCTGCCTCTTCATCGTCCCCCAGGACGCCCCCGGCTTCACGCGCACCCGCATCGACATGGAACTCCAGGCGGCGGAGAAGCAGTTCGAGCTGGTCCTCGACGACGTGCGGCTGCCCGCCGACGCGCTCGTCGGCGAGGAGGCGGACACGGGGCTGCTCCAGCTCTTCGCCGGGCTCAACCCGGAGCGCATCATGGGCGCCGCCTTCGCCATCGGCATGGGCCGTTACGCCCTCGAACGCGCCGTGGACTACGCCAGGACCCGCACCGTCTGGAAGGGCGCGCCCATCGGCGCCCACCAGGCCATCGCCCACCCGCTCGCCCAGGCGCACATCGAGCTGGAGCTCGCCCGGCTCATGATGCAGAAGGCCGCGAAGCTCGTCGACGACGGCGACGACATCGGAGCGGGCGAGGCCGCCAACATGGCGAAGTACGCCGCCGCCGAAGCCTGCGTCAGGGCCGTCGACCAGGCCGTCCACACCCTCGGCGGCAACGGCCTCACCCGCGAGTACGGGCTCGCCTCCCTGATCACCGCGGCCCGCGTCTCCCGTATCGCCCCCGTCAGCCGGGAAATGATCCTCAACTACGTCTCCCACCAGACCCTGGGCCTGCCGAAGTCGTACTGAGGCCGTACCGGTGATTCCGGTCGCTCCCGGGTCTCCCCATCCGCCCCCGCAGGGGCGATTCTGGCTCTCCACCCGCGTCGAAGGGGACCGCCATGGTGTTCCACAGCGAGTACGCAGACGTCCAGCCCCTCGAAAGACCCATCCACGAAGCAGTCCTCGGGAACGCCGCGGACTTCGGTGACACGCCCGCCCTGATCGACGGCACCAACGGGATGAGCGTGACGTACGCCCAGCTCGACACCTTCCACCGGCGGATCGCGGCGTACCTCGCCGCGGCCGGGCTGCGCAAGGGCGATGTGCTCGCCCTGCACAGCCCCAACACGATCGCCTACCCACCCGTCTTCTACGGGGCGACGAGGGCGGGCGCCACCGTCACCACCATCCACCCGCTCGCCACACCCGAGGAGTTCGCGAAACAGCTCCAGGACTCGGCCGCGCGCTGGATCGTCACCGTCTCCCCACTCCTGGACGTCGCCCGCCGGGCGGCGGAGATCGCCGGGGGCATCGAACAGATCTACGTCTGCGACCAGGCCGAGGGGCACACGTCCGTCCTGGAGATGCTCGGCTCCACGGCGCCCGAACCCGCCATCGCGTTCGACCCGGCGGAGGACATCGCCGTACTCCCGTACTCCTCGGGGACCACCGGCACGCCCAAGGGCGTCATGCTCACGCACCGCTCCATCGCCACCAACCTGGAGCAACTGCGGCCCTTCGTCCCCCTCGGGCAGCGCGACCGCATCCTGGCCGTGCTCCCCTTCTTCCACATCTACGGGCTGACCGCCCTCATGAACGGGCCGCTGCGCTACGGCGCCACGGTCGTCGTCCTGCCCCGCTTCGACCTCGCGCAGTTCCTGGAGACGATCCAGGAGCACCGGATCACCGGCCTGTACGTCGCACCGCCCATCGTGCTGGCCCTCGCGAAGCACCCGCTGGTGGGCGACTACGACCTGTCGTCGCTGGAGTACATCGTCAGCGCGGCCGCCCCGCTGGACGCCGAACTCGCGGCGGCCTGCTCGTCGCGGCTCGGCCTGCCCGCCGTACGCCAGGCGTACGGCATGACGGAACTCTCGCCCGGCACCCACGTCGTGCCCCTCGACGCGGAGAACCCGCCGCCCGGAGCCGTCGGGAAGCTGCTGCCCGGCACGGAGATGCGGATCGTCTCGCTGACCGACCCCGGCACCGACGTCGGGTCCGGCACCGACGGCGAGATCCTCATCCGGGGGCCCCAGGTGATGAAGGGGTACCTCGGCCGCCCCGACGCGACCGACGCCATGATCGACACCGAGGGCTGGCTGCACACCGGGGACGTCGGCCGGGTCGACGCGAACGGCTGGCTGTACGTCGTCGACCGGGTCAAGGAACTCATCAAGTACAAGGGCTACCAGGTGGCACCCGCCGACCTGGAGGCGCTCCTGCTGACCCACGCCGGGATAGCCGACGCCGCCGTCATCGGGGTCTACGACGCCGACGGCAACGAGGTCCCCAAGGCCTTCCTGGTGCGGCAGCCCGTGGCGGGAGGCCTCACCGAGGACGACGTCATCGCCTACGTCGCCGAGCGGGTCTCCCCGTACAAGAAGGTCAGACAGGTGGAGTTCATCGAGGCCGTGCCCCGCGCGGTGTCCGGCAAGATCCTGCGGCGCGAGCTGCGCGACCGGGAGAAGCAGCGATGACCCTGGCACCCGTGGTCCACGACCGTGGCGTCACCACGCTCACCCTCGACTCGCCGGCCAACCGCAACGCGCTCTCCGCGCGCCTGGTCGGCGAGCTGTCCGAGGCCCTGGCGGGATGCGCGGACGACGACGCGGTGCGGGCCGTCGTCCTCACGCACACCGGCAACACGTTCTGCGCGGGCGCCGACCTGACCGCACCCCCCGAACCGGCGGCCTTCGTCGGTCTGATGCGGGCGATCGTGGCGCTGCCCAAGCCCGTCGTGGCCAGGGTCACCGGCCACGTCAGGGCCGGCGGCCTCGGCCTCCTCGGTGCGTGCGACATCTCCGCGGCCGGACCGGACGCCACCTTCGCCCTCACCGAGTCACGGCTGGGCCTCGCCCCCGCCGTGATCTCCCTGCCCCTGCTGCCGCGCCTCGACCCGCGGGCGGCCTCCCGCTACTACCTCACCGGGGAGCGGTTCGACGGGGCGGAAGCCGCCCGGATCGGCCTGGTGAGCATCGCGGCCGAGGACGTGGACAAGGCGCTCGTACCGGTACTGGACGGGCTCCGCAGGGCCTCCCCGCAGGGGCTGGCGGCATCGAAGGAGCTGGTCACGGCTAGTGTGCTGCGGAGTTTCGACAGTCACGCCGAAGACCTCATCGCCCGCTCGGCCGCGCTCTTCGCCTCCGACGAGGCACGGGAGGGGATGACGGCCTTCCTGGAACGACGGGATCCCGCATGGGTGCTGTGACGACCCCTAAGCAGGACCGGAGCCGCGCCACCCGGCAGCGACTCCTGGCGTCAGCGGTGGCCTGCCTCGCCGAACACGGCTGGGCAGGCTCCACGGTCACCGTCGTCGCCGAGCACGCCGGGGTATCGCGGGGCGCCGCCCAGCACCACTTCCCGACCCGCGAGGACCTGTTCACCGGCGCCGTCGAGTACGTCGCCGAAGAACGTTCCGCCGCACTGCGCGCCCTTCCCGTCCAGGGCCGCGCGGCGGTGATCGCCGCACTCGTCGACCTCTACACGGGGCCACTTTTCCGCGCGGCGCTCCAGCTCTGGGTCGCGGCCTCCAACGAGGACCAGCTCCGGCCCCGCGTCACCGAACTGGAGGCGCGGGTGGGCCGCGAGACCCACCGCATCGCCGTCGCACTCCTCGGCGCCGACGAGGAGCGCCCCGGCGTCCGCGAGACGGTCCAGGGCCTCCTCGACATGGCCCGCGGCCTGGGCCTCGCCAACGTGCTGACGGACGACAGGGCCCGGCGGGAGAGAGTGGTCGCCCAGTGGGCGCGGCTGCTGGACGAGGCACTGGGCTGAGGGGACTCTGCCGCGCGTTTCGCCGGGGCGAGCGGGGCGTGGCCCGGGTGCCGGGGGTTCGGAGCCGGCGGCTCGTCGCAGCGTCTCACTGGCCGGCTGGGCTGGCCAAATACTTCTCGTGTCAAGTATCCAATAGCCTGAGGGCACACTCGTATGCCTGAAGACGGGAATGACATGCCCCCCACACCGCCCGGTCAATACCAGAAGACGTGCTTGCCGGTGGACGAGTGGATCTCACAGCGGCTGGACGGCATGGGGGTCGTCGGCCCGGAGAAGGAGGGGTTGGTCCAGGCAACCCGGGAGGAGTTCAAGAGGAGCTACCAGGACCTCCTCGACGAGCTGCTGACCCAGGCACGCGCGGTCGTCGCTGAGCGGCAGCCCCCGCCACCGGAGGCGGCCCTGCTCCACACCGCCGGAGATCTCGGGACGGCCGGCATCGCGAACGAGCAGACGGTCCGGGAAACGGACGAGTCCGGCCCGCTGGGGCGGAGGCTGGAACCACGCGGACCCCGGGTCCGGGACCGGCCGGGTCTGCGGCAGGCGGTCAGCGATGTCGTGGCGGCTCGCCACGACGCCAGGGGCGACCAGGAGATGTCGGGCTCAGCGGTCCAGTCCCCCCACGAGATGTCCGAACAGGAGTGTCTTGTCCTGTTGCACTCCCTGCGGGACAACCTCTTCCCGCAGGGAGTCGCACCGGCTCGCACGGTCGATGACGCTGTCCTGGACGGTCGCACCCAGGAAGGCCCGCTAGCACTCGGCCCGGGCTGGCAGAGCGTCGCTTCCTTCGACCACGTAGCAGAGGCTCTCGCCAGGACAGGTCCAGGCGCCGCCGCATTCGTCCTTGCCCGACGCCTCTCCGGTAAGGGACACGCCTTCGCCGCCTACGCCCTTCCCCCCGCTGCCGGCAGCGGCGGCAGCCAGGGAGAGGCTCCCCGGACCGAGGTTGTCTGGATCGACCTCACCGCCAGGGACGGCCACCGACTCACCGCGGTCCCCCCGGTCATGGCACCGGTCGAAACGCGCGCGGTCGTCGTGGACAGCAGCGCCCGAGTCGTCGCCGACGCCCTCCCCGAGCACACGGAATCCGCCTCCGGCCGGGCACTTGTCGACGGCGCCGGCAGTCATCAGTACGGCGTTCCCAACCGCACGGGTCGTACCGCTGTTCCATACGGAGGAGGTGGTGCTTGGATTCCTCCCGTGCATTCCGTCCACGGATATCCGGGGCAGGGCATGTACCCGGCTGTTCAGGGAGGCATCGCCAACGCGGGATTCGTGCACGGTTATCCCGGAATGCAGCCTGCGGTCCTCCCCACGCAGCCACTCCGTGATCCCGCGTTGACCGCACATCTCGCCAGGCAGTCCGGTACTCCTCCGCAGTGGCTTTCCACTCAATACCCACGCAATCCTGACGGAACCTTGTCCCGTGCGGCTGTACAGGCGTACTTGGCTATCAGCCTTGCGACCCTCCAGGAATCCCTGAGGCGCAACCAGGATGACTCCGGCGTGACGGTGGATCCGGGACTGTCGGATCATCACGTGCGAACGCTCATGACACCCGGGCTCTGGGGGAAATACCCCGAGATCGAAAACTATCTGCTGCGACATGACATGGGGAGCAACGAGGACGGTAATTCCGCGCAGGCCGACCTGCTTCGTGTCGAGGAAACCGTGGGACGCACCCGTGTGACGTTTATCTACGATCCGGACGACCGCACAGTGCAGCTTCGCATGGGTGCGGTACGCCGAGCCATGGCGATCATGGCGGCCAGCGGGTTCCCGGACCTCCGGGAGACGGTTCAGTTCTATCTGCCTCTTTACACGCGAGGCATAAATGTCACCGCGACTCGGGGAGTGGCAGGCCCTGTACTGCACGTTACGGAAGAGAGTCACGAGGGCGGACAGGCGTTCGACGGGCTGGCGGAATTCAGCGCACCCAACAACATCGTCGTCTCGTCGGAGTTGCGTCCACTGAGTGCGCCGAATGAAGAGGTTCCCTATGCGTTCGATGACGTCATGGAAGAAAGGGGAGTCGCTGCAGTCGTTCACGAACTGATTCATTTCTGGCACTATCAATTCAACCAGAACAAGTACATCGACCTCTATCACGCCGACCTGCGCGTACCCCAGGAGGTCTCGGCGATTTCAGGCGTCAGTCTGTACGCCGAGGAAAATCCGCATGAATTCGTGGCGGAATTCGGGGCGTCGATGGTTTTCGGTCGCCAGTACCCTGATGCGCAGTTCCAGCTACTGATGAATACTTACCGGGACCTCGGGGGGCCGATACCCGCAGGAGCGGCGAGCGGATTCGACCGGATTCCACTGGATGAGGCAAAAGTCCATTACCTGGTTCCTGCAGTGGCGAACCTGCTCAGAAATCGCGGAGTCCGGCTCGCCGTCACTCCGCAATCGATCGCGCATGCGCATGGCCGGTTGTCTCCATATGCTGCAAGTCTACGTCTCGATGATCGGGCATCGGCCCTGGCCGACCTGCTCCAGTCCGGAGCGACTTCCCCGAGTGGTATCAGAATTGTCGGCGGTAGCGGTCGGCCTCTGACGCTACGCGAAGCGGTCGATCACGTGTCCGAACACTTGGACATCGAGGCACCGCCTCCTTCTCTCGATGTCATCCGAGACCTCGTGCAAGGCAGGGCCGACTGGCAGGGAACCGGGGAGCAATTGCATGACCTGGTGGTCCGGCTGAGTGGTGGTCGTGCCACAGGAGGAGCCACGGTTCATGATTTCTACCGGGATTTGCTGGGCCAACTTCTGCCACGCATGACATCCCGTAGCGGCGTCCATGTCCGCGCGTACGAAGATATTGCGCGGAGAATTCGCGACGACCACGACGTCGAAATGAACGAAGGCCGCCTGGTCGTCGACGACTACATCGGCACGAGCGGGTTGGAGCCGTGTCTGGCGGTGGGGCTGACAGGGACCTATGCGGGCCGCCGGTACAACGCCGTGTACCACTGGCCGCCGGCCACCGAGACCCCCGAGGACGTCTTCACGCAGCTGGCCGAGATGTTCGCTCCGCACAGGATCCAGCCGGGTCAACTGGAGAACCTTCAGTATTTTGTGCTCGGTGGAGCGCCGAACTCGGTTCACGGGCAGGTGGAGCTTCTCGAATACATGGTCGACCGGCACATGACGAACACTGTGGTGCAGTTGACCAACGATCCTTCCCAGATCGATATGGGCAAAATCGTCTACGTTGATCCCCGTGGACGCATCTATCTCGGCATGTCTCGCGACTTTTCCACGACTGTCTTCACCGCCCATACGGATGAGCCGATGCGGCGGGGCCTGGAACTGGCCCTCGCAGATGCGCGACACGCGGGCGCTTCAGAGGACAAGGTCGAGCGCCTCGAAGCGGCCCTCGCCTCGTGGCCCTCTGCCGACGCCCCTGCCGGCGGGCAGCGGGACCGAGTGCCCGGCACACACCCGGACGCGATCGGGACGACCGGACCGACACCGGGCCGGAAGGCACCCGCGGGACCCCGGAGCCGGCAGGCGACCGCCGGCACGAGCAAGACGACGTCAGCTGAACCCGACGCGCTGCGGGAGGAGCCGCCCCGTGACGTCGCAGCGGCCGGCACCTCGGCCGGTCAGCGCGCGCGGAACACGCGCTCGGACGCCACGGGCCGGAAGGCACCCGTGGGGCCGCGTAGCCGGCAGGCGACCGCCGGCACGGACGCGCACACGCAGGACACGGCACCGCGGGAGTCCCCGCAGATCGAGGAACGGCCGGCCCCGGGCCCGTACCCGACGAGCGCACCGTTCGGACCCCGTTTCCGGGACCAGGACGGAATCCGTGCTGATGTACTGGCAGCGGCGGTACACGCCCTTCAGCGCCGGGGCCGCACGACCCGGCCCGCCGGCAACCGGACGGCCTCGGCCGTGAGCGTGTCATCGGCTCCGCACACCCAGGTGGCCACGGACGGGCGGAGCCAGGCTTCCACGTTCGGGAACACCGCCCCCACCGGCGTCGGGCACCTCTCGCCACAAGCACCGCGAGCCTCTGCGGTCACCTCTGATGCAGAGCCGGTGCCTCAGGCCGCCCCGGACACGGCATGGCCGAAGGCGGTGATGGACACCACGGCCCAGCACACGGCGGCTTACCCCGTCACCCCCGAGCAGGCCGAGCTGTTGGAGTCCCTGCAGCGGACCCCGGTATCGGTACCCGACGACGGTGACTGTTTCCTGTCCGCGCTCCTGGTCACCGTCCACTACGCCTACACCCCGCAGCAGCTCGCCGACGTCGCCCCCGCGTTCCCTCGGCACACCAGTACCGACCCCGTAGGGGAACTTCGGAGCGCGGTGGCCGCCGCCTTCGCCCGCCCGGAGGTCTGGGAACACGTCGGGTTCTTCTTCGACAACGGCACCGAAGGCGAAGCCGCCCTGCTGCCCGGCTCGCGCCTGCACCGGCACGTCGTCGCGAAGCTCGGCCGACGCAAGCAGTGGGACGGCGAGTTCGGTGACGTCCTGCCACAGGTCATCCATGTGCTGCTTGCCGCCGAGGGCCACGCCCTCGACTTCGGCATCGTCGACTATTCCGACGGCCGGCGGACCGCCATGCCCTCAGCGACCAGTACGAACGTGCTCGTCCTGGCCAAACACCCCGAGGGCAGGGCAACCCACTACTACGCCACCCGCCCCGTGGACGCACGCCCGTACCAGGACCTGATCCGCCACTACACGGCCCTGAGCGGCGAGGCCGGGCGCACGCGCGGGCCGCAACAGGGCCACGCGCCATTCGTCGGCATGGCGAACACCGATGACGGCATGGTCAACGGGCTGCGCGAGACACTGCGGGCGCGCATCGAGGACGCGGCCGGCGGGATGCTGACCGGCGATGCCGCGCGCGATGACGACCGGTTCGCAGGCCCCCACCTGTCTCCCGGTCCGGTCAGTGAGTTCCGGCGCGCGGTCAATGGACATTTGTCCCGGCTGAACCGGCCCGGCCTGAGCATCGGCCTCGAGGAAGCGGCCGAGTATCTGCGCGAGGCAGACGGCCCGGACCGGACCCGGCCGACCGGGCTGGCATGGAAGACCGCCGGCCGGATCGCCCACCAGGGAAAGCCCCTCGGCCTGCCCGGTGGCGCACCATCCCGGCAGGACCGGTTCCAGTCATCGTCATCTTTGTTCGGCGGCTCACCCGTCCCCGGTCCCAGCCGCCACACCACTCCCTTCCCCGGGCTTGCACTGCCCGGAACGGGCCGGCGCGCCCTCGCCGCGCATGCCGGCTCCAGCCCGGCAACCCAGCAGCACCCCCAGACGGAAATACAGCCAAGCGCTCCCGGCACGGCCGTCGGCCCCAGCCACCGGCCCACGCCGTTCGACGTGGACACGCGCCTTCCCGCGTATGTCTCGCCCCAGGCAGCACAGGTCCTGGGTGACCTGGTCAACCACACTTGGCACGGGCCTCTCCCGCAGGCGTTCTCGTTCGAGCGCAGCGGCCTGCCGCAACTGCCGGAATCGGTGGTGGACGGGACTCTGGGCATAGCCGCCCAGGACCGGAACGCCACCTACGGCCGGGTCTTTGAGCACCTCCGCACCACACACGGAATCGCTTCACTTTCCCGCCACGACATCCTTTTTCTCCACCAGCGACACCTGCTGCTCCAGATGCCACGCGTCCATGCATCGAGTGGTGAACCTGCCCACGCACAGCGCACAGCGCTGTCAGTATTCCCGCCTTTCGCAGTCCGGAGAAGCATCCGCGAACAAACACGCAAATCCCAAAAATATGTGGCAGATCTCGTCGGCGTCGCACATTCTTCCCTGCACACCTGGGAAACGACTGACATCCTGCCGCGTCATGCAGATATCGAGACGAAATATCTGGCAGTACTTTACGTTTTTGCGGACGCGTCACGGCACCAGGAGGAATGGTACGTCAGTGCGGCTCGTGACGCGCGGGTCCAAGAGGCCGTGGGACACCTTCTCCCTATGGAGCACCCTTCCCCTGCCGAGACGGTGCGAACTGCTCGGGAACCGCTGGGGATACTGCCAGGTCAGCACGGCGTCCGAAAAAGCATCCGCGAACGAGCAGAAAAATCCAAGCAGTATGTGGCAGATTTTGTAGGAGTTCCCCTTTCCTATGTTTCCAGGTGGGAGTCCGGCACAAAGCCGTCTGCTGATTCTGCGAAAAAGTATGCGGCTGTACTCTATGTCAACGCTGAGGCATCCCGGCATGGAGAGGATTGGTATCGCGCTGCAGCCGATGACCCGGAGGTTCAGGAGGAGGTGCGTCGCTTCCTCTCGTGGTCGAACGCTCGCGCCCCCGAGACGTCGTACGTCGGTGTTGCCGAGGACCTGAGCCGCATACTGCCGGACCCTGCGATCCGGAGACGTATCCGTAACAGCAGGAACAAGACGGCGAAATACTTCGGCAGCCTGGCGGGCGTCTCGGATCAAAGCATCCTCCGTTACGAAGAGGGCAGGATCCCGAGACAATCCAATATTGCGAAACAGTATGCGGCGGTGCTCTACATGTATGCGGGCGCAGACGAGCATGGAAAGGACTGGTATCGCGCTGCAGCCGATGACCCGCAAGTTCAGGCAGAGGTAAGGCGCCTTACGGGTACGCCGATCGGACGTTCTCCTGCGCACTCCCGTGGACCTGCCGAGGTACCGCCGATGGCCGGATCGTCGTCGGCGCAACCGATGATGTACCAGGACGAGGTCGACGCGCAGTTCGCGGCATGGGGCCTTCACACGGGCGGGACGCGGTCCCTGGGCAGTCAGTCGTCGTATCCGTCTGATTCCGCCTATCAGCAGTATCCGTACGTGGGGAGGGCCGACACGAGCGATGCCATGCGGTGGGGCCTGGAGCGGGCGCTGGCCGAGGCCAGGACCTCAGCGTCGCCCGACCGGGCACACATCAGTGAGCTCAAAAAGGCTCTAACACGGTGGTACAAGGGTGCTACGGCGGCCATACAGGTCGACTCGCCGCCCGGCACCACGGCACAGACCCCCAATGTTCCTGCTCCCGGGGTGCGGCGTGACGCGGACACGGAGCGCTCGGAAGCGGGCCACTCGCGGGAGGGTTCGGACGGGGTTGTGCCTGGTCCGGGGAGTGAGTTCCGTGGTGCTCTGAACGCGGAGCCGGCTGGGCTGGACGTTCGTCCAGGCGACGCGCGTACGGACGCGCGGACCAAGGGCACCGACACCGGTCGGACGGCGGAGCCGCCGACGTATGCCGGTACTCCTGACGCCAAGGCGGGGCGTGACGGGTACGCCGTTTCGGCGCCGCAGAAGAGCCCAGCCGACATGACCGGGGCGGCGTCCGCACAGTCCCCTGGGCCCGGGCTCCTCGCGTTTCTCGACGCGCCCCGTTCGACGGGCGCGGTGTCACCGCGGCCGGGTGCCGAGACGAGGGGTGTCACCACGTCGGCGCAGACCGAAGCACCCGCGTCCCGGGAGGCCGTGCCGGGCCCGGAGGCCGGCCAGGCGATGGACCCGGGCGGGGCGTCGGCTTCGAAGTGGCTGGGCGATCTGCTCGACCGGCTCAAGGAGGAGGTCCGTCCGGCCGTGCGGGTCTGGGGCCGGGCGGCCGCCGACCACGCCGGGGTGCTGAAGAACATCCTGACGGCTCCGGGGTCGCGGTCGTTGGTCTTCGGGGCAGCCTGGGACGACCCCCGGTGGGTGCTCAACATGGGGGGCACTGTCCGTTGGTTCACCCTCGACGCCCAGCCAGTGCCGACTCCGGACTTCGCCGACGGCCTGTTCGCGTCGATCGACATCGATCACCACGGCCAGCTGACCGGCCCGGCCCAGCAGACGCTCCACAAGAGCGCGGCGAGGGCACAGGACTGGGCGAAAACCGGGTTCTGTGACCTCAACCTGGGAGTCAGCCTGCCCACCGTCATCGGATGGCGGACCCCGAAGGAATAGACCGCAGGACGCAGTACCGCCCCACGGCGGGCATCAGAACAGCGGGCCCCGAGGGGCGAAAGGCCCGGTGAGGGACCCCTGGAAGCGCCGGGACGGGTTCCGCGCGAGGCCCGCTCAGCGGGACGGAGCAACTCCCGGACGTGGCCCGCCTGGGCGCGGACCTCGGTCTCCTCCATGCCGCCCGCCGGGAGGTCCACGGGTGCCGGCGGACCGGGCCTGGCACAGGCCCCGCAGAGGCCGTCGGGGAGAGCCTCCGGGCGACCGGGCACGCCGCACTTGGTGCACTCCATCATCGCGCGGCGGACAGTCTCGCCCGGTGTGGGAGGTGCTGCCGCCTCGGGGACGTACGGCGGCATCTTGTCTGCGAGGCGACGGCGGACCAGCCCGACGGGCGACCCGACCCTGGTGGGCAGCCCTGAGGTGAGGGCGTCCGTCAGGTAGTCGGTCATCACTCCCCGGGTCAGACGCTGCGGGCGGTTCAGCCACGGGGGCCGGTGCCTCGGCGGGCACCCGGGCTCTCGCCGCTCCGGGACGAGGCGGGAGCCCCACCACTCGTTGTCGCGGGCGGTGCGGGACCAGAACGTCCGGTAGACCCGGCGGACCTGATCGCCCTCACCGACCAGGCAGCGCACGCGACGCAGATACCCGGCGACGGACAGCGTCCTCAGGGCCGAGCCGACCGCCGGCTGGCCGTAGAGCGGCAACTGCTTGGCCAGGCACTTCACGTCCATCGAGGCGCCGTCGGGAAGGTGGTCGACAAAGTCGGCGATGCAGCGCTCGCGCGGCGGCAGGAGGATGAAGTCGGCGGCGCACGCGGGGAACTGGCCCGGCAAGATCGTCCTCGCTCTTGCGATCTTGCGGTGAGACCCCGGCCGGTGCTGCTGACACCGCGTCGGGGTCGTTCCGGGGCTCGAATCCCGGCGCCCGCATCTTGTCCCTCGGATCCCGAAGCCCGGGCTTCGGGTGGGGCCTTGATCCCCTACACCCTCAAGGGTGAACCGGCCGTTCCCGGTCTCGGAGATCGGGACGCGAGCCCCGAGCGTCGGGGGCGAGCCGGCCGCGCGACGGGTCCAGGAGGGCGGAAAGAGTGGTCACGCTCCGAAGGAGTCGTACCTGACGGCTTCGACGAAGGCCGACCAACTCGCCACGGACATCACCACGGCCGGACCGTGGGCGACCTTGCTGTCCCGGACGGGGACGGCGTCGTGGCCGCGGGCGATTTCGAGGCATTCGCCTTGACTGCCGCCGCTGTAGCTGGACTTGGTCCACCCCTTGAGGGTGGAGGCGTCGGAGACTGTGTGCTCAGTGCTGGCCATTGGCGTGTTCCTCCGCTGCCGCCCGGACGGCGGTCAATGATTCCCGGCGCGACATCGCGTCACTCAGCGAAAGAGCGTAGGCGGTCTGACTGGCACTCACCAGAGATGGATCGTCGAGAAGGTTTCCGGAGAGGAAGCCTTCGACGTAGGCCACGGGGGCGGAGTCCTGGAAGCTCATAAGGGTGAGCAGCCCTTCCTGGAGTGCGTATGCGCCTGCTCCGAAAGGCAGCACGTGCAACCGAAGGCGA
Source organism: Streptomyces sp. NBC_01341 (assembly GCF_035946055.1). NCBI lineage: Bacteria > Bacillati > Actinomycetota > Actinomycetes > Kitasatosporales > Streptomycetaceae > Streptomyces > Streptomyces sp. NBC_01341. Next base: position 3,244,560 of record NZ_CP108364.1, on the reverse strand, counting down.
CCGGACTCGGCCATGTCGGCAATCTTGCCGAGTTGCTCTGCCATGACCCGAGGCCCGCCGACCTGGCGTCGGAGTACGGCTTCGTCGAGGACGGTCCAGACGACGGGCTTGAACGGGCCGTCAAGGATCTGGGCACGCTCCGTTCGGATGACAACGGCCCTGTCAAGTTCCGCAGGCTGGTGGTTCGGCTTGTAGGCGCTGAACAGTGCACGGGCGTAGCCCTCGGTCTGGAGGAGTCCAGGGACGAGGGCGGGGGCGAACTGCCGGATCTCCGTGGCCTGTCGCTCCAGCTCGGCGACCGCCGCGAAGTGGTCGACGAACTTGGTGTCCAGATCCTCCAGCCACCGCGCGAAGAAGCCGTCCGTGTCCAGCGCCCGGTCGATCCGCTGGGCGTCGTCCGGATTCGGCAGGCGGCGGCCCGCCTCGAAGTGGCTGATGAGCGTCGGCGAGCACACGATCTGCTCGCTCAGCGCCTCCTGGGTCAGGCCCGCCGTGGTGCGCCTGAGCCGCAGCTCCTCACCGTACTTCGCTCGTGCCGTACGTGGTCTGTGGTGCGACGCCATGCGACCGACTCCCGGGGTTGACAGGCCCGCTGTCAGGCGCGAACCCCTGGCAGCGTAGCGACAAGCAGCCGCACGCTGTGGAGGGCTGGGAACGGAGCGTAGCCACCCCGCTCCTGTTCGCGAAGATCCGAGGAAGGCAGGAACCCATGAGCAACCGCCCGTACATGGCACCCACGCACGGACGGGGTGCCGCGGCGTGAGGACGAGTTCCGGAAGTGCGCGGCTGCTCCCGTGGACGACGGCGAGCGGCGATCCCTGCTATCTCCTCGGGGACGGGCCGGGCAAGGTGTCCCGGATGGCGGACCGGGTCGAGGCGGCGCAGTTGTCCATGGCCGGTGAGCTGCTGGGCCACGCGGCGGACCTGCTGGCCGACCGGCGGGCGACGAGTGCCCAGGTGCACTATCTCGCGTGCCGCCTGGCCGAGTCCCTCCACGACGTACGTCGCGTGGCCGAGAGCCGGGGCCGACGGCTGGGTGGCAAAGCGAATGATCAATAGCCTGTCGTAAGCGGCGTTCGGGGGCCGGCGATCCCTTCATCGGTCGGCAGGTGACCCGTGTACCACCGGAACGCGCCGCCGCACGCCCGGAGCGCTCCGCCAAAGGACTGGTATCACGTCAATTCCCTTGGCGCGGGGATCACTCCGATGGGTCAATTCGGATGTCTGCACCCATGGGTGATGGTCCATCGGGGCCTCGTGGAAAGCCTCGCTCCCGGGCTGAGCCCACCTCGTCCGAACGAGCGTCCGCGCATCCCATCTGCCGACGGCCGAACGTGTCGGCCCGGCCCGGTTCGGGACGTCCGCGGAACGGAACACCCAGTCGCTGCTCGGAGAAGGCGTCCGAGTGAGAGGAACCCCTCATGCCTATCAGCCCCAACCAAGGCTCCACCAGCGGCGGAACAACCGTCACCATCACAGGCGTGAACCTGTCCGGTGCCACCGCCGTCCACTTCGGGTCCCGGACGGCCACGATCACCGCGAACACCCCGACCTCGATCACCGTCATCGACCCCGCGGGCTGCGGCGTCGTCGATGTGAACGTGACGACGGCGGGAGGGACGAGCAACTCGCTCTCCTTCTTCTACATCAGCCCGCCGATCGCGGTGTCCATCGGCCCGGGCTCCGGTCCCACCGCGGGCGGCAACACGGTCACCATCAACGGCTACGGCCTCTCCACGGCCACCACCGTGTCCTTCGGCTCCAACAGCGCGACGCCGACGGTCGTCTCCGACAGCCAGCTGTCGGTGGTCGTTCCGGCCGGCAGCTCCAGCGGTTCCGTCGACGTCACCGTCACCACTACCGGTGGCACGACCGCTCCGCTCACCTACGCCTATGTCGACGCGCCGACACTGGTCTCGCTCACACCCGCCTCGGGGCCGGCGTCCGGCGGCACCTCGGTGACCGTCAACGGCACCGGCCTGGCGTCCACCACGGCCGTCACCTTCGATGGCGTCAACGCGTCCTTCGCAGTGCTGAACAGCGCCACGCTGGTGGCTGTCACGCCGCCCGGCGCCGCAGGTTCCGTGGACGTCGTCGTGACCACCGAGGGCGGTAGCGCCACGGCCACCGGCGGTTTCACCTACCTGTCCGGTCCCGGCATCTGACGGTATCTCGGACACACAGCCGCACGCGGCCCCGGTGCGCTGCTGTCCACCGGCCCGTGCCCAGCGGAAGCGGTGCGGTTCGCGTACGCCCCCCGCACCCCTTCCGTGCCCCCAGCTCGCGGCCCAGCCGGGCCGACCACACTCCTGGAGTCACCGTGGCCCCTCCCGTCCTCACCTCGGTCGCACCCAACACGGGTCCGGCGGCGGGCACCAATCCCGTGACCCTGACCGGAAGCCAGTTCACCGGCGCGATCGCCGTCCTGTTCGGATCCGCAGCCGCCCTGTCGTACACGGTCAGCACCCCGTCGACGATCACGGCGACGGTCCCGCCCGGAACCGGCACGGTGAACGTCACCGTGCGTACACCCGCCGGGCTCAGCAACACGATCGCCTACACCTACGTGCCCACGCCGGCCCTCAGCGCGATCGCGCCGAACCAGGGCCCGACGTCGGGCGGGACCAGCGTGGTCCTCACGGGCACCGGCCTGACCGGGACCACCGCCGTCACCTTCGGCAGCACCCCGGCGGCCTCCTACACCGTCAACTCCGCCACCCAGATCACCGCTGTCACCCCGGCCGGCACCGGCGCGGCGGCGGTCACCGCGACCACCGTCGGCGGCACCTCGGGGCCGGTGTTCTTCTACTACGTCAACGCGCCCTCGCTGCTTTCCGTCTCGCCTGCCGTGGGCCCGACGTCGGGCGGGACCAGCGTGGTCCTCACGGGCACCGGCCTGACCGGGACCACCGCCGTCACCTTCGGCAGCACCCCGGCGGCCTCCTACACGGTCAACTCCGCCACCCAGATCACCGCCGTCACCCCGCCCGGCACCGGCTCCGCCGCGTGCACCGTCACCGGTCCCGGCGGTACCAGCAATGCCGTGACCTACACCTATCTGGCGGCGCCCGCGCTCACCGCGCTGTCGCCCGCGCAGGGGCCGACCGGTGCCGGCGCTGCCGTGACCCTGACAGGCACCGGGCTGACCACGACATTCGCGGTCCGCTTCGGCACCGCACCGGCGGCCTTCACCGTGGTGTCGGACACGACCGCGGTCGCGATCGCCCCGGCGGGTCCGGCGGGTTCGGTGCTGGTGAGCGTCACGACGTCGGGCGGCACCAGCAACTCGCTCGCCTACCAGCGCGTCGCGCCTCCGGCGATCTAGCCTTCGGCATCGGCACCAGCGGCCCGCGCCACCGGCTTGCTCCAGCCCATTCGAGCGGGCTCATGACTCGGGTGGGTTCGCCGGCACCCGCGCCTACCGCACATGCCGTCAAAAGCGACCTAGGGTCACGCTCCGAACCGTCAGGCGAACCCCGCCTGACGATCAGACCGGGAGGCCCCCTCAGTGAAAACGTGTCTCGCGCGCAAAGTCGGACTCGTGATCGCCGTAGCGGCGGCCACGGTGCTGTCCCTCGCTCCGTCCGCCGCAGCCGCCGATCCGTCGTCGACCACGGTCCAGGCCACGCCCTCCTCGGCGGTGACCGGGCAGCTGGTGACCCTCGACGCGACGGTGTCCTGCGGCTCCGACCCGAGCGGCGGCCTGGGCGTGTCGTTCTTCGACGGCTCGGAACTCCTGGCGACCGCACCCGTCTCCCCCGACGGACAGTCGACACTGACCACCGGCTTCACGACCACCGGAACACACACCATCACCGCCGCCTACAACGGCGACGACAGTTGCGATGCTTCGAACGGCACCACCACCGTCACCGTGTCCCAGGCCCCGTCTCCCCCGGCCGACAACCCGGGCTGCCTGCTCTGCGGACTGATCGACTTCCACGTCGGGGACGTCCGCAACGAGGTCAACGTCAACAGCCACAACGTGACGCGTATCCACAAGTAAGCCCAGCCCGGCGGGCGTTGAATGGGCGGCGAGGGGTGCCACGGCCGTGGCACCCCTCGCCGCCTCACCTCTCCCGTCAGTTCCCCAGGTCCGCGAGCTGGTCGTACCCCGGGATCGAGCGGGGATCGCGCGTGCCCGGGCCGACGTACGTCGCCGAGGGGCGCACCAGGCGGCCGGTCCGCTTCTGCTCCAGGATGTGCGCCGACCAGCCCGCGGTGCGGGCGCAGCTGAACATCGACGTGAACATGTGCGCCGGGACCTCGGCGAAGTCCAGCACGATCGCCGCCCAGAACTCGACGTTCGTCGCCAGGACACGGTCCGGGCGGCGGGCGTGGAGCTCCTCCAGGGCGGCCTTCTCCAGGGCCTCCGCCACCTCGAAGCGCGGGGCGGCCAGCTCCCGCGCCGTGCGGCGCAGCACGCGGGCGCGCGGGTCCTCGGCGCGGTACACGCGGTGACCGAAGCCCATCAGGCGCTCGCCCTTGTCCAGCGCCTGCTTCACGTACGCCGTGGCGTCGCCGGTCCGCTCGATCTCCTCGATCATGCCGAGGACCCGGGACGGGGCGCCGCCGTGCAGGGGGCCCGACATGGCGCCCACCGCGCCGGAGAGCGCCGCCGAGACGTCGGCGCCCGTGGACGCGATGACGCGGGCGGTGAACGTCGAGGCGTTCATGCCGTGTTCGGCGGCCGACGTCCAGTAGGCGTCGACGGCCTTCACGTGCTTCGGGTCCGGCTCCCCGCGCCAGCGGATCATGAACCGCTCGACCACGGACTCCGCCTTGTCGATCTCGCTCTGCGGGACCATCGGCAGGCCCTGGCCACGGGCCGACTGCGCCACGTACGACAGGGCCATCACGGCCGCCCGCGCCAGGTCGTTGCGCGCGGTCTCCTCGTCGATGTCGAGCAGCGGTTTCAGACCCCAGACCGGGGCCAGCATGGCGAGCGCGGACTGGACGTCGACGCGGATGTCGCCGGAGTGCACCGGGATCGGGAAGGGCTCGGCGGGCGGCAGGCCGGGGTTGAACGCCCCGTCGACCAGCAGACCCCAGACGTTGCCGAACGACACGTGTCCGACGAGGTCTTCGATGTCGACGCCGCGGTAACGGAGCGAGCCGCCTTCCTTGTCGGGTTCGGCGATCTCCGTCTCGAACGCGACGACTCCTTCAAGTCCGGGTACGAAGTCGGACATCGGGCGGCTCCCTCGGCTCGGCGGCTGTATGACGGCCACGAAGGCCTGTCCACGATACTGGCGGGTACCCACGACGCGGGGAAGGGTGACGTCCGGCACAGCCTCGCGGCCGCCCTCCGGCGATCTCGTCCCTGCCCGCCGGGAACACCGGCCCGCTGCGGCAGGATGGCCCCGTGCCCACAGCTGATGCCACTCCGTCCTCCGCTTCCGCCTCCTCTCGCGCCTCTGCCTCCGATTGCACCACCGATCCGGCCGTGATGCGCGAGCAGTACCGTTCCGTGGACTTCACCGAGAAGGATCTCGCGGGCGACCCCATGGACCAGTTCGCCCGCTGGTTCAGCGAGGTCGCCCGGGGCGGTGTGCTCCACGAGCCGAACGCGATGGTCGTCTCCACCGCCACCCCCGACGGCAGGCCGTCCTCCCGCACGGTGCTGCTGAAGCAGTACGACGGCCGCGGCTTCGTCTTCTTCACCAACTACGGGTCCCGCAAGGGCCGCGAGCTGACCGCGAACCCGTACGTCTCGCTGCTCTTCCCCTGGCACCCCCTGGCTCGCCAGGTCGTCGTCACCGGCACCGCGGCCCGGGTCGGCCGCGAGGAGACCGTCGCGTACTTCCGCACCCGGCCGCACGGCTCGCAGCTCGGCGCCTGGGCGAGCGAGCAGTCCTCGGTGATCGGCTCCCGCCAGGAGCTCGTCGAGCGGTACGACGAGCTGGCCGCGCGCTACCCCGAGGGCGAGAAGGTCCCCGCGCCCCCGCAGTGGGGCGGTTTCCGCGTCGTACCGGACGCGATCGAGTTCTGGCAGGGCCACACGAACCGGCTGCACGACCGGCTGCGGTACGTGCGCGAGGACGCCGGATGGCGGGTGGAGCGCCTCAGCCCCTGAGGTGCGCTCGCCCAGCCCCTGAGTGCGCTCCCGCGCCGGGGCCAGGACCCGCAACGCAGAAACCCGCAGGCTCTGGTCCCTCCTTGCGGAGGAGCCGGCCGGACTTACCGGCGAGCCTGCGGGTCGGTGACTGCTTGGGTTTCGGCAGACAGCCCTGCCGAGGTGCACAGTGTGCGACGACGGGCTGTCAGCCCGCAGCCACCTCACGAATCCGATAAGACTGCACTTTTCGGATCACCTCCTTTCAACGTGTACCCACAGCCTAGGAACCTCCGCGCGGCCGCACAAGCGATTTATCCGGGCCTTCCTCCGTACACCCCGCGTCGCCGGTGGACACCCGATTTCCGGGAAGTGGCTGTGTGGTGGCTCACGTTCGAGTTCAATGGTCTGACGTGCGGCAATGCGGAACACGGCGCGGTACACGCCCTGTGGGAGGTGCGGAGTGAGTGCTTCCAGGAGCACCGGGACCACCGACGCGCTCGGTCCCGACGAGGACCCGGAGCGGGAGCCCACCGTGGCGCCGATCCCCGGGTCGCGACTGCTCGCCGCGCTCCTCGACGGCATGGACGCCGCCCTGTGCGCCTTCGACGCGCAGGGCGCCGTCACCCACTGGAACCGTGAGGCCGAGCGGATCCTCGGCTGGTCCGCCGCCGAGGCCGTCGGGCGGCGGGGATTCGCCGGCTGGGCCGTGCGGAGCGCGGACGCGGGCGACGTGCAGAAGCGCCTGATGTCGGCCATGGACGCCCCAGGACGGCAGGTCCACGAGTTCGCCCTGCTGCGCAAGGACGGCGGGCGGGTCCTCGTGCGGACCCAGTCGTCGCGGGTGCGCGGCGAGGACGGCCGGCCGGCCGGGGTCTACTGCGCCTTCAGCGAGGTGCATGCGCAGATCGATCTGGAGCGGTCCATCGCGCTCAGCGAGGCCCTCTTCGAGGACGCGTCCTGGGGCGTGGTCCTGGTCGACGTGGACCTGCGGCCCACCGTGGTCAACGCCTACGCGGCCCGGGCACTGGGCGGCGGCCGCATCACCCTGCTGGGACGTCCGCTGGGCGAACTGGTCGTCCAGGGCGTCGAGGAGCTGGAGGGCGCCCTGCAGCACGTCCTCGCCGAGGGCGCCCCCTCCTCCCCGGCCGAGCTCTGGGTGACGCTGCGGACCGCGGAGGGCGACCGGCGGCGCTGCTGGCGCAGCGGGTTCCTGCGGCTGGCCTCGCCGCTGGCGGAGGAACCCGTGCCGCTCGGCGTCGGCTGGCTGTTCCGGGACGTCACCGCGTCGAAGCTCGCGGCGCAGGAGGCGGACCGGGTGCGGTTCCGGGCGAACCAGCTGCACCGGTCGGCCCGGCAGGCGGCCGAGTGCGAGGACCCGATGGAGGCGGCGACCACGTCGCTGGACTACGCGCTGGCGGGATTCGCCGACCACGTGGTGGTGGACCTGCTGCAGGACCACGCGACGGGGGAGCGGCTCGTGCGGGCCGCCGCCACACCGTCCGACGCCCCCGGCCCGTGCCTGCCCGTCTCCGGCGGATCGATCCCGGTGCGGTACGGGACGGGGCACCCCGCTCTTCAGGCGGTGGAGCGCACGGGGCCGGTCCGCGCCGCGGCGCCGGGCGGCGCGGGCGAGTCGTGGGCGGCGGAGCACCGCTGGCCCCGCGACTCGGTGCACGCCCTGTGCGCGGTGCTGCGGAGCCGGGGGCGGACGCTGGGCGTGGTGACGTTCCTGCGCGCCGCGAACCGCAGCGCCTTCGAGCGCCCGGACGTGATGTACGCGGAGAGCGTGGCCGCGCGGGTCGCCTCGGCCGTGGACCTGGCCCTGCTGACGGCGGGGCCGGAGGCGGCCCTGGAAGCGCCGTAGGCCTTACGCGGCCAGGGGCCTCGGGGTCTCAGTGGCGGTAGAAGATCCGGTCCCCGTACTCCCGCATCACGCGGCCGTTCCACTCGTGTCCGCCGTCGACGTTGCCGGAGCGCAGCAGCGGCGGCTCGATCCCCCGGGCGACGAGCTGCTCTGCCGCGGTGGCCATCATGGCCTGCATGAGTGCGCTGGTGACGACCGTCGACGCGGGCGCGAAGGGGGCCTCGACGCCGTCCGCCGTCAGCTCCGCGTCACCGATGGCGATCTTGCTGTCGAGCACGATGTCGCAGTGGTCCCGCAGGAATCCGCCCGAGACGTGCCGCGACTTCGTGCCCGTCGTGTAGGCGACGGAGGTGACGCCGACGACCGTGAGCCCCAGCGCGCGGGCGTTCTGGGCCATCTCCACGGGCAGGGCGTTGCGGCCGGACAGGGAGATGATCACGAGGAGGTCGCCGGACCGGGCGGGGCTGGAGTCGAGCACGGCGCTCGCCAGACCGTCGACCCGCTCCAGCGCGGAGCCGAGCGTGGCCGGCATGACGTCGACCCCGAGCGTGCCCGGCACGGCGAGCAGGTTCATCAGAGCGAGTCCGCCCGCCCGGTAGACGACGTCCTGCGCGGCGAGCGAGGAGTGCCCGGCACCGAAGGCGAAGAGCCGGCCGCCCGAGGCGACGGTGTCGGCGATCGCGGCACCGGCGGCGGCGACGGCTCCGGCCTCCTCGTCACGCACCCGCTCCAGCAGGCCGATCGCTGCGTCGAAGAACTGACCGGCGAGCTTGCTGTCGCTCATCGAGGAGGCCTTTCCAGCGGAGGGTGGGGTCCGTGCGGTGCCCGTGTCGCGGATCACGTTGCGGTCTGGACCAGTGGACTGTCAATAGCGCCAGGGCCCGTCCGCTGCACGGTCTTGCGACGGCGGGGCACGGTTGTCGGCGGTATGCGTCAGAATTGGTAAGGGCCATCGCACGACGACTTCATGTCACAGCATCGAGGGGCACGTATGTCCGGACTGATCGACACAACGGAGATGTATCTCCGCACCATCCTCGAGCTCGAAGAGGAAGGCGTGGTCCCGATGCGCGCCCGGATCGCCGAACGGCTGGACCAGAGCGGTCCGACGGTCAGCCAGACGGTGGCGCGCATGGAGCGGGACGGCCTGGTCCAGGTCGCGGGCGACCGTCATCTGGAACTGACGGAGGAAGGGCGCCGCCTGGCGACGCGGGTGATGCGCAAGCACCGTCTCGCCGAGTGTCTCCTCGTCGACGTGATCGGCCTCGAGTGGGAGCAGGTCCACGCCGAGGCGTGCCGCTGGGAGCACGTGATGAGCGAGGCGGTGGAGCGCCGCGTGCTGGAGCTGCTGCGCCACCCGACGGAGTCCCCGTACGGAAACCCGATCCCTGGCCTGGAGGAGCTGGGCGAGAAGGCCGAGGCGGACCCGTTCCTGGACGAGGGCATGGTCAGCCTGTCCGAGCTCGACCCCGGCGCGGAGGGCAAGACCGTGGTGGTCCGCCGGATCGGTGAGCCGATCCAGACGGACGCCCAGCTGATGTACACGCTGCGGAGGGCGGGCGTGCAGCCCGGTTCCGTCGTCAGCGTCACCGAATCTGCCGGCGGTGTGCTGGTCGGGTCGAGTGGTGAGGCGGCCGAACTGAATGCCGAAGTCGCCTCCCACGTCTTCGTCGCCAAGCGCTGACCAGCGTCGACGTGCGCACCGGTCGCCTGGCGGCACATGCAGGCGCCGGTGCGGATGCACGTGCAGATGTGAACCGGTAAGCCCGCTTTCTGTTTTCCGCCCGGAATCGCAGCGCCCGGGCGAAACGCGTGCCAGGCTGTGGCCAGGCATATGACCTGAGGGTGCCGGCGGAGTCTGCCGCGCGGTCGGGGAGGGAGCGGGGAATGCGCCCGTCACACTGGCATGTGCGCCGCGAGGCGCCGGCCGGACTTCCCGATGCCCAGGCGGTCGTACAGGGCGTCGCCCGGCGGCCGGGCCCTTCCGTGAACCCGCTGATCCCTTCGAGCCGGCCCGGCGCCCTTCCGGGCCCGCCGTGCCGCACGGCAAGCCCCGCCCCGGGTGCCCTCCGGCCGGTCCGGGAAGGGCTGGTCCCGTGGAGTGGTGGCGCGGCCCGGGTGGCCGGGCGGTCCGCCGCGGCAGGCCCGTGGGGGCTCGGCCCCGGGTGTTCCGGAACAGCGGAAGGCCCCGGCGCCGAAGGGCGCCGGGGCCGGTCCTCCCCTGCGCTGACCTGGAGCCCCGAGCTCTCGAGGTCAGTCCCCGCGAACCCCTGTCCCCGAGTGGTCCGCTTCCCGCTGAAGATCTCCCCTGGGCGGCGGGCGTCAATCCTGAACTGCTGTCACTCAAACGTGGGATGTTGCGAGCCGAACCCGAGTTTTCGAATAAAGGTTCGATAGCCTGGCGGACACGACCACACGGTGATCGAGGACCAGAAGGGGGTGCCAGAGCCTATGGTGCGGCGCATCGACGTGACCGGAACCGACGGCGCACGCCTCGCGGCCTGGGAGTTCGCGGATCAGCCCAAAGGCCGAGGCGAGGCCGGTCACGGCGCCGGGATCTTAATGCTGCACGGCCTGATGGGCCGGGCCGCGCACTGGGCGTCCACCGCGCGCTGGCTCTCCGAACGCCACCGTCCGGTCGGTCTCGACCAGCGGGGCCACGGCCGCAGCGACAAGCCGGCGGACGGCCCGTACACCCGGGACGCCTACGTCGCCGACGCCGAGGCCGCCATCGAGCAGCTCGGTCTCGCCCCCGTCACCCTGATCGGGCACTCGATGGGCGCGCTCACCGCCTGGCAGCTCGCCGCGAAGCGCCCTGATCTGGTCAAGGCCCTGATCATCTGCGACATGCGGGCCTCCGCGCTCGGGGCCGCCTCGCAGCGCGAGTGGGAGGACTGGTTCAACGCCTGGCCTCTGCCCTTCGCGACCCTCGCCGAGGTGCGGAAATGGTTCGGCGAGGACGATCCCTGGGTCGAGCGGCCCAACCCCTCACGGGGCGAGTTCTTCGCCGAGGTGATGGCGGAGAGCCAGGACGGCTGGCGGCCGGTGTTCTCGCAGGAGCAGATGCTCACGTCACGGGCCACGTGGGTCTACGACGCCCACTGGGAGGAACTGGCCCAGGTGCGCTGCCCCACCCTGGTCCTGCGCGGCATCGACGGAGAGCTCGGCAGGGCCGAGGCCCAGGAGATGGTCCGCGTCCTGCCGCGCGGGCAGTACGCGGAGGTCGCGGACGCGGGCCACCTCGTCCACTACGACCAGCCGGAGGGCTGGCGGAGCGCGGTGGAGCCGTTCCTGGAACAGCTCGCCGAGGACGTCCGGGAACACGTCAGCCCCTGAAGGTCACCGGCCGGCCGAAGGCCACGGCCCCCGGCCGGTACCCGGCCACGCGTGATGCCCGTCCTCAGCCCTTGCTGACCGCGGTCAGGATCTCCGGGAGCCGGTCCGCTGTGCGCGGCGCGGCCAGCCGCACGCCGAGCCATCCGATGAACGTCCCGTAGACCGCGCCCACCGGCAGCAGCAGCCACAGCCAGTCGTGACGGTCGCCGAGATGGAGCCAGACCGTCAGCCCGATCACGGGTGCGCTCAGCACGGCCGCCGACACCACGCCCCCCAGGATGGAGATCCAGGCCAGACCCGCCTGCCCGGGTGCGACGTTCTTGAACGCGCCGTCCTGCGGGATCGAGTACGGGAACAGCGCCGAGGCCACCGCGCCCGTCGCCAGCATCGCCCCGAGCAGGGCGAACGACAGCCCCATGACCCCGGGCAGCGCCGCCCAGTCACCGAGCACGGCGGCCGTCACCACCGTCACCATGACCGTGTAAGGCAGGGTGATCAGCAGCAACGCCACCGCCCGCGCCCGCAGTTCGGCGTAGGCGTCCCTGGCGGAAGAGATCGTCAGCGCCACCATCCAGAAGGCGGAGGTGTCCTGGCCGAACTGGTTGTACATCTGCATGCCGAGCATCCCGGCCGCGAAACAGGCGACGTAGAGCGACCCGGCCCCCTGCGCCGCGTTGAGCACCGGCACGATCAGCCCGATCGCCAGCGCCGTCACCCAGGACGCCTTCGTCTTCGGGTCCCGCACGACGTACCTCAGGCTGCGCTCGACGACCGTGCCCGTGCGCCCGTCCGGAAGCAGCCCGAAGAGTCCCGTACGGCCGGTGCCGGAACTCGTCCTGGACGGTTCCGCGGCCGCGATCGTCGAACCGTCCGGCGACGTCATCAGCTTCACCAGGCTCCGCTGCCACAGCCCCAAGAGGAGGCCCAGCGCGAGCAGCGACACGAGCAGCTGCGCCAAGGCCGTGCCGTACGCCCCGTCGGACGCGGACGCCACCGCGCCGAGCGCCGAGGCCGGGGGCAGCCAGCGCACCAGGTCCGCCGCCGGTTCGAGAGCAGAAAGCCCGCCCGCGCTGCCCAGACGCTGGGCGCCGAAATTGACGAACTGGATGCCCACGGCGATCACCAGGCCGCTCAGCACAGCCAGGTCGCGGCCCTTGCGCGAGGTCAGCAGCCGGACGTTGGCCGTGGCCACGGACCGCGCCAGCGCCACGCACACCAGCAGGGTCAGCGGGACGGCGACCACCCCGAACAGGGCCGCCACCGCCCCGTGCGCCACCGCGATCACGGAGCCGACGGCCAGGGCGAGCGTGAAGAGCGGCCCGATACCGATCAGCGACGCCGCCAGCAGCGCCCCGATCAGCGGCCGGGGGTACAGCGGCAGCATGACCAGCCGGCTCGGGTCCAGGGTCTCGTCGCCGCTCGGGAAGAACAGAGGCATCACGGCCCAGCCCAGGGCGACCACGGCGGCCAGCAGCACCACCAGCGTGCCCGCCTCCGCGTGGCCGCGCAGCAGGACGAGGCCGGTCACCTGGCCCGCCGCGAGCAGCAGCGCGGCGACGAGCGACGCGACGTACGCCGCCCGGCGGCCGGACGACTGACGCAGCCCGTTGCGCAGCAGGGAAAGCTTCAGCCGTACGAAGACGGGGACGAGGCCCCGGCCGCGTACCGCCGGGACGGTGGTTCCCGCGGGAGCTTCCAGCACGGTCATCGGGCACCGCCCAGCCAGTCCAGGGACTCACCGGTGTCCCGCGCGCCCGCCCCGACCAGTTCCAGGAAGGCGTCCTGCAACGAGGACGCCTCCCCGCGCACCTCGGCGAGCGTGCCGTGGGCGCGGATCCGGCCGCCGGCCATGACGGCAACCCAGTCGCAGAGCGACTCGACGAGCTCCATCACATGGCTGGAGAAGACCACGGTGGCCCCGGAGCGGGTGTAGCGCTCCAGCACGCCCCGGATCGTCTGGGCCGACACCGGGTCGACCCCCTCGAACGGCTCGTCCAGGAAGAGGACTTCGGGGTTGTGCAGCAGGGCCGACGCCAGCCCGATCTTCTTGCGCATCCCGGTGGAGTAGTCCACGACCAGCTTGTGCTGGGACCCCGCCAGGTCGAGGACGTCGAGGAGCTGCGTGGACCGCTTGTCCACCTCGGCGCCCGGAAGCCCCCGCAACCGGCCCGTGTACGCCAGGAGTTCACGGCCCGAGAGGCGCTCGAACAGCCGCAGCCCCTCGGGGAGCACCCCGATCCGGGACTTCACCTCGACCGGGTCGCGCCACACATCGTGTCCGCCGACCTCGATGCGGCCCATGTCGGGCCGCAGGAGCCCGGTCACCATCGAGAGCGTGGTGGTCTTCCCCGCGCCGTTGGGGCCCACCAGACCGATGAACTGGCCTGCGGGCAGCTCCAGATCGATCCCGCCGACCGCGACCTGCTCCCCGAACCGCTTCCACAGCCCCTCGATCCGAACGGCGGGAGGTGGCGTGGGAGCCCCGTCCGCCGTGTCCGTCCCGCTCGCGATGTCCGCCTGGTCCGGCATGGCACTGCCTTTCGCTGTCCCCGCATGTGGGGACCAGCCTACGAAAGGCGCGCCCTGGCGTCCGCCGCCTCGCGTGCACAGGCGTAGGCGAGCGGGCTGATCAGCTCCTCCGCCTCGGGCAGCCACAGGTTGGCGCGGGACGGACGGCGTGCCCACTGCACGACGCCACGGGCCGTCCGGGTCGGCGGGCCGGCGATGTACTCGCCCTCGCCGCGCCCCACGAGGCCGATCGCGCGCGCGTCCCAGCCCAGTTGGCGCACCAGCTCGGCCGCCTTCGCCGCGGCGCCCGGGAGGACGAGGAACAGCATCCGCCGGTCGGGCGTGCGGGTCACCGGGCCGAGGGCGAGCTCCATCCGTTCCATCCTGGCCAGGGCGAGGAATCCGGCGGCCTCCGGCACGTCGAGTGCGTCGAAGGTCCGGCCGGCCGGCAGGAGCACCGACGACCCGGGCTGCCGTGACCACATCCGGCGGGCCGCCGCCGCGCTGCCCGTCGCCTGGCCCGCCCAGTCGGCCCGGGTGGGGTGGGCCCCGGGTGCGCCGCACCCGGCGTCCCCGCACGAGCACCGCTCCGTCCCGCCGACGGGTACGAGCCAGGTGCCGGGGAACACGTCCCAGTGCCGCTCCTGGGCGTACCAGGCAGCGGCCTCCAGTAGCTGTTCACCGCGCTGCTTGGGTACCTCTGCGGCTTCCGTCACTCCGATGGGCTCTTCCACGCACCACTCAACTACCGGCGCCACCTGGGGTTACGGGCGCGCGGGCCCCCTTCGCGGTGGATCGATCCTGCACGTGGGGCGCACAGAGGCATGGGCAGGGGCGCGCGTGGGGCTGCGCACCGATCGGCGGGTAACCACTTGCAGGACTGTGCCAACTCATCACCGCTCGTACCCAATACAGATGAATATGCGCATTTCCTGTGTCGTTCCGGGCAGTGATCCCACCACCGATCACTGCGGTCTCAGGGGGAAAACATGGCAGCCAGGCCTCTCGTAGCCCGCCAGCCGAACGAACGGCTGCAGACGCTCATCCAGGAGGCGGCCTGCTCCAACGCCGGCCTCGCCCGCCGCGTGAACATGGTGGGGGCCGAGCGCGGACTCGATCTCCGTTACGACAAGACGTCGGTGGCCCGGTGGCTGCGCGGTCAGCAGCCGCGCGGCAGGGCACCGGGCATCATCGCGGAGGCGATCGGCCGCAAACTCGGCCGCACGGTCACGATCGACGAGATCGGCATGGCCAACGGCAAGAGCCTGGCCTCGGGTGTGGGACTGCAGTTCGCCCCCACGGTCCTCGGCGCGATCGAGCAGGTCTGCGAGCTGTGGCGCAGCGACGTGGGCCGCCGTGACCTGCTGTCCGGTTCGGCGGTGGCGGCGTCCGCCCTGGTCGAGCCCAGCCGCGACTGGCTGATCACCGGTGCGGACCCGCAGGTGGCGAGATCGGCCGGGAGCAGAGTGGGCATGCCGGACGTGGAAGCGGTGCGGGCCATGACCGCCGCGCTGGTCGACCTGGACCACCGCTTCGGCAGCGGACATGTGCGTCCCGTCCTGGTCCACTACCTCAACAGCGTGGTATCCGGGCTGCTTTCGGGGGCGTACCGCGAATCGGTCGGCCGTGAGCTCTTCGGAGCGGTGGCGCGGCTGACCGAACTCGCCGGCTACATGGCCGTCGACACCGGTCAGCCGGGCCTCGCCCAGCGGTACTACATCCAGGCGCTGCGCCTGGCCCAGGCCGCGGGCGACCGGGCCTACGGCGGGTACGTGCTGGCGGCGTCCATGAGCCATCTCGCGGCGCAGCTGGGCAACCCGCGCGAGATCGCCCAGCTGGCGCGGGCCGCCCAGGAGGGGGCCCGGGGCCGGGTCACCCCGCGCGCGGAGGCGATGTTCCACGCCGCGGAGGCGCGGGGCCACGCGCTGATGGGCGACGCCCGCACCTGCCAGGTGTCCGCGTCCCGGGCGCTGGCCGCCCTGGAGCAGGCGGACCCGGACACGGGTGACGACCCCGCCTGGATCTCCCACTTCGACGCGGGCTACCTCGCGGACGAGCTGGCGCACTGCCACCGCGACCTGGGACAGGCCGAGCCGGCCGCCCGCCGGGCGAAGGAGGCCCTGGCGGCCCTCCCGGAGTCCAGGACCCGGCGCCGCGGCATCGGCCTCGTGCTGCTGGCCACGGCGCAGGTGCAGCAGCGTGAGGTGGAACAGGCGTGTCACACGGGCCTGCGGGCGATGGAGCTGCTGGGGACGGTGCGCTCCAGCCGCGGTGCCGAGTATCTCGACGACCTCCAGCAACGGCTGGAGCCGTTCGGGAGTGAGCCCTCGGTCCGTGAATTCGGCGCCAGGCTCGAGCTCCAGGCCGCCTGACCCCGCCCCGTGGGCGAGTCGCCGTGTACTGCGTCGCGGACGCGCGGCGCGTTACCCGCCGTGTGAAGGGGTGGTGAGCGCTCACGGGCACTTGGCGCCCGGAGGCAGCCACCCGGTAGCGTGAGCCGACGATTCCATAGGTTGACACGTAGGAGTCCCGGTGACGCAGAGCGGACAGGGTGACGAGCAGCAGCTCCCTGCTGTACGGCCCGCGCACGAAGGTGTCGTGCTGCCCGCAGAGGGTGGTGCCCCCTGGACCGCGGGGGGGACCGGGGGCGGGCAGCCGGACCAGGCCGCCCCCGCGGGCGGGCAGCCCTGGGGCAGCCCCTGGGGGCCCGGCGGGTCCCAGGGCGGCCACGCGGCACCGGGCCAGCTTCCACCGGAGCAGCCCCAGCAGCAGTACGCGCCGCAGCAGGACCCGTACCAGCAGCAGTACGCGCCCCGGCACGACCCGTACCAGCAGTACGCGCAGCCGCTGCCGCCCGAGGCCGGGCACGGCCCGGCGCAGGGCGGGGACGCCGACGCCACGCAGTACATCGCGCCCGTCCCCGGCGGCCACGGGCCGGGCGGGATGCCGCCCGAGCGCGCTGCGGAGTCGACCCAGTACCTGCCGCCGACGCAGCCGGGCGACGCCGACGCGACCCAGTACATACCCCCCGTGCCCGGCGGTGCTCCCTACGGCATACGTCCCGGGGCGCCCGGCGACCGCCAGCCGCCCGCGGAGTTCGACAGCCTCTTCCGCAGCGACGAGCCCGCGGCCGGGACGCAGCAGATGCCGCGCTACGACCAGGGCCGGCAACAGGGCCCCCAGCAGGCGTACCAGGGCGGCCCCGCGCAGCCGCAGCCGCAGGGCGGACAGCCCTACCAGTCGGGTCTCCAGGGCCTCCACGGCAGGCAGGAGCCGGAGGGCCAGGACCGCGGCCCGCAGCGCAAGCGCTCCGCGCACATCCCGCTGATCGCCGCCGTCGTCATCGGCTGCGCCGTCGTCGGTCTCGGCGCGGGCGCCCTGATGAGCGGTGGCGACGACCCCGAGGACGCCAAGCAGCCGGTCGCCTCGCAGAGTTCGGCCGGCAGCGCGCCCTCCACGCAGGCGGCCGACGACCCGGCGAAGCCGCAGGCGGAGGCGCTGGACAAGCTCCTCGCCGACAGCAACAACAGCCGCGCGGCCGTGATCGGCGCGGTGGAGAAGACCAAGAACTGCCGTGCCCTCGACCAGGCGGTCACCGATCTCACGGGCGCGGCCGGCCAGCGCCGCGACCTGGTGACCCGGCTCGAGGCGCTCAGCGTCGACAAGCTTCCCGCGAACGCCGAGCTCAAGGCCTCGCTGACCAAGGCGTGGCAGGCTTCGGCCGAGGCCGACGACCGCTACGCCGCCTGGGCCGGGCAGGCGAAGAACGACAAGAAGGTCTGTAAGGGCGGCCACGCCCGTTCGACGAACGAGACGGCGAAGGCCAACGCTGCCAGCGGCGAGGCCACCACGGCCAAGCGCGAGGCCTCGAAGCTCTGGAACTCCATCGCGCAGAAGTACGGGCTGACCGAGCGCGCCCCTACGCAGCTCTGACACCGGGCCGCAGCGGGGAGCCTCCGGCGCCGGGGACGCCGGCGCCGGAGGAATGACGTCAGGTCAGCCGGCTTCCAGGAGGGTGTCGGTGACGTCGACGAACCCCTTCTTCTCCGCCGTCAGGCGGCCGTTCCTCACCACCTGGAACGTCACCCGGCCATTGACGACGCGGGCGTAGTCCCGCGAGCCGACGACGTCCTGGAAACGCCAGCGCAAGGGCGGCGTGAGTCCGCCGGTGTCCACCTCGGTGCCGCGGTTCAGATTCACGGAGACACCGCCCGCCCAGATGTCGGGCCGGTCCATGGCCTCGATGACGGCTTCGAGCACGGTGTACGCGATCCAGGTGGTCTGGACCCCGGTGTCCTCGGGGTCCACCCTGTTGTCGCCGAAGGCGTACTTCCGGATCACCTCGCGCATCTCGTTCCAGCGCGCGTCGCCCGGAGCCGGGTACCAGCCGGTGACGTAGGCACCCTCGAAGGGGCTGGCGGAGCCGCCGGTGCGGTTGACGAGCGGCTGGCCGAGACTGCCGGCGACGGACGAGATCCGTACGCCGCTGTCCTCGTCCCCGAGCCGGCGGAACGAGTCGAAGAAGGTCTCGGTGCCGTCGCCGAGCACCGCCGTCACGCACCCGTCGCCCGCCTCCTCGATGGCCTCGGCCGCCTGGAGGTCGTACGACGTGGCTTCCTCGGGCGCGCGTATGTCGTGCGCCTTGGGCAGTTTCCGTGCGGCGAGGCTCACGTCGAGCAGTCCGGGCAGGCTGTCGCCGACGAGGGTGTGGGGCCGCACCAGAGCCACGCGCCCGCAATCGCCCGCCAGTTGCTTTCCGTTGCCGGCGACGAGCGCCGCCAGGCCTCCGTTGACCGGGTAGGAGAGATAGCTGGTGAACTCCTCGGCCGAGGCGCCGTAGCCGCCGATGTACGGAATCCCGGCGGCCTCCAGCGGCGCGAGGAACGCCCGCCCGTGCCGGCTGTACGAGCCGACGACCGCGGCCGCGCCCTTGTCGGCGGCCAGGCGCGCGCACTTCGAGGCCCCCTCAGGGGTGTCCTGCTCGTTGCAGGTGAGCACCCGCAACTCGTGGCCGTCGATCCCGCCCCGCTCGTCGGCCCAGCGGGCGTAGGCCCGGGCCATGGCCGGCATGCCCGCCATGTTCACCGCGTCGGCCCCGGAGGGGTCCGGGGCCCAGGTCATCACCGTGACCGGCTTCCGGGAGCTCTCCGGGGCCCCGGGGAGGGAGCCGCACCCCGACGTCAGCAGCACTCCCGCCACCGCCGACGTGAGGAGTCTGTAGGGGCGGGGTGGGCTGAGGCGTCGCCGTCCGGTCATGGGCACGAACTGTTGCGGGCCACGGGTAACGCCGCGCTGTTCCATGGACGACACGGAGTGACGTGGAGGTGAATTGCGGGGGGCGGTGCGAGCCCGGCGGAGGGGAACGTACGATCGGCAACCGTGCAGCAAGGTTCGGAGAACACTTCCCGTCGCGGCCGTCGCTCCTCCACCATGGGCGGCATGCCGCTCAACGACATGCCGTGGTGGCGCTGGCGCAGCAACGTGCGCTCGGCGCTGCACATGCTCTCCGACCCCGTGTTCCACCACGAGTGCTGGCTGGCCGGCCGGGAGGGGTACGGGGACGTCACCGACGCCGTGTACCGCCTGGTCGAGGACACCTGGCTGGACAACTGGTCCGCCGAGAAGTACGTGGGCACGATCTTCCGTGACTCCGCGGAGGCCGCCCTCGTGGACGTCGCCGCCCTGCGGGTGCTGCGCATCATGCACCAGATAGGCGCGGACGCCCCCGTCTCCGCGTACCTGGAGCATCCGGGCTGGCCGGACGCCGTCCAGGCGGCCCGCGAGGCGCATGTGATGCTCGCCACCAACGACGCCGAGGACCCCGACGTCCCGCCGCGGTCGCTGGACGTGCTCCGCATCATGACCAGATCGGCGTGAGCGCGGGGCGGTGTGGCACCCTACGGGGATGACCGCGCCGCAGCCCGCCGAATCCGTACCCGCTGCCTCGGACGGCCCCGCCGAGCAGTACGTCCTCACCCTCTCCTGCCCCGACAAACAGGGCATCGTGCACGCCGTGTCGAGCTACCTCTACATGACCGGCTGCAACATCGAGGACAGCCAGCAGTTCGGCGACCACGACACCGGTCTCTTCTTCATGCGGGTCCACTTCTCGGCGGGCACGGCGGTCGACGTGGAGAAGCTGCGGGCCGGCTTCGCCGCGATCGGCGACTCGTTCCGGATGGAGTGGCAGATCCACCGGGCCTCCGACCGCATGCGGGTCGTGCTGCTGGTGAGCAAGTTCGGGCACTGCCTCAACGACCTGCTCTTCCGGTCCGGCACCGGCGCACTGCCCGTCGAGATCGTGGCCGTCGTCTCCAACCACACGGACTTCGCCGAGCTCGTCGCCTCCTACGGCATTCCCTTCCGGCACATCCCCGTGACCAGGGAGAACAAGCCGGAGGCCGAGGCGCAGCTGCTGGAGCTGGTGCGCGGGGAGAACGTCGAACTGGTCGTCCTGGCCCGGTACATGCAGGTGCTGTCGGACGACCTCTGCAAGCAGCTGAGCGGGCGGATCATCAACATCCACCACTCCTTCCTGCCGAGCTTCAAGGGCGCGAAGCCCTACCACCAGGCCCACGCGCGCGGTGTGAAGCTGATCGGGGCGACGGCGCACTACGTGACCGCCGACCTCGACGAGGGGCCGATCATCGAGCAGGAGGTCGAGCGGGTCGGGCACGGTGTCACGCCGGACCAGCTCGTCGCGATCGGGCGGGACGTGGAGTGCCAGGCACTGGCCCGCGCCGTCAAGTGGCACGCCGAGCGCCGGATCATGCTCAACGGCCGCCGCACGGTCGTCTTCCCGTAGTCCGTCCTCCGGAAGCTCCTACAGCCTGCTGAGCGAGGCGGCGGCGAACAGCACGTCGCGGATCGCCTCGCGGTCGCCCTCCTGTCCGGCGGCGGCCTCCACCGGCGGTACGTGACCCGCGACCAGCCGGCAGAACTCCACGCCGTCGAGTGCCACCTGCGCGACCGTGTGGTCGGGGGAGCCGAGGGCGGCCGGTGAGTCCAGCGCGATGTACCAGTCGCCACCGCCTCGGCCCTCGATCTCCAGGTGGAGGGAACGGCACGGCGCCCCGGCGCTGACGAGCCGCTCGGCAGGCGCCGCCAGACCGGCGAGACGGCGCGCGGCCAGGGTGGCGGGCAGCAGCCGGGCCGCCAGGTCGATCATCCGGTGGAGGTGGCCGGCCGCCGGCGGGTCGTACGGATAGTCCACCGCGTCCGCGATGTCCCCGCCGTGCACCCAGCACTCGAAGGCCCGCTCCAGGAGCGAGTCCTGCAGCGGGAGGGCGAAGCCCCCGTAGGCGACGGAGCGCTCGGCGACGCCGCGGCCCGCGAAGGAGACCGTGCGCACCAGGGCGTGGCTCTGGTCGCGCCACGGCTCCCGCACGGTCCTGGTGGGCGGGCGCTGCGCGGCCGACCAGTGCGCCTCCGTGCGCTCGGTCGGCGACAGCGGCCGGTCGCCGCCGCCCAGCGGGTCGTCCAGGCCGAGTGCCCGGGAGACCAGGCCGTCGACCGCCATCAGGTGGCTGATGACTCCCGCGACCGTCGTCTTTCGGTTCACCTGGCGGTCGTCCTCGAACCACTTCAGCCGAACCGGCGCGTGCCACTCCGAGTCGCCGATGTCCCTGAGCAGCGCGTCGAGCCTGGCCGTCTCCGCGTCGTACGGAGCGGCCCAGTCCGGGACGGGGATGCGCGCCGGCCGGCGCCCCAGGCAGCCCTCCAGGACACGGGAGCGCAGCATCGGGTCCAGGTCCAGCGTGCCGTCGCTGTGCAGCAGGCCCACGGCGTCGCGCAGCCGCAGGGCCTCGTCCGCGCACCGGGCGCACCCCGTGAGGTGCTCCTCGACCGCCGCGGTCTCCTCGGCGGAGCAGGCGGCCAGGGCCCAGGCACCGAGCAGTGACGTGAGGACCCGGTGGGGGAGCGCCGGAGGGGCGGGCGGAGGCGGCACCGGTGCGTGTGCCGGTGGCAGGAACGCGCGGTCGTCGGCGGCCGCCCTCGGTCCGGGTATGCGTCGTCCGGCCGCTGCCTGCCCGTCGCTGTCGTCGCCGCCGTCGGCCCCGGTCATGACGCGGGCCCGTATCCGGGCGGTGACGACCCGGCCGGTGTCCGGGCGTCCGCGGTGGACAGCAGCTGCAGTCCGAGCCGCAGCCGGCGCCTGGCCTCGTCCCCGGTGACGCCGAGGTCGGCGGCCGTCTGGCGGTAGTCGCGGCGCTGGATGTAGGCGAGCTCCAGGGCCGCCCGCAGCGGTGCGGGCATGGAGGCGACGATGTAGTCGGCGCGGGCGGCGGCGGTCGCGCGGAGCACCCGCTGTTCCAGCTCCTCGTCCAGCCCGCCCGCCTCGGGTCCCTCGCCCGCGCCCTGGGCGACGCGGAGCCGGCGCACGGCCTCGCGGTGTGTGAGCCGCGCCACCCAGGAGCGCATCGAGCCGTTCCGGGGGTCGTAGGTGTCGGGGTGCTCCCAGACGTGGCCGAAGACCTCGCGGGTCACCTGGTCCGCGGCGTCCTCGTCCTCGAGCATGCGGTGGGCCTGGCTGTGCACGAGTGCGGCGAACCGGTCGTAGAGCTCGCCGAGGGCCGCCGCCTCGCCGCGCGCCAGCCGCTGCTGCATCCGGCGGTCCCAGCGCGGTGGTGCGTCCTTCACCATCCAGCCCCCAGCCCTGTTCCCCGCGTCACGTCGAATGTAGTCCGAGGCCTGGTCCCGGCATGCGTGTTTCCAGCAAGTACGTCCCCCGAGAGGCCTCGAATGATAGGGAATAGTCGGCGCTTTGCCGCTTGTTGATCGGGTAAACGCGCTGCATGTGATCGGTTCTGATTGGATCCGGCGCCCGGCCCGCGGGGACGAAACGGGGTTTCGCCAACGGCCGAGCGGGCAGCCGCGAGGAGGAACGGTAACTTCCGGATACTCCGGAACACCCGGAACGAAAGGCCGAGGCGCGTGACGCTGAAGGTGTACGAGACCGAGCAGGACGCGTGGACCGTGCTGCGGATCCGGGGCGAGCTCGACCTCGTCAGCTCACCCGTCGTGCGCCAGTCCGTGCACGGGGCGGTCGCCGCGGGCCGCCACGACGTGGTCCTCGATCTCTCGGGTGTCCTCTTCTGCGATTCCAGCGGCGTCAACGTGCTGATCGCCTCCCGCCGCCTCATGAAGTCCTGCGGCGGCCGGCTGCGGCTGATCCTGCCTGACCGCGGCGCGGTGGACGGCTCGCACGTCAACAAGGTGCTCGGCGCCCTCGGGGTGCGCCGGCTGTTCGACTGCTACCCGGACGCGGACGCCGCGACCGACGAGGAGTCCCAGCCGCTCATCGCCTGACACGGTGGCCCCGCGCCGCCGTCCCACCCTCAGGGGGGATTCGGTGACACGTGACGCCGATCGGCGTCGTACGCTCCCCGCATGGACAGCGCAGAGTACGAGCGCAAGATCGCCCACCGTTTCGCCGCATTCGACCAGGACGGCAACGGCTACATCGATCGCGCCGATTTCAACGCCGCGGCGGCCCGCCTCCTCACCGAGTTCGGGACGACGGCCCGCTGCGACAGAGGCCAGGCCCTCTATTCGGGCGCCGAGGCCTTCTGGCAGGGGATGGCCGGCATCGCCGACGTGGACGGGGACCAGCGGGTCACCCGGGGGGAGTTCGTCGGAGGGGCCGTGAAGCGGCTCCGCGACAACCCCGACCGCTTCGCGGAGATCGCGCGTCCCTTCCTGCGGGCGGCGATCGCCGTGGCGGCGGGGACGGACCCCCAGGGTGCCGCGGGGGCCTCCGCCCCGGTCGCCTCGGTGGAACGGGCCCTGCGGGTCCTCGGAGCGCCGGACGACATCGCGAGCGTCGCGGCCCGGAGTCTGGACACCGACCGGGACGGCCGGATCGCGGAGGACGAGGCCGTCGCCGCACTCTCCGCGTACTTCACCGTGATCGAACCGGACGCGTAGCGGGCGCGCTCAACACGCCCAACGGCGCCAGTAGTTCACTTCCTTCCCCGGGCCGGGTCCGGCCGTCGCCGGACCCGGCCCGGGGGTCTCTCCGGCACGAAGTGGCTGACGGGGGACGTACGGAACGTCATCGTCCGGTGACGCGGGGCGTCCGGAGAGCGGGCCCGCCCGGGTGCGAGCGGTCACCGGCCGGAGTCACGGAGTGCCGCTCGGGTACGCTCGGGTGGATGCGAGTGGTACTGGAGCCCGAGGTTCCGGGTGTGGCCCCTGCGGTCGGCCCGGCCTGCGAAGGATGCCCTGCTCGCGGCCCACGCGGCTGCGCCGGACCGGTCGGGGGCCTGCTTCCCCGGGGGCGGAGGCGCGGCTGTTCGACTCTCCGCAACACGCGTCGCACAGTATGCATCAGGCGTACTCCTTCGCGCTGGAATATGCCCGAAGCGCTTGTTGCGGTGACTGTACGTCAACCATGCTGTGTCGCAGGGGAGTCACGTTCCGTGACCCTGAGGAGGCGCGAGGCGATGTGTCCGCCGGTTCGGATGGTGTGAGCGGTGCAGGTGCTTCAGGTGCAACTTGAGGTCGGGGCGGATCCCGCGGAAGTGGGACGGGCCCGCAGATGGGCGCGCTCCCGGCTGGCCGGGTCCGGGATGGAGGACGACGAGCCCCTCGCGGAGACGCTCATCCTGCTGATCTCGGAGCTCGTCACCAACGCGGTCGTCCACACCGGCTGTCCGGCCGTGCTGCGGATGCTGTTCGGCTCCACGGGTTCCTCGGGGACGGTCCGGGTCGAGGTGGCCGACACCAGTTGCCGGCCTCCGAAGCCGCGTCACGCGCGGGGCGAGGACACGGGAGGCCGCGGCCTGGAACTCGTGGACGGCCTGGCGGACCGCTGGGGCTGGCAGCCGGAAGGCGCCGGGAAGCGGATCTGGTGCGAGGTGGACCGGAGCGGCCCCGTGACGGCCCCGGTGATCCAGGAGCAGCCCGGCGACCGGGCGCGGCTCTGAGGGCCGTCCCGCGCGCAGGCGGACTCCGTCGTCTCCCCGGCCCCTCAGCGCCCGGCCGTCGTCGCACGGAACGTCCGCCGGTAGGCCGTGGGTGACACCCCCAGCGCGGCCTGCACGTGCTGCCGCAGAGAGGTGGCCGTGCCGAACCCGGCCTCCCGCGCGACCTGGTCGACCGACAGGTCGGAGCACTCCAGCAGGTGCCGCGCCCGCTCGACCCGCTGCTGGGTGATCCACTGCCCGGGGCTGACGCCCACCTCGTCGCGGAAGCGGCGGGTGAAGGTGCGCACGCTCATCGACTCCTGCCGCGCCAGGTCGCGCAGCAGGATCGGCTGTTCCAGCCGCCCGAGTGCCCAGGCCCGCGCGGTCGTCGTCGCGGCGGACCCCCGCTCGGGAACGGGCCGCCGGATGTACTGCGCCTGACCGCCGTCCCGGTGCGGGGGCACGACCGTGCTGCGGGCCACCGCGTTGGCGACGCTGGTGCCGTGGTCGCGGCGCACGAGATGCAGGCAGAGGTCGATCCCGGCGGCCACCCCGGCCGAGGTCAGCACGTCGCCGTCGTCGACGAACAGCACGTCGGGATCGACGCGGACCTTCGGGAACAGCCGCTGGAAGTGATCCGCGGAGGACCAGTGGGTGGTGGCGGGGCGGCCGTCGAGGAGGCCGGCCGCGGCGAGGACGTAAGCCCCCGTGCAGATGGCGACCAGCCGTGTCCCGGGCCTGACGTAGGCCAGCGCCGCAGCGAGTTCCCCGGTGAGCCTGCCCTCCTCCTGCACGGGGCCGAGTTCGTACGAGGCGGGGATGACGACCGTGTCGGCGGTGGCCAGGATCCCGGGCCCGTGCTCGACCAGGATGCTGAAGTCGGCGTCGGTGCGGACCGCTCCGGGCGGGCGGACCGAACACGTCACGATCTCGTACAGGGCGCGGCCCTCGTCGAGCGGACCGGGGCCCCGTGCACTGCCGAAGATCCGCTGCGGGATGCCCAGTTCGAAGGGGAGCAGTCCGTCCAGGGCGAGTACGACGACACGGTGCGGCATGCGGTCTCCTGGTTCTCGTCGGACTGGCCGCCGGCCGCTCCGGGCTGATAGAGGTCGTGCCATGAAGGTGAAGCCGGCCGAACAGCCGTTCATTCCCGCTCCGTCGGCGCACCGCACGACGGCGGCGGCTGCCGCCCTCGTGACGGTGGCGGCGGGGCTCGGCGTCCGGGCTGTGACGGGAGGGGACTTCGCGAAGTACGCGGGGGACGCGCTCTACACCGTGCTGGTCCACACGGTGGTGGTGTTCCTGGCCCCGCGGGTGCGCCCCTCGGTGGCGGCCGGGACCGCGCTGGTGTTCAGCTGGGCGGTGGAACTGGCCCAGCTCACCGGCGTACCGGCGGAGTTGTCGCGCGGGAGCGTGGTGGCGCGGCTGGTGCTCGGCTCGACGTTCAACGCCCCGGACCTCCTCTGGTACACGGTGGGAGCCGGGTTCGCCTGGGCCGCGCACGCCCGGCTGGTGTCCGGGCGCTCCGAGAGGATGCCGTGATCCCGTTGGCCCGATCCCTGCGATGGGTGTCTGTCCGGCCACTCGTCGGCGTGGCGCACCGGGCCCGATGCTGGGCCGCGTGACTCAGACAACCGACAGCGCGGCCGCCGCCGGCACCCCGCACGGGCTCCCCGGCCGGCGGCGTGTCCACCGGGCGTGGATCGTCGCGGCCGTCACCTTCGTGACGATCATCGGCGGCGCGGCCTTCAACTCCCTCCCCGGGCTGCTCATCGACCCCCTCCACACCGAGTTCGGCTGGTCGCGGGGCGAGATCGGTCTCGCGGTCTCCATCGACATGGCGCTGTACGGGCTGACCGCGCCGTTCGCCGCCGCGCTCATGGACCGGTTCGGTATCCGCAAGGTCGTGGTCGTCGCGCTGAGCGCGGTCGCGGCCGGGGCCCTGGCCAGTGTCTGGATGACAGCGTCCTGGCAACTGATGCTCTACTGGGGCCTGCTCGTCGGCCTGGGCACGGGATCGATGGCGCTGGCCTTCTCGGCGACCGTCACCAACCGCTGGTTCGTCGCCCGTCGGGGGCTGGTCACGGGCATCCTGACGGCCGCGGGGGCGTCCGGCCAGCTGGTCTTCCTCCCGCTGTGCGCCTGGATCGTGGAGGAACACGGCTGGCGCCCGGCCTCGGTGACGGTGGCCCTCGCCGCGGTCGTCGTCGTGCCGTTCGTCTGGTTCCTGATGCGTGACCACCCCGCCGACGTCGGCCTCGCCCCGTACGGCGGCTCGTTCGTGGAGAAGCCGGCCCCCGCGACCGGCGCCGCGACGCGCACCGTACGCGTCCTGCTGGACGCGGCCCGCACGGGCCCCTTCTGGCTGCTGGCCGGGTCGTTCGCGATCTGCGGCGCTTCCACGAACGGTCTGATCCGCACCCACTTCGTGCCCTCGGCCCACGACCACGGCATGGCGATCACCGCAGCGGCCTCACTGCTGGCCGTCATCGGCGTCTTCGACGTCATCGGCACGGTCCTCAGCGGCTGGCTCACGGACCGCTTCGACGCCCGGCGCCTGCTGGCCGTCTACTACGCGCTGCGCGGTGTCTCGCTGCTGTTCCTGCCGATGCTGATGGCTCCTGCGGTGCACCCGCCGATGGTCTTCTTCATCGTCTTCTACGGCCTGGACTGGGTGGCCACGGTGCCGCCGACGCTGGCCCTGTGCCGCGAGCAGTACGGCGAGGACAGCGCGATCGTCTTCGGCTGGGTGCTGGCCTCGCACCAGGTGGGGGCGGCCCTGGTGGCCTTCCTCGGAGGCGTGGCACGCGATGTGACGGGTTCGTACGACGTGGTGTGGTACGCCTCGGGAGCGCTGTGCGCGACGGCCGCGCTGATGGCGCTGATGGTCCGGCGGCGCGGCGAACCGGCGGACCGCCCACTGACCCGTCCCGGCCCGGCCGGGCCCAGGCAGTGACCGGTCGGGGTACACCGCCGCTCAACCCGGACCTTCCTCGATCCCGCGTACCGGGTTCAGTGCTTCGCCAGGCGCGCGGCTATCTTCCGTGCGTCGCGGGCTATCTCGCGGAGCATGCCGCTGATCGGGTTGGTGAATCCGGTGAAGTAGAGGCCCGGTGCCCCCTCCGGGGTGCGGGCACCGTGGACCACGGGGCGGCCCCGGGAGTCCAGCACGCCCAGGTGCCCGACCATGCCCTCCAGGGCGCGGTCGTAGCCGGTCGCCGCGATCACCGCGTCCGGGGTGATCCGGCTGCCGTCCGCCAGCACCACGGCGTCCCCGTCGAACGACGCGACGGCCGCGACGGGCACCACCGTGCCGCGCTTCACCGCGTCGATCAGACCGACGTCCTGGACCGGGATCGCGCCCTCCTTGACCCGGGAGTACAGCCCCGTGTCCGGACGGGGCAGACCCTGCGCGGCCAGGTCGGGCACGGAGACACGGGTCATGAGGCGCCCGGCCCGGTCGACCAGCCGGACCGGCAGTCTGCGGACCAGGACGGCGGTCGCCTGCGCGGGCCAGCCGGCCGTGGAGCGGCGCACGATGTGCGGGGCCGTGCGGACCGCGATCCGCACCCGGGCCGCGCCCCCCTCGACCAGGTCGACGGCGATCTCCGCCCCGGTGTTGCCGATGCCGACGACGAGGACGTCCCGGCCCGCGTACGGCGCCGGGTCACGGTAGTGCGAGGCGTGCGCCAGCTCGCCGGTGAAGTCCTCACGGCCGGGCCAGGCGGGCACGCGCGGGGTGTGGTTGAAGCCGGTGGCCACGACGACCGCGCGGCCGGTCAGCACGCGGCCGCCGGTCGCGCTCAGCTGCCACCCGGTGCCGTCCGTGGTCCGGTCGATCCGTGAGACCTCGACGCCGGTCACGACCTCCAGCTCGTGGTGCGCGGCGTACTTCTCCAGGTAGCGCACCATGTCGTCGCGCGACACCCAGCGGCCGAACCGCCGTGGCATCGCCAGTCCCGGAAGTGCCGACCAGCGGCGGATCGTGTGCAGGTGCAGCCGGTCGTAGTGGCGGCGCCAGGAGGCGCCGACGTGGGCCGACTTCTCCAGAACCACCGCCCGTACGCCCTGTTCCCGCAGGGTCGCGGCCGCGGCGAGGCCGCCGGGGCCGCCGCCGATCACGTAGACCGGCCGGCCGTCGGTGCGGTCGATGGGGGCGGGCTGGGCGTCGCGGGGGGTGGATGTGCTGTCTGGCATGGTTCGGAGCGTAATCGGACATGGACATGATGGGTTCCGGCTGTGGGCGGGAATCGGTTGCGAAATGATCACAGGTGGGCAATGTGCCTCCTGTCGCGGCCCGTTCAGAGGCCGGGGGCACCCCAGACGGGGAACCAGCGCGCGAGGTCGGCCTCCACCCGGAGGTCGTCGCCGAGCACGGCCCTCACCTGCAGCTCCAGTTGGCCGTCGCGCTTCTCGCCGCCGTCCGGCGCGGGGGCGAACGGGTAGAAGGTGCCCCGCTTGTAGAGGTAGACCAGTGCGAGCGAGCGCCCCTCCGGATCGCGGAAACCGATCAGCGAGCAGAGCAGTTGCGGCCCGAAACCACCTTCCTGGAGAAGGCTGTTGACCGCGTGCAGGTCGTTCACCAGCGCCGCCGTGTCGTCGGGGGCCCGGCGGGCCCGCAGCCAGGTGTAGCCGTAGGCGTCCCGGCTGAACTCCACCGGGGCCCCGCCGCGCCCGGTGTCCGCGTCCAGCAGGTCCAGAACGTCCTGCCGGACGCGGGCGAACGCGCTGCCCTCCACCCCGGCGAAACACACCGAACCGACTCCGGTGGGCGCGAAACCCGTTCCCGCCCGGAGGGTGAGCGCCGCGGAGGGCACGGCGAAGAGCTGGTCGAGATCGGGGCGCACGGGCTTGCTGCGCCCCAGGATGCTGTCGAGCAGGCCCACGGGAACTCCTCACGGGCGGGACAGGTCGGCGGAGATGCGGGCCAGCTGGTCCAGACGCTGTTCGAGGGTCGGGTGGGAGGAGAGCAGCCGGCTCAGGCTCTCCTTGGCGGCGAAGGCGGGCACGAAGTAGAAGGCGTTGTACGGCTCGGCCTTCCGCAGGTCCTCCGTGGGGATCCGGGCCATCTGGCCACTCACCTTGGTCAGGGCGGAGGCGAGGGCCGAGGGGCGGCCGGTGAGCAGGGCGGCCGTGCGGTCCGCGGAGAGCTCGCGGTAGCGGGACAGCAGCCGCGTCAGCAGGAAGCTCAGGGCGTAGACGACTGCGCTGATCAGCGGGATGAGCATGATGATGATCCCCGCAGGATCGTTTCCCCTGCTGTTGCGGGCGAGTCCGCCCCACAGGGCGACCCGCGTCACGACCCCGGCGAGGACCCCGAGGAACGAGGCGATGGTCATCACGGCCACGTCCCGGTGCGCGACGTGCGACATCTCGTGGGCCAGGACGCCTTCGAGTTCCTCGGGCTCCAGTCTGCGCAGGAGCCCGGTCGTGGCGCAGACGAGGGCCGATCTCTCGCTGCGGCCGGTCGCGAAGGCGTTCGGCACGTCGCTCCGCGCGACCGCGACCCGGGGTTTGGGCATGTCGGCCAGGGCGCAGATCCGGTCGATCGCACCGTGCAGCTCCGGCGCTTCCTGCGGGGTGACCTCCCGGGCGCCCATCCCGTAGGCCGCGATGCGGTCGCTGAACCAGAACTGGGCGACGAAGAGGCCGCCCGCGACGATCAGGACGATCGGCCAGGCGCCCCGCAGGACGGCGAGGAGCACGCCCACGAGCACGACGTACAGCAGCCCGATGAAGAACATCGTGCTCACCATGCGGGTGGTCAGCCCTCGGTCCGGGGCGTAGCGGGAACGGGATCGTGCCATGGGTGCCTCCAGCGGCTCGCCTGCCACCTGCATCCCATAATGCTCCTTTCCCGGACGAACCGGACCGGTGCGGGGGCCCGGGTCCGCACGGCTCACGGCCAGAGAAGCTCGCGGGTCCAGTCCTCGCCCTCCCGGCGGTAGCGCAGCCGCACGTGCCGCCGCCACGCGTCCCCCTGGAAGAACTCCACCTCCTCCGGCTCGACCACGTACAGCGTCCAGGTGCCCGCCTCGGTGTCCGGCTCCGCCCGCGCGCGCTCCCAGGCGGCCTCCGAGGCCCGCACGAGGTCGTCGTGGGAGGGCAGCACCTCGCTCTGTGAGCCGGTCAGCGCGGAGGCCAGCGCGCCGGCCGACCGGGCCCGCAGATCCGCCCGGCTCTCCTCCCTGCCCGCGGCGACGACCGTCCCGCGCACCCGCACCTGGCGGCCCTGGGCGGGCCAGTAGAAGCCGAGGGCGGCGTAGGGGCGGGCGGCGAGCTGGCGCCCTTTCGCGCTGGTGGAGTGCGTGGCGAAGTGCCAGCCCTGTCCGTCCGCGTCGTGCAGCATCAGGGTGCGCACATCGGGGCGGCCCCCGGCGTCCGCCGTGGCCAGGGTCATGGTGTGCGGTTCGGTCTGCCCGGCGGCCACCGCCTCGGCGAACCAGTCGTGGAAGAGGGCGAGGGGGCCGGCGGGCGCGGTGGACGGGTCGAACCGGGGGAGGGGCACGTCCCAGACGCGCTGTGCGCGGAGCAGTTCGCGGAAGGTCTGCTGTGCATCGCTCATGACACCATTCCATCGCCCCCGCACCTGTTCGGGCGCGGAAACGCCGAAGGCGGACCACCCGCGTGGTCCGCCTTCGGCGCGACAGGACAGGGGGAGCCGCGAGGAGGTGCGGTTCCCGGTGTGAGGAGGGGGAGTCCTGCCCGGCGCCTACCTGGCCGGCTTCTTGCCGGTGATACCCAGGTGGACCAACAGGGCGAGGTTGGAACGGAGTTCCGCCTGCTTCACGCCCCAGGTGGTGAAGCCCTTCTGGTGCGAGGCGGCCCCCGCGAGCATGACGACCAGGGAACCCGCGACCGCCGCGGGACTGACGTCCTTGTCCACCCTGCCCTTGCCCTGCAGTTCCTTGACCGCGTCGGCCAGAGAGCCGGTGACCGAGTTGAGGACCTTCATGCGGATCTTGTAGAACCGCTTGTCTCCCTCGGCCGCGCCGAGGTCGACGACCCGCAGGATCGCGTCGTGGCGGCGCCAGAAGTCGAGGAATCCGTCGACGAGTTCTTCGGAGGTCTGCCAGCCGGCCTTGCCGACCCAGGAGCGGCCGCCGACCAGTTCGGTCAGCCCGGCACCTTCCTTGGCCATTTCCTCGGCGATTTCGAGAACGGCGCCCTCGACATCGGGGAAATACTGGTAGAAAGTCGCGGGTGAAGTCCCCGCCTTACGGGCCACGTCGATGACTTTGACGTCCCGGTACGGCGAGGAGCTGAGCATCTCGCTGAGGCAGTCGAGCAGCTTCTGCCGCGTCTCCTGACCTCGCCGACCAGCCACGCGGCCGTCGACGGTGCGCACTTGTCCTGTCATGCCGTCAGCTTACCGAGGGGTGATCCGAGCGCGATCTGGCCGACTGCAAATGGGGAACGGGCCAGTGCGCACGGGGTGAACGGCGTAATTCCGCAAGGCGCCGGAGCGCTTTTCGCGCCGGTGCGACGGGTAATTGAATTGCGCTTCTTTTCGCGCCGGAGGGCGCTCCGGTGCGATGTTGTTATCAACAGGCTGTGGATAACTTCGGTGGACAACGCGTGTCCACCCGCCGGGGAGAAGCTTCACGAGTCGGACAAAGATTCCATTCGGCCTGCTCGGGGCGCGCCGCGCAGCACGCGACGTTACGTTGAGTGTGACGGGGATCACCGCTGCCCGCGTGAGGTGCGCCGGGACCCCCGGCCGTCCCCACCCCGACCGGGACACCTGCGACTCCTCAGCGACATTCTGCGACGGAAGGATCCGGGCCATGGCCGTATTCGCGTCGGTGCCGTGCTGGGTGGACGTACAGCTCTCCGACCTCGAGGCGGGCAAGCGCTTCTACGGCGGGCTCTTCGGATGGACCTTCCGCGCGGGGGACGGAATGCCCTTCGCCGACGCGTACAGCGAGGGAAGGCTCGTCGCCGCCCTGGCGGCCAAGAAGGACGGCCGCATGCCGACGACCTGGGGCGTCTACTTCTCCACGGACGACATCCTCGCCACCGTCGCCGCCGTCAGGGACGCGGGCGGCCGCATCATCACCGACCCGGTGCGCGCGGGCCGGGCCGGTGTCCTGGCCCAGGCCGCGGACCCGGGAGGGGCGGTGTTCGGCCTCTGGCAGGCGGGCGACCGCGCCGGCTTCGAGCGGCAGAACGAGCCGGGGGCCTTCTGCTGGACCGAGGTGTACACCCGGCAGCCGGAGCGCGTGGACGCCTTCTACGAGGAGGTCCTGGGCTTCCAGGGCACCGACATCGAACTCCCGGGGCCCTCCGGCGGCGCGGGAGGGGCGGAGAAGTACCGGATGTGGTCCCCCGCCGGGACCGAACCGGGCGACGACACCGCGATCGGCGGGCGCGCCGTCATCACGGACGCGTTCCCCGAGATGCTGCCCAGCTATTTCCTCAGCTACTTCGCCGTCAAGGACTGCGTCCGCACCGCCGAGACCGCAGTGCGCCTCGGTGGCCGGATCACGGCCCCGCCCATGGACATCCCGTACGGGCGGATGGCCGTGCTGCAGGACGACCAGGGCGCCGCGTTCGCCGTGCTGCAGCCGGCCGAGTTGCTGCCCTGAGCCGTGAAGTGACGTGACATGACGTGCGGGCGGCACGGCCCGGCGGTGCGTCATGTCCCGGGGCCCCGCCCGGTGCTGTCCTGAAAGGTGTGGAGTGCCACAGGACACCCCGATCCGCCCCCGGGTTCGCAACCGGGCCCCGAGCCAGGAACAATCAGGGTGCGCACCGCCATGTGGTGTCCAGTGGTGAGACGCTGCAAGGGGCGTGTTTTCGCGGGCTTCTGTTCCTGAGGCCCGTACGGGGAGGTGGCAGGCAAGTGGAACAGCTGACGCAGCATGACCCGCGGCGGATCGGCCCGTTCGAGGTGCTGGGACGGCTCGGAGCCGGGGGCATGGGGCTGGTCTATCTCGCGCGGTCGGCGTCGGGCCGACGGGTCGCGATCAAGACCGTGCGTACGGAATTGGCCGAGGACCAGCTGTTCCGGGTCCGTTTCACGCGCGAGGTGGAGGCCGCCCGCGCGGTCAGCGGCTTCTACACCGCCGCCGTGGTCGACGCCGACCCGAGGGCCGCCGTGCCCTGGCTGGCGACCGCCTACGTCCCCGCCCCCTCCCTCGAGGAGATAGTGAGTGAGTGCGGGCCGATGCCGACGCAGGCCGTGCGCTGGCTGGCCGCGGGCATCGCGGAGGCCCTGCAGTCGATCCACGGGGCCGGGCTGGTGCACCGCGACCTGAAGCCGTCCAACGTGCTCGTGGTCGAGGACGGGCCCCGGGTCATCGACTTCGGCATCGCGTCCGGCGTCTCCAACACCCGGCTGACCATGACGAACGTGGCGGTGGGCACCCCCGCCTACATGTCTCCCGAGCAGGCCCGCGACTCGCGCAGCGTGACGGGCGCGAGCGACATCTTCTCGCTGGGCTCCACCCTCGTCTTCGCGGCGACGGGGCACGCGCCCTTCCACGGGGCGAATCCGGTCGAGACCGTGTTCATGCTGCTGCGGGAGGGCCCCGACACCCACGGGCTGCCCGACGACCTGCGTCCGCTCATCGAGTCCTGCATGCAGATGGACGCGACCCGGCGGCCCAGCCCGGCCGATCTGCAGGCCCAGCTGGCCCCGCACCTCTTCGGATCAGGCAGTGACGACAGCGGGACCGCCTCGGCCTGGCTGCCGACCGTGGCGACCGCGATGATCGAACGCCGCCGCGGCGGTGGCCGCACCGTCGCCGCCCCGCCCGCGCCGGTCGTCGTGCCGCCGCCCCCGCGGCAGCCGCCGGCCGGGGCCGACCGCGGGACGGCGTGGGGCAGCGCGGGGGAACCACGGACCGCGCCCGCCCCGGCACCGGCGCCCGACGGCGGTCCCGTGCGGCTGACCGGCGCGCAGGTGCCGATCGGGCCCGGCCCGCGCCCCGTGGACGTACGCGGGCCCGCCGCCGCGCACGCCGACCCGGCCACCGGCTGGGTGCGTCCGCCCGGCGGGCAGACGGCGACACCGCCCACGGCGCCGGTGGTCCCCGCCCCCGCGCCCGCCCAGGACGCGGCGGCCACCGCACCGGAACGCTGGCGGCCGTGGCGCTTCCGCATGTCGAACGACGTGTGGGGCACGCCCGTCGTCGTGGGTGACCTGCTGTACGTGACGTCCTTCGAGGTCCACGCCCTGGACGTGGGCAACGGGCGGCGTCAGTTCAAGACCCGGGACGTGGCCTGGTCGATGGCGGTCGACGGCGGCCGGATCCACGCCTCGGACGGCCCGTCGCTGTACGCGCTGGACGCGGCGACCGGCGCCGAGCGCTGGCGGCTGCGGACGGACGCCTGGGTGTACTCCCTCAAGGCCGACCGTGGCACCGTCCTGACCGCCACGCGTGGGGGCGGCGTGCAGGCGTGGGAGGCCTCCAGCGGCGAGAAGCTGTGGGAGACCAGGGGCGCCCAGACGGACTTCGAGACGCCGGAGGCGGGGCCCGTCATCCACGACGGCACCGTGTTCCTGTGGCAGGAGGCGCGGCTGCGGGCCGTGGACGCGCGCACCGGCGCGGAGCGCTGGTCGTACCCCGTGGGCGACGCCGCGTCCTGCGGCGGGGTGCCGGTCCGGGTGACTCCGGCGCCGGACGGTTTCGTGTACATCGCGGCGGGCACCCGGGTGCTGGCCGTGGACAGCGCCTCGGGGCGCGTGCGCTGGCACTTCGAATCGCCGGCCGTCTTCCTGTCCCCGCCCGCCTTCGCGCCCGGCCCGGCGGTCACCGGCGGCGGGGTGTACCTCGCCGACTACCTCGGCACCGTGTACGCCCTGGACGCCTCGACCGGCAAGGACCGGTGGCGGATCGCGACGGAGGCCCGCCAGTCCGTCGAGCCCGTCCTGGTCGGTGCAGGAAACGTCCACGTCGGCAGCGGCAGCGCGCTGTACACGCTGGACGCGGTCACGGGCACGCCCAAGTGGCGCTTCGCCGCGGGCGGCGAGGTCGTCGGCTCCCCGGTCGTGGCCGACGGCCGCGTCCACTTCGGTTCGGCGGACCACGTGCTGTACACCCTGGACGCGGCCGGCGGCCAGCTCCGCTGGAAGCTGGCCACGGGCGGCGAGATCACCGGTTCCCCGGTGGCGCAGGCGGGGGTCGTGTACGCGTGCAGCAAGGACCGCTGCGTGTACGCCCTGGACGCGCTGAAGGGCACGGGGACGGGCAACCGCGCCCACGCCTGACGGCCGCCGGCGGTCAGGGGTGCGGCGGGCGGTACCGGTCGCGCTCCCCGCCGTCGTCCCGTCCGGGATACGTGTCCCCGTCAGGGACGTCCTGGACCGGGTACGCGGCGGTGTCCTCGTCGGCCGGTGACGCCCGGTGGCGGCCCGGCCCCGTGTACGGATCCGCCTCCGGTTCCGGCCCCGGTGACGTCATGGCGGCCGGACCGGGCTCCTGCGTGGGAGGCCAGGTGTCCGGTCGGTCGTCCGGCGGTACGGGATACGGCTCGACGGCGTTCCGCCGGCGGGGCTCCCGGTGACGGACCGGCATCAGCACCGCACCCAGCAGGAGCAGCACACCGCCCGCCAGCGCCTGGGCCACGCCCCACCGGAGCGCGGAGCCCTCGCCGCCGACCGTCAGGCTTCCCGCCGCCTGTCCCTGGCGCACCATCCACAGGGCGGTGAAGCCGAGCACGATCAGGCCCGCGAGGGCCACCGCCCAGCGCGAACGCAGGACGACCCCGACGAGGGTCACCAGGGCGGCGAAGAGGAACGGCAGGAGGATCGAGGCGATCACGGACGACGAGACGCCGGTGATGCCGCCGAACAGGTCCTGGACCCGGTAGTCCCGGCCCAGGCGCTCGCCGTACCAGGCGTGGAAGGGGCTCTGAACCGCCGCGGCGGCGCCGACGAGGGCGACGACGGAGCCGAGGGCATTGCGGACCATCGTCAGCCTCCCGGGCCTTGGCGCACGGCTGTGCGCTCCGCTCCCCGGACCGACGCTACGCCCGGCCGATCTTCCCTGCCATCGGAGACCATGACGAGACCGTGACAGGGTCATGACCGGACTGCGGGCGAGTGACCGGAATGCTGTGCGTTACGGTGTCGCGTTCGTGCGACGGCCGGAGAGGCCGACAACAGCAAGGGGGGCTGGATCGATGATGCGGCGACGGATCAGGTTCGCGGCGGTACTGGTCGTGGTGGTGCTCGCGCTCACCGGATTCTCCACGTCCAGCCACGGCGGCAGGAGCGGCAAGAGCCGAAGCGACGGCTCCGGAGGTGGCGGATGCTCCAACTCAAGGAAGAGCAACGGCAGTTACCACGACTACGACGACGACTACGACGACACCTCGTCGAGCTCGTCCGGCGGCTCCACCTACGAGTCCGCCACCCCGCAGGCCACCGCCTCCGAGGACCCCGCGCTGCGCGTGATCCGCTGCGCCGGGCCCAGGAAGGGCAAGCGCGCGGGATCGAAGTCCTCGTCGGTCGAGATCCGCTCGACCGCCACGAGTGAGCACCTGTACGACGTGGTCGTGACGTTCGTCGACGCCAAGGGCCTGACGGTCGACACGGGCAGGACCGAGGCCGAGGTCAAGGCCGGCGAGTCCAGGATCCTCACGGTCCCCATGGACAGCCCGCGTCTGGTCTCCCGCGTGAAGCGCTGCCTTGTCACGGCGGAGCTGCGCTACTGACCGTGCCGTGGGACAGGCAAGGGCCCGAGCCGTCCGGCTCGGGCCCTGCTCGTGTGCGCGCACGCGCCACGGCCGCGACGGCTCCCCCTCCGCGCCGCCGCGGCCGCTCCCCGTGCGGTTGAGGTCTAGTTGGCCGGCTCCGACGTCGCGTGCATGTCGTCCGTGGTGGCCTCGTCACCGGTCGCGTGCATGTCCTTCGTCGTGATCGTGCCGGCGTCGCCGCCCGTGGCGTGCATGTCCTGCGGCTTGATCTCAGGGTTCTTCTTCACTGCGTCCGCCATGCTGATCCGCTCCCGTTGTGTCGAGTGGCTGAGGCCCGCCCGGCTGTTCCCCCGTGGACTGCCGGGCGGGCGTACCAGGGCCGTTCACGATAGTGCGACGGCCTCGACATCAGCCCGTCTGCCCCCCGATGCGCGGGTTGACGTGGTCGAGACTGCCGGACCGCGATAAACGAATGATGAACGGCGCCGCCCGGACTGCCTCCGGACGCCGTGCGGCCGCGGGCCCGGAGACCCTCCGTGCCCGGAGAGCCGGCCCGCCCGGCCCTCAGACCGTCACGGAGTCGCCGGAGGAGAGCAGGGCCCGCACGTCGTCGGCCTCGTGCGACCCCAGCTCGTCGTAGAGGGTGAGCGCCTCGTGCCAGCAGGCCTCCGCCCGCCCGATCTGACCGATGCCCGCGAGGGCGCGGCCGAGCACCGTGAGGACATTGCCCCGCCGCCACGCACCACCGATGCCCCGCAGGGCGGTCAGGGCCTGCTCCGCCTTGGTCGCCGCGTCCGCCGCCGCTCCGGCCGCCAGGTCCACCTCGGCCAGACGGAAGAGGGTCATCCCCTCCCACAGGCGCTGGCGGCTGTCACGGAAGACGCCGAGTGCCTCCAGGAGACTGTCCGCGGCCTCGGCGAACTGGCCGCTCTGCGTGTGGGCCATGCCCAGCGCGTAACGGCCGTTGGCACTCCGCAGGGCGTGCCCCATCCCGTCGTAGATCGCCGTGCCCTCCTGGGCGAGGGACACCGCGCTCGTGATCCGGCCCGTCGCCAGGTGGATGCGCGACAGGTTGCAGAGCGCGCTCGCCTCGCCGGGCCGGTCGTCGATGCGCCGGAAGCTGGCGATGGCCTGGGTGAGATGCTTCTCCCCGTCCTCGTGGCGGCTCTGGTAGAGCGCCATGATGCCGCGCGCGTTCGCGGCCCAGCAGCCCGGCAGCGGGTCCGTGTCGGCGTCGACGAGCCGCATCACCTGCTGGGCCTCCTCCTCCGCCTGGTCGAACCTGCCCGAGGTGTGGTGCACGTCGGCGAGCGTCATCAGCGCCCTGACCTCGGTACGCCGGTCGCCGCCCGCCCGCGCGGCGTTCAGCACCGAGATCGCGACCTTCTCGTACTGCTTCGCGTCGGCGCCGGACTCCCCGAGGTCGAGCGACGCCCACAGCAGGTCCACGGCCCTGCGCAGCGTGCCGGGACCGTACGACTGCTGTACGCAGGAGAGCAGGGGGCCCGCCTCGGCGTACAGCCAGTCCAGTGCCGTGTGCCGGTCGCGGAACGACAGACCGGGGTGCTCGGTCGGCTCCACGTGGTCCACGAGACGGTCACCGGGCCTCTCCAGCGCGTAGACGCCCGCGGCCGTCGCCAGGTAGAAGTCCAGGAGCCGCGAGAGCGCCAGGTCCCTCTCCACCGGCGGGTGCTCGTCCCGTTCCGCGCATGCACGCGCGTAGAGGCGCACCAGGTCGTGGTAGCGGTAGCGGCCCGGGGCCGCGGATTCCAGGAGGCTGGTGTCGACCAGCGACTCCAGGAGGTCCTCCGCCGTCCGGGTCCCCAGGTTCAGGAGTGCGGCCGCCGCCGCGAGGGAGATGTCGGGCCCGTCCGCCAGGCCCAGCAGCCGGAAGGCGCGCGCTTGGGCCGGCTCCAGCTGGCCGTACCCCAGCTCGAAGGTGGCCTTCACCGCGAGGTCGCCCGCCTGGAGTTCGTCCAGCCGCCGGCGCTCGTCGGCGAGCTTCGCCGCGAGGACCGAGACCGTCCAGGTGCGGCGCGAGGCGAGCCGCGAGGCCGCGATGCGGATGGCCAGCGGCAGGAAGCCGCAGGCGGCCACCACGTCCAGGGCGGCCTCGCGCTCGGAGTGGACGCGCTCCTCGCCGACGATGCGGGTGAAGAGCTGCAGGGCCTCCTCCGGGGACATCACGTCCAGGTCCACCAGGTGTGCGCCGGCCAGGTCGATCATGCGGACCCGGCTGGTGACCAGCGCGGCGCAGCCCTCGGTGCCGGGGAGCAGGGGCCGGATCTGCGCCGCGTCGTGGGCGTTGTCCAGCAGGACCAGGACGCGCCGCCCGTCGAGGGTGGAGCGGTAGAGGGCCGCCCGTTCGTCCAGGGAGTCCGGGATGGCGGAGTCGGCGGTGCCGAGGGCCCGGAGGAAGGAGCCGAGCACCGTCTCGGGCTCGGCGGCGCGCGCCCCCGCCCCCTGCAGGTCGACATAGAGCTGGCCGTCGGGGAAGTGCCTGCGGGCCTGGTGCGCGACGTGCACGGCGAGCGTCGTCTTGCCGACCCCGCCGATGCCGGCCAGGGCGGAGACCGCCATGACCGACCCCTCGGCGGTCGCGAGCCGGCCTCCCAGCTCGCGTACGAAGGAGGAGCGGCCGGTGAAGTCCGGGACGGTGGCGGGCAGCTGGGCGGGGCGCAGCGGTGCGGGCGCCGGGGCGGCCGTCTCCTCGGCCGCGAGGGCCAGATCCTCGTCGGCCCTCAGGATCCGCTGCTGGAGCGCGGCCAGTTCGGGGCGCGGGTCGACGCCCAGCTCCTCGGCGAGCAGCCTGCGGGTGTCGGCGTACACCGCCAGGGCCTCGGCCTGCCGGCCGCTGCGGTACAGGGCGACCATCAGCAGCTCGCGCAGCCGCTCGCGCAGGGGGTGGGCCGCGGTGAGCGCGGTCAGTTCGGAGACGGCCTCGGCGTGGGCGCCCACCTCGAGGTCGAGGTCGAGCCGGGTCTCGACGAGCTGGAGGCGCCACTCCTCCAGCCCGGCGCGCCGGTTGTCCGCGTAGGGGCCCGGGAGGGAGGCGAGTGCCTCGCCGTCCCAGAGGCCCAGCAGCTTGTTGATGAGCGTGCGGGCCCGGGACCGGTCACCGCCGCTCCGGGCCTTCTCCGCCTCGGACGCCAGGTCCTGAGCGAGTGTCAGGTCCAGGGCCTCGCGCGGGACCCGGACCGCGTACCCCCCGGCCTCGCTGACCAGGGTGTCCTGGCCCAGGGTCTTGCGGAGCCGGGACGCGTAGGTCCGTACGGTCGCCAGGGCCCTGGGCGGGGGATCGTCGCCCCAGAGGGCGTCGATGAGTTCGGCCGCCGTCGCGGTGCGGCCGTCGCGCAGGAGGAGGGCGGCCAGCAGGGCCCGTTGCTGCGGTGACCCGGACGGCAGGGACTCGCCGTCCCGCCAGGCGCGTACGGGGCCGAGCACGGTGAAGCGCAGTCCGGCGCCGGCCGCGCGTTCCCGCGGAGCGCGCGGCTCCGGCACGCGCACTCCGGGCCCGTCGCCGTCCATGATGCCCCCCCTGTCCTGCTTGCCCCGCCGGTGCTGCCGTCCCCGTCTGTTCCGTACCGCTGGTACCGCGCTCAACAGTCTGCCTTGTCGCGGGCGGGCCCGTCAGTATCGGGCGGCGCTCTGCACAGGGCCTCGACAACGATTGCGGGACGGCGCCTCCTTCGGGAAGCGGGCACTGTGTCCGGCGGGGTGCCGGAGACGGGCGGGACCCGCCCGGCAGCCGTCCGGGGAGCCGCGGGGGCCGGCCCGGAAGGGCAGGAGCCCCGCTCCTCCGCCGGGGCGGGGGAGCGGGGCTCCTTGGGTACTGCTCACTCGGCCGCGATCGGCCGACCCGGGCAACTAGGCCGGGGTGACGTTCTCAGCCTGCGGACCCTTGGGTCCCTGAGTGACGTCGAAGTTCACGGCCTGGTTCTCCTCGAGGGAGCGGAACCCGGACGCGTTGATCGCGGAGTAGTGGACGAAGACATCCGGGCCGCCGCCGTCCTGGGCGATGAAGCCGAAGCCCTTTTCAGCGTTGAACCACTTGACGGTTCCGGTAGCCATAAGCCCTCCTTGGGCCAAAGGGTTGCCCTGCTCCAGAACCTGCATACAAGTCTGAAAACTACAAAAGCCTGCGGGTTACATGCTCCGCAGGCTCTGTACTGCAAGGGAAACCAAACTGCAACTTGCGGGCGAGCCTAGCACGCAGTCTGCGGGGAGCGGTAGAGGGAAAGATCACTTCACCCGGATGTCTGATCGGCCCGTCGGAGGGGTGACGGACAAGGCTCCGGAGGGTGTCCGGCCGCCCCGATGACACCCGTCGCCGGGCACGGGTCTAGCCTCGCGATGTGGACAATTCAACCGTCTCTCCCGTAGAAGGCGACGACCGTCGCAGCAGGCCGCGCGTCGGCCACATCCAGTTCCTGAACTGCCTCCCCCTCTACTGGGGCCTGGCACGGACCGGGACCCTGCTCGATCTCGAGCTCTCGAAGGACACCCCGGAGAGACTCAGTGAGCAGCTGGTGCGAGGGGACCTCGACATCGGTCCCGTCACCCTGGTCGAGTTCCTGCGCAACGCCGACGACCTGGTCGCACTGCCCGACATCGCGGTCGGCTGCGACGG
The DNA here is from genome assembly GCF_035946055.1 of Streptomyces sp. NBC_01341. NCBI lineage: Bacteria > Bacillati > Actinomycetota > Actinomycetes > Kitasatosporales > Streptomycetaceae > Streptomyces > Streptomyces sp. NBC_01341. The sequence continues at coordinate 3,202,612 of NZ_CP108364.1, read as the reverse complement.
CCCGGTCATGTCGTGCGTGATCGTCTCGCAGCTGCCGCTGGACCGGCTCGACGGCGCCAGGGTGGCCCTCGGCTCGACCTCCCGTACGTCCGTGCGGCTGGCCCAACTGCTGCTCGCCGAGCGTTACGGCGTCACCCCGGACTACTTCACCTGCCCCCCGGACCTCGGTGTGATGATGCAGGAGGCCGACGCCGCCGTCCTGATCGGCGACGCGGCCCTCCGCGCCAACCTCCACGACGCCCCACGGCTCGGGCTGCAGGTCCACGACCTGGGCGAGATGTGGAAGGAGTGGACGGGGCTTCCGTTCGTCTTCGCCGTCTGGGCCGCCCGCAAGGACTACCTGGCCTCGCACCCCGACTACGTGGAGAAGGTGCACGAGGCGTTCCTGGCCTCCCGTGACCTGTCCCTGGAGGAGGTCACCAAGGTGGCCGAGCAGGCCGCGCGCTGGGAGTCCTTCGACGCCGAGGTGCTGGAGCGCTACTTCACCACCCTGGACTTCCGCTTCGGCCCGGACCAGCTGGCGGGCGTGCGCGAGTTCGCGCGGCGCACCGGTCCGACGACCGGCTTCCCGGCGGACGTGAAGGTCGAGCTGCTCGGCCGCTGACACGGGACCGGCGGCACCGCGCCGGCGGGAACCCCGGGCGGCCGGGAATCGGGGCAGCGGGGATTCCGGGCGGCCGGGAACGGCACGCGGGAATGGTGCGGGAGAAGAAGGTGAATCCCGTACTTTCCCGCGCCTTCCCCCGGTCGCCCCGCTTTCCTCTCCGGGCGCGGTTCCTCCGGGCCCGCGGAGGAGTTCCGCCTGCCGCCGCACGGAACTCCGTCCGCAGCGCCGTAAGCCGTCGGCATTTCCGTCCCCCGGGAAAGGGGGTGAATGCGCGGAGTCGTGTCTCGGGACCCCTTCCAGGAGGCCGTGCGGCGAATTGCGGATGGCCCCGCGAATGCCTTCCGGTATCCCCCGGCGAACCTCGAAGGGCGTGGACGGACGGCGTATTCGCGCCTTTCGCTGTGGCGAAATCCCTGCTTCGTGCCCATAGGGGCGAAATCGTCGTACGCGGTATCGGTGACCGTGCGACCCCGGCCCCCTAGGCTGCCGTCCGAGTCCCGGGGCCCACAGGGGGAGACCGTATGCAGCCGCTGGAAGCCGGCGAACCGCACACCATCGGTGCCTATCGGCTGCTAGGCAGGCTCGGCGCCGGCGGGATGGGGCGCGTCTATCTGGGGCGCAGCGCGGGGGGCCGCACCGTCGCGGTCAAGGTCGTCCACCCCCACTTCGCCCTCGACGAGCAGTTCCGCGCCAGGTTCCGGCGCGAGGTGGAGGCCGCCAGGCGCCTCGGTGCCCGGTGGACCGCGCCGGTGCTGGACGCGGACCCGGACGCGGCCGTGCCCTGGGTGGCGACCGGTTACGTGGCCGGACCACCGCTCTCGGACGCGGTCACCCGCTACGGCCCGCTGCCCGAGCGCGCGGTGCGCGCCCTGGGCGCCGGGCTCGGCGAAGCGCTCGACGCGGTGCACGGCCACGGCCTCATCCACCGGGACGTGAAGCCGTCCAACGTCCTGCTCGCTCTCGACGGGCCGAGGCTGATCGACTTCGGGATCGCCCGCGCGCTGGGCGCCACCGTCTCCCTCACGTCCACCGGGGTCTCCGTCGGCTCACCCGGCTACATGGCACCGGAACAGATCCGGGGACTGGACATCTCCGGTGCGGCCGACGTCTTCTCGCTCGGCGCCGTCCTCGCCTACGCGGCGACGGGCAACGCCCCCTTCCCCGGGGACTCGTCCGCCGTACTCCTCTACAAGGTGGTGCACGAGGAGCCCGAACTCGGCGACCTGGAGGGCGAACTGCGCGAGGTGGTCGCCGGGTGTCTCGCGAAGGACCCCGCCGACCGGCCCGCCCCCGCCGAACTCGCCCGCAGGCTCGCCCCCGGCGGAGCCGCCGCGCTGGTCGCGCCGGGCTGGCTGCCCGATCCGCTGGTGCGCGAGGTCAGCCGGTCCGCGGTGGCCCTGCTGGACCTGGAACCCCAGGACGAGCCGGTGCGGTCGGGCCCCGTGCCCTTCAGCAACGCGTCGCTGGGGAGCGCCGCGCCCGGCGTGTTCGGTCCTCCGCTGCCGCCACCCCCGCCGGACGGACCCCCGGCCCGTCCGGACACGAAGGGCGCAGGTGGGTCCGGTGCCCGCGTCGCCTTCGCCATGGACGCCGCTCCGCAGTCCGGCCGCCGCGCGGGACGTCGGGTCAGCTGCACCGTCGCGCTCGCCGTCGCGGGCGCCCTCGCGGTCGTGACCGTCGGCGCGGCGACGCTCGGCGACCTGTTCACCGGCAGCGGCGGCGACAAGGACCGCAGCAACGACGGTGCCGCGCACACCCCGTCGAGATCCTCGTCGCAGAGGCCGCCGGACGCCGCGCAGGAGACCCCGGGGGGCACCCCGTCGGCCTCCGCCCCGGTGAGCGCGCTCCCCAAGACGTTCGCCGGCACCTGGGAGGGACCCACGACCGAACGCAACGGGTCCCCGCACGGCACGCTCACGGCCGTCTTCAGCGAAGGGAGGAAGGGGGAGGACGTGGTCCGGCTGTCCTACGAACTCGACCTGCTCGGGAGCAGCATCGTCTGCAAGGGCATCGGCACCCTGGTCTCCGGCACGGCCACCCAGCTCAGAATCCGGGAGCGCCCCGACCCCGGCTCCGCCACCGGCTCCCTGTGCACCGGCGGTGAGGCCGACCTGGACTTCACCCTCACCTCGGCCGACGCCCTGGGCTACGTCTCCCACGAGAAGGCGGCGGGTACACCGAAGGGCACGCTCACCAGGTCCCGCGGCTGACCCGGGCAACGGCTGGCGTACGCTGGATCGGTCCGTGGATCCGTAGAAAAACCGCCGAAAGGTGACAGCCCGGTGACCGAGAAGGCCGACCTTCAGCCCATCCTCGACCGCGCCGCCGAGGGCGGGCGGATCACTCCCGAGGAGGCGCTCGACCTGTACAGGTCGGCACCCCTGCACGCCCTGGGAGCCGCGGCCGACGCCGTCCGGCGCCGTCGTTACGCCGGTACGGAGCACATCGCGACGTACATCATCGAGCGCAACATCAACTACACGAACGTGTGCGTCACCGCCTGCAAGTTCTGCGCGTTCTACGCCCCGCCCAAGGACACCGCCAAGGGCTGGTCCCGCAGCCTCGACGACATCCTGCGCCGCTGCGCGGAGACCGTCGAGCTCGGCGGCACACAGATCATGTTCCAGGGCGGCCACCACCCGGACTACGGCGTCGAGTACTACGAGGAGCACTTCTCCGCGATCAAGAAGGCCTACCCGGAGCTGGTCATCCACTCCCTCGGTGCCTCGGAGATCGAGCACATGGCCCGGATCTCCGGCGTCTCCGCCGAGGAGGCCATCAGCCGGATCCACGCCGCGGGCCTCGACTCCTTCGCGGGAGCCGGCGCCGAACTGCTGCCCGCACGGCCGCGCACGGCGATCGCCCCGCTCAAGGAGTCCGGCGAGCGCTGGCTGGAGATCATGGAGATCGCGCACGGCCTCGGGGTCGAGTCCACCTCCACGATGCTGATGGGCACGGGCGAGACCAACGCCGAGCGCATCGAGCACCTGCGGATGATCCGCGACGTCCAGGACCGCACGGGCGGCTTCCGCGCCTTCATCCCGTACACCTACCAGCCGGAGAACAACAAGCTGAAGGGGCAGACGCAGGCCACGCTCTTCGAGTACCTGCGCATGATCGCCATCGCCCGGCTGTTCCTCGACAACGTCGCCCACATCCAGGGCTCCTGGCTGACCACGGGCAAGGAGGTCGGCCAGCTGTCGCTGCACTACGGCGCTGACGACCTCGGCTCGATCATGCTGGAGGAGAACGTCGTCTCGTCGGCCGGCGCCAAGCACCGCTCGAACCGGCTCGAGATCATCGACCTGATCCGCAAGGCGGGCCGCGTCCCCGCCCAGCGCGCCACGACCTACGAGCACCTCATCGTCCACGACGACCCGGCGAACGACCCCGTCGACGCGCGCGTCGTCTCGCACATCTCGTCCACCGCGATCGCCGGCGGCACGGCGCACCCGGAGCTGAAGCTCCTCGACGCCAACTGACGCAGCCGTGCTGACCGTTCACGCCGCGCCGCTGGTCCTTCCGGTCGGCGCGGCAGGCGTGCCCGGGGGCGCGGTCGCCGTGGACGGTGACCGCGTCGCGGCCGTCGGCCCGTACGACGAGGTCCTGGCCGCCCATCCCTCGGCCAGAGTCCGGCAGTGGCCCGGCGTCCTCACTCCCGGCCTGGTCCAGCGGGACGGGCTACCGCTGCTGACCCGCTGCTACCACCCGGACCCGCGCGAGGCCGACGAGCTCGGGGAGCGGCCGCTGACCGGCGCGGAGTTCGACCGGCTGGCCGGGGGGATGGACGAGCCCCGCCGGGCCGGCAGCGTGCGCCGGGGGCTGCAGCGCATGCTCCGGCACGGCACCACCCATGTCGCCGGGGTCCTCGGCGAGCCCGCCGTCCGCACCGCCGCCGGCCGCGCGGGCCTGACGGTCCTGCCGTCCGCCGGGGCAGCCGCAGGAGAGCCGTCCCTGGACCCGTTCGCGGGAGGCCGGACCCTGGCGGCTTCGGTGTACGGCCCCCTCCTTGCGGGCGGCCGCGCGGACCTCGCGGTATTCGACGTCCGGGACGAGGCGGAGCTGCGCGCGGCGGGCGGCACGGCGTGCGTGGCCACGGTGCTCGGCGGTCGGCTGGTCTACCGGCGGCGGTGAGGCCACGGGCGCGCGGACTCGGAGGTGAGTGCCGCGGCGATCCGGCCGGCACCGCGTCGGCGGACGCCCGGGGGGCGGGGGTGGCACGGCGTCACCGCGCCGGAGGCCCGCCCAGGTAGCGCCCCTTCCCGTCGTAGGGCCAGGCGTTGGACACGCACCCCTTCAGGCCCTTGATCTGCTGCATCATGGCGGGCGCCGGTCTGCCCGGACCGGGGCAGGTCTCGTGGCCGTGGCCCAGCCAGTGACCGACCTCGTGGTTGATGATCAGGGCGCGGTACTCGGCCGGCGACCCGTCGAACTCGGGTGAACCCAGCTGCCAGCGGCGCAGGTTCACCATGACGTCCTTGGCGCCCCGGCAGTTGAGCTCACCGCCGGTGCGCAGGCCGTAGCGGGCGCACAGCCGGTCCGTCGTCGTGGGGGTGCCGATGCGGATCACCAGCCCGGCCGAGCCGTCGGCGACCTGGCGGAACGCGTGGGTGCCGCCCTTGTTCCAGCCGCGCGGGTGGGCGAGTATCTCCGCGACTCCGGCGGCGGCCTCGTCGGGATCGACCCCGCTGCCGTCCTCCACCTCGACGCGGTACCGGCTCCCCGCGCCCGTGGCCGCGACGCCCGCGCGGGCGACGGTGAAGGTGCCGGGGCCCGCCTCCGGCACCTTCACCTCGGCCGGCGGGGTGGCGGCGGGCGGGACATCGGGGGCGATCCGTACGGGTGCCGGCCGGTCCGCCGCGGCGGGGGTGGGCCTGACGTCCCCGGAGCCGGCGGCGACGGCCGGTCCGCCGCCCCGCCAGGGCGGTTCCACCGCGAGGTAGACCGCGCCGGCCACGAGTGCGAGGAGCAGCACTGCCGCGAATCTCCGGCGCCTGCGGACGCGCAGGCTCGGCCGGCGGCGTGCGGAGCGGCCGGGCGCCGCGGATAAGTCCCGGCGGCGGGGTGCGGCAGCGGTGCGTATGTGGTGGGTGTCGTTGCTCTGCATCGTCCCGCGAGTATCCGTGATCTTGGTGTGCCCCGGGGCCGGACCGCCCTTCCCCGCCCTCTCCGGCCCGCCGGCAGCGGCACGCGGGCCGCGTACCCGTCCCCCGGCACCTGTACGGAGTGCCTCCGGACCGAAAAGGTTCACGCCGCCTCGGGGCGCCGGGGGCGCGGCTGCTTGAATGGGCGGGTGACCCGAGCATCCCTGGACAAGCAGCCGCACGAAGTCGCCTCGATGTTCGACGACGTGGCGGCGAACTACGACCTCACCAACGACGTGCTGTCGCTCGGACAGGCGCGGCTCTGGCGCAAGGAGGTCGCCCGGGCCGTCGACGCCCGGCCGGCCCAGAAGATCCTCGACCTGGCGGCCGGGACGGCCACCTCCTCGCAGCCCTTCGCACAGGCCGGCGCCTATGTGGTGCCGTGCGACTTCTCGCTCGGCATGCTCCGGGTGGGCAAGCAGCGGCACCCGTGGATGCCGTTCACCGCGGGGGACGGCACGAAGCTCCCCTTCAAGGACGAGACCTTCGACGCGGTCACCATCTCCTTCGGTCTCCGCAACATCCAGGACACCGCCGCCGCGCTCGGCGAGCTCTACCGCGTCACCAAGCGCGGCGGCCGGGTGGTCATCTGCGAGTTCTCGCAGCCGACCTGGGCGCCCTTCAGGACCGTCTACACCGAGTACCTGATGCGCGCGCTGCCGCCGGTCGCCCGGGCGGTGTCGTCGAACCCCGACGCCTACGTCTACCTCGCCGAGTCGATCCGCGCCTGGCCCGACCAGGCCGGCCTCGCCGCGCTGCTGCAGAAGGCCGGCTGGTCGGATGTCGCCTGGCGCAACCTCACCGGCGGCGTGGTGGCGCTGCACCGGGGCGTGCGCGCCTGACCCCCGCGGGGCTCAGAGGTCCAGGCGGAAGCAGTACGCCTCCTGCTCCGTCACCGGCGTGGTGTACGTCTCGGCCTGCCGCATGCCGAGACGTACGGCCACCGCCACCGAGCGCGCGTTCCGGGCGTTGATCATCGCCACCACCTCGCGCACCCCGAGTGCCCGCAGGCGTTCCAGCGTGGTGCGCGCGGCGGCGGTCGCGTAGCCGTACCCCCACGAGGCCCGGCCCAGCCGCCAGCCGATCTCCACCTCGCCCACGGGGCCGAACGACTCGTGCGGCCACGGCTGGGCGCCGGTGAAGCCGAGCACCGCGCCGGAGTCGTCCAGCACCGTCCACAGGCAGTGGCCGAGCTCGGCGTCGTGCCTGCGCTGGCGGGCGGTCAACTCCTCGTACACGGAGTACTCCGCCCGGCGTCCGCCGTGGAACTCCATCACTTCCCGGTCGTCGAACACCCGGTACCAGGCCAGGGCGTCCTCGTCGGTGGGGACACGCAGATGTACGGACGGCGTCGGGTCGGTCACGTGAGACATCGGGGAGCCCTTCGGGAGGTTGATCAGCAGCCACCCATAGACTGCACGCGACATGTGCCGCGCGGCACGCGAATTCGAGTCTTCGGGAGATCCGACCGTGACCGAGCCCCTCTCCGAACACAGCGCGGACGTGATCGTCGTCGGAGCGGGCCCAGCCGGCTCCACGACCGCGTACTACCTCGCCAAGGCCGGCCTCGACGTCCTCCTCCTGGAGAAGACGGCCTTCCCGCGGGAGAAGGTCTGCGGCGACGGTCTCACCCCGCGCGCCACCAAGCAGCTCGTCTCCATGGGCATCGACATCTCCGAAGAGGCCGGCTGGCTCCGCAACAAGGGGCTGCGCATCATCGGCGGCGGCGTCCGCCTCCAGCTGGACTGGCCGGACCTCGCCTCGTACCCGGACTACGGTCTCGTGCGCAAGCGCGACGACTTCGACGAGCAGCTGGCCCGGCAGGCACAGAAGGCGGGAGCCCGGCTGCACGAGCGCTGCAACGTCGGGGAACCGATCAAGGACGAGCGCACCGGGCGCATCACCGGCGTCCACGCGAAGCTCGGCGAGGAGAAGACCCCGGTCACCTTCCACGCGCCGCTCGTCGTCGCCGCCGACGGCAACTCCACCCGGCTCTCCCTCAACATGGGGCTGCACCGCCGCGAGGACCGTCCGATGGGCGTCGCGGTCCGCACGTACTTCACCTCGCCCCGCCACGACGACGACTACCTGGAGTCCTGGCTGGAGCTGTGGGACCGCCGCGGCGCCGAGGACCGGCTGCTGCCCGGCTACGGCTGGATCTTCGGCATGGGCGACGGGACGTCCAACGTCGGGCTCGGCATCCTGAACTCCTCGTCGGCCTTCAGGGAGCTCGACTGGCGCGAGGTCCTCAAGGCCTGGTGCGCGTCCATGCCCGAGGACTGGGGTTACACCCCCGAGAACATGACGACGCCGATCCGCGGTGCCGCCCTTCCGATGGCCTTCAACCGCCAGCCGCACTACACCAAGGGCCTGCTGCTCGTCGGTGACGCGGGCGGCCTGGTCAACCCGTTCAACGGTGAGGGCATCGCCTACGCCATGGAGTCGGGCCAGCTCGCCGCGGACGTCATCGTCCAGGCGCACGCCCGCGCGACCCCGGCGCAGCGCGAACTGGCCCTGCAGCACTACCCGAAGGTCCTGAAGGACACCTACGGCGGTTACTACACGCTCGGCCGGGCCTTCGTGAAGATGATCGGGAACCCGAAGGTCATGAAGATCGCGACTCAGCGCGGTCTGACCCACCCCGTCCTGATGAAGTTCACGCTGAAGATGCTCGCCAACCTCACCGACCCCACGGGCGGCGACGCCATGGACCGCATCATCAACGGCCTCTCCAAGGTGGCCCCCAAGGCCTGAGCGCACGGGCCCTGCCGCCCCGGGCCCTGCTGCCGGCGGCATGCCCTGGTGTTTTCAACTGCTGGTCATCACAGTCGGGAAAGTGAGCGTAACCCTGTTTGAGTGAGTGTCGTTGTCCGGGTGTGAATCTGACGGAATGGGCGAAGACGCAGGGCGTGCATCCGCAGACCGCGTATCGCTGGTTCCGTGAGGGGACGCTGCCGGTACCGGCTCAGCGGGTCGGTCCGCGCACGATCCTGGTGAACGTCGAGTCGAACGCCGCGCCGGAAGCGGTCGGAGGGCTGGGTCTGTATGCCCGTGTCTCCTCGCATGACCAGAAAGCTGATCTGGAGCGGCAGGTTGCCCGCTTGTCCGCGTGGGCGGCGAAGGCCGGTCACCGGGTCGTGCGGGTGGAGTCCGAGATCGCCTCGGGCATGAACGGTGGCCGGTCCAAGGCCCGTCGTCTGCTGGCCGATCCCGAGGTGATCACCGTTGTGGTGGAGCACAAGGACCGGTTGGGCCGGATGAACGTGGAGCTGGTCGAGGCCGCCCTTTCCGCGACGGGCCGTCGTCTCATTGTCCTCGACGAGGGCGAAGTCGAAGACGACCTGGTACGGGACACGGTGGAGGTCTTGACGTCGTTCTGCGCCCGGTTGTACGGGCGCCGGTCGGCGAAGAACCGTGCGGTGAAGGCTCTTGAAGCGGCGTCGCATGGCTGAGCCGAAGAAGCCACTGCGGACGATTTCACGTCCGTTCGTCGCCGATGGCCCGTCGGGGGTGAGCATTCGCGACCGCCTCAAGGGCCTCACCGCCGAGGATGAGAAGGTGTTGCGTCTGGTCGGCGGCCACATGGGTTCCCTGGCGTCGCGGGATCTCAAGACCCGCTGCGGGGACGGGCTGGAGCACTCCACCGAGATGTGGGCTGCCCGTAAGCGTGGGCTGACGGCCTCCTCAACCGCATGACCAGCCGACACCCCGCCGCCTCGGTGGCCATCGGCAGGCGCTCCCTCGGACACCCGATCCGGCGACGGACGGCACCGCCCCGCCAGCACCAGAGCGATGCTGGCGGGCATCGGACCGCCCAGGCAGGACCAGATGATCGAGGCAGCGAGGGAAACCGCCCCCGCGTACCCGGACCACGGACACGATCCGATGGAGCTGAACGCGGCAGGAACGCGGTGGACCAGAACGCCCAACACCGTTCGGGGCGTTCGGCTGAGCATGAGTTCCGGCAACAGGACTCACTCCCGCTCAGTCTTTAGGAACGGTAGGTTCTCGGCCCATGCGGGCATTGGGGGCACGGAGCGCCGGCGGCTGCCGTCGGCTGGGCGCGGCGGGGGCGGCGGCCGCCGCCCTGGGGGGCTGGGCCGTCGGCACACTGCCGGCCCACGACCCATGGGGACTGTGGGTGCCCCGGGGGCCCGCCCTGACGGCGGCGGGCTACGCGGCCGCGTACGGCGGACTGACACTGCTCGTCGTGGCCTGGTGGCTGTACGGGCGCACCGGAGCCGCCGTTCGCCACACCCTCGTCACCCTCGTGTGGTGGGCGGCGCCGTTCCTCCTGGCGCCGCCGCTCTACAGCGCGGACGTCTACAGCTACGTCTCTCAGGGCGTGATGGTCATGGAGGGCCACGACGTCTACAGCGCCGGGCCGTCCGTCCTGGACCCCGGCGGACCGGGCGGCGACGCCGCGGCGAGCGTCGGCGGGCACTGGACCGACACCCCGGCGCCGTACGGGCCGTTCTTCCTGATCCTCGCGCGGGGCGTGGCCGGGGCGACCGGCGGCACGGTCGTCCCGGCCGTGCTGGGCATGCGGCTCATCGCCCTGGCGTCCCTGGTGCTGATCGTGTGGGCCCTGCGGAACCTCGCCCGGGAGCACGGCCGCAGCGAGAGCGCCGCCCTGTGGCTCGGGGCGCTGAACCCGCTGCTGCTGATTCACGTCGTCGGCGGTGTCCACAACGACGGGCTGATGACCGGCCTCATGCTGGCGGGTGCGCTGCTCGCCCTGCGCGGGAGGTGGATCAGCGGCTCGGCGCTCATCGGGCTCGCCGTGATGGTCAAGTCCCCGGCAGCGGTGGCGCTGCTGTTCGTCGGCGTCGTGGTGGGCAGGGCCGCGAGCGGGTCCACCGCGCGACGGGTGGCGAAGGGGCTCCTGGCGCCGGGCCTGGTCGCGGGCGCGGTCGCCGCCGGCGCCACGGTCGTCTGCGGCACCGGTTTCGGCTGGCTGGGGACCCAGGGTGTCGCGGGACGCATCCACACCGCGTTGTCGTTCAGCAGCGACCTGGGCCTCGGTCTGGGCGAACTCCTGCGGCTGACGGCGGGCGTGGACCCGGATCCCGTCAGGTCCGCCGTGCAGAGGCTGGCCCTGCTGGTGGCCCTGGTGCTCATCGGCCGCCTCGCGTGGCACGCCGCGACGGGCCGGACTGAACCCGTCCGCGCGCTGGGCCCCGCGCTGCTGGCACTCGTCGCCCTCTCGCCGATGGTCCAGCCCTGGTACCTGCTGTGGGCCACGGCCGTGCTCGCCGCCACCGCGTCAGGGGGCCGGGCGCTGGACGCCGTGACGGTGCTGTCGGCCGCGCTGGTCTACGAGACGCAGCCCTCGGGGTCGACACCCCCGTACGGATTCGTGCTGGCCGCGCTCGCCTGCGTGGCGTGCGTGCTGCACCTGCGCCGTGGGCGTGCCGCGGCGACGGGCGGGAAGGTACCGGGCCAGCGGCGGCCGGTGGACGAGGCGGCCACCTCGAACTCCCTGCACGCGACACGATGACGGACCGTCACTCCTGGTGGGGGAGTGACGGTCCGCGGTCGCGCTCGGGGGTGGCCCGGCTTGTGAATCAGAGAACGCGGACGGCGCCCGACGGCGGGTCGTAGTCCAGGGACTTCTGCACGACGCCCGTGCTGGAGTTCTGCGCGCCGACGAACTGGCCGCCGCCCACATAGATCCCGACGTGGTAGGCACTGCCCGCGCCGCCCCAGTACAGGATGTCGCCGGGCTGCAGGTTGTCGAGCGAGACCTGGGTGCCGGCCGTCGACTGGTCCTGGGAGACGCGCGGCAGGTCGACGCCCACCGTACGGAAGGCGGCCTGGACCAGACCCGAGCAGTCCCACGAGTTGGGGCCGGTGCCGCCGGAGACGTACGCGTCGCCGACCTGGGACTGCGCGAACGCGACGACGGACGCGGCGGACCCGGTGGCGCTGGAGGAGACACGGGCGGCCGAGGACGACGACGACGACGGCGACGGCGACCCCGTGGAGGCGCTGAGCGTGGTGCGCTCGGCGCTGCGGGAGGCGCGCTCGGCGGCCTCCGCCTTGGCCTTGGCGGCAGCCTTCGCCTTCTTCTCGGCCTCCGCCTTGCGGACGGCCTCGGCCTTGGCCTTGGTCGCTGTCTTGGCGGCTGCTGCCGCTGCGGCGTCCTCGGCGGCCTGCGTCTCGAGGTCGAGAGCGACGGCCTGGGTCGCCTGCGCGGACGCGGCGACGGAGGTGGAGAGCCCGGCCGTGATGGTGGGCATCTCGATGGTCTGGGTCACCGGCTCGGCCTGGGCCGGACCGGCGGCACCCGCGACCGCGATGGTGCTGAGGACGCCACCGGCAACTCCTGCCCGCAGCGCCGTCTTCGTGGCGCGCTGGCGGGGCTTCCGGTGGCTGGGTATGTGAGCGGTGTGGGACATGGGTACTAGCGCTATCAGGGCTGTAGGGGTCCCATCAAGAAACGTGTGTTGCGACACAGTTACGTTCGGAATCTGTGAATCCACTTATTTGAGGCCCTTATTGACGCCCTAACGGGCAAAACGGGCACCGCCGATCAGTGCCGTGATCACGGCGTTCTATCAATACGTCCGAATTGCCCGTCACTTACCATCCGTTCACACCGATGGCCAAGCCCGCCTTTGTTGGAGCTCGCATGGAGGTGGCGCAGGTCACAACATGAGTCTCCCGTGAGAGGCAACCGTGCGTCCGTGCGCCGCGTGGAGGAACGGCTCGTCCGCCGCCCGGCGGCCACATGACCTATTGGTGAGTCATGTCCCCCTATGTTCCCGCCTGTCGAGCCGTGCCCCCGCCGGCCTCGGTGACCCCGGCCGTGCGTTCGTCCGCGAGGCGGTCACCTCCGCGATGGATCGCGCCGGGCGATCGCTCGCCGTCGTGCACGCTCCCGTGACAGCCGTCCGGAAGATCGTGAATGCGGGCGCAATGTCCACGTCGGTACCGGCGGCCCCTCGTCCGGGTGGCCCCCTTCTGAGGGCGATCCCTATATCACCACCACGGCACCCACCGCCAATTTGCCTGTACGGCACGTCGATTGATAGAGCCACGCGCCCTTGACCAGCGGTAACGCCGCGAGATGTCACGTCTCGTAACCGCTCGGCCGCTTCGCGTACGAAGATCACCGCTCATCCGACTTCATGATCGTTCGTCAGGTGGTGGAGATCACAAAGACGGTGGTGCACCCCGTGTCGCAGATCACAGGACGGCAGGCATAGGATGCGGGGCAGTCGGGCTTGTGAACTGCCTCACATGTGCACGATCTTGGTGAGGTGGCGAGCCGGTCGCCCGATGCGGTCCAACGGTCAAGGACGACTGGAAGGAGCGAGGAGCGTGAATGCCTACGCGCCCATCCTCGTGCTCGGCGCCCTCGGGGCAGGGTTTGCGATCTTCTCCGTGGTCATGGCCACGCTTATCGGCCCCAAGCGGTACAACCGGGCAAAGCTCGAAGCGTACGAGTGCGGCATCGAACCCACCCCGACTCCGGCTGGAGGCGGCCGCTTCCCCATCAAGTACTACCTGACGGCGATGCTCTTCATCGTCTTCGACATCGAGATCGTCTTCCTCTATCCCTGGGCGGTCAGTTTCGACGCCCTGGGGATCTTCGGGCTCGTGGAGATGCTGCTCTTCGTGCTCACCGTCTTCGTCGCCTACGCGTATGTGTGGCGGCGGGGCGGCCTGGAATGGGACTGAGGGGCTGAGGGGCACACCATGGGACTCGAAGAGAAGCTGCCCAGCGGCTTCGTTCTGACCACTGTCGAACAGGCCGCCGGCTGGGTGCGGAAGTCATCCGTCTTCCCGGCCACCTTCGGCCTCGCCTGCTGCGCCATCGAGATGATGACGACCGGTGCGGGGCGGTACGACCTGGCCCGTTTCGGGATGGAGGTCTTCCGCGGATCGCCGCGGCAGGCGGATCTGATGATCGTCGCCGGACGCGTCAGCCAGAAGATGGCGCCCGTCCTGCGGCAGGTCTACGACCAGATGCCGAGCCCCAAGTGGGTCATCTCCATGGGGGTTTGTGCGTCATCGGGTGGAATGTTCAATAACTACGCCATTGTTCAGGGTGTTGATCATATTGTCCCGGTCGACATCTATCTGCCGGGATGCCCACCGCGCCCCGAGATGCTGATCGACGCCATCCTCAAGCTCCACCAGAAGATCCAGGGCTCCAAGCTCGGGGTCAACGCGGAGGAGGCCGCCCGCGAGGCGGAGGAAGCGGCGCTCAAGGCACTCCCCCTGATCGAGATGAAGGGGCTGCTCCGGTGAGCGACGAGAAGAACAGCGCGGCACTGCCCACTCCGCGCGACGACTCCGGTGAGGTCATCGGCGTACGCAAGGGCATGTTCGGCGCCAACAACGGCGGCGACACCTCCGGCTACGGGGGCCTCGTCCGCACGGTGACCATGCCGGGCGCCACCTCACGGCCCTACGGCGGCTGGTTCGACGAGGTGGCCGACGAGCTGGAGGGCGCGCTGGAGGAGCAGGACCTCCTCCCCTCCGAGGCGATCGGGAAGACGGTCGTCGACCGGGGCGAACTCACCTTCCACATCGAGCGCGAGCACCTGGTCCGGGTCGCCCGCACCCTGCGCGACGACCCCGCCCTGCGCTTCGAGCTGTGTACGGGCGTCAGTGGCGTCCACTACCTCGGGGACAAGGGGCGCGAGCTGCACGCGGTGTACCACCTGCGGTCACTCACCCACGGCCGGCTGATCCGCCTCGAGGTGTCCGCCCCGGACAGCGACCCGCACATCCCGTCGCTCGTCGGGGTCTACCCGACCAACGACTGGCACGAGCGCGAGACCTACGACTTCTTCGGGCTGATCTTCGACGGGCACCCCGCCCTGACCCGGATCATGATGCCGGACGACTGGCAGGGCTTCCCGCAGCGCAAGGACTACCCCCTCGGCGGCATCGCCGTCGAGTACAAGGGCGCCCAGATCCCGGCTCCGGACCAGCGGAGGTCGTACAGCTGATGAGCACTCCCCATTCCCACGCGACGCCCGGCGTGTCCGGGACTCCGCTCTCCGACGCCCGCGCCACGACCGAGGGGACTGTATATACAGTCACCGGCGGCGACTGGGACGAGGTCGTCGAGTCCGCGGCGAAGTCGGACGACGAACGCATCATCGTGAACATGGGTCCCCAGCACCCCTCCACGCACGGAGTGCTGCGGCTGATCCTGGAGATCGACGGCGAGACCGTCACCGAAGCCCGCTGCGGCATCGGCTACCTCCACACCGGCATCGAGAAGAACCTCGAATTCCGGAACTGGACGCAGGGCACGACCTTCGTGACCCGCATGGACTACCTGACCCCGTTCTTCAACGAGGCGGCGTACTGCCTCGGGGTGGAGAAGCTCCTCGGCATCGAGGACCAGATCCCCGACCGGGCCACCGTCCTGCGGGTGCTCCTGATGGAGCTCAACCGGATCTCCTCGCACCTGGTGTGCATCGCCACCGGCGGCATGGAGCTCGGCGCCACGACGATCATGATCTACGGCTTCCGCGATCGTGAACTCGTTCTCGATCTCTTCGAGCTGATCACCGGCCTGCGGATGAACCACGCGTTCATCCGGCCCGGCGGCCTGGCCCAGGACCTTCCCATGGGCGCGATCGACCGGCTCCGCGAGTTCGTGAAGACCATGAAGAAGAACCTGCCGGAGTACGACAAGCTCGCGACCGGCAACCCGATCTTCAAGGCCCGTATGCAGGACGTCGGATACCTCGACCTGACCGGCTGCATGGCGCTCGGCGCCACCGGCCCGATCCTCAGGTCCGCCGGGCTCCCGCACGACCTGCGCAAGACCGATCCGTACTGCGGCTACGAGACCTACGACTTCGACGTGCCGACCGCGGACACCTGCGACTCCTACGGCCGGTTCCTCATCCGGCTCGAGGAGATGCGGCAGTCGCTCAGGATCGTCGAGCAGTGCCTGGACCGGCTGGAGCCGGGCCCGGTCATGGTCGCCGACAAGAAGATCGCCTGGCCCGCACAGCTCGCGCTGGGACCCGACGGACTCGGCAACTCGCTCGACCACATCAAGAAGATCATGGGCACCTCCATGGAGGCCCTGATCCACCACTTCAAGCTGGTGACCGAGGGCTTCCGGGTCCCGGCCGGGCAGGCGTACACCGCCGTCGAGTCCCCCAAGGGCGAACTCGGCGTGCACGTCGTCTCGGACGGCGGCACCCGCCCCTTCCGGGTCCACTTCCGCGACCCGTCCTTCACCAACCTGCAGGCCATGGCGGCGATGTGCGAGGGCGGCCAGGTCGCCGACGTCATCGTCGCCGTCGCGTCCATCGACCCCGTGATGGGAGGCGTCGACCGGTGACCGCATCCAACCAAGAAGTCAGCCTGGGGATGCCGCAGCTCCCCGCCCCCGCCTACCCGGCCGAGGTGCTCGCCCGGCTCGAAGCGGACGCGAAGGAGGTGATCGCCCGCTACCCCGGCAGCCGTTCCGCGCTGCTCCCACTGCTGCACCTGGTGCAGTCCGAGGAGGGGTACGTCTCCCGCACGGGCGTGGCGTTCTGCGCCGACCAGCTCGGCCTCACCACCGCGGAGGTCACGGCGGTCGCCACCTTCTACTCGATGTACCGCCGCCGCCCGGGCGGCGAGTACCAGGTCGGGGTCTGCACCAACACCCTGTGCGCGGTCATGGGCGGCGACGCCATCTTCGACCGCCTCAAGGATCACCTGGGCGTCGGCGACGACGAGGCCGGCATGACAACCGACGACGGCAAGGTCACCCTCGAACACATCGAGTGCAACGCGGCCTGCGACTTCGCCCCCGTCGTGATGGTCAACTGGGAGTTCTTCGACAACCAGACGCCCGAGAGCGCCACCCGGCTCGTCGACGACCTGATCGCCGGCCGCACCGTCGAGCCCACCCGCGGCGCCCCGCTGTGCAGCTACAAGGAGACGGCACGCATCCTGGCCGGCTTCCCCGACCAGCGCCCCGGCGCGGTCGAGGCGAGCGGCGGAGCGGGCGCGGCCTCCCTGGTGGGCCTGAAGCTCGCCAGGGGAGAGGCCGCCCCGCAGACACGTGTGGTCGGACCGCGGGGCGAGGCCCCGCAGGACTCCGCACCCCACGACCCCTCGCCGACCGAGCACCTCAGCTCGCATGACGCACCGCAGCAGACCTCGGCCTCCGACCCGGCGAACCCGGCCGGGCCCACCGCCGAGGAGGGGGAGTGATGACCTTGGCAGCCGAGATCGACAAGAACGGGACGAGCCCGGAGAAACTCCTGGCCCCCGTCCTCTCCTCCTTCTGGGACGAGCCGGAGTCCTGGACCCTGGAGACCTACCGCCGCCACGACGGGTACGAGGGACTGCGCAAGGCCCTGGCCATGGCGCCCGACGACCTCATCGCGTACGTCAAGGACTCCGGTCTGCGCGGGCGCGGAGGCGCGGGATTCCCCACCGGGATGAAGTGGCAGTTCATCCCGCAGGGCGACGGCAAGCCGCACTACCTCGTCGTCAACGCCGACGAGTCGGAGCCCGGAACCTGCAAGGACATCCCGCTCCTCTTCGCGAACCCGCACAGCCTCATCGAGGGCATCGTGATCGCGTGCTACGCGATCCGCTCGTCGCACGCCTTCATCTACCTGCGCGGCGAAGTCGTGCCCGTCCTGCGGCGGCTGCACGAGGCGGTGCGCGAGGCCTATGAGGCCGGCTACCTGGGCAAGGACGTGCTGGGTTCGGGCCTCGACCTGGAACTCACGGTCCACGCGGGCGCGGGTGCGTACATCTGCGGCGAGGAGACCGCACTGCTCGACTCGCTCGAAGGGCGGCGCGGCCAGCCCCGGCTGCGGCCCCCCTTCCCCGCGGTCGCCGGTCTGTACGCCTGTCCCACCGTGGTGAACAACGTCGAGTCCATCGCCTCGGTTCCCGCGATCCTGAACCGCGGCAAGGACTGGTTCAAGTCCATGGGCAGCGAGAAGTCCCCGGGCTTCACGCTCTACTCGCTCAGCGGACACGTCACCAGCCCCGGGCAGTACGAGGCCCCGCTCGGCATCACCCTGCGCCAGCTGCTCGACATGAGCGGCGGCATGCGGGCCGGGCACCGCCTCAAGTTCTGGACCCCCGGCGGCTCCTCCACCCCTATGTTCACCGAGGAGCACCTCGACGTCCCGCTGGACTACGAGGGCGTCGGCGCCGCCGGATCCATGCTCGGGACCAAGGCGCTGCAGTGCTTCGACGAGACCACCTGCGTGGTGCGCGCCGTCACGCGCTGGACCGAGTTCTACGCCCACGAGTCCTGCGGCAAGTGCACGCCCTGCCGTGAAGGGACCTACTGGCTCGTCCAGCTGCTCCGCGACATCGAGGCCGGCAAGGGCGAGATGGCCGACCTCGACAAGCTGAACGACATCGCCGACAACATCAACGGCAAGTCCTTCTGCGCCCTCGGTGACGGCGCGGCCTCACCGATCTTCTCCTCGTTGCAGTACTTCCGCGAGGAGTACGAGCAGCACATCACCGGCAAGGGCTGCCCCTTCGATCCCGCCAGGTCGACCCTCTGGGCCGACGACAAAGACGACAAGAACGCTCACCGGGGGGTGAACGCATGACAGTCACCACGAGTGCGCCCTCCGGGGGCGGCGAGGCGGCCATCCCGCCCGAGGACCTGGTCACGCTCACGATCGACGGCATCGAGATCAGCGTGCCGAAGGGCACCCTCGTCATCCGCGCCGCCGAACTCCTCGGCATCGAGATCCCGCGCTTCTGCGACCACCCCCTCCTCGACCCGGCCGGCGCCTGCCGGCAGTGCATCGTCGAGGTCGAGGGCCAGCGCAAGCCGATGGCCTCCTGCACCATCACCTGCACCGACGGCATGGTCGTGAAGTCGCAGATCACGTCGCCGGTCGCGGAGAAGGCCCAGAAGGGGGTGATGGAGCTCCTGCTCATCAACCACCCGCTGGACTGCCCGGTCTGCGACAAGGGCGGCGAATGCCCCCTGCAGAACCAGGCGATGTCGCACGGCGGCGCCGACTCCCGCTTCGACGGGAAGAAGCGCACGTTCGAGAAGCCCGTCCCCATCTCCACCCAGGTGCTGCTGGACCGTGAGCGCTGCGTGCTCTGCGCGCGCTGCACCCGGTTCTCGAACCAGGTGGCGGGCGACCCGATGATCGAACTGATCGAGCGCGGTGCGCTCCAGCAGGTCGGTACCGGCGAGGGCGACCCCTTCGAGTCGTACTTCTCCGGCAACACCATCCAGATCTGCCCGGTCGGGGCGCTCACCTCGGCGGCGTACCGCTTCCGCTCCAGGCCGTTCGACCTCGTGTCGACGCCGTCGGTGTGCGAGCACTGCGCCGGGGGTTGCGCCACCCGGACCGACCACCGGCGTGGCAAGGTCATGCGGCGGCTCGCGGCCAACGACCCCGAGGTGAACGAGGAGTGGCTCTGCGACAAGGGCCGCTTCGGCTTCCGCTACGCCCAGCAGCGCGACCGGCTCACCACGCCGCTCGTACGCAGCGCCGAGGGCGTGCTGGAGCCGGCGAGCTGGCCCGAGGCGCTGGAAGCCGCGGCGGCCGGACTGTCCGCCGCACGCGGCCGGACCGGGGTGCTCACCGGCGGCCGGCTGACCGTCGAGGACGCCTACGCCTACAGCAAGTTCGCGCGGGTCGCCCTCGCCACGAACGACATCGACTTCCGGGCCCGGGTGCACAGCGGCGAGGAGGCCGACTTCCTGGCCGCGCGCGTCGCCGGGCGGGGACGCGACCTGGACGGCACCGGCGTCACCTACACCACGCTGGAGAAGGCACCGGCCGTCCTGCTGGCCGGATTCGAGTCCGAGGAGGAGGCGCCCGGCGTCTTCCTCCGGCTGCGCAAGGCCCACCGCAAGCACGGTCAGCGGACGTTCGCCCTCGCCTCGCACGCCACACGCGGCCTGGATAAGGCGGGCGGCACACTGCTCCCCGCCGCACCGGGCACGGAGACCGAATGGCTGGACGCCCTCGCGGGCGGTGTCGGCCTGGAGGGCGACGGTGCCGTCGCGGCCGAGGCGCTGCGCGGCGAGGGCGCCCTGATCGTGGTGGGCGAGCGGCTCGCCGCGGTGCCCGGCGCGCTGACCGCCGTCGTACGGACCGCCGCCGCGACCGGCGCCGCTCTGGTGTGGATCCCGCGCCGGGCCGGTGAGCGGGGTGCGATCGAGGCGGGTGCGCTGCCGTCGCTGCTGCCCGGCGGCCGTCCCGCGACGGACCCGCGGGCCAGGGAGGAGGTGGCGTCCGTGTGGGGCGTCGCCGAACTCCCCTCCGGATTCGGCCGCGACACCGGCCAGATCGTGGAGGCCGCCGCCGACGGCGGACTGGCCGCGCTGCTGGTCGCGGGCGTCGACCCCGAGGACCTGCCCGACCCGGCGGGGGCGCTGCGCGCGCTCGACGAGGTCGGCTTCCTGGTCTCGCTGGAGCTCCGACCCGGCGCCGTCACCGAGCGTGCCGACGTGGTCCTGCCCGTGGCCGCCGTCCCGGAGAAGCCCGGCACCTTCCTCAACTGGGAAGGCCGGGCCCGGATGTTCGAGGCCGCGCTCAAGCCCGAGCAGATGCCGCGGACGCTCTGCCCGACCGACGCCCGGGTCCTGCACATGCTGGCCGACGCGCTCGACGTACACCTGGGTCTGCCTGACCTGAGGGCGGCCCGCCGCGAGCTCGACCGCCTCGGCGGATGGCAGGGCTCTCACGCGGAGGACCCGCGGGTGACGTCCCGTCCGGTGCCGAGGCCCGGCGACGGCGAGGCGGTCCTCGCGGGCCACCGGATGCTGCTCGACCGGGGCCGGCTCCAGGAGGGCGACGAGGCGCTGGCCGGAACACGGCACGCCGCCGTAGCCCGGCTCTCCGCGGCCACCGCTGCCGAGTCCGGGGTGAAGGACGGCGACCTGCTCGCCGTGACGGGCCCCGGCGGCACCACCGAACTCCCGCTGGCCGTGACCGAGATGCCGGACCGGGTCGTGTGGGTGCCACTCAACTCCGTCGGCCGGGGCGTCCCCGCCGACACCGGCGCCCAGCCGGGTGGACTGGTCCGGATCGGTCCGGCCGCCCCGGGTTCCCACGTCGTGACATCGGAGGTAGGAGAGTGACCGGCCTCGCCCAACTCGCCGCGGCGCCCCGGGGTGCCGTCCTCGCAGCCGAGGACCTCTCCATGTTCGGCACGGACCCCTGGTGGCTCGTCGTCGTCAAGGCGGTCTTCTGCTTCGCGTTCCTGATGGTGACCGTGCTCTTCTCCATCGTGTGGGAGCGCAAGGTCGTCGCCTGGATGCAGCTGCGCATCGGCCCCAACCGGCACGGACCCTGGGGCATGCTCCAGTCGCTCGCCGACGGCATCAAGCTGATGCTGAAGGAGGACGTGGTCGTCAAGCGTGCCGACAAGGTCGTCTACGTCCTGGCCCCGGTCATCGCCGCGGCGCCGGCGTTCATGGCGATCGCCGTGATCCCCTTCGGGCCGTCCGGCAACGAGGTCTCGATCTTCGGCCACCGCACGACGATGCAGCTGACCGACCTGCCGATCGCGATGCTGTACATCCTCGCGGTCGCCTCCGTCGGCATCTACGGCATCGTGCTGGCCGGCTGGTCCTCCGGATCGACGTACCCGCTGCTCGGCGGTCTGCGCTCGTGCGCCCAGATGATCAGCTACGAGATCGCGATGGGCGCCGCGTTCGCCTCGGTGTTCCTCTACTCGGGCTCCATGTCGACGTCCGAGATCGTGGCGGCGCAGCAGGACCGCTGGTTCGTCCTGCTCCTTCCGGTCTCGTTCATCATCTACATCATCACGATGGTCGGGGAGACCAACCGCGCTCCGTTCGACATGCCTGAGTCCGAGGGCGACCTGGTCGGCGGCTTCAACACCGAGTACTCGTCGATCAAGTTCGCGATGTTCATGCTCGCCGAGTACGTCAACATGGTCACCGTCTCCGCGGTGTCCGTGACCCTCTTCCTGGGCGGCTGGCGGGCTCCGTACCCGGTCAGCACCTTCTGGGAGGGCGCGAACCACGGCTGGTGGCCGATGCTCTGGTTCGTCGTCAAGGTGCAGCTGCTCCTCTTCTTCTTCATCTGGCTGCGCGGCACGCTGCCCCGGGTCCGCTACGACCAGCTGATGAAGCTCGGCTGGAAGGTCCTGATCCCGGTCTCGGTGGTCTGGCTGATGCTGGTGGCCACCGTCAGGGCGCTGAACAACGAGGGTTACGAGTTCTCGAGCATCCTGCTGTACGTCGCGGGGGCCGTCATCGCCGTGCTGCTGGTCTCGTTCGTGGCGGACATCTTCCGTGACCGCAGGGCCAAGGCGGCCGAGGAGGAGGCCGGACCCGAGCCGGCCTTCGACCCGATGGCGGGCGGATTCCCCGTACCGCCGCTGCCCGGCCAGACCCTGCCGCCGGTGCCGCGCCGCAGTGCGCGGCGGGAGCGGGAGCTCGTTGTCAGTGGTGGACCGGATACTCGGAGTGACGATCACGTGGGTGCCGGAAGTGCGAGTGACGGAAGGGAGGCCGACGGTGTCTGACTCCGCAGACCCCTCAGGGGAGAAGTTCCAGAATCCTGTGGCCGGCTTCGGCGTGACCTTCAAGGCCATGTTCAAGAAGCGGCTGACCGAGCAGTACCCGGAGACGCCGAAGGTGACGGCGCCGCGCTTCCACGGGCGGCACCAGCTCAACCGTCACCCGGACGGGCTGGAGAAGTGCATCGGCTGCGAGTTGTGCGCCTGGGCGTGCCCCGCGGACGCGATCTACGTCGAAGGCGCGGACAACACCGACGAGGAGCGCTACTCCCCGGGGGAGCGCTACGGCCGCGTCTACCAGATCAACTACGCGCGCTGCATCCTGTGCGGACTCTGCATCGAGGCGTGCCCCACCCGGGCACTGACCATGACCAACGACTTCGAGCTCGCCAACACCACCCGCGAGAGCCTCATCTACACCAAGGACGAGCTGCTCGCGGGGCTCGACGAGGGCATGGTCGACAGCCCGCACGCGATCTTCCCCGGCATGGACGAACAGGACTACTACCGGGGCCTGGTGACCGAGGCCGCACCCGGCACGGAGCGCCAGGCCGCCGTCTCCAAGGGAGAGAAGGAGGTGGACGTATGAGCCCCGCCCTGGCCGCAGCCGCCACCTCGACCGGTGAGGCCGTCCAGTTCTGGCTGCTCGGCACCGTCGCCGTCATCGGCGCGCTCTCCACGGTCCTGATGAAGAAGGCGGTGCACAGCGCGCTGTCACTCGCCGGGACCATGATCGTGCTGGCGGTGTTCTACCTCGCCAACGGCGCCTACTTCCTGGGGGTCGTCCAGGTCGTCGTCTACACCGGCGCCATCATGATGCTGTTCCTCTTCGTGGTCATGCTCGTCGGCGTCACGGCCGCGGACTCCCTGAAGGAGACCCTCAAGGGCCAGCGCTGGCTGGCCGCCGCCTGCGGACTCGGCTTCGGCATCCTCCTGATCGCCGGTATCGGCCAGGCGTCGCTGACGTCGTTCAACGGTCTCGGTGCGGCGAACGCGAGGTACGGCGGAAACGTCGAGGGCCTGGCCAACCTCATCTTCACCAAGTACGTCTTCGCCTTCGAGATCACGGGCGCCCTGCTGATCACGGCGACCGTCGGCGCGATGCTGCTCACGCACCGCGAGCGCACGGAGCGCGCGAAGACGCAGCGGGAGCTCTCCCAGGAGCGGGTGCGCGGCAGCCACCTTCCGCCCCTGCCCGCCCCCGGTGTCTACGCCCGGCACAACGCCGTGGACATCGCGGGACTGCTCCCGGACGGCACTCCGTCCGAGCTCACCGTCATGCAGACCCTGCGGCAACGCGGACAGATCCGAGACGTGTCCAGCGAGTCGCTCGCCGACCTCAAGGCACTGGAACAGCGCTCCGTGGAGCGACTGGGCCGTGACCGCGGCAAGGCCGGCGACCGCGCGGAGGAAGAGGAGGAGGTCGCCAAGTGAATCCGGTCAACTACCTCTACCTCGCGGCCCTGTTGTTCACGATCGGCGCGTCCGGTGTGCTGATCAGGCGGAACGCGATCGTGGTGTTCATGTGCGTCGAGCTGATGCTCAACGCCTGCAACCTCACGCTCGTCACGTTCTCCCGGATGCACGGCAACCTCGACGGCCAGATCATCGCCTTCTTCACGATGGTCGTGGCCGCCGCGGAGGTCGTCATCGGGCTCGCGATCATCGTGTCGCTGTTCCGTTCCCGCCACTCGGCCTCGGTCGACGACGCCAGCCTGATGAAGCTGTAAGGGGTCGGAATCGTGGAAAACCTGATTGCGCTGCTGGTCGCGGCGCCCCTGCTCGGAGCGGCGGTGCTGCTCTGCGGCGGCCGCCGGCTCGACCGGGCCGGACACTGGATCGGCACGGTGCTCGCCGCCGCGTCCTTCGTCATCGGTGCCGTCCTGTTCGCCGACATGCTGGGCAAGGGCGCCGAGGATCGCGCCCTGCACCAGCATTTGTACAGCTGGATCCCCGTCGAGGGGTTCCAGGCCGACGTGGCCTTCCAGCTCGACCAGCTGTCGATGACGTTCGTCCTGCTGATCACGGGTGTGGGCACGCTGATCCACATCTACTCCATCGGGTACATGGAGCACGACGAGCGGCGACGCCGCTTCTTCGGCTACCTGAACCTGTTCCTCGCGGCGATGCTCATTCTGGTCATCGCCGACAACTACCTGCTGCTGTACGTCGGGTGGGAGGGCGTCGGTCTGGCGTCGTACCTGCTCATCGGTTTCTGGCAGCACAAGCCCAGCGCGGCCACCGCCGCGAAGAAGGCCTTCCTGGTCAACAGGGTCGGCGACATGGGCCTGTCCATCGCGATCATGCTGATGTTCACGACCTTCGGAACGTTCGCCTTCGGCCCGGTGTTCGCCGCGACCGGGGACACCAGCGAGGGCAAGCTCACCGCGATCGGCCTGATGCTGCTCCTCGCGGCCTGCGGCAAGTCGGCCCAGGTGCCGCTGCAGTCCTGGCTCGGTGACGCGATGGAGGGCCCGACCCCGGTCTCGGCCCTCATCCACGCCGCCACCATGGTGACGGCCGGTGTCTACCTCATCGTCCGCTCGGCCGCGATCTTCAACGGGGCTCCCGACGCGCAGCTGGTCGTCGTGGTCGTCGGTGCGGTCACGCTCATCTTCGGTGCCGTCGTCGGTTGCGCGAAGGACGACATCAAGAAGGCCCTCGCGGGCTCGACGATGTCGCAGATCGGCTACATGATCCTCGCCGCGGGTCTCGGCCCCATCGGCTACGTCTTCGCGATCATGCACCTGGTCACGCACGGCTTCTTCAAGGCCGGGCTGTTCCTCGGCGCCGGTTCGGTCATGCACGGCATGAACGACGAGGTCGACATGCGGAGGTACGGCGGGCTGAGGAAGTTCATGCCGGTCACCTTCGTCACCTTCGGGCTCGGCTACCTCGCGATCATCGGCTTCCCCGGCCTGTCCGGCTTCTTCTCCAAGGACAAGATCATCGAGGCGGCCTTCGCCAAGGGCGGCACCGAGGGCTGGATCCTCGGAGCGGTCACCCTGCTGGGCGCCGCGATCACCGCGTTCTACATGACGCGCGTGATGCTGATGACGTTCTTCGGCGAGAAGCGCTGGCAGCCCGATGAGCAGGGCCATGAGCCGCACCCGCACGAGTCGCCGAAGTCGATGACGATCCCCATGATCGTGCTGGCCTTCGGGTCGGTCTTCGCCGGAGGCTTCTTCTCCATCGGCGACCGGTTCCTGCACTGGCTGGAGCCCGTCACCGGCCACGACCACGGGCACGCCCCGGTCAGCGCGACCACCGTCACCGCCGCCACCATGGTGGTGCTCGTCATCGGTGTCGCCATCGCCTGGGCCATGTACGGGCGCAGGCCCGTGCCGGCCGTGGCCCCGCGCGGTTCGCTGCTCACCAGGGCGGCACGCCGCGACCTGCTCCAGGACGACTTCAACCACGTGGTCCTGGTCCGCGGCGGCGAACACCTCACCCGGTCCCTGGTCTACCTCGACCACAGCCTGGTGGACGGCGTCGTCAACGGCACGGCCGCCTCGATGGGCGGGCTCTCCGGCCGGCTGCGCAAGCTGCAGAACGGCTACGCCCGCTCCTACGCGGTCTCGATGTTCGGCGGCGCGGCGGTACTCATCGCCGCGACCCTGCTGATGAGGGCGGTCTGATCATGTCCTTTCCCCTCCTGACAGCGACGGCGGCGCTCCCTGCGATCGGCGCGATCGCCACCGCCGCCGTCCCGGCCGCGCGCCGCACCGCCGCGAAATGGCTCGCGCTGCTCGTGTCGCTGGCCACCCTGGTCCTCGCGGGCATCGTCTTCGCCCGCTTCGAACCGGGCGGCGACCGCTACCAGCTCACCGAATCCCACGCCTGGATCAGGGACTTCGGTGTCCGGTACGAACTCGGGGTCGACGGCATCGGGGTGGCGCTCATCGCGCTGACCGCACTGCTGATCCCCTTTGTCGTCCTGGCCGGCTGGCACGACGCCGATCCTCTGGAGACCAGCTCCTCCCGCTGGCGCCCCACCCAGGGCTTCTTCGCGCTGATCCTGATGGTGGAGGCGATGGTGATCCTCTCCTTCGAGGCCACCGACGTCTTCCTCTTCTACATCCTCTTCGAAGCCATGCTCATCCCGATGTACTTCCTCATCGGCGGCTTCGGGGACCGGGCGCACTCGGGCAGTGACGAGAACGCGGCGGCGCAGCGCAGCTACGCGGCCGTGAAGTTCCTCCTCTACAACCTCGCCGGCGGACTCATCATGCTGGCCGCGGTCATCGGCCTCTACGTCGTCGCGGGGAGCTTCTCGCTCTCCGAGATCGCCGAGGCCCGGGCCAACGGCTCGCTGGAGATGGCGACCAGCACCGAACGCTGGCTGTTCCTCGGTTTCTTCTTCGCCTTCGCGGTGAAGGCCCCGCTGTGGCCGCTGCACACCTGGCTGCCCAACGCCATGGGGGAGTCCACCACGCCGGTGGCCGTCCTGATCACCGCGGTCGTCGACAAGGTCGGCACCTTCGCGATGCTCCGCTTCTGCCTCCAGCTGTTCCCGGAGGCCAGCAAGTGGGCGACGCCGGTGATCCTCGTCCTCGCGCTGATCTCCATCGTCTACGGCGCGCTGCTCGCCGTCGGCCAGCGCGACATCAAGCGGCTCATCGCCTACGCCTCGATCTCGCACTTCGGCTTCATCGTGCTCGGGATCTTCGCGATGACGAGCCAGGGCCAGTCGGGCGCCACGCTCTACATGGTGAACCACGGGCTCTCCACGGCCGCGCTGATGCTGGTCGCCGGATTCCTGATCACCCGGCGTGGTTCGCGGCTCATCGCCGACTACGGCGGGGTGCAGAAGGTGGCCCCGGTCCTGGCCGGCACCTTCCTGATCGGAGGCCTGGCCACGCTCTCGCTGCCCGGCCTCGCCCCGTTCGTCAGTGAGTTCCTCGTCCTGGTGGGCACGTTCAGCGCGTACCCGGTGGCCGGCATCATCGCCACCGTCGGCATCGTGCTCGCCGCGCTCTACGTCCTCGTCCTCTACCAGCGGACGATGACGGGGCCGGTCAGGGAGGGGATCGGGGGCATGCCCGACCTCAAGGTCCGTGAACTGGCGGTGGCCGTGCCGCTGATCGCCCTGCTGATCTTCCTGGGCGTCTTCCCGAAGCCGCTCACCGATGTCGTCAACCCGGCGGTGCAGCACACCATGCAGGACGTACAGAAGAAGGACCCCCAGCCCGAGGTGGAGGCCGCCAAGTGAGCGCAACAGCTGTCCACAGTCTGTGGACGACGGCGGGCGGGGTGACATCCGCTGCTCCGGGCGACGCCTTCACCGCGCCGGACATCGAGTACGCCCAACTCGCGCCCGTCCTCATCGTGGTCGGCGTCGCCGTCCTCGGTGTCCTCGTGGAGGCGTTCGTCCCGCGCCGAGCCCGCTACACCACGCAGGTCGCCCTGACCGTGGTGGCCCTCGCCGCCGCGTTCGCCGCGGTGATCGGGCTCGCCGCGGACGGGTACGCCTCGAAGAACGCGCACATCGCCGCGATGGGCGCGGTCGCCGTCGACGGCCCGGCCCTGTTCCTCCAGGGCACCATCCTGCTCGTCTCGATGGTCTCCGTCTTCACGTTCGCCGAGCGGCGCCTCGATCCGGCCTCGCACGGCAACCGCGTGGACTCCTTCGCCGCACAGGCCGGTTCGGTCCCCGGCAGCGAAGGGGAGAAGGCGGCGGTCAAGGCCGGTTTCACCACCACCGAGGTCTTCCCGCTGGCCATGTTCTCCGTAGCCGGGATGCTGGTCTTCCCCGCGGCCAACGACCTGCTGACGCTGTTCGTCGCGCTGGAGGTCTTCTCCCTCCCGCTCTACCTCCTGTGTGCCGTCGCCCGCCGCAAGCGGCTGATGTCGCAGGAAGCGGCCGTGAAGTACTTCCTGCTCGGCGCCTTCTCGTCGGCGTTCTTCCTCTTCGGGATCGCCCTGCTCTACGGCTACGCGGGCACCGTCTCGTACGCCGGTATCGCGAACGTCGTGGACGGCACGGTCCAGGACATCGACCCGGCGCTCGCCGACACCATGGGCAACGACGCACTGCTCCTGATCGGCGCGGCCATGATCCTCATGGGCCTGCTCTTCAAGGTCGGCGCCGTGCCGTTCCACATGTGGACCCCGGACGTCTACCAGGGTGCCCCGACCCCGGTCACCGGCTTCATGGCGGCGGCCACGAAGGTCGCCGCATTCGGTGCTCTGCTGCGCCTGCTGTACGTGGTGCTGCCCGGCCTCACCTGGGACCTGCGTCCCGTCATGTGGGGTGTCGCGATCGTCACGATGCTGGGCGGTGCGATCGTCGCTATCACCCAGACCGACATCAAGCGGCTCCTGGCCTACTCCTCTATCGCCCACGCGGGCTTCATCCTGGCCGGTGTCATCGCGTCCAGCCCCGAGGGCATCTCGTCCGTCCTCTTCTACCTGGGCGTGTACTCCTTCGTGACCGTCGGCGCCTTCGCCGTCGTCACGCTGGTGCGCGACGCGGGGGGCGAGGCGACGCACCTGTCGAAGTGGGCCGGGCTCGGCCGGCGCTCGCCGCTGACGGCGGCGGTCTTCGCGGTCTTCCTGCTGTCCTTCGCCGGCATCCCGCTCACCTCGGGCTTCTCGGGGAAGTTCGCCGTCTTCAAGGCGGCGGCGGACGGCGGCGCGAGCGGACTCGTCGTGGTCGGTGTGATCTCGTCGGCCATCGCCGCGTTCTTCTACATCCGGGTCATCGTCCTGATGTTCTTCAGCGAGCCGAAGGCGGACGGCCCCACGGTCGCCGTCCCCTCCCCGCTGACGATGACGACGATCGCGGTCGGCGTCGCGGTCACCCTGGTGCTGGGCCTCGCCCCCCAGTACTTCCTGGACCTGGCGAGCCAGGCGGGAGTGTTCGTGCGGTAACGCGCCGCAGCACACGACAACGCCGGACGGGCCAGGAAGTCAAGCCCGTCCGGCGTTGTCGTACACGGCGCCTATGGTTGCAAAGGAGAGTCGGACGGCAGGGACGGGCGGACGGGAACGATGAGTGTGACGACCGAGAGCGCGGCGCGGGAGACGCTGCACCGGGTATTCGGGTACGAGGCGTTCCGCGGTGAGCAGGGCGCGGTGATCGACCACGTGGTCGGCGGTGGCGACGCGGTCGTGCTCATGCCCACGGGCGGCGGCAAGTCGCTCTGCTACCAGATCCCGGCCCTCGTCAGGCCCGGCACCGGCGTCGTGGTGTCCCCGCTCATCGCGCTCATGCAGGACCAGGTGGACGCCCTGCGTGCCCTCGGCGTCCGGGCCGGTTTCATGAACTCCACCCAGGACTTCGACGAGCGCCGCTCGATGGAGGCCCAGTTCCTGGCAGGGGAGCTCGACCTGCTGTACCTGGCGCCGGAGCGGCTGCGCCTCGACTCCACGCTCTCGCTCCTGGCCCGCGGCGAGATCTCCGTCTTCGCCATCGACGAGGCCCACTGCGTCGCCCAGTGGGGCCACGACTTCCGCCCCGACTACCTGGCCCTGTCCGTCCTCGGCGAGCGCTGGCCCGACGTGCCGCGCATCGCGCTGACAGCCACGGCGACCGACGCAACCCACCGCGAGATCACCCAGCGGCTGGGCATGCCCGAGGCCAGGCACTTCGTCGCCAGCTTCGACCGGCCGAACATCCAGTACCGCATCGTCGGCAAGTCCGACCCCAAGAAGCAGCTGCTCACCTTCCTCGAGGAGGAGCACGCGGGCGACGCGGGCATCGTCTACTGCCTCTCGCGCAATTCCACGGAGAAGACCGCCGAGTACCTCAGCCGCAATGGCATCGAGGCCGTGCCCTACCACGCGGGCCTGGACGCCGGGACGCGTGCGAAGCACCAGGCGCGCTTCCTGCGCGAGGAGGGACTGGTCGTCGTCGCGACGATCGCCTTCGGCATGGGAATCGACAAGCCCGATGTGCGCTTCGTCGCGCACCTCGACCTGCCGAAGTCCGTCGAGGGGTACTACCAGGAGACCGGCCGCGCCGGCCGTGACGGCGCGCCGTCCACGGCCTGGATGGCGTACGGCCTCCAGGACGTCGTCCAGCAGCGGAAGCTGATCCAGGGCGGTGAGGGCGACGAGGCCTTCCGGCGGCGGGCGGCCTCACACCTCGACTCGATGCTGGCGCTCTGCGAGACCGTGCGGTGCCGCCGCGCCCAGCTCCTGACCTACTTCGGTCAGGAGCCCGGGGAGGAGACCTGCGGCAACTGCGACACCTGCCTCGCCCCGCCGGAGACCTGGGACGGCACGGTGGTCGCGCAGAAGCTGCTGTCGACCGTCGTCCGGCTGAAGCGCGAGCGCAACCAGAAGTTCGGGGCCGGGCAGATCATCGACATCCTGCTGGGCCGCAAGACGGCGAAGACGATCCAGTTCGACCACGACCAGCTCTCGGTCTTCGGCATCGGTGAGGAGCTGGCCGAGGCGGAGTGGCGCGGAGTGGTGCGCCAGCTGCTGGCCCAGGGGCTGCTCGCCGTCGAGGGTGAGTACGGCACGCTGGTGCTGACCGATGAGAGCGGTTCCGTGCTCGGCCGGGAGCGTGAGGTGCTGCTGCGCAAGGAGCCGAAGAAGCCGACGTCCCGGTCCTCCAGGGGCGAGCGCAAGGGCAAGGCGGCAGCAGCGGTGGCCGACCTTCCGGCGGAGGCGGTCCCGGTCTTCGAGGCGCTGCGCGCCTGGCGCGGTGCCCAGGCCAAGGAACTCGGCCTTCCGGCGTACGTGATCTTCCACGACGCGACCCTGCGGGAGATCGCGACGCTGCGCCCGGGTTCCCTCGCGGAGCTGGGCGGGGTCGGCGGACTGGGCGAGAAGAAGCTGGCGACGTACGGCGAGGGTGTGCTGGAGGTGCTCGCCGGACTGGGGGAGGCGGAGCCGTCGACAGCCCCCGAAGCCGCCTCCGCACCGGCCCGTACGGCTGCGCCGCCGGCCCGGACCCCTGCGCAGGACGCGGACCCGGAGTTCGGCTGGGACGAGGAGCCGCCCGAGTTCGAGTGAGCGCGGGCGGCGCGTGCTATCGGGGGTCCGTCGCCCTGCGGCGGGAGACGATCGTGGTCAGGTCGAGGTCGACCGGGAAAGGCGTGGAGACCTTCATCCGGTCGTGGAAGATCCCCGTGGACGTGTACGCGCCGGTGGCCGGTTCCAGCTCGAAGACGTAGACCACGGCACGGCCGTCCTGGTTCTCCACCCGCCAGTAGTGCGGGATCCTGGCCCGCGCGTACTTGAGGGGCTTGGTCTCCCGGGCACGGGTGACGGACTCGTCGGACACGACTTCGACGGCGAGCAGCACACTGCTCGCGGGGAACCGGGTCTGCCGCAGGCTCTCGACCGCGTCCGCGCGCACGACGACCACGTCGGGTTCGGGCCGGTTCTGGAAGTCGACGTCGATGGTGAATTCGCGGAAGACTTCCAGCTCGAGCGGTGCGAGCGACTGCAGTTGCCACTTGAGATAGTCGATCGCGCGCTCATGGAAAACGGTCTGCGGACTCACGAAAACCAGACTCCCGTCGATCAGCTCCGTGTGCGGAGGCAGATTCGGGAGTGTGTCCAGGTCATCGGCGGTCCAGCCGCCCACGGGCGGGACCGCCCACCGCGGCTCGGGGGCCTCGGGTCCGATGCTCATCAGTGCTCCCATGGGAGGCAGTCTCGCGGGACTCTTCAGCGTATCCGCAGGGAACGGAATGAGGTCCCCCCGAACGTGTGACCGCCTCACGCGTCGCTGACCAGCGCTCCGTCCCGCCCCTTCCGCCCCGGCCGCCGGCGCCCCCGCCCAGCCACCGCTGTCCGAGCGAGCCGGGGCGGTGCGCTTCCTACGAGGCCACGATCCGTCCGGTGACCTCTCCCAGCCCGACGCGTGTTCCGTGCGCGCCCGGTGCCCAGGCCGTGAGGGTGACCGTGTCGCCGTCCTCCAGGAAGGTCCGCTTGCCCTCGGGCAGGTCCAGCGGATCGCGGCCGTTCCAGGTGAGTTCGAGCAGGGACCCGCGTTCGCCGGGCTCGGCGCCGCTGACGGTGCCGGAGCCGTACAGGTCGCCCGTCCGCAGCGAGGCGCCGTTCACGGTCATCTGCGCCAGCTGCTGCGCGGCCGTCCAGTACATGGTGGAGAACGGCGGCTCGGACACGGTCTGTCCGTTGACGGCGACCGTGATGCGGATGTCGAAACCGCCCGGCTCCTCGTCGTCCGCGTCCTCCAGGTAGGGAAGCAGCGGGAAGTCCCGGGCCGGTGGTGCCGTCCGTGCCGCGTCCAGGGCCTCCAGCGGGGTCACCCATGCCGACACCGAGGTGGCGAAGGACTTGCCGAGGAACGGGCCCAGCGGCACGTACTCCCAGGCCTGGATGTCGCGCGCCGACCAGTCGTTGAGCAGCGAGAGCCCGAAGACGTGCTCCCGGAAGTCGCCGAGGGCGACCGGTGATCCCTGCTCCGAGGGGACGCCGACGACGAAGCCGACCTCCGCCTCGATGTCCAGCTTCACCGACGGGCCGAACACGGGCGCCGGGTCCGCGGGGGCCTTGCGCTGGCCGGAGGGGCGCACCACGTCCGTACCGGACACCACGACGGTGCCGGCCCGTCCGTGGTAACCGATCGGCAGGTGCTTCCAGTTGGGGGTGAGGGCCACGCCGTCCGGCCGGAAGATCCTTCCCACGTTGGTGGCGTGGTGCTCGCTGGCGTAGAAGTCGACGTAGTCGGCGACCTCGTACGGCAGGTGCAGTGTCACCTCGTCGAGCGGGTGCAGCAGGGGCTCTATGTCCGGGCGGTGCGCCGGGACGGTCACCCACGCGGTCAGGGCCCGCCGCACGTCGCGCCAGGCGGTCCGGCCCGCCGCCAGGAGTGGCATGAGGCTGGGCTGTGCCAGCAACTGGGCGTAC
Source organism: Streptomyces sp. NBC_01341 (assembly GCF_035946055.1). Lineage (NCBI taxonomy): Bacteria > Bacillati > Actinomycetota > Actinomycetes > Kitasatosporales > Streptomycetaceae > Streptomyces > Streptomyces sp. NBC_01341. The sequence continues at coordinate 3,169,555 of NZ_CP108364.1, read as the reverse complement.
GGCGAGCCGAGCGCGTGCGCGGCCGCCCCGGCGTCCAGGACGTGGTTGCCGACGCGGACGCCGACCCTGCGGTCGGCCGGGTGTCCCGGGGTGGAGAACACGCCGTACGGAAGGTTGTGCGGGCCGAAGGGATCGCCCTCGGCCGGATCGAGCGGGCTGCTCTGCTCGGGCATCTGTTGCTGCCTCGCTTTCCAGGTCGCTTGGGGGACACGTTACGTCGGCGCCGATCTCCGGCGGCAGTGCCGTCAAGTAGGCGTAATGCCCGGAAAGTTACGCGATAACCCTGGTCATCCGGCTGTCCGCGGGATGCGCTTCTCCCAGGTCCGGTGGAAGACGATCTCGTCGCCGTCCCTGCAGACGACCTCGTCGGACGCGATGAAGTCGTCCGCGTCCGCGCTCAGCTCCGACCGCGTCTCCACCCGTACGTCCCAGGACATCTCCGGCCGGTGCAGCCGGATCGTCCAGTCGGAGCGGGCCCTGGCGGACAGCGGGTCGTCCTGTTGGATCGTGTACGTCTCCAGGGCGTCCTCGGTGGACTCCAAACCGTCGGGGTGGACGCGCGTGCCGCCGTGGCGCGGACCGACCTCCAGCCGCCACTCGCCCTTGGCGACGTCCCGGACCACCAGGCGCTCCGGCCGCTGCTCGTCGAGGGTGACCGGATGGACGACGCCGAGCGGCTCCGCCTGTTCCGGTTCGCCGAAGGTGATGCCCGGGTCCTCGGTGTGCCGGCGTACCGGGAGTTCGACGAGGCTCCCCTCCGCGTCGAGCGTGAAGCCCGCCGAGCCGGCCTGCGGCCAGATCCACGGCCAGTACGACGACGAGACGGCGATCCTGATCCGGTGTCCGGGCGGGAAGGTGTGCCCGATGCCGCTGAGCTCGAAGGTCACGTCCTCGGTCCCGCCGGCCGGCCAGTCCTCGGCTCGGTCCCGCCCGTGCCGGGTGGCCAGATTGAGGGCGCCGCGCGTCACCAGCGTGGAGGAACCGTCCGGCGCCACGTCGCAGAGGCGGGCGATCGCCTGGCCGCGCGGCGCGTCCATCCGGATGCGGAGCCGCACCCTCGGCCTGCCGAGGATCTCGATGGGGGACTCCTCGACGGGGAACTCGAAGCACACCGACTTGGCGTCCTCGTCCCGCTGGTCGGGCGGCAGGTCCGCGTCGTTGCCGAAGGGGAGGAACCGCCCCGCGTCCAGCCCGGTCTGCTGCGGCGAGCTGACCCTCTGCTCCCCGCCGGCCAGCGCGTACGCCACCGGGGTGACGTTCTCGGACGGCCACGTGGCGTCGCCGACCCAGCGGCCGGGCAGCGTCTCGTAGACCGTGGCCGGGGGATGCGAGCCGCTGATCCAGGACCGGAGCAGGGGCTCGTTCATCACCCCGGTGTCCTCGCCCTTGAGGTGTTGGTCCCACCAGCGCAGCGTCTCCTGAAGGAAGCCGATCGCGGGCCCCGGCGGCAGTCCCCGGTCCGGGTACTGGTGCGACCAGGGGCCGATCAGACCCCGCACCTTCGAGGGGTCCAGGTGCTCGACGAGCCTGAGGACGGTGTCGCGGTACGGGTCGTGCCAGCCGCCCACGGCCAGGACGTTCGCCTTGATGGCGCCGTAGTCCTCGCAGACGCTGCCGTGCCTCCAGTAGTCGTCGCGGGTCTGGTGCGCCAGCCACGTGTGGATGAACGGCTCCACCGCTTCGAGCCGGCTCAGCCACATGTCCCGCCAGCCGTCACCCACGTCCGCCGGGTCGGGCGGTCGCGAGACGAAGGCGAGCAGGGTGGACGCCCAGGCGTGCATGTCCACCCCGAGCACGGAGCCGCCCATGTAGTGGACGTCGTTGTCGTAACGGTCGTCGGCCGAGCAGACGGTGACGATCGCCTTCAGGGGCTCCGGCGCGAGCGCGGCGATCTGCAGCGAGTTGAACCCTCCCCAGGAGATGCCGAACATGCCGACCCGGCCCGAGCACCACTCCTGCCGGGCGAGCCAGTGCACCACGGCGACCCCGTCGGCGAGCTCCGTAGCGTCGTACTCGTCGCCCGGCATGCCCTCGCTGTTGCCGTGCCCGCGCACGTCGACCCGTACCGAGGCGTAGCCGTGACCCGCGTACCAGGGATGCCGCTGCCGGTCGCGCGGGGCCGTCCCGTCACTCAGCCGGCAGGGCAGGTACTCCAGCAGGGCGGGCACCGGTTCGTCGGTGACCGGACGCCAGATCCGGGCGTACAGCCGCGTGCCCCCGGGCAGCGGGATGTAGAGGTCCTCGTGGGTGGTCTCGTAGGGGAACGCGGTGCGGATCTGCATGGCGGAACCTCAGTGGACGGGGTGCGTCGTGCGCTTCGGCCGGGGAGCGGCGGCGATGACGGCCACAGCGGCCGCGACAGCGCCGTTGACACCGGAGTGAGCGGGGTGGGAGACCTCGCCGGAGAACGTCACGGTCCGGGCCCGGATCCCGTCGGCGAGCGCCCGGGGACCTTCACCCCGGACAGGGCCGGCAGACCCCTCGGCCGGCCGAAGAAGGCGTGGTCGTCCTCGGGTGGTGGGGCGGCCGGCCCGGTACCGGTCGTGGCAGGGGACAAAGCGGCAACTCCTGATCGTATGAGCTGAACCCGAACATACCGGCGGTGGCGGGAAGGCGCCCACGGTGATCCAAAGGGGACCGGATACGCTGGCTCGAGTGAGGACAACGACACATCGACATTCCGTGTGATCGTCAGCAGACAGGAGATCCCCTCGTGACCGTCGTCGGGCCGTTCGGACTGCGCGTGCGGGACCAGGCGCTGGAGGCAGATGTCCAGGCCGGTCTGGCCGATGTCGAGGCGGGGCTGCTGGCTGCCACCAAGAGCGAGGTCCCGTTCATCACGGAGGCCGCACAGCACCTCGTCAGTGCGGGGGGCAAGCGTTTCCGGCCACTGCTGGTCATGCTCGCGTCCCAGTTCGGCGACCCCGACGCGCCCGGGGTCGTGCCCTCGGCCGTGGTCGTCGAACTGACGCACCTGGCGACGCTGTACCACGACGACGTGATGGACGAGGCGGACGTGCGCCGCGGGGTCGACAGCGCGAACACCCGCTGGGGCAACTCCGTCGCCGTCCTGACCGGCGACTTCCTCTTCGCGCGCGCCTCGCACATCCTGGCCGACCTCGGCCCCGAGGCCGTACGCATCCAGGCCGAGGCGTTCGAGCGTCTGGTGACCGGCCAGATCCTGGAGACCGCGGGCCCGCGCGACGGGCGCGACCCGGTCGACCACTACATGGACGTCCTGAGCGGCAAGACCGGTTCGCTGGTCGCCGTATCCGGACGTTTCGGCGCGCTGATGGCCGGTGCGGACGAGTCCGTCGTCGACATCCTCACCCAGTACGGCGAACGCCTCGGTATCGCTTTCCAGCTCGCCGACGACGTCCTGGACATCGCCTCCGACTCCCACGAGTCCGGCAAGACGCCCGGAACCGATCTGCGCGAGGGCATTCCCACGCTCCCGGTGCTCCACCTGCGCGCCCGGGCCGCGGCCGACGGACGGCCGGAGGACCGGGAACTCGTGGAGCTGCTGGACGGCGACCTCGCCGACGACGGCAGGCTGGCGGAAGCACTGCACAGGCTGCGGGCCCACCCCGCGCTGGAGCAGGCACGACGCGACACCGTGCGCTACGCCCAGGAGGCACGGGCCACGCTGGCGCCGCTGCCCGAGTGCTACGCGAAGGCCGCGCTGGAAGAACTCTGCGACGCCGTGGTGCACCGCGCGGGCTGACCCCCTAAGGGTGCCCGCCCCCTCCGCGGTCCGGGGTCATCCCGGAGAGGTACGCCGAGTTGCTCCCGGGGGCTGACGCTTGTCCCCGCCGTATTTGGTCAGATGGACAACAACCACTCCTGACCACATCGGGTGAGAATGGCGGCGGGGAGTGGACGAGTGCAACGCGATGGCAGCCGCCGACCACGGAGGTAGAGCACACATGGCACCGAACGACAGCGCGGAGACCAACGGCGAGGCCACGGGGACTGTCGTGGGCCGCCGGAAGAAGGCGCGCTACATCGTCCCGTTCGCGGTGGCGGGAGTAGCGGCCGCGACGATCGGGCTCGTCCCGGCGCTCGCCGCGTCCGGCGACCCGGAACTGCCGGACATCACGGCGCAGGAGCTCATCGAGAAGATCGCCGCGTCGGACCAGGAGCAGCTGTCCGGCACGATGAAGATCAGCACCGACCTCGGAATCCCCTCGCTCGGCGGTATCGCGAGCAGTTTCGCGCCGGACGCGGGCGGCGGGGACGCGAGTGCCGCGCCCGAGAGCAAGCTGATGGAGCTGGCGTCCGGGACGCACACGCTCCGGGTGGCCGCAGACGGACCCGACCGGCAGCGCCTGTCCATCCTCGGAGAGGGCTCCGAGTACAGCCTCGTCCACAACGGGGACGACGTCTGGGGCTACGACAGCGAGAGCAACGAGGTCTACCACGCGAAGTCCGAGGGGGCCGAGCGGCCGGGCGGGAAGCACAAGGCGCCCAAGGGCGTCCCCGCCACGCCGAAGGAGCTCGCCGAGGAGGCCCTCGCCGCCGCGGACGACACCACGTCCGTCTCGGTCGACGGCACGGCACAGGTGGCGGGGCGCGACGCGTACCAGCTGCTGATCAAGCCGAAGCAGTCCGGTTCGACGATCGGGTCCGTCAGGGTGGCCGTCGACTCGGCGACCGGCGTGCCGCTGAAGTTCACGCTGGCCACGAGCTCCGGTGGCAAGGCCGCCGTCGATGCCGGCTTCACGAAGGTCGACTTCTCGAAGCCCGACGCGTCCTCCTTCTCCTTCACCCCGCCGAAGGGCGCGAAGGTCACCGAGGCCGACGAGATGAAGGACGGGGCCGGGAGGAACGGTGCGGCCGGCAAGGCGCCGAAGGACCTCGGAGCGCTGGAGGGCTTCAAGGGCCTCGACGTGATCGGCCAGGGCTGGAACGCCGTCGCCGAGATCGACGTCCCGGGCGGCGCCGGGCTCCCCGCCCAGGGCTCCGGTTCCGGTGACATGCCGGCGCAGGCCCAGCAGTTCCTCGACGCCCTCGGCGACAAGGTCACCGGCGACTTCGGCTCGGGCACGGTCTTCAAGACGCGCCTGGTCAACGCCCTCATGACGGACGACGGCAAGGTCTACGTCGGCGCCGTCACCCAGGACACCCTGGTGAAGGCGGCCGACGCCGCCGAGTAGGACGCCCCGGTGACGGCGGACGACACCGCCGGGCCGTGCACACGCAGGGCCCCCGCCCCGCCGTACGCTCCGTACGGCGGGGCGGATCCGTTGCACGGCGGGGTACGAGGACCCGGGAGGGCGCATGACCGACACAGCGGCCGCGACGGCGCGGCCGGACACGGGGCCCTGGCCCGGGACCGTGATCGCGACGCACGGGCTCACCAAGCGCTACCGGGGCGGCCAGTTGGCGGTCGACGGGCTCGACCTCACGGTCCCCGCCGGCAGCGTCTTCGGCTTCCTGGGGCCCAACGGCTCGGGCAAGACCACGACGATCCGGATGCTCATGGGCCTCATCGCCCCCACGTCCGGCACCGCCCACGTTCTGGGCCGCCCCATGCCGGAGGCGGGCCGCGCCGTGCTTCCGCACGTCGGGGCGCTCATCGAGGGGCCCGCCCTGTACGGGTTCCTGACGGGCCGTGACAACCTCCTCCGCTTCGACTCCGCCGACCCGGCGGCCGACCCGCGCACCAGACGGGCGCGGGTGGACGGCGCGCTGGAGCGGGTCGGTCTCGCCGCCGTCGGCGGGAAGAGGGCCAAGGCGTACTCGCTGGGGATGAAGCAGCGTCTCGGGCTGGCCGCCGCGCTGCTCCGGCCGCGCAGACTCCTCGTGCTGGACGAGCCGACGAACGGCCTCGACCCGCAGGGCATGCGAGAGGTCCGCGCTCTCGTCCGCGAACTGGCGGCGGAGGGCACCACCGTCTTCCTCTCCTCCCACCTGCTCGACGAGATCGAGCAGGTCTGCACGCACGCGGCGGTCATGGCCCGGGGCCGGCTGGCCGTCCAGGGCCCCGTCGCCGAGCTCGCCGCCGGCGCCCGGGGCCGTCTCGCCGTGACCACCCCCGACGCGGGTGACGCCGCGCGCATCCTCACGGAGCACGGGGCGACCGGCGTCACGGCCGACGGGGACCGGGTGAGCGCCGACGCGCCGCCGGCCGACGTCGACCTCGCGGACGTCAACGAGACCCTGGTGCGCGGCGGTGTACGGGTGCGCGCCTTCGGCGTCGAACGTGCCTCGCTGGAGGACGCCTTCGTCGCACTCACCGGAGAGGGATTCGATGTCGCAGGCTGAACTCACGGCGGTTCCCGCGTCCAGCGAACCGCGGCGCGCGCTGTGGACCCTGGGGATCCTCCGCTCCGAACTGACCGTCACCCTGTGCCGCCGGCGCACCCTGGCCCTGCTCGGTGTGCTGGCCGCCGTCCCCGTGCTCGTGGGGGTCGCCGTGCGGATCGAGACGGGCGACGGCACGACCGGGGGCCCGGGGGGCGGGCCGGCGTTCCTCTCGCAGATCACGAACAACGGGCTGTTCCTCGTCTTCGCCGCGCTCTCCGTGACGCTTCCGGTCTTCCTGCCGATGGCGGTCGGTGTCGTCGCCGGCGACTCGGTCGCGGGAGAGGCGGGCGGTGGCACCCTGCGCTACCTGCTGGTCGCCCCGGCCGGCCGGACCCGGCTGCTGCTCGCGAAGTACGCGTCGGTGCTGGTGTTCTGCCTGGTCGCCACCCTCGTCGTCGCGGTGTCGGCGCTCGTGACGGGAGCCCTGCTCTTCCCCGTCGGCGAGGTCACGACGATCTCAGGGACGCGGATCGGATTCGGCGAGGGACTCGTGCGGGCCGCACTGATCGCGCTCGCCGTGGCGGTGTCACTCGTCGGCTTCGCGGCTCTGGGGCTGTTCGTCTCCACGCTCACCGACAGCGGGATCGCGGCGATGGCGGCCACGGTCGGGGTGCTCATCACCGTACAGATCCTGGACACGATGCCGCAGCTGCACGGGATCCATCCGTATCTCTTCCCGCACTACTGGCCGTCCTTCTCGGACCTGCTGCGCGACCCGGTCTACTGGGACGAGATGGTCAGGAACCTCGGCCTGCAGGCGCTGTACGCCGCGGTGTTCGGCTCGGCGGCATGGGCGCGCTTCACGACGAGGGACATCAGCGTCTGAGGCAGTGCCCCCGGGCCAGGTACGGACCGTCCGCGCCGTCGGCCGGTCGAGCCGTCCCCCGATCGGCTCGTCGCGGCCCGAACGGCACGAACGGTGCGGTACACGGAACGTCACGACACGGTACGTTCCGTTTCCAGCCAGGTCATTGTTCGACTTTTGGCGACGACCTGTCAACAAGCGGTGGGCGGAATCCCCCTATGCTCACCGAATGATCACATCGCAGAGTTCCCTGCGCCGCAGCGAGAGATCACGACGGGCGACGCTGGACGCCGCTCTGGAGCTGTGCGCGGAGAAGGGCTACGGCCGGGTCACCATCGAGGCCATCGCGGCCCGCGCCGGTGTGAGCAAGAAGACCATCTACCGCTGGTGGCCGTCCAAGGGTGCGGTGATGCTGGAGGCGTTCACCGAGGTCTTCGTCGGCGCCACGCCCTTTGTCGACACCGGTGACATCGTTGCCGACCTGCGGACCCACATCGACGGCGCGGTACGGATGGCCTCCACGCCGCCGTACGGCCCCGTCTACGCGGGCATCCTGTCGGAGCTGCACGACGACGAGGTGCTGGCGCGCGCCGTCCGCGAACAGCTCGTCGATCCGCGCTTCGACGCCGCCGTGCAGCGCCTGCGCCGGGCCCAGGAACAGGGGCAGGTCCCGGCGGGCGCCGACCTCCCGCTCGTGGTGGAGCTGCTCTACGGCCCGCTCTACTACCGGAACCTGCTGCGGAAGCCGCCGATGGACGGGGCGAGGGTGGCGACCCTCGTGGCCCACGTCCTGAAGTCCGTGGGGGCCGAGGTGGAGAGTGCCGCTCCCCGCTCCCCGGACGGCGGCGCCCCCGTCGGCGGCTGACGGAGCGGCGCGGAGCGACAGGCTCTCAGGCGAACAGGCGCTCCAGGACCACCGCCACCCCGTCGTCGTCGTTGGAGAGCGTGATCTCGTCGGCGGCGGCCCTGAGCTCCGGGTGCCCGCCCGCCATCGCCACCCGGTGGCCGGAGATCCGGAACATCGGCAGGTCGTTGGGCATGTCGCCGAACGCCACCGCGCCCGCCGGGTCACGGCCGAGCAGTTCCCCGGCGAGGGTGACCCCGGTGCCCTTGTCCACGCCGAACGGCGCCATCTCCACCGTGCCCGGCCCCGCCATGGTGACGGACGCCAGGTCGCCCACGGCTCCGCGGGCGGCCGCCGCCAGTTCGTCGTCCGTCAGTTCCGGGTGGCGTATCAGGACCTTGATGACCGGCGCCGCCCACAGCTCGGAGCGCCGGCCGGTCCGCCGGGCGGGGAGCGAGGGGTGCGGCATGCGGTACCCCGGTTCCATCAGCGTCCGGCCGTCCGGCCCGTCCTGGTCCACCGCGGCGAACACCTGCCCCACCTCGGCCTCGATCTTGCCGAGCGCGGTGTCGGCCAGCTCCCGGTCCAGCGTCACCGACCTCAGCATGCGGGCCGCCCCCGCGTCGTAGACCTGCGCGCCCTGCCCGCAGACCACGAGGCCGTCGTAGCCGAGGTCGGCGAGCAGGGCGCGTATTCCGGGAACAGGACGGCCCGTGACGATCAGATGCCGTGCGCCGGCCGACGCCGCGCGGGCGAGGGCGGCGCGGGACCGGGGACTCACGGTGTCGTCGGTGCGCAGCAGCGTCCCGTCGAGATCCGTGGCGACGAGGGTGTATGCGGCGGGTGGCGTGAACATGAGGTCAGCCTAGAGAGATCGCCTCTCAGCCGTGCGCCGCTGACCTGCGCGGACGGTGTGCGGGATCAGTGCACGCAGAACTCGTTGCCTTCGGGGTCCAGGAGCACCTGCCACGAGCCGCCCGGTTCGTCCACGATCCGCAGCACGCTCGCACCCAGCCCCACGAGCCGCTCCACCTCCGCCTCGCGCTGTCCGGGAGCCGTGTGGACGTCCAGGTGGAGGCGGTTCTTCACCGTCTTCGGCTCGGGGACGCGCTGGAAGAGCAGCCGGCGTCCGAGACCGGTCCCGCTCTTCTCGTCGTACGGATCGTCCGGGTGCCGTACGGCGACGAGATCGCGCCAGGCCCGGCGCCCGTGCGGCTCCACCGTGCTGGACTCGGGCACCGCCCCGACGGCGAGCAGCTCCTCGATCAGGGCGCTGTTGTCCTCGACGAGGTAACCGAGGGTCTCGGCCCAGAAGTCGGCCTGGGCGTGCGGCTCTGCCGCGTCGATGACGACTTTCCAGTGCAGGGTCATGGAAACCGGTTGTACTGCTTGCGTGATTGGCTCGGCAACGGGCTCGCCGGAACCGGGACTTGTTCTCCGTACACCGAGGGGCCGCGTCATCCGTTTCGACCCCCGGCGAGGCTCCCGGGGTGACGGGACGGCCGGCCGGCGGCCCTCAGCGCGGCGAGCAGGTGGCGCAGGCGTGGCCGCCGAGCGACGCCAGCAGTTCCCCGGCCGCGGCGCGCACCGCGGGGTCGCTGTCCCCGGCCAGCCGCTCGGCCGTCGTCCGCCCGGCCAGGACCGCCAGATGCGCGTCCCTGGTCCACCCCGGCTGGTGGGCGTGACCGCCGGCGAGGATCGTCCCCAGCAGGCCGAGCACGCCCACCCGCTCCTTCACGGTTTCCCTGGCGGCGAGTTCCCACAGGAACGGCACCGTGGCCACCGTCGCGTCGAACACCGCCATCGCGGCTATCCACCGCCCCAGGTCGTTGAGCGCGTCCTCGGCCGATTCGCTGTCACCCCAGGCGATGCGCGACAGCATGCCGGGCACCTGGGAGGCGGAGCCCTGAGCGTGGCGCAGCTCATGCCACCGGACGTGCCTCATGTCCCCCAGGATCGTCCCCATCCGGGCACTCAATCAGCCTTTGGGCGCCCCGTCCACCATGCCTTCCGCACTCGTCGGATCCGGCTGAGCCGCCCCGTCCAGCACGTCCAGATACCGCCGCACCGCGTCGTGTTCGTCCGCTCCCGCGATCAGCCCGACGTGGTTGTCGGGGCGGATCACGACGACGGTGTCCTCGACCGCGCCGTAAGCGGTGCGGGCGAGCCCTTTCCGGTCGTGCAGGGCGTCGGGGCCGGCCGCCGCCGTCTCGGCGCCGGTCGCCCCGGCGTCGTACACCCGGCAGGTCCGGACGGCGTCGCCGTGCGCCTCCCGGACCCGGCGCAGTGTCCCCTCCGAGGCGGGCCCGAAGCCCAGCACGGTGATGTGCGGTCCGGCGAAGGCGCGGAAGAGGCGGGTGGGCGTCCCGGTCCTCGCGTGGTGGCAGGGGGCGTCGGGGGCGCGGTCTCCGGACCGCAGCTCGCCGTCGCCACCGGGCGCGGCGAGGGAGCTCCAGCGGTACCCCCGGTCGAGCCCCGTCGTCTCCCGGGTGATCGCGCTGTCGAGTCCGCCGCCCGGTCGCCGGATCGCCTCCAGCGTGGCCCGCAGCCGGTCCGATGTGATGTCCAGCGTCCACGCGGCGACCGGCAGGCGTTCCTCCTCGTAGGTGTCCAGCAGCGCCGGCTCCGCCCGGCCGCGCAGCACCTGGGCGAGCTTCCACCCCAGGTTGTAGGCGTCCTGGATGCCGGTGTTCATGCCGAGACCGCCGGCGATCGCGTGCACATGGGCGGCGTCCCCGGCCAGGAAGACCCGGCCCACCCGGAAGCGCCCGGCCATGCGGACGTTGACGCGGTACGTCGAGAGCAGCGTGGCCTCGGTGAGGTGGGCGCCCGGAAGCCGGGTGTGCCGGGTGAAGAGCCGCCGGAAGCCGTCAGGGGAGGGGGCGAGCGGGGCGCCGGAAGGGTCACGCTCCGGTCCCGCCTGGAACCACCAGCCGGTCCGGCTGCCGGGGACGGGGCAGAGCATGACCGCTCCGTCCGCGTCGAACCACTGGTGCCAGAGGCCCCGGTCCAGGACGCCCGGGGTGATCTCGACATCCCCGCAGACCATCACCTGTTCCTCGTCGGTCTTCCCGTCGAAGGGGATCCCGAGCAGTTTCCGCACGCGGCTGTGGGCGCCGTCGCAGCCCACCGCGTAGCGTGCCCGGGTCCGGGAGCCGTCGGCGTACGTGACGTTCACCCCGTCCCCGTCCCCGTCCTCGTCGAGGCCCACGACCTCGGTGCCGGTGGCGACGGAGACCCCGAGGGTGGAGAGGCGGTCGCGGAGGATCTCCTCCAGCCGCCACTGGGCGATCAGTCTGCCCCGGTCGTACGGCGCGTCCGGCGTCGGTGCGGAGTCCGCGTACGGGTCGGCGTCGGCGACGGGCACGCCGTCGCGGTACTTGCGCATCGGGAGCGGCGCCGAGCCCGCGTCGAGCACCTCCCGTACGACCCCCAGGTCCTCCAGTACCTCCAGGGAACGGGGGTTGGGGCCCTTGGCCCGCGAGCTGCGCGGGTGCTCAGGGGACTTGTCCACGACGCGCACGGCGATGCCCCGCCGTGCGAGGTCGCAGGCCAGCGTCAGTCCGGTCGGGCCCGCGCCCGCGATCAGTACGTCGGTCATGCCTGCTCCTCGGTCGTGTCGTCCTGAGGAGAGGAAAACGCAACCGAGTCAAAAAAGCAACCGAGTAACTTTTCTTCGGGGCGGGTCCTTCAGGGAGCCGGAGTCCGGTCGGGGGCAGTCGCTCCGGCGCCCTTGGCCGGCGGGCGGGCGGGGTCCGCGCCCAGGGGCGGCCCCGCCTGGGCCGCCTGCACGGCGAGGCGCAGTGCCTCGGCCCTCGTGCGGCGGGCCGTCCGCAGCGCGTCCCAGGTCAGCAGCACCAGCGCCACCCAGACCAGCCCGAAGCCGGCCCACCGCTCGGGAGGCATCTCCTCGTGGAAGTACAGGATGCCGAGCCCGAACTGGAACACCGGCGCCAGATACTGCAGCAGGCCCAGCACGGACAGCGGGACCCGGATGGCGGCGGCGCCGAAGCAGACGAGCGGGATCGCGGTGACGATGCCCGTCGCGGCGAGCAGGGCGCCGTGCCCGCCGCCGCCGGCCAGGAACGTGGCGTCGCCGCGCACTCCCAGCCACACCAGGAAGCCGGACGCGGGCACGAAGAGCACGGCGGTCTCGGCGGCCAGGGACTCCAGGCCCCCCATGCCGACCTTCTTCTTCAGCAGTCCGTACGTCGCGAACGAGAACGCCAGCACCAGGGAGATCCACGGCGGCTGCCCGTAGCCGATCGCCAGCACCAGCACCGCGGCGAAGCCGGTGGCCACGGCGGTCCACTGTGCGGGCCGCAGTCGCTCGCCGAGCAGCAGGACGCCCATGGCGATGGTGACCAGCGGGTTGATGAAGTAGCCGAGGGACGCCTCGACGACGTGGCCGTTGTTGACGGACCAGATGTAGAGGCCCCAGTTGACCGAGATCACCGCGGCGGCGACCGCTATCAGTCCCAGCGTCCTGGGCCGGCGCAGCAGCTTGCCGATCCACGCCCAGCGGCGCAGGGCCAGCAGCGCGATCCCGACGACACCCAGCGACCAGACCATCCGGTGGGCGAGGATCTCCACCGCTCCCGACGGCTCCAGCAACGGCCAGAAGAGGGGCACGAGGCCCCACATCCCGTACGCGCCGATTCCGTACAACAGGCCTGCGCGCTGCTCGTTCTTCCCGTCCACGGGCCCTCCCCGGCGCTCCTTCGCCGGCGGTCGGCCGACTGCACGAAGGTAGCGCCGGGGGAGGCCCCGTGTCATTGCCGTCTCGCGGGAACGGTCGTGACAGGGTACGGGGCCGGGTCAGGCGGTGGCCACCGCGGCGGCGATCGTCTCGGACGCCGGGGTCGTCGGCCGGCCGATCAGGCGCGCCAGGTCACCGCTGGTGCCGGCGAGCAGGCCGCGCCGGATGGCCTCGTCCACGTCCACGAGGATCTCGGCGAACGGTGCCGGGACGCCGGCGTCGACGAGGATCCCCTGGTGCGCGGCGGCGGACACCTCGGTGTAGACGATCTTCCGGCCCGTCGCCTCGGACACCATGGCGGCGTAATCGGCCAGTGACCAGGCGACGTCCCCGCTCAGCTCGTACGCCTCGCCGAGGTGGCCCTCGCCCGTCAGCACGGCGGCGGCCGCGTCCGCGAAGTCGGCCCGGGTGGCGGAGGCGACCCGGCCCTCGCCCGCGTTGCCGATGACGGCGCCGTGCTCCAGGACGGGGCCCAGGTTCGCCGTGTAGTTCTCGGTGTACCAGCCGTTGCGCAGGAAGGTGTAGGGGATGCCGGAGTCCAGGATCAGCTGCTCGGTCGCCTTGTGCTCGGCCGCCAGCAGGAAGTCCGCGTCCGGGCCGCCGAGCACGCCGGTGTAGGCCAGCTGCGCCACCCCTGCGGCCTTCGCGGCCTCGATCACGGCGGTGTGCTGCTCGACGCGCTTGCCGACCTCGCTGCCGGAGACCAGCAGGACCCGGTCGCCGGACCGGAACGCTCCGGAAAGGGTCTCGGGGTTGCTGTAGTCCGCGACGCGGATCTCGACGCCCCGGGTCGCGAGAGCGGCGGCCTTCTCCTTGCTGCGGACGACGGCCGCGACGGATTCCGCCGGGACGGTGGCGAGCAGCCGCTCGACGACGAGACGGCCGAGTGCCCCGGTTGCTCCGGTGACGACGATGCTCATGGTGTTCCTCCTGTGTGCCGCCCGGACGGCCGGGCGCATGCGCGGATCCCCGAACGCGGACTCCTGTCGCTCACCCTAGGAGGTGCACTTTCCAATCGAAAGTACCCACTTTGAAGTAAGGTACTGGCATGAGCGCCCGTTCCGCCGCACCCGCCACGGTCAACCAGCCGATGTGTCCCTCCAGGCTCGTCCTGGAACACGTCACCAGCCGCTGGGGCGTGCTGGTCCTCGCGGCACTGCTGGAGCGCTCCTACCGCTTCAGCGAGCTGCGCCGCACCGTCGGGGGCGTCAGCGAGAAGATGCTGGCCCAGACCCTGCAGACCCTGGAGCGCGACGGTTTCGTGCACCGCGATGCCAAGCCGGTCATCCCGCCGCGCGTGGACTACACCCTCACGCCGCTCGGCCAGGAGGCGGCGGAACAGGTCTGGGGACTGGCCCGGTGGGCCGAGCGGCGGGTCGACGCGGTCGAGGCGGCCCGCGAGGAATACGACGAGGCCCGGAGCCGGTCTGCTCCGGGCCTACCGCAGGCCTGACGGACGGTCAGCCCACCACCGTCCAGGTGTCGTTGCCCGCCAGGAGGGTGCTCAGATCCCCCTTGCCGTGCTGCTCGATCGCAACGTCGAGCTGGTCGGACATGAGCGCGTCGTAGACAGGGCGCTCCACGCTCCGCAGCACCCCGATGGGCGTGTGGTGGAGCGTGTCGGCGTCGGCCAGCCGGGACAGCGCGAAGGCGGTCGTCGGGCTGGGGTTGTGCGCGTCGTGGACGAGGATCCGGGACTGGTTCTCCTCCGTGACCGCGACGACGGCGAGATCGCCCGTCAGGGGGTCGCGGACGACGCCCTTGGCGCCATCGGCGCCGAACCGGATCGGCTTGCCGTGCTCCAGGCGGATCACGGCCTCCTCCGCCCGCTCCTTGTCCTTGAGCACCTCGAAGGCACCGTCGTTGAAGATGTTGCAGTTCTGGTAGATCTCCACCAGCGCGGTGCCCGGGTGGTCGGCGGCCGCGCGCAGCACGCTGGTGAGGTGCTTGCGGTCGGAGTCCACGGTCCGTGCGACGAAGGTCGCCTCCGCGCCCAGTGCGAGGGAGACCGGGTTGAAGGGCGCGTCGAGCGAGCCCATCGGCGTCGACTTGGTGATCTTCCCGACTTCGGACGTCGGACTGTACTGGCCCTTGGTGAGCCCGTAGATCCGATTGTTGAACAGCAGGATCTTGAGGTTCACGTTGCGCCGGAGCGCGTGGATGAGGTGGTTGCCGCCGATGGACAGCGCGTCGCCGTCACCGGTGACGACCCAGACGCTCAGGTCACGCCGCGAGGTGGCCAGCCCCGTCGCGATGGAAGGGGCGCGGCCGTGGATGGAGTGCATCCCGTACGTGTTCATGTAGTACGGGAAACGGGACGAGCAGCCGATGCCGGAGACGAACGTGATGTTCTCCCTGGCCAGCCCCAGGTCCGGCATGAAGCCCTGCACGGCCGCCAGGACCGCGTAGTCACCGCAGCCCGGGCACCAGCGCACCTCCTGGTCGGACTTGAAGTCCTTCATGGACTGCTTGCCCTCGGCCTTCGGGACCAGGTGGAGGAGTTCGTTGGTGTCAGGCATCAATGGCCTCCTTGAGGGCTGTGGCGAGCTGCTCGGCCTTGAAGGGCATTCCGTTGACCTGGGTGAAACTCCGCGCGTCCACGAGGTACTTGGCCCGGACGAGGGT
Organism: Streptomyces sp. NBC_01341; assembly: GCF_035946055.1. Lineage (NCBI taxonomy): Bacteria > Bacillati > Actinomycetota > Actinomycetes > Kitasatosporales > Streptomycetaceae > Streptomyces > Streptomyces sp. NBC_01341. Next base: position 3,154,213 of record NZ_CP108364.1, on the reverse strand, counting down.
GGCGAGCTGGCCGAGGTTCATCTCCGGGATCACGACCTTGTCGTAACGCCCCAGCACCTCACCGAGATTCCGCGGGAACGGGTTGAGGTGGCGCAGATGGGCCTGCGCGATGGTCTCGCCCGCCGCGCGGAGCCGCCGGACCGCCGCCGTGACGGGCCCGTACGTCGAGCCCCAGCCCAGGACCAGGGTGTCCGCGCCCGCCGGGTCGTCGACCTCCAGGTCGGGGACCACGATGCCGTCGACCTTCGCCTGGCGGGTGCGCACCATGAACTCGTGGTTGGCCGGATCGTAGGAGATGTTCCCCGAACCGTCCTGCTTCTCGATCCCGCCGATGCGGTGCTCCAGCCCCGGGGTGCCCGGCACGGCCCACGGGCGGGCCAGCGTCTCGGGGTCCCGCTTGTACGGCCAGAACACCTCCGTGCCGTCCGCGAGTTCGTGGTTCGGACCGGTCGCGAACTGCGTCCGCAGATCGGGGAGGCTGTCGGTCTCGGGGATACGCCACGGCTCGGAGCCGTTCGCCAGATAGCCGTCCGAGAGCAGGAACACCGGGGTCCGGTACGTCAGCGCGATCCGCGCGGCGTCCAGCGCCGCGTCGAAGCAGTCCGCCGGCGTCCTCGGCGCCACGATCGGCACCGGGGCCTCGCCGTTGCGCCCGTACATCGCCTGGAGCAGGTCGGCCTGCTCCGTCTTCGTCGGCAGGCCGGTGGAGGGGCCACCCCGCTGGATGTCGATGATCAGCAGCGGCAGCTCCAGGGACACCGCCAGGCCGATCGTCTCCGACTTCAGCGCGACACCGGGCCCCGACGTGGTCGTCACCCCCAGGGACCCGCCGAACGCGGCGCCGAGCGCCGCTCCGATCCCGGCGATCTCGTCCTCCGCCTGGAAGGTCCGGACACCGAAATTCTTGTGCCTGCTGAGCTCGTGCAGGATGTCGGACGCCGGAGTGATCGGATACGACCCCAGGTACAGCGGGAGATCCGCCTGCCGGGCCGCCGCGATCAGCCCGTACGACAGGGCGAGGTTCCCTGAGATATTGCGGTACGTGCCGGTCGGGAACGCCTTCGTCGCCGGTGCGACCTCGTACGAGACCGCGAAATCCTCCGTCGTCTCACCGAAATTCCAGCCCGCGCGGAATGCCGCCACATTCGCCTCGGCGATGTCGGGCTTCTTCGCGAACTTCGACCGGAGGAATGTCTCCGTCCCCTCGGTCGGACGGTTGTACATCCAGGAGAGGAGCCCCAGAGCGAACATGTTCTTCGACCGTTCGGCCTCCTTGCGGGAAAGGCCGAACTCCTTCAACGCCTCGATCGTCAAGGTCGTCAGCGGAACCGGATGCACGTTGTACGCCTCGAGCGATCCGTCCTCCAGAGGAGATTCGGAATATCCGACTTTCGCCATAGGGCGCTTGGTGAACTCATCCGTGTTCACGATGATGTCCGCCCCGCGCGGAACATCGGCGATATTCGCCTTGAGCGCGGCGGGATTCATCGCGACCAGCACGTTCGGCGCGTCGCCCGGAGTCAGGATGTCGTGGTCGGCGAAATGCAGCTGGAACGACGAGACCCCCGGCAGGGTACCGGCGGGTGCCCGGATCTCGGCCGGGAAGTTCGGCAGGGTCGACAGGTCGTTCCCGAACGACGCGGTCTCCGAGGTGAACCGGTCACCGGTCAGCTGCATGCCGTCCCCCGAATCACCCGCGAAACGGATGATCACACGGTCGAGACGGCGGATTTCCTTGTCGGTGGCGCCCGCACGATCGATATGCGGGGCGCGCTGCTCCGCGACGACGGGCTCGCTGGCCTCATCGGACTTTCCGGCTGGGCTACTGACCTGACTGGTCACTGAACTGGACCTCCCTCGGGGCGGCGGCTCGGGACCGGCCGGCCCGCCGGCGGTCCGCGCCCCACCCTACTTCTGTAAGGGTCGCCTTCCTCGGACCGTTCATATGGCGGACGCGTTTCCGGAACCCGAATTCGTCACGCTCCGCCATATTCCCCGCCCCCGGGTCGCTCGGTGAACGCCTCTGTGGCCCTCATCCTTTCGCCGGGGGCATGGGTCTCGCTTCACTGCGGGTGGATCGCCGGGATCATCACGGACGGATCATCCCGGAAAGATCGCCGTCTGTCAGGAGTTCAGATACGTGAGAACGGCCAGAACACGCCGGTGGTCACCGTCACTGGGTGACAGGCCCAGTTTCATGAAGATGTTGCTGACGTGCTTCTCCACCGCCCCGTCGCTCACCACCAGCTGCCGGGCGACGGCCGAATTCGTACGCCCTTCCGCCATCAGACCCAGGACCTCGCGCTCACGCGGAGTGAGCCCCGCGAGTACGTCCTGCTTCCGGCTGCGACCCAGCAGCTGCGCCACCACCTCGGGGTCCAGCGCGGTACCGCCCCGGGCCACCCGCACCACGGCGTCCACGAACTCCCGGACCTCCGCGACCCGGTCCTTGAGCAGATACCCCACCCCGCGACTGCTTCCGGCGAGCAGCTCGGTGGCGTACTGCTCCTCGACGTACTGGGAGAGCACCAGCACCCCGATCTGCGGGTAGTCCTTCCGCAGCCGCACGGCGGCGCGGACCCCCTCGTCGGTGTGGGTCGGCGGCATGCGCACGTCGGCGACCACCACGTCCGGGAGCGCGCCCTCGGCGGCGAGGTCACCCACCGTCTTCAGCAGCGCCTCGGCGTCACCCACCCCCGCGACGACGTCGTGCCCGAGATCCGTCAGCAGCCGGGTCAGCCCCTCCCGGAGCAGCACCGAGTCCTCGGCGATGACGACCCGCACTCTTTCCTCCACGGCCTTGCGTTCCCCACTGTCGGTGTTCCGTCGGTACGCCGCTGTGCGCGGTCCCTGTGTGTCCAGCATTCCAGCATCGGCGCCCCCGTGTGCCCCGGATCAGCGGTTCCGTCGCGGCACAGGGCGAGCCGCAGCGCCCCGGCCGCCGTGGTGGCGGCCGGGGCGCTGCGGCTGTGGCCCGCGCGCAGGACCCGTGCCCTCAGCCCCGCCAGGGGAGTTCGGCCGTGACCGTCGTCGGGCCGCCGGCGGGGGAGTCGACGACGAGGACGCCGTCGACCGCGTCCAGCCGCTCCGTCAGCCCGGCGAGACCGCTGCCCGCCGACACGTCCGCCCCGCCGTGTCCGTTGTCGGTGACCTGGAGCATGAGGCGGTCGGTGGTGCGCCAGACGTCGACGGTGGCGCGGGTGGCGCGGGCGTGTTTGCTGACGTTCTGGAGGAGTTCGGAGACGGTGAAGTAGGCGATGCCTTCGATGGCCTGGGCGGGTCGTGTGTCGAGGTCGACGGTGACGTCGACGGGGACGGTGCAGCGGGAGGCGATGGCGGAGAGTGCCGCGTCGAGGCCGCGGTCGGTGAGGACGGCGGGGTGGATGCCGCGGGCGAGGTCGCGGAGTTCCTGGAGGGCGACCTTGACCTCTCCGTGGGCTTCGTCGACCATGCGGGCGGCGGCTTCGGGGTCGTCGGTGAGTTTTTCCTTGGCGAGGCCGAGACCCATGGCGAGGGCGACGAGGCGTGCTTGTGCGCCGTCGTGGAGGTCGCGTTCGATGCGGCGCAGGTCCGCGGCGGCGGTGTCCACGACCACCCCCCGGTCCGACTCCAGCTCCGAGACGCGGGTCGCCAGCCGGGACGGACCGAGCAGCCCCCGCACCATCAGCCGGTCCACGGAGGCCAGGCCGCGGACGATCCACGGAGTGACGAGGACCAGCACCAGCCCGGCGGCGGCGGTGGCCGCCAGTTCGAGGGACGAGTCGAGATAGACCTGGTGCGTGCGGTCGCCGTACAGCTGGATGCCGTCGACGCCCACGAAGGCCGGGAAGACCCAGTGCCACAGCGGGTAGGTGAAAGCGGCCCAGCCGTACGTCCAGAACGTCACCGCGACGGCGAAGGCGAACACCGCCCACGGCATGTGCAGCAGCGCGTAGAGCAGATGCCGCCAGGACACCCCGCTCCTGAGCACCGCCCCGACCCAGGACATCAGTCCGCCGGTACGGCCGCGCACCGGGGCCGGGTCGGCGACGTCCAGTTTCAGCAGGCCGCGCGCCCGGCCCCGTTCCATCACGCCGAAGCCGCGGCACACGACCAGGCCGACGGCGAGTACCGGAATGCCGAGGAAGGTGATCAGCAAGCCCACACCCAGCGACGTCATGGTCACCGCGAAGCTGAACAGCACCACGCTGATCGGCAGACTCAGGACCAGATAGGCCAGCTCGCGCCAGATGCGGCCCTCGAACGGGGCACGCAGCGGCGCGGGCAGGAGGTGCTTCGCCGGCGGGTCGCCCCCCGGCCCGGCGGCGGGCCTGTGACGGTCCCGCGTGTCCGGTCCGTATGCCGTGGCCATCAGTGGCGTCCGTCCGTTTCTTCTGGGCGGGGACTCCCCGCGGGCCTGTACAGCGGCTGATGTACCAAGCGGCTGATGTAGCAAGACTGCTGTGCGGAGGGACCCCGCACCATGAGGGCGCTCTCCGTATCCGACAGGTGGTTTTCCCCACCCACGGATGGTCCGGGCGGGGACACGGGACCCGACTCAGGGGTCACGGCGCGACCGGGGTGTCCGCGAGGTCGCGCCAGGGCAGCTCCGCGGTCACCGTCGTCGGGCCGCCGGCGGGGGAGTCGACGACGAACAGTCCGTCGACCGCGCCCAGCCGCTCCGCCAGCCCCGACATCCCCGTACCTCCCTCCAGCCGTGCCCCGCCGTGTCCGTTGTCGGTGACCTGGAGCATGAGGCGGTCGGTGGTGCGCCAGACGTCGACGGTGGCGCGGGTGGCGCGGGCGTGTTTGCTGACGTTCTGGAGGAGTTCGGAGACGGTGAAGTAGGCGATGCCTTCGATGGCCTGGGCGGGTCGTGTGTCGAGGTCGACGGTGACGTCGACGGGGACGGTGCAGCGGGAGGCGATGGCGGAGAGTGCCGCGTCGAGGCCGCGGTCGGTGAGGACGGCGGGGTGGATGCCGCGGGCGAGGTCGCGGAGTTCCTGGAGGGCGACCTTGACCTCTCCGTGGGCTTCGTCGACCATGCGGGCGGCGGCTTCGGGGTCGTCGGTGAGTTTTTCCTTGGCGAGGCCGAGACCCATGGCGAGGGCGACGAGGCGTGCTTGTGCGCCGTCGTGGAGGTCGCGTTCGATGCGGCGCAGGTCCGCGGCGGCGGTGTCCACGACCACCCCCCGGTCCGACTCCAGCTCCTCGATCCGGCGTTCCAGCTCGTCCGAGGGCGAGAGCAGCGCCCGGACCATGGCCCGGTCGGCGTTCGTGAGACCCCGCGCGATGTACGGGAGCACCGGCCAGAGCACGAACAGGCTCACCAGCGTCACCGTGAACGTCGCCACCCCCCACGGCAGCCTGATGAACGAATACAGCAACGCCCGCCAGGCCACCGGATCCTTCAGCACCGACCACAGCCAGCTGAAGAACCCCCGCTCCCGGCGGCCGCGCACCACCGGGCTCGGTTCCTCGATCCGCACCCCGAGCATCCCCCGAGCCCGACCGCGTTCGGTCCGGCCGATCCCCCGCGCACCCTGCAGCCCCAGTGCGAGCAACGGCAGCCCGATCACGGTGACGGACAGCCCGGCGCCCACGCCGATCAGGAAGACGGTGTAGACGAACCCGGCGATCGCCACCGGAAGATTCGCCAGGAGATAGGCGATCTCCTTCCACGTCCACCGGTCGAAAGCGAAGCGCGCGGGCGGCGGCCGGTCGTCGTCCGGCGAGGAGGAACTCATGGTCATACACCCAGCGTGCCGGGCGGGACAGCCGCACGCCATGGGGTTCGTGGGTGAGGCGCGGTAGGGAAAACCCCACCCCCCGTCCGTAGGGGCCGCTCACCGTTCGTGCGAGGGGCCCCTCACCCTTTGTACGCATGCGTTGCTTACCGTCTCTTTAACAGGGCCTAGACTCCCGTGCGTACAGACCGTCGAACAGGTTGAGGGAGCGAGGGGCGGACGTGGCGGACGTGCCGGGACCGACCGTTCTCGCGTCGGACTACTTCCAGAGCTACTCGGTGGTCGGACTGCTCGCCCTGGTCGGCGTGCTGTTCGTCGCCGTCGCCTTCGGCGCCGGCCGGCTGCTGAGGCCCGTGGTCCCGACGCCGGAGAAACTCCTCACGTACGAGTGCGGGGTGGACCCCGTGGGCGAGGGCTGGGCCCACACACAGGTCCGCTACTACGTGTACGCCTTCCTGTACGTGATCTTCGCCGTCGACTCGATCTTCCTGTTCCCGTGGGCGACGGTCTTCGCGGCACCGGGATACGGCGCGACGACGCTGGTGGAGATGTTCATCTTCCTCGGCTTCCTGGCCGTGGGACTGCTCTACGCATGGAAGAAGGGCGTCCTCGAATGGGCGTGACGAGCCGGCCGAACCCGGAACCCCCCGTTTCGCTGCCCGATCCGACGCTGCTGCCCGAGCCGAAGAAGCTCGGCGTGCTGTCCCGGCTCGCGCCCGAACCGATGAAGGTGGTCCTCAACTGGGGCCGCCGCTACAGCCTCTGGGTCTTCAACTTCGGACTCGCCTGCTGCGCCATCGAGTTCATCGCGGCCTCCATGGCACGGCACGACTTCATCAGGCTGGGCGTCATCCCCTTCGCCCCCGGCCCCCGGCAGGCCGACCTGATGATCGTGTCCGGCACCGTGACGGACAAGATGGCGCCTGCCGTCAAGCGGCTCTACGAGCAGATGCCCGAACCGAAGTACGTCATCTCCTTCGGCGCCTGTTCCAACTGCGGCGGGCCCTACTGGGATTCGTACTCCGTGACGAAGGGCGTCGACCAGATCATCCCCGTCGACGTGTACGTCCCCGGCTGCCCGCCCCGGCCCGAGGCGCTCCTGCAGGGCATCCTCAAGCTCCAGGAGAAGATCGCCCGCGAATCGCTCGCCGACCGGTACGCCGGCGAGGACACCGCCCGCCCCTCGGCCGCCGCACTGCGCAGCGGCCTCGTCGCTGCCCCCAAGACACCGGGGGAGGAGCGGACGTGACCGCCGCCGAGCTCTACGGCCGGCTGCCCGACGCCGCCGCCGACGTCTTCGGCCCGGAAGCCACCGCCGCCCGTGCCTACGACCTGCTGACGGTCGACGTCCCCGCCGCCTCCTGGATCCCCGCCCTCGAAACGGTCCGCGACGACCTTGGCTGCACCTATTTCGACTGGCTGAGCGCGGTCGACGAGCCGGGCACCGGCTTCCGTGTCTGCGCCCACGTCGCTGCGCTCGGCGACGGCACCGTCCGGCGCCTGCTGGTCCGTACGACCGTTCCGCACGAAGCGGCCACCCTGCCGAGCGCCATCGGCGTCTACGCGGGTGCGGCATGGCACGAACGTGAGACACACGAGATGTTCGGCATCGGCTTCGAGGACCACCCTCACCTGGTGCCGCTGTTGCTGCCCGAGACCTTCGAGGGCCACCCGCTGCGCAAGGACTTCGTCCTGGCCGCCCGGGTCGCCAAGGCATGGCCGGGCGCGAAGGAGCCGGGCGAGTCCGAACACGGCGGGCCCAAGCGGCGCACGATGCTGCCGCCCGGTGTCCCCGACCCGAACGAATGGGGCCCGCTCAAGGGCCAGCTCCCGCCCGCCCCGGCCCGCCCGGCCAGGGGCGCCCGCGCGGCGGGCGACCGGCCGGTGCGCCGGGCGCGTACCGCGGGCGACGGTTCGGCAGCGCAACGACAGGCCACGGCACCGGACACGGCGGGAACCCCGGGCGCACCGGCCCCGGACGCAGCGGCCCCGGACGCAGCGGCCCCGGACGCAGCGGAGACCCCGCGGACGGCGCCGCCCCGGCGCAGCCGCAGCGCTTCCCAGGGCTCTGCCAGCCAGGTCACCGGCGCGGATCCGGCACAGCAGCCGGCCGGTGAACCGGGACCGGACGCGGGTACGGGTCCGGATACGACTGCGGGGCCGGACACGGGCGCGGGTCGGGACACCGCCGCGCGCGGCGCCGGTACGGACGCGGGTACGGGCTCGGGTCCGAGCGGCCCTGAGTCCGATGCGACCGGCGCGGACACCGCACGGAACCGCGGGGAAGCGGCACGGCCCAAGGGGGCAGCCGGCAGCGCGGACGCACCCTGGCACGACGCACGCCCGGCGTTCGACACCACCCCGAAGCGGCCCGAGCGGGCGGAACGGCCCGAGGGGCCTCCGGGGCGGGAGCGCGAGGCTGCAACGTCCTCGGAGTCGGGGCCGGAGCCGGAGGCCGCAAGGTCCCCGGAGCCGGAGCGCGAGGCCGTACCGGAGGCCGAGCGAGAGCCGGAGCGCGACCCCGAGCGACCGCCCGCCCCCGAAACCGACCCCGCCCCCGAAACCGACCCCGCCCCCGGAACCGACCCCGGGTTCCGACCGGACCCGGTTCAGGACGGCGACCCGGCCCCCGAAGCTGATCCCGCGCCCGGGCCGGGCCCCGACTCCTCGTCCCGTAAAGACCGTTCCACCGGTCCCGACCGCCCCGCCGGAGGCGATACCGCGTGAACGACGTACTCGACGTCGCCCTCCGCCTCGTCATCGTCTTCGCCGTGTTCATGGTCGCCCCGCTCCTCGTGGGGCAGGCCGAGCACAAGGTGATGGCGCACATGCAGGGCCGCCTCGGTCCCATGTACGCGGGCGGGTTCCACGGCTGGGCCCAGCTTGTCGCGGACGGTGTGAAGTTCGCGCAGAAGGAAGACGTCGTACCGGCCGACGCGGACCGCCGTATCTTCCAGCTCGCGCCCGCCGTCGCCCTGCTGCCGTACCTCCTCGTGATCGTGGCCATTCCGATCGGCCCCGGCGATGGGGCGGTCGGCCAGGTCGTCGACGCGGGCATCTTCTTCGTGCTCGCGGTCCTGGGCGTCGGCGTGCTCGGCTCGCTCATGGCGGGCTGGGCCTCGGCCAACAAGTTCTCGCTCCTCGGCGGCCTCCGCACCGCCGCACAACTGCTCGCGTACGAACTGCCGATGCTGCTCGCCGCCGCGTCCGTGGCCATGGCGGCGGGCACCGTGTCGCTTCCCGGCATCCTCGACGCCTTCGAGTGGTGGTGGGTGCCCTGGCAGATCGTGGGCGCCCTGGTCTTCTTCGTGGCGGGGCTCGCCGAACTCCAGCGCCCGCCCTTCGACATGCCGGTCGCGGACTCGGAGATCATCTTCGGCGCGTACACCGAGTACACGGGCCTGCGCTTCGCCCTGTTCCTGCTCGCCGAGTACGCCGGGATCGTCGTCCTGTGCGGGCTGACGACCGTCCTCTTCCTCGGTGGGTGGCACGGGCCTTTCGCCGACGGCCTGGGCTGGGTCTGGACCCTGCTCAAGGCCGCAGTCCTCGCCTTCGTGGTCATCTGGCTCCGGGTCACCTATCCCCGCCTGCGCGAGGACCAGTTGCAGAAGCTCGCCTGGACCACGCTCATCCCCCTCGCCCTGGCGCAGATCGCGCTCACCGGCATCGTGAAGGTGGCGATCAACTAGTGCCCCCGATCCCCGGTTCAGGCCTGGCCAAGGGCCTTGCCGTCACCCTGCGGACCATGACGAAGCGGACGGTCACCGCCCAGTACCCGGACGTCCAGCCCGAACTGCCGCCCCGTACCCGCGGCGTCATCGGGCTGTTCGAGGAGAACTGCACGGTCTGCATGCTCTGCGCCCGTGAGTGCCCCGACTGGTGCATCTACATCGACTCCCACAAGGAGACGATGCCGGCCGCCGCTCCCGGCGGCCGTGAGCGCAGCCGCAACGTCCTGGACCGCTTCGCCATCGACTTCGCCCTCTGCATGTACTGCGGTATCTGTATCGAGGTGTGTCCCTTCGACGCACTGTTCTGGTCTCCCGAGTTCGAGTACGCGGAGACGGACATCCACGAACTCACCCACGAGCGCGACAAGCTCCGTGAGTGGATGTGGACCGTCCCCGAACCGCCCGCACTCGACCCGGCCGCCGAGGAGCCCAAGGAGATCGCCGCCGCACGCAAGGCGGCCGAGAAACTCCAGGCCCAGGAAGCACAGGACACACAGGCTGCCCGGGAAGCCGAGAGGGCGCAGGGCGCACCCGAGGCCCGGCCGGGCCGGGCAGCGGAACAGGAAGGGCAGGAGTGATGTTCGCCGCCACGGCCGGACACTCCGGTTTCCTCTCACCGACCGGTGTCGAGATCGCCTTCGTCCTCGTCGGCCTCGCCACCCTCGGCGCCGCGCTGATCACCGTCACGACCGAACAGCTCGTGCATGCGGCGTTGTGGCTCGTGGTCGCCCTCGGCGGTATCGCGGTGGAGTACCTGCTCCTGACGGCCGAGTTCATCGCATGGGTCCAGGTCCTGATCTACGTCGGTTCCGTCGTCGTCCTCCTCCTCTTCGGGCTGATGCTCACCAGAGCCCCCATCGGCCGTTCCCCGGACGCCGATTCGGACAACCGGTGGGTCGCGCTCGGTGTCGCCGTCGCCGCGGCCGCCGCACTCGTCTGGGTCGTCGTCGACGCCTTCCGCACCACCTGGATCGATCTGGACGGGCCCGCCCAGGGTTCCACCAAGGTCTCCGGCGAGTTCCTCTTCCGGCACTGGGTACTGCCCTTCGAGGCGCTCTCCGTCCTGCTGCTCGCGGCCCTCGTGGGCGCCATCGTCCTGTCCCGCAAGGGCCGACAGGACCCGCCTGGCCTACAGGGCCTGCAGGGCCCGCAGGGCCCGCAGGGCCCGCAGGGCCGGCAGGGCCGGCAGACAAGGCCGGCCGGGCGCGCCGGGCAGGCCACGCAGGCAGGCCAGGACCCTGAGCACCGCGGGGGCCGCAGTGACGCCCACCGGGAGGACCAGAGCTGATGCACCTCGCCTATCCGGTCGTACTCGCCGTCCTCCTCTTCTGCACCGGGCTGTACGGAGTGCTCGCCCGCCGCAACGCGATCCTCGTCCTGATGTCCGTCGAGCTCATGCTCAACGCCGTCAACCTCAACCTGGTCGCCTTCGACGTCTGGCTGCGCGACGCCCTGCACGCGGGCCAGGCCCTCACCCTCTTCACCATCGCGATCGCCGCGGCCGAGATCGGCATCGGACTCGCGATCGTCCTCGCAGTCCACCGCAACCGCGGCACCTCGGACGTCGACCGCCTCCGCGACACCGCGGAGACCGACGAGGCCGAAGCACTCCCCGACGACCCCGACGCGCAATCCGACGGGGCAGCCCCCGGCACCACTGACCAGGCCACTGCCACGGCAGGGAAGGCAAAGAAGGCTGAGGCCACCGCGTGACCACCACGACCCTCGCCGTCCTCGTCCCCCTCCTCCCGTTCCTGGGCGCCGCAGCAGGCCTTCTCCTCGGGCGGACCGCACCCGGCTTCGTCCGGCCCGTCGCCGTCCTTCCGACCCTCGTGGCCGCCGTGTGCGCCGTCGTCGTCGCCGCACGCCAGGGCGGCGGCCCCGCCATCGACGCCTCGACCCGGTACACCCCCACCGGTTCCGTGCCGATCGACCTGTCCCTGCACCTCGACGGCTTCGCCGTCCTCGTCGCCGTCCTCGTAGGGCTCGTCGCCACCTGCGTCCAGATCTACTCGACCGCGTACCTCAAGGGCGATGCCCGCTACCCCTCGTACGCGGCGCTCGTCTCCCTCTTCACCTCCGCGATGCTGCTCGTCGTCTACTCCGGCGACCTGATGGTGCTCCTCGTCGGCTGGGAGATCATGGGCATCTGCTCGTACTTCCTCGTCGGCCACTACTGGGAGACCCCCGAGGCCCGCGCCGCCTCGCTCAAGGCCTTCCTCGTCACCAAGCTCGGCGACGTGCCCTTCCTCATCGGCCTCTTCGCGCTCGCCGCCGACACCGGTACGTTCCGGATCACCGGGATCCTGGCGGCCGTCGGCAACGGGGGGCTCGACCACCCCACCCTCGTCGCGCTGCTGCTTCTCGCGGGTGTCGCCGGCAAGTCCGCCCAGTTCCCGCTGCACACCTGGCTGCCCGACGCGATGGCCGGCCCCACCCCCGTCTCCGCGCTCATCCACGCGGCGACGATGGTCGCCGCCGGTATCTACTTCGTCGCCCGCCTCCTCCCCGTCTTCGCCGCCTCGGGTGCTGCCCTGGTCGTCCTCGCCGTGATGGCGGCCGTGACGATGATCGGCTCCGGACTCGCCGCCCTCGCGCAGGACGACATCAAGCGCGTGCTCGCCTACTCGACCATCGGCCAGCTCGGCTACATGTCCGGCGCCCTGGCCGTCGGCGACCGCGGGGCGGCCGTCTTCCACCTGATGTCCCACGGTGCGTTCAAGGCAGTCCTCTTCCTGGCCGCCGGTGTGGTGATCCACGCGACGGGCACCAACTCACTCGCCGCCATGTCCCGCATGGGCGGGCTGGCCAAGCGCATCCCCGACGCCTACTGGACGATGACCGTCGCCCTCCTCGCACTGGCCGCCATCCCCCCGTTCGCCGGCTTCTTCTCCAAGGAGGCGGTCCTCGTCGCCGCCGAACACACCGCCTTCGGAGACCGTCACGTCGCACCGGCCGCGGCCGGCTGGACCGTCCTCGTCGCCGGACTCGTCGCGGCGGCCCTCACCGCCGCCTACGCCACCCGACTGTGGCTCCTGGTCTTCCGCGGACACGGCCCCGAGGCCCCGGACCACGGCAAGCAGCCCGTCGCGATGACCTCCGTGCTCTGGGTCCTCGCCGTCCCGACCATTGCCCTCGGCCTCGCCGTCGGCACGCTCACCGACTGGTTCGACGGACACAGCCTCGCCCCTTCCCTCACGACTGCCGTCCTGTCCACCGGCGTCGGACTCGTCGGCGGACTCGTCACCTACGGGGCATGGCGCCACACCACGGCCCTCGCGGGACGACCCCCGGTCGGCGCGGTCGCCGCCCACCCCGATGCCGAACCAGCGCTCGTGGAGGCCGAGGCGATGACCTCGCACACCGCGGCGTACGGCACGATCGCGGACGCCCGGGACCCGTCGGACCCCGGCCGGCTGCTGCTCGGCCCCCTCCACCGTTACGCGGTCACCGGCTTCCACCTGGACGCGCTGTACACCGCGGTGTTCGTCCGCCCCGTCCGGGCAGCGGCCCTGCTGGTCCGCTTCCTGGACCGCGAGGTCATCGACACCTACGTACGCGGCTCGGGCAGCATCGCCCGCGGACTCGGCACCCTGGTCCGCCGCGCCCAGACGGGCAACGTGCAGACCTACCTGAGTGCGCTGCTCGCCGGAACCCTCGTCCTGGCGATCGCCGCCGCCGTCCTTGCCAACGTCTACGCCGGGGCGTGAGCCGTGTTCGATATCAGCGCATCAGTGATGCAGTTCCTTCTGGCGTTCATCGTGGTCGTCCCCCTGCTGGGAGCGGTCGCCGCGCTCCTGCCCGCCCCGCCCGGGCTCAAGGGCAGGAACCCGGACCAGGCCGTGCTCCGCCACGGAGTGACCGTCACCGGGGCCGTGCTCCTCGCCGCACTGGTCCTGGCCGCGGGTTTCGACCACGACCACCCGTCGAAGATGCAGGCCACCACCGACATCAGCTGGATCCCGGCACTCGACGTCCGGATCCACCTCGGTACCGACGGCATCTCGCTCCCCCTTCTCGTGCTGACCGCGCTGCTGACCTTCCTGTGCGCGCTCTACAGCTACTTCAAGCTCCCCGCAGGCCCCTCCCCGAAGGCCTTCGTCGCGCTGGTCCTGCTCCTCGAGTCCGGCACACTCGCGACCTTCGCCGTCCTCGACCTGCTGCTGTTCTTCCTGGCCTTCGAGATGGTCCTCATCCCGATGTACTTCCTCATCGCCCGCTGGGGCGGCGACCGGAAGCAGCCCGCCGCCTGGAAATTCATCCTGTACACCCTGCTCGGATCCGTGATCATGCTGCTGGGGCTGCTCCTCGTCGGGCTGAAGAGCGGCACATTCGACATGGTGGCACTCGCCACTGACAACGGCCGCGGTCTCACCACGTCCGTGCAGGTCATCGCCGTACTGGCGATCGGGATCGGCCTCGCGGTGAAGACTCCGATGTGGCCACTGCACACCTGGCTGCCCGACGCCCACACCGCGGCCCCGACCGTGGGCTCCGTCCTGCTCGCCGGCGTCATGCTGAAGATGGGTACGTACGGGTTCGTCCGCATCCTGCTCCCCGTCGCCCCCGACGGGATGCGGACCTTCGCGCCGTACCTGGCGGCCTTCGCCGTCGTAGGGATCATCTACGGATCGCTCGCCTGCCTCGCCCTCGCCCGCCCCGGGGCAAAGGGCGACCTGAAGCGCCTGATCGCCTACTCGTCCGTGGGCCACATGGGCTTCGTGCTCCTCGGCATCGCGACGATGACCCCCACCGGCGTGAACGGCGCGCTCTTCGCCAACATCGCCCACGGGCTGATCACCGGCCTGCTGTTCTTCCTGGTCGGCGCCGTCAAGGACCGCTACGGCACGGCGGACCTCGACACCCTGGCCGGCGCCACGGGAGCCGCCCTCTACGGCCGCGCGCCCCGCCTCGGCGGCCTTCTCGCCTTCGCCGCCGTCGCCTCGCTCGGGCTCCCCGGTCTCGCCGGTTTCTGGGGCGAGATGCTCACCCTGTTCGGCGCCTTCGACCCCGCCGAGGGACTGAGCCGCCCCGCCTTCCTCACGTACATGTCCCTCGGCGCCCTCGGCACCCTCCTCACCGCGGCCTACATGCTCATCGTCGTACGCCGCGTCTGCATGGGAGAGAAGCGTGAGCGGACCGAGGCCGTCGCCGACATCCAGAGCTACGAGTTCGCCGCCTGGACCCCGCTCGCCGCACTGACCGTCCTCGCCGGACTCTGGCCCGCCGTCCTCCTCGGCCTCACCGACCCGGCCGTGCAGAAGCTCCTCGCAGGAGGCAAGTCGTGACCGTGGCAGCCGACAGCGCAACCGGGGCGGCGAGCCTCGTCCAGTCCGTCGACTGGCTCGCGATCGCACCCCCCGTCGTCACGGCGGGGGTGGCCCTCCTCGTCCTCGTCACCGACCTCTTCGTCAGCGAGCGGCGCAAACCGCTCCTCGGCTACGGGGCCGTCGCCGGGCTCGTCGTCGCGCTCGCCCTGCTCATCCCCCTGCGCGCAGGGGACCGCTCCACCTTCTGCCTCACCGACGCCGGCGCCTGCAGCTACACCGCCGACCACTTCGCGCTCGTCATCCAGGCCCTCGTACTCGGCGGAGCCCTGCTCACCGCTCTGCTCTCGGTCGGGGACACCCGCAAGCTCCCGGCGGGCGAATTCTGGTTCCTGCTGCTCTCCTCCGCCGCGGGTGCCGCGCTCCTGCCCGCCGCCCGGGACCTCGCCACGCTCGTCGTGGCCCTCGAAGTCGCCTCGCTCCCCGCGTTCGCCCTGGTCGGCATCAAGCGCGGCGACCGGCGCTCCTCGGAAGCGGCCCTGAAGTTCTTCCTCTCCTCGGTCGTCGCCACTGCCGTCATGCTCCTCGGCGTCAGCTTCGTCTACGCCACCACCGGCACCATGCACCTCACCGAGATCGCCGCCCGGCTCGACGACGTACCGGGGCAGTTCCAGACCCTCGCCGGGACCGGGGTCGTCCTCACTCTCGTCGGCTTCGCCTTCAAGACGGCCGCGGCGCCCTTCCACTTCTGGGTTCCCGACACCTACGTCGGAGCACCGCTCCCCATCGCCGCCTACCTCTCGGTCGTCGGCAAGGCGGTGGGCTTCTCCGGACTGGTGCTCGTCACGGTGATCGGCTTCCCGTCCTACGCCGACGTGTGGGGCCCCGTCCTTGCCGTCCTCGCCGCCCTCACCATGACCATCGGCAACGTCGCCGCACTCCGGCAGACGGCGACCCGTGCCCGCAGCGCCGTACGCATCCTCGCCTGGTCGTCCGTAGGACAGGCCGGATACCTCCTCGTCCCGATCGCCGCGGCCGCGTACTCCAGCGACGCCCAGATCGGCTCCACCGTGGCCTACGCGCTCATGTACGCGGTGGTGAACCTCGGCGCCTTCTCGGTGGCCGCCCTCGTCGCCCGCACCCACCCGGGCAACCGCCTGAGCGACTACCGGGGTCTGTACGCCACACGCCCCCTGGCCGCGCTCGCGATGGGCTTCTTCCTGCTCTGCCTGGCCGGTCTGCCGCCCGGGATCATCGGTCTCTTCGCCAAGGTGACGGTCTTCTCCGCAGCGGTCGACGCGGGGCTCGGCTGGCTCGCGGTCGTCATGGCCGTCAACGTGGTGATCGCGCTGTACTACTACCTGCGATGGACCGCGGAACTCTTCAGGACCCCCGGGACCGACGCCGCCACCGAAGAGACCCCGGCTGCTCCCGGGCACCGGGTCCCCGCCCCGCTCACAGCTGCGATCGCCCTCACCGCGGTAACGGGAATCACACTCTCCGGCGCTCCCCAGCTCATCCTCCGCGTCGCCGCCGTCAGCCTCTTCTGACCGCTGCCGCCCACGGCCGACCGGCTTGCCCGGCGCGCCGCGCTCAGGGCATGGTCGTGCGTGCACACGTCACCGACGAAGAGCACGCACGAAGAGCACAGAGGAGCCAGAGCGGTGCTGAACGGGTTCAAGGACTTCATCCTCCGCGGGAACGTCATCTCCATGGCCATCGGCCTCGCCGTCGGAGCCGCCTTCACCGCGGTGGTCACGGGCTTCAGCAACGCGTTCATCCTGCCGCTGATCGGGATCTTCACCCGTGGGGCAGGTGACTACAGCAAGGCCCACTACACCGTCGACGGCGTGGAATTTCCCTACGGCCTCTTCGTCAGCGCCGCCATCGCCTTCCTCATCACCGCCGCGGTCCTGTACTTCCTGGTCGTCCTCCCGATGACCAAGGTCCAGAACCGCTTCACGGCCAAGCAGGATCAGGAGAAGGCCGACATCAAGGCCGCCCTGCGCGACTGCCCCCGCTGCTTCACCGAGATCCCCGCCATCGCCAGCCGCTGCGCCCACTGCACCAGCGACGTCGAGCCCGACGCGCAGGCCCGCGCGCTCGCGGGACTGCCCGCCCAGCGCTGACGCGCATCACGGGCCCCCGGGCCCGCACGAGGACGCTTTCCACCCGTACGGCCCAGGGGCGGATCCGATCGGATCCGCCCCTTCCGCCGTTGCCCCGGCGCCCGGGCACAAGGGAACTAGCTTCCGTCGCCTGGCGTTGACCAGTGAGGGAGGCTCCACTGGAGAGTGGAGCACCACTGAGCAAGGGTCCCCCTGCCGCACCACTTGGAGGGCTACCGTGCACCGCCGGCACAACGGGCTGAAAACCGCTGTACTCCTCGGGGGCCTGTCGGCCCTCATCATCGTCATCGGCAGCTTCTTCGGACGCACCGGGCTGATCGTGGCGCTGGTCGTCGCCGTCGCCACCAACGCCTACGCGTACTGGAACAGCGACAAGCTCGCCCTGCGCGCCATGAGGGCACGCCCGGTCAGCGAGTTCGAAGCGCCGCAGCTCTACCGCACGGTCCGCGAGCTCTCGACCGCGGCCCGACAGCCCATGCCCCGGCTCTACATCTCGCCGACGCAGGCACCCAACGCCTTCGCGACAGGCCGCAACCCCCGGAACGCGGCCGTGTGCTGCACCGAGGGCATCCTGCAGATCCTCGACGAACGCGAGCTGCGCGGCGTCCTCGGACACGAGCTGAGCCACGTCTACAACCGCGACATCCTCATCTCCTCCGTCGCGGGCGCCCTCGCCTCCGTCGTCATGTTCCTCGTCAACTTCGCGTGGCTCATCCCCATAGGGCGGTCCGACGACGACGACGGCCCGGGTCTCCTCGGGATGCTCCTGGTGCTCATCCTCGGCCCCCTCGCCGCCTCGGTCATCCAGCTCGCCGTGAGCCGTTCCCGCGAGTACCAGGCAGACGCGTCCGGGGCCCAGCTCACCGGCGACCCGCTCGCTCTGGCGAGCGCCCTGCGCAAGCTGGACGCCGGCACCAAACAGCTTCCGCTCCCACCCGAACCACGGATCGAGACCGCGAGTCACATGATGATCGCGAACCCGTTCCGTCCCGGCCAGGGCCTGTCCAAAATGTTCTCCACCCACCCGCCCATGGCCGAACGCATCGCCCGACTCGAGCAGATGGCAGGGTATCGACCGTGAAGACAATCCTGAACGTCATTTGGCTGGTCCTGTGCGGATTCTGGATGTTCCTCGGCTACATCGCCGCAGGGCTCCTGCTCTGCATCACGATCATCGGCATCCCCTTCGGCCTGGCAGCGTTCCGCATCGGCGTCTACGCCCTCTGGCCCTTCGGCTACAGCGTCGTCGACCGCTACGACGCCGGAGCCCCCTCACTCATCGGCAACGTCCTCTGGGTGATCCTGGCGGGCTGGTGGCTGGCGCTCGGCCACATCTTCACCGGCATCGCGCTGTGCGTCACGATCATCGGCATCCCCCTCGGCATCGCGAACTTCAAGCTGATCCCCGTCTCGCTGATGCCCTTCGGCAAGGAGATCGTCCGCAGCGACGACCAGCCGTTCGCGGCGCGCTGAACCACATCCGACCGGCAACCGCACTCGTCATGCAGGCGTCCTGGCTTGCAGGAACAAGTGACGGGTAGGTACGCCAACATGAGCATCATCAGCTGGATCATCCTCGGGCTGCTGGCCGGCGCCATAGCCAAGCTGCTTCTGCCGGGCCGCGACCCCGGCGGCATCCTCGGCACGACCCTGATAGGCATCGTGGGCGCCTTCCTGGGCGGCTGGCTGTCGTCCCGCTTCCTCGACCGCCCCATCAGCACGGACTTCTACGACACGGCCACGTGGGTAGCGGCCATCGCCGGCTCCCTGGTGCTGCTGATCGCCTACAGGCTGCTCTTCGGCAACTCCCGCGAACGCCGCTGACCTTCACGCCTGTGCGGCTCCGTGTGCCACGCAGCGGACGCCGGACGAGGCTGCCCAGGGCGTGTCGGAGCGCGTCAGGGCGCCTCAGGGCATACGGAGGAACGCAAGGGCGCGTGTGCGTGCGCACCTTCGGGCGGACGGGCATGGGGCATGATGGCGGCGCCCCCATGCAGACACGGGCGCCCAGCGACGCCCGGGGGCACGAGAACGGGGCGGCCGCGCCGATCAGGCACACCCCGCCCCGCCCCCGCACCGCAGCACACGGCTGCGAACCGTCTACCGGTAGTTGGCGAACTGCACGGCGAAGTCGAGGTCCTTGCCCTTGATCAGCGCCTGCACCGCCTGGAGGTCGTCGCGGCTCTTGGAGCTGACGCGCAGCTCCTCGCCCTGGACCTGCGCCTTGACGCCCTTGGGGCCCTCGTCGCGAATGATCTTCGCCACCTTCTTGGCGTTCTCCTGGGAGATGCCCTCCTCGATCGAGGCGAAGATCTTGTACTCCTTGCCGGACAGCTGCGGCTCGCCCGCATCCAGCGACTTCAGGGAGATCCCGCGCTTGATCAGCTTGGACTGGAAGATGTCGAGGATCGCCTTGACGCGCTCCTCGCCGTTCGCCTCCATCAGGATCTTCTCGCCGGACCAGGAGATCGACGCGCCCGTCCCCTTGAAGTCGTAGCGCTGGGAGATCTCCTTGGCGGCCTGGTTGAGGGCGTTGTCGACCTCCTGCCGCTCGACCTTCGAGACGATGTCGAAACTGGAGTCGGCCATGACGTGTGGCTCCTTGCGTCGTATGCGTTGGGTACGGCACAAAGCCTAGCCACCCCCGCCCGCGCCCGGCGCTGATCAATCAGGTGGCGTAGCACCCCTGGGCATCGGGTATCGTTTACGTCGTCGCCAAGGAGTCCGCAAGGACTTCAACGCGTCGTTCGAGGCGGTGTGCCCGAGTGGCCAAAGGGAGCAGACTGTAAATCTGCCGGCTCAGCCTACCCAGGTTCGAACCCTGGCGCCGCCACAGGACGGGAAACCCCGTCCGACCTGCTTAAACCACAGGTCGGGCGGGGTTTCTGCATGTGTGCAGGTCGGACCATGGAGCGCGCCGACCGGCCCAGGAATCCCACCCTTGGTCAAGAGTGTCCCCCCAGTCGCCCCCGGGGATGGGCTCACTCCGGCTCGTTCCACTCCCGCAGCGCCGCGTCGCTCCGGTTGTGGGCCGCTGCTGGGTCTTGCGCTCAGGAGCTTGGCAACCAGTGGCTGACGGAGCCGAGTTGCGGGTCCCGGGCAGGACGGACGCCGCAAGTGGGCGTTGCCGCGCCGCTCAGGGCCCGTGCGCGGCCCGGTGTGCGCCGTGTTCAGGTCGCACACGGTCACACACCGGTCGTCCGCCGCGTCCCGTTCGCCGCCCAGGCCGGGCGTCAGTTCCCCGCGATGTCCTTCACCGCGACCGCCACCGGCTTGTTCCCGCTGATGAGTTCCAGCGTCAGGCCCGCCGTCGCCGGGGTGTCCAGCAGTTCCAGCAGTACCGCCGCCACGTCGTCGCGGGGGATCGGTCCACGGCCCGTCGAGGCGGCGAGCTGGACCAGGCCGGTGCCCGCGTCGTTCGTGAGCATCCCGGGGCGCAGGATCGTCCAGTCCAGACCGGACCTGGAGCGTACGTACGCGTCCGCCTCCCCCTTCGCCCGCAGGTAGAGGTCGAACACCTCGTCGCCGGGGTGGTGGGGGTCGGCTCCCATGGACGAGACGACGATGTAGCGCCGCACCCCCGCCCGCTCCGCCGCGTCCGCGAAGAGCACGGCCGCCCCGCGGTCCACCGTGTCCTTGCGCGCCGACCCGCTGTTCGGACCCGCGCCGGCTGCGAAGACCGCCGCGTCCGCTCCCCGCAGCGCCTCCGCCACCTCCTCGACGGACGCCGATTCGAGGTCGAGGACGACGGGTTCCGCCCCCGCCTCCCTCAGATCCTCGCTCTGTCGCGGGTTGCGGATGACGCCCACCGCCTCGTCACCGCGCGCGGCGAGCAGACGCTCGAGCCGCAGCGCGATCTGACCATGTCCACCTGCAATGACAATGCGCATGTTTCCGACGGTACGCCGCACCGGGCGCTCGCGCTCAAGGCCCACCGCCGTGGCCGGAATCCACCCTTCCCTGGCGAGGAAGGTCCAGTCCGGAAGCCGCCCCCGAGTCCCGGTACTCACGTACGGCGCTGGTCCGCGCCACGACGCGCCCGCGGTGCACCACGATCCGGCTGTACGCCAGCGAGAGCGCCCCTGCCAGGCCGTCCCCGCGCACGGCGAGCAGTTCCGCGGGGAAACCGGCCTCGACGCGCACCCCGGGCAGGCCCAGCGCAGCCCTGGCAGTGGCCGAGACGGCGTCGTACGCCTGCTGGGGGGTGAGGCCTTGTTGCGAGGCGAGCAGATAGGCGGCCTCCAGCGGATCGCCCCGGCCGACCGGGTTCGAGCCGTCGCGCAGGGCCCCGCTGCCTGCGGCGACCCGTACCCCCGCGGCCCGCAGCAGCCGCACGGGCGGGGTGCCGCGCGTCCGGGAGCCCGAGCACAGGCCCTGGGGGAGACAGATCACGGTCACGGAGGCGGCGGCGAGCCGGTCGGCCGCGCGGGCGGCCTCCTCGTCCGGAAGCCTCGAGAGGCCCGCGCAGGGCCCCAGGCAGACGCCGGGGCGGAGTCCGGCGGCCATGGCCGCGAGCCGGGTGAGGCCGGCGGGGTCGTCACCCTCCGTGTGCAGGTCGACCGGCAGGCCGTGCGCGGCGGCGAGGTCCAGGACCGCCTCGAGGTGGCCGGCGGGGTCCGGGTCGAGGTCGGGGCAGCCGCCGATCACGCCCGCGCCCATCTCCACGGCGTCGCGGAGCCGGGCGAGGCCGTCGGCGCCCGCGACGCCGGTGAGGATCCGGGGAACGGCCACGGCGGTCAGGTCGGTCAGGCCTCGCAGGGAGCGGCCGGCCTCCAGCACGGCTTCGAGCGCACCCGGCCCCCGGGCATCGCCCACGCGCACGTGGGCGCGCAGAGCGGTGGCGCCGTGGCTGAGCTGGAGCAGTGCCGCTTCCGTGGCTCGGCGACGGACGTCCTCCGGGCGGTGGGACGCCGGGCCGCCCGCGGTGAGTGCCGTGTCGGGGTGTGCGTGCGGTTCGGCGGGCGCGGGCAGCAGGAGGTAGCCGCGCAGGTCGAGCCGCCTCCCCACGGTGCGGAGGCTGCCCGCCGTGCCGACCGCCTCGATGCGTGGCCCGCTGATCCGTACGTCGACGGCGCGCCCGTCGGCGAGCCGCGCCCCGCTGAGCAGGAGCGCGGGCGCGTCGCTGGGGCCTTCGGACATCGTGCCGCTCCTGGGGGCAAGCAAGATCACGCAGAGAGTGCGCCGAGCCTAGGCGGGGCCGCGGCCCCGGGCGCGGAGGGCGAGTTAGTCGTACGAATGCGGTCCGCGTGGGGCGGGCGGGGCAGCGGGGGCAGCCCGGCTTGGCGGGAACCCCGCGGACGCGGTGTACGAGCTGATCAAGGCCCTGATCAGGGGGCCGATCGCACGACTCGGCGGAACGTCTCCTGAGGGGCCGGTGAGGGCGGGGGAAACGGATTTGGGCGTCGGCGACAGACCGTGTAATGTCTTCCTCGCTCGCCCCAATAGCTCAGTCGGTAGAGCGTCTCCATGGTAAGGAGAAGGTCTGCGGTTCGATTCCGCATTGGGGCTCTGGTGATCGGGTGACTCCGCTTCGGCGGGGAAACCCGTCATCAAAGCGGTGTAGCTCAGTCGGTAGAGCAAGCGGCTCATAATCGCTGTGTCACCGGTTCAAGTCCGGTCACCGCTACTAACGGTAGCCGATTGTGGGGTCGGTCCTTCGATCGGCTACTCTTTTATGCGTTCATCCGTCCATCCGTCCGTCCAAGGAGCACTCACGTGGCTGCCACCGACGTCCGCCCGAAGATCACGCTGGCCTGCGTGGAGTGCAAGGAGCGGAACTACATCACCAAGAAGAACCGGCGTAACAACCCGGACCGTCTTGAGATGAAGAAGCACTGCCCGCGCTGCAACTCGCACACTGCGCACCGCGAAACGCGCTGAAACAGGCTCGTACACGAGGCCGTCCCCACTGGGGGCGGCCTCGTGTCGTTTTATTGGGTTGTTCCTCGCCCTATTCGACTTTTTCATCAGGAGGTAGCGGGCTCATGGCGCTCGACCAGTCCTTCGTGGGGCGGACCTATCCGCCCACCCCGGCGTACGAGGTCGGCCGGGAGAAGATCCGGGAGTTCGCGGAAGCGGTGGGCGACACCAACCCCGCGTACGTCGACACGGAGGCCGCCAAGGCTCTGGGGCACCCGGATGTGATCGCACCGCCCACATTCGTGTTCTCGATCACCTTCAGAGCGGCGGGTCAGGTCATCGAGGACCCGCAGCTGGGACTGGACTACAGCCGTGTCGTGCACGGCGACCAGAAGTTCGCGTACACCCGCCCCGTGCGGGCGGGCGACCGGCTGGCCGTCACCTCGACCATCGAGGCCATCAAGTCGATGGCCGGCAACGACATCGTCGACATCCGCGGCGAGGTCCACGACGAGTCCGGTGAGCACGTCGTGACCGCGTGGACGAAGCTGGTGGCCCGTGCCGCCGAGGAGGCGTGATGACGGCGAGCATCGCCTACGGAGCGGTCGAGGTCGGTACGGAGCTGCCCGCGCAGTCCTTCCCCGTCACCCGCGCGACCCTGGTCCAGTACGCCGGTGCCTCGGGTGACTTCAACCCGATTCACTGGAACGAGAAGTTCGCACGCGAGGTCGGGCTGCCCGACGTGATCGCGCACGGCATGTTCACCATGGCCGAGGCGGTCCGCGTGGTCACGGACTGGGCCGGCGACCCGGGCGCGGTCGTCGAGTACGGGGTGCGGTTCACCAAGCCCGTCGTCGTGCCGAACGACGACACCGGGGCGCTGGTCGAGGTCAGCGGCAAGGTCGCGGCGAAGCTGGACGACAACCTCGTGCGGGTCGATCTGACCGCGATCAGCGACGGCAAGAAGGTGCTGGGCATGTCCCGCGCCGTCGTCCGCCTGGCCTGACGTACCGCCGTCCGCGTCGGCCGCGGACGCGCACAGGGCGCTCTCGTCATGAGGGCGCCCTGCGCGCGTCCGGGGCACGACCGAGGCCCCACCCGCCCGCCGCGACGCCGGCCCGGCCCAGGAGCGGCACCCCCGTGGCCCCGCCCGGCCGACGCGGCCACGGACCGTACTCTTGTCCCCGTGCACGAACTCCACGATGCCCCCCTCGCCCCCCTGACCACCTTCCGGCTCGGTGGCCCGGCCGACCGACTCCTGACGGCCACCACCGACGCGGAGGTGGTCGCCGCCGTCCGCGAAGCCGACGCGAGCGGCACCCCGCTGCTGATCATCGGCGGGGGATCCAACCTGGTCATCGGCGACAAGGGCTTCGACGGCACCGCGCTGCGCATCGCCACCGAGGGTTTCGAGCTCACCGGCACGACGCTCGAACTGGCCGCCGGTGAGGTCTGGACCGACGCCGTCGCCCGCACCGTCGAGGCCGGCCTGGCGGGCCTCGAATGTCTCGCCGGGATCCCCGGGTCCGCCGGCGCGACACCGATCCAGAACGTCGGGGCCTACGGGCAGGAGGTGTCCTCGGTGATCACCGAGGTCGTCGCCTACGACCGGCACACCCGCGAGACGGTCACCCTTTCCAACGAGGCGTGCGCCTTCTCGTACCGCCACAGCCGCTTCAAGGCCGAACCCGACCGCTTCGTCGTCCTGCGCGTCCGTTTCGGGCTGGAGGACGCGGGCGGGCTGTCCGCACCCCTGAGGTATCCGGAGACCGCCCGCGCCATGGGCGTCGAGCAGGGCGACCGGGTGCCCGCCGAGGCGGCGCGCGAGACGGTTCTGAGCCTGCGGGCGGGCAAGGGCATGGTGCTCGACCCGGAGGACCACGACACCTGGTCGGCCGGGTCCTTCTTCACCAACCCCGTCCTCGACGAGGCGGAGTACGCCGCGTTCCTCGTCCGTGCGGAGGACCGGCTGGGCGGCGACGTGACGCCGCCCGCGTTTCCCGCCGGCGAGGGACTGGTGAAGACCTCCGCCGCGTGGCTGATCGACAGGGCGGGGTTCACCAAGGGCTACGGGACGGGACCCGCGCGCATCTCCACCAAGCACACGCTCGCCCTCACCAACCGGGGCGACGCCACCACCGAGGACCTGCTGGCCCTGGCCCGCGAGGTCGTCGCAGGGGTCCACGAGGCCTTCGGGGTCACGCTCGTCAACGAACCGGTGACGGTCGGCGTCAGCCTGTAACCGCCGCCCACGCGGTCGCACGGTCCGCACGCACCAGCGCAGGGCGGCGGGCCGGCCGCAGGTCCGCCGTCACCCAGCCGGACGGCCTCAGCCGAGGAGCCAGGCGTCGATGCCGCCGAGCATCTTCTCCCGCACCTCCACGGGCGCCACGGAGCCGCGTACCGACTGCCGCGCGAGCTCGGCCAGTTCCTCGTCGGTAAAGGCGTGATGGCGGCGTACGAGGTCGTACTGCGCCGCCAGGCGCGAGCCGAACAGCAGCGGGTCGTCCGCCCCCAGCGCCATCGGCACCCCCGCGTCGAACAAAGTGCGCAGGGGTACGTCGTCGGGCTTCTCGTAGACGCCGAGCGCGACGTTGGACGCCGGGCAGACCTCGCACGTCACCCCGCGCTCCGCGAGCAGTGACATGAGCCGGGGGTCCTCGGCGGCCCGCACGCCGTGTCCGACCCGGGAGGCGTCGAGGTCGTCCAGGCAGTCCCGGACGCTGGACGGGCCCGAGAGCTCCCCGCCGTGCGGTGCGGCGATCAGCCCGCCCTCGCGGGCGATGGCGAAGGCCCGGTCGAAGTCGCGCGCCATTCCGCGCCGCTCGTCGTTGGAGAGCCCGAAGCCGACCACTCCCTGGTCGGCGTACCGCACGGCGAGCCGGGCCAGCGTGCGGGCGTCCAGCGGGTGCTTCATCCGGTTCGCCGCGATCACCACCCGGATCCCCAGCCCCGTCTCGCGGGCCGCGCGGTCCACGGCGTCCAGGATGATCTCGATGGCCGGGATGAGCCCGCCGAGCAGGGGGGCGTACGAGGTCGGGTCGACCTGGATCTCCAGCCACCCGGAGCCGTCCGCGACGTCCTCCATCGCGGTCTCGCGCACGAGCCGCTGGATGTCCTCCGGCTCGCGCAGGCAGGACCGGGCGATGTCGTAGAGACGCTGGAAGCGGAACCAGCCCCGCTCGTCCGTGGCCCGCAGCTTGGGCGGCTCGCCGCCGGTCAGCGCCTCGGGCAGGTGGACGCCGTACTTGTCCGCGAGTTCGAGCAGGGTCGTCGGCCGCATCGACCCGGTGAAGTGCAGGTGCAGATGGGCCTTGGGCAACAGCCGTACGTCACGCTCCATTGAAGGATCTTGCCGCACGCGAGGGGTGCGGCGGTAGCCGGATCCCCTTGTGAGTTACCCCTCGAACAAAAAGGTGACCCCCGACCGGAGCCGGGAGTCACCTTCGTGGGTGGGCGCTCCGCGTCAGTCGCGGGCCTCGCCCAGCAGCTTCTGGAGCCGCGAGATGCCCTCGACGAGGTCGTCGTCGCCCAGGGCGTACGACAGCCGGAGGTAGCCGGGCGTGCCGAACGCCTCACCGGGCACGACGGCGACCTCGGCCTCGTCCAGGATCAGGGCCGCGAGCTCGACGGAGTCCGCGGGGCGCTTGCCGCGGATCTCCTTGCCGAGCAGCTCCTTCACGGACGGGTAGGCGTAGAACGCGCCCTCGGGCTCGGGGCAGAGCACGCCGTCGATCTCGTTCAGCATGCGCACGATCGTCTTGCGGCGGCGGTCGAACGCGCTCCGCATCTCGGCGACGGCGTCCAGGGGGCCGGAGACCGCGGCCAGCGCGGCGGCCTGGGCGACGTTGCTGACGTTGGACGTGGCGTGCGACTGCAGGTTCGTCGCGGCCTTCACGATGTCCTTGGGGCCGATGATCCAGCCGACCCGCCAGCCGGTCATGGCGTAGGTCTTGGCGACGCCGTTGACCACGATGCACTTGTCGCGCAGCTCGGGCACGACCGCGGGGAGCGAGGTGAAGGACGTGTCGCCGTAGACGAGGTGCTCGTAGATCTCGTCCGTCATCACCCACAGCCCGTGCTCGACGGCCCAGCGGCCGATCGCCTCGGTGCCGGCCTCGTCGTACACGGCGCCGGTCGGGTTGGACGGCGACACGAACAGGACGACCTTCGTACGCTCGGTACGGGCCGCCTCCAACTGCTCGACCGAGACCCGGTACCCGGTGGTCTCGTCGGCCACGACCTCGACCGGCACACCGCCGGCGAGACGGATCGACTCGGGGTAGGTCGTCCAGTACGGCGCCGGGACGATGACCTCGTCACCCGGGTCCAGGAGCGCGGCGAACGCCTCGTAGATGGCCTGCTTGCCGCCGTTGGTCACGAGGATCTGGGAGGCGTCGACCTCGTAACCGGAGTCGCGCAGCGTCTTCGCGGCGATGGCGGCCTTGAGCTCGGGAAGTCCGCCCGCGGGGGTGTAGCGGTGGTACTTCGGGTTGCGGCACGCCTCGATCGCGGCGTCGACGATGTAACCAGGGGTCGGGAAGTCGGGCTCGCCGGCGCCGAACCCGATCACCGGACGCCCGGCGGCCTTGAGGGCCTTGGCCTTTGCGTCGACGGCGAGGGTGGCGGACTCGGAGATCGCACCGATGCGGGCCGAGACCCGGCGCTCGGACGGAGAAGTTGCAGCGCTCATGCCCCCATGCTCGCAGACCGGAAAACCCCGGAGCACAGCGGTTTCAGGGACCGGACAGCACTCGGACAGCATCCGGACAGGACCGGTCGGTTGTTGTCTGTTCGACGCGGCGCCCCTGAGCACGTACACTCACCTGTCGTTGGCCTTCATCAGCCGAACCGTCTTCCCCACCGGCCCACCGGTGAAGATGCGGTAGGTTGGTGGAATCCACAAAGGGTCGTAGCTCAATTGGTAGAGCACTGGTCTCCAAAACCAGCGGTTGGGGGTTCAAGTCCCTCCGGCCCTGCTACACACTCCTCCGCCAGGATGTGTGCGCATGTACGTACTTCAATGCACCGCCGTGCGGCTCCACCGGGCGCGGCACGGCCATGACCCGGAATCAGGTGAGTAGCGTGACGGACGCCGTGGGCTCCATCGACATGCCTGATGCCGAGGACGAAGCCCCCGAGTCGAAGAAGAAGGCCCGGAAGGGCGGCAAGCGCGGCAAGAAGGGCCCTCTGGGCCGTCTCGCGTTGTTCTACCGCCAGATCATCGCTGAGCTCCGCAAGGTCGTATGGCCGACGCGCAACCAGCTCTCGACCTATACGGCCGTGGTGATCGCATTCGTGGTCGTGATGATCGGTCTCGTCACCGTGATTGACTTCGGATTCGCGCGGGTCATCAAGTACGTCTTCGGCTGATCCCGCGGAGGGCGCCTCATCGGCGCCCCTTTCGCATGTTCCACCCATATGTATCCAGGAAGAAGCAGCCATCGTGTCTGACCCGAACCTGAACGACGACGCCGAGCCCACGGCGAGCGCCGTCGAGTCCGCCGAGGACGAGCTCGACATCGTCGAGGCGGCGGATGCCGTGGCCCCGGACCAGGTCGAAGCTGCTGACGCCGCCGAGGACGAGCAGGCCGAGTCCGCCGAGGACGACGCTGTTTCCGACGAGGACGGGTCCGACGAGGACGACGAGGACGACGAAGCGGTCGCCACCGAGGACGAGGAAGACGTCGAGGAGGCCGAACCGGTCGACCCCGTCACCGCCCTGCGCGACGAGCTCCGCGGACTTCCCGGCGAGTGGTACGTCATCCACACGTACGCCGGTTACGAGAAGCGCGTGAAGGCCAACCTGGAGCAGCGCGCCGTCTCGCTCAACGTCGAGGACTTCATCTACCAGGCCGAAGTGCCCGAGGAAGAGATCGTCCAGATCAAGAACGGCGAGCGCAAGAACGTCCGCCAGAACAAGCTCCCGGGTTACGTCCTGGTGCGCATGGACCTGACGAACGAGTCGTGGGGCGTCGTCCGCAACACGCCCGGCGTCACCGGCTTCGTCGGCAACGCCTACGACCCGTACCCGCTGACGCTGGACGAGATCGTCAAGATGCTCGCCCCCGAGGCCGAGGAGAAGGCGGCCCGCGAGGCGGCCGAGGC
Organism: Streptomyces sp. NBC_01341; assembly: GCF_035946055.1. Taxonomy (NCBI): domain Bacteria; kingdom Bacillati; phylum Actinomycetota; class Actinomycetes; order Kitasatosporales; family Streptomycetaceae; genus Streptomyces; species Streptomyces sp. NBC_01341. Next base: position 3,125,393 of record NZ_CP108364.1, on the reverse strand, counting down.
CGAGGGCAAGCCGGCTCCCGCCCGCAAGGTCGAGGTCCAGGTGCTGGACTTCGAGGTCGGCGACTCGGTCACCGTCACCGACGGCCCGTTCGCGACACTGCAGGCGACGATCAACGAGATCAACGCCGACTCGAAGAAGGTCAAGGGCCTCGTCGAGATCTTCGGCCGCGAGACCCCGGTCGAGCTCAGCTTCGACCAGATCCAGAAGAACTGACGCTTTCCGTCAGCTTCCGGACACATGCCTATCGAGCAGGTCAGACCGGCTTCGCAGCCTGTCTGACCTGCTCGTTTTTGGTCGCGCGACTGTACCCGTTATCGTTGTGCGGTATGCCTCCATCCGGATGACCGGAATGGCGGCGAAACACTCTCACTAGGACCCGGAGAGAGCAATGCCTCCCAAGAAGAAGAAGATCACGGGGCTTATCAAGCTCCAGATCAACGCCGGTGCGGCCAACCCGGCACCGCCGGTCGGCCCCGCACTGGGCCAGCACGGCGTCAACATCATGGAGTTCTGCAAGGCCTACAACGCCGCGACCGAGTCGCAGCGTGGCATGGTCGTGCCGGTGGAGATCACGGTCTACGAGGACCGCTCCTTCACCTTCATCACGAAGACTCCGCCGGCCGCCAAGCTGATCCTCAAGGCCGCGGGTGTGGACAAGGGCTCCGGCGAGCCGCACAAGACCAAGGTCGCCAAGCTGACGGCTGCCCAGGTCCGCGAGATCGCCACGACCAAGCTCCCCGACCTGAACGCCAACGACCTCGACGCCGCGTCGAAGATCATCGCTGGCACCGCCCGTTCCATGGGCATCACGGTCGAAGGCTGAGTCAGCCCCGTAGCCCCTCAGTGGTAGGACCAAGCGCTGGTCCGCACCACGACTCCACACTCTGAAAACCACAGGAGCAGAAGTGAAGCGCAGCAAGAACCTCCGCGCTGCGGACGCGAAGATCGACCGGGAGCGCCAGTACGCCCCGCTCGAGGCCGTCCGTATCGCCAAGGACACCGCCACCACGAAGTTCGACAGCACCGTCGAGGTCGCGTTTGCCCTGGGTGTAGACCCGCGCAAGGCCGACCAGATGGTCCGTGGCACCGTGAACCTCCCGCACGGCACCGGCAAGACCGCCCGGGTCCTGGTCTTCGCGACCGGTGACCGTGCTGCGGCCGCGGAAGCCGCGGGCGCCGACATCGTCGGCGCCGACGAGCTCATCGACGAGGTGGCGAAGGGCCGTCTGGACTTCGACGCCGTCGTCGCCACGCCGGACCTCATGGGCAAGGTCGGCCGCCTGGGCCGCGTGCTCGGTCCGCGTGGTCTGATGCCGAACCCGAAGACCGGCACCGTCACCCCCGATGTCGTCAAGGCTGTCAACGACATCAAGGGCGGAAAGATCGAGTTCCGCGTCGACAAGCACTCGAACCTGCACTTCATCATCGGAAAGACCTCTTTCGATGACACGAAGCTGGTCGAGAACTACGGCGCGGCCCTGGAGGAGATCCTCCGTCTGAAGCCGTCCGCCGCGAAGGGTCGCTTCATCAAGAAGGCGACCATGAGCACGACGATGGGCCCCGGCATCCCGCTGGACGCCAACCGCGTGCGCAACCTCCTCGTCGAGGAGGACCCGGCCGCCGTCTGAAGCTGACGGTGGTCGCGGATCGCGTGACCGAGGACCGTCCCCCCGCTGCTCTCCGGAGCGGTGGGGGGACGGTTTTTTCATGCGCGGCCTGTCAGTGGGGTGCGTTACCGTTCAACGGTTCGACAACATACATAGGGGTGGGGCATGAGTATGTCGGCATGGAGGCGGGCGGGCGTCTCGCTGACGCTGGCGGTCGTGGTCGCTGGAGTTGCAGGCTGCCAGAGCGGTGAGAAGAAGCCGGCGGCGGGTGCGGCGAAGTCGGAAGCGCCGGTGACAGAGGTGTTGACGGCCGCGTACAAGAAGACCGCGGCCGCGAAGTCGGCCAAGGTGCACATGACGGTCACCTCGCCTGCCGCCGCCGGCGGCACGATGGAGATGGACGGCACGATGGGCTGGGGACCCACCGTGATGGACATGACCATGAAGGGCGAGGCGCTCCAGGCCGCTCCGGACGCACCGGAGCAGGTCCGCATGATCATGGCGGACAACGTCATGTTCATGGACATGGGTGCCTCGGCCGCCGCCGAGATGGACGGCAAGCGCTGGATGAAGATGGACCTGGGTGCCATCGCGAAGGCATCCGGGAACGCCGCCGCGCAGAAGCAGATGACCCGTGGCCTGGAGGGGATGAACCAGGACCCGGCGCAGCAGCTGGCGCTGCTCCTGGAGTCTCCGAATCTCAAGCGCGTCGGCGCCGAGAAGATCGGTGGGGTCGCGACGCAGCACTACAAGGGCTCGCTCTCGGTCGCCGAGATGCTGTCTGCCGACAAGTCGCTCGACGTCCTGTCGGCCGAGGAGCGCAAGGCGCTGCTCGCCAACGTGAAGAAGAGCGGGATCACGGGCTACGACACCGAGGTCTGGGTCGACGAGGACGGTTACCCGAGGCGTATGAACGTCGGGGTGGACAACCCGCAGGGCGAAATCACCGTGGTCGCCGACTACTCGGACTACGGTGCCGGTGTGGCCGTCGAGGCGCCGCCCGCGGGCGAGACCTTCGATCTGATGGAGATGCTGAAGGGGGCCGGACAGGGGACGGGCCCCACGACCACCTGATCCGTCGGTGCCGTGCGAGGACGGGCCCCCGCGACCTCTTCGGAGGCTAGCGGGGCCCGTCCCCGCACGACGCGGCCCAGGAGCCGCCTGAGCCGTCCGACCGGCTCCCAAACCTCTCGCGTGGGTCGAACCGGGACGGATTTGCTCCGGATGGCCCCGGTCGCGTACGCTCCACAGGAAGCCAAAGACCGCTGGTCGTTGCCGCGCTCTCGCAAGAGGCACGGTGACCGAAGGTTCCGCTAGATCGGACGACCTGCGCAGGTGACTGTGGAACGCTCCCGGACTCTGTCCGGTCGAGCCGCGCCCTGGCACTTGTGCTGGGGCGTTTCGTCTTTCCCGGCCCCTTCTGAGCGGTCCTCATCACCCGGAAGGAGGCCGACGCTCATGGCAAGGCCCGACAAGGCTGCCGCGGTAGCCGAGCTGACGGACCAGTTCCGCAGCTCGAACGCCGCCGTGCTGACCGAGTACCGGGGTCTCACCGTGGCGCAGCTCAAGACGCTGCGTCGTTCGCTCGGTGAGAACGCCCAGTACGCCGTGGTGAAGAACACGCTGACCAAGATTGCGGCCAACGAGGCCGGGATCGACACGCTGGACGACCTCTTCGCAGGTCCGACGGCGGTTGCCTTCATCACCGGTGACCCGGTGGAGTCGGCGAAGGGTCTTCGTGACTTCGCCAAGGACAACCCCAACCTCATCATCAAGGGCGGTGTCCTTGACGGTAAGGCGCTGTCCGCCGATGAGATCAAGAAGCTCGCGGACCTCGAGTCCCGCGAGGTGCTGCTCGCCAAGCTGGCCGGCGCCATGAAGGGCAAGCAGACTCAGGCTGCGCAGCTCTTCCAGGCTCTGCCGTCGAAGTTCGTCCGCACCGCGGAAGCGCTTCGCGCCAAGAAGGCCGAGCAGGGCGGTGCCGGTACGCCGGCTCCCGCCGAGGCCGCCGAGTAATTTCGCTCAGCGGTCCAGCGGGCTCCATGTACGCCCGCCGACATATACATCCGGCACCTGCCGAATAGTGGAAGGACGCCATCATGGCGAAGCTCAGCCAGGAAGACCTGCTCGCCCAGTTCGAGGAGCTCACCCTCATCGAGCTCTCCGAGTTCGTTAAGGCGTTCGAGGAGAAGTTCGACGTCACCGCTGCCGCCGCGGTCGCCGTTGCCGGCCCCGCGGGCGTCGGCCCGGCCGCCGAGGCCGCTGAGGAGCAGGACGAGTTCGACGTCATCCTCACGGGTGCCGGCGAGAAGAAGATCCAGGTCATCAAGGTCGTGCGTGAGCTGACCTCGCTGGGTCTCAAGGAGGCCAAGGACCTCGTCGACGGCGCCCCGAAGCCCGTCCTCGAGAAGGTCGCCAAGGAGGCCGCCGAGAAGGCTGCCGAGTCCCTCAAGGGCGCCGGCGCTTCCGTCGAGGTCAAGTGACTTCGAGAGTCTCCTGACTCTCCCGAGGCCGTTCGTGTCGTAAGGCACTGAGTGACCTCACCGAAGGGCGATCACCCATCCGGGTGGTCGCCCTTCGGCATGCCCCAGGAGGCTGCCTTGATCTTCCGTCTTCGGCGAGTAGGGTGATCTTCGCCGTGCGTTTCTCCGGGGCGTGCCCTGGGGCGTCAACAGGCGTCCTCCGGGCGCAGGTGAAGATCGGCGGACGTCCGCCGGGGTCTCAGGGCCTTGACGAACCGCACGCGGCGCGCAATTCTCAGGACGCGTCGTCATCTCGATCCGCATCCGAGGCATGGATCGAGAGCGAAGAGGGCAGTAAAGAAGAGCGCACACCGCGCGAGGGCTATTCATAGGTGTTGAGAACAGCTGTTGAGAGCAACGTGGGTCTCTGAGAACCCCGACTGGACATCAGTGTGCCGCTTGGCTACACTGACCCTTTGCGCTGCCTGTTAGCTGCCTCCTGCCCGTCACCAGGGGCATGCCCACGCTCAGCACCGATGACCGGACATTCCCTGACCTTGGGATTCCTGTCTCTGTGTGCGGCTTGGGGGCCGGTACGCGCGTAGTGAGTCCGAGCCCTCGGAAGGACCCCCTCTTGGCCGCCTCGCGCAACGCCTCGACCTCGAATACGAACAACGGTGCCAGCACCGCCCCGCTGCGCATCTCTTTTGCAAAGATCAAGGAGCCCCTCGAGGTTCCGAACCTCCTCGCGCTGCAGACCGAGAGCTTTGACTGGCTCCTCGGCAACGCCGCGTGGAAGGCTCGCGTCGAGGCCGCTCTGGACAGTGGACAGGACGTCCCCACCAAGTCCGGCCTGGAGGAGATCTTCGAGGAGATCTCACCGATCGAGGACTTCTCCGGGTCGATGTCGCTGACGTTCCGCGACCACCGCTTCGAGCCCCCGAAGAACTCGATCGACGAGTGCAAGGAGCGCGACTTCACGTTCGCCGCCCCGCTCTTCGTCACGGCCGAGTTCACCAACAACGAGACCGGCGAGATCAAGTCCCAGACGGTCTTCATGGGCGACTTCCCGCTCATGACCAACAAGGGCACCTTCGTCATCAACGGCACCGAGCGTGTCGTCGTGTCGCAGCTCGTCCGCTCGCCGGGTGTCTACTTCGACTCCTCGATCGACAAGACGTCCGACAAGGACATCTTCTCCGCCAAGATCATCCCCTCCCGGGGTGCCTGGCTGGAGATGGAGATCGACAAGCGCGACATGGTCGGTGTCCGCATCGACCGGAAGCGCAAGCAGTCCGTCACCGTCCTCCTGAAGGCTCTCGGCTGGACCACCGAGCAGATCCTCGAGGAGTTCGGCGAGTACGAGTCGATGCGCGCCACCCTGGAGAAGGACCACACCCAGGGCCAGGACGACGCGCTGCTCGACATCTACCGCAAGCTGCGTCCGGGCGAGCCGCCCACCCGTGAGGCCGCTCAGACGCTGCTCGAGAACCTCTACTTCAACCCGAAGCGCTACGACCTCGCGAAGGTCGGCCGCTACAAGGTGAACAAGAAGCTCGGCGCCGACGAGCCGCTCGACGCCGGTGTGCTCACCAGCGACGACATCATCGCCACCATCAAGTACCTGGTGAAGCTCCACGCCGGTGAGCTCGAGACCGTCGGTGAGTCCGGCCGGACGATCGTCGTCGAGACCGACGACATCGACCACTTCGGCAACCGTCGTCTGCGTAACGTCGGCGAGCTGATCCAGAACCAGGTCCGTACGGGTCTCGCCCGTATGGAGCGCGTCGTGCGTGAGCGCATGACGACCCAGGACGTCGAGGCGATCACGCCGCAGACCCTGATCAACATCCGGCCGGTCGTCGCCTCCATCAAGGAGTTCTTCGGCACCAGCCAGCTGTCGCAGTTCATGGACCAGAACAACCCGCTGTCGGGTCTCACCCACAAGCGCCGTCTGTCGGCTCTTGGCCCGGGTGGTCTGTCCCGTGAGCGGGCCGGCTTCGAGGTCCGTGACGTGCACCCGTCCCACTACGGACGCATGTGCCCGATCGAGACCCCTGAAGGCCCGAACATCGGTCTGATCGGTTCGCTCGCCTCGTACGGCCGCGTCAACGCGTTCGGCTTCATCGAGACGCCGTACCGCAAGGTCGTCGACGGCCGGGTCACCGACGAGGTCGACTACATCACCGCCGACGAGGAAGACCGCTTCGTGATCGCCCAGGCGAACGCGACGCTCTCCGAGGACATGCGGTTCACCGAGCCGCGCGTCCTGGTCCGCCGTCGTGGCGGAGAGGTCGACTACATCCCCGGTGACGACGTCGACTACATGGACGTCTCGCCGCGCCAGATGGTGTCCGTCGCCACCGCGATGATCCCGTTCCTGGAGCACGACGACGCCAACCGTGCCCTCATGGGCGCGAACATGATGCGTCAGGCGGTGCCGCTCATCAAGTCCGAGGCGCCGCTCGTCGGCACGGGCATGGAGTACCGCTGCGCCACCGACGCCGGTGACGTGCTCAAGGCCGAGAAGGACGGTGTGGTCCAGGAGGTCTCCGCGGACTACATCACCGTCACCAACGACGACGGCACGTACACCACGTACCGCATCGCCAAGTTCTCGCGCTCCAACCAGGGCACCTCGGTCAACCAGAAGGTCGTCGTCTCCGAGGGCGACCGCGTCATCGAGGGCCAGGTCCTCGCCGACGGGCCGGCCACCGAGAACGGTGAGATGGCGCTGGGCAAGAACCTGCTCGTGGCGTTCATGCCGTGGGAGGGTCACAACTACGAGGACGCGATCATCCTGTCGCAGCGCCTCGTGCAGGACGACGTCCTCTCCTCGATCCACATCGAGGAGCACGAGGTCGACGCCCGTGACACCAAGCTCGGCCCGGAGGAGATCACCCGGGACATCCCGAACGTCTCCGAAGAGGTCCTCGCCGACCTCGACGAGCGCGGCATCATCCGTATCGGTGCCGAGGTCGTCGCCGGCGACATCCTCGTCGGCAAGGTCACGCCCAAGGGCGAGACCGAGCTGACCCCGGAGGAGCGTCTGCTCCGCGCGATCTTCGGTGAGAAGGCGCGTGAGGTCCGTGACACCTCGCTGAAGGTCCCGCACGGCGAGATCGGCAAGGTCATCGGCGTCCGTGTCTTCGACCGCGAAGAGGGCGACGAGCTGCCGCCGGGCGTGAACCAGCTGGTCCGCGTCTACGTCGCGCAGAAGCGCAAGATCACCGATGGTGACAAGCTCGCCGGCCGTCACGGCAACAAGGGCGTCATCTCCAAGATCCTCCCGATCGAGGACATGCCGTTCCTTGAGGACGGCACCCCGGTCGACATCATCCTCAACCCGCTGGGTGTCCCGTCCCGAATGAACCCGGGACAGGTCCTGGAGATCCACCTCGGCTGGCTCGCCAGCCGCGGATGGGACGTCTCCGGCCTCGGTGACGAGTGGGCCCAGCGCCTGCAGGCCATCGGTGCCGACCAGGTCGCCCCCGGCACCAACGTCGCGACCCCGGTCTTCGACGGTGCCCGTGAGGACGAGATCACCGGCCTCTTCAAGGCCACGATCCCGAACCGCGACGGCGACCGGCTGGTCCAGCCCTCCGGCAAGGCCCAGCTGTACGACGGCCGCTCCGGCGAGCCGTTCCCGGAGCCGGTCTCGGTCGGCTACATGTACATCCTCAAGCTGCACCACCTGGTCGACGACAAGCTCCACGCCCGTTCGACCGGACCGTACTCCATGATCACGCAGCAGCCGCTGGGTGGTAAGGCGCAGTTCGGTGGGCAGCGATTCGGTGAGATGGAGGTGTGGGCTCTTGAGGCTTACGGCGCCGCATACGCCCTCCAGGAACTGCTGACGATCAAGTCCGACGACGTCACGGGCCGCGTGAAGGTCTACGAGGCGATCGTCAAGGGCGAGAACATCCCCGAGCCGGGCATTCCCGAGTCCTTCAAGGTGCTCATCAAGGAAATGCAGTCGCTCTGCCTCAACGTGGAGGTGCTGTCCTCGGACGGCATGTCCATCGAGATGCGCGACACGGACGAGGACGTCTTCCGCGCGGCGGAGGAGCTCGGTATCGACCTGTCCCGGCGAGAGCCGAGCAGCGTCGAAGAGGTCTGACGGGTTGGCCGGCCGGATCCCAGTGATCCGGCCGGCTCTCCCCGGACCCGTTCAGACCATTGCTGAAGTGCCCCGTTTTCTCGCATCACGCGAGGGGGCTCGAACCCCCGAAAGAGGGATTGACGACAAGTGCTCGACGTCAACTTCTTCGACGAGCTGCGGATCGGCCTTGCCACCGCGGACGACATCCGGACCTGGTCCCACGGCGAAGTGAAGAAGCCGGAGACCATCAACTACCGCACGCTCAAGCCCGAAAAGGACGGACTCTTCTGCGAGAAGATCTTCGGTCCGACCCGGGACTGGGAGTGCTACTGCGGCAAGTACAAGCGTGTCCGCTTCAAGGGCATCATCTGTGAGCGCTGTGGCGTCGAGGTCACGCGCGCCAAGGTGCGCCGTGAGCGCATGGGCCACATCGAGCTTGCCGCTCCCGTCACCCACATCTGGTACTTCAAGGGTGTCCCGTCACGTCTGGGCTACCTGCTGGACCTCGCGCCGAAGGACCTCGAGAAGGTCATCTACTTCGCCGCGTACATGATCACGTTCGTCGACGAGGAGCGCCGCACGCGCGACCTCCCGTCGCTGGAGGCGCACGTCTCCGTCGAGCGTCAGCAGGTCGAGAACCGTCGCGACTCGGACCTCGAGAACCGTGCCAAGAAGCTCGAGACCGACCTGGCCGAGCTCGAGGCCGAGGGCGCCAAGGCCGACGTACGCCGCAAGGTGCGCGAAGGTGCCGAGCGTGAGATGAAGCAGCTGCGTGACCGTGCGCAGCGCGAGATCGACCGTCTCGACGAGGTGTGGAGCCGCTTCAAGAACCTCAAGGTCCAGGACCTCGAGGGCGACGAGCTGCTCTACCGCGAGCTGCGTGACCGCTTCGGCACGTACTTCGACGGCTGCATGGGCGCCGCGGCGCTGCAGAAGCGCCTGGAGTCCTTCGACCTCGACGAGGAGGCCGAGCGCCTCCGCGAGATCATCCGTACCGGCAAGGGCCAGAAGAAGACCCGTGCGCTCAAGCGCCTCAAGGTCGTCTCCGCGTTCCTGCAGACCAGCAACAAGCCCAAGGGCATGGTGCTCGACTGCGTGCCGGTCATCCCGCCGGACCTGCGTCCGATGGTGCAGCTGGACGGTGGCCGCTTCGCGACCTCCGACCTGAACGACCTGTACCGCCGTGTGATCAACCGCAACAACCGCCTCAAGCGTCTCCTTGACCTCGGTGCCCCCGAGATCATCGTGAACAACGAGAAGCGGATGCTGCAGGAGGCCGTCGACGCGCTGTTCGACAACGGCCGCCGCGGTCGCCCGGTCACCGGTCCCGGTAACCGTCCCCTGAAGTCCCTCAGCGACATGCTGAAGGGCAAGCAGGGCCGTTTCCGTCAGAACCTCCTCGGCAAGCGCGTGGACTACTCCGCGCGTTCCGTGATCGTCGTCGGTCCGCAGCTCAAGCTGCACCAGTGCGGTCTGCCGAAGGCGATGGCGCTGGAGCTCTTCAAGCCGTTCGTGATGAAGCGCCTGGTGGACCTGAACCACGCGCAGAACATCAAGTCGGCCAAGCGCATGGTCGAGCGTGGCCGCACCGTCGTGTACGACGTCCTCGAAGAGGTCATCGCCGAGCACCCGGTGCTGCTGAACCGTGCGCCCACCCTGCACCGCCTCGGCATCCAGGCCTTCGAGCCGCAGCTGGTCGAGGGCAAGGCCATCCAGATCCACCCGCTCGTCTGCACCGCGTTCAACGCGGACTTCGACGGTGACCAGATGGCCGTGCACCTGCCGCTCTCCGCGGAGGCGCAGGCCGAGGCCCGCATCCTGATGCTGTCCTCGAACAACATCCTGAAGCCGGCCGACGGTCGCCCCGTCACCATGCCGACCCAGGACATGGTGCTGGGTCTCTTCTTCCTCACCACGGACGAAGAGGGCCGCAACGTCAAGGGCACGGACCGTGCGTTCGGCTCCACGGCCGAGGCCACCATGGCCTTCGACGCCCGCGAGCTGTCGCTGCAGGCGAAGGTCGACATCCGCTTCCCGGTGGGCACCATCCCGCCGCGTGGCTGGGTGCCGCCGGTCGCCGAGGAGGGCGAGCCCGAGTACCAGCCGGGCGACACCTTCCGGCTGCGTACGAGCCTGGGCCGCGCGCTCTTCAACGAGCTGCTGCCCGAGGACTACCCGTTCGTCGACTACTCGGTGGGCAAGAAGCAGCTCTCCGAGATCGTCAACGACCTGGCGGAGCGCTACCCCAAGGTCATCGTGGCGGCGACGCTCGACAACCTGAAGGCCGCCGGCTTCCACTGGGCGACCCGTTCCGGGGTCACCGTCTCCGTTGCCGACATCGTCGTCCCCGAGGCCAAGAAGGCCATCGTCAAGGGCTACGAGGAGCAGGACGAGAAGGTCCAGAAGCAGTACGAGCGCGGTCTGATCACCAAGGACGAGCGCACGCAGGAGCTCATCGCGATCTGGACCAAGGCGACCAACGAGGTTGCCGAGGCGATGAACGCGAACTTCCCGAAGACGAACCCCATCTTCATGATGGTCGACTCGGGTGCCCGAGGAAACATGATGCAGATGCGTCAGATCGCGGGTATGCGTGGTCTGGTGTCGAACGCGAAGAACGAGACCATCCCGCGTCCGATCAAGGCGTCCTTCCGCGAGGGCCTCACCGTCCTGGAGTACTTCATCTCCACGCACGGTGCCCGTAAGGGTCTCGCGGACACCGCCCTGCGTACCGCCGACTCGGGTTACCTGACCCGTCGTCTGGTGGACGTCTCGCAGGACGTCATCATCCGCGAGGAGGACTGCGGCACCGACCGCGGCCTCAAGCTGAAGATCGCCGTCAAGGGCGCCGACGGCGTCCTGCGCAAGACGGACGACGTCGAGACCTCGGTCTACGCCCGCATGCTCGCCGAGGACGTCGTCATCGACGGCAAGGTCATCGCGCCTGCCAACGTGGACCTCGGTGACGTCCTGATCGACGCCCTCGTGGGCGCCGGCGTCGAGGAGGTCAAGACCCGTTCGGTCCTGACCTGTGAGTCCGCGGTCGGCACCTGTGCCTTCTGCTACGGACGCTCGCTCGCCACCGGCAAGCTGGTCGACATCGGTGAGGCGGTCGGCATCATCGCCGCCCAGTCCATCGGTGAGCCCGGTACCCAGCTGACGATGCGTACCTTCCACACCGGTGGTGTGGCGGGTGACGACATCACGCAGGGTCTGCCCCGTGTCGTCGAGCTCTTCGAGGCGCGTACCCCCAAGGGTGTCGCCCCGATCTCGGAGGCCAAGGGCCGGGTCCGCATCGAGGAGACCGAGAAGACCAAGAAGATCGTCGTCACGCCGGACGACGGCAGCGAGGAGACGCCGTTCCCGATCTCCAAGCGTGCCCGTCTGCTGGTCGGCGAGGGCGACGCGGTCGAGGTGGGCCAGAAGCTCACCGTCGGTGCCACGAACCCGCACGACGTGCTCCGGATCCTCGGTCAGCGCGCGGTCCAGGTCCACCTGGTCGGCGAAGTCCAGAAGGTCTACAACTCGCAGGGCGTGTCGATCCACGACAAGCACATCGAGATCATCATCCGGCAGATGCTGCGCCGTGTGACGATCATCGAGTCCGGCGACGCGGAGCTGCTGCCGGGCGAGCTCGTCGAGCGGTCGAAGTTCGAGGTCGAGAACCGTCGTGTGGTCACCGAGGGCGGTCACCCCGCCTCCGGCCGTCCGCAGCTGATGGGTATCACCAAGGCCTCGCTCGCCACCGAGTCGTGGCTGTCGGCGGCGTCCTTCCAGGAGACGACCAGGGTCCTGACCGACGCGGCGATCAACGCCAAGTCGGACTCCCTGATCGGCCTCAAGGAGAACGTCATCATCGGTAAGCTCATCCCGGCCGGTACGGGTCTCTCCCGCTACCGCAACATCCGGGTCGAGCCGACCGAGGAGGCCAAGGCCGCGATGTACTCGGCCGTCGGCTACGACGACATCGACTACTCGCCGTTCGGCACGGGCTCCGGCCAGGCCGTTCCGCTGGAGGACTACGACTACGGTCCGTACAACCAGTAAGCGAGTCGCTTGATACGACCGAAGGGCGGTCATCCCGTTGCGTACGGGGTGGCCGCCCTTCGGCGCGCCCGGTGCCCGGTGCGGTGAGGTCGGTCACCCGGGGTCACGGAGGGCCTCGGTCCCCTGCGGGCCCGAAGCTGCGGTCCGGGGCGTCGCAGGAGTCGTTTATGCTGGTCAGAGAGGCTGTGCCGGCAGTGGTGCCGAGGCCGTGGACGTTCCGGGGGCCGGGCTGGGGCACGCCTCGGGCTCCGGGGCCCGGGGGTGGACAGCATTTGTTTTGACCCAGCTCCGTGAGGTAGGTACGCTCAAGCCTTGTGCCTGGGGTGTGCCTGGGCTCGGGTGCGTGTCCTCAACCGCACGGCGAGTCCGTAAGTGGCCACCGCAATCTGTGTGTTCCCTGCGTCACCGCAGGGGCGTGCAGTATTCGACACACCCGACCGCGTGGGTCGGCGAGTGTTCCAGGTTAGTTTCACGAACGGCACACAGAAACCGGAGAAGTAGTGCCTACGATCCAGCAGCTGGTCCGGAAGGGCCGGCAGGACAAGGTCGAGAAGAACAAGACGCCCGCGCTCGAGGGTTCGCCCCAGCGTCGTGGCGTCTGCACGCGTGTCTTCACGACCACCCCGAAGAAGCCGAACTCGGCGCTCCGCAAGGTCGCACGTGTGCGTCTGACCTCTGGCATCGAGGTCACGGCCTACATCCCGGGTGAGGGGCACAACCTGCAGGAGCACTCCATCGTGCTCGTGCGTGGTGGCCGTGTGAAGGACCTGCCGGGTGTTCGTTACAAGATCATCCGTGGTTCGCTCGACACCCAGGGTGTCAAGAACCGCAAGCAGGCCCGCAGCCGCTACGGCGCCAAGAAGGAGAAGTAAGAATGCCTCGTAAGGGCCCCGCCCCGAAGCGCCCGGTCATCATCGACCCGGTCTACAGCTCTCCTCTTGTCACGTCGCTGATCAACAAGATCCTGCTCGACGGCAAGCGTTCCACCGCCGAGCGGATCGTCTACGGCGCCATGGAAGGCCTCCGCGAGAAGACCGGCGCTGACCCGGTCATCACGCTGAAGCGCGCGCTCGAGAACGTCAAGCCGTCGCTCGAGGTCAAGTCCCGCCGTGTCGGTGGCGCCACCTACCAGGTGCCGATCGAGGTCAAGCCCGGTCGTGCCGCCACCCTCTCGCTGCGCTGGATCGTGGGTTACTCCCGCGCCCGCCGTGAGAAGACCATGACCGAGCGCCTCATGAACGAGCTGCTCGACGCCTCCAACGGTCTTGGCGCTGCCGTCAAGAAGCGCGAGGACACCCACAAGATGGCCGAGTCGAACAAGGCCTTCGCGCACTACCGCTGGTAGTCGCTCACCCCATCGAGACCGAGAGAAGATTGAGCCTTATGGCCACCACTTCGCTTGACCTGGCCAAGGTCCGCAACATCGGGATCATGGCCCACATCGACGCGGGCAAGACGACCACCACTGAGCGGATCCTCTTCTACACCGGCGTTTCGTACAAGATCGGTGAAGTCCACGACGGCGCAGCCACGATGGACTGGATGGAGCAGGAGCAGGAGCGCGGCATCACCATCACGTCCGCCGCGACGACCTGTCACTGGCCGCTCAATGATGTTGACCACACCATCAACATCATCGACACCCCGGGTCACGTCGACTTCACCGTCGAGGTGGAGCGTTCGCTCCGCGTCCTCGACGGTGCCGTCACCGTGTTCGACGGTGTGGCCGGCGTCGAGCCGCAGTCCGAGACCGTCTGGCGTCAGGCGGACCGCTACGGCGTGCCGCGTATCTGCTTCGTCAACAAGCTCGACCGCACCGGCGCCGAGTTCCACCGTTGTGTCGACATGATCGTCGACCGCCTCGGTGCGGTTCCGCTCGTCATGCAGCTCCCCATCGGCGCCGAAGCCGACTTCAAGGGCGTCGTCGACCTCGTGTCGATGAAGGCCTTCGTGTGGCCCGAAGAGGCCGCCAAGGGCGAGATGTACAACACCGTCGAGATCCCCGACACGCACAAGGAGGCCGCCGAGGAATGGCGCGGCAAGCTCCTTGAGGCCGTCGCGGAGAACGACGACCAGATGATGGAGCTGTACCTCGAGGGCAACGAGCCCACCGAGGAGCAGCTGCACGAGGCGATCCGTCGGATCACCCTCGCGTCGAAGGGCTCGGCCGACTCCGTCACCGTGACCCCCGTCTTCTGTGGCACCGCGTTCAAGAACAAGGGCGTCCAGCCCCTGCTCGACGCTGTCGTCCGCTACCTGCCTTCCCCCCTGGACGTCGAGGCCATCGAGGGCCACGACGTCAAGGACCCGGAGCTGGTCATCAAGCGCAAGCCTTCGGACGACGAGCCGTTCTCCGGCCTGGCGTTCAAGATCGCGAGTGACCCGCACCTCGGCAAGCTCACCTTCGTCCGGATCTACTCCGGTCGCCTCGAGGCCGGCACCGCGGTGCTGAACTCGGTCAAGGGCAAGAAGGAGCGCATCGGCAAGATCTACCGTATGCACGCGAACAAGCGTGAGGAGATCGCGTCGGTGGGCGCCGGTGACATCGTCGCCGTCATGGGCCTGAAGCAGACCACCACGGGTGAGACGCTGTCCGACGACAAGAACCCGGTGATCCTGGAGTCCATGGACTTCCCGGCGCCGGTCATTCAGGTCGCCATCGAGCCCAAGTCCAAGGGTGACCAGGAGAAGCTGGGTGTCGCCATCCAGCGCCTCTCGGAGGAGGACCCCTCCTTCCAGGTGCACTCCGACGAGGAGACCGGCCAGACCATCATCGGTGGTATGGGCGAGCTTCACCTCGAGGTGCTCGTCGACCGCATGAAGCGCGAGTTCCGCGTCGAGGCGAACGTCGGCAAGCCCCAGGTCGCTTACCGCGAGACGATCCGCAAGACCGTCGAGCGCATCGACTACACGCACAAGAAGCAGACTGGTGGTACCGGCCAGTTCGCGAAGGTGCAGATCGCCCTCGAGCCCATCGAGGGTGGCGACGCCTCCTACGAGTTCGTCAACAAGGTCACCGGTGGCCGCATCCCCCGTGAGTACATTCCCTCGGTGGACGCGGGTGCTCAGGAAGCCATGCAGTTCGGCATCCTGGCCGGTTACGAGATGGTCGGCGTCCGCGTCACCCTTCTCGACGGTGGTTACCACGAGGTCGACTCCTCGGAGCTCGCCTTCAAGATCGCCGGTTCGCAGGCGTTCAAGGAGGGTGCCCGCAAGGCGTCCCCCGTGCTCCTCGAGCCGATGATGGCCGTCGAGGTCACCACGCCCGAGGACTACATGGGCGATGTCATCGGCGACCTCAACTCCCGCCGTGGCCAGATCCAGGCCATGGAGGAGCGCAGCGGCGCTCGCGTCGTGAAGGGCCTCGTGCCCCTCTCGGAGATGTTCGGCTACGTCGGAGACCTCCGCAGCAAGACCTCGGGTCGCGCAAGCTACTCGATGCAGTTCGACTCCTACGCCGAGGTTCCGCGGAACGTCGCCGAGGAGATCATCGCGAAGGCCAAGGGCGAGTAACTCTTCCGAGCTCACGCTTTAGGCTTGTCACCGGAGCCCGGTCGGGCATTCGTCGTGGTGCGTAAGCAACGCGGCGGGTGCCCCCGGCACCGGCATTCCAGCAAAGATCACCTGGCGCCGATGAAGCAAGGCGTACAGAACCACTCAGGAGGACCCCAGTGGCGAAGGCAAAGTTCGAGCGGACTAAGCCGCACGTCAACATCGGCACCATCGGTCACATTGACCACGGTAAGACGACCCTCACGGCCGCCATTACCAAGGTGCTGCACGACGCGTACCCGGACCTGAACGAGGCCTCGGCCTTCGACCAGATCGACAAGGCTCCTGAGGAGCGTCAGCGCGGTATCACGATCTCGATCGCGCACGTCGAGTACCAGACGGAGTCGCGTCACTACGCGCACGTCGACTGCCCGGGTCACGCCGACTACATCAAGAACATGATCACGGGTGCGGCGCAGATGGACGGCGCCATCCTCGTGGTCGCGGCCACCGACGGCCCGATGCCGCAGACCAAGGAGCACGTGCTCCTGGCCCGCCAGGTAGGCGTGCCGTACATCGTCGTCGCCCTGAACAAGGCCGACATGGTGGACGACGAGGAGATCCTGGAGCTCGTCGAGCTCGAGGTTCGTGAGCTCCTCTCCGAGTACGAGTTCCCGGGCGACGACCTTCCGGTCGTCAAGGTCTCGGCGCTCAAGGCCCTCGAGGGCGACGCCGAGTGGGGCAAGACCGTTCTCGACCTGATGAAGGCCGTCGACGAGTCCATCCCGCAGCCCGAGCGTGACGTCGAGAAGCCGTTCCTCATGCCGATCGAGGACGTCTTCACGATCACCGGTCGCGGTACGGTCGTCACCGGCCGCATCGAGCGTGGTGTCCTGAAGGTCAACGAGACCGTCGACATCGTCGGTATCAAGACCGAGAAGACCACCACCACGGTCACCGGCATCGAGATGTTCCGCAAGCTGCTCGACGAGGGCCAGGCCGGTGAGAACGTCGGTCTGCTCCTCCGTGGCATCAAGCGCGAGGACGTCGAGCGCGGCCAGGTCATCATCAAGCCGGGTTCGGTCACGCCGCACACGGAGTTCCAGGCGCAGTCCTACATCCTGTCGAAGGACGAGGGTGGCCGTCACACCCCGTTCTTCAACAACTACCGCCCGCAGTTCTACTTCCGTACCACGGACGTGACGGGCGTTGTGACCCTTCCCGAGGGCACCGAGATGGTCATGCCGGGTGACAACACCCTCATGGACGTCGCGCTGATCCAGCCGGTCGCCATGGAAGAGGGCCTGAAGTTCGCCATCCGTGAGGGTGGCCGGACCGTGGGCGCCGGCCAGGTCACCAAGATCATCAAGTAATCACTTGATCGTCTGACCTGGTTGCTCCGCACAGAGCACCAGAAGGGCCCCGCATCTCCCCCGGGAGATGTGGGGCCCTTCGTCGTACCCGGCGGTGACCGCAGGCCGATCAGGCGGGGACCAGGTCACGTGCTTACGGGACGCCAGAGCCAGGGCGCCGCGTCCGTCCCCAGCCCCGCTGCGGCCGGCCGGCCGTCCGCGCCCAGGTGGAGCGTGGCCCCGTCCAGAGCCACGGACCCGCGCGACCGCACGAAGAGCGCGTCGGCCGTACGCAGTTGGACGCGGCCCCCGGCGGTGAGCCCGAGCAGGACCGGTCCGCGCGGGGAGGCCGCCACGGTGACAGGTCCGCAGCCGTCGAAGCCGGGCAGTTCCGCCGTCTCTCCGGCGCGCAGGGTGGTCAGTCCGGGGCGGGCCTCGGCGCGGTAGAACAGCTCGACGGATCCGTCCGTCTCGGGCAGGGCTGCCGGGGGAGTGCCGGGCACCGGGCCCGCGTCGATCTGGGTACGGGCGGTCAGGCCCCCGCCGGGACCGTCCTGCGTCCAGTGGTGCACGGCGTGGTGCCCGGCTCCGTACACATGGACGAGGCCGTCACCGTCCACCGCGGTGGTGAGCCCGTCCTGGACCTCGCCGCCGCCCATGTCCTGCCAGTCGCCCCACCGGCCGTCCCTCTCGCGCACCCGGGTGCTGAGTCCCTTCTCCGCGTTGCGTACGAAGAGGTGGACCCGGCCGTCGGGTGCGGTGACGGCCACCGGTACGCCGATGCGGCGGCCCTCGTCGCGGCCGGGTGACGGGTTGCCGAGGCCGCGCCACGCACGGAACAGGCCGTCACCCGCCCGCTGTTCCAGCAGCACGACCTCGCGTTCGTTGTCACCCCCGTGACCGGCGAGTGCCGCGAAGCGCAGCCCGAACAGCAGCAGTTGCCCGCCGCCCGTGACGGCACTGCCCAGCGCCGGGGCGAGCGGCCCGCCGCCGAGGTCCTGCGGGGGTTCCCAGACGCCGCCGCCCGTCTCGGCCTCCCGCCACCGGACCAGCCGCAGGCCCAGCACGCCGTACGCGGTGAGCCGGCCCTCCCGGTCGGGGTTGAGCACCGTACGGGCACCCGGGTAGCGGAGGTGGGTGGAGCGGACCCAGCCCTTGCGGTTGGTCAGCGGCCGGTCGCCGCCGACGTTGTAGTCGCCGCATCCGGAGGGATTCCCGCAGTCCCAGTCGGGCGCACCGCCGTAGGGCACGAGGTGGGCGGCTTTGCGCCGGAGGACGCCGGGCGGGAGGTTCTTGGGCCAGTGCCGGTTGTAGTACCCGCGGTAGGCGGCCACCGCGAAGGCGGGGACCTCGTCGCCGGCGGCGGTGGCCCGGGCCACCCACCGGATCAGTGCCGCCCAGGCGAAGCAGGCCGCGGCCGTGTGGTCGGCGTGGTCCGAGTAGCCCTGCTGTTCGCTGTCCCGGCGGCGTGCGGCCTCCGTGCCGTGCTGGATGTCCGGATCGGGGTCGAGGGTGTGGACCACGGTGGGCCGGTAGTGCTCCAGCAACCGCACGAGGACGTCCACGAGCCCGTCGTACGTGTACGAGCCCGGACGGCGCACCGGTGAGCCGTCGGCCACGACGGTGCGCAGGGAGAGGCGCCGGTCCTCCCAGAGACTGGGCAGCCCGAGGCGGTGGCGGCCGGTGTGCATGGCGGTGTCGAGGAAGACCAGGTCCACCTTGCGCGGCCCGGCGCCGAGGGTGGCGGTCTCGGCACGGTGGGTCCCGCCGAGTTCCATGACGGACGTCTTCCAGGGCGTGAACGCGTCCCGTCCGAGCAGGGTCGCGTACGCCTGACGGAGTCCCTGTCGTCGCGCGGAGGAGTAGGCGGCCTTGTCGGGTGCGGGGCGAGGAGCGCCGGGAACCTTGTTGACGCCGTCGGCCTCGCCCGCCGTCAGGTACACGCAGACCACGTGTGTCCCGGCGTCGAGAGCCTGGCGCGTGTCCGGGTTCATGAAGTACAGGTCGTCGTCCGGGTGGGCGAGGAACTGCAGTACCAGCGCGGCCCGGCCGGTGCTGACGGGCCGGCCGGGTGCGGGGTCCGGAGCGGTGTCCGTCCGGCGCGGGGGCGGCACGGAGCAGGCGCTCAGGGTGCCGAGCGCGGCCGTGATCATGGCGGCGCGTCGTGGCACGCCGTTTCCAGGCAGGCCGGTCCCATCCATCACGCCGTGTGCTCCGTCCGTTCCCCCCGCAGCGGACGGGCAGGTGCCCAGGCTGCGTACCGCTGTCGTGCGAGGGGGAAGACGGGTGCCCGGGCCGCCGGGTTGCCTCCGGCGGTCCGGCGGGTCGTTGGCTAGCCCGTCACGGCCGCCGTGACCGTCGCGATGAGGGCCAGCGCGGGCTGGGCGATGTCGGCCGCCCCGGCCAGCAGTTCGCGCAGGCGCTCCGCCCGCAGCCGGAAGGCGCCCACGTCCGGCTCGCCGGAGAGCGTGGCCAGGTCGTGCACCGCCTGCGCGGCCTCGTCGCGCTCGGTGTCGGACAGCTCGGTGCTGGACAGGGTCAGTCCGAGCAGCTGCCGCAGGTCGTCGGCGCACAGGGCGGTTCCGTGCTGGTTCTGGAAGTCCTGGATGACCGTGTCCTTGGGGCGGTTGACGAACGTCGTGTTCTGCCCGTGGAAGTTGAAGTTCTCCGTCATGACGGCCCCCGAAGTGCCCGAAGTGAGAATGACCTTGCAGTTGTTGAGCTGATACCCGGTGTGGGGCGCGGGAGTCGGCCGCAGTGCGGCGCTGATGGCGTGCTGGGCCTCCGCGACCCGTGCGAACGCCTCCTCGTCCCGGTCACGGGCGCTGCGCAGCAGCAGATCCCGCAGTACAGCCGGGCCGTCGCCTCTCGCCCCGGCCCGAAGGTCGTCGTACTCCAGCTGTGCGCCCCCGGTACCGGGCTGTCCGCCCAGTGCCTCGGCGATCCGGCCGAACAGGGTGCGGAAGTACCGGGGGGTGGCCTCCTCGACCGGGAAGACGACCTTCTGTTTCCCCCAGGGCAGGTCGGCCCGCCCGTTGAACAGGACGAGGCAGGGCAGAAGCGCGGGGTCCACCTTCAGCAGCGAGGCGATCCTGTAGGCGCCCTGCGGGTCGTACGGCTGCCAGCGCAGCCATTGCATCGGCGCCAGCACCTGGTACAGCTCCGGTTCGAGGTGCCTGCGCCAGTAGCGCCGTGCGTCAGCCCACGGAGTCCGGCGCTCCATCACGAAGAGGCGGGTCGTGGGTCCGGAGAGCGCGTCGAGGTCCTCGAAGTGGGTACGGACGTACGTCGCCAGCCCGGTGTCCACGGACGTGTAGAGCAGGACGCCCCACAGCATGCCGCCGCTGTCGGGGGCGGTCCCGTGCATCGACAGTTGCATGCGTTCGAGCAGGGCGGCGGGGTTGGGGCTGCGGTCAAGCCTGTACATGCTCTCGGCCGGGCGCTCGACGCACAGGACGATCAGGTCGCCGTCGGCCAGACCGTACGAGTCGAGCGTCAGCCGGGGGTCGAGCTGCTCGTCCGTGGCGGGGTCCGCGAGCCAGGTGCGCGGCACACCGTCGTCCCAGGGGAACACCGGCTCGTACGTGCGCTCGGGCTCGGCCACCCCCCTCCGCCGGGCTTCACCGAGAGCGGCGGCCTGGCACTCCGCCACGGTCGCCGACGGCGCCACGGACATCTCGAACGCCCGGCCCAGGGCGGCTTCGTGCAGATCGTGCCACCGGGCCGAGCCGTCCACCGCCGTCCGGGACGCGGCGGCCGCTGAGAAGTGCTCCAGCCCGCGCATGCGTTGGACCGTCCCGTTTCCGTACGGCCCGTGGAATGCGGAGAAGTCGCCTCCGACCACGTCGATCAGCAGACGCACCCGGCTTCCCCCTTCGTACGCGCACACCGTCGCGGGCTCCCCGTGTGGTGGCATGCGGGCCGGACGATGGCCGACGCGGAGATCATCCCCGGTGGGGGAGCCGGCGAGTACGGGGATACCTGAGATCCCCGCCAGTCCATCACAACAGCGTCACGGAGTGTTCGTTCTGCTTGTCCTTGATTGGCCCGGCAGGCCGGGAACGTCGCCAAGGTGCGGGGGCACATGACCTTCGAGGGGGGACGGCCGGGCTCCGTGGAGGTGCACGCCGACTACACCTTCGTCTACCCGGTGGTGAAGCCGGGCGGGGACGAGGTGGCGCGCACGATCGTACGGCGGCGGCTGACGACGGTGCTGTACGACCCCGCGCGCTACCGCGTGACAACCGGCAAGCTCGCGCTCCTGCGCTTCGACTCCCGCTTCGGCAACACCGCGTGCGAGGTGTACGACGGTCTGCTGCACCCCCGCTTCGACAGCGACCCTTCGGCGCCGCACACCGCCGGCGAGCTGGTGGACCCGTACGAGCGGAGGACGTGGCCGGACCAGGAGGAGGGCTGTCCCGCGCTCAGCCGCACCTGACCGAGGCGGCCGGAGCCGTGTTCAGGCCGCCGTGCCCGTCCCGGATCCGCAGTCGCGGCAGTGGCCGGGGTGACGTGAGCGGAAGGCGCGGTCGCAGCGGTCGCAGTTCTGGAGTGGGATCACGATCGTGCCGGGGCGTACGGGGGCGAGTTCCCGAACACCCGGCAGCGGAGGCGGCAGCAGGGCGGTGATCCGGTGCCGCAGGAGCTTGGCCGGGTGCTTCAGCGGCACGGGCAGATCCGCGGTGAGCGCGTGCCGGATCGTGTCGGCATGGACGTCGCGCTCCAGCCACGCGGTGACACCCGGGGCGAGCATTCCGATGTCTCCCTCCGACAGTGTGAGCTGCGGTGACAGGCGGCGCAGGTCCGCCAGGATCGCGGTCGCCGCGCGGTTGAGCTCGGCGCAGGCCGTCTGGGGACGGGGCATCGGGGGAGACGACACCGGCCGTGCGGTGGGCGCCGGTACGGGCACGGGTGCGATCGATGGTGCCTCGACCTGGCCGGGCTCGGGTGGCGCGGGCATCGGGGCGGCCGGAGCGAGGGTGTCCGCCAGGAGAACCGGCACGCTTTCGACCGGTGCCGTCGGTCCGCTGCGCCGCCCGCTTCCCTCAGGCGCGGGGGTGGACGGAGGCGCGGGCAGGGGCTCGGCCCGCTGCGTCGGCGCGCGGTGTCTCCCGGTGCGGGGCGCCCCTGGGGGGACAGGTGCCGACGGAGTGCTGCGCCTCCCTGCTGCGGGGCGCGCGTGCGCGAGGGCAGGGGTGGTGGCTCCCGGCTGGTTATAGGACACGGTGCGCGTGACGATCCGGCCGCTCGGCATGCGTTCGCGGCTTCGTCGCAGGTAGCCGGTGGCTTCCAGTTCGCGCAGGGCGGCGGCGATGCGGACCTCGCTCTCGGGGAACCGCTCGGCGAGACGCTTGATGCCGATCCTCGCTCCGGCGGGCAGCGACTGGATGTGCACCGCGAGCCCGATCGCGAGCAGCGACAGCGCGCGATGCTGGCTGAGGTGATTGCCGATCACGGTGAAGGCCGTGGTGTGGCGCACGTTGACGTGGATGACGCCGACGGACGGCGTGAGGCCCCCGGAGACGGGGGACGGGGCGCACAGGGGCGCGCTAACCTGCTGGGTATCCATCGGGAAGGTGCTTCTTCCTCGTGGTCAGGCCCTCGCCCGGGATGCCAGTCCCGGCGGGGGCCGTCGCATGTCTGCGGTTGTCGCGGCGAGCATATGACAGCCAACCCATGGCAAATCCAGCCCAGTTGCCATATGTCACCCGCGCGAGTGACCAGGCGCGAGCAGGGGCGGGTCCGGTTGGGGTGGGTTGTTTCCCCAAGTCCTCAAAAGCCTTAGGCGTCGTGCGCCGCCGGGACGCGGTCCACCGGGTTGTGGTCCACCGCGACCCGGTGCGCACGGTCACGGTGCGAGGTCGAGTTCGGCCCAGACCGTCTTGCGCGGCACGGGTCCGGTCGTCACGCCCCAGCGGTCGGCCAGCGCCTCCACGATCAGCAGGCCACGCCCTGTTCCGGCATCTCGTGCGGGGGCCGTGGTCCGTGGCAGGGCCTCGCCGCGGGCGTCGCCGACCTCGATCCGTAGCCGCCCGTCGAGCAGGACCGTGAGGCCCAGCCGGAAGTCCCGGCCCTGCGCGCGACCGTGCAGCACGGCGTTGGACGCCAACTCCGCGACGATCTGCGCGGCCGACTCCACGGGAAGTCCCCAGGCGCCCAGGTGGGCCACGGCCAGCAGGCGTGCGAGCCGGGCACCCCGCCGGGTGGGCGAGAGCAGCACGGTGAAGGCGTGGACGGGAGCGGAACGCACGGTTCGGGTGGTTTCTCGACTCATGTCACTCAGCGTGGTCGGTTCGTGGCTACTCTCGGAAGGGATGGCGGCCGTGCGGCGAGCGCTTGTCCGGCCGCGACCCGGTGCTGTGCGGTGCTGTCCGGCCTGGGTGCCGCGCCGTAGTGGTGGCGGCCACCGTTGGGTACGAGGGCACGAAAGAGACGGGCGGGCATGGACGGGGACACAGGGGGACCGGCGCGCACCGGGGCTGACGCGGACAGCGCGCACGGTTCCCGCTGGGACAGCGGCCTGGAGGACGACTCCGGCGCGGTGATGAAGACCGTCGGCCGACAGATCAAGCTGTGGCGGGAGGCGGCCGGTCTGCGGCAGTCGGAACTGGGCGCCGCCATCGGGTACAGCGAGGAGATGGTGTCCTGCGTCGAGCGCGGCCGACGGGCCCCGAAACCGGAGTTCCTCGACAGCGCCGACAGGATCCTGGGCGCGGCAGGGAAGATCGCGGCGATGCGGGGCGACGTCGCCGAGGCCCGGTACCCCAGGAAGGTGCGTGACCTGGCCCGGGTCGAGCGGGAGGCGGTGGAGCTCGGCGCCTACGGCAACCACAACGTGCACGGCCTGCTCCAGACGGAGGAGTACGCCCGAGCGCTGTTCGAGATGAGACGGCCTGCCCTCTCGCCCGACGACCTGGACCGCTTCGTCTCCGCCCGGATGGCGCGCCAGGAGATCTTCACGCGTACGCCCCTGGTGACGCTGACCTTCGTCCAGGAGGAGGTCACGCTGCGGCGCCCGCTCGGCGGGCGGGCAGTGTTGCGCCGACAGCTCGAACGCCTCCTGGAAATAGCGCAGTTGAGGCACGTCGAGTTCCAGGTGATGCCGACGGACCGGGAGGACCATGCGGGGATGGGCGGCGAGGTGCAGGTGCTGAAGCTGCGGGACGGGTCGGCGATCGGCTTCTCCGAAGCGCAGCTCATCACGCGCACGGTGTCCGACCCGAAAGAGGTTCACGTCCTCGAACTCAGGTATGGAATCATCCGAGCGCAGGCTCTCAGTCCCCGGGAGTCTCTGGCCTTCGTCGAGAAAGCGCTGGGTGAGACATGAGCCTCAGGTCCTCCGGAAACGCCTCCGGGCCGGAGTGGTTCAAGAGCAGCTACAGCGGCAGTAACAACAACGACTGTGTCGAGGTGGCCAGGGTCTCGGGCGCGGTGAGCGTGCGCGACTCCAAGGGTGCGCCGGGCCCCGTGATCGGCATCGGCGCGCGGGCGTGGAGCCGATTCGTGGCGTTCGCAGCGGCCGGCTGACCCCCGGAGGCTCGGGACCACCGGATCACGCCCGTGGCGGGCGGACCATATATACGTCGACCGGGTCCTCGCCCTCCACGGTGAATCCGTGGCGGGCGTACAGGCCACAGGAGGCGGCGAGGCGCAGGCCCCAGCTCCGGACGGCGCTTGTCGACATGGCCCGGATTCAAGCAGCCGGGCCCGCGCCGACGCGTAGGTGTCTCAGGTCTGCTGGAACAGGTCCGTCGCAGAGGAAGCGCTGAGGGCCAGGGTCAGATAGCGGTCGAGCGCCCCGGGATCGGTGCATTCCCTGATGCGGGCGCTGATCTCACCGCTCACGGTGATCCCGCGCTGCTCCAGCACCTGCACCACGGCCTCGGCCTTGCCCTCGGCCTTGCCCTCGGCCTTGCCTTCGGCACGCAGGCGCTGTGAGGATTCCGAGCGGAAGAAAGACAGGTCCACGGCCATGAGGTCCCTCCAGATCTGAGCGGCTGGGGACGTGCCCAGCCCGAGTTCGGTGAGCTCGCCGAAGATGACCGCTGTCTCTTCGTCGAGGGTCTTCAACGCGGTGGCCAGCGCTTCGAGTATGGCAGGCGCATTCGGGTCCTTACCATGTGTAATCGCCGAGAACGTGGCGAGCGGGACATCGCGAGCTGCCACCGAGGGATCGGTCACGGCGGGCACATTGTGCGGACCCAGCACCAGCGGCCGGACCGTGAGCGAGGCCCATTCCGGCGGGCCGATGCGGATCGGCCGCGCCGCCCACAGGGCCGTGGCCTCGTCCTGGCAGACGACGAGCAGCACGGGAGCGATGCCGTACTTGGCGTTGAGATGGGCGAGACAGTAGGTCCAGCTGCTCGGCTTGGACGGGTCCTTCTTCCCCTGGGACTCGACGGCCAGCAGGTACGGCCTGCCATCGGCGGTCTCCACCCGCAGCAGGGTGTCGAGACGGCGTTCCAGAGGCTGGGTCTCGGTGAGGTCCGTCGTGAGGACCGAAACGTCGACGGTGTCGGGAAAGGGGATGCCCAGGGTCCTGAACGTCCTGGTGAAGATGCCCGGATCTTCCTGGAAGATCCGATGCATCGCCTCGTGCGATGAGTTGACCATGATCGGAAGCTATGGCCCGCCGTCCCTCTCGCCCTGCCGAAGGAGGGGACAGTTGCCGGAAGAGGTGATCCCTCGAACGGACGGCCGGACGTCCCGAACGGTGGTTCCGCAGCTCACCGATGGGTGTCCGCGTTTGACCGGTCCCTCGCAGGGGGTAAGATCCTGGACCCGATTGGCCAGGCCCACGGGCCGTATGGCACACTAGCCAGGTTGCTCGGTTGAGTGTCAATGCTGCACGCCTCCCGCCGGGAGGACCGGAAGCGAGTCCCACAGTACTCGTCGACCCCCAGGGTCGGACGTACGGGAATCTTTCGGGAAGTGTCAGTGGGGCGCCGACCAGGCACCCGGTGGGGTTTCGCCCCCGGCAGCGCGGTTTCGGCCCGCACCCCCTTGGTTGGGAAATCCTTCGGGAGATCTTCGTAGAGGGGATGCGACACGCCCGACCGCGTGGGTCGGAGGCGGAGTTAAGAGAACTACCGGGTCCCAGAGCGTTATTGAGAGACAGGACTACTAGTAGCCATGGCGGGACAGAAGATCCGCATCCGGCTCAAGGCCTACGACCACGAGGTCATCGACTCCTCGGCGAAGAAGATCGTCGAGACGGTGACCCGCACTGGTGCGTCGGTCGCAGGCCCGGTGCCGCTGCCCACTGAGAAGAACGTGTACTGCGTCATCAAGTCGCCGCACAAGTACAAGGACTCTCGCGAGCACTTCGAGATGCGCACGCACAAGCGCCTCATCGACATTCTCGACCCCACGCCGAAGACGGTTGACTCGCTGATGCGCCTCGACCTGCCGGCTGGCGTCGACATCGAGATCAAGCTCTGAGGGGACGGGCCGAGATGAGCAAGAACATCAAGGGCGTCCTGGGCGAGAAGCTCGGCATGACCCAGGTCTGGGACGAGAACAACCGGGTTGTCCCGGTGACCGTCGTCAAGGCCGGTCCGTGCGTCGTGACGCAGGTCCGCACGAACGACAGCGACGGCTACGAGTCGGTCCAGATCGCCTTCGGCGAGATCGACCCGCGCAAGGTGAACAAGCCCCTCAAGGGCCACTTCGCCAAGGCCGACGTGACCCCGCGCCGCCACCTGGTGGAGCTCCGCACCCCTGACGCCAGCGAGTACACGCTGGGCCAGGAGGTCACTGCCGAGGTGTTCGAGTCCGGCGTCAAGGTTGACGTCACGGGCAAGAGCAAGGGCAAGGGCTTCGCCGGTGTCATGAAGCGTCACAACTTCAAGGGCCTCGGCGCCGGCCACGGCGTCCAGCGCAAGCACCGTTCCCCCGGTTCGATCGGTGGCTGCGCCACCCCTGGGCGTGTCTTCAAGGGCATGCGCATGGCCGGTCGTATGGGTAACGAGCGCGTCACCACCCAGAACCTGACCATCCACGCGGTTGACGCGGAGAAGGGTCTGCTCCTCATCAAGGGCGCAGTCCCCGGTCCGAACGGCGGCCTCGTCCTGGTCCGTACCGCGGCCAAGGGGGCTTGAGGTAATGAGCACCATTGACATCCTTTCGCCGGCAGGCGACAAGGCCGGTACCGTCGAGCTCCCCGCGGAGATCTTCGACGCGAAGACCAGCGTTCCGCTGATCCACCAGGTCGTTGTCGCACAGCTGGCAGCTGCCCGTCAGGGCACGCACAAGACCAAGCGTCGCGGCGAAGTCCGTGGTGGTGGCCGCAAGCCGTACCGCCAGAAGGGCACCGGCCGCGCCCGCCAGGGTTCGACCCGCGCGCCGCAGTTCGCAGGCGGTGGCGTCGTCCACGGCCCGCAGCCGCGCGACTACTCGCAGCGCACCCCGAAGAAGATGAAGGCCGCCGCCCTGCGCGGTGCCCTCTCCGACCGGGCGCGTCACTCCCGCATCCACGTCGTCACCGGCGTGGTCGAGGGTGGAGTTTCCACGAAGGCCGCCAAGACGCTGTTCGGCAAGATCTCGGAGCGCAGCAACCTGCTCCTGGTCGTCGACCGCGCCGACGAGGCCGCGTGGCTGTCCGCTCGCAACCTGCCCCAGGTGCACATCCTGGAGCCGGGCCAGCTGAACACGTACGACGTGATCGTCTCTGACGACGTGGTCTTCACCCAGGCCGCTTTCGAGTCCTTCGTGTCTGGCCCCCAGACCGCTGAGACCGAAGGGAGCGCCGCCTGATGAGTGAGGCGACCGTTACCAGCTCGACCATCACGAGCAAGACCTACTCGGACCCGCGCGACGTTCTCGTCAAGCCCGTCGTGTCCGAGAAGAGCTACGCGCTGCTCGACGAGAACAAGTACACCTTCATCGTCGCGCCCGGCTCCAACAAGACCCAGATCAAGCAGGCCGTGGAAGCGGTCTTCTCGGTCAAGGTCACCGGGGTCAACACGATCAACCGGCAGGGCAAGCGCAAGCGGACCAAGACCGGCTTCGGCAAGCGTGCTGACACCAAGCGCGCCATCGTGACCCTCGCCGAGGGCGACCGTATCGACATCTTCGGCGGCCCGACCTCCTAGTGAGGTCGAGTCGTCCGGAATCGGACGAGGACTGAGAAATGGGTATCCGCAAGTACAAGCCGACGACCCCGGGCCGTCGTGGCTCCAGCGTCGCCGACTTTGTCGAGATCACGCGGTCCACGCCGGAGAAGTCGCTGGTCCGCCCCCTGCACAGCAAGGGCGGCCGTAACAACGCCGGTCGTGTGACCGTTCGCCACCAGGGCGGTGGCCACAAGCGCGCCTACCGAGTGATCGACTTCCGTCGTCACGACAAGGACGGCGTGCCGGCCAAGGTCGCGCACATCGAGTACGACCCGAACCGCACCGCGCGCATCGCGCTGCTGCACTACGCGGACGGCGAGAAGCGTTACATCGTCGCCCCCCGTGGTCTGTCGCAGGGTGACCGCGTCGAGAACGGTCCGACCGCAGACATCAAGCCGGGCAACAACCTGGCGCTGCGCAACATCCCGGTCGGTACGACCATCCACGCCATCGAGCTGCGGCCCGGCGGCGGCGCGAAGTTCGCCCGTTCCGCCGGTGCTTCCGTGCAGCTGCTGGCGAAGGAGGGCACGATGGCCCACCTTCGTATGCCTTCCGGAGAGATCCGGCTGGTCGACGCCCGCTGCCGCGCCACCATCGGTGAGGTCGGCAACGCCGAGCAGTCGAACATCAACTGGGGCAAGGCCGGCCGTATGCGCTGGAAGGGCGTTCGCCCGACCGTCCGCGGTGTCGCGATGAACCCGGTTGACCACCCGCACGGTGGTGGTGAAGGCAAGACCTCCGGTGGACGTCACCCGGTCTCGCCGTGGGGTCAGAAGGAGGGTCGTACTCGCTCGCCGAAGAAGGCATCGAGCAAGTACATCGTCCGCCGCCGCAAGACGAACAAGAAGCGCTAGGAGCGGGTTTAGATGCCGCGCAGTCTCAAGAAGGGGCCCTTCGTCGACGGCCACCTCATCAAGAAGGTGGACGTACAGAACGAGGCAGGCACCAAGAACGTCATCAAGACCTGGTCCCGTCGCTCGATGATCATCCCGGCCATGCTGGGTCACACCATCGCGGTGCACAACGGCAAGATCCACGTCCCGGTGTTCGTCACCGAGTCGATGGTCGGCCACAAGCTCGGCGAGTTCTCGCCGACTCGCACCTTCCGCGGCCACGTCAAGGACGACCGGAAGTCGAAGCGCCGCTAACGCGGGGTGGAAACGACTATGACTCACACCGAAGGGACAACCATGGAAGCCAGGGCCCAGGCGCGGTACATCCGCGTCACGCCCATGAAGGCCCGCCGCGTGGTGGACCTCATCCGTGGCATGGATGCCACGGAGGCTCAGGCGGTCCTGCGTTTCGCCCCGCAGGCCGCGAGCGTGCCGGTTGGCAAGGTGCTGGACAGCGCCATCGCCAACGCTGCACACAACTACGACCACCCTGACGCCTCTTCGCTGGTCATCAGCGAGGCGTACGTGGACGAGGGCCCGACCCTGAAGCGGTTCCGTCCGCGTGCTCAGGGCCGTGCCTACCGGATCCGTAAGCGGACCAGCCACATCACCGTGGTCGTCAGCAGCAAGGAAGGAACCCGGTAATGGGCCAGAAGGTTAACCCGCATGGGTTCCGACTCGGCATTACCACGGACTTCAAGTCCCGTTGGTACGCCGACAAGCTGTACAAGGACTACGTCAAGGAAGACGTCGCCATTCGTCGCATGATGACGAAGGGCATGGAGCGGGCCGGCATCTCCAAGGTGGAGATCGAGCGCACCCGTGACCGCGTCCGCGTTGACATCCACACCGCCCGCCCGGGCATCGTCATCGGCCGCCGTGGCGCCGAGGCCGACCGCATCCGTGGCGAGCTGGAGAAGCTGACCGGCAAGCAGGTCCAGCTGAACATCCTCGAGGTCAAGAACCCCGAGGTGGACGCTCAGCTGGTGGCCCAGGCCGTCGCCGAGCAGCTCTCCTCCCGCGTCTCCTTCCGTCGTGCCATGCGCAAGAGCATGCAGAGCACGATGAAGGCCGGCGCCAAGGGCATCAAGATCCAGTGCGGTGGCCGCCTCGGCGGCGCCGAGATGTCCCGCTCGGAGTTCTACCGCGAGGGCCGCGTGCCCCTGCACACGCTCCGTGCGAACGTCGACTACGGCTTCTTCGAGGCCAAGACGACCTTCGGCCGCATCGGTGTGAAGGTCTGGATCTACAAGGGCGACGTCAAGAACATCGCCGAGGTTCGCGCCGAGAACGCCGCGGCCCGCGCCGGTAACCGTCCGGCTCGTGGCGGCACTGACCGCCCGGCCGGCCGCGGTGGCCGTGGTGGCGAGCGTGGCGGCCGCGGCCGCAAGCCGCAGCAGTCCGCGCCGGCAGCCGAGGCCCCCAAGGCCGACGCTCCCGCCGCCGCTGCTCCGGCTGAGAGCACCGGAACGGAGGCCTGACCGAAATGCTGATCCCCCGTAGGGTCAAGCACCGCAAGCAGCACCACCCGAAGCGCAGCGGTATGTCCAAGGGTGGCACGCAGGTTGCGTTCGGCGAGTACGGCATCCAGGCGCTGACCCCGGCGTACGTGACGAACCGCCAGATCGAGGCAGCTCGTATCGCGATGACCCGCCACATCAAGCGTGGCGGCAAGGTCTGGATCAACATCTACCCGGACCGCCCCCTCACGAAGAAGCCTGCCGAGACCCGCATGGGTTCCGGTAAGGGTTCTCCCGAGTGGTGGATCGCGAACGTCAAGCCCGGTCGGGTGATGTTCGAGCTGTCCTACCCGAACGAGAAGATTGCTCGTGAGGCGCTCACCCGCGCTGCTCACAAGCTTCCGATGAAGTGCCGGATCGTTCGGCGCGAGGCAGGTGAGTCGTGATGTCGGCCGGTACCAAGGCGTCCGAGCTGCGCGAGCTGGGCGGCGAGGAGCTCCTCAACAAGCTCCGCGAGGCCAAGGAAGAGCTGTTCAACCTCCGCTTCCAGGCGGCGACCGGACAGCTCGAGAACCACGGTCGGCTCAAGTCCGTCCGTAAGGACATCGCCCGGATCTACACCCTGATGCGCGAGCGCGAGCTGGGCATCGAGACGGTGGAGAGCGTCTGATGAGCGAGAAGACTGTGACTGAGACGAACACCGACCGCGGTTTCCGCAAGACCCGTGAGGGTCTGGTCGTCAGCGACAAGATGGACAAGACCGTCGTCGTCGCTGTCGAGGACCGCGTCAAGCACGCGCTGTACGGCAAGGTCATCCGCCGTACCAACAAGCTCAAGGCCCACGACGAGCAGAACACCGCCGGCGTCGGCGACCGCGTTGTCATCATGGAGACGCGTCCGCTGTCCGCCACGAAGCGGTGGCGCATCGTCGAGATCCTCGAGAAGGCCAAGTAATCCCTGAGGGGGTTTCCCCTCAGGACAGTTCCGCCAGGCTCGGCGGGGGCCGCTTCACCGCGGCCCCCGCCGGGAACCGGCAGACGATCAGGAGATAGACGTGATCCAGCAGGAGTCGCGACTGCGTGTCGCCGACAACACGGGTGCGAAGGAAATTCTCACCATCCGTGTTCTCGGTGGCTCGGGTCGCCGCTACGCGGGTATCGGTGACGTCATCGTCGCCACCGTCAAGGACGCGATCCCCGGTGGCAACGTGAAGAAGGGTGACGTCGTCAAGGCCGTCATCGTTCGCACCGTCAAGGAGCGCCGTCGCCAGGATGGCTCGTACATCCGCTTCGACGAGAACGCCGCTGTCATTCTCAAGAACGACGGCGACCCCCGCGGCACCCGTATCTTCGGCCCGGTGGGCCGAGAGCTGCGCGAGAAGAAGTTCATGAAGATCATCTCGCTCGCGCCGGAGGTGCTGTAAGCATGAAGATCAAGAAGGGCGACCTGGTTCAGGTCATCACCGGTAAGGACAAGGGCAAGCAGGGCAAGGTCATCGTTGCCTTCCCCGCTCAGGACCGCGTCCTCGTCGAGGGTGTCAACCGGGTCAAGAAGCACACCAAGGCCGGTCAGACGGCTCGCGGCTCGCAGACCGGTGGCATTGTCACCACCGAGGCCCCGATTCACGTCAGCAACGTACAGCTGGTCGTGGAGAAGGACGGCAACAAGGTCGTCACCCGCGTCGGCTACCGCTTTGACGACGAGGGCAAGAAGATCCGCGTTGCCAAGCGGACCGGTGAGGACATCTGATGACGACCACCACTGCGCCGCGTCTCAAGACGCGCTACCGCGAGGAAATCGCCGGCAAGCTGCGTGAGGAGTTCTCGTACGAGAACGTCATGCAGATCCCCGGTCTGGTCAAGATCGTGGTCAACATGGGTGTGGGCGACGCCGCCCGCGACTCCAAGCTGATCGACGGTGCGGTCAAGGACCTCACCACGATCACCGGCCAGAAGCCCGCTGTCACGAAGGCCCGCAAGTCGATCGCGCAGTTCAAGCTGCGCGAGGGGCAGCCGATCGGCTGCCACGTCACCCTCCGTGGTGACCGCATGTGGGAGTTCCTGGACCGTACGCTGTCGCTCGCGCTTCCGCGTATCCGTGACTTCCGCGGCCTGTCGCCGAAGCAGTTCGACGGCCGTGGCAACTACACCTTCGGTCTCACGGAGCAGGTCATGTTCCACGAGATCGACCAGGACAAGATCGACCGGGTCCGGGGCATGGACATCACCGTGGTCACCACGGCTGCCAACGACGACGAGGGTCGTGCCCTGCTTCGTCACCTCGGCTTCCCGTTCAAGGAGAACTGACCGTGGCGAAGAAGGCTCTGATCGCTAAGGCCGCCCGTAAGCCGAAGTTCGGCGTGCGCGGGTACACCCGCTGCCAGCGCTGCGGCCGGCCCCACTCCGTTTACCGCAAGTTCGGCCTGTGCCGCGTGTGCCTTCGTGAGATGGCTCACCGTGGCGAGCTGCCGGGCGTGACCAAGAGCTCCTGGTAACCCTCCTTCGCCCCCAGGGGCTTGGAGGACCAGAAAGCTCTCGGTAAGTATCTGGTCGGCAGGAGCCCCGCTTTTCATGCCGTAGGCTTGAAGGGTTGGGCGCCTGCCGCCCTGACCGACTTACTACGCCGTAGGTCCCCGCACCGCACCCGTCCCGCCACTGAGTGGGGAGAGGGATGGCGCATACAGGAAACCCCGGCGAGAGAGGCCGAAGGCCAACTCATGACCATGACTGATCCCATCGCAGACATGCTCACGCGTCTGCGTAACGCGAACTCGGCGTATCACGACGATGTCGCAATGCCGCACAGCAAGATCAAGTCGCACATCGCGGAGATCCTCCAGCAGGAGGGCTTCATCACCGGCTGGAAGGTCGAGGACGCCGAGGTCGGCAAGAGCCTCGTTCTCGAGCTGAAGTTCGGGCCGAACCGCGAGCGTTCGATTGCCGGCATCAAGCGCATTTCGAAGCCGGGTCTGCGTGTATACGCAAAGTCCACCAATCTGCCGAAGGTTCTGGGCGGCCTGGGCGTGGCGATCATCTCCACGTCCCACGGTCTCCTGACCGGCCAGCAGGCCAGCAAGAAGGGCGTAGGTGGGGAAGTCCTCGCCTACGTCTGGTAGTCGGGAACGGAGGAACAGCTCATGTCGCGAATCGGCAAGCTCCCCATCCAGGTTCCCGCCGGTGTGGACGTCACCATCGATGGCCGCACGGTCGCGGTGAAGGGCCCCAAGGGTTCCCTCTCGCACACCGTCGCAGCGCCGATCGAGGTCACCAAGGGTGAGGACGGCGTGCTCAACGTCGTCCGCCCGAACGACGAGCGTCAGAACAAGGCCCTTCACGGCCTGTCCCGCACGCTGGTGGCGAACATGATCACCGGCGTGACCGCGGGATACAGCAAGGCGCTCGAGATCAGCGGTGTCGGTTACCGCGTCCAGGCGAAGGGCTCCAACCTGGAGTTCGCCCTGGGCTACAGCCACCCGATCCTCATCGAGGCCCCCGAGGGCATCACCTTCAAGGTCGAGTCGCCCACGAAGTTCAGTGTCGAGGGCATCGACAAGCAGAAGGTCGGCGAGGTCTCGGCGAAGATCCGCAAGCTGCGGAAGCCCGACCCGTACAAGGCCAAGGGCGTCAAGTACGCCGGCGAGGTTATCCGCCGCAAGGTCGGAAAGGCGGGTAAGTAAGCCATGGCATACGGTGTAAAGATCGCCAAGGGCGACGCCTACAAGCGTGCCGCCCTCAAGCGCCGCCACATCCGCGTGCGCAAGCACATCTCCGGTTCGCCGGAGCGGCCGCGCCTGGTTGTGACGCGTTCCAACCGCCACATGGTGGCTCAGGTCATCGACGACATCGCGGGCCACACGCTCGCGTCGGCGTCGACCCTGGACGCTTCCATCCGCGGCGGCGAGGGTGACAAGAGCACCCTGGCCAAGCAGGTCGGCGCACTTGTCGCCGAGCGCGCCAAGGCCGCAGGCGTCGAGGCCGTCGTGTTTGACCGCGGTGGTAACCAGTACGCCGGGCGGATTGCCGCTCTGGCTGACGCCGCCCGTGAAGCCGGGCTGAAGTTCTAAGCCCCGGTTCCTACGCACAGCGGACGTAACAGAGAGAGGTAAATCCAATGGCTGGACCCCAGCGCCGCGGAAGCGGTGCCGGTGGCGGCGAGCGGCGGGACCGGAAGGGCCGTGACGGTGGCGCTGCCGCCGAGAAGACCGCGTACGTCGAGCGTGTCGTCGCGATCAACCGCGTCGCCAAGGTAGTGAAGGGTGGTCGTCGCTTCAGCTTCACCGCGCTGGTCGTGGTGGGCGATGGTGACGGCACCGTCGGTGTCGGATACGGCAAGGCCAAGGAAGTTCCCGCGGCCATCGCCAAGGGCGTCGAAGAGGCCAAGAAGAGCTTCTTCAAGGTCCCGCGTATCCAGGGCACCATCCCTCACCCGATCCAGGGCGAGAAGGCTGCGGGCGTCGTCCTGCTCAAGCCTGCTTCCCCCGGTACCGGTGTGATCGCCGGTGGCCCGGTGCGCGCGGTTCTCGAGTGCGCCGGCGTCCACGACATCCTGTCGAAGTCGCTCGGTTCTTCGAACCCGATCAACATCGTGCACGCGACCGTGGCGGCCCTCCAGGGCCTGCAGCGTCCCGAGGAGATCGCGGCCCGCCGCGGTCTGCCCCTCGAGGACGTCGCCCCCGCGGCTCTGCTCCGTGCGCGTGCGGGAGCGGGTGCGTAATGGCTCGCCTCAAGATCACGCAGACGAAGTCGTACATCGGCAGCAAGCAGAACCACCGCGACACGCTGCGTTCGCTCGGGCTCAAGCGCCTGCACGACGTAGTCGTCAAGGAGGACCGCCCCGAGTTCCGCGGAATGGTTCACACCGTCCGCCACCTCGTGACGGTTGAGGAGGTTGACTGACATGGCGGAGAACAGCCCGCTGAAGGCCCACAACCTCCGGCCTGCCCCGGGCGCCAAGACCGCCAAGACCCGTGTGGGTCGTGGTGAGGCGTCCAAGGGTAAGACCGCAGGCCGTGGTACCAAGGGTACGAAGGCTCGTTACCAGGTTCCGGAGCGCTTCGAGGGTGGCCAGATGCCCCTCCACATGCGTCTCCCGAAGCTCAAGGGCTTCAAGAACCCGTTCCGCACGGAGTACCAGGTCGTGAACCTGGACAAGCTCGCGACGCTCTACCCCGAGGGTGGAGAGGTCACGGTGGCCGACCTGGTCGCCAAGGGCGCCGTGCGTAACAACCACCTCGTCAAGGTCCTCGGACAGGGCGAGATCTCCGTGGCGCTGCAGGTTTCGGTTGACGCCGTTTCCGGCTCCGCCAAGGAGAAGATCGCCGCCGCCGGCGGCACCGTCACCGAACTCGTCTGAGACAACACGGACAAGACGGTGGTCTGAACATCCGACCGGGGATGCCTCTCATATGGGGCATCCCCGGTTGGTCGTTCCTAGGGGGGCATGTCCGCCGGTAAGGTGGCGTCCACTGCTGTGGTAAGTCCTGGGCGAACGCCCGGGGTTCTTTCACTGTTTCTTATTCGTCGATCCTCAAGACCGTCACCTCTACGCTCTGCGCGGGGGGTCGCAGGAGGCACCGTGCTCACCGCGTTCGCCCGGGCGTTCAAGACGCCCGACCTGCGCAAGAAGCTGCTCTTCACGCTCGGCATCATCGTGCTCTACCGTCTCGGGGCGCACATTCCCGTACCGGGCGTGAGCTACGAAAACGTCCAGATTTGTGTTGATCAGGCCAGCAAGGGCAACAACAGCCTCTTCGGCCTGGTGAACATGTTCAGCGGTGGTGCACTGCTGCAGATCACGATCTTCGCGCTCGGAATCATGCCGTACATCACGGCCAGCATCATTCTTCAGCTGCTGACCGTCGTCATCCCCCGGCTCGAGGCCCTCAAGAAGGAGGGACAGTCGGGCACGGCCAAGATCACGCAGTACACGCGTTATCTCACCGTCGCGCTGGCGATCCTCCAGGGCACCGGACTGGTGGCAACCGCCCGTAGCGGCGCGCTGTTCAGCGGCTGCCCCGTGGCCGACCAGATCGTCCCGAACCAGTCGATCTTCACGACCGTCGTCATGGTGATCACCATGACCGCGGGAACCGCCGCCGTCATGTGGCTCGGTGAGCTCATCACGGACCGCGGCATCGGCAACGGCATGTCGATCCTCATGTTCATCTCGATCGCCGCCAGCTTCCCCGGCGCCCTGTGGGCCATCAAGCAGAGCGGCAAGCTGGCCGACGGCTGGATCGAGTTCATCACGGTCATCCTCATCGGCTTCGTGATGGTCGGGCTCGTCGTCTTCGTCGAGCAGGCTCAGCGCCGGGTCCCCGTGCAGTACGCGAAGCGCATGATCGGGCGGAGGTCGTACGGCGGTACGTCCACGTACATCCCGCTGAAGGTGAACCAGGCGGGTGTGATTCCCGTCATCTTCGCTTCTTCGCTGCTCTACATCCCTGCTCTAATCGTTCAGTTCTCCAACTCCACGGCGGGCTGGGCGACCTGGATCCAGAACCACTTCGTCAAGGGCGACCACCCGTACTACATCGCGACGTACTTCCTTCTGATCGTGTTCTTCGCCTTCTTCTACGTGGCGATCTCGTTCAACCCCGAGGAAGTCGCGGACAACATGAAGAAGTATGGTGGCTTCATCCCGGGTATCCGGGCAGGTCGACCTACTGCCGAGTATCTGAGCTACGTGCTCAACCGGATCACTTGGCCGGGCTCGCTGTACCTGGGCCTCATCGCTCTGGTGCCGACAATGGCGTTGGCAGGCTTCGGCGGTGCCAACCAGAACTTCCCGTTCGGCGGGACGAGCATCCTGATCATCGTGGGTGTGGGTCTGGAGACCGTGAAGCAGATCGAGAGTCAGCTCCAGCAGCGCAATTACGAAGGGTTCCTCCGCTGATGCGAATCGTCCTCGTCGGGCCGCCCGGTGCCGGCAAGGGAACGCAGGCTGCGTTCCTTGCCAGGAATCTCTCGATTCCGCACATCTCCACGGGCGACCTCTTCCGCGCCAACATCAGCCAGGGCACCGACCTTGGCAAGCAGGCCCGCGCCTTCATGGACGCAGGTCAGCTGGTGCCGGACGAAGTCACCATCGCCATGGCCAAGGACCGTATGTCCCAGCCGGACGCCGAGAACGGCTTCCTGCTGGACGGCTTCCCGCGCAATGTGGGCCAGGCCGTCGCGCTGGACGAGATGCTTCACGACGAGGGCGTCAAGCTGGACGCGGTTCTCGACCTCGAGGTCCCCGAGGACGAGGTGGTCAAGCGCATCGCCGGCCGCCGCATCTGCCGCAACGACAGCGCTCACGTCTTCCACGCCACGTACAACCCGCCGAAGACCGAGGGCGTCTGCGACGTCTGCGGCGGCGAGCTGTACCAGCGTGACGACGACACCGAGGAGACCGTGCGTACGCGTCTCGAGGTCTACCACACGCAGACCGAGCCGATCATCGACTACTACCGGTCCCAGGGACTGGTCGTGACGATCTCGGCGCTCGGAAAGGTCACCGAGGTGACCGACCGGGCCATGAAGGCCCTCGAGAAGTCCGAGGGCTGAGTTCCACCCCCGTTCCATCAGTGCAGTCGGCCGCGACGCCCCTCGGGCGCCGCGGCCGACTGTTTGCGCCGTATCGTGGAGTACGGCATCGGCCGTTCCCTCCGCAGGCAGAAAGGCGCCCAGCAATGGTGCAGATCAAGACCCCCGAGCAGATCGCGAAGATGCGCGAGGCGGGCCTCGTGGTCGCCGCCATTCACGCCGCGACCCGTGAGGCGGCCGTGCCCGGTGCCAGCACGAAGGACCTCGACGAGGTCGCGCGCAAGGTGATCGCCGATCACGGCGCCAAGTCGAACTTCCTCGGGTACGGCGGATTCCCCGCGACGATCTGCACCTCGGTCAACGAGGTCGTCGTGCACGGCATCCCGGACGAGAAGACCGTCCTCAAGGACGGCGACATCATCTCGATCGACGCCGGCGCGATCATCGACGGCTGGCACGGTGACGCGGCCTACACCGCCTTCGTGGGCACCGGACACGCCCCGGAGCTGATCGAGCTGTCGCGGGTGACCGAGGAGTCCATGTGGGCCGGGATCGCCGCGATGAAGGTGAACAACCGGCTCGTCGACATCTCGAAGGCCATCGAGTCCTACATCCGGCGCCAGCCCCGCCCGGCGACCGGCAAGTACGGGATCATCGAGGACTACGGCGGCCACGGCATCGGCACCGAGATGCACATGGACCCCCACCTGCTGAACTACGTGTCGCGCAAGCGCGGCAAGGGCATCAAGCTCGTCCCGGGTGTCTGCCTGGCCATCGAGCCCATGGTGTCCCTGGGGACGCCGCAGACGAAGGTCCTCGCCGACGAGTGGACGGTCCTCACGACCGACGGGACCTGGTCCTCGCACTGGGAGCACTCGATCGCGCTCACCGAACAGGGCCCGCTGGTGCTGACGGCCCCCGACTGCGGCCGCGAGAAGCTGGCCCAGTACGGCGTGGAGGCGGCGCCGGACCCGCTGGGCTGACGGGGCCTGACGGCGCGCTCCGTGCGTGCGGCTGATCGGCGTGCCGACCGGCCGGTGACCGGACCCCGCCCGCAGGACTGTCCGGCTGATCCGTGTCTAAGGATCAGGGGAAGTGGGCAAACTTGACGGATTCGTCTTTTGGAGTCCGCTGACGTAGACTGACTCGTCGGCTCTCGTGCATCAGTGTGCCCGTATGTCTGCACACGAGTGTGGAGAGCCGATCAAGGTAGCCGATTCGAAGGGCGA
Organism: Streptomyces sp. NBC_01341; assembly: GCF_035946055.1. Classification (NCBI taxonomy): domain Bacteria; kingdom Bacillati; phylum Actinomycetota; class Actinomycetes; order Kitasatosporales; family Streptomycetaceae; genus Streptomyces; species Streptomyces sp. NBC_01341. The sequence goes on along the minus strand of NZ_CP108364.1, from coordinate 3,086,105 downwards.
AGCGTGGCCAAGAAGCAAGGTGCCATCGAAATTGAGGGCACCGTGATCGAGTCCCTCCCGAACGCCATGTTCAAGGTGGAACTCCAGAACGGTCACAAGGTCCTCGCGCACATCAGCGGCAAGATGCGGATGCACTACATCCGTATCCTCCCGGATGACCGGGTCGTCGTGGAGCTGTCTCCGTACGACCTGACGCGTGGCCGGATCGTCTACCGCTACAAGTAGATCTTGTCCCCACCCCGCTTCGGCGCGGTGTGGGCACTGACCCGGAGAACCTGACATCCCATGAAGGTCAAGCCGAGCGTCAAGAAGATCTGCGACAAGTGCAAGGTGATCCGCCGTCACGGCCGGGTCATGGTCATCTGCGACAACCTGCGCCACAAGCAGCGCCAGGGCTGACGCACGACCACCTGCATCTCGCAGCTCTTCGCGCGACGCACGTAAACGTACATACGCAGAGCCCGTCCAAGCTTCGGCTGACGACACCTCCGGCGGGGGCCGGGGACCCGGGCGTACCACCTCTTCCCTCGCGGGTGAGGTCGGCGTTCGGGAGTGGCACTGCGGTAGACCCCCGACATAACAACTGGAGCCATTGAATGGCACGCGTTTCAGGTGTTGACATCCCGCGCGAAAAGCGCGTGGAGGTTGCCCTCACCTACGTCTTCGGTATCGGGCGCACCCGGTCCAAGGAGATCCTCGCCACCACCGGCGTGAACCCCAACACCCGCGTTCGTGACCTGGCCGAAGAGGACCTGGTCAAGATCCGCGAGTACGTGGACGCCAACCTCCGCACCGAGGGTGACCTTCGCCGCGAGATCCAGGGCGACATTCGCCGCAAGATCGAGATCGGCTGCTACCAGGGCATCCGGCACCGTCGCGGTCTGCCGGTCCACGGTCAGCGCACCAGCACCAACGCGCGTACCCGTAAGGGCCCGCGTCGCGCCATCGCCGGTAAGAAGAAGCCGGGCAAGAAGTAGTCCTCAGCGGACGCACTGCGGGGTTCCGGGTCACCGGACGCCGCAGCAACCAGCGGTCTTCGCTGTAGGACCGATCACCTCCCCTCTCCATCTGGAGTCAAGACATGCCCCCCAAGGGTCGTCAGGGCGCAGCCAAGAAGGTGCGTCGCAAGGAAAAGAAGAACGTCGCTCATGGGCACGCCCACATCAAGAGCACGTTCAACAACACCATCGTCTCGATCACGGACCCCTCGGGCAACGTGATCTCCTGGGCCTCCGCCGGCCACGTCGGCTTCAAGGGCTCGCGCAAGTCCACCCCCTTCGCCGCGCAGATGGCCGCCGAGTCGGCCGCCCGCCGCGCGCAGGAGCACGGCATGCGCAAGGTCGACGTCTTCGTCAAGGGTCCCGGCTCCGGCCGTGAGACCGCGATCCGCTCCCTCCAGGCCACGGGCCTCGAGGTCGGTTCGATCCAGGACGTCACCCCGACGCCGCACAACGGCTGCCGTCCGCCGAAGCGTCGCCGCGTCTGATCCGCTACGGCCGGTGACGGCCGTGCGTCAGTAGCGTGGATCCGGGCGGTATGCCCCTTCGGGGGTGTGCCGCCCGTACCCTTGTTTCATCTGTCGGGCATCAAATAGTGGGTGCCCACGACTGAAGGATCACCACATGCTTATCGCTCAGCGTCCGTCGCTGACCGAAGAGGTCGTCGACGAGTTCCGCTCCCGGTTCGTGATCGAGCCGCTGGAGCCGGGCTTCGGTTACACCCTCGGAAACTCCCTGCGCCGCACGCTCCTCTCCTCGATCCCCGGTGCCGCTGTCACCAGCATCCGGATCGACGGTGTCCTGCACGAGTTCACCACCGTGCCGGGCGTCAAGGAGGACGTCACCGACCTCATCCTCAACATCAAGCAGCTGGTCGTCTCCTCGGAGCACGACGAGCCGGTCGTGATGTACCTGCGCAAGCAGGGTCCCGGTCTGGTCACCGCCGCCGACATCGCCCCGCCGGCCGGTGTCGAGGTCCACAACCCGGACCTGGTCATGGCCACGCTGAACGGCAAGGGCAAGCTGGAGATGGAGCTGACCGTCGAGCGCGGTCGCGGCTACGTCTCCGCCGTCCAGAACAAGCAGGTGGGCCAGGAGATCGGCCGTATTCCGGTCGACTCCATCTACTCCCCGGTGCTCAAGGTCACGTACAAGGTCGAGGCGACCCGTGTCGAGCAGCGCACCGACTTCGACAAGCTGATCGTCGACGTCGAGACCAAGCAGGCCATGCGTCCCCGTGACGCCATGGCGTCGGCCGGTAAGACCCTGGTCGAGCTGTTCGGCCTGGCGCGCGAGCTCAACATCGACGCCGAGGGCATCGACATGGGCCCGTCCCCGACGGACGCCGCGCTCGCCGCCGATCTGGCGCTGCCGATCGAGGAGCTCGAGCTCACGGTCCGTTCGTACAACTGCCTCAAGCGCGAGGGCATCCACTCCGTGGGTGAGCTCGTGGCGCGCTCCGAGGCGGACCTGCTCGACATCCGCAACTTCGGCGCCAAGTCGATCGACGAGGTCAAGGCGAAGCTGGCCGGTATGGGCCTCGCGCTCAAGGACTCGCCTCCCGGCTTCGACCCGACCGCCGCCGCCGACGCCTTCGGCGCCGACGACGACGCGGACGCCGGTTTCGTGGAGACCGAGCAGTACTGATCGCCTCCGGCGGGGGTGCCCGGCGGAAGCCGGGTATGGCCGCCGCGAAGCAATGACTTCCGCGGGGCGTCCGCCTCGTGGGAACTGACACCGGTACCTGATACGGCCGGTGCAGCACACAAGGAGAAAAACCATGCCTCAGCCCGCCAAGGGTGCCCGTCTGGGCGGCAGCGCTGCGCACGAGAAGCTTCTTCTCATCAACCTCGCGAAGTCGCTGTTCGAGCACGGCCGCATCACCACGACCGAGGCCAAGGCCCGCCGCCTGCGTCCGGTCGCCGAGCGTTTCATCACCAAGGCGAAGAAGGGCGACATCCACAACCGTCGCCTGGTGCTGCAGTCGATCACGGACAAGGGCATCGTGCACACGCTCTTCACCGAGATCGCCCCGCGGTACGAGAACCGCCCCGGTGGTTACACCCGCATCACCAAGATCGGCAACCGTCGTGGCGACAACGCCCCGATGGCAGTCATCGAGCTGGTCGAGGCGCTGACCGTGGCCCAGCAGGCCACCGGCGAGGCCGAGGCCGCGACGAAGCGCGCGGTCAAGGAAGACGCCGCCAAGAAGGACGAGGCTCCGGCCGAGACCGTCGAGGACGCCAAGCCGGCTGACGCCGCTGCCGAGGACTCCAAGGACGCCTGAGCGTCCTGAGACCCCGGTACGGGCCCGCACCACCCTTCGGGGCGGTGCGGGCCCGTTCTGTTTTGAGAGGATGCGCAGGTGAGTGAAGAGGCAGAGCCCGGTTACGTACGGGTACGGCTGGACCTTTCGTACGACGGGAAGGACTTCTCCGGCTGGGCGAAGCAGACGAGCAGGCGCACCGTGCAGGGCGAGATCGAGGACGCGCTGCGCACCGTGACACGGTCCCCGGTGACGTACGACCTGACGGTCGCCGGACGCACGGACGCCGGGGTGCACGCGCGCGGCCAGGTGGCGCACGTCGACCTCCCCGCGGCGGTATGGGAGGAGCACCGGGAGAAGCTGTTGCGGCGCATGGCGGGGCGGCTGCCCCTGGACGTGCGGATCTGGCGGGCGGCCGAGGCTCCCGCCGGTTTCAACGCCCGCTTCTCCGCGCTCTGGCGCCGCTACGCCTACCGGGTGGGGGACCGGGCCGGCGGGGTGGACCCGCTCACGCGCGGCCATGTGCTGTGGCACGACCGTCCGCTGGACCTGGACGCGATGAACGAGGCAGCCGCCCTGATGGTGGGCGAGCACGACTTCGCGGCGTACTGCAAGAAGCGCGAGGGCGCCACGACCATCCGTACGCTGCAGAAGCTGCACTGGGTGCGGGACGCGGAGTCGGGTGTGCTGACGGCGACGGTGCAGGCCGACGCCTTCTGCCACAACATGGTGCGGGCGCTGATCGGCGCCGCGCTGTTCGTGGGGGACGGACGGCGGCCCGCGCGGTGGCCGGCCGAGGTGCTGGCGGCGAAGGTCCGGGACCCCGCCGTGCACGTCGTCCGGCCGCACGGGCTGACGCTCGAGGAAGTGGCCTACCCGGCGGACGGGCAGCTGGCGGCGAGGGCCCTGGAGGCCCGGAACGTCAGGACGCTGCCGGGGGCCGGCTGCTGCTGACCGGCCTGCGGCGCAGGGCGCGGACCAGCTTCGCCGCGAAGTACACCGCGACCGCGCTGGACACGGTGGAGCGGAACCAGCCGATGTCCGGGGCCCACCAGGCGTAGACCGCGGCGGCCGTGAAGAACAGCAGCGCCGCCGTGCGCAGCACCCACCAGCGCGCCGGATGCGGCTCGTCCGGGGCGGCCGCCTCCGGGTGCACGCCGTCCTTCGTGGTCATGGTGTCCCGCATCCCGGCGAGGAATCCCCGCCTGGCCAGCACACGGGCCCCCGGCAGTCCGGCCAGGATCTCCTGCTCACCGCCGTATCCCGGCGGCAGCGGGGGGAGTCCCAGGGCGGCGACGAGTTCGCCCTGGTGGCGGGCGGGGTCGCCGGTGGCCCGCAGGACGTGGGCGAGGGGGCGCGGGTCGGCCAGCCCGTAGACGCGGGCGAGCGCGGCGGCCGTCGCGCTCGCCTCGGCGTGGTCGGCGGCCGGGGCGGCGGTCTCCCAGACGTGGTCCGCCACCTGCCGGCCCCGGTGCAGGAGGGTGAAGCTGCTGCGTTCCGGGGTGCGGTGCAGGACGAGGGCGGGCCAGTCCTCGGCCGTCGTGAAGTTGTCGGCCGCCGACGTCAGCGGGTCGTGGGGGAGCAGCCCGGCCCGCTTGCCGCGCACCGGGTCCGGGACGATCTCGACGTACGTGTGACGGTCGCCGGCCGGGGCGGTGCGCAGGCTGTGGCCGCAGATCAGAGCCGCCTGGGCGACCTCGGTGGGGCCGGTGGAGGCGATGGCGACCGAGCGGGGCGCGAGCTCGCGCTCCCAGTCGGGTGTGCCGGCCGCCGGGGGAGCGGGAGACCTGCGGAAGAAGGGGACCTTCATCGCCAGCTCGACCCGGGTGTCGGAGCGGGCCTCCAGGAACTCGTCACGCGCGTCGCCGAAGTAGGTCCAGGGGAAGGTGGTGGCGTGCACCCCTATGCTGCGGAAGGCGGTGAGGGCCTCCTCGTAGCGGTTCATCGACCACAGGACCAGGGCGAGGTGATTGCGGAAGCCTGCCGCCTCCCGGTCCCCCGGCGCGTAGCTGTCCGAGAGGGCCTGGGCCCGGGTCACCGCCGCCTCGGCCCGCTGGGTGTACGGGTCGGGGCCGCCCGCCGCCACGTCGGCGATCAGGTACTCCACCACGGCCTGGAGGGGCAGGGCGTGCAGCCGGGAGCCCGGCGGCGCCTGGTCGGCGGCCCGCTCGGCGAAGTCGAACATCTCCTCGTGGGAGCCGTACCACTTGTCGCAGAGGTACTGGAGGGCCTGGATGTGGCAGCCCTCGTGGTGCGGATCGCGGTCTGCGGCCTCGGCCAGATAGGAGTCGAAGACCTCGCGGGGAGCCTGGATGCCCCGGGCCTGCGTCAGTGCGATGCGCCATGGCACCGGGTCGTCGGGGTTGAGCTCTGCGGCGGCGGAGATCACCGGCACCGCGTCCCGCAGCACCGCGTGGAACGCCCGGAACTGGTCGGCCTCCACGTGCTTGGCCCTGGCGCCCGTCCGTATCTGCCACGCCTGGTACACGTACTGGTCCGCCTTGACCAGTACGGCGTCGGGGTCCTCCGGCGATTCCTCCAGCCAGCCGTCCAGCCAGCCCGGATGGTGCAGCGAGGCCCGTGCCAGCCGGGAGACGCAGGCGTCCCTGCGTTCCCACTGGGCGTGCTCACGGGTGGCGGCGAGCAGTTCCGCGGCCGGGCCGTGGTCACCGGCCGCCGCGGCGGCGAGCGCCTCCCTCAACGAGGGATCGGGTGCGTCGAGCACCACCGCCTCGTCCGGGGGCAGGTCGGCCCCTATGGCGTCGCTGTGACGCAGGACGCGCGGGATGGTGAGGAAGGCGGGCAGACGCACGGCGGCGGTTCCTCGGTGGAGGGGAGGGACGGGAGTGGCGCGCGGAGGGGCAGCCGGCGGGTCAGGTGACCGGTGCGGCCGCCGCCGACGACGCCTGGACCACGCCGCGGTGCCGGATCTGCCGGAAGGTGAAGTCGGTCAGGTCGTCGCCGACGGCGTACACGTTCCTGTCCCCCGTGGTCACGTTCTTCCCGCTGGTGAAGCCACCTACGGTGAAGTACGCGTAACGGCCGTAGGAGTTGGCGGTGCGCCGGCAGACCGACCCGCCCCGGCAGAAGGTGGGCACGCCCGAGCCGCTGAGGGACGCCAGGCCGCCGGACGCCTGCCGGGCCGCCTTTCCGGCCTCCGCCTCGGTGCCGAAGACGGCGACCCCGACGGTGACCGCGACCCCGTTCCTGCTGTACGTGGCACGGATGACCTGGTCGCACCCGTTCGTGGTGAGGATCGAGCCGAGGGCGCCCTGGGTCGTGGCCGCGCAACTCGTCGTCCGTGCGGTGGCGCCCTTGGCGTAGACGCGGTCGCCCATGGTCAGCCTCCTGCCGGGGAAGAAGGCGTCGACGGTGACGGGCGCCTTGTCCTTCTTCTCGTCGGCTATGAAGTCCTTCGGGTCCGGCGGGGGCGGCGGGGCCACCGAGGAGAAGGACGGCTGGGGCGCGGAGCTCTCCGAGGGCAGGTCCGCGGGGGCCGGCAGCTCGCTCGCGTTCTTGTCAGCCCCGGACGTGCCGCCCTTGCCGCTGGTCGTGATGACGGCCGTGGCCACGATCGCGGCGACCGCCGCGGTGGCCAGCGCGCCACCGCCGATCAGCAGCCACTTCTTACGCCTGCCGCGTGCAGCGGACTCTTCGGCCAGCGCCGCCCAGTCCGGAGTCCGGCTGTCTCCCGGCCCCCAGGAGGGCCCCCCTTGCCCAAAGCTCATGCGGCGAATCCTAGACCGCACTTAATCCGGTTGGGCCAACGGTTCTCGGGCCGTGACAATGATGCGCATGGGACATCTTGAAGCGGGCCACCTGGAGTACTACCTACCGGACGGGCGGGTGCTGCTCGGCGACGCCTCGTTCCGGGTGGCCGACGGCGCCGTCGTCGCCCTGGTCGGAGCGAACGGGGCCGGCAAGACGACGCTCCTGCGGCTGCTCGCCGGGGAGATCCAGCCGCACGGCGGCTCCGTCTCGGTGAGCGGCGGGCTCGGTGTGATGGCCCAGTTCGTCGGCTCCGTGCGGGACGAGCGCACCGTCCGCGACCTCCTGGTGTCCGTGGCACAGCCGCGCATCAGAGAGGCGGCTAAGGCCGTCGACGCCGCCGAGGAGCGCATCCTCGCGGTGGACGACGAGGCCGCGCAGATGGCGTACGCGCAGGCGCTGAGCGACTGGGCGGAGGCGCGCGGATACGAGGCCGAGACGCTGTGGGACATGTGCACCATGGCCGCGCTCGGCGTCCCGTACGAGAAGGCGCAGTGGCGCGAGGTGCGGACGCTCAGCGGGGGCGAGCAGAAGCGCCTGGTCCTGGAGGCGCTGCTGCGGGGCCCCGACGAGGTGCTGCTCCTGGACGAGCCGGACAACTATCTGGACGTGCCGGGCAAGCGGTGGCTCGAGGAGAAGCTGAAGGAGACCCGTAAGACGGTGCTCTTCGTGTCCCACGACCGGGAACTGCTCTCCAGGGCCGCGGAGAAGATCGTGAGCGTGGAGCCCAGCGCGGCCGGCTCGGACGTGTGGGTGCACGGCGGCGGGTTCGCCACCTACCACCAGGCCCGCAAGGAGAGGTTCGCGCGCTTCGAGGAGCTCCTGCGCCGCTGGGAGGAGGAGCACGCCCGGCTGAAGGCGCTCGTCCTGCGGATGCGGCAGCAGGCGGCGAACAGCCCGGACATGGCGAACCGCTACCACGCGATGCAGACCCGCTTCAAGAAGTTCGAGGAGGCGGGCCCGCCGCCGGAGCCGCCGCGCGAGCAGGACATCAGGATGCGGCTGCGCGGCGGGCGGACCGGGGTGCGGGCGGTGACGTGCACCGGCCTGGAGCTGACCGGGCTGATGAAGCCGTTCGACCTGGAGATCTACTACGGGGAGCGGGTCGCCGTCCTCGGCTCCAACGGGTCGGGGAAGTCGCACTTCCTGCGGCTGCTGGCGGGGGAGCCGGTGGCGCACACCGGCGAGTGGAAGCTCGGGGCGCGGGTCGTGGCCGGTCACTTCGCCCAGACCCACGCCCATCCGGAGCTGCTGGGCAAGACCCTCGTCGAGATCCTGTGGACGGAGCACGCCAAGGACCGCGGCGGCGCGATGTCGGTGCTGCGGCGCTACGAGCTGGAGCGCCAGGGCGACCAGGCCTTCGAGCGGCTGTCCGGCGGACAGCAGGCGCGCTTCCAGATCCTGCTCCTGGAGCTGGCCGGCACGACCGCGCTGCTGCTGGACGAGCCGACGGACAACCTGGACCTGGAGTCCGCCGAGGCACTGCAGGACGGCCTGGAGGTGTACGACGGGACGGTGATGGCCGTCACGCACGACCGCTGGTTCGCGAAGTCCTTCGACCGGTATCTGGTCTTCGGCTCGGACGGGGTGGTGCGGGAGACCACGGAGCCGGTCTGGGACGAGCGTCGGGTGGAACGGGCCCGGTAGGGGCGGCGCGTTTTGACCCGTCCGGGGCGGGGCGGGTAGTGTCGGTGGTTGTTATACGTATTGGCTTCGTCGTTCTCACGCGAAGGGCCCTTACGTAGGTTCTCTGGAGCAGTTACCAGTGGTTCGCATACGGGCAGCGTCCCCGGCATTGTGAGCCCCAGCTGCATGATCGCTTCAGAGGTGCCATGTGTCTGGACTCATCCACTGAAGAAGCGAAGGCTAAGACGTGCGTACGTACAGCCCCAAGCCCGGCGATGTCACTCGCCAGTGGCACATCATTGACGCCGAGGACATCGTTCTCGGCCGCCTGGCCACCACGGCTGCGAACCTCCTCCGAGGCAAGCACAAGGCGATCTACGCCCCCCACATGGACATGGGCGACTTCGTCATCATCATCAACGCCGAGAAGGTTCACCTCTCCGGCAACAAGAAGACCCAGAAGATGGCGTACCGCCACTCCGGCTTCCCGGGCGGTCTCCGTTCGGTGCGCTACGACGAGCTTCTCGCGAAGAACCCGGAGAAGGCCATCGAGAAGGCCATCAAGGGCATGATCCCCAAGAACACCCTGGGTCGTCAGATGATCTCGAAGCTGAAGGTCTACGCGGGCGACCAGCACCCGCACGCTGCGCAGCAGCCGGTCCCGTTCGAGATCACCCAGGTCGCGCAGTAGTTCCGGCCTCCCCCCAAAGACGTAAAGAAAGATCTGAGGAGAATCGTGGCCGAGACCACTGTTGAGACGACCGCCGACGACGCGGCGGGCACCGAGGGCGAAGAGACCTTCGCCGAGGTGACCACCTTCGAGTCGGAGGTCCCCGTCGAGGGTGAGTACACCTCCGAGTCGCTCGCGGGCCGCTTCGGCGACCCGCAGCCCGCGGCCGGCCTTGGCCGTCGCAAGAACGCCATCGCCCGCGTCCGGATCGTTCCGGGCACCGGCAAGTGGAAGATCAACGGTCGCACCCTTGAGGACTACTTCCCCAACAAGGTGCACCAGCAGGAAGTCAACGAGCCCTTCAAGGTGCTCGAGCTCGACGGCCGTTACGACGTCATCGCCCGCATCTCGGGTGGCGGCGTCTCGGGTCAGGCCGGCGCCCTGCGCCTCGGTGTGGCCCGCGCGCTGAACGAGGCGGACGTGGACAACAACCGCGCCACGCTGAAGAAGGCCGGCTTCCTCTCCCGCGACGACCGTGCGGTCGAGCGCAAGAAGGCCGGTCTCAAGAAGGCCCGTAAGGCTCCGCAGTACAGCAAGCGCTAAATCGCCTGCTCGTCCGCTTTACCCGTTCGCCCCGGCGGCACACCTGTGCTGCTGGGGCGTTCGTTTATCAGCCCTCGCGGGCGTATAACGGCTTTAGACGCTTACACGTTTATCGGGCTGCTGGCATCGGCTGCGCTCTGTTTTGCTGTGTCGTGCCTGGCTCAGCCCTGTTTTTCTTTGCTTTGGTCTTGTGGTTCGGAGCACCTTCGGAGGACACCAGTGGGACGACTCTTCGGCACGGACGGCGTGCGCGGTGTCGCCAACGCGGATCTGACAGCCGAGCTCGCGCTCGGGCTCTCGGTCGCGGCGGCGCACGTACTGGCCGAGGCGGGAACCTTCGAGGGGCATCGGCCGACCGCCGTGGTGGGCCGCGACCCCCGCGCGTCCGGAGAGTTCCTGGAGGCCGCCGTCGTGGCGGGCCTGGCCAGCGCGGGCGTGGACGTGCTCCGGGTCGGCGTGCTGCCGACCCCCGCCGTGGCATACCTCACCGGCTCCCTGGGGGCCGACATCGGTGTCATGCTCTCCGCGAGCCACAACGCCATGCCGGACAACGGCATCAAGTTCTTCGCCCGCGGCGGGCACAAACTCGCCGACGAGCTGGAGGACCGCATCGAGACGGTCTACGAGCAGCACCGCACCGGTGAACCGTGGACCCGCCCGACCGGCGCGGGAGTGGGCCGGGTCACCGACTACACGGAGGGCTTCGACCGCTACGTCGCCCACCTCATCGGTGTCCTCCCGAACCGGCTCGACGGGCTGAAGGTCGTCCTCGACGAGGCGCACGGCGCCGCCGCCCGCGTCTCGCCCGAGGCCTTCGCCCGGGCCGGCGCCGAGGTCGTCACCATCGGTGCCGAGCCCGACGGCCTCAACATCAACGACGGCTGCGGCTCCACCCACCTGTCCCTGCTGCGCAACGCGGTGGTCGAGCACGGCGCCGACCTCGGCATCGCGCACGACGGTGACGCCGACCGCTGCCTGGCCGTGGACGCCGCGGGCGAGGAGATCGACGGCGACCAGATCCTGGCCGTGCTCGCGCTCGCCATGCGCGAGGCCGGACACCTGCGCAAGGACACCGTGGTCGGCACGGTCATGTCGAACCTCGGCTTCAAGATGGCCATGGAGCGCGAGGGCATCCGGCTCGTCCAGACCGCCGTCGGCGACCGCTACGTCCTGGAGTCGATGAAGGCCGAGGGCTTCGCGCTGGGTGGCGAGCAGTCCGGACACGTCATCGTCCTGGACCACGCCACCACGGGCGACGGCACCCTGACAGGTCTGATGCTCGCGGCCAGGGTCGCCGCCACCGGGCGTACGCTCGCCGACCTGGCCGGGGTGATGCAGCGCCTCCCGCAGGTCCTCGTCAACGTGCCGGACGTCGACAAGTCCCGTGTCGACACCTCGGCCGAGCTCGCCGCCGCGGTCACCGAGGCCGAGCGCGAACTGGGCGACACCGGAAGGGTGCTCCTGCGCAAGTCGGGCACCGAGCCCCTCGTACGGGTCATGGTCGAGGCGGCCGACCTCGAGCAGGCGCGCGCGGTGGCGGGCCGGCTGGCCGACGTCGTGAAGTCCGCGCTGGGCTGACGTGCCCTCAACTCCCGGACGGGCCCGGCCTCACGGCCGGGTCCGTCCTGCGTTGCGCGGCCCACAGCGCCCGCTGGACCAGCAGCGTGAACGTGCCCGCGAGCACGATGCCGCCCAGGTTGGCCAGCAGTTGCACGGTCGACCCCCAGGTCTGTGCGAGGTCCTGGTAGCTGAACGCGACGGCGGCGTTCGCGGCGGCGGGAACGGTCGTCACCGAGATCGCCACCCCGACCAGCGCCCCGGACTTCGCCGAGGTCAGCGAGAGCGTGCCGGCGATCCCCGCGAGGAGCGCGACCACGAAGGAGGTCCAGTCCGGGTGCCAGATGAAGCCCGTGTTGGGCCTCTCCGCCCTGATCATGGCCTCGCTGAACAGCCCGAGCGCGTCCATCAGCCACGCGAATCCCGCCGTGAGCACCATCGCCACGGCGAAGCCGCCGATCAGCGCCCACAGCGACCGTCCGGCGAGTCTGGGGGCCCGCTGTACGAGAGCCGTCGAGATGCCGGCCAGCGGGCCGAACTCCGGTCCCACCGCCATCGCCCCGACGACGAGGACCGCGCTGTCCAGGACCACCCCGCAGGCGGCGAGCATCGTGGCCAGGGAGAGGAAGGCGACGTAGGTCGCGCTGAAGGTCGACTCCTCGTGGGTCACCTCGCTGAGCTCTTCCCAGAGCACCGCGTCCGAGCCCTCGCCCGGCGCCGCCCGCTCCGCCTCGTCAGCGTGCTCGGACAGCGTCAGGTCTATGTTCTCGACGGTGATCGAGCCGGACTTGTCGATGCCCAACGTGCGCAGCCGGCCGATCAGTTCGTCGCCGGCCTCCCGGGCGACGTCACACAGGACCACGTCACCGGCAGGGCTGCGCGCGGCTCCGGCGAGTACCGCGAGGTGCGCGGTGCCCACGGTCCGCTCCAGCAACGCCACCACCTCATCGGTGCGTTCGGCGGGCACGATGAGACGCAGATGCAGCAAGGGGGCACCCTTTCCGTGGTCAGAGCTTGCGCAGCGAAAGCCTCTGGACCTTGTGGTCCGGGCCCTTGCGCAGCACCAGGGTGGCACGGCCGCGGGTGGGCGCCACGTTCTCCAGCAGGTTGGGCTTGTTGATGGTCCGCCACATGGTGCGCGCGTAGTCCAGCGCCTCCTCCTCGGAGACCTGGGTGTACTTGCGGAAGTAGGAGAACGGGTTCTGGAACGCGGTCTCGCGCAGCCGGCGGAAGCGGTTGAGGTACCAGGTCTCGATGTCCTCCGCCTTCGCGTCCACGTACACGCTGAAGTCGAAGTAGTCGGCGAGCCCCACCCTGGTCCGGCCGTCCTTGCCGGGCAGCGCCGGCTGCAGCACGTTCAGGCCCTCGACGATCAGGATGTCGGGGCGGCGGACGGTGAGCCGCTCACCCGGCACGATGTCGTAGATCAGGTGGGAGTAGACGGGAGCCGTCACCTCGTCCTTGCCGGCCTTGATGTCGGCGACGAACCGGGTCAGCGCCCGCCGGTCGTACGACTCCGGGAACCCCTTGCGCGACATCAGGCCCCGCGCCTGGAGCTCCTTCATCGGGAGCAGGAAGCCGTCCGTCGTCACGAGCTCCACCCGGGGATGTTCCGGCCAGCGCGCCAGCAGCGCCTGCAGGATGCGGGCGGAGGTGGACTTGCCCACGGCCACACTGCCGGCGACGCCTATGACGAACGGGGTCCCGCGCTGCGCCCCGTGCCCGTTGCCCGCGTCGCCCAGGAAGGTGTTCAGCGCTCCCCGCAGGCCGGAGGTCGCCTGGACGTAAAGGTTGAGGAGGCGGGAGAGCGGCAGGTAGACGTCCCGCACCTCGTCGAGGTCGATGACATCGCCGAGGCCCCTCAGCTTCTCGACCTCCTCGGCGCTGAGCGGCAGCGGGGTCTTGTCGCGCAGTGCGCTCCACTCCGCCCGGGTCAGGTCGACGTAGGGCGTCGGCGCGTGCTCGGTGCGGCGGGGGCTCCGTGCGGGCGAAGTGATCACCCACTCATTGTTGCGGGACATCCGCCGGAGTGGGGGGTGGGGTCGGTCACGTGCCGAGCGGTTCTCGGGAGCGCGGGCGCGGGCAATGTGGCTGGCATACAATTTTTTGTACATAACCAACTTCCGGCGGAGGCGTCCCATGTCAGTGACACAGATCGACATAGACGATGACGCCCTGGAGCGCACGATGGCGCTCTCCAAGGCCAGGACCAAGAAGGAAGCCGTCAATCTGGCACTCCGGTACTACGCGGATCAGCAGGACCGCGCGGCGCGGATCAGCCGCCACTTCGAACGGGCTCGTCACTGGGGTGCGGTGGAGGATGCCGGGCGTCGTCACCGTGCGGAGAAGGACGATCGGTGATCTACCTGCTCGACACGTCCGGGCTTGTCCGACTGCTCGGTGATGCCGGGCTGCAGGCCACCTGGTACGACGCCGTCTGCGCGGGCGCTGTCGGCTCCTGCTTCCCGCAACGCGCAGAGTTCCTGTACAGCGCCCGCACCGGGGGCGAGTACGACGAGATCGTGGACATGTTCAACGATCTCTATCCGGACGTCTCGGTACCGAAGAACGCCGGGCGCTGGATCGGTGTGGTGCAGCAGCGAATGGCCCGCGCAGGACAGCATCGAAGCGCCTCGGCGGTGGATCTGATGATCGCCGCCACCGCCGCCCACCACGGACTGGTGGTTCTTCACGACGACGTCGACTACCTGACCGTCGCCCGGCACGCACCGGACCTGAGGGAACACCGCATCCACGACGTCGGGTGAGCCGTACGTCCCGAAGGTGCCCCCGGTCGGTCAGTGCCCCGCGCCCGGCCGGAGGAACACGGTGGAACGGCTGGTATTCTGCCGCGCCGCCGTTCGGACGTGATCGTCACGGGCGGCGTTCTCGTATCCGTACGTTCGCAACAACGAGGTGCGCATGAAAACTGGCAGAACCGGAGCCGTCGCCGCGATCGCGGGGGCGGCCGTCGTTCTCTCCACCTTCACGGCTCCCGCGGCGCAGGCCGCGGACACGGGGATCAGCGTGTCGCGGATCGTCATCAACGGCGGCAAGTCCGTCATCGTCGGCACATCGGACGAGAAGGCCCCGTCCGTGACTTTCCGGATCACCCTTCCCGCCGGTTACAGCACCGCCGACCCCCTGGCCTACGACGCACATCCCTTCCTCTACCACGGCACCACCGCGGCCAAGGGCGCCGACGCCGGCGGCCTCTACATGGCCGGATACACCTGCTACGAGACCAGCACGAGGATCGCGGACTGCGAGGGGGAGCTGACCATCGACCCGCGCTACGACCTCGACTCGAACAGTGACGCCACGACCTGGAAGATCGGCGTCGCGGCGAAGCTGTGGAAGGCCGACGGCCAGCTCAAGGCGGGCGAGTACACCACGGCCCCCGGCGGCGTGAAGGTCAAGCGCTGGGCGAAGGCCACGGCCGACGCCTCGCCCGAACCGGTGACGAAGGGCAGGACGATCACCGTCACCGGCCGTCTCACGCGCGCCGACTGGGTGAAGCACACCTACACCGGTTACGCGGGCAAGCCGGTCAGCCTGCAATTCCGCAAGGCGGGCAGCTCCGTCTACTCCACGGTCAAGACGGCCACGTCCAGCAGCACCGGCTCGCTGAAGACCACTGTCAAGGCCACGGTGGACGGTTACTGGCGCTGGTCCTTCGGCGGCTCGTCCACCTCGGGGACGGCCGCCGCGGCGGGCGACTTCGTCGACGTGCGCTGAAGCCCGGCAGCGCTGCCGCTCCCCCGGCCCTCCCGCCCGCACCGGCGGACCAGGCCCGGGCCGCCGCGGACGGCCCTACGCGCCGCCGAGCTCCGCACGGAGTGCGAGGGCGACGCCGTCCGCCCGCCCGGCCGTCACCCGCTGCTCCTCCGGCGGTCGCAGCAGCCCGAAGACGCCGGGCCCGCGGTACTCCGGCGGCAGGTCCCCGGCGCGCGGCACGATGTGGAAGTGCACGTGGGCGAAGCCCTCGGCGTCGGCGAACTGGACGACGTACGTCTTGGCGCAGTCCGTGACCGCGCGCAGCGCCCGGGAGAGCCTGACCTGCCAGGTCCCCAGTCCCGCCGCCTCCGCGTCGGTGAGGTCGTGCACGGCCGTGACGTGGCGCCTGGGCAGCAGCACCAGCCAGCCCGGCAGTGAGGTCCCGGTCGCGTGCGCCACCCGCCAGTGCCGGTCGTACACGACGCGCTCGCGTGGCGGCAGGGCCTCGAACTGCGCTTCCATGCCGCATGTGTAGCAATCGGAAGTCGTCATGGACCAGGAGCGTAGTGACCGCCCGGCCCGGACGTGGCAGCCTCGGCGAACACGGCTCGGTGCACCGTCTCCCACGCCGTGGGTGCCGAGGCCGGTGGGCTGCCGTCCGCCGTCCGGGTGGACCGGCGGGGCCCGCGGGTGCCGTAACGGGCGGTGACCCGGAGGGCGGCGGGGCAGGGGCAAGGGCAAGTCGCAGGTCAGCAACCTGCGGTGGCAGTGGGACAGACACTTTTGGGCAGGCGGCCGGACCCGACACACCCGTGGCCCTGGGCTGCGGCAGGCAGGAGCCTTAGGGTGCCGATATGTGCGGAATCGTGGGTTACGTCGGGGTGCAGTCGGCGCAGGACGTCGTCGTCGCGGGGCTGAAACGGCTGGAGTACCGGGGGTACGACTCCGCCGGGGTCGCCGTCCTCGCGGACGGAGGGCTGGCCGCGGCGAAGAAGGCGGGCAAGCTCCTCAACCTGGAGAAGGAACTCAAGGACCGGCCGCTGCCGGCCGGGAACGCGGGGATCGGGCACACCCGTTGGGCCACGCACGGCGGGCCCACCGACACCAACGCCCACCCCCACCTCGACAACGCGGGCCGGGTCGCCGTCGTGCACAACGGGATCATCGAGAACTTCGCGTCGCTCCGCGAGGAGCTGGCCGGGCGGGGCCACGACCTCGCCTCCGAGACCGACACCGAGGTGGTGGCCCACCTGCTCGCCGAGGCGTACTCGGCGGGCGGCGACCTGGCTGACGCCATGCGGCAGGTGTGCCGGCGGCTGGAGGGAGCGTTCACCCTGGTCGCCGTGCACGCGGACGAGCCGGACACGGTCGTCGGGGCGCGGCGGAACTCGCCGCTCGTCGTGGGCGTGGGCGAGGGGGAGATGTTCCTGGCCTCCGACGTGTCCGCCTTCATCGCGCACACCCGGTCGGCGATCGAGCTGGGCCAGGACCAGGTCGTCGAGCTGCGGCGGGACGGGGTGACGGTCACCGGGTTCGACGGCCGGCCCGCCGACGTGCGCGAGTACCACGTGGACTGGGACGCGTCGGCGGCGGAGAAGGGCGGCTACGCCTCCTTCATGCTCAAGGAGATCGCCGACCAGCCCAAGGCGGTCGCCGACACGCTGCTCGGGCGCGTCGACGGCTCGGGCACGCTCCACCTCGACGAGGTGCGCATTCCCCCGGGCGTGCTCCGCGAGGTCGACAAAGTCGTCATCATCGCCTGCGGGACCGCCTTCCACGCCGGGATGATCGCCAAGTACGCCATCGAGCACTGGACCAGGCTGCCCTGCGAGACCGAGCTCGCCAGCGAGTTCCGCTACCGCGACCCGATCCTGGACCAGCGCACCCTCGTCGTCGCCATCTCGCAGTCGGGCGAGACGATGGACACCCTGATGGCGGTCCGGCACGCGCGTGAGCAGGGGGCGAAGGTCCTCGCCATCTGCAACACCAACGGCTCGACCATCCCGAGGGAGTCGGACGCCGTCCTCTACACGCACGCGGGACCCGAGGTCGCCGTCGCCTCCACCAAGGCGTTCCTGACACAGCTCGTCGCCTGCTACCTCGTCGCGCTGTACCTGGGACAGGTGCGCGGCACCAAGTGGGGCGACGAGATCCGCACCGTCGTACGCCAGCTCTCCGAGATGTCCGGCGCGGTCGAACGCGTCCTCGGGACCATGGAGCCGGTACGCGACCTGGCCCGCTCGCTGTCCGCCCACGACACCGTGCTGTTCGTCGGCCGGCACGTGGGCTACCCGGTGGCCATGGAAGGGGCGTTGAAGCTCAAGGAGCTCGCGTACATGCACGCCGAGGGGTTCGCCGCCGGAGAACTCAAGCACGGCCCCATCGCGCTGATCGAGGAGGGCCTGCCGGTCGTCGTGATCGTGCCGTCTCCACGGGGCCGCTCCGTGCTCCACGACAAGATCGTCTCGAACATCCAGGAGATCAGGGCACGCGGAGCCCGTACCGTCGTCATCGCGGAGGAGGGCGACGAGGCGGTCGTGCCGTACGCCGACCACCTCATCCGGATCCCGGCTACGCCTACGCTGCTCCAGCCGCTGGTCGCCACGGTGCCCCTGCAGGTGTTCGCCTGCGAGCTGGCGACCGCCCGGGGCAACGAGGTGGACCAGCCGCGCAATCTGGCGAAGTCCGTGACAGTCGAGTGAGTGAGTGAGCGCGTGATCATTGGGGTCGGGATCGATGTGGCGGAGATCGAGCGGTTCGGCGCCGCGCTGGGGCGCACGCCGCAGCTGGCCGAGCGGCTCTTCCTGGAGCGGGAACTGCTGCTGCCCGGCGGGGAACGGCGGGGTATCGCCTCGCTGGCCGCCAGGTTCGCCGCGAAGGAGGCCCTGGCCAAGGCGCTGGGCGCACCGGGCGGGCTGCTCTGGACCGACGCCGAGGTGTGCGTCGAGGAGAGCGGCCGGCCCCGGCTGGAGGTGCGCGGCACCGTCGCGGCACGGGCTGCCGAGCTCGGCGTGCGCAGCTGGCACGTCTCCCTCAGCCACGACGCGGGAGTGGCGTCCGCCGTGGTGATCGCGGAGGGTTGAGCGCATGCGACATGCCTACAGCGTCGAGACGGTACGGGCGGCCGAGAAGGCCCTGATGGCGCGGCTCCCGGAGGGCACGCTCATGAAGCGGGCCGCCGCGGGGCTCGCGGTGGCCTGCGGCGACCTCCTCCGGCGCAACGGCCGGGTGTACGGCTCCCGGGTGCTGCTCCTCGTCGGCAGCGGCGACAACGGCGGTGACACGCTCTACGCGGGAGCCCGGCTGGCCCGGCGGGGAGCCGGTGTGCGGGCGGTCCTTACCGCACCGGACAAGGTTCACCGGGCCGGGCTCGCCGCCCTGCTGGCCGCGGGCGGACTGGTCCTCGACGGTCCTGACCCGGGACCCTTCGGCCCGGTCGACCTCGTCGTCGACGGCATCACCGGGATCGGCGGTCGCGGCGGCCTGCGGCCCGGGGCCGCCGAGCTGGTGCGGGCGGTCACCCGGGGGCACGCGCCCGTGCTGTCCGTCGACCTGCCGAGCGGGGTCGAGGCGGACACCGGGCAGGTGCTCGGCGCGGCCGTACGGGCCGACGCGACGGTCACCTTCGGCGCGTACAAACCGGGGCTGCTCGTCGATCCGGCGGCCGAGCACGCGGGTGCGCTGCGCCTGGTGGACATCGGCCTGGGCCCGGAACTGCCCGCCCGGCCCGACCTGGAGGCCCTCCAGTACGCCGACGTGGCGGCCCTCCTGCCCATGCCCGACGCGGAGAGCGACAAGTACCGGCGCGGGGTCGTGGGCGTGGCCGCCGGGTCGGAGCGGTACCCGGGCGCGGCGGTGCTCGCGGTCGCCGGGGCGCTGCACGGCGGCGCCGGAGCCGTGCGGTTCGCGGGCCCGGGCGCCGACGCGGTGATCGCCCGCTTCCCGGAGGTCCTGGTGCACCCCGGACCGCCGTCGAAGCCCGGACGGGTCCAGGCCTGGGTCATCGGGCCGGGACTCGGGGACTCCTCGTCCGCCGCCGGAGCGGTGGCCGACGTGCTCGCCGCGGACGTCCCGGTGCTGGTCGACGCGGACGGGCTGCGGCTGATGGACGCAGGCGCCGTCCGCGCCAGGACCGCACCCACCGTCCTCACCCCGCACGCAGGCGAGGCCGCCGCGCTGCTCGGGGTGGAGCGCGAGGAGGTCGAGGCCGGACGGCTCGCCGCCGTACGGGAACTGGCCGCGCGCTACGACGCCACGGTCCTGCTCAAGGGCTCCACGACTCTCGTCGCCGAGGGGGACGCACCCGTGCGGATCAACCCGACCGGCACGTCCTGGCTGGCCACGGCGGGCAGCGGGGACGTGCTGTCCGGGCTCACGGGTTCGCTGCTCGCGGCGGGCCTCGCGCCCCGCGACGCGGCCTCCGTCGGTGCCTACCTGCACGGGCTCGCGGCGCGCAGGGCATCGGACGGGGCGCCGGTCGCCGCGCAGGACGTCGCGGACGCCGTACCGGCGGCGTGGCGGGACGTGCGGGCCTGATCCAGGCTTGTCCGGGACCGGGGACGACGGAAAGGGACGGTGATCGGCCGTGGGCAGTGCCGTACGCGTACGCAGGGTGTACGACCCGCCTGAGGACGACGACGGCACCCGGGTGCTCGTCGACCGGCTGTGGCCGCGCGGTGTCTCCAAGGAGCACGCCGCCGTCGACGTGTGGGCCAAGGACGCGACGCCCTCCCGGGAACTCCGCACCTGGTTCCACGACAACCGGGACCGCTACGACGACTTCGTGGACCGCTACCGCACCGAACTCGGCGATCCGGCCCACGCCGAGGCCGTCGACGAGCTGCTCGGCCTGCTGCGAGGGGACGTCCCGGTCACCTTCGTGACGGCGGTGAAGGACGTTCCCACCAGCCATGTCCCGGTCCTCGTCGACCATCTGGACCACGCCCTCGGGCACCGGTGACCGCCTCACCGGGCACGGGAGGTCGAGGGCACAGGCGTACGGCTCTGAGAGACTGGGCGCGATGAACGAGACAGCGACCCTGAGAGCCCGTGCCGAGATCGACCTCGCCGCACTGCGCGCCAACGTGCGCGAACTGCGCGCGCGGGCGTCCGGCGCGCAGCTCATGGCCGTGGTGAAGTCCGACGCCTACGGTCACGGGGCCGTGCCCTGCGCCAGGGCGGCGCAGGAGGCGGGCGCCGCATGGCTCGGAACCGCCACCCCTCAGGAAGCCCTCGCGCTGCGGGCCGCCGGGATCGGCGGACGGGTGATGTGCTGGCTGTGGACACCGGGCGGCCCGTGGCGCGAGGCGGTCGAGGCCGGCATCGACGTCTCCGTGAGCGGTATGTGGGCGCTCGACGAGGTCGTCGCCGCGGCCACCGCGGCGGGGATCCCGGCCCGGATCCAGCTCAAGGCCGACACGGGCCTGGGACGCAACGGCTGCCAGCCCGCCGACTGGCCGGAGCTCGTCTCCGCCGCCCGCGCCGCCGAGACCGCGGGCATTTTGCGCGTCACCGGCCTGTGGTCGCACTTCGCCTGCGCCGACGAGCCCGGGCACCCCTCGATCGCCGCGCAGCTGAACGTCTTCCGCGACATGGTGGCGTACGCGGAGAAGGAGGGTGTGGCGCCCGAGGTGCGGCACATCGCCAACTCCCCGGCGACGCTCACGGTGCCCGAGTCGCACTTCGACCTCGTGCGCACCGGGATCGCGATGTACGGCATCTCGCCCAGCCCCGAGCTGGGCACGTCGGCCGACTTCGGGCTGCGTCCCGTGATGACGCTCGCCGCGTCCGTCGCCCTGGTCAAGCAGGTGCCGCCGGGGCACGGCATCAGCTACGGGCACCACTACACGACCTCCGCCGAGACGACCCTCGCCCTGGTGCCCGTCGGTTACGCGGACGGCGTCCCGCGTCACGCCTCCGGCCGGGGGCCCGTGCTCGTCGGGGGCGCCGTCCGCAGGATCGCCGGCCGCGTCGCCATGGACCAGTTCGTGGTCGACCTGGAGGGCGACAGCCTCGAAGCGGGCGCGGAAGCGGTGCTGTTCGGGCCGGGGGACCGGGGCGAGCCGAGCGCCGAGGACTGGGCGGTCGCGGCCGACACCATCGCGTACGAGATCGTCACGCGCATCGGTGCCCGCGTCCCCCGCGTCCACCTCCACGAGGACTCCGGCCGGGGCTGATATCCCGGCCCGGCGACGACAACGACGAAGGAGCACGGCACGGTGAGCGAGACCAGCGCCGAGGACGTCATGGCGACCGCGGCCGCCGCGGCGGCCGGCTGGCGCCGGGCGGGCGTCGCCGGGGCGGCGATAGGCGTCATCGCCGCGGGTGCGGCCGCGGGCGTCGCCGTCGAGCGGCTCACGGTGGGCCGGGGCATGCGCAAGAAGGCCCGCCTCGCGCTGGACGCCTCCGGCCCGTACGGGTCCCTGCGCGGGCTGCCCGGCCGTGCCGTCGCCGACGACGGCACCGAGCTGTACTACGAGGTCGACGAGACCGAGGCGGACAGCGGCACGAGCCGGGCGAGTGCCCCCGCGGGCTCCGGATCGCGCCGGCGCAGGCTCTTCGGCCGCAAGGACCCCGCGGCCGTCACCGTCGTCTTCAGCCACGGCTACTGCCTGGGCCAGGACTCCTGGCACTTCCAGCGGGCGGCGCTGCGCGGGCTGGTCCGCACCGTCCACTGGGACCAGCGCAGCCACGGCCGCTCCGAGCGAGGCCGGGCACAGACCGAGGGCGTGCCGGTGGGGATCGACCAGCTCGGCCGTGATCTCAAGGCGGTCATCGACGCTGCGGCGCCCGAGGGCCCGCTGGTGCTGGTCGGGCACTCGATGGGCGGCATGACGATAATGGCGCTCGCAGACCGGTACCCCGAGCTGATCCGCGACCGGGTGGCCGCCGTGGCCTTCGTCGGTACGTCGAGCGGCAAGCTGGGCGAGGTGAACTTCGGCCTGCCGGTGGCGGGCGTCAACGCGGTGCGCCGGGTGCTGCCCGGCGTGCTGAAGGCGCTCGGCTCCCAGGCGGAGCTGGTGGAGCGCGGCAGGCGGGCCACCGCCGATCTGTTCGCGGGGCTGATCAAGCGCTATTCGTTCGGGTCGCGGGACGTGGACCCGGCCGTCGCGCGGTTCGCGGAGCGGCTCATCGAGTCCACCCCGATCGATGTGGTCGCCGAGTTCTACCCGGCGTTCACCGAGCACGACAAGAGCGGTGCGCTGCCGGCGTTCAGCAGTCTCCCGGTCCTGATCCTGGCCGGCGACAAGGACCTGGTCACGCCCAGTTCGCACAGCGAGGCCATCGCCGACCAGCTGCCGGACGCGGAGCTGGTCATCGTGCCGGACGCCGGTCACCTGGTCATGCTGGAGCACCCGGAGACGGTCACCGACCGGCTCGCGGACCTGCTGGTACGGATCGGAGCGGTTCCGGCCGAGGCGCGCTGATCCTCTAACGTGGGTCGGCATGGAAGCAGCGCACAACGGCCCGGGCACCGGCACCGCCGCACCGGGCACCGTCACCCTGGCTCTCGCCGTCGAGTCCCCCGAAGAGATGAAGGATCTCGGCCGCCGGATCGCCGGTGTGCTGGCCCCGGGCGACCTGGTGATGCTCACCGGCGAGCTCGGTGCGGGCAAGACCACCCTGACCCGTGGTCTCGGCGAGGGTCTCGGTGTGCGCGGTGCCGTCACCTCGCCGACCTTCGTGATCGCCCGGGTCCATCCGCCGCTGGGCGACGGACCCGCGCTGGTGCACGTCGACGCGTACCGGCTGGGCGGCGGTCTCGACGAGATGGAGGACCTGGACCTCGACGTGTCGCTGCCCGAGTCGGTCATCGTCGTGGAATGGGGCGACGGCAAGGTCGAGGACCTCTCCGAGGACCGGCTGCGCGTGGTGATCGACCGCGCGGTCGGCGACACGGACGACGAGCGCCGCACGGTGACCCTGGTCGGGATCGGGGCGCGCTGGGCGGGGCTGCACGCGGAACTGGTGGCGCGCTGAGGGCGTCCGCGGCGGCTCGCGGGTGAATCCACCGACCGGCGCGGAGATGCTTTCCGACAAGGCGTCGGTAAAATGTTGCGCGGGGGAGCCCCGGCGTGGTCACATGGGGTACAGGGATGAGTTAGGTCTACCTAACCACGTCTCTCACCGAGGCCCGAGGAGGCATCCATGCCGGCACCCGAGCGTGAAGTGCAGCCGCAGTCGCCGCAGGCGGAGCCGCCGTCACCCTCCGCGGTGTCGATGAAGGACCTGCTCGCCTCCTGCGCCGCCGCGACGGCGGTGTCCACCCCGCCGCGCGAGGACGAGGAGCCGGCGCGGCCGGGCGAGGACCGCGACGCGGCGTAGGTGCGCGACGCGGCGAAGGACCGGAGCGGACCGACGGGCTACGGGACGACGACGACCTTCGCGCCGACCGTGGCGAACGTCCACACCGCGTTCCCGTCGGGGCGCTTCATGCGCACCCCGCCCGTTCTGATGCCGGGGTCGGGGCTCCTCATCGAGTTGTCCTGAGCGGCGCTGAAGCCGATGGACACGTCGTCCACGTTCGCGAAGCGCACGACGTGCTCGATCATGACGCCGTCCGAGCCCTTGATGCTCCCGGAGCGCGAGGTCACCCGGTACACGCCGGGCAGCGGGTTCACGGCACTCGGCATGACGGCGAAGGTCCGCAGCGGCTTCTCCCGGTCGCCGACGATCCACACCCGGCGGTCCTTCAGCGCGTACACCACGCGCGCGCCGGTGTCGGAGTCCTCGGGGACGGCCAGCGGCTGCTTCGGAACGTCGGGCTTCTGGGAGGGCTGCGCGGCAGGCCCGGAGGCCTGGGCCGAGGGGGCGACGACCGAGTCGGGCGCGTTCGCCGACGCCTGGTAGGCGAGGAAACAGACCGCGGCCACCGCCGCGGCGGTGAGCCCGGCCACGATTCCCGAGCTGCTCCTTGCCACCCTGAGGTCCCCTTTCGGATGCCGTTCGTCGCATGTCGTACAAGCGTTTACGTCGTACTCAAGTATCCCCGGGCGACGCTACCAGCAGCGGAGGGGCGGACCGGGACGCCGAACGGGCTGCCGTGGCCGCGTCGGCGGAGCCGTAGGCTGTTTGTGTGCTGCTGCTCGCCATGGATACCGCCACCCCCGCCGTCACCGTCGCCCTCCACGACGGGTCCTCCGTCGTCGCCGAGACCGGCCAGGTCGACGCCCGGAGGCACGGGGAACTCCTGCTCCCCGCCGTCCACCGGGTCCTCTCCGAGGCCGGGGTGACCCTCGACGACGTCACCGACATCGCCGTCGGCGTCGGACCCGGCCCCTACACCGGGCTGCGCGTCGGGCTGGTGACCGCCGCGACGTTCGGGTCCGCGCTCTCGCTCCCGGTGCACGGAGTGTGCACGCTCGACGCCCTCGCCCACGCCTCCGGACTCGACGGCCCCTTCGCCGTCGCCACCGACGCGCGGCGCAAGGAGGTCTACTGGGCGCGCTACGACGACGTCCGCACGCGGGTGGGCGAGCCCGGGGTCGACCGCCCCGCCGACATCGCCGAGTCCCTCGCGGGCCTGCCCGTGGCCGGCGCCGGTGCGCTGCTCTACCCCGAGGCGTTCCCGGACGCCCGCGGCCCCGAGCACGTCTCCGCCGGCGCGCTCGCCTCCCTCGCCGCCGAACGCCTGGCCGCCGGTACGGGGCTGCTCCCGCCGCAGCCGCTCTACCTCCGCAGGCCCGACGCGCAGGTCCCGAAGAACTACAAGGTGGTCACCCCGAAGTGACCACCGCGACCGCTGTGCTCCGGGAGATGCGGTGGTGGGACATCGCTCCCGTCCTGGAGCTGGAGCACGAGCTGTTCCCCGACGACGCCTGGTCGGCCGGCATGTTCTGGTCGGAGCTCGCCCGGGCCCGCGGGCCCCGCGCCACCCACCGCTACGTCGTCGCCGAGGACCCCGACGGCCGGATCGTCGGCTACGCCGGCCTCGCGTCGGCCGGTGACCTCGCCGACGTCCAGACCATCGCCGTGAGCCGCACCCAGTGGGGCGGCGGCCTCGGGTCCGAACTCCTGACCGACCTTCTCCGGCACGCCACCGCCTTCGAATGCACGGCGGTGCTCCTGGAGGTCCGCGTCGACAACACCCGCGCGCAGAAGCTCTACGAACGCTTCGGCTTCGAACCCATCGGCTTCCGCCGCGGCTACTACCAGCCGGGCAACATCGACGCACTCGTCATGCGCCTGACCGTACAAGGAACTGAGACAGACTGATGGCTGACGAACCGCTCGTACTCGGCATCGAGACCTCCTGCGACGAGACCGGCGTGGGCATCGTGCGCGGGACCACACTCCTCGCCGACGCCGTCGCGTCCAGCGTCGACACCCACGCGCGCTTCGGCGGCGTCGTCCCGGAGATCGCGTCCCGCGCCCACCTGGAGTCGATGGTCCCCACCATCGAGCGCGCCCTGCGGGACGCCGGGATCAGCGCCCGCGACCTCGACGGCATCGCGGTCACGGCCGGGCCCGGGCTCGCCGGTGCCCTGCTCGTCGGCGTGTCGGCCGCCAAGGCATACGCGTACGCCCTGAACAAGCCGCTGTACGGGGTGAACCACCTCGCCTCGCACATCTGCGTCGACCAGCTGGAGCACGGCCCGCTGCCCGAGCCCACGATGGCCCTGCTGGTCAGCGGGGGGCACTCGTCGCTGCTGCTGGCCCCGGACATCACCAACGACGTACGGCCGCTCGGCGCGACCATCGACGACGCGGCCGGCGAGGCCTTCGACAAGATCGCCCGGGTGCTCGACCTCGGCTTCCCCGGCGGCCCGGTCATCGACCGGCTGGCCCGGGAGGGCGACCCCAGGGCGATCGCCTTCCCGCGCGGACTGAGCGGCTCCCGCGATCCCGCGTACGACTTCTCCTTCTCCGGGCTCAAGACGTCGGTGGCGCGCTGGATCGAGGCGAAGCGCGCGGCGGGCGAGGACGTGCCCGTACGTGACGTCGCCGCTTCCTTCCAGGAGGCCGTCGTCGACGTCCTCACCCGCAAGGCCGTCCGCGCCTGCAAGGACGAGGGAGTCGACCACCTGATGATCGGCGGCGGCGTCGCGGCCAACTCGCGGCTCCGGGCGCTCGCCGAGGAACGGTGCGAGAAGGCGGGGATCCGGCTGCGGGTCCCCAGGCCCGGCCTGTGCACCGACAACGGCGCCATGGTCGCCGCGCTCGGCGCGGAGATGGTCGCCCGCAACCGCCCGGCCTCGGACTGGGAGCTGTCCGCGGACTCCTCGCTGCCGGTCACCGAGACCCACGTGCCGGGGGCGCACAGCCACGACCACGACCACGTCCACGAGATCAGCAAGGACAACCTCTACTCATGACCGTCGCCCTGATGTGGGAGGCCCGCGCGACGGAGGGCCGGGGCGCGGAGCTGCTGGAGTGGGCCGGGGCGAGGGCAACCGAGCTGTCCCGGAAGCCGCTGCGCAGCGAACTGCTGCGCGCCCCGCAGGACCGGGTGCTCGTACTGACCTGGTGGGACGCCGGATACGACGACGAGCTCCCGGAGCTCCCGGAGCCGGACGCCGGGCTGATCACCCGCCCGGTCCACCGGTGGCGCTTCGAGTCCCTCGGCCCGGCGAACGGCTGAGCCGGCGGCGGGGGACCGGATGCCGCCCGGAAAAGACTCCTGAAGAATTCCTCCCGGACGTGTCGATCCCGGCCATCCCCGTTCGACGCATGGGCGAGAGGCGGGGAACGGCCCCGCTCGGGGGCGCTGATCGAGGAGATGACCAAGGCCGGTGTCCTGCTGGACACCGCGGGTCTCACCCCGGCTGGGGCGGGCGGAGGAGGCACGAGTCGCGTTCGTACGGGCGTCCGAACTGTCGCGTGACGCGCGGGAGCGGGAACTGCTGCTCGCACGTGCCGAGCGCGTGTCCCGATGAGTTCCGTGCCCCGCGGCGGTCTACCTTGCACGACGTCCCGAGAAGCGGCGCGGCGAGTGGAGGAGACAGACCATGCAGAAGATCAGGCCCTGTCTGTGGTTCGACGACCAGGCGGAGGAAGCGGCCGCCTTCTACGTCTCGGTATTCGGCGGTGATTCCCGCATCGAGAACGTCACCCGCTGGCCCGAGGGGACGGAGTCGGCCGGATCGGTGCTGACCGTCGACTTCGTGCTCGCCGGCCAGGAGTACCTGGGCCTCAACGGCGGCCCGCAGTTCACCTTCGACGAGGCCGTCTCCCTGAGCGTGGACTGCGCGGACCAGGAGGAGGTCGACCGGCTGTGGGCGAAGTTCACCGAAGCCGGTGAGGAGAGCCGGTGCGGATGGCTGAAGGACAAGTACGGGCTGTCCTGGCAGATCGTGCCGCGCGAGCTGCCGGAACTGCTCAGCGGCCCCGACCGGGCCCGGGCGCAAAGGGCTATGAAGGCCATGATGGGGATGCGGAAGCTGGACATCCAGGCACTCCGGGACGCCTGAGCCCTCGGCCACGCCGTGCGCGGACGGGGGAAGGGGCGCACCCTGGAGACAGGGAATCCGGGAGGTGACCGTCATGATGGAGACCACCGTCGGATGGCATATCGAGCTGGAATTCGAGGAGGACACCCACCGCACCCGCGCGGCGGCCCTCGTACGGCTCAGCGACGGGACCGAGGTACGGGCCCACGGGTACGCCAGCCGTCACCCCTCCGACGCGGAGCAGCCGCGGGTGGGCGAGGAGATCGCCGGTGCCCGCGCGCTCAACGAACTCGCGATGAAACTGCTCACCAAGGCGCACGACGAGATCGACGACGCGTCCGGCCGCACGTCGTATCCACTGACCTGACCGTCGGCGGACGGGAGTGCCGGAGCGCGACCGTGCTCGCTGACCGCGGGTGGATGGTCAGGGGCGCTTCACCGGCTGCCCGATCAGCATGGTCGGAGCCCCGGCCACCCGGGTCAGGAAGACGGTGGCCGAGTGCGGCCCCTGGAGCTTCATCTTCCGGCGCAACTCCTCCGGTTCGACCGCGGAGCCGCGCTTCTTGACGGTCAGCACGCCTACTTGACGCTCTCTCAGCAGCGCCTTGAGCTTCTTCATGTTGAAGGGCAGCTGGTCGGTGATCTCGTACGCGGCCGTGGCGTCGGACACGTACGGTACGTCGCTCGTGACGTACGCGATCGTCTCGTCGATCAGTCGGCCGCCGCACCGCTCGACGATGTCGGCCACCAGGTGCGCGCGGATGACGGCGCCGTCGGGCTCGTACAGGTACCGGCCGACGGGACCGACCGGCGGGGCGGGGAGCGGGCCGTCGGAGGTGAGCGTCACGCGTGACGGCAGCAGCGTGGCCCGGAAGGCGCCGGGGGTGAAGCCGTCGCCGAACCAGAGCACGGCCTCCTTCACGTCTCCGCCGTCCGAGATCCACTCGGCCTCGGCCTGCGGCCCGATCGCCTCGTGCGGGACCCCGGGGGCGATCTTCAGCGCCGCGCGCGGGGCCTTCAGCGCGGCTTCCGTCGCCCAGGAGAGGGGCGGCGAGTAGGCCTCCGGGTCGAAGATCCGGCCGCGGCCGCCGCGTCGCGCCGGGTCGACGAACACCGCGTCGTACGGGGAGGTGTCGATCTCCGTGACGTCGGCGCACCGCACCTCGACGAGGTCCTGGAGGCCGAGGGCCTCGGCGTTGGCGCGGGCCACCAGCGCGGTCAGCGGGTCGCGGTCCACGGCCAGCACCGTGATGCCCGCGCGGGCCATGGCGATCGCGTCACCACCGATCCCGCAGCACAGGTCGGCCACATTCCGCACGCCTCGCTCCGCGAACCGTTCCGCGCGGTAGGAGGCGACGGAGGTGCGGGTCGCCTGCTCCACGCCGTGCGGGGTGAAGAACATCCGGAACGCGTCCTCGGCCCCGAACTTCGCCACCGCGCGCTGCCGCAGCCGCGCCT
Source organism: Streptomyces sp. NBC_01341 (assembly GCF_035946055.1). NCBI lineage: Bacteria > Bacillati > Actinomycetota > Actinomycetes > Kitasatosporales > Streptomycetaceae > Streptomyces > Streptomyces sp. NBC_01341. The sequence continues at coordinate 3,057,053 of NZ_CP108364.1, read as the reverse complement.
GGCCGAGTGCCGCCGACACCAGGCCGGCGGGGTGGGAGCGGCGCAGCCGGGTCGCGGTCGCCAGTTCCCGGGCGGGGTCGTGGTCGCGGAGCTCCTCCAGGAGCGCCGACCCCTGCGGGGTGCGCAGGGCGGCGAAGGAGGCGAGCGGATCGGCCTGGTCGGCGGAGGGAAGGGCGTTCACGCCGTCCATTGTGAGCCAGCCGGGGGACCCGGCGGATCCGGTGGAGGTGTCGCCGGAGGCGGCAGGGGCCCTGCTGGCAGGATGCGGCGCCATGCAGCTAGTACGACAAAAAGAAGAATCTGCCGCGAAGCGGTACAGACCGGCTTGCGCCGTCCTGGCCGCTCTGCTGGCCGCCACCGTCGCCTCCGGGTGTGCGAGTACGGGCGAGAAGGCCGTGGACCACGGGAAGCCGGCCGCCGGACAGCCGGGAGCCGCCGCCCGGCCGGGGCCCGCCGCCGCGGCCGCCGCGCGTGCCGAGCGCCTGAAGCGTCAGCAGGCCGCAAGGGTCGCGGTCGCGAAGAAGTGGGGTCTGACCAAGGCTCCGCTCGTCGCCCCGGCGCCGCCGGCCCGCAAGCCGCGCATCACCACCCGCGAGGGGTTCGAGGTGGAAGGGGGCGAGTCGCTCCCCCCGGTCTTCACCACCGTGCCCACCAAGGAGCGGATCGTCTTCCTGACGATGGACGACGGGGCGGAGAAGGACCCCGAACTCCTGCGCATGATGACGGAGCTGAAGATCCCCTACAGCGCCTTCCTCAGCGACTACGTGGTCAGCGACGACTACGGCTACTTCAAGGACATGCAGGCCAGGGGCGTCACCCTCAACAACCACACGCTGAACCACCGCTATCTCCCCGGTCTCTCGAAGTCCGAGCAGCGTCGGGAGATCTGTGGCGAGCAGGACAAGATCGAGAGGTACTTCGGGAAGAGGCCCACCCTCTTCCGGCCGCCGTACGGCAACTACAACGGCGACACCCTGCGCGTCGCGAAGTCCTGCGGCATCAAGGCCGTCCCGCTGTGGGCGGCCGAAGCGTTCCCCGACCACATGGAGTGGCGCGAGTGGGACCAGGACCTGCACCCCGGCGACATCGTCCTCACCCACTTCCGCGGGCGCGAGGACTGGGAAGGCTCCATGGCCGACATGATCCGCCGCGTCATGAAGACGATCACGGACAAGGGCTACGCCGTGGCCAGGCTGGAGGACTACGTCTGACGGGGCGGGGCCGGGCCGGTGAGCGGAGGGGGGCCGGGCCGGTGGCGCGTCGCCGGAACACCGCGGCGGTCTCCCGCGTTCTCGGGGCGTGAGCGGTCCCGCGACGCCACGCGAGGGTGGTGAATTGGCACTCCGCTTGACCGAGTGCTAATCGCGGCCATAGTCTCTGTGCTGGCACTCACCGATGGAGAGTGCCAGCACAACCGCGCGACAGGACAGGTCCGGCACCCGCGACGACGGATCGGCCCGGTCGCCACCCACAGACTGTTAAACCCCGTGAGATCTCCGAAGGGGGAGACCGGATCGTGTCGACCACCAGCTCCAAGGTTGCGATCAAGCCGCTCGAGGACCGCATTGTGGTCCAGCCGCTCGACGCCGAGCAGACCACGGCTTCCGGCCTGGTCATTCCGGACACCGCCAAGGAGAAGCCCCAGGAGGGCGTCGTCCTGGCCGTGGGCCCGGGCCGCTTCGAGAACGGCGAGCGCCTTCCGCTCGACGTCAAGACCGGCGATGTCGTCCTGTACAGCAAGTACGGCGGCACCGAGGTGAAGTACAACGGCGAGGAGTACCTCGTCCTTTCGGCCCGCGACGTTCTCGCGATCGTCGAGAAGTAACTCACCTAACGTTTGCTTCCGTTCTGCGCCCCTGGCCCCCTGCGAAATAACTAGCCGGGCGGCGAGGGGCGCAGTTCGTTTGAGAGGACAGCTCAGCCCATGGCGAAGATCCTGAAGTTCGACGAGGACGCCCGTCGCGCCCTTGAGCGCGGCGTCAACAAGCTTGCCGACACGGTGAAGGTGACGATCGGCCCGAAGGGCCGCAACGTCGTCATCGACAAGAAGTTCGGCGCTCCCACCATCACCAACGACGGTGTCACCATCGCGCGCGAGGTCGAGCTCGACGACCCGTACGAGAACCTCGGTGCCCAGCTGGTGAAGGAGGTGGCGACCAAGACCAACGACGTAGCCGGTGACGGCACCACCACCGCCACCGTGCTCGCCCAGGCCCTCGTCCGCGAAGGCCTGCGCAACGTTGCCGCGGGTGCCTCCCCGGCCGCCCTGAAGAAGGGCATCGACGCCGCGGTGAAGGCCGTGTCCGAGGAGCTCCTCGCGACCGCCCGCCCGATCGACGACAAGGCCGACATCGCCGCCGTGGCCGCGCTCTCCGCGCAGGACCCGCAGGTCGGCGAGCTCATCGCGGACGCGATGGACAAGGTCGGCAAGGACGGTGTCATCACCGTCGAGGAGTCCAACACCTTCGGCCTGGACCTCGAGTTCACCGAGGGCATGGCCTTCGACAAGGGTTACCTGTCGCCGTACATGGTGACCGACCAGGAGCGTATGGAGGCTGTCCTCGACGACCCGTACATCCTGATCCACCAGGGCAAGATCGGCTCCATCCAGGAGCTGCTCCCGCTGCTGGAGAAGGTCATCCAGGCCGGTGCCTCCAAGCCGCTCCTGATCATCGCCGAGGACGTCGAGGGCGAGGCGCTCTCCACCCTCGTCGTCAACAAGATCCGTGGCACCTTCAACGCCGTCGCGGTGAAGGCCCCCGGCTTCGGTGACCGCCGCAAGGCCATGCTCGGCGACATCGCCACCCTCACCGGTGCGACCGTCATCGCCGAGGAGGTCGGCCTCAAGCTCGACCAGGCCGGTCTGGACGTGCTGGGCACCGCCCGCCGCGTCACCGTCTCCAAGGACGACACGACCATCGTCGACGGCGGCGGCGACTCCGCCGACGTCAAGGGCCGCGTCAACCAGATCAAGGCCGAGATCGAGTCCACGGACTCCGACTGGGACCGCGAGAAGCTCCAGGAGCGCCTCGCGAAGCTGGCCGGCGGCGTGTGCGTGATCCGTGTCGGTGCCGCCACCGAGGTCGAGCTCAAGGAGAAGAAGCACCGTCTGGAGGACGCCATCTCCGCGACCCGCGCCGCGGTCGAGGAGGGCATCGTCTCCGGTGGTGGCTCCGCTCTGGTCCACGCCGTCAAGGTCCTCGAGGGCAACCTCGGCAAGACCGGCGACGAGGCCACGGGTGTCGCGGTCGTGCGCCGCGCCGCAGTCGAGCCGCTCCGCTGGATCGCGGAGAACGCGGGCCTCGAGGGCTACGTGATCACCTCCAAGGTCTCCGACCTGGACAAGGGTCAGGGCTTCAACGCCGCGACCGGCGAGTACGGCGACCTGGTCAAGGCCGGCGTCATCGACCCGGTCAAGGTCACCCGCTCCGCCCTGGAGAACGCCGCGTCCATCGCGTCGCTGCTGCTCACGACCGAGACCCTGGTCGTCGAGAAGCCGGCCGAGGAAGAGGCCGACGCCGGTCACGGCGGCCACGGCCACTCGCACTAGTACGTCCCGTACACCGCCGAGGCCCGGTACCCCCGTCGCGGGGGCACCGGGCCCCGGTGCGTCTGCGTGCCGGTGACGGGCGGCGGTCCGGCCGGGTTACTCCGGGCCGTACGTGCGCCCCGCGCGGGTGGTCACGCCGCCCAGCAGGCTCCGGGGCGTCAGCTTCACCAGTCCCATCAGCGCCTTGTACCGCGGATCCGGGATGGACACCGACCTGCCCCGGGCCAGGTCGGCCAGGGCGGCGGTCACCAGCTTGTCCGCGTCGAGCCACATCCAGTCCGGGATGTTGCCCGTGCCCATCCCGGCCCGCTGGTGGAACTCGGTCCGTACGAAGCCGGGGCACAGCGCCATCAGGCGTACGCCCGAACCCGCCAGGTCCTTCGCGGCGCCCTGGGTGAACTGCACGACCCACGCCTTCGACGCCCCGTACGTCCCCCGGGGGAGGAAGGCCGCCACGGAGGCCACGTTGACGACACCGCCTCGGCCGCGCTCGCGCATGGGTCCCGCAGCGGCCGAGGTCAGGCGCAGCACCGCCTCGCAGTGGACCTTGAGCATCGTCAGCTCGTCGGCGACGGAGACGTCGAGGTAGCGGCCCTTGTTGCCGAAGCCGGCGTTGTTGACCAGAAGGTCGACCGAGCTGTGACGGTCCGTCAATCTCGCTTCGACCGCCTCGATGCCGGCGTTCGTGGACAGGTCGGCCGTCAGTACCTCCGCCTCGATGCCGTGCCGGTCGTGCAGCTCCGTGGCCTGGGTCCGCAGCCGCTCCGTGTCACGGGCCACCAGCACCAGGTTGTGTCCGTCACTCGCGAGCCGCCGTGCGAAGGCGGCCCCGATCCCCGCCGTCGCGCCCGTAATCAGTGCAGTCGTCATACGCGGCACGTTAGTGCCCCGCGTGGAAGCCCCACCGACCAGCCCGGCGCCCCCTCGGACGCAGGGCCCCCCGGGACGAGGGTCCCTAGGACATGGGGGCGCCCTCGGCGGGGGCGGGGCCGTTCTTGGCCAGGTACGCCCGCGCGGCTCGCAGCGTCTCCCCGTGCAGCGCGTCACCGGCGGCGAGCAGTCGCGGCAGCAGCGTGCGCTCCGTCGTCGTCGCCCTGAACTCCAGTGCGGCGGTGATGTCGTGGCCGGGGCGGTGCACGATCTCCACGACGTCGCCCGCCCGGATCGTTCCCGGCCTGATCACGCGCAGGTACGCGCCCGTGGCGGCCTCGTGGGTGAACCCCTTCACCCAGCCGCGTTCGCCCATGTGCCCGGCGAAGGTCCGGCACGGGATGCGACCCGACGTCACCTCCAGGACCAGCTCCTCGCCGACCCGCCAGCGCTCCCCGATCCTGGCGTGGCTGACGACGACGCCCGACGTCGTCAGGTTCTCGCCGAACGCGCCGTTGGGCAGGGGCCTGCCGAGCGTCTTCTCCCAGGCGTCGAGCTCCTCGCGTGCGTACGCGTACACCGCCTGGTCCGTACCGCCGTGGTGCCGGAGGTCGCACACGGTGTCCCCGGCGAGTCCGCTGCCGCCGCTGCCCTTGGGCCCGGGGTCGGAGACCCGCACCGGTGCGTCGGCCGGCTGTTTGCCGATTCCGGTCAGCCCCGTGGCCGAGTCGGTGTGCGACGACGGGGCGGGGCGGCCGAGGTTCACGGTGAGCACCTTCATGCCGTACACGTTAGCCGCGCGGTAATCAAAGCTGCTCGTGATTTATCGGATCATTATGCAAGTTTCGCTTATGGTGGGGGCGTGATCGAAGCTCGTCATCTCCGTGTCCTGCGCGCCGTGGCCACCAGCGGATCGTTCTCCGCCGCGGCGCGCGATCTCGGCTGCACCCAGCCCGCCGTCAGCCAGCAGATGAAGGCACTGGAGAACTCCGCCGGAACGCCCCTCCTGATCCGTACGGGGCGCGAGATGCGGCTCACCCAGGCGGGCGAGGCGCTGGTGCGCCACGCGTCGGGCATCCTCGCCGGGCTCACCGCCGCCGAGGAGGAGGTCGCCGCGATCGCCGGCCTCCGCGCCGGCCGGGTCCGGCTCGTGTCCTTTCCCAGCGGCAGCTCCACCCTGGTTCCCGGCGCCCTCGCGGCGCTGCGGGCCGCGCACCCCGGCACGCAGGTGTCGCTCGTGGAGGCCGAGCCGCCCCGCTCGGTGGAGATGCTGCGTGACGGCGACGTCGACATCGCCCTGGCCTTCCGTTACGGCACCACCGGTGGCGAATGGGACGACCTGGTCGTGCGCCCGCTGCTCACGGACCGGCTGATCGGCCTCGTTCCGGAGGGGCATCGCCTGGCCGGGGCCCGCGCGGTGGACATCGGTGAGCTGACGGAGGAGCCGTGGATCGCCGGCTGTCCCCGCTGCAGGCGACAGCTGGTCGAGGTCTGCGAGGAGGCCGGATTCACCCCCCGGATCGACTTCGCCACCGACGACTACCCGGCGGTGGTCGGCCTGGTCGGGGCGGGCCTGGGCATCGCCGTCCTGCCCGAGCTGGCCCTGGAGTCCGTACGGATCAAGGGGGCGCGCACGGTGACCGTGGAGCCGGCCGTCGAGCGGGAGATCGTCGCGCTCACGCTGCCCGACCTCGCCCGGGTCCCCGCGGTGGCGGCCACCCTGGACCAGCTGTCCGCGGCGGCCGCACGCTGACCGGCGCGCCACGATGTCCCGGCGCACGCCCGAGGAGGGGTGCACCGGGTGCGTAGAAGAAACGTTTCTGCGTTCGATTGGGCCCGCTGGGTGTCAGGTGGGGCCCGATCCTTCGGGCGGCGCCGAGTGGGCGGAGATCAACCGGTTGCGGGCGCGCCCCATGAGCTCCTCGCGCTCGTCCTCGGTCAGGCCGCCCCACACGCCGTAGGGCTCCCGTACCGCGAGGGCGTGCGCCGCGCACTCGGCGCGTACCGGGCAGCGCATGCAGACCTCTTTCGCCGAGGTCTCACGGGCGCTCCGGGCGGCTCCGCGCTCCCCCTCGGGGTGGAAGAAGAGTGAGCTGTCGACCCCGCGGCAGGCGGCCAGCAGCTGCCAGTCCCACAGATCCGCGTTGGGTCCTGGAAGGCGGGAGAAATCTGCCATTGCGTGTCCCCTCGAAACCTTGCTGAGTCGGAATCGGCATCCTCGACCGTTGGTGCTCGTCGGTGACCTGAGTCCCGACCGTACATCTACGGTGTTAGTAGATGTAAATATGACTTCTTGCGAATCTAGCCTCAGACGCCAGCAAAAGGGAAGAAAACCCGCTAAATGGGGCAGATCGACGAGTGAGGGGTCGGTCGGGGAGCGCCTGATTCCGCGTCGCTCTCCTCCGTGTACGGGCCCTCACTTAGAGTGCCGAACCGGATGCTTCGGGCCGTAACTCTTTCGAGTGACCGTCGTTGATGAAGGGGAAGCGGTTGACGGAGAACGAGCTCGGGCAGATGTCCGAGGGGGTCGACCGCTCAGGTGACGACTTGTATCAGCCTGGAGGCTCAAGGTGACGCGCATCAGCTGCGGAGGACGGTCATGACATCCGTCCTCGTCTGCGACGACTCCCCGCTTGCCCGAGAAGCGCTCCGCCGCGCGGTTGCGACCGTGCCCGGCGTCGAGCGTGTGACGACGGCGGCCAACGGCGAGGAAGTCCTCCGCCGCTGGGGGGCCGATCGTTCGGATCTGATTCTGATGGACGTACGCATGCCCGGCCTGGGGGGTGTGGAGACGGTCCGGCGGCTGCTCTCGGCCGACCCCGGTGCCCGGATCATCATGCTGACCGTCGCCGAGGACCTGGACGGTGTCGCGCTCGCGGTCGCCGCCGGCGCCCGCGGATATCTGCACAAGGACGCCTCCCGTGCCGAGCTGCGCGCGACCGTCACCCAGGCGCTGGCCGACCCGACGTGGCGGCTCGCCCCGCGCCGGCTGCGGTCCGCCGAGATGGGTGCGGCGCCGACGCTCACCGCACGGGAGATCCAGGTGCTCGAAGGCATGAGCCACGGCCGCTCCAACGCGGAGATCGGACGCGAGCTCTTCCTCTCGGAGGACACGGTGAAGACGCACGCGAGGCGTCTGTTCAAGAAGCTCGGGGCCTCGGACCGGGCGCACGCCGTCGCGCTCGGCTTCCGCTGGGGCCTGGTCCGCTGACGCCGCCGCGCGGCCGGTAGCCGTGCGATCCCGTCCGCACGCCGGCGGACGGGGCGGCGGTGGCGGCGGACCTGCGGCCGGGCCCTCCCCACCAGCGGTATGTGACGCTTCCCGGCCGATGCCGCATCCTTGAGTGTGGAGCCCCACGGGGGACATTCGGTCGAGCGGAAGGGGAGGGCGCAGGACATGACATCCGGCGCACCCGCTCAAAACGCTGGAGCACCCGCTCGCAGCGCCGACGACGCACAGACCGACGCGCGGGCCGCCCGTGCCGAGGTGCCGGCCGGAGGTGTCGATCCGCCCGTCGGCAGAGCCTCGGCCCACGACGCCGGCGGCACCCCGCCGCGCCGCGCTGATAACGCTTCGGTGCACAACTCGGGACGCGATGCATCGGACCGCACGGTGTCAAGGCACCATGGTCCGATGCGCGAGGACGGGACGACGGTGATCGGTGCTCTGGTGCACCGTGCCGTCGACGGCGACGCGCAGGCCACCCACGATCTGCTGGCGCACGTCCACCCCCTCGCCCTGCGCTACTGCAGGTCACGGCTGAACAGACTTCCCGGTGACGCCCGTCACTTCGTCGAGGACCTCGCACAGGAGGTCTGCGTCGCCGTCCTGATGGCGCTGCCGCGGTACAAAGACACAGGCAGACCCTTCGAGGCCTTCGTCTTCGCCATCGCGGGACACAAGGTCGCCGACCTCCAGCGCGCCGCGATGCGGCACCCCGGATCGACGGCCGTGCCCTCCGACGAGATGCCCGAGCGGCCCGACGACTCGCTCGGACCGGAGGAACGCGCCCTGCTCAGCAGCGATGCGGCCTGGGCCAAGAAGCTCCTCGCCAATCTTCCGGAGAACCAGCGGGAGCTGCTGGTCCTCCGGGTCGCGGTCGGGCTGACGGCGGAGGAGACCGGACAGATGCTCGGGATGTCCCCGGGCGCGGTCCGGGTCGCGCAGCACCGTGCGCTGAGCAGGCTGCGCGCACTCGCGGGCCAGTAGACCCGGTTCCGGCGCCTCCCCTTCCGATGGTGGGAAGCCACAGAACCTCGGTGTGATCTTGCTCGTGGAATGAGACACCCCGTGAGGCCGTTAGCATGGACATCCGCACCGATCAAGGCCATTTGGGGAAGGTGTCATGACTGCAAACGTCGACGGAGTGCCCGAGAAATTCGCGACGCTCGGGCTGACATACGACGACGTGCTGCTGCTGCCCGGCGCGTCCGACATGGCGCCCGATCAGATCGATACCGCCTCGCACATCTCGAAGAACGTGCGGGTGAACATCCCGCTGCTCTCGGCGGCGATGGACAAGGTCACCGAGGCGCGCATGGCCATCGCCATGGCCCGGCAGGGCGGCGCCGGTGTGCTGCACCGCAATCTCTCCATCGCCGACCAGGCGAACCAGGTCGACCTGGTGAAGCGTTCCGAGTCCGGGATGGTCACCGACCCGATCACGGTGCACCCGGACGCGACCCTCCGCGAGGCCGACGAGCTCTGCGCGAAGTTCCGCATCAGCGGCGTGCCCGTGACCGACGCGGCGGGCAAGCTGCTCGGCATCGTCACCAACCGCGACATGGCCTTCGAGTCGGACCGGTCCCGCCAGGTGCGCGAGGTCATGACGCCGATGCCGCTCGTGACGGGCAAGGTCGGCATCTCCGGCGTCGACGCCATGGAGCTGCTGCGCCGCCACAAGATCGAGAAGCTGCCGCTCGTCGACGACGCCGGGATCCTCAAGGGCCTCATCACGGTCAAGGACTTCGTCAAGGCCGAGCAGTACCCGAACGCCGCGAAGGACAAGGGTGGCCGACTGATCGTCGGCGCCGCCGTCGGTGTCGCGGGCGACGCCTTCGAGCGCGCCCAGGCGCTGGTCGAGGCGGGTGTCGACTTCATCGTCGTCGACACCGCCCACGGTCACTCCCGGCTCGTCGGCGACATGGTCGCCAAGATCAAGTCGAACGCCTCCGGTGTCGACGTCATCGGCGGCAACATCGCCACCCGTGACGGCGCCCAGGCGCTCATCGACGCCGGTGTCGACGGCATCAAGGTCGGCGTCGGCCCCGGTTCCATCTGCACCACGCGCGTGGTCGCCGGCATCGGCGTCCCCCAGGTCACCGCGATCTACGAGGCGTCGCTCGCCGCGAAGGCGGCCGGCGTCCCGGTCATCGGCGACGGCGGTCTGCAGTACTCCGGTGACATCGCCAAGGCCCTCGTGGCCGGTGCGGACACCGTGATGCTCGGCTCGCTGCTCGCGGGCTGCGAGGAGTCCCCGGGCGAGCTGCTCTTCATCAACGGCAAGCAGTTCAAGTCGTACCGGGGCATGGGCTCGCTCGCCGCCATGCAGACCCGTGGCGACCAGCGCTCGTACTCCAAGGACCGCTACTTCCAGGAGGGCGTCGCCTCCGACGAGAAGCTGGTTCCCGAGGGCATCGAGGGCCAGGTGCCCTACCGCGGCCCGCTGTCCGCGGTGGTCCACCAGCTCACCGGCGGCCTCCGGCAGTCGATGTTCTACGTCGGCGGCAGGACCGTCCCGGAGCTCCAGGCGAACGGCCGCTTCGTCCGGATCACGTCCGCGGGTCTCAAGGAGAGCCACCCGCACGACATCCAGATGACGGTCGAAGCGCCGAACTACAGCAGGAAGTAAGGCATCAGGGCAGGTGAGGGGCGGACCGGGGTTCCCGGGACCGCCCCTCACGTGTGTGTCGGGGATACTGGTCAGCGCAGACGTAGAGGAAAGGCCACATCATCGTGACTGAGATCGAGATCGGGCGCGGCAAACGCGGTCGGCGTGCATACGCGTTCGACGACATCGCCGTAGTGCCGAGCCGGCGCACCCGTGACCCGAAGGAGGTCTCGATCGCCTGGCAGATCGACGCCTACCGTTTCGAGCTGCCCTTCCTGGCCGCGCCGATGGACTCGGTGGTCTCCCCGCAGACCGCCATCCGCATCGGTGAGCTGGGCGGCCTCGGTGTCCTCAACCTGGAAGGGCTGTGGACCCGGCACGAGGACCCGCAGGCGCTCCTCGACGAGATCGCGGAGATGCCCGTCGAGACCGCCACTCCGCGGCTCCAGGAGATCTACTCCGCGCCCATCCGGGAGGAGCTGATCGGCCGGCGCATCAAGGAGGTGCGCGACTCCGGTGTCGTCACCGCCGCCGCGCTCTCGCCGCAGCGCACCGCCCAGTTCTCCAAGGCCGTCGTCGACGCGGGTGTGGACATCTTCGTCATCCGGGGCACGACGGTCTCCGCCGAGCACGTCTCGGGCGCCGCCGAGCCGCTCAACCTGAAGCAGTTCATCTACGAGCTGGACGTCCCCGTCATCGTCGGTGGCTGCGCCACCTACACCGCGGCCCTGCACCTCATGCGGACCGGCGCGGCCGGTGTCCTGGTCGGCTTCGGCGGCGGCGCCGCGCACACCACGCGCAACGTCTTCGGCATCCAGGTCCCGATGGCGACCGCGGTCGCCGACGTCGCCGGCGCACGCCGTGACTACATGGACGAGTCCGGCGGCCGGTACGTGCACGTCATCGCGGACGGCGGCGTCGGCTGGTCGGGCGACCTCCCGAAGGCCATCGCCTGCGGTGCGGACGCCGTCATGATGGGCTCCCCGCTGGCCCGTGCGACGGACGCGCCCGGCCGCGGCCGCCACTGGGGCATGGAGGCGGTCCACGAGGACGTCCCGCGGGGCAAGCTGGTCGACCTGGGTTCCGTGGGCACGACGGAGGAGGTCCTCACCGGCCCTTCGCGCAACCCCGACGGCTCGATGAACATCTTCGGCGCCCTGCGCCGGGCGATGGCGACCACGGGCTACAGCGACCTCAAGGAGTTCCAGCGGGTCGAGGTGACGGTGGCGGACTCGCAGCACAGCCGCTGACCGGAGTCCGTAATCGGGAAGGGGGCCTGGCACACCGACCGGTGTGCCAGGCCCCCTTCCCTCGTTCCCGGTGAGGGCGTAGCCGAAGATCTGGCCGGGGCAGACGCCGGCGAGAGCGGGGTTACAAGCGGTGTGCCGCTCCGGCGGGGGTGGCCCCTCGGGTGTCCAGGAGAAGTTGGGCCTTCACGGCGAGGCCCTGGAGGTCGTAGGTGCGGTGGTGCTGGAGAAGCACCGTCAGGTCCGCTCCTGCGGCGGCCTCGTAGAGCGAGTCGGCCCGTGCCACGGGCAGGTCGCGCACGCGCCAGTCCAGGACGTGCGGGTCGTGGTAACCGATCTGGGCACCCATGTCCATCAGCCGGGTCGCGATCTCGCGGGCGGGCGCGGCCTCCTGGTCGGCGAGGTCGGGCTTGTACGTGACGCCGAGCAGCAGGACCCTGGCGCCCCGGACGGACTTGCCGTGCTCGTTGAGCAGGGTCGCGCAGCGCTGGATCACGTAGCTGGGCATCCGGTCGTTGATCTCCTTGGCCAGCGAGACCATGCGCAACGGATGCCCGGGCGTGCGGCTGTTGTACGGGAAGCAGCCGGGGTCGACCGGCGCGCCGTGCCCGCCGACGCCGGGTCCGGGGCGGAACGGCTGGAATCCGAACGGCTTCGTCTCGGCACATCTGATGACGTCCCAGAGGTCGACACCCAGGTCGTGGCAGAGCACCGCCATCTCATTGACGAGCGCGATGTTGACGTGCCGGAAGTTCGTTTCGAGGACCTTGGTCATCTCCGCCTCGCGCGGCCCCCTGGCCCGTACGACCTTGTCGGTGAGCCGTCCGTAGAAGGCGGCTGCCGACTCGGTGCACGCGGGGGTGAGGCCGCCGATGACCTTCGGGGTGTGGGCGTAGACGTGGGTGCGGCTGCCCGGGTCGAGGCGGCCGGGGGAGTGCGCGAGGTGGAAGTCGCGCCCGGCACGCAGCCCGGAGCCCTCCTCCAGGAGCGGACGGACGACGTTCTCCGTGGTGCCCGGCGGCACCGCCGACTCCACCAGGACGGTGGTGTGGGGCCGCAGCCGGGCCGCGAGCGCGCGGGCCGCGTCGGTGACGGCGCCGAGGTCGAGCATGCGGTCGGGCCCGAGAGGGGTGGGGGCGCAGATAGCGGCGGTACGGACCCGGCCCAGCTCGGCCGGGTCAGCGGTGGGCCGGAAGCCGCCCGCGACCATCCTGCGGATGTCCGAGGCGCTGAGGGATCCCTCGACCGGCGTACGGCCGGCCGAGAGTTCCGTGAAGGGCCGGGGGTCCGTGTCGTAGCCGACGGTGTGGATCCCCGCCCCGACGGCCGCCTGGGCGAGGGGCAGGCCGAGATGACCGAGTCCGATGACAGCGAGGTCTGCGGGCATGGGGAGAGCCGTCCTTTCCCTAAGACCAGGAGGCGGAGAGTGCAACTGCTGGGGACAGCGCTATGTCAGACTAGGCTTAAATATGACCTATATGTCGCATTCCGTGGGTCGCGTGAGCCGGGTGTTGTCCACAGGCGGTGGCTGAAGTAGCGGACCGCGGACAGAATCGAAGGGTGGGCACGGGCGCCCGGCCCCCCGGCCGGACCCGCTTCCGTGCCGTGGCACCCCGATCCACCGGGAAAACCGGGAGGCAGCAGTGAGGACAGCGACACTGGGACCCGCGGAGCGCACCGAGGCGCTGGCCGCGATGGCCGAGCGCGAACTGGACGTGCTGGTCGTGGGAGCGGGCGTGGTCGGCGCAGGAACCGCGCTCGACGCGGCCACGAGAGGACTTTCGACCGGTCTGGTCGAGGGGCGCGACTGGGCCTCCGGCACGTCCAGCAGGTCGAGCAAGCTGATTCACGGCGGGCTGCGCTATCTGGAGATGCTGGACTTCGCGCTCGTCCGGGAGGCCCTCAAGGAGCGGGGGCTGCTGCTGGGGCGGCTGGCGCCGCACCTCGTGAAGCCCGTGCCCTTCCTCTACCCCTTGCAGCACAAGGGCTGGGAGCGGCTGTACGCAGGTTCCGGCGTCGCCCTGTACGACGCGATGTCGGTGTCCTCCGGCCACGGGCGGGGACTGCCCCTGCACCGGCACCTCACCCGCCGCCACGCGCTGCGGGTCGCCCCGGCTCTCAGGAAGGACGCCCTGGTCGGGGCCCTTCAGTACTACGACGCCCAGATGGACGACGCCCGTTTCGTCGCGACCCTGGTGCGCACGGCTGCGAGCTACGGCGCACGCGTGGCGAACGGCGCGCGGGTGACCGCGTTCCTCAAGGAGGGCGAGCGGGTCGTCGGCGCACGGGTGGAGGACGTCGAGGGCGGCGGCGAGTACGAGATCCGGGCCAAGCAGGTGGTCAACGCCACCGGGGTGTGGACCGACGACACCCAGGCCCTCATCGGGGAGCGCGGACAGTTCCACGTCCGGGCGTCGAAGGGCGTCCACCTCGTGGTCCCGAAGGACCGCATCCACTCCACGACCGGTCTCATCCTGCGGACCGAGAAGTCCGTGCTCTTCGTGATCCCCTGGGGCCGGCACTGGATCATCGGCACCACGGACACCGACTGGTCCCTCGACAAGTCCCATCCGGCCGCCTCCAGTGCCGACATCGACTACGTCCTCGAACACGTCAACTCGGTGCTGAACACCCCGCTGGGCAGGGACGACGTCGAAGGGGTCTACGCCGGACTGCGGCCGCTGCTGGCCGGTGAGTCGGACGCCACGAGCAAGCTGTCCCGCGAGCACACGGTCGCGCATCCGGCACCGGGCATCGTCGTCGTGGCGGGCGGCAAGTACACGACCTACCGGGTGATGGCCAAGGACGCCGTCGACGAGGCCGTGCACGGGCTGGACCAGCGGGTCGCGGACTGCGTCACGGAGAACATCCCGCTGCTGGGCGCCGAGGGCTACCAGGCCCTGTGGAACTCGCGTGCCAGGCTCGCGGCCCGGACGGGACTGCACGTGGTCCGGGTCGAGCACCTGCTGAACCGGTACGGTTCCATGACCGAGGAACTCCTGGAACTCGTCGCGGTGGACCCCACCCTCGGCGAACCACTGACCGGCGCCGACGACTACCTCCGGGCCGAGATCGTCTATGCCGCCTCGCACGAGGGCGCCCGGCACCTCGACGACGTCCTGACCCGGCGCACCCGGATCTCCATCGAGACGTTCGACCGGGGCACCCGGTCGGCCCGCGAGTGCGCCGACCTGATGGCCCCGGTCCTGGGCTGGGACACGGCCCAGGTCGAACGCGAGGTGGAGCACTACCAGAAGCGCGTGGAGGCCGAGCGGGAGTCGCAGCGGCAGCCGGACGACCTGACGGCGGACGCCGCGCGACTGGGCGCACCCGACATCTCGCCTCTCTAGGGGGCGAGCGGGACCGGCGGCGCGGGGCAGGAGGCTGCGCCCGGAGGGTCAGAAGAGCCTCCGGGCGCAGAACTCCGCCTCCAGGAGCGCCGTTTCGAGCGACCGGGCGGGCGGGGTGTCCGTATTGACCCGGAAGGTGAAGACGTGCCGCCCGTCGCGGGTCGCGGCTGACCGGACGTAACTACCTGTGATGCGTCCTCTGTGCCCCCAGACGGTCGTGCCGCAGGAGAGCTTCTGCGAATGGATCCCCATGCCGTACGAACCCCCGGCGGCCCTGGTGTCGAGAAGTGCGGACAACTGGGCGGGCGCCAGCAGGCGGCCGCCCAGCAGCGCCGCGTAGAAGTGGTCGAGGTCGTCCAGGGTGGAGACCAGTTCCCCGGCGGCCCCGCCGACGCGTGGGTCGAGGGACGTGACGTCGCGCAGCGTCCCGTCCCCGGCGCGGTGGTAGGCGCGCGAGTGGGGGAGGGGCAGGGTGGTGCGGGCGCCGGGCAGCGACGTACCGGTCAGCCGGAGCGGGACGATGATGCGGCGCCTGATCTCGGTGCCGTACGTGTGCCCGGTGACGCGCTGGACGACCATGCCGAGAAGGACGTAGTTGGTGCTGGAGTACGCGTACGAGCCGCGAGCCGCCGCCGGAGGGTGGGCGACGGCGGTGCGGACGGCGGCGGCGGGGCTCAGCGGCTGGGCGGACGGGCCGGCGACTCCCGTGAGGGCGGGGTCGGCGGCGGGCAGGGCAGCCGTGTAGTCGTAGAGGCCGCTGGTGTGGGTGAGCAGGGCGCGCAGGGTGATGAGGGCACCGGAGTTCCCGTGGCCGCGGACCACTCCCGGCAGGTGTTCCTCGACGCTGTCGTCCAGCCGGAGCGCACCCTCCGCGGCGAGTTGGAGGACGACCGTCGCGACGAAGGACTTCGTGATGCTGCCCGCCCGGAAACGGTCGGCGACACGGATTCCGGTCCCCTCGGAGTCGTAGAGACCGCTGTGTCCAGGGGTGTTGTGACGTGCCAGAAAGGCGGCCGCCGGGGCGCGGCCCTCGACGACGAGCCGCGGGAGGTAGGACGATGCGGGCGTGAGGTGTGGTTCGCTGGGCAGGCTGGTGGATCCCAGCGCGAGTAGGCACAACACCAGCGGGGCGACGAGCAGCGCCCTGGAAATCGGCATGGCAGGGGGTTCCCTCCTCCGGCCACATGATGGCGGACCCCGGACCCGGCACCACGACCGGTCCCGGGGTGAGGGACAATGAACGCTCTGCCAGGGCGGGTTGATCGCAGAGGGGACGCATGTCGGAGGCGGAGCAGGCACAGGAGCCCCAACGGGACAAGGACGGGCGTCTCCTCGCGGGGCGCTACCGGCTCGGGGATGTGCTCGGCCGGGGCGGCATGGGCACGGTCTGGCGGGCTGCCGACGAGACGCTGGGCCGCACGGTCGCGGTCAAGGAACTGCGGTTCCCGTCCTCCATCGACGAGGACGAGAAGCGCCGTCTGATCACGCGCACCCTGCGCGAGGCGAAGGCGATCGCGAGGATCCGCAACACCAGCGCGGTCACGGTCTACGACGTCGTCGACGAGGACGACCGGCCGTGGATCGTCATGGAACTCATCGAGGGCAAGTCCCTCGCCGAGGTGATCCGGGAGGACGGGACGCTCACCCCGAGGCGGGCGGCCGAGGTCGGCCTGGCCATCCTCGACGTGCTGCGCTCGGCGCACCGCGAGGGCATCCTGCACCGGGACGTGAAGCCGTCGAACGTGCTGATCTCCGAGGACGGCCGGGTCGTCCTGACCGACTTCGGGATCGCGCAGGTCGAGGGCGACCCCTCCGTCACCTCGACGGGCATGCTCGTCGGCGCCCCTTCCTACATCTCCCCGGAGCGTGCTCGCGGACACAAGCCGGGCCCGCCCGCCGACATGTGGTCGCTGGGTGGACTGCTGTACGCGAGCGTCGAGGGCCGTCCGCCCTACGACAAGGGCTCCGCCATCGCCACCCTGACGGCCGTGATGACCGAGCCGGTCGAACCGCCGGAGCACGCGGGCGGGCTGGAGGAGGTCATCTACGGCCTGCTCGCCAGGGACCCCGACCAGCGGCTGGACGACGCGGGCGCCCGCGTCCTGCTCAACGCGGTGATCAACGCTCCCGAGGCGCCGGTGACCCCCCCGGCCGAGCGCACACAGGTCATGGCACTGCCCGTGACCGGTGACACCAAGGGCGGCAGGAGCGGCGACAAGCGGGACAAGGGCGAAGCGGGGAGCGGCACCGGGAAGCCCGCGGCCGCCGGGGCCGCGGCGGGCAGCGGGTCTGCCGCAGGCGCCGTCGCTCCGGCGGGGCAGGCGACCGGCAACGCGGCCACGGCAGGCCTGTCCGGGACCACGGAGGGCACCCGGGACCGGCTGCGCGGCGCGCTGAAGTCCGTGCGCAACGCGAAGTCCCCGGCGCCCTCGCGTGCCACCGGCACCACAGCGGCCTCGGCCTCCGTCGCCGGTCCTGCCGGGCGGCCCGGCCAGGCCCGTGCCTCCCTCACCGACGTCGTGCCGCGCCGCACCCTGGCGATCATCGCCGGAGTCGTCGTGCTGGCCATTCTCGGAACGGTCCTCGCGCTCACCCTCGGAGACGGTGACGCGGGCGGCGACGGGGCGAAGGGCGACACCTCGGCGTCGGCCGGCGCCGCGGGCGGCAGCGGTACCGAGCCCGCGGGCGGCGGTTCGGGCAAGGACGACGCCGCCGAGGACGGCGGAAAGGACGGTCAGGGGGAGGACAAGGGACAGGCGTCCGGCGGCCCCTCACCGTCGCCCTCCCCGCAGACCGGCGAACCGGCCCCGGACCCCGACGCCCTGCCCGCCGGCTTCAAGAAGGTCACCAACAAGCAGTTCCACTTCTCCATGGCGATGCCCGGGAACTTCAGGTTCGACAAGATAGCGGGAGCCAACTCGGGCGCCATCTACAACGCCGGCGGCGGTTTCCCGCGTGTCCAGGTCGACTACAACTCCTCGCCCAGGAACGACGCGGCGGCAGCCTGGGCCGGAGCGGTCGCGAGCGCCAAGAGCCTCAGCGACGGCTACCAGCACATCGGGATAAAGAAGGTCGAGTACAAGGGCTACCCCACCGTCGCCGACTGGGAGTTCACGCGCAACCAGCAGGGGATGCGGGTCCGGGTGCTCAACCGGGGCTTCAAGGCGGACGCCACCCACGGCTTCTCGATCATGATCAGCTGCAAGGCCTCCGAGTGGGACGGCAAGGAGTGCAAGGCGCTGCGCGACACGGCGTTCGCCACGTTCGAGCCCACCGACTGACCGGCGCGGGCCCACGACGGAGCGGCCGGGTTGCGGTGACCCGGCCGCACGGCCGTGACTTGCCACGTATGGTGAGAGGCCGAGGACCGTACGCAGCCGAAAACATAGGTCAAATGCACAGCAAGTGACCGCAATTGACGGATTCATGCGGTCTCCGTGACCGGGGGACAGCGCGCTCTGGGGAGGCGTCGTGGACGACTACGCGGGTCGGGTGCTCGCCGACCGCTACCGCCTTCCGCTGCCCCCGTCCGATGCCTTCGAACTGGCCGAGACACGGGCGTTCGACACGTACAGCGGGCAGGAGGTCCTGGTCCGCCAGGTGCCGCTGCCCGAGGTCGTGGACGCGGAGGTGCTCGACGCCGACGGGCTGCCCTCGGCCGCCAGGCGTGCCACCGGGCGGGCGGTGCGCCGGCCCACGGACCCCGCGGTCAGAAGGGCGATCGAGGCAGCCCAGGCCGCCGCCCAGGTGCCGGACCATCCGCGCCTCGACCAGGTCTTCGACGTGTTCGCCGAGGCGGGATCGCTCTGGATAGTGAGCGAACTGGTCGCCGCCAGGCCACTCGCCGCGCTCCTCGCCGAACGGCCTCTCAACCCCTACCGGGCCGCCGAGATCGGCTCCGACGTGCTCACGGCGCTCGCGGTGCTGCACGCGCACGGCTGGACGCACCGCAACATCACCGTCCGCACGGTGCTGGTCTGCGACGACGGCCGCGTCGTGCTGACGGGTCTCGCGGCCGGCGCGGCCGAGGAGGCGCTGTGCGGATACGTTCCGGCGCCCCAGCCGGACGAGGAGGACGCCTACGGCCCCCCGGCGGTCGAATCGGGGCCCACCGGACCGTACGACCCGCCGGAGCTGCGCGGCCCGCACGAGCCCTCCGCCTCGTACGAACCACCCGCCCTCCGGAACCCGCAGGATGGGTCAGGGCCCTACGCGCTCCCGGAACTGCCCAGCCCCTACAGGCCGTCCGGCGCGTACGAGCGACAGGACCTCGGCGAGCCGCCCGGTGCGGACGAGCCGGGGCCGGGTGGACCGGCAGAGGGGTCCGAGCCACAGGGCCCGCCCGGCGCGGGCGTTTCCTTCGGGCCGTCGGAACAGCCCGACCCGCACGCGCCCTACAGGCGGCCGTCGCCCGACCAGGGTGCGCCGTCCGGGCCCGAGATCCTGCCCGCACCCCGGGCGTCCTCCGACGGTGTGCCCGCGCCCGGTCACCGCGCCGAGATCGAGGTGGCGCCGCCGGTCCTGCCCGCGCCGCCCGGAGCGGGGAGCCCGGCGCAGCTGCGTGCCGCCCGCGCCGGAGCCATCGCCGCCTACCGTGCGGGAGCGCGTGCCGCGGCCCGTGCGGGCGAGGAGCAGAGGCGCGCGGAGCGTGAGGCCGGTGCGGATCCGGACGGGCGCGAGGAGCCCGGCACGCAGGCCACCGGCGAACCGGAGCGCGAGGAGCCCGGCCCGGCTCAGCCCCCGCAGCTGACCGGCGGCTGGGGCGGACCGGGCGACGGGCCGTACCCGTACGACGACGAGGACGACGACGAGGACGACGACCCCGGACCCCGGCCGCCCGGCCGGCGTGTCCACCTCGCCGGCACCTGGGGCGAGGGCACGGGCCCCGGCCGCCCCGTGCCCGCGGGCGGTTCGTCGGCATCGGGCGGCTACGGCGAGGACGCACTGCGCGCCGACGCCCGGCGCCTGGGCGGCGGCCCCGTCGAGCGCCCCGACCGGCTGCCGCAGCCGGTCACCGCGCGCGCCCCCGTCGGCGGCTGGGACGAGGTCGTCGCCGGAAGCGCCAGCACCCCCGCGTACCGCGGTCCCGCCACGCCGCTCGCCGCCGAGCGGGCCCGGCAGGCCCGTATCGCGGTCGTCGGGGCCGTCACGGAGCGGTGGGCGCCCGAGCAGGCCGGTCCGGTCCACGACAACTGGCAGCTGGCTCCGCCCATCGGCCCCTCCACCGACCTGTGGGCGCTCGGCGCCCTCCTCTACCGCGCCGTGCAGGGCCATGCCCCGTATCCGGAGGAGAACGCCGCCGAGCTCGTGCAGATGGTCTGCGGTGAGCCCCCGGCCTTCGCCGAGGAGTGCGGTCCGCTGCGGCCCGTCGTCGAGTCCCTGCTGCGTCAGGACCCGACGGAACGCCCCGACTTCGAGGAGCTCCGCGGCTGGCTGCGCTCCCTCGTGCGCTCGGCCCCCGAACCCGAGGCCGGCGCCGACGTCGTCACCCTGCCTCCCGCCGACGCCACCCGCCTGCCGGTCGTACGCCGCCGGGGTGAGCTGGTGCGCAGGCGTCGTGGCCGTGGTGCGGCCCACGGTCGGCACCGGCAGGGAAGGGCGCAGCGGCAGGAGGCGCCGCCGCAGAGATACGAGAAGCCGCCCCGAGCCCCGCGCGAACCCAAGGGCCCCAAGGTGCTGCGCCAGCCGCCGCCGGGCGGGAAGGCGCCGCGCAGGCTCGGACGGCTGCTCCTCGTGCTGATCCTGCTGGTGATGGCCGCCGCCGTCGCCTACGCCGTGATGTTCATGCCCAAGCAGGGCTCGGGCACCGGCGCGGGCCCCGCACCCTCGGACTCCGCCGCGCCGCAGGACCGGGAGACCGGCGCCCCGTCCGCCGGGGCCACCGCGTCGGCGGGCGCCGGGGGTTCGTCCGGTTCGCCGGGCTCCCGGAAGCCGCAGACCAGCCGCTCGGCCGTCGCCCTCGCGTCGGGCTACGTCCTGCGGAAGGACCCCGAGGGCTTCGAGATCGGCGTGCCGAAGGGCTGGCAGCGCAGTCCCGCCAACTCCGACCGTCAGATCCTCTACGGCAGCGACGGGTTCAGTGTCCTCGTCGTGCCGGGCCGGGACACGGTCAAGGCCCACGGCGGCGATCCGCTGGACTACCAGCGGAGCGGCGAGCCCGAACTGAAGCCCTTCCGCGAGTCCAGCTGGGCGACGTCCACGGGTCTGCGCCGCGTCGACGTCGGCAAGCAGGCGATGGCGGAGGGGCAGTTCACCTGGCAGGAGAGCAGTGGACGGCAGGTCTACGTGCGCAACCTGGTCATGATCGTGGGAGGCAGGTACCACATCGTCCAGGTCATCGGCCCGGAGAACGACCGTGACGAGGTCTCCGAGATCTACGAGCAGGCCATCTCCAGTTACCGAGTGTCCTCCTGACCCGTCGTCGGCGTGACGCGACAAGCATCACAGTGCCATCTCGTGGGCGGTGCGAGGTTCCGTGCGACGGCCTCCCCTCCGTAACCTGTCGTCCCGAGGAACGGGGCGGGGACACACGTGGAACACGCGCAGGGAACGGACGCGGAGATCGTACTGGCCGGGCGGTACCGGCTGGGCGACGTCCTGGGCCGCGGCGGTATGGGCAAGGTGTGGCGAGCCCATGACGAGGTCCTCCACCGGACGGTGGCCGTCAAGGAGTTGACCGCCGGCCTGTACGCCACCGAGGCGGACCGTGTGGTGCTGCACGCCCGCACGCAGAAGGAGGCGCGCGCGGCCGCCCGGATCACCCACCCGGGAGTCGTCACCGTCCACGACGTCATCGAGTACGACAACCGCCCCTGGATCGTCATGCAGTACGTCGACGGCCCGTCGCTCGCCGACGCCACCAAGGAGACCGGCGAGGTCGAGCCCCGCGAGGCGGCGAGGATCGGTCTCCATGTCCTGAGCGCCCTGCGGGCCGCGCACACCGCCGGTGTGCTGCACCGTGACGTCAAACCGGCCAACGTGCTGCTCGCCCGGGACGGGCGGGTGCTGCTGACGGACTTCGGGATCGCGGCGATCGAGGGCGACTCGACCATCACCAGGACAGGTGAACTGGTCGGCTCCATCGACTACCTGGCCCCCGAGCGGGTGCGCGGCGGCGATCCCGGCCCCGCGTCCGACCTGTGGTCGCTGGGCGCCACGCTCTACACGGCGGTCGAGGGGACCTCGCCCTTCCGCCGTACGTCTCCGATCTCCACCATGCAGGCCGTCGTCACCGAGGAGCCGCCGCCGCCCCGGCGCGGAGGCGCGCTGGAACCGGTGATCACCGCGTTGCTGCGCAAGGACCCCGCCGACCGTCCGACGGCCGAGGAGGCCGAACGGATGCTGCTGGCCGCGATGGAGGGGCAGAGGCCCCGTGCCGCACAGGCCCATGTGCCCACGCAGCGCGTGTCCGAGGAGGAACTGCTCGCCCTCTCCACCTCGAACGGATCGACCGCACGGCTCTCCCGGCCCCCGTCACCGCCCTCCTCCACGGCCGCGGCTCCGCGCAGACGGTGGCGCACCGCTCTCCTGGTCCTGGCGGTGGCGGCCCTCCTCGGCGGCGCGGCCGGTATCGGAGCGATGAAGCTCGCGGACGGCTGGGGCCGTACCGACGGACGTTCCCAGGGACAGGCCACGAGCGGCCCGTCCGTCTCCTCGTCCCCGTCCGTCTCCTCGTCCCCGTCCGCGAGTCAGGACCCGGCGGGAGACGTGAACGGCGTACCGGACGGCTGGAAGACGGTCCACGACCCCGAGGGGTTCAGCCTCCTCGTCCCGGAGGGTTGGGAGCGGCAGGAGCAGGACGGCCAGATCGACTACACCCCGGACGGCGGTGCGCACCGCATCCGGATCAGCCTCGATCCGCATCCTGACTTCGACAACTCGTACGCGCACATGGAGAGCATCGAGAAGGACCTGGAGAAGCGGCTGCCGGCCTACGAGCGGCAGTCGTTGGAGTCGAACATCTTCCGCGACCGCCCCGGCTCACGCTGGGAGTTCACCTGGGTCGAGGCCAAGGACCACCCGGGCCCGCGTCACGGCATCGACCAGATGTACATCGCCGAGCCGGGCGGTCCCGAGTACGCGCTCTACATGACAGGGCCCGACGCGGACCGGGCCGAGAGCCTGCGGCTCTTCGAGACGATGCTGCGCAGCTGGAAACCGCCGACGCCGGCGGGCTGAAGCGCGCGGGGGCCGTCGCACCGGCGCCCGGGTGGCCGAGCGGCTGAGGATTCACGGTTTCTGACCGTCGCACCCCGCGTGGAGCAGTGGATCACCCCTGATCAGCGCTTATGCAGCCAGTGATCACTGGCTGCATGGCGAGGTGCGGCGGAATGCCCGGGCGGGGTCTGTGAAAACCTGTTACCCACGGGTACCCAAAGTGGGCGCGTGGACATACTCTCGCCCTCATGACGGACTCGCAGGCCTCCACGACCGCCCCCGCCGCCCGGGTGGGCACCAACCCGGTGGCCGCCGCCCCCGCGGGCGCGCGCACCGCCGCCGACGTGGTCACCGCGGAGGTGATCGCCCAGCTGACCCGTGGCGTCGCCGGTTCCGGCCGCACGGCCAACCACAGCCCCTTCACCGGCGAGAAGCTGGCCGACCTGCCCGAGTCCACCCCCGAGGACGTCGAAGCCGCCTTCGGCCGCGCCCGGGCCGCCCAGCCGGCGTGGGCAGCGACCCCCGTCCGGGCCAGGGCCGCCGTCCTGCTCCGCTTCCACGACCTGGTCCTCCAGCGCCAGTCCGAGGTCCTCGACCTCATCCAGCTGGAGACGGGCAAGGCCAGGCTGCACGCCCACGAAGAGGTCCTGGCCGTCGCCGTCTCGGCCCGGCACTACGGACGCAGGGCCGCCTCCTACCTGAAGCCCAAGCGGCACACCGGGGTCGTCCCGACCCTCACCAAGGTCACCGAACTGCGCCAGCCGCGCGGGGTGATCGGCCAGATCGCCCCCTGGAACTACCCGCTCGAACTCTCGGTCGGGGACGCGCTGCCCGCGTTCGTGTCCGGCAACGCCGTCGTCATGAAGCCGGACACCGAGACCGCGCTGACCGCCCTCTGGGCCCGCGACCTGCTGATCGAGGCCGGGCTGCCCGCCGAGGTGTTCCAGATCGTCATCGGGGAGGGCCCCGTCGTCGGCCCCGAGGTGGTCTCCCGCGCCGACTACGTCTCCTTCACCGGCTCCACCCGCACCGGCCGTGAGGTCGCCCAGGGCGCCGCAGCCCGGCTGGTCGGCGTCTCACTCGAACTCGGCGGCAAGAACGCCATGCTCGTCCTCGACGACGCCGACGTGGAGAAGGCCGCCCAGGGCGCCGTCCGCGCCTGCTTCTCCTCCGCCGGGCAGCTCTGCATCTCCATCGAGCGGCTCTACGTCCACGAGTCCGTCGCCGACGACTTCGTGGCCCGCTTCGCCGCACGCACGAAGGCCATGCGCCTCGGCAACTCCCTCGCGTACGGCGCCGACATGGGCTCCCTCGTCGGCGAGCGGCAGCTGGAGACCGTCAGCAGGCACGTGACCGAGGCCGTCGAGAAGGGCGCGACACTCGTCGCGGGCGGCGTCGCCCGCCCCGACATCGGCCCGCTCTTCTACGAGCCGACCATTCTCGACGGCGTCGAAGCCCCCATGGCCGTATGCGGCGAGGAGACGTTCGGCCCGGTCGTCTCCATCTACCGCTTCGGCGACGACGACGAGGCCGTCGCGCTCGCCAACGCCACCCCGTACGGCCTCAACTCCAGTGTCTGGACCCGGAACGCCGGACGCGGCCACCGCGTCGCCGCCCGGCTGCGGACCGGCACGGTCAACATCAACGAGGGGTACGCACCGGCGTACGGCAGTGTCCAGTCGCCGATGGGCGGCATGAAGGACTCCGGTCTCGGCAGGCGTCACGGCTCCGAGGGCATCCTGAAGTTCACCGAGGCCCAGACGGTCGCCCACCAGCGGCTGATGCCGCTGGCGCCCTCCTTCGGCATGGACGACGAGAAGTACGCCGCCTTCATGAGCGGCAGCCTCAAGGTGATGAAGGCCTTCCGGCTGCGCTGACCCGCCCGACGACCCCGATTCCCGCCTTTCCGTACCGAGGAGAGCCATGTCCCAGGACAGCCCTGCCCAGAACCAGGCCGGACCGGCCGCTCAGGCGGCGGACGACGACGCGTACGACTACGACGTGCTCGTCGTCGGCTCGGGCTTCGGCGGCGCGGTCTCGGCCCTCCGGCTGAGCGAGAAGGGGTACCGCGTCGGCGTCCTGGAAGCAGGTCGCCGCTTCACCCCGGCGACGCTCCCCAAGAACTCCTGGGACATCAGGAACTACCTGTGGGCACCGGCCCTCGGTCTGTTCGGAATCCAGCGTGTGCACCTGCTGGGCAAGGTGATGGTGCTGGCCGGCGCGGGCGTCGGCGGAGGCTCGCTGAACTACGCGAACACGCTCTACGTGCCGCCGGCGCCGTTCTTCGAGGACCGCCAGTGGGCCGGTATCACCGACTGGAAGGCGGAGCTCGCGCCGTACTACGACCAGGCGAAGCGGATGCTCGGCGTGCGCCTCAACCCGAGCATGACCCCGGCCGACGTCCACCTCAAGGCCGTCGCCGAGACCATGGGTGTCGGCGACAGCTTCCACCTCGCCCCGGTGGGCGTGTTCTTCGGGGACGGACAGGACGCCGACGGGTCCGTGCGCGCGAAGCCCGGGGGAGAGGTCGCCGACCCGTACTTCGGCGGCGCCGGCCCCGCCCGCAAGGCGTGCTCCGAGTGCGGCGAGTGCATGACGGGCTGCCGCCACGGCGCGAAGAACACCCTCAACGAGAACTACCTCTACCTGGCCGAGAAAGCCGGCGCGGTCATCCACCCGATGACCTCCGTCGTCGCGGTCACCGACGCCCCGGACGGCGGCTACCGGGTGTCGACCGTGCCGACGAACCGGCGCCGCAAGGCGCCGCCGACCGTGCTGCGGGCCCGCAGGGTGATCGTCGCGGCGGGGACGTACGGCACGCAGACCCTGCTGCACCGGATGAAGGACGAGGGACTGCTGCCGCGGCTCTCCGACCGGCTCGGCGAGCTCACCCGTACCAACTCCGAGGGCCTGGTGGGCGCGCAGACCAGTGACCGCCGCTACCGGCGCAAGCACGGCACCGCCAAGGCCGACTTCACCAAGGGGGTGGCCATCACCTCGTCGATCCACCCCGACGAGAACACCCACATCGAACCGGTGCGCTACGGCAAGGGCTCGAACGCCATGGGGGCGCTGACCATCCTCCAGGTTCCCTACGGCACGCACCGGGTGCTGAGCTGGTTCGGCAGTGTGGCCAGGCACCCGCTGCTGATGTTGCGCTCGCTGTCCAACCGGCGCTGGTCGGAGCGGACGATCATCGGCCTCGTCATGCAGTCGCTGGACAACTCGCTGATCGCGTACCGGAAACCCGGAGGCGTCGGCAAGGGACTGCTCACCGCCCGCCAGGGGCACGGGGCGCCCAACCCGACGCAGATAGCCGAGGCGACCCAGGGGGCGACGCTGCTCGCCCAGGAGATCAACGGCTTCGCCGGATCGAACGTGGGCGAACTCATGGGCACCCCGCTCACCGCGCACTTCCTCGGCGGCTGCGCGATCGGTGCCGGCCCCGACGAGGGCGTCATCGACCCCTACCACCGGCTGTACGGCCACCCCGGGATCTCCGTGGTCGACGGCTCCGCGGTCTCCGCGAACCTCGGCGTCAACCCGTCGCTGACCATCACCGCGCAGGCCGAGCGCGCGATGTCCTTCTGGCCCAACAAGGGGGAGGCGGACCCGCGTCCCGCACAGGGCGAGGCGTACCAGCGGCTGACGGCGGTCGAGCCGGTGGCGCCGGCCGTGCCCGAGAAGGCGTTCGGCGCGCTGAAGCTGCCGTTCCTCGCGATACCCGCCATACCGCCGAAGGCAGCTGCCGAAGAGGCGTGAGCCCGGGAACGCCAAGGGGCTGCACCCCCCTCCGAGTGCAGCCCCTGAACGTACCTACCGGTGGCGCGCGCCGTGCGACGGCGGCGCGGAACGCACGTCGTGCCCGGCCCGGAAGGAGGAAGAGCCTCCTCGCCGGCGTGCACGGGACGTGCCGGTGTGTTCGCCATGCATGACCCGCGAGTCCGGATAACGGTTGCCCCCGGCTTCACCACATCTTCATGTGGCGCTCGTCACACCCGGGGGTCGTGCTCAATTCGTGATCGTGTTCCAGGCAACTCCCGGCGGCGCGACGTGGTCGTAGTCACAGCAGTCGCACCGCTCCGCCGAGTCCAGAGGTCCGCGATGACACGCCTTTCCCCGAGAACAGCACTGCGCCGTGCGGCCGGCGGTCTCGCCGCCGCCGGACTGCTCGCGGCCGGCTCGCTCGGCGCGGGCGGCCCGGCGCGTGCCGACGGCCCGGTCTTCACTCTCGGCGGGCCGGCGCAGACGGCCCTGCACCCCTACCCGGCGAGCGGGGCGCCCCGGACGACCCCGCTCGGCCTCACGGTCGGCACACCGGACGGCGACGGCCTGCAGGGTGACGTCGTCTACACCGTCGACCTCAGCGGTGTCGTGGGGATCGCGGACGTCACCGTCGCCCGGGACAGCCGCGCCGACTGCGAGATCACCGGGAGCGCGGCCGTCTGCCGCGACGACGGGGTGCACGGGGGAGGCGGCGGGATCGCCGGCTTCGGGCTCACGGCCGCCCCGGGCAGCGAGGACGGCGCCTCGGGCGTCATCCGGGTCACGGGCGAGGCGGCGGGAGCCACCTTCACGCCGTTCACGACGGAGGTCACGGTCGGCGGCCCCGACCTCGTCATGGAGCGGCTCCCCTTCGAGCAGCGGATGGAGCCGGGCGACGTGCAGCCGGCTCCGATCACCTTCGGCAACAGGGGCACGACCGCCGCAGACGGGGTCCTGCTGACCCTGATGTACTCGCGCGGCCTCGACATCCCCGAGCGCTACGCCAACTGCGTCTACGACGACGAGGCAGGGGACGACCCGCAGAACGCCTACGCGTGGTCCACCGCGCTGTGCTCCGTCGAGGGCTCCTTCGAGCCGGGCGCCACCTACACGCTCGGAGTGCCGCTGTCCGTGGAGGCCACCGAGCGCGCCTACGACGACACCTTCGTCTACCGCATCCACGAGGACGGTGGTGCCCGGCGCCCGGCGCCCTCCGGCCGGGGCACCGGCCCCGAACTGACCGTGCGGCAGGTGAGGACGGCCGCCCTGGGCCGGGACCTCGAACCCGGTGACAACCAGCAGGAAGCCGACTTCCGCACCGAGAACACGGCCGGCTTCACGGCGTACGGGGCCGGTGCCGAGGGAGCCGCGGGCGAGACCGTGACGGCCCGGGTCGGCTTCCGCAACGACGGTCCCGCCTGGATCGGCAACCTGCGCTCGGGCGACCCCGTCGCCACTCTCGACGTCACGGTCCCCGAGGGCGCCGAGGTCACCGGGAAGCCGGAGTCCTGCCGGGGGGTGACGGCCGAAGGCCGGCACCGCGAGAAGCAACTCGGCGCGCCCCGCTACTTCTGCGACTCGTCCGCGACCGTGCGGGACGGAGCGGACATCGAGCTCCCGTTCGCGCTGCGGATCGACGAGGTGGTTCCTGACGCCTCGGGTGCGGTCACCGTGCGCGGCACCCGGCTCGACGGTCCCTCGCTGCCCTTCGACCCCGACGACTCCGACAACACCGCGCGGCTCGTGCTGAACCCGGGGGACCCGGCCGGCGGCAGCACCGGCGGCTCCCCGGAAGGCACCACCGGGGGCGCCGCGGGCGGTGAGACCCCCGGCTCCGCCACCGGCGCCCCGAGTGCCGGGGCCGCGTCGGGGCCGACCGGTACGGCGGGAGCACCAGGCGTGCCGGGTTCCGCGTCGACGGGCACGGGAGGCCTCCTCGCCTCGACCGGTACGGCGGCCCGCACGGCCGCGTCCGCGGCGGCGGGTGCGCTGCTCGCGGGCGGGGTGCTGTTCGTCCTGGCCCGGCGCCGGACCGGGCGGGGCTGACCGCCCGGCACGGAGGACGGGCACGAAAGTCGAGGGCGGCCGGGCCCGGGCGTCCCCGGGGCCGGCCGCACATCGGTGACCGGGCTGCTGTCCCCTGCCGACCGGTCACGCGCGCCGGAACGCGGTCCCACGACGCACCAGCGGTGCGTCACACGTTCCGGCGGAGCCACGTGTGGATTCCGACGACGCCGCCCCTGGCTGGCACGGACACACGGACCAACGAAGCCGCCGGGCGGCCGGTCACGCGCCGTACGGGTGAGACCGGGCCCGAACGCCGGTGCGGCCGTACAGCCCTCCCGGACGTCACACCCGGCCGCGGCACAGCTCCAGCAGCGTCATGGCGAGCGCCGTGCCCGGCTTGCCCAGGGCGTCGCTGTAGTGGCCGATGACGTCCATCTCCCGGGAGAGGTTCACCCGGCGTCCCCCCGACGTGATCCTGGCCTCCTGGATGACGGCGGATACGGCCATCCGTTCCTGGACGAGGCCGATGATCCGGTCGTCCAGTGCGTCGATGCGCGTCCGGGCGCCCCCGATCAGGGACGCGGCCTCGTCGGTGTGAGCGCCGGTGCGCTCGGCGGCCGTCTTCGTGGGTGCGGTGCTGTTCATGCGTGACTCCCGGTGGGTCCGTCGCCCCGGTTCCGCAGGCCGGGAACGCCAAGGCGCCCCGGGCCTGTGGCCCGGGGCGCCTTGGAAAGCTTGCTCGTCAGTTGCTCAAGCAGCACGACCATGGCAGCCGGCGGGCCGGGTGCCATAGGTAAAGACGAAGGTCGTGTGCTGACGCATGGCCTCAGTATGGACCCCGGCGGAGACCGGGCTCACGCCGGGCCCGGATGGTGAGACGGGAGCCCGGCGGGGCGGTGTTCCACGGCCGGTAGAATTGGGAGGACCGACCCCCTCTCCACCGCCGGAAGGCCGCCCCGTGCCAGCAGCACCCCCCGCCGCCCCCGACACCGCGACCGACGTCGTCCTGGTTGTCGACTTCGGCGCCCAGTACGCCCAGCTCATCGCCCGCCGTGTCCGTGAGGCCCGGGTCTACAGCGAGATCGTCCCGTCCACGATGCCGGTCGCGGAGATGCTGGCCAGGAACCCCCGGGCGATCATCCTGTCCGGTGGTCCGTCGTCGGTGTACGCGGAGGGCGCGCCCGGCATCGACCGCTCGCTCTTCGAGGCCGGGATCCCGGTCTTCGGCATGTGCTACGGCTTCCAGCTGATGGCCACCACCCTCGGCGGCACGGTCGACGACAACGGTGCGCGCGAGTACGGCCGCACCCCGCTGACGGTCTCCAAGGCCGGCTCCACCCTCTTCGAGGGCACGCCCGCCGAGCAGCCGGTGTGGATGTCGCACGGCGACGCCTGCTCGGCCGCCCCCGAGGGCTTCACCGTCACCGCGTCCACGGACGTCGTGCCGGTCGCCGCCTTCGAGAACGACGAGAAGAAGCTGTACGGCGTCCAGTACCACCCGGAGGTCATGCACTCGACCTACGGCCAGCAGGTGCTGGAGCACTTCCTCTACCGCGGTGCGGGCATCGAGCCGACCTGGACGACCACCAACGTCGTCGAGGAGCAGATCGCCCTGATCCGCGAGCAGGTCGGCGACAAGCGCGCCATCTGCGGCCTCTCCGGCGGTGTGGACTCCGCGGTCGCCGCGGCCCTCGTCCAGAAGGCCATCGGCTCCCAGCTCACCTGCGTGTACGTCGACCACGGCCTGATGCGCAAGGGCGAGACCGAGCAGGTCGAGAAGGACTTCGTCGCCGCGACCGGCGCGAAGCTGAAGGTCGTCGACGCGGAGAAGCGCTTCCTCGACGCCCTGGCCGGTGTGTCCGACCCGGAGCAGAAGCGGAAGATCATCGGCCGCGAGTTCATCCGCGTCTTCGAGCAGGCCCAGCTGGAGATCCTCCAGGAGGACGGCCCCGAGGTCGCCTTCCTCGTCCAGGGCACCCTGTACCCGGACGTCGTCGAGTCCGGCGGCGGCACCGGCACCGCCAACATCAAGTCCCACCACAACGTGGGCGGGCTCCCGGACGACATCGAGTTCCAGCTCGTCGAGCCGCTGCGCCAGCTGTTCAAGGACGAGGTCCGGATGGTCGGCCAGGAGCTCGGCCTGCCGGAGGAGATCGTCCAGCGGCAGCCGTTCCCCGGCCCCGGCCTCGGGATCCGTATCGTCGGTGACGTCACCAAGGAGCGGCTCGACCTGCTGCGCGAGGCCGACGCCATCGCCCGCGAGGAGCTGACCGCGGCCGGCCTGGACCGTGACATCTGGCAGTGCCCCGTGGTCCTGCTCGCGGACGTCCGGAGCGTCGGTGTCCAGGGCGACGGCCGCACCTACGGCCACCCGATCGTGCTGCGTCCGGTCTCCTCCGAGGACGCCATGACGGCCGACTGGTCGCGCCTGCCGTACGAGACGCTGGCGAAGATCTCCACCCGCATCACCAACGAGGTCGCCGAGGTCAACCGTGTGGTGCTCGACGTGACGAGCAAGCCGCCGGGGACGATCGAGTGGGAGTGACCCCCACACCCTGAGGTCAGTGCCGCTGCCGTCGCTCATTCGTTTGGGCGGCGGCAGCGTCGTACCCACTGGGTACGCTGGCCGAGGAGACGAGACTCAGCCCCATGGGAGCAATCATGAGTGCCGCACCCGACGACGAACTGACCGAGCACTACCACTACCCCGTGCCCCCGCCCCAGGGCTGGGTGGCGGAGGATCTCGATCGGCTTCCGGACCTGCCGCGGCACACCGAGCTGATTGACGGGAGTCTCGTCTTCGTGAGTCCGCAGACCACGTTTCACATGCGGACCATGCGTCTGCTGGAGAACTGTCTCCTCGACCAGGCGCCGGATGAACTCGATGTCTTTCGCGAGTTCAGCATCAGGCTGGACAGCCGGAACCGCCCCGAGCCGGACGTGCTCGTGGTCCCGGCGGACGCCGATACAGGCCCCAGGGAGACGTGCCTGCGACCGGAGGACGTCCTTCTGGCCGTGGAGGTCGTGTCGGAGGAGTCTGCGGTCAGGGACAGGGACGCCAAACCCCGGAAGTACGCTGCGGCCGGTGTCATGCACTTCTGGCGGGTCGAGCAGGGTGCCGACGGTCTGCCCGTCGTGTACGTGTACGAGCTCGATCCGGCTCTCAGGGCATACACCGCAACGGGTATTTACCACAACACCCTCAAGCTCGACGTGCCCTTTCCCCTTGATATCGACCTCACAGCCGTCCACCGGCGCCGCCCCCGCTGATTCAGTGGTAGAGCTCCGGTACCCGTGGAATGGTGCGTCCCGCGTGCGCCCCCGCCCCCGGCGTCCGCCAACCCGGGCCATCCCCTGCACGCCGGGGTGAGCGACGTCGTGGACGCCCGGCGCACCGGCTACTAAGGGGGGGGTACCGAGGCACGCCAGGTCTCGCGTACCTCGTCCTCGGCTCCTGACATTCGCACATGTGGACGACATGTACGCGCAGCCCGCCCCGATGTGGGACGGGCCCGCTCCGTACGGCACAATTCGCAGAAATCACAGGCGAGTTGGTTGTACCAGGGCGGGAAAGGGCGGCGTTCTCCGTGGCGTTGGACGAGGCGAGGGCGAGCAGCACGCACGGCGGTGGCTGTACGTGCGGCGACTGCCCGCACGGAGCGAACACAGGACACCGCCGCGCGGTGGCCGCCTTCCTCACGAAACGGGACGAACTGGCCGCAGGTCAGGGCCTGCCCGCCGGGGTCGCCCAGTCCGTCTCGGCGTCCCGCCAATGGATCTCGGACGAGCTGACCGAGTCGGCACGCGCCGTCGCCGAACGCAGTCGTGAGGCGGGCGACGCCTGGCTCCACGCACTGTGGACGCGCACGCTCGTCGTCGTCTGGGGCGGTGTCGTCCTGCTGGTCGTCGCCGAGGCCGCCACGGCCATCGGCGCCGGCTGGTCCACCGCCCGAACCGCCGGGCTGATCGCGGCCCTCGTCACCGCCGGCCTGCTCACCGGTGCTGCCCGCGTCCACCGGGCCCGCGGCGGCCTCCTGGCCCCGCTCATCGGTGAGGACAACCGGCTCTCCACCTCCCGCACGGTCGCCGCCTCCTGGGTGCTGCTCGCCGTCTTCGCCGTGCTCGTCCTCGCGCTCCAGCTCGCCGGTGCGTCCGGGCACGCCGACCGCGACGCGCTCATCGAGGGCCTGGACCTGGTCCGCTCGGCCGGTGTGCTGACCGTCCTCGCGCTGGTCTGCGCCGTCGCGGTCCTCGTGCGCCGGGTGGTGACCGTGCGGGTGCTGGCCCAGCGGCTGCAGAAGCTGCGGGCCGACCGGCCCCGCGCCGCTGATCTGCTGACGGACGACTCCGGCCGCGGCAGCTTCACCGATGTGCAGTACGTGCTGGTCAGCGCCGTCGCCGTGCTGTTCGCCGCGGTCCGGCTGGCCCGCCGCCCCGAGCAGCTGCCCGACCTCCCGTGGGGCCTCGCGGTCCTGGTGGCCGTCTCCGCGGCGACGTACTTCGCCGGGAAGTACGCCGAGGGCGGCCGGCCGGTCATCCTGTCGGTCGTCCGTGCCAGGGAGGCCGGGGACCTCGACGCCCCGATCCGCACCGGCGACGACATCGAGATCCGCGGCGCGGGGTTCGTCCCGCCCGGTGCCGGCAGCCCCGACCGGCTGGCGCGCGTGGTGGTCAGGATCGGGCGCGTCCACGTCCACGTACCGCTGATCCCGGTCACCGGCGGCTTCGCCAACCCGTCGGACACGGTGCTCACCGTGCCCGTGCCCGTGGAGGTCGAACCCGGCACCGTCGAGGTGCAGGTGATCACCGCGGCCGGCGTGGAGACCAACCCCTGCCCCATCGACGTCACGGACTGAGCCTCGGACCTGGTGAGCGGCGCCGGACCGGCGTACGTATGGTCTGTCGAAGGTCCGAACGGAAGGCGGGGCGAAGATGCACGGGTACAGGGGCGGTTCGTACGGGCTGGACGAGCCGAGGAGTCTTGGGGACCGGGCACGGCGGTACGCCCTGCTGCCCCTGAGGATCTTCCTCGGTGTCACCTTCGTCTACGCGGGACTCGACAAGCTCACCGACAGCGCCTTCCTGTCGGCGAGCGGGGCCGGGTCCATCGGCGCGACCATGGACGCCGTGCGCGGCAGCGCGGCGATTCCGGGCCTCGTCGACCTGGCCCTGAAGAGCCCCGAGGGCTTCGGCTACGCCATCGCGATCGGCGAGCTCCTCGTGGGCCTCGGCACGCTCGTAGGGCTCTGGTCCCGGCTCGCTGCCCTCGGTGGCGCCCTGATCTCGCTGAGCCTGTGGCTCACCGTCAGCTGGCAGACCGAGCCGTACTACTACGGAAACGACCTGGTCTACCTCATGGCCTGGCTGCCGCTGCTGCTCGGCGGCGCCGCCGATTTCTCCGCCGACGCCTTCCTCGCCTCGCGGCGTCGGCGCAGCCGGTAACTCACCCACGCCGCCGTGGCCGCCAGCCACAGCCCGCCGACGAACACGGGCGCGAAGAACGTCCACGGGGCGTTCCAGACGCCCGCCGCGTCCGCCGCGTAACCGCCGGCCAGAGCCAGCATGACCAGGCCGGCGACCGCGCGGCCCGGCCGGAAATCATGACGCAGCACGGGTGACCTCCAGTTGTCCGATGCCGACTCCCACGCCCAGCTCCAGGGTGCCCGCGGGCTTGCTGCCCCCGGGCGGCGCGAGGGTCCGCCGGACGTGCCGGCCGGGGGCGACGTCCACGTCCTTGCGCGGGTCGGAGGGGAACGTGATGTCGCCCAGGCCCGCCTCGGCGTCCACCCTCACGGTCACCCCGGTGGGTACGACGACGTGCGCGCGGCCCGCCCCGACCTCGATACGGGTCTCCAGGGTGTCGCCCTCCGGCACGGCGACGCCCGAGAGGTCCAGCTTCCCGACCCCGGTGCCCAGCTTGTACAACGGCCGGACCTCGGCGACCGAGGCGGGGCGCCACTCCTTGCGCACCCAGTCGGTGCCGATGTCGTGCGGCACGGCGGAGGCACCGGCCAGGAGTCCCGCCGTCACCATGGCCAGCAGGATCGTGCCGAAGCCGGTCCTGCCGAGGACGGAGGCGACGAGCAGGCCGAGACCGAACACTCCGAGCGCGGCGGCGAGCCCGATCTGCAGGCTCGGTCCGAGCGGATGGCTCTCCCAGCTCAGTCCCGTACCCAGACCGCCCGCGATCAGCGCGAGGAGGAAGACGAGACCGCTGATCGAACGCGGCCCCCGGGTCCCCGGCCCGCGGTAGGGAGCGCGGTACGGGGCATCGGGCGTCGCCCGGTACCTGCCGAGCTCCGCCGCGTCGGTCGCCGCGCTCGCCGGGCCCCACAGATAGCCGGTGCCCGCCGGGCCCGTCGTCCCGTCCTTGACGATCGGGTCCCGCCACCAGGACGGGCCGGCGGGCGTGGGCGGTGCCTTGACCTCGGGCGGTGCCCCGTGGCCCGGGGCGTGCGCGGCACCGCCGGGAGCATGCGGCGTGGCACCGGGCACGTCCTCGGGGGGAGCCGTCCTGCGGTGCTGGGTCCAGACGGCGAAGCCGATCGTGGTCACCGTCAGCATCGCGGCGAAGGCGAGCATGCCGCCGTTGTGCAGCATCGACAACAGCAGGCCGCAGCCCACCAGCGCCAGCAGCAGCGCGACCAGCGACGGGCCCTCGACCCGGCCCGACAGCAGCCGGCGCGCCTCGTTCTCGTCCTCACTCTCCAGAGGGAGCAGCAGCCACGCGAAGCCGTAGAAGATCAGGCCGATGCCGCCCGTCACCGCGAGGACGCCGAGCACGATCCGGAAGATGACCGGATCCACGTCGCAGTACCGGCCGAGCCCGCCGCACACCCCGGCCACCACCTTCTGGCGCGGGCTGCGCTCCAGGCGCGGTACCGGCGCGGGGGGCGGAGTGACGCCGGGCGGGGCGTCCTGGGGAACGGTCATGGCTCCATGGTGACGGTCCGTACGTCCCCGTGGGACCCGCGACGACCCTGGCCGGTCCCTGATATTGCGTGCCGGGGCCCCTGAGGGCCCGCCCCGGGTGACCGTGCCGTGGATCCGGACCGGCGCGAGGCAATCAGGGTCGAGTCCGGGACCGACCCTGATGCCACGACCCGCCGGGACGTGTGACGATCGGTCCATGCCAGCAGCCACGACCCGCGCCCCGGGCCCGCACGCCCCGGACCAGGAGGAGCCGGCGCCGCGCAAGCTCTACCGCAGCGCCGACGGCCGGATGCTCGGCGGCGTGGCGCGCGGGCTCGCCGGACACCTCGGCCTGCCCGTCGCCTGGGTCCGGTTCGTCTTCCTCGGACTGTTCTTCGCGGACGGCCTCGGCGCCCTGCTCTACGCCGTGTTCTGGATCGTGGTGCCGCTCGGCGTCGGCGGCGTCGAGTCCACCCGGTCCGTCTTCGAGACCGCCCCGGACGGCCGCCGCAGGCTCCGCAAGCCCGACAAGGGCCAGGTCTTCGCCTTGGTCGCGCTGCTCGTGGGCGCCGTGATCTTCGTCGGCAACGTCGACATGGGCAGCAAGGCGGACCGCTACGTCTGGCCCGCTCTGCTGATCGGCGCCGGCTCCGTCCTGGTGTGGCGCCAGGCTGACAACGCGCGGCGGGCCCGCTGGATCGAGGTAGGCCGGCGAAGCCGCGTGCTGCACCTGGCCCGGGGACTCGCGGGCGTCGCCCTGGTCGGTCTCGGCCTCGCGGTGTTCCTGGTGGTGCGCGGCTCCGCCGCCCAGCTGGGGAACGCCCTGACCGCCGCCGTCGCCGTACTCACCGGCATCGCCCTGCTCGCGGGCCCCTACCTGGCCCGCATGATGCAGGACCTCTCCGAGGAACGCCTGATGCGCATCAGGGCGCAGGAGCGTGCGGAGGTTGCAGCCCACGTCCACGACTCCGTCCTGCACACGCTCACCCTGATCCAGCGCAACGCCGACGACGCGGGCGAGGTCCGCAGACTCGCCCGCGCCCAGGAACGCGAGCTGCGCAACTGGCTGTACGACCCGTCGGGCACCGGCCGCGACGAGGACGACGAGCCCACGAACCTGGCCGAGGCGGTCAAGCGCGCGGCCGCCGAGGTCGAGGACAAGCACGGCGTCCCGCTGGAGGTCGTCGTCGTCGGCGACTGCCCGCTGGACGAGAAGCTGACGGCACAGATGCAGGCCGCACGCGAGGCGATGGTCAACGCCGCCAAGTACGGTGGCGAGGGCGGCGCCGTCCAGGTCTACGCGGAGGTCGAGGGCCGCACGGTCTTCGTCTCCGTAAGGGACAGGGGGCCGGGATTCGACCTGGACGCCGTCCCGGACGACAGGATGGGCGTACGGGAGTCGATCATCGGCCGGATGCAGCGCAACGGCGGTACGGCGCGCCTGCGTTCGGTGCCCGGCGGGGGCACGGAAGTCGAGCTGGAGATGGAGAGGGCGAGCGAATGACCGAGAACACCGAAGCGACCGGGGGTCCGGAGCGCCGGGTACGGGTCGTGCTCGTCGACGACCACCGGATGTTCCGCACCGGGGTACAGGCCGAGATCGGCCGCACCGAGGAGACCGGCGTCGAGGTCGTCGGCGAGGCCGCCGACGTCGAACAGGCGGTCACGGTGATCACCGCGACCCGCCCCGAGGTCGTCCTCCTCGACGTCCACCTCCCCGGCGGCGGGGGCGTCGAGGTGCTGCGGCGCTGCGCCCCGATGATGGGTGCGGTGGAGAACCCGGTGCGCTTCCTGGCGCTGTCGGTGTCGGACGCCGCCGAGGACGTCATCGGGGTCATCCGCGGCGGCGCCCGCGGCTACGTCACCAAGACGATCACCGGCACCGACCTGGTCGACTCCGTCTTCCGGGTCCAGGACGGTGACGCGGTGTTCTCGCCGAGGCTGGCCGGGTTCGTCCTCGACGCGTTCGCCTCGACGGACGCGCCGCCCGTCGACGAGGACCTGGACCGGCTCACCCAGCGCGAGCGCGAGGTGCTCCGGCTGATCGCCCGCGGCTATGCGTACAAGGAGATCGCGAAGCAGCTGTTCATCTCGGTGAAGACGGTCGAGTCCCACGTCTCGGCGGTGCTGCGCAAGCTCCAGCTGTCCAACCGGCACGAGCTGACCCGCTGGGCGACGGCGCGACGGCTGGTCTGACGCCGGGCAGGTCAGCACGGCGTCGCTCGGTCCCTCAGGCGGGGTCGAGCGAGATGTTGAGCTTCTCGCCGACCCTGCGGTAGCCGATGCTCGCGTAGATCCGCTCGACGTCGGGGCCGCCCGGCTCCAGCCAGACGGCGCCGAAGCCGCGGTCGAACGCCGTGCTGGTCAGCCAGGCGGAGAGCGCGGCGCCGACGCCCCGGCGGCGGAACGCGTCGGCGACGGCCAGACCGGCCAGTTCGCCGGTGCCGTCGACCGGGGCCGAGCAGCCGCCCGCACCGGCGGGCACACCCTCCACGGTGGCGAGGGCCGAGACGCCGCCGCCCTCCGAGGCCGCGCGCAGCCAGGCGATCTCGCCGTCGTCCGGGCCGCCCTCGCCGCCGAAGCCCGTGTGCTGGACGGCTGCGGCCGCGGTGAACTCGGCGTCGGTGGCGGGTTCGGAGACGCGGAGTCCGTCCACCGGTTTCGGCGCGAGCAGTTCCCCGGCGGTGCAGGCCATGACCGGAGCACGGTTCTCCACGGTGAAACCGGCTGCCAGCAGGGCCGGTTCGACGGCCGGTGCCCAGGCGGGAAGAAACTCCAGACGGGGCAGCCGGTCGCGCCCCCGGAACGCCGCGACCAGGTCGGCGATCTCACCGGCGGTGGGTTCGGCACCCTGGTTGGGGATGGCGTAGTTGGCGAACTTCAGCTCCCACCCAGGGTTGTGGCGCACCGTGAAGGGGCCCACCCGGTAGTGGTCGGGGGAGCGGAGGGTGTGTGTACGGGCGTAGTTCTGGATGGCTGTGTCCATGGGCCCGGGAGCCTATGCGACGCGCGTCGCTCCGGCGAACGGCATTTCCGAGATCGGCGCGATACGGACGGGGGCGCCCGGGCGCGGGGCGTGGATCATCTGCCCGCCGCCGATGTAGAGCCCGACATGGGTGATCCCGGAGTAGAAGAACACCAGGTCCCCCGGGGCGAGTTCGGAGCGGTCGACGCGCCGGCCCGCGTTGATCTGGGTGTACGTCGTGCGCGGCAGGGACACACCCGCGTCACGCCAGGCGGCCTGGGTGAGGCCGGAACAGTCGTAGGCGGACGGGCCGGTCGCCCCCCAGACGTACGGCTTGCCCAGGGCGCCGTAGGCGAAGTCGACGGCCTGCGCCGCGCGGGCGTTGGGGGCGTTCACGGAGCCGCGCGGGGTGCTGCGGTCCGCGCGGACGGCGCCACCGCCGTGGGAGGCGTCGGCGGAGCGCTCGTAGTCGGCGCGCTGCGCGGCGGTGAGGGTGGCGAGGAGCTTGCGGGCGTCGGACAGCTTGGTGCGGACCGCGTTCTTGTGCTTCTCCAGATCGGCCCGGCGGGAGGCGAGGACCGAGAGTTCGTCCTCCGCCTCGGCCCGCAGCTGCGCGATGTCGTTGATCTGGCGGCGCACCCCGTTGACCGCGCCGGCCTGGCGGTCTCCCGCCCGGTCCTCGAAGGAGGCGCGCTCCAGGTATTCGTCGGGGTCCGACGAGAGGGCCAGCCGGACGGCGGGGTCGATGCCGGCGCTGCGGTACTGGGCGGTGGCGAACGAACCCAGGGCGTCGCGGGCGGCGTTGAGGCGCTCGGTCCTGCGGGCCGCCTCGTCGCGCAGGGCGTCCAGGGACTTCTCCGAGTCCGCAGCCTTCTCCTTCGCGCCGTTGTACCGCTCGGTGGCGGCCTCGGCGTCGTGGTACAGCCGGTCGACCTTGCTCCTGACCTGGGCCGGGGTGAGCTGGGGATCGGCCTGGGCGGCACCTTCGAAGGCGGTGGCGGACGCCGCGCCGGCGAGTGCGAGGGTGGCGGCGGTGCGGGCAGCAGGCCCGGTGAACAGGCGCTGCTTGGGCTTGCGGTGAGCGGCAGTGCGATGGGCGGCCACGGGGGTGGTGCGTCCTTCCGTTCGACTGCCCGCCGGGGAAACCGGCGGGCCCGCCCGGGTCCGTCGGCGGGCCACCACAGGGGGGAGTGGCCCGCCGACGGATTTCCTGGCGGGGCGACCGGGGTGCCGCCCGGTACGGGGGCGGCGGTAACGAATCGGTCACCTGGGACGTGACGCTAAACCCGGGGCACGGGGAAGAGGCGTAATGACAGCTATTGGCCTCAGATGCAGTTTCGTTTCCCTGGAATGACCGGGAAATTCAACCGTAGTCCGGCAATTCGCGCAGCCCTCGTGTCAACTCATCGTTACGTCATACCTGGCCGAAGAGTGCTGATATGGACGGGGCTAGGCTGCGGCCATGGACGTACTCATCAATGTCTTCGTTGCCTTGCACATCATCGGAATCGCTTCCCTGCTGGGCGGATTCCTCACCCAGATGAAGGCCATGGGGGCGGGCACGGCCCGCTTCGTCCCCGCCATGCTGCACGGCGCTCTGACCATGCTCGTCACCGGTATCGCCCTTGTCGGACTGAACCAGGCCGACGACCAGCACGTGAACAACGTCAAGATCGGGATCAAGCTCCTGATCCTCGTCGTGATCCTCGCGCTGGTCTACGTGAAACGCGA
Source organism: Streptomyces sp. NBC_01341 (assembly GCF_035946055.1). Lineage (NCBI taxonomy): Bacteria > Bacillati > Actinomycetota > Actinomycetes > Kitasatosporales > Streptomycetaceae > Streptomyces > Streptomyces sp. NBC_01341. The sequence continues at coordinate 3,016,668 of NZ_CP108364.1, read as the reverse complement.
CGACGAGAAGGCCGGCAAGGGCGCCTTCGCCGCGGTCGGCGGACTCACCGTCGCCAACATCTTCATCGCCACGCTCTGGACCTGAGCGGCCCGGACGGATGCGGGAGGGGCCCGGGATCGTCCCCGGGCCCCTCCCGCGTACGCCGTCCGACGTGAGCCGTGCCCGCCGCTCACGGAGGAGCGTGCCTCAGGCCGGGCGCACGCTTCCGTAGATCGGCATGTAGTAGATCGACTCCTCGCGGACGTTCGCACCCGGCTTGGGCGCGTGGATCATCATGCCGTCGCCCTTGTAGATGCCGACGTGGCTGATGTCGTCGTAGAAGAAGACCAGGTCACCGGGTTTCAGGTTCGCCGTCGCCACCCGGGTGCCCACCTCGACCTGGTCCCACGTCGTACGGGGCAGGTCGACGCCGGCCGCCTTCCAGGCCGCCTGGGTGAGCCCGGAGCAGTCGTACGAGGACGGGCCCGTCGCTCCCCAGACGTACGGCTTGCCGATCTGGGCACGTGCGAAGGCCAGGACCTTCTCGGCCTTCGACGCGTAGCCGCTGTCGGAGCCGGTCCCCGTGTCCTGTTTTGCGGTCGCCTCGTCGGCGCGCACGGACTCCGCCTTGTCGGCGGCGGTCTGCTTCCGGGCCAGGTCCTCGGCCTTGCGCTTGGCCTCCGCCTCCTTCTTGCGCTCCAGCTCGGCGAGCCGCGCCTTCTCCTCGGCGGTCAGCTCCGACAGCAGCGAACGCGCCTCGGTGAGCTTCGTCTGCACCTGCTGCTTGCTGGTGCGCAGCGAGGCCTGCGACTCGGTCAGCGTCTCCAGGCTCTTCGTCGCCTCGACGCGCTTCGCCGCGGCTTCCTTCTGCTGCGTGCGGAACTCGGTGACCGTCTTCTGCTGCCGGCTGGTCATCCGGGCCATCAGCTGGTCCTGGTCGAAGTACGACTGCGGGTCGTCTGCCAGGAAGAACGTCGCCGTCGGGGCGACCGCGCCGCTGCGGTACTGGGCGGCTGCGTAACTGCCCAGCTCGCGGCGCGTCTCGTTCAGCTTGTCGGCCCGCCGGGCCGCCGCCTCCAGGAGCGCGTCCACCTTGGAGCGCTGCTCGGCGGACGCGGACTTCGCCTGGTTGTACTCCTGCGTCGCGGTACCGGCCTGCCGGTAGAGGGCGTCGACCCTCTTCTGCACTTCCTCGATGCTGGGCTTGGGCTTCACCGGGGCCGCCGTCGCGCTGGTGGCGGAGAGCAGGGTGACGGAGGCGAGCGCCGCCGTCGTGAGACCGACGGCAGGGGTGGTCGTGCGCACCCGGGTGCGCTGCTTGCGATGCGACGCCAAGGCCGGCATCTCCTTCCGTGGACCGCCTACCGGGTTAGTGATGGGGGTCCCCCCAGGCCGTTCAGGCACTGGGGGAGGGTTCGGGCGGAACGGAAGGCTGCCCTACGGCCCGGTGAAGACGGGCCGATTCACCCCGGTGCTGCGTGTGGGTCCCCGGTTCCGGGCTCCTCGCGGGAGTACGGATTCGGCGGGGGTGCCCGCGCGGCGTGGTTCGCCTGAAGTGGGTACGGGACACCCGTCGGAGCACGCTAACCAACCCGTGGTGCTCCTGTGAAGGTTGATGGCCGATATGCCCGATACATTTCCGTGACCTTCTGCGGGTGCAGGGCCGTCGGGCCTGTACAGGCCCGACGGAACTCACGCACCGTGGCCACTCCGTCCCCGTGAGCGCACGCTGCGGGTCCGTGTGGCCGATGCGGCCCGGGCTGTCGGTGCGGCCGCCTAGACTCGTGAAGCGATGAGCAGCCTCTTTGACGACAGTTTCCTGACCGGCCTCCAGCACGCTGAGGAAGGCCCCCCGCCGCCCCCCGAGGAGCACACGCCCGAGGCGGTGCCGGAGGGCCTGTTCAAGGACGTCTTCGACGCCCCGCCGCCGCCCCGTGAGGCGTACTACCGTGACGGCGCCCCGCGTCCCGTCGTCGACTCCGCGGCCCTGCTCGACGGGCTGAACACCGAACAGCGCGCCGCCGTCGTGCACGCCGGATCCCCGCTGCTCATCGTCGCGGGAGCCGGGTCGGGCAAGACCAGGGTGCTCACGCACCGGATCGCGCACCTGCTCGCCGAGCGCGGGGTCCACCCGGGCCAGATCCTCGCGATCACCTTCACCAACAAGGCCGCGGGCGAGATGAAGGAGCGCGTCGAGGACCTCGTCGGCCCGCGCGCGAACGCCATGTGGGTCATGACGTTCCACAGCGCGTGCGTGCGGATCCTGCGCCGCGAGTCCAAGCTCCTCGGCTTCACCTCGTCGTTCTCGATCTACGACGCCGCCGACTCCAAGCGGCTCATGGCACTGGTCTGCCGCGACCTCGACCTCGACCCGAAGCGCTACCCGCCGAAGTCGTTCACGGCGAAGGTCTCGAACCTGAAGAACGAGCTGATCGACGAGGAGACCTTCGCCGGACAGGCGGCCGACGGCTTCGAGAAGACGCTGGCCCAGGCCTACGCGCTCTACCAGGCACGGCTCCGCGAGGCCAACGCGCTGGACTTCGACGACATCATCATGACGACGGTGCACCTGCTCCAGGCGTTCCCCGACGTCGCCGAGCACTACCGCCGGCGCTTCCGCCACGTCATGGTCGACGAGTACCAGGACACCAACCACGCCCAGTACACGCTGGTCCGCGAGCTGGTCGGCCCCGCCGGTGAGGCCGACGCCCCGGGTGAGCTCTGCGTCGTGGGTGACGCGGACCAGTCGATCTACGCCTTCCGCGGCGCGACCATCCGCAACATCCTCCAGTTCGAGGAGGACTACCCGGACGCGAAGACGATCATGCTGGAGCAGAACTACCGTTCCACCCAGACGATCCTCTCCGCCGCCAACGCCGTCATCGAACGCAACGAGAGCCGCCGTCCCAAGAACCTCTGGACGAACGCCGGCGCCGGCACCCGGATCGCGGGGTACGTCGCCGACACCGAACACGACGAGGCACAGTTCGTCGCCGACGAGATCGACCGGCTGACGGACGCGGGGGAGGCGAAGGCCGGAGACGTCGCCGTCTTCTACCGCACGAACGCCCAGTCCCGTGTCTTCGAGGAGATCTTCATCCGCGTCGGGCTGCCCTACAAGGTCGTCGGCGGAGTGCGCTTCTACGAGCGCAAGGAGGTCAGGGACGTCCTGGCCTACCTCCGGGTCCTCTCCAACCCCGAGGACACCGTCCCGCTGCGCCGCATCCTCAACGTGCCCAAGCGCGGCATCGGCGACCGGGCCGAAGCGATGATCGACGCGCTGTCCATGCGCGAGAAGATCTCCTTCCCGCAGGCCCTGCGCCGGGTCGACGAGGCGTACGGAATGGCGGCGCGCTCGGCCAACGCCGTGAAGCGGTTCAACACGCTCATGGAGGAGCTCCGCACGATCGTGGAGTCCGGCGCGGGTCCGGCGGTCGTGCTGGAGGCGGTCATGGAGCGGACCGGCTACCTCGCCGAGCTCCAGGCATCCACCGACCCGCAGGACGAGACCCGCATCGAGAACCTCCAGGAGCTCGCCTCCGTCGCCCTCGAGTTCGAGCAGGAGCGTGCGGAGGACGAGGGCTCCGGGACACTCGCCGAGTTCCTGGAGAAGGTCGCGCTCGTCGCCGACGCCGACCAGATCCCCGACGAGGACGAGGACGGCTCCGGTGTCGTCACGCTGATGACGCTGCACACCGCCAAGGGCCTCGAATTCCCGGTGGTGTTCCTGACCGGCATGGAGGACGGCGTCTTCCCGCACATGCGCGCGCTGGGACAGGTGAAGGAGCTCGAGGAGGAGCGCCGCCTCGCCTACGTGGGCATCACCCGCGCGCGCGAGCGCCTGTTCCTCACCCGGGCGGCGATGCGGAGTGCCTGGGGCCAGCCCTCGTACAACCCGCCCTCGCGCTTCCTGGAGGAGATTCCCGACCAGCACCTGGAGTGGAAGCGCAAGGGGCCGATGGCCGCTCCGGCGGGACCGACGTCAGGGATCACGTCGTCGCTGTCCTCGTCGCGCTCGAAGTCCGGGCCGTCGGGGTTCGCGACCCGGCGTACGTCCGAGAAGCCCGTGGTCACCCTCGTGGCGGGGGACCGGGTCACGCACGACCAGTTCGGACTGGGCACCGTGACCGCGGTCGAGGGGTTCGGCGACCAGGCCAAGGCGACGGTCGACTTCGGCGACGAGCGGCCGAAGAAGCTCCTGCTGCGCTACGCGCCGGTCGAGAAGCTCTGACTCAGTTCGGGTTGAGGCCGTGGCTGCGGAGCCACGGCATCGGGTCGATCGCCGAGCCGCCACCGGGCCGTACCTCGAAGTGCAGGTGCGGGCCGGTGGAGTTGCCGGAGCTTCCCGAGTAGGCGATGACGTCGCCCGCCTTGACCGAACCCGACCGGATCTTGGTCGTGCTGAGGTGGCAGTACCAGGTCTCCGTGCCGTCGGCGGCGGTGACGATGGCCATGTTGCCGTAGGCGCTGTTCCACTGGGTGCGCACGGTGCCGTCGGTGGCCGCCATCACGGGCGTACCGAAGGTCACCGGGAAGTCGATGCCGGTGTGGACAGACATCCAGTTCACCCCGGCCTGGCCGTAGGTGGCGCTGAGGCCGTGCTGCGAGACGGGCAGCGCGAACTTGGGACGCAGGGCCTCGCGGCGGGCGGCCTCCTCCTCGCGCTTCTTCTTCTCGGCCGCCTGGCGCTCCTTCAGGTCGAGGCGCTCCTGGGTGCGGCTGGCGCGGTCGGCGAAGTTCTCGGCGTCGGCGTTGAGGGCGGCCAGCTGGGTGTCGAGCTCGTTGTTGGCGACGGCGGTCTTGGTGGTGGCGGTGTCGGCGGCCGCCATCGACGTGGTCTCGTCCTTGGTCTCGTCGGCCCCGCCCACGCCGCCCACGGAGGCGGCGGCGATGCCCGCGACGCTCATGACGCAGGCGGAGGGTACGGCGACGGTGAGGAGGGCGGAGCGCTTCGCGGGAGTACGACGGCGTCCCCGGCCGCCCCCGCGTGTGGCGGAGCGGGTCACGGGGCGCACGGCGGGGTACCCGGCGTCGGTGGTCAGGTCGACGACGTCCGGGATCTGCGCGGTGGCCTCCGCGCGGAGCGCCTCGTCGTGGTCTTCGGTGTGCGCGGACCCGGCGTCGTGGGCGGCGGACCGCGCGAGGTCGTCGGCGTGGGCCGTGGACACGTCGTAGGCGTCGGGCCCCGCGGGCTCCGAGCCGTACGGGTCGTCCTGCCCGCCGTGCGCCGTCGCGGTCTCGTCGTGCGATCCGGGCATGTCGTAGGAGACTGCGGTGTCGTGCGACCCGGCGACGTCGTGCGCGGCGAACTCGCCCGTCTCGTAGCAGTCGTAGGGGGACGCCTGGTGTTCGTACGAGGGATACGACGTCTGTTCGGGTGCGTACGCGGCACTCTCGGGCGTGGCGCCGGTGTTCCAGGCGGTGGCGTCGTACGTGCCGGTCTCGGGTGCCGTGTAACTCTCGTACCCCGCGGTTTCGAAGGCGGGGGCGCTGTACGTCCCGGTCGTGTAGGCCGTGCTCTCGAAGGTCGTGGTGGCGAAGGCGCCGGTGTCTCCCGCGGCCCACTGGTCCGCGGCGCCGGTGTGGTCCCAACCGGCTGTGTCCCACTGGCCCGTCGCGTCGGCGGTGCCGTACTGGGCGGGGACCGCCGCATCGGGCGTCCAGGCGGCGGTGCTGTCGTAGCCCTGCGGCGCCTGCGGATCGCCCTGGACGCCATAGGGGGCCTGTTGGTGCGTCCCGGTGTCCCAGGCGCCTGACTCGGTGCCGCCGTAGCCGCCGTCGTAGGCGGGGTAACCGCCGCCGTACGTCTCGTGACCGGCGTCGTGCGGGCCGGGCATGTTCCCGAAAAGCGGGTCGGTGTCGAAGCTGCCGGTGGGGGTGTCGTAATCGACGTACCCGGCGTGGGGGTGCTGGTCGTTCACCAACTTCTCTCTCGCCTCGGCAGCAGGACCTGTTCCGGGGGCCGGTGAGGGGACCCCGGGGTGAGCAGTGGCCGCGACTGTACCCGGCGGTACGCGAGGACGACAATCTTCGGCGGGCTCCGGCCGCTCAGGAAACGGGCAATCGGCCGTCTTTCGGCGGACCGACAGCGGATGTTTGGCCCTATGTTCGAAACTCGTTCTATTTACTGGGGGAGTTAGGGCCCTTTCGTCGCTCTCGGTCAGGCGGCGGTGGCCGTTCCCGGGGTGCTGATGGCCGTTCCGTCGGACTCCAGCGCCTGGCGGATCGCGGAAGCGACCGCCGGATGCACGGGTAGCGCCAGATGGCCGATGCCGGTGACGCGCACGTTCACGGCGTCGAGATCCGGATGGTCCACACAGGCGGTCTCCACCGGGAGGATCACCCTGTCGAGTTCACTCCAGAAGCTGACGAACCGCGTACGGCAGTCGGGAGCGGGGCGGCGCAGCTCCTCTATCAGGTCCGATCCGCTGCGCATCTGCCGCACGATGGGGTGCGCGCCGGCCAGCGGGGCGACGGCGGTGCCGCCGTGCGGCGTGCCGAGGGTGACGAGGGTGCGCACCCGCCGGTCACCGCCCAGCCGCTGCACGTAGTACCGCGCTATCAGGCCGCCGAGACTGTGGCCGACGATGTCGACCTGGTGATGCCCGGTGCGGGCGCAGATCTCCTCGACGTGGCGGTCGAGCAGCTCGGCAGCCGTACGGATGTCGCAGGTCAGCGGCGAGTAGTTGAGCGATTCCAGATGGTGCCAACCGTGCCGGGCCAGGGAGCGGCGGAGCAGCACGAACACCGAGCGGTTGTCGATGAAGCCGTGCAGAAGGACCACCGGCGGACGCTCACCGATCGTCGAGGGAAGGGTGGCTGTTCCGGCCGAACGGGTGATCCGGTCGGATGCGGGGTCGGGATCCGGTCCGCCGGTGCGCGGATCCGGAGCGGCGGCGCGGGAATCCGCGTCGGTCCCCTCATCCCTGTTGGTGCCGTCGGCCGGTCCCCGGATCGCGAGCGGGCCGTCGTCGCGGCCCGGTGCGGCGTCCGTGACGGTGGCGGTGCTCGCGCTCGGACCGGAGGTGATAGCGGTGGCGGTGCTCGGACCGGAGGTCATGGCGGTGCCGGGGGCGGAGCCGGGGGAGCGTGCGTGGCCGGAGCCCGGACCGGATCGCGCTGTGGGCGTCCTGCGCTCGGGGGTGAGCCCGGAGGGGTAGATGAGCACATGCCCGGCCAGGATCACCAGCTCCAGCGCCGTGGCTCTGACCAGTGCCGAAGACAGCCAGGCAGGGCGCGGACACAGCCTGCGTGGCAGTAGGGGTGGGAAGGACAGGACCTTCATCGGCCGACCTCCTGCACTGGCATGCGGGGGAGGCGGCTCCGTGCCCCGCACGCCCTTACGGGGACCGCGGCCGAGGCGCCCGGCGCCCCTGTGGCGGGCCCGGGGGCCGTACCACCGTGCCGTGCGGCTGACGGCGCGGTGGTACGACGACCTCGAAGCGGCTCCCCCGGCGCCGCGCCCCGCGCGGCCCGTGAGCCGCTCGATGCGCGGAACGACGCCTGGCGAACATGTCCCATGTGTGATTTCCCCCTCCCGGTCCACCGCGAAACGACGCCGTGCGGGATGCTGTGGATAACGTTCGTTCACATCCCCGGCCCTTCAGGCACGGGAGACGCATGTGGAGGCAGTGATGGGTGTGACCGGTCCGATCCGTGTGGTGGTTGCCAAGCCGGGCCTCGACGGCCATGACCGAGGCGCCAAGGTGATCGCACGGGCCCTGCGGGACGCGGGCATGGAGGTCATCTACACGGGGCTCCACCAGACCCCCGAGCAGATCGTGGACACGGCGATCCAGGAGGATGCCGACGCCATCGGGCTCTCGATCCTCTCGGGTGCGCACAACACGCTCTTCGCCAAGGTCATCGAGCTGCTGAAGGAACGTGACGCCGAGGACATCAAGGTGTTCGGCGGCGGCATCATCCCCGAGGCGGACATCGCGCCGCTGAAGGAACAGGGCGTCGCGGAGATCTTCACACCGGGTGCGACGACGACCTCGATCGTCGACTGGGTGAACGCCCACGTCCGCCAGCCCGCGGAGGCCTGATCACGCGGCCGGGCCGTGAGGACGGACCGGCGGCGCGTCACGTGGGGGACGAGGCCCGCTCGCCGAGACCGGGGCCGGTTCGCCCGAGTCTCGCGATGACCTCGTCGGGTCCCCGCACGGACTGTGCACAGACCTCGCACGACCTCGCCGCGACCGGGGCGCGGCTCCTGTCGGGTCGCCCGCGCGGGGCCGGGCGGTGCGTCTCGGTCCCGTGGCGTACTGAGGGCCGCCCCGGCCGCGTTCGGGGCGTGCACGGGTCTGCTCCGGGCATCCCGCCGAGCAGGGGCGCGAAGTTCAGTCCGCGCTCCCCGGCGCGAACTCGGCGTCCATGGCCGCGCGCAGGCGCAGCGTGGACACCAGGCGCTGGAACGCCTCCGACCAGTAGCCGCCCGCGCCCGGTGACGCGCCTTCCGGTTCGTCCGGGGTGGTGGTCAGCACTTCGAGCCGGTCCGCCTCGGCGGGGTTCAGACAGCGCTCGGCGAGGCCCATCACCCCGCTGAAGCTCCACGGGTAACTCCCCGCGTCCCGGGCTATGTCGAGCGCGTCGACCACCGAGCGGCCGAGCGGCCCGTCCCAGGGAACCGGACAGACACCGAGCAGCTGGAACGCCTCGGACAGGCCGTGCGCGGCAATGAAGTCCGCCACCCACAGCGACCGTTCGGCCGGGGGGAGGGTCGAGAGCAGGGTCGAGCGCTGGGCCAGTGATGCCGTCCCCGGACCGTTCGCCGGAGGCGTCGCAGGGGTACCGAGCAGCGCTCGCGCCCATTCCGGGTCCCGCTGCCTGACAGCCGCCCGGCACCAGGCCGCGTGCAACTCCCCGCTCCAGTCGTCCGCCACCGGGAGCGCCACGAGCTCGCGCGCCCCGCGGCCGCCGAACCTCTCGCACCAGATGCCCAGTGGGGTCGCCTCCACCAACTGTCCCAGCCACCAGGAGCGTTCGCCGCGCCCCGAGGGCGGCACCGGCACGACGCCGTCGCGTTCCATCCCCGCGTCGCACTCGTGGGGCGCCTCCACCGCTATGGACAACGCGTCCCCCGTGCGGTCGGGGTTCACGCACGTCGTGGCACGGGCGGCCATCCGACCGGCGAGTGCCGAATCGGGAAGTGCCGACAGCAGTTCCGCGGCCGTGGCGCGGACATTGCGGCTGCGGTCCGTCAAAGCCTCCTCCAGGAAGGCCTCGTCGGCACTTGAGAGGCCGGCCCGCAAGGAGTCGAGGAACATCAGCCGGTCCTCGGCCCGTTCCGTGGACCAGGTGCCCGCGAGCAGGGACCGGGCGGCACCGGGATCCCGCTCCCTGAGCGCTCCGAGCAGCGCCACCCGCTCCGCGAAGAGCCCGTCCGCCCAGAGCCGGCGCACCGCCTCCGGAGCGGTGGTGTCCGGCCGGTGCGCACCCCGGGACGTGGCGCGCAGGGCGAACCTCCACTCCGGGTTCAGGCCGGCCAGCCAGAGCCCGCGCGGTCCCGCGAACGCCAGGACATGGGGGCGCAGATCCGTGCGCGCCCGCGCCGCGTCCAGCAGCGCGGGCAGCAGTTCCGCCGGTGCCCGATAGCCGTGTGCCCCTGCCGAGGCCAGCCACTGGGGGATGAGTTCGGTGAGATCGGGAGCCGTGCCCCGCCGTCCGCCGCCCGGTGGCGCCGACCGGTCGGCGAGCAACCGGGCGAGCCGGCGCCGGGCGGCTGCGGGAAGGGGCGGCCGGGGATCGGCGGGTGCGGGAGCCGGTGGCGCGACTCCGGTGGCCGGACGAAGCGCGGCCCGGCGACGCACGGTGTGCAGGGCCGCAAGGTCCAGCAGGGCGGCCGGTCCGGCGGGGCTTCCGCCCCGCGTCGGCAGTGGGCGACGGTCGGTGCCGAGCAGCGCCGAGGTGACGAGGTCCTCCCAGGAAGCGCCGATCGGTGTACGGGGCGTCGTCTGTGTGGTGGACATCGAAGTCCCCTTCAGTCCAGTTGTCGGCGGATCGCGGATCGCGGATCGCGGTCGGGAGCGTGCGGTGCCGCGGTTCGGTTCCGGACGGGCTCGGACGGCCCGGGGATCAGAGGAGTGCCACGGGCCCCCTCGTGCCGAAGCCGTCCGAGCCGTCCGGGGGCCAGGCCGCCAGCGGCTCGAAGCCCCGGTGCCCGCACTCGCCGAAGACCGTCATCGGCCGGCCGCCGGAGAGCGACAGGAGCTTCCACAGTCCCGGCCGGGACAGTGCTGAGCCGGTGACCGGCACCGCGGCCGAGTCGGTGCCGACCAGCCGCCAGCCCTCTTCGGACGGGGCGGGTATGACGTCGCACAGCACGGAGGGCCAGGCGTCCAGCCAGGGATCGTCCCGCAGTGCCCGGCCGTACGCGGCGAGTGCGTCGGCTGTCGTGCCCCCCGGCGGAGGGGACGGATCGGCGTCCGGATCCCCGAACCGCCGCCCGAGCTCGCCCCTCAGCCGGCCGCCGCCCGGATAGGGCGTGACCTCCGCGTCGATCACGCTGCCCACCGGCAGTGTCAGGTCCGGGGCGCGTCCCGCCGCGCCGTAGGACAACAGCAGCGCAGTGCGCCCGCAGGCCCTGCCGTGCAGCCAGATGCGGCGGGTGACGATCCGGCCGTCCGGCACGTCGTACTGGGCGAGGACCAGCCAGTGGTCACGGACGGCCGGTCCCTCGGCGGAGGCCGTCAGTCCCACTCTCGTACGCACGGTCGCGGCCAGGGGTGCGGGCAGTCCGCCGAGGCCGAGCCAGGCGGTGTCCAGCAGGTGAAGCAGGGCGCACTCCTCCAGCATCCGCACGGGCCAGCCCGCCCCCGACGCGGGCACCTCACCCAACTCCCGTACCCGGTGGGCGAGTCCGGGGGCCTGGGCGTCGACCATGCGGGCCGCCGTCTCCTCCCACAGCGGGTCGGCGGGATCTTCTGCCGCCGCGAGTCCGCCGCGCAGCAGATCCGTGAGGCGCTGCTCCAGCTCCTGAGCCCCGCCCGTGATGCGCGCGGCCCTGCGGGCGGCGCGCCGCCGCGCCGCGCGTGCCCGGCCGGCGGCGCCGTCGTCCGCCGCCGGCCCCCCACCCGCCGGGGCGCCGGGGGCCCCGGCCTCTGCCGTCCCCCCACGGACGCCCGTCAGCCACTCCTCGACCCAGGCCGGCGGCTCGGCGCTCCGCCGCAGCACGGGTCGGTCGCCCGCATGGAGGAGAAGCAGCTCCAGCGCGTGCGGGCAGGGAGGTTCCGCCGGGGCGCAACTGCAGGTGTACCTGCCTTCGTTCAGGGCTGCCGCCGTGCGGTGCGTTATGCCGTCCTCCGTCGCCCGCAGCCCCCACACGACCCCGGATCCGGCGGTGCCCGCGCCGGACCACAGGCCCTCCGAGCCCGTGACGCGCACGGCGTCGCGCGACGCCTCGTCAGGAGCCAGGGCCAGCACCTCGTCCACGGTCCGGCGCGCCCCGGGCCCTGCGGTGCGCGCTGGTTCCTCCCCCTGTGAAAGCAGCATGGCACCGACGGTAGGACGCGCCACTGACAACGGGCTCCGACCTGCGCTTCTTCCATGGCGCATGGCGCATGGCCGCGTGAACGCGTCGGGGACCGTACGCGAGCTCACCGGACGGAACCGGCGGGGGCGCGGACCACGACGACCGGTCCCGGTCCGGCGAACCCGCCCCCGGCCGGCGGGGCGGGCCGATTGTCAGTGCCATGGTGCACGGTGGAAACCGCATCGGTTCGACCGATTCGGAGGGGGATCCATGACCGTGTCCGCGCAGTCCGGCGCAGCCGGCGGCCAAGTACTGAGACCGCATGCCGAGCACGACTTCGCCGACGAGCTGAAAGTGCTCGCGGCCGCCGACGACCGCCCCAGGCCCGCGCGTTGGAAGCTCTCGCCGTGGGCCGTCTCCACCTATCTGCTGGGCGGGACACTCCCCGGAGGCGCACTGATCACCCCGAAGTACGTGGGTCCGCGCCGTCTCGTCGAGGTCGCCGTGTCCACGCTCGCCACCGACCGTGCCCTGCTGCTCCTCGGAGTGCCGGGCACCGCCAAGACCTGGGTCTCCGAGCATCTCGCGGCGGCCGTCAGCGGAGACTCGACCCTGCTGGTCCAGGGCACCGCCGGCACCCCCGAGGAAGCCGTCCGCTACGGGTGGAACTACGCACAGCTGCTGGCGGGCGGGCCGAGCCGCGAGGCCCTGGTGCCGAGCCCGGTCATGCGGGCCATGGCCGAGGGAATGACCGCCAGGATCGAGGAGCTCACCCGCATCCCGGCCGACGTACAGGACGCGCTCATCACGATCCTGTCGGAGAAGACGCTTCCGGTGCCCGAACTCGGGCAGGAGGTCCAGGCCGTCCAGGGGTTCAACCTCATCGCCACGGCCAACGACCGCGACCGGGGGGTCAACGAGCTGTCCGGAGCGCTGCGACGCCGGTTCAGCACCGTCGTCCTCCCGCTGCCCGCGACCGCCGAGGCCGAGGTGGACATCGTGTCGCGGCGCGTCGCCCGGATCGGACGCTCCCTCGGACTTCCCGCGGTCCCGGACGGCATGGCCGAGATCCGGCGTGTCGTCACGGTCTTCCGCGAACTGCGCGACGGCATCACCACGGACGGCCGCACGAGGCTCAAGTCCCCTTCCGGCACGCTGTCCACCGCCGAAGCCATCTCCGTCGTGACCGGTGGCCTCGCTCTGGCGGCCCATTTCGGCGACGGCGTGCTCCGCCCCCACGACGTGGCGGCCGGGATCCTCGGCGCCGTCGTCCGTGACCCCACCGCCGACCGTGTGATCTGGCAGGAGTACGTGGAGACCGTGGTCCGGGAGCGGGACGGCTGGAAGGACTTCTACCGCGCCTGCCGGGAGGCCACGGCATGACGCCCCGCGCGCCGGTGCCGGCCGCGGCCCGGGGGCCGCTGCTCCTGGGCGTACGCCACCACGGCCCGGGGTCCGCCCGCGCGGTCCGCGCCGCCCTGGAGGCCGCGCGCCCGAGGGCGGTGCTCGTCGAGGGCCCTCCGGAGGGCGACGCGCTGCTGCCGCTCGCCGCCGACGACGGCATGCGCCCGCCCGTCGCGCTGCTCGCACACGCCGTCGACGATCCGGGGCGTGCCGCGTTCTGGCCGATGGCCGACTTCTCGCCCGAGTGGGTGGCGATCCGCTGGGCACTGGCGCACGGCGTCCCGGTGCGTTTCATGGACCTGCCGGCGTCCAACTCCCTTGCCATGAGCGGGCATCCGGAGGGCGGGCCCGACGCACCGGAGGAGCCGGACGGGGACGGACGGGGGATCGATCCCCTCGGGATCCTGGCCGGGGCCGCCGGCCACGACGACCCCGAGCGCTGGTGGGAGGACGTCGTCGAACACCGTGGGCAGGCCGGCCCGCGCGCCGATGCGTGCGCCCCGTTCGCCGCGCTCGCCGAGGCGATGACGGCGCTGCGCGAGGCGTACGGCGACGGGGGGCATCCCCAGGACGCGGTCCGGGAGGCCTGCATGCGCCTCCGGCTCCGGGCGGCCCGCAAGGAGTTCGGCGACGACATCGCGGTGGTGTGCGGTGCCTGGCACGTTCCCGCGCTCGCCGCGAGGACGACGGTCGCCGCCGACCGGTCACTCCTCAAGGGGATTCCCAAGGTCAGGACCGAGCTGACCTGGGTGCCGTGGACCCACCGCAGACTCGCCCGGCGCAGCGGATACGGCGCGGGCATCGAGTCCCCCGGCTGGTACGGGCACCTCTTCGGTTCCCCCGACCTGCCCGTCGAACGCTGGATGACGAAGGTCGCAGGCCTCCTTCGCGAAGAGGACCGGCCCGTGTCACCGGCCCATGTCATCGAGGCAGTGCGGCTCGCGGAGACACTGGCGGCCTTGCGGGACCGGCCCGCCGTGGGTCTGGCGGAAGCCACCGACGCGGTGCGGGCCGTCATGTGTGAGGGCTCCGAAGTGCCGCTCGCCCTGGTGCGGGACCGTCTGGTCGTCGGCGAGATCCTCGGCGAGGTGCCGGACGACGCCCCCGCCGTTCCGCTCCAACGGGACCTGACCGGACAGCAGCGCTCACTCAGGCTCCGGTCCGAGGCGGAGCCGCGCGACATCGAGCTCGATCTGCGCGAGGACAACGACGCGGCCCGCAGCCGGCTGCTGCACAGACTGCACCTCCTGGACGTGGCCTGGGGTGAGCCCGTCGCGGGCCGGGGCAGTACGGGCACGTTCCGGGAGACCTGGCGGCTGAGCTGGGAACCCGAGCTCTTCGTGCGGGTCGCCGAGGCCGGGGTGTGGGGCACCACCGTGCTCGCCGCCGCGACGGCGAGGGCCGAGTCGGACGCCGTGTCCGCGCCCTCGCTCGCGGCGGTCACCGCGCTCGCCGAGCGGTGCCTGCTGGCCGGGCTGCCCGGGGCACTCTCCGTCGTGATGCGGGCGCTCGCCGACCGGGCCGCCCTCGACGCCGATGTCGGCCACCTCGCCGACGCCCTGCCACCCCTGGCCCGCTCCCTGCGGTACGGGGATGTCCGGTCCACCGGCACCACGGCTCTGGCGGCGGTCGCGGCCGGAATCGCCGAGCGCGTCTGCGTGGGCCTGCCGCCCGCCTGCACCGGCCTCGCCCCGGAGGGCGCGGCGCAGGCGCACGACCGGCTGGACGCCGTGCACGGCGCGATCGGACTGCTCACCGACGTCTCCCGGACGGACGGGCTGAAGGACCGATGGACCGTGACCCTGCGCAGGCTCTCGTCGAGGGACGCGGTCGCCGGCCGGGTCCGGGGCCGTGCCGCTCGACTGCTCCTCGACGAAGGACGGGCCACCGAGGACGGGACGGCACGGCTGATGAGCCTGGCGCTGTCCCCGGGCACGCCGCCGGCCGACGCGGCGGCATGGATCGAGGGCTTCGCCGGGGGAGCGTCCGGCGGCGGCATGCTGCTGGTCCACGACGATCGGCTGCTCTCCCTCGTCGACGCCTGGCTGACGGGCATACCGACGGAGGCGTTCGTCGACGTACTCCCCCTGTTGCGCCGCACGTTCGCGGCCTACGAGCCCGCTGTGCGGCGGTCGCTGGGCGACCTCGTCCGGCGGGGGACGGACCGCGGGGGAGCGGGCGGGGAGAGCGGGGCGTTCACACCGGGTTTCGGTCACTCGGTCGACGAGGAACGGGCGGACGCCGTCACACCGGTGGTGCGACTGCTCCTCGGTCTGGACACGCCGGAGGGGCGGGTGGCGGCGGGATGACCGGACACCGCACGCGCACCGGACCGGAGGAACGAGCACAGGAACAGGGGCAGGCCACGGCAGCGGCACCGCAGGAGGACGAGAGGCTGCGGCGCTGGCGCCTGGTGCTCGGCGCGGACGGCGCCGAGGGCACGGGACACGCGCTCACGGGCCGCGACGCGGCGATGGACAGTGCGCTGACCTCGCTCTACGGCGGCGGGAGGCCCGGCGGCCGTGGCGGACCCGAGCGATCCGCGGGCCTCGCGGCGTCCGCCCCGTCCGCGGCCCGGTGGCTCGGTGACATCCGTACGTACTTCCCTGTCCCCGTCGTCCAGGTCATGCAGCGTGACGCGATCGACCGGCTCGGGCTGTCCGCCCTGCTGCTGGAACCGGAGATGCTGGAGGCCGTCGAACCCGACGTCCACCTCGTCGGCACCCTCCTCTCCCTCGGCAAGGCCATGCCCGAGACGACGAAGGAGACCGCCCGTGCGGTCGTCCGCAAGGTCACCGAGGACCTGGAGCGCCGCCTGGCCTCCAGGACGCGGGCCGCGCTCACCGGCGCGCTGGACCGCTCGGCGAGGACCCGCCGGCCGCGCCGGCCGGACATCGACTGGGACCGCACGATCCGGGCCAACCTCAAGAACTACGTGCCCCTTCCCGGGCGGGCAGGGGCCGGCACGGTGATTCCCGAGCGCCTTGTCGGATTCGCCCGCACCGGCCGGTCGGTGAAGAAGGAGGTCATCCTCTGCGTCGACCAGTCGGGTTCCATGGCGTCCTCCGTCGTCCACGCCGCCGTCTTCGGCGCGGTCCTCGCCTCCATGCGCAGCCTGGCGACGAGACTCGTCGTGTTCGACACGTCCGTCGTCGACCTCACGGACCAGCTCGACGACCCCGTCGACGTCCTGTTCGGGACGCGGCTCGGCGGCGGTACGGACATCAACCGCGCCCTCGCGTACTGCCAGTCGAGGATCAGCCGCCCCGCGGACACCGTCGTCGTCCTGATCAGCGACCTCCACGAGGGTGGAATCAAGGACGAGATGGTCCGGCGTGCCGCCGCGATGAAGGCGTCGGGGGTGCAGTTCGTGACCCTGCTCGCGCTGTCGGACGAAGGCGCGCCCTCCTACGACCACGAGCACGCGGCCGCGATGGGCGCGCTGGGTACCCCGGCCTTCGCCTGCACCCCGGACCTCTTTCCCGAGGTCATGGCCGCGGCGATCGAGAGGCGGCCGCTGCCGATACCCGGCGGCGGCGGGTGAGGCGGCCCGGAACGGGCCGTCACGGTGCACCGCTTCCGCCCGGGCCGTCATGGCACCGGCGCTTCCGACCGGCGGTGCGTCCCGGCCGCGCTCCCTCGCGCGGGGCCGTCCCGGAGGCCCTGCCGGACGAGGCGTTTTGTCCCCCGGACCCCGGTCACCAGCGCGATCTGTGACCGTTATCACCGCTCAGGTGTGATCTGCAATTTAGGGTCCGACGTGGCGCGGGGATAACCTGCCGGATGGACATGCCGCGTACTCGGTGACCGTGTGCGCCTCCCTTGTGACTGCGCAGTCACGCTGCCCTCGCGGCACGCCCACGCAGATAACGAACCGCGAGACCACTAAAAGGGACGGACGCGCGTGGACCTGTTCGAGTACCAGGCGAGGGACCTCTTCGCCAAGCACGGTGTACCGGTGCTGGCCGGTGAAGTCATCGACACGCCTGAGGCAGCCCGCGAGGCGACCGAGCGGCTGGGCGGCAAGTCCGTCGTCAAGGCGCAGGTGAAGGTCGGTGGCCGAGGCAAGGCCGGCGGCGTGAAGCTGGCCGCAGACCCGGACGAGGCGGTCGCTCGCGCGACCGACATCCTCGGCATGGACATCAAGGGCCACACGGTCCACAAGGTGATGATCGCCGAGCTGTCCCCGGAGATCGAGGCGGAGTACTACGTCTCGTACCTTCTCGACCGCACCAACCGCACCTTCCTCGCCATGGCGTCGGTGCAGGGCGGTATGGACATCGAGGAGGTCGCGGAGAAGACCCCCGAGGCCCTCGCGAAGGTCCCGGTCAACGCCGTCGACGGCGTCGACATCGAGAAGGCCCGCGAGATCGTGGCCCTGGCGAAGTTCCCGGCCGAGGTGGCCGAGGGTGTCGCCGAGGCCATGGTGACCCTGTGGGACACCTTCGTCGCCGAGGACGCGCTCCTCGTCGAGGTCAACCCGCTGGTGAAGACGAAGGACGGCCGCATCCTGGCGCTGGACGGAAAGGTGTCTCTCGACGAGAACGCCGACTTCCGTCAGCCCGGCCACGAGGCGCTCGAGGACAAGGCCGCGGCCAACCCCCTCGAGGCCGCCGCCAAGGCCAAGAACCTCAACTACGTCAAGCTCGAGGGCGAGGTCGGCATCATCGGTAACGGTGCCGGTCTGGTCATGTCGACCCTGGACGTCGTCGCGTACGCCGGTGAGAACCACGGCAACGTGAAGCCCGCCAACTTCCTGGACATCGGTGGCGGTGCCTCCGCGGAGGTCATGGCGAACGGTCTCGAGATCATCCTCGGCGACCCGGACGTCAAGTCCGTCTTCGTCAACGTCTTCGGTGGCATCACCGCGTGCGACGAGGTCGCCAACGGCATCGTCCAGGCCCTGGAGCTGCTCAAGTCCAAGGGCGAGGACGTCACCAAGCCGCTGGTCGTGCGCCTCGACGGCAACAACGCGGAGCTGGGTCGCAAGATCCTCTCCGACGCCAACCACCCGCTGGTTCAGCGCGTGGACACCATGGACGGCGCGGCCGACAAGGCCGCCGAGCTCGCCGCGGCTGCGCTGTGACGTTGCGCGTCTCCGACACGACAAGGGACTAAGGGACTCCAACACCATGGCTATCTTCCTCACCAAGGACAGCAAGGTCATCGTCCAGGGGATGACCGGCGCCACGGGCATGAAGCACACCAAGCTCATGCTGGCCGACGGCACCAACATCGTCGGTGGCGTGAACCCCCGCAAGGCGGGCACGACCGTCGACTTCGACGGCACCGAGGTACCCGTATTCGGGTCCGTCGCCGAGGCGATGGAGAAGACCGGCGCCGACGTGTCGGTCCTCTTCGTGCCGCCGGCCTTCGCGAAGGCCGCGGTCGTCGAGGCGATCGACGCCGAGATCCCGCTGGCCGTCGTGATCACCGAGGGCATCGCCGTCCACGACTCGGCCGCCTTCTGGGCGTACGCCGGCTCGAAGGGCAACAAGACCCGGATCATCGGCCCGAACTGCCCCGGCCTGATCACCCCCGGCCAGTCCAACGCCGGCATCATCCCGGGCGACATCACCAAGCCCGGCCGCATCGGTCTCGTGTCCAAGTCCGGCACGCTGACCTACCAGATGATGTACGAGCTGCGTGACATCGGCTTCTCGTCCGCCGTCGGCATCGGTGGCGACCCGGTCATCGGCACCACGCACATCGACGCCCTCGCGGCGTTCGAGGCGGACCCCGACACCGACCTCATCGTGATGATCGGCGAGATCGGCGGCGACGCCGAGGAGCGTGCCGCCGACTACATCGCGAAGAACGTCACGAAGCCGGTCGTCGGCTACGTCGCGGGCTTCACCGCCCCGGAGGGCAAGACCATGGGCCACGCCGGCGCCATCGTCTCCGGTTCCTCCGGCACCGCCGCGGCCAAGAAGGAGGCCCTCGAGGCCGCCGGCGTCAAGGTCGGCAAGACGCCGACCGAGACCGCCAAGCTGGCTCGCGAGATCCTCGGCGGCTGACCTCCCGAGGCAGCGTCACCGCTTCACCGCGGAAACGGCGAAACGGCGCGGGCCCGCACCCTGTTCTCGACAGGGTGCGGGCCCGCGCCGTTCGCTCGTGCGGCGGGCAGCCACCGTGCGCGTGTCCGGCGGACAGCGCGGTCAGGGGATCCGTGGAACCAGACGCTCCGGCCCGTGCACGAGCTTCTCCCGCAGCGCCTTCTGCAGTTTCAGGTCCTGGGGCGTCAGACGCTCCGGGCCACCCCTCGGAGGGACACCGCCCACGCGGTGGGGAGGCGAGAGCGGTTGCTCGTACTGCGTGGGGGCCGTGTGCAGCGTGAAGCCCGTCGCCCCGATGAGCAGCACGCCGAAACAGACCGCCGCCCGCGTCCAGAGTTCTGCGACGCGCTCGCTGCCCCTGCGCACCGACGGAGCGGTGGGCGGTTCCGGCACGTCCTCGGCCAGTGCGAGAGCGCCGAGCCGCTCCTGGAACAGCGCGGTCCGCCCGCCGGGATCCGTGGGTGCGGCCAGCTCGGGGAGCGACTCGGCGAGGGTGGCTCTGGCGTTCAGCAGACGGTTCGCGGCGGCGGGCGTGCTGGCCTCGGTCTCGGCCGCTGTCTCCGGCAGCCCCAGCCCGACACCGTCGTGGAGCAGCAGCGTGCGGCGGTACGAGGGCGGCAGTGCGAGCAGCGCGCCCAGCAGTGCCTTCCTGCCGGGCTCCTCGGGCAGGGCGTCGGGGCGGCGGTGGGTGCGCCGCATGCGGTGCCAGGGCGACATCGCGTACTCGTACGCCGCCGCCCGCGCCCAGCCCGCGGGATCACGGTCCCTGGCCACCTCCGGCCATCGCTGCCAGGCGGTCCGGAAAGCGTGCTCGACGGCCTCCCGGGACAACAGGCGGCGGCCCGTCAGGAGGTACATCTGGCGCGTCAGTCCGGGTGCCGTGAGGTCGTACAGGCTGTCGAACGCGGCCTCGGCCGTGAGGACCGGCCGCGCCGGTGCGGGACCGGGGACGTCGCCGTCGGGCGCGGCCGCCGCCGGGGCGGGGCCTCCGGGTGCCGGGGCGACCTGCACGGTGGCCGTCGGCAGATCCGGTCCGGCGTCCGCGGCGCCGTCCGGTCCCGGGCCGTTCGCCGGCGCCTCGCGATGCGGTGACGGTGCCTCAGGTGCTGTCGCGTCAGGCACCACGTCCGTGGCGGGATCGGCCGGGGCGCTCGCGGTGGCGCCGGGACCGGGCTCTGTCGGGGACATCGTGCTGCTCCCGGTGGCTTCGACGGCGGAGGGCTGCGGCGTGGTGCGGGGGTCGGCGGAGCCGATCAGCCGGGCGTACGCCGCCCGGCGGCGGCCCCGTGGCGTGGTGCGCCCCGTCTCCCAGGCGCGGACGGTGGCGGGCGTGACGCCCATGGCCGCCGCGACCTGCTCCTCACTCAGTGACCTGGCCTCGCGCAGCCGTCGGCGCTCCTTGGGGGAGGGCAACGGGGCGGCGCGGGACGGACCCGTGACGCTTCGAGTCATGTGCGGCCTCCGCCCCCGATGACACTGCACTGGGTGAAAAAGTACATAAACGTATATTGAGCGACACAGCGGCTATTCGCCCGTTACACGAAATAAGCGCGTGTCGTTGGCAGCATGGCCGCGTGACCCAAGTGACCGAACGCAGCCCGATGTTGCCTGCCGAGCGGAGCAGGTCCGCCGCGCTTGCCTCCGCGTGTGCGCGCGGAGCCATCGCCGCGGGGCTCGGACTCGGCTCGCTGGCCGTCCTGGTCATGGTGCTGTGGATCAGCTCGCCGTACCCCGACAGCGGACCGGACGGGGCCTTCCACGTCGCCACCGGTCTCTGGCTGCTCGCCCACGGCGCCGAACTCATCAGGACCGACACGCTCGGCGGGCACCCCGCCCCCGTGGCCACGGTGCCCCTGCTGCTCGTCGTGCTGCCCGTGTGGCTCGTGCACCGGGCGGCCCGGGACTCCGCGGAGACGGACGGGAAGGGCACGGACAGGCACTCGGCGGTCGGGGCGTTCTGCGCGGTGAGCGCCGGCTACCTGCTGGTCGTGCTCGCAGCGGCGGCCTACGGGCGGGGCGGGGGACTGCCCGTCGACCGCGCCACGCTCGCGTTTCCCGTCGTGTTCGTGGTCACCGGCTCCGCCGCCGCGGGGGTCTGGGCGGCGCGGGGGCGCCCGATGGCCTCGCTCCTGGTCTGGGCGCCGCTCCGACTCCAGGAGGCCGCGGCCCGCACCAAATTCCGGGCGGGTGGCGCGGCCGCGCTGCGCTCGGCGGCCGCAGGGATGCTGGTGCTGCTCGTCGGCGGGGCACTGCTGGTGGTCGCGGCTCTGGTGTGGAACGCGGGGGCCGCGAAGGGGTCGTTGCTGGGGCTGTCCGGCGACTGGGCCGGCAGATCCGCCCTGCTCCTGCTGGCTGTGGCGCTCATGCCGAACGCGGCCATGTGGGGTGCCTCGTACGGCATGGGACCTGGCTTCGCCCTTGGCACGGCGTCCACGGTCACACCGTTCGCCTTCGCCGGACACCCCGCACTGCCGGACTTCCCGCTGCTCGCTGCGATGCCGTCGCAGGGCCCGGGGACGGCGGTGAACTGGGTGGCGGCCGCGGTCCCGGCCGTGGCCGCCCTGGCCGTCGCCCGCCGCGTCGCGCGGAGTGCGGCCCCCTCACCCGCCGGAGACGAGGAGCCGTGGGGCCAGGGGTGGACCGCGCTGATCGCCGGGCTGGGCGCCGTGGGCTGCGGAGCAGGTGCGGCGGCGCTGGCCGCCGCTTCGGGCGGGCCGCTGGGTACCGGGGCGCTGGCCGAGTTCGGCCCGGTGTGGTGGCTGGTGGGCCCCGCTTCGCTCGTGTGGACGGCCGTGATCGGCGTACCGGCGGCGCTGTTGCTCAGGGCCTGGCGGCTGCGGGAGAACCGGTGGGGATGGCGGCGTGACGTCGCGGCCCAGGTGAAGGATGCCGGGTCGACGGCGCCCGAGCAGAAGTCGGCGAAGGGCGCCCCGGGGATGCGGCCGCCGCAGGAGAAGGGGGACACGGAGGCAGGTGCGGCGAAGGCGGACGAGGAACCGTACGACTTCCTGTCGGCCGGTTCCTGGCATGAGGACGGGGCGAGGAAGGCGCGCTGGGCAGCCCTCCGGAGAAGCTCCGGCGGGCTGATGGCGGACTTCCCCGCCGCCCCCGAAGCCGTCGCGGAGTCCACACCCGCTACACCTGGGACAGGGGTGGCGGAGCCGGGCGCGGAGGCAGCCGACCGTGCGGGTCCCGCACGTCCGGCCGCAGCCGAAGCCGGTTCCACGGCCGGCTCGGCGGACGGTCCCCCCGCCGCCGAAGGCGCTCCCGCGGCGGGGTCCGGCACCCCGTCCGCCCCCACGCAGGCTCCGACGCCCGCGGAGACGCCCGCGGGGACGCCCGCGGAGGCGCCCGTAACCGAGCCGGAGAAGCCGACCGGCCCGGGTGGGGACGCCGATCGGCATCCGGACCCGGGCCGGGAGAGCGCTCCGTAGTGGTTGTCGGAGCGGGCGGTGTACGTCTGTACGGTGCGGCGTGCCGACGCTGCTACTTCTTGACGCCGAAGAAGGGCTCCAGCGGCTCGGGCAGCTTGTCGTTGCACGCCACCGCGCCGGACTTGGTGAGCGCGTCGTTCACGCAGGTGTAGTAGTCGCGGTAGACGAGCTGAACCGTGTAGCCGGTGGCGACGATCGCCAGTGCCAGCAGGGCTGTCACCAGACCGCTCACCGCTGCCGTCGTCTGCTGGCGTCCGGTGCTCTGCGGTGCTCCCGGTGCGGCGGACGGCGGTGCCGGTGTCGTCGGTCGCTCCGGGCCGGCGCCGGTCACCACGGCGGTCCGGACGTCCGGCCCAGGGGGCTTGCGCGGGCCTCCGCGCAGGGCGCTGATCGACCAGTAGACGGCCAGGGCCCCGAGCAGGAGCGCGATCTCGGGGAGGTCGAAGAGGGCGAAGAAGAACGCCCACATACCGCCGAGCACCGCATAGCGCGCTCGTCGCTGGACGGGGTCGGTCGGGTCCCAGCGCAGTCCGCCGGGATTTCCCTCGGGCCCGCCGCCCTGACCGCTCGGGGTGTTGCCGGGGCGTCCGCCGAAGCCGCCGCTCTCCCGGCCGGGCTGGCGGTCGCTCCACTGGCTTCCCCAGACGGGGCGGTCGTCGGGCCTGCCCTCGTCGTTGCCGTCGTTCCCGTCGCCACCGTGGTTCTGCGGCCGGGACGGGTGGCGGGGCTGCCAGGGCTGGTCGGGCCTGTCCTCGGGCGGCGCGGCGAACGGATTGTCGTCCGATGACCCGGATGACGAGCCCCCGCCCGCCTGCGAGTCCGGCGTGGGACCGGAGCCGGAACCGGACGAGGAGCCGGAGCCCGAACCGGACGAGGAACCGGAGCCCGAGCCGGACGAGGAGCCGGAACCCGAGCCCGAGGAGGAGTCCGGCGAAGAGGAATGGCGTTCCCGCATCAGCATGGAGGCGGCCCGCTCGGGCAGCGGGTGGCCAAGGGCGGTGCGGAGGCGGTCCGGCATGTGGTGAACGTCTTCCCCATCTCGTCATTTCCGCCCGGGGGCGGTTCCCTGTCCCCTGACGCTACCTCCCGGTCGCGCCCCCGTCCCGTGGGGGCCGCCGGGAGTGCCGGTATCGTTGCTGACGGTCGGACCGTTCGTAGAGTTCCCCGTATCGCGGGGCGAGCTTCTTTCGTACGACCATACAAACGCTCTCCCGTACATCGCGTATCCGCACCATCACGCGAGAAAGGGCCCTGCTGTGGCCTCCCCGCCCCCCTCCGCCGCTCCGGCCCGTCTGGTCGTGCTCGTCTCCGGCTCAGGCACGAATCTGCAAGCGCTCCTCGACGCCATCGGGGACGATCCCGAGGGCTACGGCGCGCGGATCGTAGCGGTCGGCGCGGACCGCCACGGCACCCTCGGCGCCGAGCGTGCCGAGCGCGCGGGGCTGCCCACCTTCGTCTGCAAGGTCGGTGAGTACGCGAGCCGCGAGGAGTGGGACACCGCGCTCACCGCGGCCGTGGCCGAGCACCGTCCGGACCTCGTGGTCTCCGCCGGGTTCATGAAGATCGTGGGCAAGGGCTTCCTCGCCGAGTTCGGCGGCCGCGTCGTCAACACCCACCCCGCCCTGCTCCCCAGCTTTCCCGGTGCTCACGGTGTCCGCGACGCGCTCGCGTACGGCGTGAAGGTCACCGGGTGCACCGTCCACTTCGTCGACGACGGCGTCGACACCGGTCCGATCATCGCGCAGGGCGTGGTCGAGGTGACCGAAGAGGAAACGGTGGAGGGTGAAGCAGCCCTCCACGAACGCATCAAGGAAGTCGAGCGCAAGCTGCTCGTCGAGGCCGTAGGGCGGCTCGCCCGCGACGGCTATCGCATTGAGGGACGAAAGGTTCATCTCGGTCATGTCGGTGAATAAGCCCATCCGCCGCGCCCTGGTCAGTGTCTACGACAAGACAGGGCTCGAAGACCTCGCCCGCGGTCTGCACGAGGCCGGTGTCGAGCTGGTCTCCACCGGCTCCACCGCCGGGAAGATCGCCGCCGCCGGAGTGCCGGTCACGAAGGTCGAGGAGCTCACCGGCTTCCCCGAATGCCTCGACGGCCGCGTCAAGACGCTTCACCCCCGGGTGCACGCCGGCATCCTCGCCGACCTGCGTCTGGACGCCCACCGAGAGCAGCTCGCCGAGCTCGGTGTGGAGCCGTTCGACCTGGTGGTCGTGAACCTGTACCCGTTCAAGGCGACCGTCGCCTCCGGCGCCTCCGACGACGAGTGCGTCGAGCAGATCGACATCGGCGGCCCCTCGATGGTCCGCGCCGCCGCCAAGAACCACCCCTCCGTGGCCGTCGTCACCAGCCCGGAGCGCTACGCCGACGTCCTTGCCGCGGTCAAGGCGGGCGGTTTCGACCTGACCGCCCGTAAGCGGCTCGCCGCCGAGGCCTTCCAGCACACCGCCGCGTACGACGTGGCCGTGGCGTCCTGGTTCGCCGACGGCTACGCCGCCGCCGACGACTCCGGCTTCCCGGACTTCTCCGGCGCGACGTACGAGCGCAAGAACGTCCTGCGCTACGGCGAGAACCCGCACCAGCCGGCGGCGCTCTACACCTCGGGCGAGGGTGGTCTCGCCGAGGCCGAGCAGCTGCACGGCAAGGAGATGTCCTACAACAACTACACGGACACCGACGCCGCTCGCCGTGCCGCATACGACCACGCCGAGCCGTGCGTCGCGATCATCAAGCACGCCAACCCGTGCGGTATCGCGATCGCGGACGATGTCGCCGAGGCGCACCGCAACGCGCACGCCTGCGACCCGCTGTCCGCGTTCGGCGGCGTGATCGCCGTCAACCGCCCGGTGACCGTCGAGATGGCCGAGCAGGTCGCGGAGATCTTCACCGAGGTGATCGTCGCCCCGGCGTACGAGGACGGCGCGGTCGAGGTCCTCGCACGCAAGAAGAACATCCGCGTGCTCCGCTGCCCCGACGCCCCGGCCTCCGAGGTCGAGGTCAAGCCGATCGACGGCGGTGCGCTGCTCCAGGTCACCGACCGGCTCCAGGCCGACGGCGACGACCCGGCCAACTGGACCCTCGCCACCGGTGACGCCCTTTCGGCCGAGGAACTCAGGGAACTCGCCTTCGCCTGGAAGGCCTGCCGCGCGGTCAAGTCGAACGCGATCCTGCTCGCCAAGGACGGCGCCTCCGTCGGCGTCGGCATGGGCCAGGTCAACCGTGTCGACTCCGCGAAGCTCGCGGTCGAGCGGGCCGGCGAGGAGCGGGCACGCGGTGCGTACGCCGCGTCCGACGCGTTCTTCCCGTTCCCCGACGGCCTGGAGATCCTGACCGCCGCGGGCATCAGGGCCGTGGCCCAGCCGGGCGGCTCGGTCCGCGACGAGCTCGTCGTCGAGGCCGCGAAGAAGGCCGGCGTGACCATGTACTTCACGGGCACCCGCCACTTCTTCCACTGACACCACCGCGGTGACACCGCTGCTCACCGCTGTGCAGTGCACGACACCGCACGACACCGACGTCACCGCGGCCCAGTGACAGCACCGCAGGCCGCACCCGCCCGGGTGCGGCCTGCGGTGCGTCCCGGCCTACGAATTCCGGTCGCCCCTCTGTTCTAATGAATGGCTTGGCCGGCCGTGGCGGGCGGCACCGGCCCGGCCGGCAGTGATCGATGGGCAATTCGTGGCGGGGGCACCGTGCTTGATCTGAACAAGAGCGAGACCGACGCGCCGGAGAAGGCATCCGAAGGGGAAGCCGGCGAGGCCGCCGGCCCGCTCCACCCGGCACCGCTGCGCCCCTACCTGATCGCAGCCGTCCTGCTCTGCGCGGTCTACTTCCTCTACGCCTACGTCCGGTTCAGCCACTTCCAGTCGCCCTCCTGGGACCTCGGCATCTTCGAGCAGGAGGTGCGTGCGTACGCCGGTCTGCACGCCCCGGTCGTCGACATCAAGGGCCCCGGCTATCTGATCCTCGGCGATCATTTCAGCCCCGTGGTGGCGCTCCTCGTCCCGCTCTACTGGGTGTGGCCGTCGGCCGTCGCCCTGCTGTTCGCGCAGGCCGCACTGTTCGCCGTCTCCGCCGTCGTCGTCGGGCGCACGGTCCAGCAGATCCTGGGCGGCCGCGCAGGCCTCTGCGCCACCGCCGCCTACGGGCTGTCCTGGGGCCTCCAGGAAGCGGTGAAGGCCGACTTCCACGAGATAGCCTTCGCCGTACCGCTGATCGCACTCGTCTGCCGCGCCCTGCTCACGGGGCGCTGGCGGGCGGCCGTCCTGTGGGCGCTGCCCCTGGTCCTCGTCAAGGAGGACCTCGGAGTCACCGTCGCGGTCGTCGGAGGCCTGCTCGCCTTCTACGGGCGCAGGCTCCAGGGCTTCCTGCTGGCGGCCTTCGGTGTGTTCTCCTTCGCGCTGACCGTCCTGGTGCTCATACCGGCGGCCAGCAGTGCGGGGACGTACGACTACTGGAAGAAGATCGAGGAGGACGGCGGGCAGCAGGTGTCCCCGCTCGACTCCCTGCTCGGCATCCTCGACTCCTCGGTCAAGCTGGAGATGCTCGTCTTCCTGGTCGGCATCACCGCCTTCATGGCGCTGCGGTCCCCGCTGATCCTTCTCGTGCTGCCCACCCTGGGCTGGCGTCTGCTCTCGCAGGACTCCAACCACTGGGGCATGGTCTGGCACTACAGCGCGATCCTGATGCCGGTCGTGTTCCTGGCCATGGCGGACGGCATCCGGCGCAGCCGGGGCTCGAAGCGGCCCTGGCTCGTCTCGTACGCGAACGTCGCCGTCCCCGTCGCCGCCGCGATCGCCGTCGCGCTGACCCAGCACCTCCCGTTCCGTGAGCTGCTCCGTCCCGAGACCTACCGCGCGGACGCCCGCACCCACGCGGCCGAGGAAGCGCTGCGTGCCATCCCCGCCGGCGCACGGGTGGAGACCGACATCACGTTGATGGCGCACCTCACCGGCGACCGCACGGTCTACTGGATCGGCGGGGCGCCCGGCACGGCGCCCGACGTCGTCGCGATCAACCTGGACTTCGGCTGGTCGCGCCCGATCGACGATCCGGTGGAGTACGCGCAGCAGCTCCACCCCGAGGCGCGGTACCGCATCACCCGGGAGGCCGGGTCGTTCGTGGTCATGGAGCGGACGACCAAGGCGCCGTGAAACGGCCGAAGGCCGTAAGACCCGGGCTACGGGTGTTACGGCCTTCGTGCGCGCAGGCGGGGCTCAGTACTGGGGCTGCCGTCCGCGGTTGAACCAGGCACCGCCGTCGGCCTTCGCCACGAAGACGATGATCAGGACGGCGAGAACCGTGTGCACGAGGCCGATCACGAGGAAGGGGTAGAGGCCCAGGATCGCCGTGATCACGCCGAAGACGATGGTCGTGACGCGCAGTCCGTTCCCGCCCTTGCCGAACTTGGCGGCGAGGACGACGGCGAAGACGCCCCACAGCACCGCGAAGACGACGAAGCCCCACAGGGCGCCGCCCGAGTAGTCGGCCAGCTGCTGGAACTGGACGTCGTCCTTGAGGGTCGCGTCGTTCTTGGCCGCGTTCACCGCGGCGGCGGCGATCGCAAAGATGATCGCGCCGATGACCTGGAGGCCGGCTATCACGTAGAGCATCACGCGCGCGGACTTCACGCCGCCGGGCATCTCGGTCGGTGCACCCGGGAAGCCGTAACCACCCGGAACCGGCGGTGCCTGCGGGTAGCCGTAACCCTGCTGCGGGACACCCTGGGGTGTCTGCTGCGGATAGCCGTAGCCCGGCTGACCGCCCTGCTGCTGCTGGCCGTAGGGGTTGTTGGGGTCGCCGAAACTCATGGGCGGTTTCCTCCGTTGTGGAAATGTGGGGACGACCACGGCCGAGCGGAGGAACGGTGCGCAATCCGAACGGTGGTCCCCCCGACACTGTCCGCGGTGATGCGCCCCTCATCGTCGCCCTGACCATCGCTTTGTGTCCAGCCGATTGCCCGATGTGTTGTGCAAGTGCAACCTCGTGTCCACGTGGCAGGCCAGGATTGGTACGCGGGCGGGGTCATCCGCGAGGATGGGTGCCATGACTGCCCAGATTCTCGATGGCAAGGCCACCGCAGCTGCGATCAAGTCCGATCTGACCGTCCGCGTGGCGGCCCTCAAGGCGCAGGGCATCACACCCGGCCTGGGAACCCTGCTCGTCGGCGACGACCCGGGCAGCCGGTGGTACGTGAACGGCAAGCACCGCGACTGTGCCGAGGTCGGCATGGGATCCATCCAGCGCGAACTTCCCGACACGGCCACGCAGGAGGAGATCGAGGCCGTCGTACGGGAGCTCAACGACAATCCCGAGTGCACCGGTTACATCGTGCAGCTCCCCCTTCCCAAGGGCATCGACACCAACCGCATCCTCGAACTGATGGACCCGGCCAAGGACGCCGACGGGCTGCACCCGATGAGCCTGGGCAAGCTCGTCCTGAACGAGACCGGCCCGCTGCCCTGCACCCCGCAGGGTGTCGTCACCCTCCTCCGGCGCCACGGTGTGGAGATCAACGGCGCCCACGTGGTCGTCGTCGGGCGCGGCGTCACCATCGGCCGTCCCCTTCCGCTGCTGCTGACGCGCAAGTCCGAGAACGCCACCGTCACCCAGTGCCACACCGGCACGCGTGACCTCTCGGCGCACCTCAAGCAGGCCGACATCATCGTCGCGGCCGCCGGTGTGCCCCACCTGATCAAGCCCGAGGACGTGAAGCCGGGCGCGGCCGTGCTCGACGTCGGCGTGAGCCGCGACGAGAACGGCAAGATCGTCGGAGACGTCCACCCCGGTGTGGCCGAAGTGGCGGCCTGGGTCGCCCCGAACCCCGGCGGCGTGGGCCCCATGACCCGCGCCCAGCTGCTCGTCAACGTGGTCGAGGCGGCCGAACGCGCCGCCGCCGAGGCCTCCGCCGAATCCGCCGGCTGACCCGGCCGGAGGAACTCCATGGGTGCTGGTACGAGTTCTGGTACGAGTCCGGCGGGCGGTACGCACACCGACGGTCCGGCCGAGGAGGCAGTGATGTCCGAGCAGGCCGGGCCGGTCGGGGGAGCCGAGTCGCACGACGCGGACGCCGCGCCCCCGCACGCCGGTGCGCCCGCCCGGGCGGAGCGGTCCGCCGGGACGACCGCGTCCGCGGGTGAGGAGCCGTCCGCTGGTGTGGATGCGTCGTCTGCCGATGCGAATGCGGCCGCCGGTGTGGAGGGGGCTGACGGTACGGACGGGGCTCCCGGTACGGACGCGGCAGTGGACACCGACGGGACCGCAGTGGACACCGACGGGACCGCAGTGGAGGGCGGGGGCAGTGGTTCGACCTGGGCGCCCCCGCGGCGCTTCTCGTTGACCCGTGACACCGCACGCCCCGAGGGGGGCGGCCGGGCCGCGCCGGGAGACGCGCCGGCACCCGCCCGCCAGTGGCCGCTGCTCACGGTGCTCTGCACCGCCGGGATCGGGCTGCTGATCGTGGGGACCGACCCGTTCGACGAGTCCTTCCGGTACGGCTCGATGCTGGTGGGCATCGCGCTCCTCGCCGGTGCGGTGCTCCGCTGGGTGGTTCCGTCGGTGGGCATGCTGGCCGTGAGGTCCCGCTTCACCGACCTCGTCACGTACGGGCTGATGGGCACCCTGATCGTGCTGATCGCGCTGATGGCGCAGCCCAAGCCGTGGCTGAGCGTCCCGTTCCTGCAGGACGTGGTCCACTTCACGATCCGTTAGCGGAGTCGTGCCACGCGGGAAGACCCGCGCGGTGTCCGTCCCCACCCCCGAGAAGGGACGGACACCGGACCGGGCGTACCGGCACAAGAGGCGCCGGAATGAAGCGACTTGATCGGCCTTGCCCTGTCCTGATCCAAGCGTCGTGGACATGAGGTGCCGGTTCAGGAGACGGCTGGCCCCTGTGACACGGAAGTGACCATTCCGCCACCCGGTGACGGTCACGCGACGACACTGGACCGTTCGACGGGTCCTACGGCGCACAACGGATCCCACGCTCATACCGAATGCCCCGGTGCGCCTCTCCGTCCGGAACCGGCAGCCCGGATCAGGGCATCCTTCCGAGTAGCCCGAGACGCGGGACCGGCCGTTCCGGCGACAGGCCACGACCCGGTGCCGGCGCCGGAGGCGCGCCGGGTGCGTCCGGGGAATCGACTGGGGAATCGACTGGGGGAAAGCAATGCCTCGTTGGAAGCCGCTGCCGGAAGAACTCGATCCGCAGCTGCGGGAGTTCACCGGTCAGCTGCGCAGACTCGTCGACCGCGGCGGTCTGAGCCTGGCCGCCGTCGCCGACCGCACGGGCTACAGCAAGACGTCCTGGGAGCGTTATCTGAACGGCCGGCTGCTCGCCCCGCGAGGGGCGGTCATCGCGCTCGCCGAGGTGACGGGTACCCAGCAGAACCATCTGACGACCATGTGGGAACTGGCCGAGCGGGCCTGGAGCCGCTCCGAGATGCGCCACGACATGACGATGGAAGCGATCAGGATCTCCCAGGCGCGCGCGGCTCTCGGCGAGGCGGGCGTGGCCCCCGCACCCACGGGTGCCGCACGCCACGCGGCGTCCGGCACCGGTGCGTCCCCCGCCGCCGGACCGGGAGGAGAGACCCGCGACGCGTGGCGGGCGGCCTTCGTGCCCACCCAGCGCGGCACCCTTCCGCGGATTCCGCAGCAGCCGCGAGCGGGGACCGTACCCGCGCTGGGTCCCTCGACGGGCAGACCGTACGCGGACGGTGACCCGTGGGACGCAGGCCCGACGCACGGTGACCGGTCGGACGCTGTCCCGGCGGATGCGGCTCCTCCGGGTGCCGTTTCGTCGGTCGCGGTCCCGTCGGTCGCGGTCCCGTCGGTCGCGGTTCCGGCGGGCGGGGAGAAGAAGCGGGGCGGACGTCCCAGGACGGCCGCGCTCGTCGCGGGGGTGGTCGGCGCGCTCCTGCTGACAGCCGCCGCCGTGCTGCTCACCGACCGGGGCGGCGACCGAGGCGGGGAGGGCGACGCCCCCGGCTCCGTCGCCGCGGCACCCTCGACAGGGTCGTCGGCCACCACCACCAGGGCGCAGTTGCCCGCAGGGGTGGAGTGCAGCGGCGTCGCGTGCACCGGGCAGGACCCCGAAGCGATGGGCTGCGGTGGCCGGTTCGCCGGCACCGTGGCGAGGGCGACGGTCGGCGCAGGCGTCGTCGAGGTCCGCTACAGCGAGACCTGCGGGGCGGCGTGGGCCCGCATCACCCGGGGCGCCGCGGGTGACACCGTGACGATCACCGCCGGACAGGCCGAGGAGACCGGGGCCGTGGACGCCGACGCCGCTGCGGACGCGTACACCCCGATGGTCGCCGTGCGGAAGCCCTCCGACGCCAAGGCCTGCGCGACGCTCGCGTCCGGGACGACGGGGTGCACCGGGCCGGAGTAGGCGGCTTCGGTACGTAACCGGCTGTGTGCGGTCCCACAGGGGGGCGGGCGGTCGGTGCGGCGCGGGTCGGATAGCCTGATCGCCGGATATCTCTTCACGTCAAGATTCAGAGATGTCCCGCACCAGGGGCAGGGACCCCCACCGCCAGCTGTCTAACGGAGATCGCCATGACCCGCACTCCCGTGAATGTCACCGTCACCGGCGCGGCCGGCCAGATCGGCTACGCGCTGCTCTTCCGCATCGCCTCCGGCCACCTGCTCGGCCCGGACGTGCCGGTCAACCTGCGACTCCTCGAGATCCCCCAGGGTCTCAAGGCGGCCGAGGGCACTGCCATGGAGCTCGACGACTGCGCCTTCCCGCTCCTGCGCAACATCGAGATCACGGACGACGCCAACGTCGGCTTCGCCGGTGCCAACGTCGCCCTCCTCGTCGGCGCCCGCCCGCGCACGAAGGGCATGGAGCGCGGCGACCTGCTGTCCGCCAACGGCGGCATCTTCAAGCCGCAGGGCAAGGCCATCAACGACAACGCCGCGGACGACATCAAGGTGCTCGTCGTCGGCAACCCGGCCAACACCAACGCGCTCATCGCGCAGGCCGCCGCCCCGGACGTACCGGCCGAGCGCTTCACCGCGATGACCCGCCTCGACCACAACCGCGCGATCTCGCAGCTGGCCGCCAAGACCGGTGCCGCCGTCTCCGACATCAAGCGGCTGACGATCTGGGGCAACCACTCGGCGACCCAGTACCCGGACATCTTCCACGCGGAGATCGCCGGCAAGAACGCCGCCGAGGTCGTCAACGACGAGGTCTGGCTGGCCGACACCTTCATCCCGACCGTCGCCAAGCGCGGCGCCGCGATCATCGAGGCCCGTGGCGCGTCCTCGGCCGCCTCGGCGGCCAACGCCGCCATCGACCACGTGCACACGTGGATCAACGGCACCGCCGAGGGCGACTGGACCTCGATGGGCATCCCGTCGGACGGTTCCTACGGCGTCCCCGAGGGCATCATCTCCTCCTTCCCGGTCACCACGAAGGACGGGAAGTACGAGATCGTCCAGGGTCTGGACATCAACGAGTTCTCCCGTGCGCGCATCGACGCGTCCGTGCAGGAGCTCACCGAGGAGCGCGACGCGGTCCGCGAGCTCGGCCTGATCTGACGGGCTCCCGGCCACCGGCCGGACCCGGAACCGTACGGGGGCGCCCCCGGCAGCGACTGCTGCCGGGGGCGCCCCCGTACGTGCCTCTCAGCACCCCGGGAGCCGGTCGGCTCAGTGACTGCCGGGGGTGTAGTGCCCGGGGGTCAGCCGGCAGGTCACGCCGAAGCGGTTCCAGGCGTTGATCACCGTGATGGCCGCGATCAGCTGGGCGAGCTCGGCCTCCTCGAACTGCTTGGCCGCCTTCGCGTACACCTCGTCCGGGACGAATCCGTCGGTCAGGACCGTCACCGCCTCCGTCAGCTCGATCGCCGCCAGCTCCTTCTCCGTGTAGAAGTGTGAGGACTCCTGCCATGCGCTGAGCTGGACGACGCGCTCGACGGACTCTCCGGCGGCGAGGGCGTCCTTGCTGTGCATGTCCAGGCAGAACGCGCAGTGGTTGAGCTGCGAGGCGCGGATCTTGACCAGCTCCAGCAGCTTGGGCTCGACTCCCTTACGGGACGCGGCGTCCAGCCGGACCATGGCCTTGTAGACCTCGGGGGCGAGCTCGGCCCACTGCAGGCGGGCAGGGTGCTCAGGGGCGTACTCGGAGGCCGCGAGCGGCTGTGTGTTCGTCGTCATGGGTACGAGGCTACGCGCCGGATGGCGCAGCGGTATGGTCCATTTCCATGACGGATTCCTGGGCCGCTTTCGGTGCCGACCTGCACATCGAACCGCTCGGCCCGGGGCTGCGCAGCGGGCTGACGAACGCGCTGCGAGAGGCCGTCCGTACCGGCCGGCTGGCGCCCGGCACCCGGTTGCCCTCCTCGCGGACACTCGCCCGCGACCTGGGGATCGCCCGCAACACCGTCGCCGACGCCTACGCCGACCTGGTCGCGGAGGGCCGGCTCACCGCGCGGCAGGGCTCGGGGACGAGAGTCGCGCAGCGGGCCGACGCGGCCGGGCCGAAAGCGCCCCGTACCCCGTCCCGGCAGGTACGGCGGCGGCCCGTCCACAACCTGATGCCGGGATCGCCGGACGTCTCGACCTTCCCGCGCGCCGCATGGCTCAAGGCCTCGAAGCGAGCACTCACCGTCGCACCCGACGAGGCTTTCGGATACGGCGACCCGCAGGGCCGCGTCGAGCTGAGGACGGCCCTGGCCGACTATCTGGCACGGGCACGCGGGGTCTACGCCGATCCCGAACGCATCGTCATCTGCTCCGGATTCGTCCACGGACTCGCCCTGATGGGGAAAGTGCTGCGGCACCGCGGCGTGCGGGAGGCGGCCGTCGAGTCGAGCGGGCTCGACATCCACCGGAACCTGCTGACCGCAGCGGGCCTGGCCACGCCGTGCCTTCCGGTGGACGAACTGGGGGCCAGGACCGGCGATCTGGGCGGGATGCGCCGCGTGGGAGCGGCCCTGCTGACCCCGGCCCACCAGTTCCCCACCGGCGTCCCCCTGCATCCCGACCGGCGGGCGGCAGCGGTCGACTGGGCACGCTCCTCGGGCGGTCTGATCCTGGAGGACGACTACGACGGCGAGTTCCGCTACGACCGGCAGCCGGTGGGCGCACTCCAGGGGCTCGACCCGGAACGGGTCGTCTACATGGGCACGGCCGGCAAGTCCCTGGCTCCGGGCCTGAGACTCGCCTGGATGGTGCTTCCGGAGGGGCTCGTCCGGGAGGTGTGCGACGCCAAGGGAGGCCCCGAGTGGATGACCGGGGCGCTGGACCAGCTGACCCTCGCGGAGTTCATCGCGTCCGGTTCGTACGACCGGCACGTGCGTGCCATGCGCCTGCGCTACAGGCGTCGGCGGGACCAGCTCGTCGAGACCCTGGCCGAGCGGGCCCCGGGCTTCCGGGTGAGCGGCATCGCGGCCGGGCTGCACGCAGTGATCGAACTCCCCGCGGGGGCCGAGCACTCGGTGGTTCAGGCGGCCACCTGGCAGGGGCTGGCACTGGAAAGGCTCTCCCGCTTCGGACACCCGGACGCGGAAGCGCGGCGCGACGGCCTCGTCATCGGCTACGGCACCCCGTCGGACAGCGGCTGGGCGGGGGCGCTGGACGCGCTCTGCCGTGTGCTGCCCTGAGGGCGGATGTCTTGCGCGTACCCGGAAATGCGGGAGGAGTCGACGGGCCGGTTTCAGCCGAGCGGGTCCGGCATCTAATCTGACTGGCAGTTCGCAGGTGGAGACGCCGGCTTGTGGACACGACGGCTTCCGGACACGACGGCTCGCGGATACGACGGGGGAGAAGAGACCATGGACAAGCGCACACTCAGGTCCAGCACGGTGGTGCTCGGTGGCATGGGGGTCCTCGCGGCCACGCTCACGGCCTGCAGTTCGGAACCGGACGAGCGGTGCGTCGACCGAGTGACCCAGGAGATCCTGCCGAGCTACGAATGCAGTGACAGCGACGGCCACGGCTCGTACTACTACGGCGGCAGCAGCCACAACAACAGGGTCTCGGGCGGCAGTTTCAACCGATCAGCGGTCGAACGCGACGGATTCGGCTCCTCCGGCTCCAGCGGCGGCTGACCCGACATGGAACGCCGCACCACCGAGCCGCGTCCCGGCTGGCAGCAGACCGTCGAGGAACAGGGGCTGATCTACCCCCTCACGCGCTATCCGGACGGATCACTGCGCCCGTACTGGGACGAGAGCGCCTACTACGTCTTCTCGCTGCCCGAGGTCGAGGCGCTGGAGGAGGTCGTGGAGGAACTCCACGCCATGTGTCTGGCCGCCGCCGCGCACATCGTCGAGAACGACCGCTTCGCCGCTCTCGGCATCACCGACGCCCGCTTGACCGGCCTGATAGCCGAGTCCTGGCGGCGCCGCGCCGAACTCCCCTCCATCTACGGCCGTTTCGACCTCCGGTACGACGGGACCGGGCCGGCGAAGATGCTGGAGTACAACGCCGACACCCCCACGTCACTGGTCGAGGCCGCCAGCCCCCAGTGGTTCTGGATGGAGGACCGCTTCCCGGGCGCTGACCAGTGGAACTCCCTCCACGAACGCCTCGTCGAGGCGTGGAGGAAGCAGGCCCCCCTCCTTCCTCCCGGCCCCCTGCACTTCGCCCACTCCGACGGCGACGAACTGGGTGAGGACCTGATGACCGTGGCCTATCTGCGGGAGACCGCAGCCCAGGCCGGCATCGACACCCAGGCCCTCTCCGTCGAGCGGATCGGCTGGGACCGGCTGTCCGGCCGCTTCGTCGACGAACGGCTCCGCTTCATCCGCAGCTGCTTCAAGCTCTACCCCTGGGAATGGCTGGCGACGGACCACTTCGGGCCGCACGTGCTGGACACCCTCGACAACGGCGGTGGCACCGGAAGCACCTGCTGGATCGAACCCGCCTGGAAGATGCTCCTCTCCAACAAGGCGCTCCTGGCCATCCTCTGGGAGCTGTACCCCGGTCATCCCAACCTGCTCCCCGCCTACCTCGACGGTCCCCGC
Organism: Streptomyces sp. NBC_01341; assembly: GCF_035946055.1. Classification (NCBI taxonomy): domain Bacteria; kingdom Bacillati; phylum Actinomycetota; class Actinomycetes; order Kitasatosporales; family Streptomycetaceae; genus Streptomyces; species Streptomyces sp. NBC_01341. The sequence continues at coordinate 2,980,344 of NZ_CP108364.1, read as the reverse complement.
GAACTGGCCGGGGCCGACGGCGCGGGATACGTCGCCAAGCCTTTGCTGGGCCGTGAGGGTGCCGGGGTCACACTTCACGAGCCCGGCAGCGCACCGGTACGACGGGACGAGCCCTGCTGCTACCAGGAGCTGGCACCGCTGCCCGACTTCGCGGGCAACCGCGTGGTGCTCGGTGCCTGGGTGGTGGGTGACGAGGCCGCGGGGCTCGGCATACGGGAATCGGCAGGACCGATCACGGACGAATACGCCCGGTTCCTGCCCCACGTCATCCTCTGAGCCCGGTCGTCCCTCAGCCCCCGCCCGGACGGCGGTCTCTGCTCAGACGCTGGTCCCGGCCCGGCGGGCGAGGCCGTCTCCCGCCGGGCCGGCCGCCCGGTTCAGCCCGCCAGGACCCCCCGCAGCTGGTCCAGTCCCCAGTCCAGGTCCTCCTTGCTGATGACCAGCGGCGGGGCGATGCGAATGGTGGAGCCGTGGGTGTCCTTGACCAGAACGCCGCGGTCCATCAGCTTCTCGGAGATCTCCCGCCCTGTACCGAGGGCGGGGGAGACGTCGACGCCGGCCCAGAGACCTCGACCGCGCACGGCCTCCACCGCGCCGCCACCGGTCAGAAGCCCCAGCTCGCGGTGGAGGTGGTCACCCAGCTCCGCCGCGCGCTGCTGGAACTCGCCGGTGCGCAACATCGCGACCACCTCCAGGGCCACCGCACACGCCAGCGGGTTCCCCCCGAACGTCGACCCGTGTTCCCCCGGCTTGAACACACCCAGGATCGCGGCGGACGACACCACGGCCGAGACGGGAACGACACCACCGCCCAGTGCCTTGCCCAGCACGTACATGTCGGGCACCACACCCTCGTGCTCACATGCGAAGGTCCTGCCCGTACGGCCGAGGCCCGACTGGATCTCGTCCGCGATGAACAGCACGTTCCGCTCACGGGTCATCTCCCGCACGCCCGCCAGATAACCCGGCGGTGGCACCAGCACCCCCGCTTCGCCCTGGATCGGCTCCAGCAGCACGGCAACGGTGTTGTCGGTCATCGCCTCGGACAGAGCGGTCAGATCCCCGTACGGCACGACCTCGAACCCCGGTGTGTAGGGCCCGAAGTCCGCCCGCGCCTCGTGATCGGTGGAGAAGCTGACGATCGTGGTCGTCCTGCCGTGGAAGTTGTCAGCGGCAACGATGATCTTCGCCGTCCCCTCCAGGAGCCCCTTGACGCGGTAGCCCCATTTGCGGGCCGTCTTCACCGCCGTCTCCACCGCCTCCGCACCGGTGTTCATGGGCAGGACCATCTCCATGCCGCAGAGTTCGGCGAGCTGGGTACAGAAGTCGGCGAAACGGTCGTGGTGGAAGGCGCGGGACGTCAACGTCACGCGTTCGAGCTGGGCCTTGGCGGCATCGATCAAGCGCCGGTTGCCGTGACCGAAGTTGAGAGCGGAATAGCCCGCCAGCATGTCGAGATAGCGGCGCCCCTCCACATCGGTCATCCAGGCGCCGTCCGCCGAAGCGACGACGACGGGCAACGGGTGGTAGTTGTGCGCGCTGTGCGCCTCGGCGGAGGCGATGGCGGTTTCCGTGATCGACACGGGATCTCCGTTCGTCGTGCGGCGTGGGCGGGGGTGGTGCCCACTTTGTATCGTCGGTCGGATCGGAGACGGGGAAACATTCACTCTGCGGCGCGCCTCGCGAGCGGTGCCGGTGCGCGGTGGGCCCCGACACGGCGGAGCCGTCCGGTCACCGTCCGCGCCCTGTCCGCCGAGCGCAGCGTGTTTCTCGTCTCATTCATCACGATGCGCAGCAGCCACGGGCGGAAGGACGCCTTGTCCCGGAACCGGCCCAGGGCCTGACAGGTCTTGAAGAAGGCGGACCGCACCACGCCCTCGGCACCCGCACCACGCCCTCGGCACCCGCACCACGCCCTCGACACCCGCACCACGTCCTCGGCATCCGCACCGGCCCCGGAGGCGACCGCGGCGCGCCCGACGGCACCGCCGTCGCCCCCGTCATCGATGGCGCGGCCCCCCTCCAAGCCGGGCTGCGCAGCCCTCCCCGCGGGCTGACATCTTTCCCGCACCGGCTGCCGGAGATTGGTGCCACACCTGAGACAATGAAGGCATGGCCTCTGATCGACCCCGCGTGCTCTCCGGAATCCAGCCCACCGCAGGCTCGTTCCACCTCGGCAACTACCTCGGTGCGGTCCGCCAGTGGGTAGCGCTGCAGGAGTCCCACGACGCCTTTTACATGGTGGTGGACCTGCACGCGATCACCGTCCCGCAGGACCCCCGTGAACTCCGCGCGAACACCCGGCTCGCCGCCGCCCAGTTGCTGGCGGCCGGGCTCGACCCCGAGCGCTGCACCCTGTTCGTCCAGAGCCATGTGCCCGAACACGCCCAGCTCGGCTGGATCATGAACTGCCTCACCGGCTTCGGCGAGGCGTCCCGCATGACGCAGTTCAAGGACAAGTCCGCCAAGCAGGGGGCGGACCGGGCGACCGTGGGCCTCTTCACCTACCCGGTGCTCCAGGTCGCGGACATCCTGCTCTACCAGGCGAACCAGGTCCCGGTGGGCGAGGACCAGCGTCAGCACATCGAGCTCACGCGCGACCTGGCGGAGCGTTTCAACGGCCGATACGGCGAGACGTTCACCATCCCGGCGCCGTACATCCTCAAGGAGACGGCGAAGATCTTCGACCTGCAGGACCCGGCGGTCAAGATGAGCAAGTCGGCCTCCACGCCCAAGGGTCTGATCAATCTCCTGGACGACCCGAAGGTCACAGCCAAGAAGGTGAAGAGCGCGGTGACCGACACGGACACCGTGATCCGCTTCGACGCGGAGAAGAAGCCGGGCGTCAGCAACCTCCTCGGCATCTACTCCACGCTCACCGGCACGGCGATCGCCGATCTGGAAGCGAAGTACGAGGGCAAGGGCTACGGCGCGCTCAAGACCGACCTCGCCGAGGTCATGGTGGAGTTCGTCACCCCGTTCCGGACCCGGACCCAGGAATATCTGGACGACCCGGAGACGCTGGACTCGCTCCTGGCCAAGGGAGCGGAGAAGGCACGGGCCGTCGCCGCCGAGACGCTCGCCCAGACCTACGACCGGATGGGTCTTCTGCCCGCCAAGCACTGAGTCCAAGGACCCTGGCGAGAGGGCGGCCCCAGGGGCCACACTGACGTCGGCACGACCGAGGCATGACCGAGAACACACCATCAACGCATGAGGAGAACGATGTGGGGACCGTAACGCTTGGCGTTTCGATCGCGGTCCCGGAGCCTTACGGCAGCCTGCTCCAGGAGCGGCGCGCGAGCTTCGGGGACCCTGCCGCCTACGGCATTCCCACCCACATCACCCTTGTTCCGCCGACCGAGGCCGAGGCGGCCGACCTTCCGGCGATCGAGACCCATCTCTCCCAGATCGCCACGGCCGGCCGCCCCTTCCCGATGCGGCTGTCGGGCACGGGCACCTTCCGGCCACTCTCGCCGGTCGTCTATGTCCAGGTCGTCGAGGGCGCTTCCGCCTGCTCCTGGCTCCAGAAGCGGGTCCGGGAGGCGTCCGGACCGCTCGTACGGGATCTGCAGTTCCCCTATCACCCGCACGTGACCGTGGCGCACGGTATCGCGGAGGAGGCGATGGACCGCGCGTACGAGGAGCTGTCCTCGTACGAGGCGGCCTGGACCTGCGGTTCCTTCGCGCTGTACGAACAGGGCACCGACGGTGTGTGGCGCAAGATCAACGAGTTCCCGTTCGGAGCGGGCGGCGGCGCGCCCGCCGTACCCGCCCAGGGCGGCAGCGCGGTGGACCAGCCGTCCTTCCGTCCCTGACCGAGGGGCCAGGCCGCCCGCGCCGAGGGCCGTGACACGCGCCGGTCCGGAACGTCGGGCGTCCCCCTCCGGCGGCCTCTAGCGGACCGGCAGCCGCCGGAACAGGGGGCGGGGGACGTGCCGCAGGGCCGACATCACCACCCGCAGCGCTCCGGGCACCCACACCGTCTCCGAACGCCGCCTCAGGCCCGTCACGATCGCGTCCGCGACCGCGCCGGGGGTGGTGGCGAGCGGTGCTTCCTCGCGCCCCGCCGTCATGCGGGACCGCACGAATCCGGGACGTACGACCATCACGTGCACCCCGGTCCCGTGGAGCGCGTCGCCGAGGCCCTGGGCGAAGGCGTCCAGGCCCGCCTTGCTGGAGCCGTAGATGAAGTCCGCGCGCCGTGCGCGTTCGCCGGCCACCGACGAGAGCACCACCAGCGAGCCGTGCCCCTGCGCCTGCAGTGCGCCCGCGCACACCAGGCCGGCGGAAACCGCCCCCGTGTAGTTGGTCTGTGCCACCCGGACCGCCGAGAGCGGTTCCTCCTCGTCGCGTGCCTGGTCGCCCAGGACGCCGAAAGCCATCAGCACCATGTCGATGTCACCCTCGGTGAAGAGCTTTCCGAGCACCTCCTCGTGGGAGGCGGAGTCGAGCGCGTCGAAGCCGACGGTACGGACGTCGGCCCCCAGCTCGCGCAGGTCGGCGGCGGCCCGCTCCAGGGCGGGGGAGGGCCGTCCGGCCAGCCGCACGGTCCGGGTGCGGCTGGCGATCAGCCGCCGCGCGGTGGCCAGACCGATCTCCGAGGTGCCGCCGAGTACGAGCAGGGACTGCGGGGCACCGAAGGCGTCCTTCAAAGCGAAACTCCTAGCGGGATGACGGGTGACGAGGGAGCGCCGGCGGACGGGAGACCCGGACAGGACCCCGGTGGGGGGAGCCGGCCCACCGGACCGCTCAGAGCGCGAGCCGGCGGGACAGGTCGGAGGTGAAGGCGCCGGAAGGGTCCAGTTCCCGGCGCAGGGCCCGGAACTCGGGCAGCCGCGGGTACATCGCCTCGGTCAGCTCCGGCCTCAGCCGCGCGTCCTTGGCCAGGAAGACACGCCCGCCCGCCGCCGCGACCTCGTCGTCCAGATCGTCCAGCAGCCGGGCGAGGCCCGGCATAGCGGCGGGCAGCCCGAAGGAGAGCGTCCAGCCGGGAGCGGGGAAGGAGAGCCAGCCGGGACCGCCGTCGCCGAAGCGTTCGAGCATGCCGTGGAAGGCCGGGCACCGGCGCAGGACGAGCCGTCGGACGATGCGGTGCAGGGTCTCCTCGTGTCCGTACCCCACGGCGAACTGGTACTGGACGAAGCCGCCCGTGCCGCGGACGCGGCGCCAGTCGGGTACGGCGTCCAGGGGGTGGAGGAAGGCGGAGACGCTCCGCAGTTCCCCGGTCCGGGAGGGGAGGGTGCCGCGGTGGCGCAGCTCGTTCAGGAGGGTGTCGGCGGTCCGCCCGAACAGTCCCTCCGGGATGAGGGCGTGCGCCGCGGGACGTCTCCCGGTGCGGAGATCGAGCGGTGTGCGCCGGGCGCGCGCCGGTAGTGCGTCGAGGGGCGCGTGCTCCCCGCGTGTGACGACGGCCCGTCCCGTCGCCCTGCCACGCGCCAGGAGGTCGATCCGGGCCGTCGCATACGGCGCGGCGTCGCCCGAAGTGGCCAGCCGGGCCATCGCCTCGTCCAGGTCCGCCGTCCTCACCGTGTCGACCGTCATCAGCGACGTGCTGACGGGGCGCAGGGCCAGCGTGGCGGAAAGGATCACCCCGGTCAGGCCGAGGCCACCCGCCGTGGCGTCGAACAGATCGGTGCCCGGGAGCACCGTGCGCACGTCACCGTCAGCGGTGAGCAGCTCCAGTGCCCGCACGTGCCGGGAGAAGGAACCCGCCGTCCGGTGGTTCCTGCCGTGGACGTCCGAGCCGATGGCTCCGCCGACCGTGATCCGGCGGGTCGCGGGGGTGACCGGGAGGAACCAGCCGAGCGGGAGCACGGTCTCGATCAGGCGGTGCAGGCTCACCCCGGCGTCGCAGACGACCGCGCCCGTCGCCGGATCGACCGAGCGGATCCGGTCCAGAGCGGTCATGTCGACGACCGAGCCGCCGGCGTTCTGCGCCGCGTCGCCGTGCGCCCGGCCGAGTCCCCGGGCGACGACCCCCCGGGGGCCACGGCCCCGGACGGCGACCACGGCTTCTTCGTACGTGCGGGGGCGGAACCGCACAGCGGTCGTCGGGGCGGTGCGGCCCCAGCCGGTCAAGGACACCGTGTCGACAGACATGAACGTGACGGTATCGCCAGAGAAAACCCTTTTGAGGGATTTGTTACAGCACTCACCGAAATGGGTGATTGGCGATGCGCGGGCCCTCCGACGCCGGTTTTCCGGCCCCGGAGGGGTACGCGTAGGTCATGGACTGGCTGAAAAGACTCCCCGTCGTCGGGCCGCTCGTCGCACGGCTCATGGAGACGCACGCCTGGCGCTCCTACGAGACGCTGGAACGGGTGCACTGGGCCAGGCTCGCGGCGGCGATCACCTTCCTCAGCTTCCTCGCGCTCTTCCCGCTGATCGCGGTCGGCGCCGCGGTCGGGGCCGCTCTGCTGTCGACCGAGCAGCTGGACAGGATCGAGGACAAGCTCGCCCAGCAGGTACCGGGTATCTCCGACCAGCTCGGCATCGAGAACCTCGTGGCCCACGCGGGCACCATCGGCGTGGTCGCCGGTCTGCTGCTGCTCTTCACCGGCATCGGCTGGATCGGCTCGATGCGCGACTGCCTGCGCGCGGTGTGGGAGAAGGACGACGTCGACGAGGGCAATCCGGTCGTCCGCAAGCTCAAGGACGCCGGACTGCTGCTCGGCCTCGGCGGCGCGGCGCTCGCGACCCTCGCCGTGTCCACCGTCGCCTCGACCGCCATCGGCTGGACGGCCGACCGGCTGGGCATCCCGGAGAACGGTGCGGGCGGGATCCTGCTCCAGGTGGCCGCCGTGGCCGTGGCGGTCTGCGCCGACTTCCTGCTGCTCCTCTACCTGCTGACCCTGCTGCCGGGCGTCGAGCCCCCGCGACGCCGGCTGATCGTCGCCGGCCTGGTCGGCGCCGTCGGCTTCGAACTCCTCAAGCTGCTGCTGGGCAGCTACATCCGGGACGTGGCGTCGAAGAGCATGTACGGCGCCTTCGGCGTGCCCATCGCGCTGCTTCTGTGGATCAACTTCAGCGCCAAGTTGCTGCTCGTCTGCGCCGCCTGGACGGCGACGCCGGGCAAGGGCGGTGACGAACCGGCTCCCGAGGAGGTCAGCGACGGGGAAGACGGCGCACCAGGTCCGGCAGGGGCCAGCGCCGGTTGACGAGGAACACTCCGGCCGCCAGGACCACCAGCAGCCCGCCGACGATCGACAGGGCCGTCCAGACCCCGCTGGAGCCGGATGCGGCGGCGGCCGTGGAGGCCGCGTGCTTCTTCTCCGCCTTGCCGGCGCCGGCCGCAGGCGCGGAGTCCTTCGCGGGCCCGGTCACGGCGGACTTCGGGGGGACGAGCTCGCCGACCGGGGTCACCTTGCCGTCCGCCGCGAAGCCCCAGTCGAGCAGGTGCGCGGCCTCCTTGTAGACGGCGTGGCTCTCGTCCGCCGACGGGTTCATGACGGTGACGAGCAGGACCTTGCCGTCGCGTTCGGCGATGCCGGTGAAGGTGTTGCCCGCGTGGGTGGTGTAGCCGTTCTTGACCCCGGCGATCCCCTTGTACGGCTCCACGCCGATGTCACCCGTGATCAGCCGGTTGGTGTTCTGAATCTCGAAGGTCTCGCGCTTCTTGCCCTTCTTCCGGGCACCCGGGAAGTCCGCAGTCGCCGTCGCGGCGTACTCGCGGAAGTCCGCCTTCTGCATGCCGCTGCGGGCGAACAGCGTCAGGTCGTACGCGCTGGAGACCTGGTTCGGGGAGTCGTAGCCGTCGGGGGAGACGACCCGGGTGTCGAGGGCCTGCAGTTCCTCGGCGTGCCGCTGCATCGCGGAGACCGTGGCGGGCACGCCGCCGTACATCTCGGACAGCACGTGCACCGCGTCGTTGCCCGAACGCAGGAACACGCCGAGCCACAGGTCGTGCACCGTGTAGGCCTGGTCCTCCTTCACGCCCACCAGGCTGCTGCCCTCGCCGACCCCGGCCAGTTCGTCCGCGGTCACCATGTGGGTCAGGGACTTCGGCTGCAGGGCGGGCAGGACCGTGTCGGCGAAGAGCATCTTCAGCGTCGAGGCGGGCGGCAGCCGCCAGTGGGCGTTGTGCGCGGCGAGCACTTCCCCGTTCTCCGCGTTCGCGACGATCCACGACCGCCCGGTGAGCTTCTTCGGCAGGACCGGGGCGCCGGGGCCCAGCTGGACCTGGGTGCCCGCCTCGCCCAGCCGCTTGCCGCCCACGGTCGACATGGGACCGGTCGGCTTCGGCTGTTTGTCGTCGGTCTTGTCCTTGTCGGCCGCCCCTGCGGGACCGGCGACACATACGGACAGCAACGCGGCAGAGAGGACCGTCATTACGGTCTTTTTCAGAGCAGGCACGGTCGGAAACGTACATGGCGTTGCTGAGGATCGGGACCCGGATGCCCTGACCCGCCGTGCATTCCGCCGGGACAGCCCACCCCGGGCGACCGGCCTGGAGCGCTGCGGAGATACTGATCGTATGAAGCTCAGCCGCCCCGTGTCCTGGTTCCTGCTCGTGTTCGGGGTGTGGAGCTGGTTCATCTGGATCACCTTTGCAAAGAACCTGTGGAAGGACGGCAGCGGGCTCGCGTTCGACGACGCGGGTGGACCGACCGCCTACTTCTGGGTCCATCTCCTGCTCGCCATCGCCTCGTTTCTTCTGGGGACGGCCGTCGGAGTCATCGGGTTCCGTGGTGTCAGGGCTTTGCGTCGCGACAGCAGATGACGGGCCGGGCGCCCACCGGTGCCAGGACGGGATTTCAGCGGGGGAGCGTTCGTGGTTGTGGTCTTCGTGCTCGTGGCGGTGGCGGTCCTCGCCCTGCTCGTCCTGGTGCACCGCTACGTGTGGCGACGGCTGATCGGTGACACGACGGAACCGGGCGGTCCCGCGCGCCGCGCAGGCACCGCCGCGGCGTTCGTGCTGCCGCTGCTGTCCGTGGGCGCCCTCGTCTCGGGCCGGACCGGGTTCCCCTTCGCCGTTCAGCAGGTGCTGGCCTGGCCGGGTTACCTGTGGCTGGCCGCCCTGCTCTACCTGACGCTCGCCCTGCTGGCCGGAGAAGCCGTACGCCCCGTCCTGCGCCGTGTCCTCGCGCACCGGACGGGGACCGCCGAACCGGTTCCGGGCAGCGCCGGTACGCCGGGGCGGGTCGCCGAGGCGGTCTCCGTCACGCGTCCGGTGAACGGCACCCTCACGACCCCCGCCGACGGGCCCGGAACGCCGCCCGCGCCAAAGGCCACCGCCCATGAGGCCGCGAGGGACGTCGCCCCCGTCCCGGGCTCCCCGGAGGCCGGCGACACCCCGAAGGCCGCAGACCCCTCCCGCCGGCTGTTCGTCGCCCGAGCCGTCGGCGGGGCCGCTGCCCTCGCCGGCCTGGGCACGGTCGGATACGGCACGTACGGTGTCCTGCGCGGCCCCCGGGTCAAGCGGGTCACCGTGCCGCTGGCCGGGCTCCCGCGCTCCGCACACGGCTTCAGGATCGCCGTGGTCAGTGACATCCACCTCGGCCCGGTCCTGGGCCGTGCGCACACCCGGCGCATCGTCGACACGATCAACGCCACCGGTTCCGATCTCGTCGCGGTCGTCGGGGACCTCGTCGACGGCTCGGTCGCGGACCTCGGCTCCGCCGCCGAACCGCTCGCCGATCTGGAGGCCCGTCACGGCAGCTACTTCGTGACCGGCAACCACGAGTACTTCTCCGGCGCGGCCCAGTGGGTCGATCACGTCCGCGAACTGGGCCTGCACCCGCTGGAGAACGCCCGCGTCGAGATCGGCGGCTTCGATCTCGCGGGGGTCAACGACATCGCCGGTGAAAGCGAGGGGCAGGGACCGGACTTCGCCCGCGCCCTCGGCGACCGGGACCGCGGCCGCGCCTCCGTCCTCCTCGCGCACCAGCCCGTCGTCATCGACGACGCCGTCGAGTACGGAGTGGGACTGCAGCTCTCCGGCCACACCCACGGGGGCCAGCTCTGGCCCGGCAACCTGGTGGCCGAGCTCGCGAACCCCACGGTCGCGGGCCTCGAACGCTACGGCGACACGCAGTTGTACGTCTCCCGGGGTGCGGGCGCCTGGGGCCCGCCGGTGCGCGTCGGCGCGCCGTCCGACATCACCGTGGTGGAACTCGCCTCCCGCCAGGCCTGAGTCACCCGGACACGGAAACCACACACCGGCTTCACATTCAGCGACGAAATCGCTGTGAGAAGGCTGTGTGCAACTCAATTTGATCTCGGAACGGCACTTTTGGCGAACAAGTCACGGTCGGCATCGCTCTCGGACTTCCAGATGTGAATATCGTGTGATTGGGTGAGTGGAAAGATGCGGCGATGTGCGTGATTTCCGCACATGAGCCGACGCGGGGCTGGTAAGGGAGAGCACGGCACATGCGGTCGATCCGAATACGGATTCTCGCGATAATCGCGGTACTGGCCATCGTCGGATTCGGCGGCTGGCAGCTGCTCCCCTCGGACGAGGTGGACGAGGACCCCATCAAGGTCGGCACGTCCGACGAGGTGACCTCGCTCGACCCGGCCGGCGCCTACGACGCCGGTTCCTGGGCCATCTACAGCAACCTGTACCAGTCGCTGCTGACCTTCAGGTCCGGGGCCATCGTGCCGGAGCCGGACGCGGCCGAGAGCTGCGGGTTCGTCGGCCAGAAACTCCAGACCTACCAGTGCACGCTGCGGGACGACCTGACGTTCTCCAGCGGCCGCAAGATCACCGTCGCGGACGTGAAGTACTCCTTCGACCGCATGCTCAAGATCAAGGCGGACGTGGGTCCTTCGGTGCTCTTTCCCAATCTCGCCTCGGTCGTGACCGAGGGGCGCACCGTCACGTTCAACCTCTCGGCCCGGGACGCGACCTTCCCGCAGAAGCTCGCGACGGGTGCCGGGTCGATCGTGGACCCCAGCACCTACCCGAAGGACAAGCTCCGCACAGGGAACCAGGTCGACGGCTCGGGGCCGTACATCCTGAAGGCGTACGAGCCCGGGGTGCAGGCCGAGCTGCAGCCCAACCCCGCCTACAGGGGCGCGCTGAAGAGGACCGGCGTGGCGGTCGACATCCGTTACTTCGGGGGATCCGACCAGCTCCAGGCCGCCTGGCAGGCCGGCGAGGTCGATGTGACGCACCGCCAGCTGCCCGCCGACAAGCTCGCCCAGCTCGACCCCGGTGCCACCGAACAGCGCGTCACCGAGGCGGACAGTGCCGAGATCCGCAACCTGGTCTTCAACGTCCGCGCCGACTCGCCGCTCGCGGACAAGCGGGTCCGTCAGGCCCTCGCGTGGATCATCGACCGCGGTCCGCTGGTCGGCGACGTCTACCACAGCACCGTCGAGCCGCTCTACTCGCTGATCCCCCAGGGCTACATCGGGCACAGCACGCCCTTCTTCGACGCCTACCCGCAGCCCGACGCGAAGCGCGCCAGGGCGCTCATGCGGGAGGCGGGTGTGAAGATCCCGCTGCCCCTCGTCTTCGCCCACCGCGACGACGACGCGAACAAGGCGGAGAGCGCCGAGCTGGTCCGCCAGATGGAGAAGGACGGGCTGTTCAAGGTCACCGAGAAGGCCGTGGAGTGGCAGGCCTTCCAGAAGGGCTACGCGGCGGGCGACTACGACGCCTACACCGTCGGCTGGCTCCCCGACTTCCCCGACTCCGACACCTTCAGCCAGCCGCTCGTCGGCCGCGACAGCAGCCTCCACAACGGCTACGTCAGCGAGAAGATGGACCGGCTGATCACGTCCACGCAGCAGTACAGCGACCGCAGTCGCACGTCGTCCGACTTCAAGGAACTTCAGCAGCTGGTCGGCGAGGACGTGCCGCTGATCCCGCTGTGGCAGAAGAAGGACTACGTCGTCGCCACCCCGGAGGTGTCCGGCTCCCAGTACCTCTCGGACGGCACCGGGATCTGGCGGCTCTGGGAACTCAGCTGGATCTGACGTCCCGGGCCCCGGGCATGAACTCCACCAGCACGTCGTGAACCTGCCGCACGAGCGGTCGCAGCACCCGGAACCGGGAGAGTGCGATCGCCCGTGCGGCGAGCGGTGCGGTGCGCTCCACCAGCCGGCGGCTGCGCTCGGTGTTCTCGGTCCGGTCGTAGACCCAGAACAGCACCAGTCCCATCTGCATCAGCCACATCAGCTGCGGCAGCAGCTGGTCCAGCTCGGGGTCGCGCTTGATGTCCGAGCCGGCCAGGCAGCGCCGGTGGATCGAGATCGCGGCCTCGCGGGCGGCGACGGAGTCCTCCGAGAACGGTGAGAGCGGGCTCTCGGGGTCGGCGGCGTTCTTGAAGAACTGGGCCGCGAACCGGTGGTACTGCTGGGCCACGTCCAGCCAGCCCAGCAGCACACCCCGGATGCGGACGGCGAGATCGGCGTCTCCCTGCAGGACCGGCTGGACGGCGGTCGCGTGTTCGGCGGCGATCCGGTCGTAGAAGCCCTGGACCAGGTGTTCCTTCGAGGAGAAGTAGTAGTAGGCGTTCCCCACGGAGACGCCCGCCTCCTGGGCGATGGCCCGCATCGTGGTCCTGTCGTACCCGCGCTCCTCGAAGAGCCGGAGCGCGGTCTCCAGGATCAGTGTGCGGGTCTGCTCGCTCTTGGAGGCGTTGGACGCCTTGGAGACCCTGCCGGCCCCGGCCGGCTTCGCCGTGTTCGCGTCAGCCACGTTCTCCTCTTCCTTCACCACGGGTCCAAGGCTATCCGGGAGATCCGCCCGCTGGATCCGGCGGGCGGCAGGCAGCCCCGGCCGAGCCGCACCGCTCCGTGGTGACGGACCGGAACGTCGCCGCGGCGAGTACGGTCGCCCTCGCGAAGGGCCGTCCCGCCGGGGTGGTGAGCCAGTGGGCCTTGGGGCGGTGCTCGGCGAGGGCCCAGAGGCAGACGATCCAGGCGGAGGTCCCCCGGTAGACCTGCCCCCCGTCACCGACGACGGTGATCTCGTCGAGCGTCCCCCCGCGGTCGAGTCCGGGGAAGCGCTGACGCGCCTCCTGGGATCCGGCCGGGACGAGGTCGAGGGGCACGAGCTGACGCTGTCGGCCGAGCCACTGCCGCAGATGGACGCAGAGGGGGCACCGGTCGTCGTAGAGGACCGTGAGGCGGCCGACCGGCGGCTCCGCGGAGCGCGTACGGGCCATGTCGCTCACTTCCCGGCGGCGGGTGCGGCCCAGGGGCCCTGATTGCCGGGGCCGGCCCAGCCCTGCGGCGGCACCGGCGGTGTCTGCTCGCGTTCCATCAGGTGCCGGCGGCGGATCCTGTTGAGGGCGTAGACGTTGCCCAGGTGCATCGCGCCCAGCACGAGCAGGACGGTGCCGGTCTTCACCGACAGTGCCTCGAAGAGCTGCCTGGCGTCGGCGACCCCGCCGGCGTTCTTCAGGTAGAGGGTCACGAAGCCCAGGTTCAGCAGGTAGAAGCCGACCACCAGCAGGTGGTTCACCGCGTCGGCGAGCTTCTCGTCGCCCCGGAGCACGTCGGCGAGGAAGATCTTGCCGTTGCGGCTCAGCGTGCGGGCGACCCAGACGGTGAGCGCCACGCTGACAAGCAGGTAGATGACGTACGCGAGCACAGTGAGGTCCATGCCCCACCCTCCCTTGAACGCGTTCAAAATGATGACGCACTGACTGTAGGCCCATTGTTGAACGTGTTCAAGTCGCGTGCGTAAGGGTGGCCGGACCGCCGTACAGGGAGGTGCGCGGCGCGAGATGACCGGCCGTCAGGGTGTGCCGTCCGCACCACGGGCGGCAGGGCGGTGCGCGTGGGAAGAGCCCGGAAACAGGAAAACCGGAGACCGGTGGTGCGGTCCCCGGCGTGAACCAGGTGCGGTCAGTGGCCGCGACGCCGGCCGCGCGACCCGGTCGGCGGCCCGGTGCCGGGCCGCCCCGGAACTCAGGCGCTCATCGAACGCGCGGTGTTGACCTGAGACATGACCATCTGGAAGGTCTCGGGCCCCGTCGCCGGGATCATCGTCGAGTGGTGGCGGCCGGCGCTGGTGACGGTGACCTGGATGAAACCGGTCGTGCGCTTCTCCTTCATCAGGAGGAACAGCAGGCCGATCAGGCAGAACAGCGCGAAGACGATCGCCAGCACGATACCGACGGTGGGGATCTTCTCCTCCGTGCGCGACATGTCCGTCGCCGTCCACACCGCGCCCTTCAGCGGCATGGTGCCGGACGGCGTCACGATCCCGTCGTTCATCACCGTGATGTCACCGAACGAGAGCATGGGCACCCCGCCGGTCCCCCCGTGCTGCACCGGCAGGTTGAAGCCCGGCTGCGTCGGCTGCCCCGGTCCGGGATAGCCGTATCCGGGGCCGGGCTGCGCCGCGGAGTCGGGCAGGGGCTGCGGGTAGCCGTACGCGGGGGCGGCGCCCGGCGCCGGGTAGCCGTAACCCTGTCCGTCCGGCATCGTGGGCGGATTGCCCGGCGGCTGCGGCGGGCCCCACTTGTATGAGTCGTCCGCGTACGGATTCGGATCGCTCACAGCGTTCCCCGTTCATCGTCAAGGCATCTGCTCCCGCGCTGTGCTGCGCCGGGAGAGGCGAGCCGGTCAGGCTCCGCACGACCGTACCGCCCCGGCCCGCCCCGACGCACCAAGAGGCCCCGTTCCCCGCACGGTCGGTGCGGGGAACGGGGCCTGTGAAGGTGACGCGTGGGTCAGAAGCGACGCGTGATCAGGGCGCGCTTCACTTCCTGGATCGCCTTGGTGACCTCGATGCCACGCGGGCAGGCGTCCGTGCAGTTGAACGTCGTGCGGCAACGCCACACACCGTCACGGTCGTTGAGGATCTCGAGCCGCTGCTCGCCGCCCTCGTCACGCGAGTCGAAGATGAAGCGGTGCGCGTTGACGATGGCCGCCGGGCCGAAGTACTGGCCGTCGTTCCAGAACACCGGGCACGAGGACGTGCACGCGGCGCACAGGATGCACTTGGTGGTGTCGTCGAACCGCTCACGGTCCTCGGCGGACTGCAGGCGCTCGCGCGTCGGCTCGTTGCCCTTGGTGATGAGGAAGGGCATGACGTCGCGGTACGCCTGGAAGAAGGGGTCCATGTCGACCACGAGGTCCTTGAGGACCGTGAGGCCCTTTATGGCCTCGACCGTGATCGGCTTGTCCGGGTTGATGTCCTTGATCAGCGTCTTGCAGGCGAGCCTGTTCTTGCCGTTGATCCGCATCGCGTCGGACCCGCAGATGCCGTGCGCGCAGGAACGGCGGAAGGTCAGAGTGCCGTCCAGCTCCCACTTGATCTTGTGAAGGGCGTCGAGGACACGCTCCTTCGGGTCGATCGAGATCTGGAAGTCCTGCCACTGGACCTCGTCGGAGACCTCCGGGTTGAAGCGGCGGATCCGGAACGTGGCCGTGATGTAGGGAGAGTCGCCGAAGCCGGCCTCGGCCTTGTCGGTCTTCTCCAGGGTCGGTGTAGCCATCAGTACTTACGCTCCATCGGCTGGTAGCGGGTCGTGACGACCGGCTTGTAATCGAGCCGGATCGACTCGGTGCCGTCGTCCGCGACCTCGCGGTACGCCATGGTGTGGCGCATGAAGTTGACGTCGTCGCGGTTCGGGTAGTCCTCGCGGTAGTGACCACCGCGGGATTCCTTGCGGGCCAGGGCGGAGGCGGCCATGACCTCGGCCAGGTCGAGCAGGTTGCCCAGCTCGATGGCCTCCAGCAGGTCCGTGTTGAACCGCTTGCCCTTGTCCTGGATGGACACGTTGAGGTACCGCGCCCGCAGTTCCGCGATCTTGTCGACCGCGGTCTTGATGGTCTGCTCGGTGCGGAACACCATCACGTTGGCGTCCATGCACTCCTGCAGCTCCGTGCGGAGCGCGGCGACGCGCTCGGTGCCCGTCGAGTTGCGCAGCCGCTCGACCTGCTCCTCCACCAGCTTCGCCGGGTTCTCGGGAAGCGCGACGAAGTCGTTCTTCGCGGAGTACTCGGCGGCCGCGATGCCCGACCGGCGTCCGAAGACGTTGATGTCGAGCAGCGAGTTGGTGCCGAGGCGGTTGGCGCCGTGCACGGAGACACAGGCGACCTCGCCGGCGGCGTACAGGCCCGGGACGACGGTGGTGTTGTCGGCCAGCACCTCGCCCTCGACGTTGGTCGGGATGCCGCCCATGGCGTAGTGCGCGGTCGGCTGGATCGGGATCGGGTCCGTGTAGGGCTCGATGCCGAGGTAGGTACGCGCGAACTCCGTGATGTCCGGGAGCTTCGCGTCCAGCTGCTCCGGCGGGAGGTGCGTGAGGTCGAGGTAGACGTGGTCGCCCTCGGGACCGCAGCCGCGGCCCTCACGGATCTCCGTGTAGATGGAGCGGGACACGACGTCGCGGGACGCGAGGTCCTTCATGACGGGCGCGTACTTCTCCATGAAGCGCTCGCCGTCCTTGTTGCGGAGGATGCCGCCCTCACCACGGGCGCCCTCCGTCAGCAGGATGCCCATGCGCCAGATGCCCGTGGGGTGGAACTGGAAGAACTCCATGTCCTCCAGCGGCAGACCGCGGCGGTACGCGGCGGCCTGGCCGTCACCGGTCAGGGTGTGGGCGTTGGAGGTCACCTTGAAGAACTTGCCGGTGCCGCCGGAGGCGAAGATGATCGACTTCGCCTGGAAGACGTGGATCTCGCCGGTGGCCAGCTCGTAGGCGACGACGCCCGCGGACTTCTTGACCCCGTCCACGTCCTGGAGCAGGAGGTCGAGGACGTAGAACTCGTTGAAGAACTCCACGCCCTCCTTGACGCAGTTCTGGTACAGCGTCTGGAGGATCATGTGACCCGTGCGGTCCGAGGCGTAGCACGACCGGCGGACCGGGGCCTCGCCGTGGCTACGGGTGTGACCGCCGAAGCGGCGCTGGTCGATGCGGCCCTCGGGCGTCCGGTTGAACGGCAGGCCCATCTTCTCCAGGTCGAGGACGGCGTCGATGGCCTCCTTCGCGAGGATCTCGGCGGCGTCCTGGTCGACCAGGTAGTCGCCGCCCTTGATCGTGTCGAAGGTGTGCCACTCCCAGTTGTCCTCCTCCACGTTCGCCAGCGCGGCGGCCATGCCGCCCTGCGCGGCGCCCGTGTGGGAGCGGGTGGGGTAGAGCTTCGTCAGCACGGCGGTGCGGCTGCGCTTGGTCGACTCGATGGCCGCGCGCATGCCGGCGCCGCCGGCGCCGACGATGACGGTGTCGTACTTGTGGATCTGCATGGTTTCCTCTGGTCCCTCTGTCCCGGCGCCTAGCGGATGTTCGGGTCGAAGGTGAAGATCACCAGCGTGCCCAGCAGGACGGTGAACACCGTGGCGGTGTACAGGAGCATCTTCAGCCAGAACCGGGTGTTGTCCCGTTCGGCGTAGTCGTTGATGACCGTACGGAGGCCGTTGGCGCCGTGGAGCATGGCGAGCCACAGCATCCCCAGGTCCCAGAGCTGCCAGAACGGCGAGGCCCAGCGGCCCGCGACGAACGCGAAGCCGATCTTGGACACACCGCCGTCGAGCACCAGCTGGATGACCAGGTGGCCGATGACCAGGACGACCAGCACGATGCCCGACAGGCGCATGAAGAGCCAGGCGTACATCTCGAAGTTGGTGCGCGAGGCCTTGGGTGTCTTGCCCGTGCGCTGGCGCGGGGGCTCGATCACGGGGGCCGGGTTGTCGACGTCGAACAGGCTTACGGCCTCGACGTCGCCGATCGCCGACGAAGGAGTCTCGGTGGACATTGGCCTCAGCTCCCGAAGACTTCACGTACGGCGTGGCCGAGGACGGGGTACAGGGCCCCGACCATCAGCACGATCCAGATACCGAGGACGGTCCAGAGCATCTGCTTCTGGTAGCGCGGGCCCTTGGCCCAGAAGTCCACGGCGACGATCCGGAGACCGTTCAGCGCGTGGAACAGGATGGCGGCCACCAGGCCGTACTCGAGCAGCGCGACGAGCGGGGTCTTGTAGGTGGCCACGACCTCGTCGTACGCCTCGGGGGAGACACGCACGAGAGCGGTGTCCAGGACGTGTACGAACAGGAAGAAGAAAATGAGGACACCGGTGACTCGATGAGCCACCCAGGACCACATGCCTTCCCGGCCGCGGTACAGCGTTCCAGCCGGCACGGAAGAACCCTCCGGGAGCGGGGATTGGGGTCGGCCGGCTTGACTGTCGGTCTGACCCGGCCGGGTACGGTCCACCGGCCCCGGCCATCGTAGCGACGCTTTGTCGGTTCCATGGCGGCGGGGCCCGTCGGTGTGATCAAAGTGGCAATCAAACAGGCACGGACGGGCTACCGGGGGTCGTGCGCAACCGGGGAGGCCGGGCCGGCCGGACGCCCGGCCTCCGTCAGCAGCTCGATGATGCGGCCCCGGGCGAGTCGTCGCATCTCCTCCGCGGTCAGGGCCCGCTCCTCGTCCGGTTCGTGGGCCAGTCGGGTCCGGATGGCCGCAAGCACCTGGTCGACGTGCTGGGAGGGCCGCAGTCCGTCGAGGCAGATCACGAAGACGTGGCCGAAGCGGCTCTCGTAGGCGGCGTGCGCCGCGCGCAGCGCCAGGTGGGCCGCACGGGGCGCGGCGTGGTGCAGGCAGGGGGCGTTCTCCGTCGCGAGCGCCTCGGCGATGTCGGAGGGCGCGAGGTCGTATCCCGCCTCGTCGGAGGCGGCGAGCAGGGTGTCCAGGTCGGGGTAGGGCCGGTGGGCGGCCATCCGAAGGGCCCAGCGGCGGCTGCCGCAGCACTCCAGCAGGGCGGCCTCGGCGAGCTCGCGCGGCCAGGCGTTGAAGTGACGGATTCCGCTCGAGTGGGCATTCTTACGACCGCTCCCCGAGACTGGTTCCGGAACAGGGGCCTCCGCCGGTACCTCACTGAAGGCCGGAGCGGGGCCCCCACCCTGGACGGGTACGGCGGCCCGCCCTGCCTGCTGAGGTTGTTTCGGCAGGCCGGCGTGGGACTCGCTGGACCTGGACAGCGGGACTCCTCGGACGAAAGGCATCTGTGACCCTGCAGACGGGTCTGAGAGCGACGAGGTTGCTCAGGGGGCGGAAGTGAGGACTGGGATGTATGTGCCGCAACGCTAGCGAGACCGAGCGACCAGCAACCCAAGGATGTAAGAAATTCACCCGCACGGGAGAGTTTCGGAACGCTTGATGGACGAATTGAGCAGGGGAATTGTCCGGCTTCCTCGTCGTCTTTGAAATGTTTTTCCCCCGATCCGGAGGATTCTGACCGATGTCGCCCTCACGCGGAACCATGGTGGCCGGCGCGGCCGTCGCCGTCGCCGCCGCCGTCACACTCACCGTCGTCGTCTGGCCCGACAGCCCCGGCACGGGGACGCAGAACGGCGGCGCCGCCTCGGCCCGTACCTCGCCGTCCCCGTCCCGGAGCTATCCGCTCTCCACGACGCCGCGGACGATACCCGCGGTGCGCGCGCACACCCCCGCGCGCGGGCCGGGCTGGAAACCGGCCGGCAACAGCTCGGTCGTCGTGGCCGACCCCGAACTCGCGGACGAGGCGAAGCTGCTCGCCAAGGAACTCAAGATCAGCTACCGGGGTGAGAAGTCCGCCCGTGCGGGTGACGTCGAACTGGCGCTCTCCACCGCCGACAAGGGCAGCCCCGAGTCCTACACCCTGAAGACGGCGGGTGGCCGGGTCACCATCAGCGGTCCCGGGCAGGCGGGTGTCTTCTACGGAACCCGCACCCTCAAGCAGGCGCTGAACGCCGACGACACCGTGCCCGAGGGCGTCGTGCGGGACACCCCGGACCGCCCCCAGCGCGGGTTCAACCTCGACATAGCCCGCAAGTACTACTCCGTGGACTGGATAGAGGACCGGCTGCGCGAGATGGCCGACCTCAAGCTCAACCAGCTCGGCCTGCACTTCTCCGACGACCAGGCCTTCCGGATCGAGTCCGACACCCACCCCGAGGTCGTCTCCGACGAACACCTGAGCAAGGCCGACGTGCGCCGGATCGTGAAACTCGCACAGAGCCTGCACATCACGGTGGTCGGGGAGATCGACTCCCCCGGACACCTCGGCGCCGTCCTGCGCGCCCACCCCGACCTCCAGCTCCGCGACACCCAGGGCGTGGCCAGGCAGGGCGCCATCGACATCTCCCGGCCCGAGTCGGCGGAGATCGTCGACGATCTCCTGACCGAGTACGCCGAGCTCTTCCCCGGCAACTGGTTCCACGTGGGGGCGGACGAGTACCAGGCCCTCACGGTCAGCAGCCCGCAGGCCTCCTACCCGCAGCTCGCCGCGGCCGCGCGGGAGAAGTACGGCGCCGACGCCACGGTCCAGGACCTGGCGGAGGGCTGGCTGAACGACCGCGCCGCCGTCATCCGCAAGGCGCAGAAGATCCCCAAGGCATGGAACGACGGCTTCTTCAGCGGCGGGAGCGTCACCGCGGACAAGGGCATCGAGGTGGAGTACTGGACGGGCAAGGAGATCGGCGCCCGGCCGCCCCAGGACTACCTGGCCGAGGGCCGCAAGGTCGTCAACCTCAACGACGAGTTCCTCTACTACGTGCTCGGCGAGCCCAACGACTTCACGTACCCGACGGGCAAGCGGATCTACGAGCAGTGGACCCCGTTCGTCCTCCGCGGGACCGAGCCGGTGTCCGAGCGCTACTCGAAGCAGATCCTGGGCGGCCGGTTCGCGGTCTGGGGCGACTTCCCGAACGCGCAGACGCAGGCGCAGGTCGCCGCCGGCATCCGGATGCCGCTCAACGCCGTCTCACAGAAGCTGTGGGACCCGGGCACGCCGGAGCTGACCTGGGCCGACTTCAAGTCGCTGGCCGACGAGGTCGACGCGTCGAACTGATCGCCGACTCCGTGGACATCGCCGCGGAGAAGGGTTAGGTTCCGCTGGCCGCGCGCCCTGGGGAGGGACGCGCGGCCGACGTCCGAGAACCGGAACCCTGGGGGGTCCTTCCATGCTGTGCACGAACTGCGGTACGAGACCGGCGGCATCCGTGGAAGGGCGGTGCTCCGTCTGCGCGACGGCCGGTCCCCTGCCCGCACCGGCGGCGCCGGGACCTCACGGGCTCCGCTCGCCCGTCGCCCTGGCCAAGGCGGCCGTCGCCCTGCTCGGGGCGGTCATCGCGACCGATGTCCTCGCCCTCACGACGGAGCTGAACCTCCGGGGCGAGTTCACGAGCATCGGGGACGGGGCGGTGTACGACGCGGGCTCCGCCGACCGCGCCGAGTCCCTGTACGGGATGGCCGCGGGGCTGCAGGTGATCGCCTTTCTGGCCACCGCCGTCGTCTTCGTCATCTGGTTCCGCCGGGTGCGGCTCAACGCCGAGGTGTTCGACGCGAGTCGGCAGCCCATGCGGCCGGGCTGGGCGATCGGGGCCTGGTTCGTCCCCGTCGCCAACATGTGGCTGCCGTGGCGGGTGGCCGAGGGTATCTGGACCGCGAGCGCGCAGAGCATCACGGACGGCACCTGGCGCAAGGTGTCGAAGGCGCCGCTCAATGCCTGGTGGACGCTGTACCTCGTGTCGACGTTCTTCGCCCAGATCGCGTCCAGGAACTACGACGCGACGGAGTCCTCCCCGGGTCTGGTGGACGCCGTGACCCTGATCATGGCCGCCGACGCGCTCGACATCGCCGCGGCCGTCATGGCGATCGCCTTCGTACGCAAGCTGACCCGGATGCAGAGCGAGCGGGCCGCCCGGGGGACGTACCCGCTGTCCGCCCCGGCGCCCGGCGGTGTGCCGCACCCCTGAGCCAACGCGTTTCGCGCTCCTGCCGCGTGTCCTGCGGGCAGAATGGCAGCCCGGACCGCGGGGGGAGCGCGACGTGGGGTTCTGGGGCGTGTACCTGGTGGGCCGCAGCGGTGAACCGCTCCCGGACCACCCCGCGTTGAGGGACGCGCGTGATCTGCTGACGCTGCGTGAGTACCGTGCCGACGGCTGGCAGGTCTGGTGCCACCCCGGCGATCCGCCGCTCGGCCCCATGGCCGCGCTCGCCGATGCCGCGCGGGCGCCCGTGCTGCTCGGCTTCGTGATGGACAGTGTCTGCGTGGCCGTGGAGGCCGCGGGTCCGCACAGCGGGTCCTGGTACGCCTGCCTCGGCCGCGCGCCCATGACCGCGCATCTCGTCCGGGACGGCACGACGCTGGAGGATCTCTTCCTGCCGCCCGAGGACGCGGCGGCACGGGCGGTGCGCTGGGCGGCTGAATCCGGACGCGGTGTGCTGGAGGGCCCGCTCCTCGAACTGCTGCGCATCGAGCAGCCGGAGTGGTCCGCCGACGAACTTTTCTTCGCATTCCTGGACCGTCTGGGCATCGAGAGCATCCATGGCTGAGCCTCGACCTGTTCCTTCCCGTAGTCCTAGTGACGCTTTTCGGCCATCCGACGCTGTATGCGGTAACAGGCAGCACGGCCCTCGTCACTGAGCGCGCAGCGGCCGAGATACGAGGGGGAGTCGTCGATGACTCTGGTGGAGCAGATCGCCCGTGCCGACGAGCGGAGCCTGGCAGCGAGTGCGCTCGCCTGTCTGGACCGCTGTCTCACACCGCCGGACGCCGGGGGCGATCCCGAGCCGCTGCGCCCGCTCTGGGTGAGCTGCGACACCGGCGAGGGATGGGCGGAGCGACTCGACGCCGTGCACGCGGCGATGGAGCGGGCCGCGTCGGCTGCGGACGGCGGCACGGCCTCCCGGGTGCGCGCGATGCTCGGTGCCGCGCCGAGGGAGTTCGCCGCCGGGCCGCTGAGGTCCTGGGCGGACGCGTGCTCGCTCCTCGCGCTCGAGGTCCACCGGGAGTTCGACTTCCCGGCGGGGGACGCCGACGCGCTGGAGCTGTGCCGTACGGGCGGGGCGGCCGGCGGCGGACCGCTCGTCACCGGCGAGGTGCTGCGCCAGACCGAGATCCTGGAAGTGCTCGCGGAGAACTCCGGTACCGCCGGCGGAGGAGCGGGCCTGCGGCGGGTGCTGGACCTGTCGGCCGAAGGGCGGCGCGTCCTGCGCGCGGTGATGTCGAGGCGGGCCCGCGGCCGCGCGCGACCCTGAACAGGGAGCGCGCCGAGTCGAAGGGGCTCCCGCACATGCCCTGACCGGACGGCGGGACGACAGAAGGACGACCGGGGCCGCCACCCCCCACAGGAGAGGCCCCGGCCGTCTTTCGCGGAGCCGCAGTGCGGCCCCGTACTCATCTCAGCGCCATGCATGCGTTTTCTGTCACACCGCAGTGCGTCAGGAGACAGTTGCGGGTTGTACAAGTCATGGACGGGGCACCGTCCGAGCACGTAGCGTGCTGATTCGCGCAGGGCTGCGCGGCAGTGGTGACCAGCTGCGATCGAGATCAGCGGGGCGGGTTGAGGGAGTGCTGGGGGACGACGCGGAGCTGACCGCCGCGGTGCTCGCGGCACAGGACGGGGACGAGGACGCCTTCCGTACTGTGTACCGCGCCGTGCACCCGCGGCTGCTCGGCTACATACGGACGCTGGTCGGTGAACCGGACGCCGAGGACGTGGCGTCCGAGTCCTGGCTGCAGATAGCGCGGGACCTCGACAGTTTCAGCGGCGACGCCGACCGTTTCCGCGGCTGGGCCGCCCGGATAGCGCGCAACCGCTCGCTCGACCACGTCCGGATGCGGGGAAGGCGCCCCGCGATCGGCGGCGACGAGAGCGAACTGGCCGGAGAGGCCGCCGAGTCCGATACGGCGGGGGAGGCGCTGGAGTCCCTCGGCACCGGGCGCGCCATGTCCCTCATCGCGCAGCTGCCCCAGGACCAGGCCGAGGCAGTCGTGCTGCGCGTGGTGATCGGCCTCGACGCCAAGAGCGCGGCGAGGACACTCGGCAAGCGTCCCGGCGCGGTGCGCACCGCGGCCCACCGCGGTCTGAAGAGGCTCGCCGAGCTGGTGGGGGGCGACGGTGGCCAGGAGGACGAGATCCCGGCGGCCGGGGCGGGACTCGGCGCGGTGCCCGCGCAGCGCCCCGCCCGCAAGGGCGGAGCGGCGCCCGCCGGTGTGACGCATTCGCGTCCGTGGACGCAGAGGGACATGTGATGGCCGACGAGCAGCACGAGTGGCTTGACGCGGACACTGCGGAGAAACTGCTCCGCGGTGCGTCCGTCGAGTCCGTCGACGATCACAGCAGGACCGGGCTGCCGCGGCTGGAGGCTACGCTCCGGGCGGTGCGGACCCCCGCCCCGGCCAGAGGCGAACTCCCCGGTGAGGCCGCGGCGATGGCGGCCTTCCGTGAGGCCTCCGGCAGCGGGAGGCGGGCCGGTGCCGCACATCCCGCCACGGCCGCCGGAACCGGGGTGGCCCTGAGCACCGTACGGATAGGGGCTCCGCCTGAGGCGTCACCCCGGCGCCGGCGCTGGACCCGCCCGGTGCGCTTCGGCCTTGCCGTCTCGCTTGCCGGGTGCGCGCTCGGCGGGGTGGCCGTCGCCGGGGGCACGGGCATGCTGCCCGTGCCGTTCGGCGGCCACGGCGCACCGGTTCCGGCCGCTTCCGTCTCCGCCGCCGCGTCCCCGGAGGAGATGGGGGGAGAGGCGCCCGAGGCGGAACGCTCCGTGCCCCCGCCGTCCGCGATACCGGAGGCGCCCAGGACTCCGCCGCCCTCGGAGGAGCCCGATGGCGCCGAGGAGGAGAAGCCGGCCGACGGTGTGCCTCCGAGCGTGACGGGAGGCGTCGGCTCGCCGCCCTCCCCTCAGGACGGGAACCGGGACAGGGAGACCGGCGACGACGGTGCGCAGGGCGGTACGGACGGGCGAGAGGTGCCCGAGGGCTCTGCGGGCGGGGTGTTCGCGAAGTCCGTCCGAGCGTGCCGTGAGTACCGCGCCGACGCCCTGAGCAAGGACCAGGAGCGCAGACTCCTCGAACTGGCCGACGGTGAGGACAACCTGGACCGCTTCTGCGACCGTGTCCTCGCGGCGGACGACCGGAACGGCGGAGGCGGCGGCAAGGCCGGCGGCGGCCAGGACGACGGCGGCGACGCCGGGGGCTCCCTCCCTCCCGTCACCTTCCACACGCGGGACGCACCCGGTGACGGCACAGGGACGCGCCCCACGGCCTCCCCGGAGTCGCCGTCCACCCTGCCGGTGCGCCGCTGACCCTACCTCCGGGTAGGTCTCTGACCTGCGCGAACGCGTCGGCTGTAACGTTCTTCGCCCCCACGGCGCAGTAGTGAGTGCCGACTGGTCATCGGCCGCGCAATGAGCCGGGGTTCCCCCCGTACCTTCGGCTCGGCGCACTGGCGCGGGCGGGACACGTTCCCCCGGTCCCGCCCGCGCCCCCGATCGCCGGCTACCAGTAGACGACGACCTTGTCGCCGTTCTTCACCTGGGCGAACAGCGAGGCGATCTTCCCCTCGTCCCGTACGTTCACGCATCCGTGCGACGCGCCGCTGTAGCCGCGGGCCGCGAAATCCGGCGAGTAGTGCACCGCCTGGCCGCCGCTGAAGAACATCGCGTAGGGCATGGGGGTGTCGTAGAGCGTCGAGACGTGGTGGCGGGACTTCCAGTACACCGAGAAGGTGCCCTCACGGGTGGGTGTGTACTGGGAGCCGAACCGCACGTCCATCGCGGAGACCACCCGGCCGTCGATCATCCAGGCCAGGGTGCGGCTGTTCTTGCTGATGCACAGCACCCGGCCCGTCATGCACCGCGCGTCGGGGCGGGCGACCGGCCTGCCGGTCGGCGGGTCCAGTTCCTTCGCCGTCGGCTTCCTCGTCATCGCGAGCAGCCGCCGCCACGTCACCGTGTCTGTCCCGCCCGTGCGGGGGAGGTCCCGCTTGCCCTGGAACGAACGCACCGCCGCGGCCGTGACGTTGCCGTAGTAGCCGGTGGGGCTGCGGTCGAAGTGGCCGATCTGCCGCAGCCGGGCCTGGAGTTCCCGTACCCGCTTGCTCCGGTCGCCGACGGACATCAGCGCCGGGGGGCGGGCGCCCGGTGTCGCCGACGCCGTCGCGGTCGCCGACGGGACGGCCGGACCGCCGCTCGGCTTGGCGTCGTCCGGGGACGACGCGGCCGTTCCCGGCGGGGTGGCGGAGCTGGTGGACCCGGCCGGCGTGTCCTTGCATCCCGCCGTGAGGGCGGCCAGTACGACCACACCCACGGCCACCGCGGCCGACGCGCGCACCCCACCCGTCCGGCTGCCCGCCCGTACGCGTCTCATCATCGGCCCCCTGGCTGTCCCGCCGCCGCCCGCGTGGCGCGGATGTCTCATGAGACGGATTCCCGTCCTGCCCGGTTGCCGAATCCTGCGCATGATGGGAGTGGCCCGCCCGGGGCGTGGGCGCGCGCTGTGAGCAAGGTCCCAGCGGAGGGCCCCCGACAGGCCGGGGCGTCGCCGCTAGAGTCCGTCGCGAGATTTGTTACCGATAAGTAGCTTGAGCGGGAGGCACAGCACATGACGCGTGAGTCCGAGTCGGGACTGCCCATCGAGCCGGTGTACGGGCCGGAGTCCCTCGACGGCTGGCGGGCCGACGAGAAGCTGGGCGAGCCCGGGGCGTACCCCTTCACACGCGGTGTCTACCCCACCATGTACACGGGCCGGCCGTGGACCATGCGGCAGTACGCGGGCTTCGGCACCGCCACGGAGTCCAACGCCCGCTACAAGCAGCTGATCGCCAACGGCACGGCGGGCCTGTCCGTCGCGTTCGACCTGCCGACCCAGATGGGGCATGACTCGGACGCCCCCATCGCCTCCGGCGAGGTCGGCAAGGTCGGGGTCGCGATCGACTCGCTCGACGACATGCGCGTCCTCTTCGACGGCATCCCGCTGGGCGAGGTCTCCACCTCGATGACCATCAACGCCCCCGCGTCGCTCCTCCTGCTGCTCTACCAACTGGTCGCCGAGGAGCAGGGCGTGCCCGCCGCCCGGCTGACGGGCACCATCCAGAACGACGTGCTCAAGGAGTACATCGCCCGGGGCACCTACATCTTCCCGCCGAAGCCGTCGCTGCGGCTGATCGCCGACATCTTCAAGTACTGCCGGGCCGAGATCCCCAGGTGGAACACCATCTCGATCTCCGGCTACCACATGGCCGAGGCGGGTGCCTCGCCCGCGCAGGAGATCGCGTTCACGCTCGCGGACGGCATCGAGTACGTCCGTACCGCCGTCGCCGCTGGCATGGACGTGGACGACTTCGCGCCCCGGCTCTCCTTCTTCTTCGTCGCCCGTACGACGATCCTGGAGGAGGTCGCCAAGTTCCGTGCCGCGCGCCGGATCTGGGCGCGGGTGATGAAGGAGGAGTTCGGCGCGAGGAACCCCAAGTCCCTGATGCTGCGCTTTCACACCCAGACCGCAGGCGTCCAGCTCACCGCCCAGCAGCCCGAGGTCAACCTGGTCCGGGTCGCCGTCCAGGGCCTGGGCGCCGTCCTCGGCGGCACGCAGTCGCTGCACACCAACTCCTTCGACGAGGCGATCGCGCTGCCGACCGACAAGTCGGCCCGCCTCGCGCTGCGCACCCAGCAGGTCCTGGCGTACGAGACGGACGTGACGGCCACGGTGGACCCGTTCGCCGGCAGCTACGTCGTCGAGAGGATGACCGACGACGTGGAGGCGGCCGCCCTGGAACTGATGCTCAAGGTCGAGGACATGGGCGGCGCGGTCGAGGCCATCGAACGCGGTTTCCAGAAGGGCGAGATCGAACGCAGCGCCTACCGCGTCGCGCAGGAGACGGACAGCGGCGAGCGCGTCGTCGTCGGCGTCAACCGCTTCCGGCTGGACGAGGAGGAGCCGTACGAACCCCTCCGCGTCGACCCGGCGATCGAGGCCCAGCAGGCGGCCCGTCTGGCGAAGCTCCGGGCCGAACGCGACCAGGAGGCGGTGGACGCGGCGCTGGCGGAACTCAAGAAGGCGGCCGAGGGGACGGACAATGTGCTCTACCCGATGAAGGACGCACTCAGGGCGCGGGCCACCGTCGGCGAGGTCTGCAACGCGCTGCGGGAGATCTGGGGGGCGTATGTCCCGACGGACGCCTTCTGAGCGGTCGCACCCGTCCGCGCGAGTGATCTCCCGCCCGTCTCCCGCGCCCGTCGGCCGGAGTGGAGCGGAGCCCTCCGTGGACCGGCTGCCGGGCGGTGACGAGGAGTGATCCTCCGCGATGTGAACCACCCGGACGGAGTGTCGTACCCCCGTGCGACACTCCGTTCATGCTGGGTGTCACCGATCTTCCGACCTATCTCGCCGGCCTGGTGCTGATCATTCTGCTGCCGGGGCCGAACTCGCTGTACGTGCTCTCCGTGGCCGCCAGGCGCGGGGTGCGCACCGGCTATGTGGCCGCCGCGGGTGTGTGGACCGGGGACACCGTCCTGATGACCCTGTCCGCGCTGGGCGCCGCCTCCCTGCTGCAGACGACGCCGCTGCTGTTCGCCGTCGTCAAGTACGCGGGCGCCGGCTATCTGACGTGGATGGCGATGGGGATGATGCGGGCGGCCGTGTCGATGTGGCGTGAACGGCACCGGCGGGCCGCCGGGCTGACGGAGGAGAGCAGTGCACCGGCGGCGGGTCCGGAGCGCCCCTACCGGCGGGCGCTCGTGGTCAGCATCTTCAACCCCAAGGCCATCCTGTTCCTCATCTCCTTCTTCGTGCAGTTCGTCGATCCCGGCTACGCGTATCCCGCCCTGTCCTTCCTGCTGCTGGGCACACTGCTCCAGATCGGCAGCTTCGTCTATCTCTCGGCGCTCATATTCGGCGGCACCCGCCTCGCCGCCGTCTTCCGCCGCCGCAAGCGTCTGTCGGCGGGGGCCACCACGGCGGCGGGCGTGCTGTTCCTCGGGTTCGCGGCGAAACTGTCGCTCAGCGGGGTCTGAACCGGCCGGTCCGGCGCCGGGGCTCAGTGGTGCCAGGCATTGCCGCCCACGTTGTGGATCATCCGCTGGAGCACCTTCAGGGCGGCGACGAACTCCTCGTCCGGGATCCCGGCGTGGATCTCCGCCCGTGCCCCGCTGACCCGTTCGAACGCCTCGGCGCGCAGCGCGTGCCCTTCGGGGGTGAGCCGGAGGCGGGTTGCCGGGTCCTGGGTGACCAGGCCCTTGGCGACGAGGGCGTCGATCTCCGGCTCCAGCGCGTCGCCGACGTTCAGGTATCCGCGGAGGGCCGCGACCACCTCGGCGCGCGGACGGCCGTGTTCGTCCGCCTCGGTGAGCTGGTTGAGGACCCACCAGGGAGGCTGGGTCAGACCGTGTTCGGCCAGTGCGGCTCTGATGTGGGTCACGGTCGCTTCGTGTGCCGCCCAGCTCCAGTAGCCGATCGGCTGCCGTGCGAGCCCGGCGTCGTCATGTGAGTAGTCCATGTTGTGGACCGTAGGAGCTCAAGCGGACTTGAGGTCAAGGCCCAGCGGTCCGGCGTACTCAGCGAGCCCCGGGAGGTCGTCGCCCGCCCAGCCGACGTAACCGTCCGGCCGCACGAGGAACAAGCCCTTGCCGTACGCCTCGGCACGGACGCCGACCCGCCACACCCGCGGACCTAGCCCACCCGCTCCCGCCAGGGGATCCGCGCCGCCTGCGCGGTCATCGCCCGCTTGAGGCGGGAGCCGACCGGCTTCTCCACCAGGCGGTGCAGCAGGTGGGCCAGGAGGAGGATGGACGTCACCGAGGCGGCCAGCGTCACGTACGGGGGCAGGTGCAGCGCGCGGTTCATGACGCGGATCGCGAACCAGCCCAGGTGCTCGTGCAGCAGGTAGAAGGGGTACGTGAGCGCGCCGGCGACCGTCAGCCAACGCCAGTTCGCCCAGTCCAGCCAGCCCAGGGCCACCGCGGCGACCGCGAGGAACGCCAGGGCCACGATCGCCTGTATGACGTACGGGGAGCGGGCGAAGTCGCCGTCCATGCCCGGGTGCCAGAGCGCCGTGACGGAGTAGCGCTGGCCGAGGAGCCAGCTGGTGAGCACGATGCCCCACAGCAGCAGGTCGCTGCCGTAACGGTGGATGAGGTAGAAGGCCAGGCCGGCGATGAAGTACGGCGCGTGGTCCCGCATCACCAGGGCGTCGGTGAGCGGCGTGTGCGCGATCCGGGCGAAGACGCCCGCGAAGGTCCACGCGATGCAGAAGACCACGACCCGGCGGTACGTCACGCCCCGCCAGACCACGAAGACGGCGAACAGCAGGTAGAACCGCATCTCCACCCAGAGTGTCCAGCACACGCCGAGGACCCGGTCCACACCCATCGGCTGCTGGAGCATGGTGAGGTTGACGAAGAGCTCGTTCAGCGGCAGCGGCCGTACCACCACCGGGAGCAGGACCGCGGCGGCGGTGACGATCACGATCGCCGCCCAGTAGGCGGGATAGAGACGGGCCACCCGGGAACGGAAGAAGTCCCCCGGGCTCCTGCCCCAGCTGCTCATGCAGATCACGAAGCCGCTGATGACGAAGAAGAGCTGGACCCCGAGGCATCCGTACGTCGCGACCGACGACAGCGTGGGGAACTTCAGGCCGGGCGACTGCCCCCAGGACTCCGCGATCGTGCCGTTCTTGCCGGCGTAGTGGTAGAGGCAGACCATCAGGGCCGCAAGGATGCGCAGCCCGTCGAGGGCGCGGAGGCGGCCCCCGGCCCTGGGCGCGGCGGGCTGCTGCGGGCCGGCGGTGCCGGGAACCGTCGCCTCTGCAGGCAGTGGTGGCGCGCTCGTCACGTCGGGTGGTCCTTCCACGTCGTCCACTGTCTTCCCCCGGGGAAGACGAACGGTCACAGGGTGATTCAGCTGCCGTTGACCCGGCCGGCTCCCGGCAGGCGGCGGCTCGCCGCCCGCTGCCAGGTGCGGGCCTGCCGCGCGAAACGACGCACGGTGGGGTTGCGGGGGATGAAGTCGAACTGGGAGGGCAGAGCCCCGGGCAGGGCGAGTGCGGTCAGGCGGCGGCGCCTGAAGTAGCGGTCCCTGACGGACACGGGCTGCCCGGAGAGGAAGACCTCGGCCGCGGAGCGCAGTTCCGGGTAGATCTTCGGCTGCATCGCGAAGCCGACGGCGGTGACGAGACCGGTGAGCTCCCGTTGGACCGCCGCCTCGTCCGGCATGGTCCACGCCATGACCGCGGGCGCGTCCTCCAGGTCGGGAAGCAGCGTGTCGACGATCGTGACCGGCACCCGATTGCTGTTCTGGTACGGAGTCAGGCCACTGAGCAGCGTCTCCGTGCCCAGCCGGGCCACCGGGAGGCCGTAGAAGGCGGCCGCGGTGAGCAGGGCGGTGGAGAACGCGCCGACGACGAGGGCCGGCTTCAGTCGCTGGTAGGCCACCTCCGCGATCACCGGGGCGTCCAGCACGGTCAGTTCGGCGCCGAGACGCTCCGCCTCCTCCTCCAGGAGCCGGGACCAGCCGGCCGGTGCGGACGGGTGCGGCTTGAAGACGACCTGCCGGTGCCCGAGGGCGACGGCGCCGTGCAGCATCCGCACATGGAGGGCCTCCTCCTCGGCGGGGGTCAGCACCTCGATCGCCGACAGGTACTGACCGAGCAGCAGTGCGGGCGATCCCTCACCCCGTCCGGTGGCGAACGAAGGTGCCGCGTCCGCGAGTTCGGCGAGCACCTTGAGGAACTCGGCCGTCGGGACGACCTCCGCCTCGACGTCGAACTCGGAGAGCAGCAGGGGCCGCAGGCCCGGGACGAGGTCCAGGTGCAGCAGTCGCGCAACCCGGGTGCCGATCAGCGGATCGATCTTGCTCCGGGTGGGTCCGTAGCTCATCAGCCCGTCGGCGTAGACGTGGACGGGGCTCTCGCTGAAGATCTTCGCCACGGCGTTGGACGGGTTCGCCTGGATGGACTCACAGGCGATCTCCACCGGGCCGTCACCGAGGTCCCAGGCCAGGCGGAGGTACCGCTCCCAGAGCAGGGTGTCCTGCTCGCGGGGGAACCAGCCCGCCGGGTGGAAGGGCTGGATGAACTCGTTCCAGGAAAGCACCGTGTCGTAGTCGGGGCGCAGGCACTCGAACCCGTCCATCCGGTCGAGCGGCGTGCCCACCTCCGGGGCGTACGAGGTGTCGCTGACGACCAGGATCCGGCGGTGTTCGTCGCGCGGGCCGAACTGGCCCGCCCGGATCGCCGCGGTGACCGTGGCTGCGGCGTACTGCGAGCACGCGAAGAAGAGCTGGGTGGAACTGCGGCCGGACATCAGGCGGTTGCTCCTGTGGTGACGGAGGGAAGGGTCCCCGCGGGGACGGCACGGCGACGGAGCCGGCGGAGCCGGGCCGCCCGCTGGTCGCCCAGCGAGTCGAGGGTGTCGCTGAGGAGGTCCTGCGGAAGCCGCTGGAGCGCCGCTGCGCTCATGGAACGCAGCTTGCGCGCGACGAGCGGCTCGAACCTGTCGATGGAGTCCAGGTGGTGCGCCATGACCGCCGCGTAGGTGCGGACGGCCTTCGGCAGCAGCCTGTCCGCCTCGGGGTCCCGGGCGGTCTCCTCGATGACCTGGTCGAATGCCTTGATGAAGTCGAGCTGACGTACGTCACCGATCTGGGTCAGCGAGGAGGCGACACCGCGCCGGTAGAAGACTCCGAGCAGCCCGACGGCGGC
Source organism: Streptomyces sp. NBC_01341 (assembly GCF_035946055.1). Taxonomy (NCBI): domain Bacteria; kingdom Bacillati; phylum Actinomycetota; class Actinomycetes; order Kitasatosporales; family Streptomycetaceae; genus Streptomyces; species Streptomyces sp. NBC_01341. Next base: position 2,947,970 of record NZ_CP108364.1, on the reverse strand, counting down.
GAAGGACTCCGCCTCCCGGTGCAGCCGCCAGATCCACGGCCGGTCCTCGGCCGTCCGCAGCCCGTGCGTGAAGTGCAGCAGCCCGCGGTCGGCGAGCCGCCGGTGGTAGATACCGGCCCAGGCGTACGGGTAGTCCACCGAGGTGGTGCGGTCGGGCGGAAGAATGGCGGCGCGGGGGCTGAACGGGACGCCCCGCAGCCCGTGCGGCACCCGGTGCACGGTCCGCGCCCTGCCGGTGACCTGCACGTGGTCGGCACGGACGAAGTCGCATCCCAGGTCCTCGGCGGCGGCGAGGAGCCGTTCGTAATAGCCGGGAGCGAGCCAGTCGTCACCGTCGAGGAAGGTGATGAACTCACCACTCGCGGCGTCCAGTCCGGTATTGCGCGCGGTTGCCAGTCCGCCATTCTGTGCGTGCCTGATGACAACCGCCCCGGGAATGGCGTCCCGCGCGCGATTCAGGATATCGGCAGTCCCATCGGTCGAACAGTCGTCGACGAGGATGAACTCGAAATCCTTGCGGGCGTTCGCACGCAGGCTTCTGAGGGTGTCGGGCGCGTATGTCTGCACGTTGTAGAACGGCACGATGACGGAGAGCTTAACCACGTCGATCAGGCTAGGTGCGGGCTTGTCATGCGGCTTGTCCCCGGAAAGGACGGGACATGAACGGACCGTGTCGGATCCGTAAACCCGCCCGGATCCGACTCCCGGACTTCGAGCGAAAACCCCGGCGGAGAGCTGGATATCCAACCGTCGGTGGGCTGTTAACCATCTGTTGCACCTGCGTTGGGCTCCACATCGAAATGCCTTTCTAGCTTCTAGGACGTGCCTTCACGTTCCTGGAATTCGGCTGATCCGGCCGACAACGCAACAGCCGCGGTCCCGGCTCTCAGGGTCGCCGTACTCGCGGACTCCGACACCCGGTGGAAATGGGGTGCGCTCACCGCGCGCCGTCTGTCCGCGGCCCCGGAGTCCGGTCCGGCGGGACGCCCCGTCGAGATCAGCGGGCTGCTGCTGCGTGGCCGGGCCACCCCGACGCCCCGGCAGCTCGCCGAGGTGGGCGAGGTCGGGGTGGACGCGGCCCGGGTGCGTGAGGTGACGGCCGTCGAGTTCCTGCACACCGTCCGGGACGAGGCGTACGACGTCGTCGTCCTGGCCCTCGTCGGCGGCGCCGTACAGGCGATGCTGCACGGCCTGGCCGCGCTGGACCTGCCCCGCAGGCCGGTCGTCGTCACGGGCTATGTCGGCGTCGTCTACGAGAAGCTCGCCGACGGGCTCCTGCTGCGTCACGGAGCCGACGTCGTGCTCGCCAACTCCCGCCACGACGCGGAGCGCTTCCGTGCGGTCTACGAGGGGGTCGGCGCCGACGCCGCGTCCGTCACCGAGGCCGCCCTGCCGTTCCTGGGCGGGGAGCCGCACCGGACGCGGGAGGGCCGCGACACCGTCGTCTTCGCCGCTCAGCCCTCCGTGCCCGCGTCCCGCGCCGAGCGCACCTACCTGCTGCGCCGGCTCGTCGAGCACGCCCGGCTGCACCCCGGCCGCGACGTCCTGCTGAAGCTGCGCTCCAAACCGGGCGAGCACACCACGCACATCGAGGAGCTGCCCTACCAGCGCCTCGCGGAGCGGATCCCCGGCGGCCTCCCGCCCAACTTCAGCCTCGTGTACGGGCACATGGGCGAAGTCCTGGACCGCACCGACCTGCTGGTCACCGTGTCCTCGACGGCCGCCCTCGAATCCCTGCACCGGCGCATCCCGACGGCGATCCTCTCCGACCTCGGTGTGCGCGAGGCGCTCGGCAACCACCACTTCATCGGCTCCGGACTGATCACGTCCTGGGACCACCTCGACGGCGGCCTGAACCCGGAGCCCGACGAGGAGTGGCTCGCGGGCCAGGGTGTCGCCGCCGACGGCACCTACGCGGCGGCCTACGACACCGCCCGCGCCCGGGTCGGCGAACTGCTCGCGGCCGGCCCGCTTCCCCGCCTCACGCCCTACTACACGCCCGCCACCGCCCCCGGTTACCTCCCCGGCATCCTCGCCCGCCACCACCTGGGCCCGGACGGCCACCCGCTGCCCGGCGCCGTCGCGCCGAAGGAGACCGGACGGGTCCGGGGCGCGGTGCGAGAAACCGTGCGCAACGCGGCGCGCGGCGCCTACCGCCACGGCGTCCAGCGGGTCGCCCCCGTGATCCGGCGGATGGGCGAGCTGTGACCACCGATTCAGGAGCCTCCATGACCCCGCCCCCCACCGTGCTCGCCGTGATCCCCGCCCGCGGCGGATCCAAGGGCGTGCCGGCCAAGAACCTCGCCCAGGTGGGCGGCGTGCCGCTCGTCGCCCGGGCCGTCCGCGCCTGCCTCGCCTCGCCCGAGGTCACGGACGTCGTCGTCACCACCGACGACCCGGCCATCGCCGAGGCCGCCCGGTCCGCCGCCGATGCGCTGGGTGAGGCTGCCCGGCTCCACTGCGTGCAGCGCCCCGCGGCCATCTCAGGGGACACCGCGACCAGCGAGGCGGCGGTCCTGCACGCCCTGGACGCGTACGAGGCGATGGGCCCCGGCCGGAAGGCCGACGTGGTGCTGCTGGTCCAGTGCACGAGCCCCTTCATCACCCGTGAGGACATCGACGGCGTCGCCGCGGCGGTCGCCCGCGACGGCGCGGACACCGCCCTCACCGTCGCTCCCTTCCACGGTTTCGTGTGGCGCGACGGCAGCGCGGCCGAGGACGGCACCTACGGCGTCAACCACGACAAGGCCGTACGCCCCCGACGTCAGGACCGGCCCCAGGACCACCTGGAGACCGGCGCCGCGTACGCCATGGACGCCACCGGCTTCCGTACCCACCGGCACCGCTTCTTCGGCCGCACCGCGCTCGTCCCGACCGACCCGGCCCGGGTCCTGGAGATCGACGACCCGCACGACCTGGCCCGCGCCCGCGCCCTCGCACCGCTCCTGGACCCCTCGCCGCTGCCCACCCGGGCGGACATCGACGCCGTCGTCCTCGACTTCGACGGCACGCAGACCGACGACCGCGTCCTCGTCGACTCCGACGGCCGCGAGACCGTGGCCGTGCACCGCGGCGACGGTCTCGGTATCGCGGCCCTGCGCAAGTCCGGCCTGCCGCTCCTGATCCTGTCCACGGAACAGAACCCGGTCGTCGCCGCCCGTGCCCGCAAGCTCCAGGTCCCCGTCCTGCACGGCATCGACCGCAAGGACCTGGCACTCAAGCAGTGGTGCGAGGAGCAGTCCATCGCTCCCGACCGCGTGCTCTACGTCGGCAACGACGTCAACGACCTGGCCTGCTTCGGACTGGCGGGCTGGCCCGTCGCCGTGGCGAGCGCCCACGACTCGGTGCGCGCCGCCGCGCGCGCCGTGACCAGTAACCCCGGTGGTTTCGGGGCCATCCGCGAGATCGCGGCCTGGCTCCTCGGCCCCACTCTCACGACCGACTCTCCCAACGCCCCCGCCAAGTAAGGAAGCACCACCATGACCAGCACCTCCCGCCTCCGCACCTTCGGCCCTCGCACCGCCGGCCCCGGCCGCCCCGTCTACATCACGGGCGAGATCGGTATCAACCACAACGGCGACCTCGACAACGCCCTCGCGCTGATCGACGTGGCCGCCGACGCCGGCTGCGACGCCGTCAAGTTCCAGAAGCGCACGCCCGAGATCTGCACCCCCCGCGACCAGTGGGACATCGAGCGCGACACCCCCTGGGGCCGGATGACCTACATCGACTACCGCCACCGCGTCGAGTTCGGCGAGGCCGAGTACACCACCATCGCCGAGCACTGCGCCAAGCGCGGCATCGACTGGTTCGCCTCCCCGTGGGACACCGAGGCCGTCGCCTTCCTGGAGAAGTTCGACGTCCCCGCCCACAAGGTCGCCTCCGCCTCCCTCACGGACGACGAGCTGCTGCGGGCGCTGCGTGCCACCGGCCGCACCGTGATCCTCTCCACCGGCATGTCGACGCCGAAGCAGATCCGTCACGCGGTCGAGGTCCTCGGCAGCGACAACATTTTGCTCTGCCACGCCACTTCGACGTACCCGGCGAAGGCCGAGGAGCTCAACCTGCGGGTCATCAACACCCTGCAGCAGGAGTACCCGAACGTGCCGATCGGCTACAGCGGCCACGAGACCGGGCTCCAGACGACCCTCGCCGCCGTCGCGCTCGGCGCCACCTTCGTCGAGCGTCACATCACCCTGGACCGCGCGATGTGGGGCTCCGACCAGGCCGCGTCCGTCGAGCCGCAGGGCCTCACGCGCCTCGTCCGCGACATCCGCACCATCGAGGCGTCCCTCGGTGACGGCGTCAAGAAGGTGTACGAGTCGGAGCTCGGCCCGATGAAGAAGCTCCGCCGGGTCGCGGGTGTCGTCTCCGAGAACGAGAGCGCGCCGGCCGCCGAGCCGGTCGCGGTCTGACGGGCCGACCGGTGAACCTCGCCTTCGTCGAGAGCCCGGTCCAGCTCCTGAACGTCCTGGAGTGGACCCACACCCGGGGAGGAACCGACGCCACCACGATCGTCGTCCTCCCCCCGGTCGACCCGATGTCGCGCGGACAGCTGCGCAGGATGGCGGAGCTGGCCCGCGACGAGGGCGTCACCGTCCGCTGGCAGGAGGCGCGCGGGGAGACCGGCGCGCCTCTCAGGGCCCTGCGGGCGCTGACCGGCCTGATCCGCAGGGCCGACCGCATCGTCATCGGGGACCCGTTCTCCCGGTACGTGCAACTGCTCCTCAGCCTGGTCCGCGCCCGCCGGATCACGGTGGTCGACGACGGCACGGCCACCATGGAGTTCGTCGCCCAGCTGGCACGCGGCGAGCGCCTCGTGCGCTGGCACCGCCGGGGGAGCGGGGGCCCGCGCGAGCTGCTGCTTGCCCCGGTCGCCTCCGCTGCCCGCCGCAGCTTCACACCGTCGGCCTCCCGTACCGTCGAGGTGTTCACCGCCATGCCCGTCCAGGCGCCCGAAGGCGTCGAGGTCACGGCGAACACGTTCACCTGGACCCGGGAACGCTTCGGACCGCCCCGCATCACCAAGGGCGCCGACCTGGTCGGCACCTCCCTGGTGGAGACGGGCGTGGTCGACCCCGTTCCTTACCAGGAAGCGGTGAGCACGCTGGCCCGCACCCACGGCGCGACCCGCTACTTCGCGCACCGTCGCGAGTCCGCCGACAAGCTCCACGCCCTGGAGGCCGCCACCGGTCTGGAGATCGTCCGTCCCGACCTCCCCCTGGAGCTCATCGCCCGCCGCGGTCCCATCGGCCACACGGTGCTGAGCTTCCCGTCCACGGTGGTGCACACGCTGCCGCTGGCCCTCGTCGGCACGGGCGTGAAGGTCGCGGTCTGCGACATAGCGCCGGAGTGGCTGCGCGACACGGCCTCCCCCCGCGCGCAGGGGTTCCTGAGCGGGGTCACGGAGACCGCCCGGGACGTGCAGCGGCTGGCTCCCTGGCGGGCCACAGCGGTGGCCGAGGGCTGAGGGGGCCGCCTGACACCGGAGAAGCCGGGCATGCGGGCCGAGTGGCCCGCATGACTGCCCGCCGGTTCACGTGCCGGTCCGGCAGACTGTGCGGAGGGATGCCTGCGCGCCCGGCCGGCGTCCGTACCGGCACACGGTGGCAGCTGCTCGATGCCTCCATGCGCCGCCGGCTCACCCGTTCGGGTGTACTCGGCGGAGCGCGCGCCGGGGACCGCGGCCCGAGCCACGCGCGACGCGTGGCTCCGTCTCGCGCCCCACTCGCACGGTGGTGGAAAATCGGGCGAGTTTACCCATCGCTCCGGTCCATCACACCCTTCGAGGCGTTTTTTGTTCCCCTGAGCGGCTGAACTTTTGGTGATCTCCAGCCAGTTGAGTGCCCTGGGGGCCTACCCTTGACTGGGTGAACCAGTTGAAGACGCGCGTGCCCCAGGCCGAAGCCCAGCCGACAGACGGAGCCGCCCTGCCGGGTTCCCTGTCCGACGAGCTGCGCGCCGAGCTGATCGCCTTCCGGCGTGACCTCCACATGCACCCCGAGCTCGGCAACCAGGAGTTCCGCACCACGGCGGCCGTCAAGGCGCGACTGGAGCGTGCCGGACTCAGGCCCAGGGTGCTCGCCTCGGGGACGGGGCTCGTCTGCGACGTGGGCGAGTGGGACGGCGTGACGCCCATGCTGGCGCTGCGCGGGGACATCGACGCCCTGCCGATCCCCGACACGAAGGCGGGCGTCTCCTACCGGTCCACCGTGCCCGACCGCGCGCACGCCTGCGGGCACGACGTCCACACCACGACGGTCCTCGGCGCCGGACTCTTGCTCACCGCCCTCGACCGGCAGGGGCTGCTGCCCCGTCCCGTGCGGCTGCTCTTCCAGCCCGCCGAGGAGGTGCTGCCCGGCGGCGCGGCGGACGCCATCGAGGCCGGGGTGCTCGACGGGGTCGGGCGGATCCTCGCCGTGCACTGCGACCCGAAGGTGGACGTGGGGAAGGTCGGACTGCGGATCGGGCCGATCACCTCCGCCTGCGACCGCCTGGAGGTCACCCTCGACGGCCCCGGCGGGCACACCGCCCGGCCGCACCTGACCACCGACCTGGTCACCGCGGCGGCCAGGGTGGCCACCGACGTCCCGGCGCTGCTCGCCCGGCGGGTCGACGCCAGGTCCGGGCTCGCCCTCACATGGGGCCGTCTGGAGACGGGGCACGCCCCCAACGTCATCCCGCAACACGCCGAGCTGTCGGGCACGGTGCGCTGTCTCGATCTGGACACCTGGCGGCAGGCTCCCGACATGGTGCACGCCGCCGTCGACGAGGTGGCGGGAATGCACCGGGCGAAGACGGTGATCAACTACATCCGCGGTGTCCCGCCGGTGGTGAACGACGCGGAATCCATCGGCCTGCTCGACGCCGCGATGACGATCCGCCGCGGATCGTATGCGATCGAGGACACCGAACAGAGTCTGGGCGGAGAGGACTTCTCCTGGTACCTGGAGCGGGTCCCGGGGGCCATGGCCAGGCTCGGAGTACGGACGCCGGGGGACACGCGCGGTCTGGACCTGCACCGCGGAAACTTCGACGTGGACGAGGAAGCGATCACGGTCGGGGTGGAGCTCTTCACCGCCGCTGCGTTGCTCGACGGCAACGGCTCGTAACCGGCCAGGACACCTCCTGTTCGCGACGATCCGATAACGGCTTCCGTACAGGTGCTTATCTGACATCTACGCGCGTTACGATCGCGGCGAAACCAGCGCCGGAAGAGGCGCTTCGGTCAGGTTTGAAGGAGCCTTCCCTTGCGCCGGATCACCAGGATTGCCACCGTGGGCGTCATGTCCGCGGCACTTGCGCTCAGCGTCAGTGCGTGTGGCGACTCGTCGTCGGACAGCGCGTCCGACTCCAAGGACAAGAAGACAGCACTCGCGTACGACATCGGTGGCCGCGGCGACCAGTCGTTCAACGACGCCGCGTACGCCGGTCTCGTCAAGGCCGAGGAGGACCTCGGCGTCAAGGGCACCGAGGCCGAGCCCTCCGAGGGTGAGTCGGACGCGGACAAGGTCCAGCGCCTCACCTCGCTGGCCCGCGCCGGAAACAACCCGGTGATCGGTGTCGGGTTCGCCTACGCCCCGGCCATCAAGAAGGTCGCGCCGAAGTTCCCGAAGATCACCTTCGGCATCATCGACGACGCCTCGGTCACCGGCGACAACATCGCCAACATCGTCTTCAACGAGGAGCAGGGCTCCTACCTCGCGGGTGTCGCCGCCGCAAAGGTCACGAAGACCAAGAAGGTCGGCTTCATCGGTGGTGTCGAGACCCCGCTGATCAAGAAGTTCGAGGCCGGCTTCATCCAGGGCGTCAAGGACACCGACTCCTCGGTCAACGTGCTCCCGCAGTACCTGACCCAGCCGCCGGACTTCTCGGGCTTCTCCAAGCCGGACCTCGGCAAGGCCGCTGCCCAGGGCCAGCTCGACAAGGGCGCCGACGTGGTCTACTCGGCGGCCGGTCTGGCCGGTTCCGGTGCCATCGAGGCCGTCTCCAAGGCCGGCAAGTGGAACATCGGCGTCGACTCCGACCAGTACAGCCAGGAAGGCCTCGCGGCCTACAAGGAGTCGATCCTGACCTCCGTCACCAAGGACGTCGAGGACTCCGTCTTCAACCTGATCAAGTCGGTCCAGGACGGCAAGCCCCAGTCCGGTGAGGTCCGCTACGGCCTCGACAAGGACGGCGTCGGCCTGGCCATGTCCAACCCGGCCTTCACCAAGATGACCGACGTCATCGCGGCCGTGGACAAGGCGAAGAAGGAAATCATCGACGGCAAGATCACCGTCAAGACCACCCCGTAACGACCCCGGTCGTCACGCTGGTTTCCCGTGGGCCCGGAGCGCGCACCTTCGCTCCGGGCCCGTGGGGTGCTTCTCGAAGAAGTTGTGCCCGTCGCAGTGCCCTGCTCGCACAGGCCCCGGACCCCGTGTTCGGGCCGTGCCGTGCGCCTACGCTTTACGATTCGGCAGCGCTACGCGTGTAGACAGGTCCCAGGCGCGATAACTTCACCCCGCCCCCCTGCCTCTGTGCTCCCGCTCCTGTCCGGTCAAGGAGAGTGCGTCATCAACGCGTCCAGCAGTCCCCCTGCCGTAGAACTGCACGGCATCACCAAGCGCTTCCCCGGCGTCGTGGCCAACCACGACATCGGCATCACCGTACGCAAGGGCACGGTCCACGCCCTCGTCGGTGAGAACGGCGCCGGGAAGTCCACCCTGATGAAGATCCTCTACGGCATGCAGAAGCCGGACGAGGGCACCATCGCGGTGGACGGCGAGCAGGTCTCGTTCAGCAACCCCGGTGACGCCATCGCGCGTGGCATCGGCATGGTCCACCAGCACTTCATGCTCGCCGACAACTTCACCGTCCTGGAGAACGTCGTCCTCGGCGGCGAGAAGCTGCACGGCATCGGATCCGCCGCGCGCAAGAAGATCAAGGAGATCTCCGACGCGTACGGGCTCGGGGTCAGGCCCGACGTGCTCGTCGAGAACCTCGGTGTCGCCGACCGGCAGCGCGTGGAGATCCTCAAGGTCCTCTACCGCGGTGCCCGCATCCTCATCCTCGACGAGCCGACCGCGGTGCTGGTCCCGCAGGAGGTGGACGCGCTCTTCGCGAACCTCCGCGAGCTGAAGGCCGAAGGCCTCACCGTCATCTTCATCTCGCACAAGCTCGGAGAGGTCCTCTCCGTCGCCGACGAGATCACGGTGATCCGGCGGGGCACGACGGTGGGCACGGCCGACCCCGCGAACACCACGACCAAGCAGCTCGCCGAGCTGATGGTCGGCAGCGAGCTCCCGTCGCCCGAGACCCGCGAGTCCACGGTGACGGACGTCCCGATGCTGCAGGTCCGGGACCTCTCCCTCAGCGTGACGGACCCGGACGGCGTCGTGCGCGACGTCCTGACCGATGTCGGTTTCACGATCCACAAGGGTGAGGTCCTCGGCATCGCCGGCGTCGAGGGCAACGGTCAGACCGAGCTGATCGAGGCGCTCATGGGCATGCGTGCCCCGGACGGCGGGGTCATCACGCTCGACGCGGACGACATCTCCCACGCCCCCACCCGCAAGCGGCGCGAGGGCGGCATCGGCTACATCCCCGAGGACCGCCACCGCCACGGCGTCCTCCTGGACGCCCCGCTCTGGGAGAACCGCATCCTCGGGCACGTCACCGAGAAGCCCAACAGCAAGGGCTGGCTGCTCGACCCGAAGGCCGCCCGCACGGACACCGAGCGGATCGTGCGCGAGTACGACGTCCGGACCCCGGGCATCGAGGTCACGGCCGCCTCCCTCTCCGGCGGCAACCAGCAGAAGCTGATCGTCGGACGCGAGATGAGCCACGCCCCGAAGCTGCTGATCGCCGCTCACCCGACCCGAGGCGTGGACGTCGGCGCCCAGGCGCAGATCTGGGACCAGATCCGCGCGGCGCGCCGTGAAGGACTCGCCGTCCTGCTCATCTCGGCGGACCTGGACGAGCTCATCGGGCTCTCCGACACCCTGCGCGTCATGTACCGCGGACAGCTCGTCGCGGACGCAGACCCCGCGACCATCACACCCGAGGAACTGGGCTCGGCCATGACCGGCGCCGCCGCCGGTCACCTCGAAGCAGCACCGGAGGACGAGGCCCGATGAAGAAATTCGACAAGGACCGGCTGATCCTGGGCTTCGCCGGCCCGGCGCTCGCCCTGGTCGTCGCGTTCGTGCTGAGCACCCTCGTGCTGCTCATCTCCAACCGAGACCCGTTCGAGCTGTACCGCCTGCTGTTCGAGCAGGTCTCGTACAGCGACGTGCAGGTCCTGATCATCAACCAGGCCGGTACGTACTACCTCGCCGCCCTCGCGGTCGCGGTCGGCTTCCGGATGAACCTCTTCAACATCGGTGTCGACGGGCAGTACCGTCTCGCGGCGATGATGGCCGCGCTGGTCGGCGCGAGTGTCAGCCTTCCCGGGCCGTTCCAGATCGCCCTCATCGTGATCGTGGCCATGCTGGTCGGCGCGTTCTGGGCCGGTATCGCGGGCATCCTCAAGGTCACCCGCGGAGTGAGCGAAGTCGTCGCGACGATCATGCTCAACTCGATCTCTACCGCGCTGATCGCCTGGCTGATCCTGCCGAAGAACTTCGGCGAACAGGCCACGGGCTCCAACAACCTCACCACGGGCGACATCCCGGAGGCCGGCTGGTTCCCGGGCGTGTCCCTGAGCGCCGACGCCGGTGAGATCTACGGCTTCACCTTCGTCGCCGCGGGCTGCGGTCTCGTCTACTGGCTCGTCCTGAACCGCACCCGGTTCGGCTTCGACCTGCGCGCCACCGGCGCGAGCGAGAGTGCCGCCCAGGCGTCCGGTGTCGACGCCAAGAAGATGATCCTGACCTCGATGCTGATCTCCGGTGCCATCGCAGGCCTCGTCGGCATGCCGACGCTGCTGGGCGACACGCACACCTACAGCCTCGACTTCCCCGTCGGCCTCGGCTTCACCGGCATCACCATCGCCCTGCTCGGCCGCAACCACCCGGTGGGCATCGCCCTCAGCGCACTGCTGATCGCGTTCCTGGACAAGGCGTCGTCCCCGCTCGACCAGTTCGGCTTCGAGAAGGAGATCGCCACGATCATCCAGGGCCTGATCGTGATCTCGGTCGTCGTCAGCTACGAACTCGTCCGGCGCTACGGGACCCGTCGCCAGCAGCAGAAGGTCGGCGAGGAACTCGCCGCCGGCCACGCTCTCACCACCGAGAAGGAGGCGGCCCTGTGAGCACCGAAGCCATCGCCGCACGCATCGCCCCGAAGCGGGGCGGCGGCCGCCGCAAGCTCTCCCTGCCCGTCGTCCTGCTGATCATCGCCGGTGGGCTGGCCCTCGTCTCGCTGGTCCGTCTCATCAGCGGTGCGGACGACGTGACGTCCGTGGGCCAGGTGAGCGGCGCGCTGGAGCTCGCCGTCCCGATCGGTCTGGCCGGACTCGGCGGCCTGTGGGCCGAGCGGGCGGGCGTCGTCAACATCGGTCTCGAGGGCATGATGATCCTCGGCACCTGGTTCGGCGCCTGGGCCGGTTACCAGTGGGGCCCCTGGGTGGGTGTCCTGTTCGGCATCCTCGGCGGCGCACTCGGCGGTCTGCTGCACGCCGTCATCACCGTCACGTTCGGCGTGAACCACATCGTCTCCGGTGTGGCCGTCAACATCCTCGCCGTCGGCGTCACCCGCTACCTGTCGAACTTCACCTTCGCCGAGGAGCCGGGCGGGTCCTCCAAGCAGTCACCGCGGCTGGAGGAGATCGACAAGATCACCATTCCAGGGCTGTCGGACTGGATGCAGGACCTGCAACAACACCACTGGTTCTTCGTCTCCGACCTCGCCGGCATCATCGGCGGCCTCGTCACCGGCCTGTCGCTGCTGACCGTCGTCGCCCTGCTGCTCATCCCCATCACGTGGTTCGTGCTGTGGCGCACGGCCTTCGGTCTGCGCCTCCGCTCCTGCGGCGAGAGCCCGGTGGCGGCCGAGACCCTCGGCGTCAACGTCTACAAGTACAAGTACATCGCCGTGACGATCTCGGGCGGTCTGGCCGGGCTCGGCGGTGCCTTCCTCTCCCTCGTCGCGACCAGCATCTACCAGGAGGGCCAGACCGGCGGCCGCGGTTACATCGGTCTCGCCGCCATGATCTTCGGTAACTGGATGCCGGGCGGCATGGCCCTGGGTGCCGGGCTGTTCGGCTTCACCGACAGCCTCAAGCTGCGCGGCGGCGCCGAGAACGTCCACGCGATGCTGCTGCTCCTGGCCATCCTGCTGGTGATCGTCGTGTTCTGGCAGCTGTACCGGAAGAAGTACCTGCCCGCGCTGATCTCGGCGGTCGTCTCGGGCCTGCTGTTCACCTGGTACGGGCTGACGGACCAGGTCCCGAGCCAGTTCGTCGACGCCGCTCCGTACGTCACCACGCTCCTGGTGCTCGCCCTGTCGGCGCAGCGGCTGCGGATGCCCAAGGCGGACGGCGTGCCGTACCGCAAGGGCGAGGGCAAGTGACCGCCCACGCTCCGGTCGACTGGGAAGTGCTGCGCGAGGCCGCCCGGGACGCCATGTCCCGGGCGTACGCCCCGTACTCGCACTATCCGGTCGGCGCGGCGGCCGTCGTCGACGACGGCCGCATGATCACGGGGTGCAACGTCGAGAACGCCTCGTACGGCATCAGCCTGTGCGCCGAGTGCGGCCTGGTGTCGCAGCTCGCCTCCACGGGTGGCGGCCGGCTGACCCACTTCACCTGTGTGGACGGTTCCGGCGCGGTGCTCGTGCCGTGCGGGCGGTGCCGTCAGCTGCTGTACGAGTTCGGCGGCCCCGAACTGGTCCTGGAGACCCCGGACGGTCTCCGCACGCTCGACGAGATGCTGCCGCAGTCGTTCGGACCGCAGCACCTGGGGTAGTGCCCCACATCGTTCCGTTCCTCCGGCGTGCCGGATCGGCCCCGCCGCACCGGCCCGCCGGGGGAACGGGACGGCGGAACGTTTCCTCTCTATGCGCGTAGAGTCAACGGGACTCGCGCCCACCCCTCCGGCCGGAAGGACTCCCCTCCCATGGACGCCATCTCCGTCATCCGCACCAAGCGGGACCGGGGCGAGCTCAGCCCCGAGCAGATCGACTGGGTCATCGACGCGTACACCCGCGGCGAGGTCGCCGACGAGCAGATGTCCGCGCTGGCCATGGCGATCCTGCTCAACGGCATGAACCGCGGCGAGATCGCCCGCTGGACCGCCGCGATGATCGCCTCCGGCGAGCGCATGGACTTCGGGGCGCTCTCCCGCCCCACCACGGACAAGCACTCCACGGGCGGGGTCGGCGACAAGATCACCCTGCCCCTGGCTCCGCTGGTCGCCGCCTGTGGCGCGGCGGTGCCCCAGCTCAGCGGCCGGGGTCTCGGCCACACCGGCGGCACGCTCGACAAGCTGGAGTCCATCCCCGGCTGGCGCGCCCACATCACCAACGCCGAGATGCTCGACGTCCTGGACACCACCGGCGCGGTCATCTGCGCGGCCGGTGACGGCCTCGCCCCCGCCGACAAGAAGCTGTACGCGCTGCGCGACGTCACCGGCACCGTCGAGGCGATCCCGCTCATCGCCAGCTCGATCATGTCCAAGAAGATCGCCGAAGGCACCGGTGCGCTGGTCCTCGACGTCAAGGTCGGCTCCGGCGCCTTCATGAAGACGATCGAGGACGCCCGCGAACTGGCCTCCACCATGGTCGCGCTGGGCACCGACAGCGGCGTACGCACCGTCGCCCTGCTCACGGACATGGCGACCCCGCTCGGTCTCACCGCGGGCAACGCCCTGGAGGTCCGCGAGTCCGTCGAGGTCCTGGCCGGCGGCGGTCCCAGGGACGTCATCGACCTGACCCTGGCGCTCGCCCGCGAGATGCTCGACGCGGCCGGACTCAAGGACGCCGACCCCGAGAAGGCGCTCGCGGACGGCTCCGCCATGGATGTGTGGCGCCGCATGATCTCCGCCCAGGGCGGCGACCCGGACGCCGAACTCCCGGTCGCGCGCGAGCAGCACGTGATCAGCGCCCCGTCCTCGGGCGTGCTGACGCGGCTGGACGCCTACGACGTCGGTGTCGCCGCCTGGCGCCTCGGCGCGGGCCGCGCGCGCAAGGAGGACCCGGTGCAGGCGGGCGCGGGCATCGAGATGCACGCCAAGCCCGGTGACATCGTGACCGAGGGCCAGCCGCTGATGACCCTGCACACGGACACCCCCGAGAAGTTCGAGTACGCCCTCAAGGCACTGCCCGGCTCCTACGACATCGCGCCGGCCGGCACCCCCTTCACCGCCGCGCCGGTGGTGCGGGAACGTATCGCCTGACCTGCGGTTTTCCCTTTCGGGTGAACGGGACCTGTGGACCTCCACCGGTCCCGTTCGGCATGCTGGACTCGGTGACGCACCGATAAGAGGAGACCGCCATGAGCGCACTCACCGTCGATCCCGGGCCGGGCCATGGCCAGGACTGGGACGACCTCGTCCGGATCTGGGAGGAGACGGACGCACCCGAGGGCTGCAAGGTGGAGATCATCGAGGGGATCGTCACCGTGTCGCCACCGCCGTCCAAGGACCACAACACCACCGCAGCACTGCTGCAGCGCAGGCTGTACGCAGTCATCCCCGAGGAATGGGAGATCTACCAGACGCTCGGGGTCTCGGTACCGGGACGCGTGGGCGTCTACACCCCCGACCTCCTCGTCGTGCCGCGCGCGGTGGCGACCGGCCCGGGGAATCGCGTGCCGGCGGAGGAGGCCCTGCTGGTCGTCGAGATCACCTCGCAGGCCAACGCCAATCACGACCGCGTCAAGAAGGCGCACGGATACGCGAAAGCGGGCGTCGAGCTCTTCCTGCTGCTCGATCCGTGGCACTCGGGCCGCCCGACGGCCACGCTCTACGGCGACCCCGACAACGGCACCTACCGCGTCCTCGACGTGGTCGAGTACGGGGGGAAACTCACCCTTCCCGAGCCGTTCAAGCTGGATCTGGACACGCGGATCTTCCCGGTCAGTTGAGGTGCGACCCTGCCCGCCGATGAGTTTTCGGCATCCCGCCGGTCTCTGTGGTGTGGATGCCATGCCCCCGAACGCCCTCGTCGTCACCGGCCGCGTCACCCGCGCCGATGTGCCGGGTCTGTGCGCCGAGCTGGAGGCCCTGCTGAGCTACCGTCCCGACGCCGCGGTGATCGACTGCGACGTCGGAGGGGTGACGCACGCGGATCTCGCGCTGGTGGAGGCGATAGCCCGGCTGGGGCTCGTCGCCCGCCGGACCGGACGAGCCCGGCTGCGCCTGCGCCACGCCTCCGCCGAACTCGGGGCGCTGCTCGACCTGGTCGGGCTGGCCGACGTGGTGCCACACCTGAGGCCCGACGAGGAGTGACCGGGCCCCCGAAGCCGCTACCGGGCCTCGCTGTAGGTGCAGAGGACCAGCAGGGCGCGCCCGTCGGCGTACTCCGCGGGTATCTCCGCACCCGGCGGAAGGTGTGCACCCGCCGAAGGCGACGGCGTCGCGCACGGGCCCTCCGGCTGAGGCCCGGGAGATACGTCCTCGGCCGGAGCGCCGGAGACAGCGGCGGGGCCGGGGCCGGCGGTGGCGGACGGCTCGCCCAGCCACAGCGTCGCCGCCCAGCCACCCGCCACCAGAAGGGCCCAGCCGATCACCACGGGCCGTGTGAACCTCATGCCTGATCCGCGTCCAGGCGGTCGGGAAGCCCGAACAGCGGGAACCAGCGCGGGGTGTCGAGGAAGCAGTGCAGCCCGGTGACGGCACCGTCCGAGATGTCGATGACCTGCACGGCCCACGGCACGAACCCCGGTCCCTCCGGATCCGGCTTGTACTGCGCGAAGGCCGGGGTCCCGTTGGCCTCGGTCGCCACCAGCCGGGAACCCGCGCAGCTCGCGCCGATGCTGAGCATGAAGCCCGTGATGTCGTCGTGCCCCCGCAGCCAGAGGTCGAACGGCGGCATGGTCATCACGGCGTCCTCGTGGAGCAGGGCCGTCAGCGCCGCCATGTCGTACCCCTCGAACGCCGCGACGTAGCGGTCGAGGAGCTTGCGCTGCTCCTCGTCCAGCGGGTTCGCCGTGTCGGGCACGGTGCCCTCCCTGTCCGACAGGGTCGCCCGGGCCCGCTGCAGGGCGCTGTTGACCGAGGCGACCGAGGTGTCGAGCAGCTCCGCGACCTCGCTCGCCTTCCAGGCCAGCACCTCGCGGAGGATCAGCACCGCGCGCTGCTTGGGCGGCAGGTGCTGGAGCGCCGCGACGAACGCGAGGCGCACCGACTCGCGGGCCACGGTGGCCTCGGCCGGGTCGGCCACCGACGGGAGGATGCGCCCGTCGGGCATCGGCTCCAGCCAGGTGTTCTCGGGAAGGGGGTTCAGCGCCGCCCGGGCGAGAGGGGTCGGTCCGGTCAGATCCACCGGTCTGGCCCGCTTGTTGCCGGCTTTCAGCATGTCCAGGCAGACGTTCGTCGCGATCCGGTAGAGCCAGGAGCGCAACGAGGAACGGCCCTCGAACTTGTCGAAGTTCCGCCAGGCACGCACCAGCGTGTCCTGGACGGCGTCCTCCGCCTCGAAGGCCGAACCGAGCATCCGGTAGCAGTAGCCGGTCAGCTCGACCCGGTGTCCCTCCAGACGGCTGTCCACGTCAGCCGTCGCCGTCAGATCACTCATCGCTCCACCCCTGTTGCGCTGTGACGCCGATCACCCGGCACTTCGGAAGCTACCGCAGGGCACTGACAACAGGGGCGGGAAGCGACGGACGCGCTGCTCAGGTGCCGGGCTTGCGCCCGTAGACGAAGACGTCGTCGCCGTTCTTCAGCAGGTTCCAGTACGACTTCGCGTCCGCCGGGCGCATGTTGACGCAGCCCGCCGAGCCCGGGTTGTTGTACATGGACTTGGTGACCGAGTGGAACGCCTGGCCGCCGTCGAAGAACTGGGCGTACGGCATGCTGACGTCGTAGAGCGTCGACCAGTGGTCGATGTTGCGCCAGTAGATCTTCTTCGAGCCGGTCCGCGTCTCCGCGCCGTTGCGTCCCGTACGCACCGGCACGGGACCGAACTTCAGCTTGGACCCGTCCTGGATCCAGCTCAGCTGCCTGGTCAGGTCGACGCAGGCGATCCGGCCCTTGTCGGTGGGGCAGTTCTTCGCCGCGTTGGGGTTCTTCCCCGCCGCCTTCTGCGCGGTGATCGTCTTCATCGTGCGCCAGGTGACCGGACCCGCGTAGCCGGCTGCCGGGGTGATGCCCTTCGACGCCTGGAACGACCGGATGGCGGTGCAGTCCGCCGTGGACTGCCGCCCGTCGACGGGCCGATTCAGATACTTCTCGACCTGCTTCTGGTACGGACCGGCCCCTGCCGAGCAGGACGCCGCCTGCGCGGCCGTCCCGGTGCCCAGGACCAGGGCCGGTGCGGCCACCAGGCCCGCGACCGACAGGACGGCTCCGCGCCGTGCCCGTATGCCGCCCGTCTTCCCCATGATTCCCATGTACGCCTGCTCCCCTTCGCGCCGTCCGCGGTAAGTGACTCCGCTTGTTGGACGTATGCAGAGGCTCTGCGGTTGTGGCCGGAAGGTCTCAGTTGTGCATAGGTGCCACGTTTTCGGTCCGGAGGCGCTCGCTCCGCGCCGCCCGGGTGCCGTACACGGTGATCGACAGGACGCCGAGGAGCGCCAGGACGCCCAGCGCGACCGTGCCGGCCCAGCCACCGGCGTGGAAGGCGACGGCGCCGAGCGCGCCTCCCACGCTGGAGCCGAGGTAGTACACGGACTGGTAGATCGCCGAGGCCTGCGCGCGGCCGGTGGTCGCCGCACGGCTCACCGACGACGAGGCGACCGCGTGCCCGGCGAAGAAGCCGGCCGTGATCAGGACGAGCCCGGCCAGGACGGCGGCGAGCTGGTCGGCGAGGGTGAGCAGCAGACCCCCGGCCGTCGTGGACAGGGCGAGGTAGAGCGCGCCCCGGCGCCCCAGACGGGCGACCAGCCTGCCGGCGCCGGCGGAGGAGAGCGTACCGACGACGTAGACCAGGAAGATCGACCCGACGACGCCCTGCGGAAGACCGAAGGGCTCATCGCTGAGCCGGTAGCCGATCACGGTGTAGACCGCGCCGAACACCGTCATGAACAGTGCGCCGATCGCGTACAGCCGTCGCAGCAGCGGGTTGGCGAGGTGGCCGCCGACGGTCCTCGCCAGGGCCCTCGGGTTGAGCGTGGCCGGGGTGAAGTGCCGGGCGGCGGGGACCATGAAGTGGAAGGCCACGGCACAGGCCAGGGCGAGCAGCCCGATCGCGCCGACCGCCACGCGCCAGCCCCACAGCTGGGTGAGCCAGCCGGAGAGCACGCGGCCGCTCATGCCGCCGATGCTGTTGCCCGCGACGAAGAGCCCGATCGCCCCCACCAGTGCCTTGGGCCGTACCTCCTCGGCCAGGTACGCCATCGCGGACGCGGGCAGTCCCGCCAGGGCCGCGCCTTGGACCGCGCGCAGGGCGATCAGCCAGCCGAGCGAGGGAGCGAAGGGCACGACGAGCCCGATCGCCACGGCGACCGCCAGCGAACCCGTCATCATCTGCCGCCGCCCGAAGCGCTCGGACAGTGCGCTCAGGGGGAGGACGCACAGGGCCAGCCCGCCAGTGGCCGCGGAGACCGTCCAGCTCGCCTGCTCGGCCGTGGCGTGGAAGGACGCCGACACGGCGGGCAGCAGGGCCTGGGTGGAGTAGAGGAGGGCGAAAGTCGCTATCCCCGCCACGAAGAGGGCGAAGCTCATGCGCCGGTAGCCGGGACCACCGGGTGCGAGGCGGTCCGGCGCGGTCGGTGAGGAGGCGGCGGAAGACGGAACGGCGGCATCCAGCACGATGGCGGACGCCCCGGTACTGGCAGGAGGCATGCGTCGAACGTAGAGCGCGAGGTTTCATGCGTCCAATGCATGAAACCCTCATAATCGTTCCCATGGCGCATCAATACAGCTCACAGCCTCGGCTGTCACCGGGCAGTTACGAAGAAGACATCCGCGCCGTGCTCGCGCCCCGCCTGGCGTACTTCGAGGCGGTGGCCCGGCACGAGCACGTCACGCGCGCCGCGCAGGAGCTCGGCGTCCCCCAGTCGACGCTGTCGCGCGCCATCGTGCGGCTCGAGGAGGACCTGGGCGTCGCCCTGTTCGCCCGGAGCGGCCGCACCGTCTCCCTCACCCCCGCCGGCCGCACCTTCCTCGGCTCCGCCGAACGCGCCCTGGCGGAGGTGGAGAAGGCGGCCGACTCGGTGCGCGCCGACGCCGACCCCACGGCGGGCAAGGTCGCCTTCGGTTTCCTGCACACGATGGGTTCCGAGACCGTTCCCGCCCTGCTCCGGGCCTTCCGCGCCGACCACCCCCGGGTCCGCTTCCAGCTGGTGCAGAACTACGGCGAGGCGATGATCGAACGGCTCCGTACGGGCGGACTGGACCTCTGCCTGACCTCACCGGTCCCGGACGAGCCGGACCTCGTCACCTGGCGCCTGGACGAGCAGCGGCTGCGCCTCGTGGTCCCCGACGACCACCGGCTCGCGAGCCGCCGTCGGGTCCGCCTCGCCGAGGCGGCCGACGAAGCGTTCGTCACCCTCGAACCCGGTTACGGGCTGCGGCGGATCACCGACGACCTCTGCGCCGAGGCCGGTTTCACCCCGCGGATCGCCTTCGAGGGTGAGGAGGCCGAGACCCTGCGCGGACTGGTCGCGGCCGGGCTCGGCGTCGCCCTGCTCCCACCGCCCGCCGTCGCCAGGCCCGGAGTGGTCGAGCTGGCGGTGACCTCGCCGCGCGCGGCCCGGGAGATCGGCGTCGCCTGGCTGGACGGACACCCCGACACGCCGCCGGTGGCCGCGTTCAAACAGTTCCTGCTGTCGCGCAGGGGAAGTCTGCTGCCGGACTGATCCGGGTGCCGCGCCCTCTCTGTCTCAGTGCCGCAGTGACCGCCCGAACCCCGCCGCGAGCGGCATCCGCAGGCCCAGCGGCGGGGGAGCGGCGAACGCGTCGGCGACCGGGCGGGCGTACGACCGGGCGAACAGCGAACCGCGTATGAAGTCCGCGGCCAGTGCCATCACCTCGGACCGGTGCTGACGCAGGGCGTGGCCGTCGGAGTGGACCTCGAACCTGCAGGTGTCCCGGTTGGCCTTCTTGGCCCGCTCGGCCAGCCGGTAGGAGAGTTCGGGACTCGACCGGGCGTCGTTCGTGCCGTGCACCATCAGCACCCGGCGCCCGGCCAGGTGCTTCACCGGCTCGGGCTCGTCCGGCTCGTCGGGGAGCCAGGGGGCCATCGCCAGCACGGAGTTGACGGCGGTGTGCCCCGCGCCGCGCAGGGCGGCCCGGCCGCCCATCCCGTGGCCGACGAGGCAGACGGGGACGTCGCCGTAGCGGCGTACGACCTCGTCCGCCGCCCACTGCGCGTCGGCCACCGGATCGGCGCCGGCGTTCCAACCGCGGCTGCGGTAGCGCACGACGTGCACGGCGAGCCCGTCCTCGCGGCCCGCCCCGGCCAGTGTCCGGGCCAGTGGCAGCTGGGCCGCGTACGACAGGGGGGAAGGGCGGCGACGGGAGTCGGTCTCGCCGTCGGGGAGCAGCAGGACCACTCCGCTGACCTCGGGTGTTGCTCCGGCCGTGTGAACGGCCCGTCCCAGCCTGGCGGCAGGCAGGGGAAGTGCGCGCTGTGCCATGACAGAACAGTGTCAGAAGCGCAGGTGTATGCCACCCGGCTTCGCGGTCACTGTTACGCATCGGCACTCGGCAATCTACGCGCGTAGGCGCTAGAGTGCCCGAATGACGAGCCAGACCCGGAATGTCCCCGGCCCCGAACAGATCCGCCGCGCACCCAAGGTGCTGCTCCACGACCATCTCGACGGCGGCCTCCGCCCCGGCACGATCGTCGAGCTGGCGCTGGCGCAGGGTTACGACGCACTCCCCGAGACCGAGCCCGACAAGCTGGGCGTCTGGTTCCGCGAGGCGGCGGACTCAGGTTCGCTGGAGCGCTACCTGGAGACCTTCGCCCACACCTGTGCCGTCATGCAGACCCGTGACGCGCTGTTCCGGGTGGCCGCGGAGTGTGCGGAGGACCTCGCGGAGGACGGAGTCGTCTACGCCGAGGTGAGGTACGCCCCGGAGCAGCACCTCACGGACGGCCTGACCCTGGAAGAGGTCGTCGAGGCGGTCAACGACGGCTTCCGCGAGGGTGAGCGCAGGGCCCGCGAGAACGGCCACCGCATCCGGGTGGGTGCTCTCCTCACCGCCATGCGGCACGCCGCGCGTGCCCTGGAGATCGCCGAACTCGCCAACCGGTACCGCGACATGGGCGTCGTCGGCTTCGACATCGCGGGCGCCGAGGCGGGCTTCCCCCCCACCCGGCACCTGGACGCGTTCGAGTACCTCAAGCGCGAGAACAACCACTTCACGATCCACGCGGGCGAGGCCTTCGGGCTGCCGTCCATCTGGCAGGCCCTGCAGTGGTGCGGCGCGGACCGGCTCGGCCACGGTGTGCGGATCATCGACGACATCGAGATCGCCGACGACGGCAGCGTGACCCTGGGCCGCCTCGCCTCCTACGTGCGCGACAAGCGCATCCCGCTGGAGCTCTGCCCGACCTCGAACCTGCAGACGGGCGCGGCCGCCTCGTACGCCGAGCACCCGATCGGGCTGCTGCGGAAGCTGCATTTCCGTGCCACCGTGAATACGGACAACCGGCTGATGAGCGGCACGAGCATGAGCCAGGAATTCGAGCGGCTGACCGAGACATTCGGATACACACTCGACGACATGCAGTGGTTCACAGTCAATGCGATGAAATCAGCGTTCATTCCTTTCGATGAACGTCTGGCGATGATCAACGACGTCGTCAAGCCCGGCTACGCGGAGCTCAAGTCCGAGTGGCTCTTCCGTCAGACGGCTGTCACCAGCGGTTCTTCCTCCTTCGCCGGCTGAGTGAAGCGAAAGGAGAACGGCCGGGATCATCGGATCCCGGCCGTTTTCCGTGTCCTGGCATGTTTGCGGGACGGGTATCGGCCTGACTAACTTGCAGAGCCGCTCACATCCCCTTCCCCAAGGATGAATTCCACATGAAGAAGTCTGCTGTCAGGACCCTCGGTGTAGCCGCTCTCGGTGCCGCTTTCGCCGCCGCCGGTGCGGGCAGTGCCTCCGCCGTCGGTGTGCCCCTCGACGCCGCGGCCGGCGCGCTGCCCGCCGACATCGCGCTCGACTCCGTGACCGACGCCCTGCCCGCCGTGCAGAAGGCGGCCGGCGGACTCCTCGACCACCAGCAGCAGCGGGGCAGCAGCAACGACCTGTCGGCCCCCGGCACGAACCTGCTCGGCGGTCTGCCCGCCGGCGGCCTGACCGGCGTCCTGCCGATCGGCCGCTGAACCACCCGTACACGCATGTGGGGCGCGCACCCGGTCAGGGTGCGCGCCCCACAGGTCGTGCCCCCGTGGTCCCGCCGGTCACCAGGCCGTCGCGGCCGGGGACTTCTCCGACGGGAGCAGGATCCACAGGGCGATGTAGAGCAGGAACTGGGGCCCGGGGAGCAGGCACGAGACCAGGAAGATGACGCGCATCGTCGCTGCGGAGGTGCCGAAGCGCCGTGCCAGCGCTGCGCACACTCCACCGATCATGCGTCCCTCGACGGGGCGGGCAAGTGCGGCCATGGTGGGCTCCTTCGTCAAAGGTTCGGGGAGCTGCGCCGTCGCGCTCCCGGTACCTCCATAGTGACTCCGCGAAGGGGTTCGAGGCGTCGCTCTACGGGGCGATCCCGACCCCGGTAATCGTCGGGGTCGATCCCTGAGGGGCCTCGCTCCGGAAGGTCCGGGTGCCGTACCCGATCCGGGACAGGTCTCCGGCGCCCGCCCGGTTGCCCCGGCGCAGCCGCAGCCGGCACAGCGGGACGACCAGCAGATGGGCCAGCGCGACCCCTACGGTGTTCAGCAGCAGCGAGTCGACGTCGACGACCTGGCCGGGCACTCCCGTCTGCCCCAGTTCGATCGCCATCGAGATCAGCGCACCGGCGGCGACGGTACGGGCCAGCGACGCCCAGGGGGAGACCAGGAGCCTGCCACCCGCCATCGGCAGCAGTACGCCCAGCGGGGCCAGCAGCAGGAGCCCCTTGCCGATGCGGCGCACGGCCTCGGCCGGGCCCATGGCCAGGTCCGCCCTGATCCCGGCGAAGGGGTGGAGGTTCGCCGCCGTCACCCAGGGCACGTCCAGCGGGCGCAGCGTCAGCCACCCGACGAACAGGAGGTGCGCGAGGAGGAGGAATACCCCCGCCGCGCGGAAGCGGATGACGGCCCGGCCGTCCGAACTGTGACGCACGTACACCGAGACGCCACGAGCGGCAGGATCGGTTCCGCCCCCGTCCGGGAAGGCTCTGTGACGGGTACCACGACCGGCCGGGCGCCACGGGCGGAGAGGCATCAAGGAAGCTCGACCGCACCCAGCGTGGGTACCTCCGCGGGTCGGGCCTTCGTCTCCGAGGTGCACAGATAGCCCCGCGGGGCGTAGTTCCCCGGCCCGCCGAGCAGCACCGAGCCGCCCGATCCCATGCCGTCACTCTCCGTGAACGTGCAGACGACCTGGGCGAGAGCCTCCGAAGGAAGGTCCTCCGGCTGCTCGCTGAGGCGCAGCGTGCCCTCCGGGTCACCCGTGCGGGGTCCCGCGGCGCGCAGCCCCACCGGGACGACGCTGGAGAAGCCCGCACGCCGCTCGTCGGCCGACGGCTCGCGCTCCAGCTCGCCCAGCAGCGCCTGGGCGACCAGCAGCCGGTCGGACCGCGACTCGTCGAGCGCGACCGTGCGCTCCACCGTCGCGAGCTGCGAGGCGCAGAGCAGATGGATCCGCACCGAGACGCTCCCCGGCGGCGGCGCGGAGGCACCGGACGCGGCGGTGCGGCACGGCATCCGTGACGGTGCCGCGCCCGCGTCGACCGGCACCGAGGTGCTGCGGATCCCACAGCCGGAGGCCAGTGCCGCGCACGCCGCCACGACGGCCAGCGCGGCGGCGGCCCGGCGCCGGCCGCCCTTCGGACGGCGCCTTCGCGGCGCACCGTACGCCCGCTCGCTGCACGTCACTTCGCGTCGCCCTTCTCGTCCCGGTCGTCGTCTCCCGGGAGGCCCGTCAGTCCTTCGGCGTCGCGCGGGAGCCGCAGCACGAACATCGCGCCCTCACCGTCCGGGAGGTTCGAGGCCGTGATGTCGCCACCGTGGATGTGCGCGTTCTCGACCGCGATGGACAGACCGAGACCGCTGCCCTCGGAGCGCGGCCGGGAGGCACTCGCCTTGTAGAAGCGGTCGAACACGTGGGGCAGTACCTCTTCGGGGATGCCCGGGCCGTGGTCGCGCACCTCGATGACCAGGTCGTCCTCGTCGGTCCGTACCGACACCCGCACCGGCGAACCGCCGTGCTTGAGGGCGTTGCCGATCAGGTTCGCCAGGATCACGTCGAGCCGCCGCGGATCGAGCCGCACCATGATGCCGCGCTCCGCGTCCAGATCGACCGCGTCGAGCCAGGCGCGGGCGTCTATGCACGCGGTCACCTGGTCGGCGACGTCGACGGTGTCCAGGACGAGGCGGGCCGTGCCCGCGTCGAAGCGCGTGACCTCCATGAGGTTCTCGACCAGGTCGTTCAGCCGCCGGGTCTCGCTCACCACCAGGTGCACGGCCGGGGCGATCATCGGGTCGAGACTGTCCGCCTCGTCCTCCAGCACCTCGGCGACCGCGGTGATCGCGGTCAGGGGCGTACGCAGCTCGTGCGACATGTCGGCGACGAATCTGCGGCTCGATTCCTCCCGCGCGCTCATGTCGGCGACCTTCTTCTCCAGGGAGCTCGCCGCCTTGTTGAACGTGCGCGACAGATCGGCGAGTTCGTCGGTTCCGGAGACCACGAGACGGGTGTCGAGCTTCCCCTCGCCGAGCTTGCGGGCCGCGTCGCCGAGCCGCTGCACCGGCCGCAGCACCGTCGTCGCGGCCGCCTGCGCGAGGAGTGCCGATCCGACCAGGGCCAGCGCCGTGGCGATGCCCAGCGACCAGGCGAGCGAACTGAGGTCCTCGCGCTCCTGGTCGAGGGACTTCAGCATGTAGCCGGCCGGACCGCCGCCGATGATCTTCGTCCCGGCCACCAGATAGGGGGTGCCGCCCATCGTCGTACGCTGCCAGAACAGGTGGTACTCAAAGGTGTTGCTCGACGTCAGCGGCTGCTGCTTGTTCACCTGCTTCTGCAGGGAGGCGGGCACGTCGACCTTGGTGAAGGCGTCGATGTCGGACGACCCGGTGACCGGCTTGCCGTCACGCGTGCCGACGAGCAGCACCTGGTAGCCCGGGCCGCTGCTCGCCATCTGCTCGGCGGCGTCCCGGAGGTCCTCCGACGGGGGCTCCAGCGGCAGCGAGGCGGCCTGGTTCTGCATCTGGCGGCGGAAGTCGCCCAGTGCCGAGTCCTGGGTGCGGGTCAGCACGGCCTCACGGTTGAGCCAGTACGCGATGCCGGAAGCGGACACCGCGGCCGTCAGGGCGACCAGCGCGAACACGATCAGCAGCCGCAGCCTCAGGCTGGTCCAGCGAAGACCCGCGAGTACGGAACGTTTCGCGGAATCGCTCACTGAGGCGAGTCCAGCCGGTAGCCGACGCCACGCACGGTGCGGATCAGGGTCGGCGACGAGGGCACGTCCTCCACCTTCGCCCGCAGCCGCTGCACGCAGGCGTCGACCAGCCGGGAGTCACCGAGGTAGTCGTGCTCCCACACCAGGCGCAGCAACTGCTGGCGGGACAGGGCCTGTCCGGGCCTGCGGCTCAGTTCGAGCAGGAGACGCAGCTCGGTCGGCGTGAGCTGCAGGTCCTCCCCGTTCTTGGTGACGGTCATCGCCGAACGGTCGATGACGACACTGCCGAACGTCGCCGAGTCCGTCGACTCCCGCTCGCCGCGCCGCAGAACCGCGCGGATACGGGCGTCGAGCACCCGGCCCTGCACGGGTTTCACCACATAGTCGTCCGCGCCGGACTCCAGTCCCACCACGACGTCGATGTCGTCGCTGCGCGCGGTCAGCAGGATGATCGGCAGCTGGTCGGTGCGCCGGATGCGCCGGCACACCTCGAAACCGTCGATCCCGGGCAGCATCACGTCCAGCACGACCAGGTCCGGCCGCTGCTCCCGGAGCAGCTCCAGGCCGTCCTCTCCCGTCGCCGCGGTGGCCACACGGTGGCCCTGGCGAGACAGTGAGAGTTCGAGGGCCGTGCGGATGGCGTCGTCGTCCTCGATCAGCAACAGGAAAGGCACGGGGGCCATTCTGGCCCATGGTGCTGCCACCTTTCGACAATCCCCCGACTTGATCCCCGGCCGGATCGCCGGCACGGGCGGCCGGGGAGGCCTGTGACAGCCCTGTGACAGTCGGGGGACAGCGCCATGAAACTGCCCCGGCAAGCTCAATGGCACACGGAACGAACGGACTCCACCGATGGGGGGCGCCAGATGAACGCACTGCACAGCACCACCTCAAGCGCAGTTGTCACGCGCCTCCACGACGTCGGCAAGGGCCCGGAGAAGTCCGGCGCCGGAGCACGGGGGTGCTACCGGAACGCCGGTCGTCAGCACGCGTCGTACCTGACGATGGTCGACGCGTCCGCGGGGGACAACGGGGGAAAGGCGTACGGGGAGGGCTCGGGGGAGCGGAAGGTCCCGGCGCAGGCCGAGAGCGCCGAAGCGGCGTTCACCGCCTACGTCCAGGAGCGCCGTGCCTCCCTGTACGCGACCGCCTACCACCTGACCGGCGACCGGTTCGAGGCCGAGGACCTGCTGCAGAGCGCCCTCTTCTCGACGTACCGCGCGTGGGACAGGATCAGCGACAAGGCCGCGGTCGGCGGATACCTGCGCCGGACCATGACCAACCTGCACATCAGCGCATGGCGCAGGCGCAAGCTCAACGAGTACCCGACCGAGGAGCTGCCGGAGACGGTGGGCGACACGGACGCGATGCGGGGCACGGAACTGCGTGCGGTGCTCTGGCAGGCGCTGGCGCGCCTGCCAGAACTCCAGCGCACGATGCTGGTCCTCCGCTACTACGAGGGCCGCACGGACCCGGAGATCGCATCGATACTCGACATCAGTGTCGGCACGGTGAAGTCGAGCATCTGGCGGTCGCTCCGCCGGCTGCGCGAGGACGACGTCCTCAGCTTCGGCCGTGACGAGGAGGAGTCCTTCGGCGAGCTGGTGGCCTGAGGTCTACGGGGGGAACGGGGGAAGAACGCCGCCGCTTCGGGGGAAGCGGCGGTACGGGGGTGACACGCAGCGGGGGCGGACGGGCCGGGGGGTCCTGTCCGCCCCCGCTGTCGTGCCGTGCGACGGCCCGGGCGGCCCCGATCCGGGCGGTCACGGCCTCAGTTCGGTACCCGGCTCCGGGGGGCGAGACAGCGGCCCGCCGCGGCGGCGGCCAGCCGGCCCAGTGCCTCCTGCTTGGCGCAGGGATACGCGCCCAGCGCGGTCTGGCGGGCCACGATGCGCCGCTCGGCCCGCATGAGCCGCCACCCGCGCCGCAGCAGGAACGGCACCGATTTCCGCCCCTCCCGCAGATCCCTCAGCAGCCGACGGCGGAACGTCGTGGACGGCCGCCCGCGCAGGCACAGGGCATCGGCCAGCAGCCCGAGCTCCTGGCAGCGCTCGACTATGTCCGCGGCGAAGATGCCCTCGGCGACGAACAGGGGCGTGCGTTCGATGTCGAGCGTCTCCCGGCCGACCCGCGAGCTCGTGGCGATGTCGTACAGCGGGACGTCCGTGCGTCCCGTGCGGCACAGCTCGGCAACGGCCGCGACCGCGGCGTCCGCGTCCCAGGACAGCGCCGAGTCCCAGTCGATGTCGGTGCTGCCGGTGACCCGGGGCAGTGTCGGGTCGTTTCCCTCCTTGTAGAAGTCGTCCAGGCGCAGCACGGGCAGACCGCTGCGGGCGGCGAGGGACGACTTGCCGGAGCCGGAAGGACCGGCGAGCAGCACGACGCGAGTGGGGATCGGTTGGGAACTCACAGAACAGAAGTGTGAGGCATTGACCCGCGTAGGGGATCCCCCGGAGGTCCTGTTGGTATCGAGCATCACACCTCAACTACTCTGCGCGCACGGATGATTACTCAACACGTCCCGATCAGGTGGGAAAACATGGCACGTCACGCACTGTCCAAACCCCGGCACCGCGCTCTGCTGCGCGCCGGTCTGACCCTCACCGCACTGGGTGCGGCGCTCGGCGCGGGAGGCGCGGCGGCCCAGGCCGCCGTGCTGCCCGCCACGCCCGCCACCGGTGCGGACTCCGCGGACAGCACCCTGGGGGCGATCGGCGAGGCGGCGTCGCCCGCGGTGACCAGCGCCCTCGGCTACGGGCTCGCGGGGGCCGTCAAGCCCGTCACCGACCTGCAGCTGGATCCGCTCGCCGGCACGGGAGTGGATCCGCTGGACAACGCGGTGGGTACCCAGATCGCCGACTTCAAGCCGGTGACCACGGCTCTCGTCACCGACCCGCTGACCAGCGGAGCCGCGCTGGGCGACCTGCCCGTGATCGGTGAGGTGACCGGCCTGATCACCGGCTGACACGGCCGCGGACGCGCGTGCGGGGCCGCTCGGGGGCGGCCCCGCACACGCGTCCGGACGGGTCAGTACGAGGAGCCGGAGGTCCCCAGGGCGCCCGTCGGGTGCCAGACCGTCTTGGTCTCCAGGAACGCCGTGAGGCGGTGCGTGCCGGGATCGGCCGACCAGTCCGCTCCGTCCACAGCCTGTGGACGGCCGCGCACGACGCGCTTCAGGTTGTCCGCGGCCGCGATCTCCAGCTCCGTCGCCAGTTCCGCGTCGGCGCCGGTGAGGTCGATGGCGTTGACGTCCTGGTGGGACGCCAGCGGAGCCGCGAGCTCGGCCGTCCTCCCGGACAGGATGTTCACCACGCCGCCCGGCAGGTCGGAGGTGGCCAGCACCTCCCCCAGCGAGAGCGCGGGAAGCGGCGCGTCCGCCGAGGCGACGACGACCGCGGTGTTCCCGGTGGCGATCACCGGGGCGATCACCGACACCAGGCCGAGGAAGGACGACTCCTGCGGTGCCAGGACCGCGACCACGCCCGTCGGCTCCGGGGTGGAGAGGTTGAAGAACGGGCCCGCCACCGGGTTCGCCCCGCCCACGATCTGGCCGATCTTGTCGGTCCAGCCCGCGTACCAGACCCAGCGGTCGACCGCCGCGTCGACGACGGCCGCGGCCTTGGACTTCGACAGCCCCTCCGCGTCCGCGACCTCGCGCACGAACTGGTCCCGGCGCCCCTCCAGCATCTCCGCGACGCGGTAGAGGACCTGGCCGCGGTTGTACGCCGTCGCGCCCGACCAGCCGCCGAACGCCTTGCGCGCGGCGACGACCGCGTCACGGGCGTCCTTGCGGGACGACAGCGGGGCGTTGGCCAGCCACTTGCCCTTGCCCGCCGCGGCGGTGGCTGATTTCTTCGCGGTCACCTCGTACACCCGGCCGCTCTCGGAGCGGGGGAACTTGCCCCCGACGTACAGCTTGTAGGTCTTGAAGACGCTCAGTCGCCCGTCAGACATCGAGGTAGGCCTCCAGACCGTGACGGCCGCCCTCGCGGCCGAAGCCCGACTCCTTGTATCCGCCGAACGGCGAGGTCGGGTCGAACTTGTTGAACGTGTTGGCCCAGACGACGCCCGCGCGGAGCTTGTTCGCCACCGCGAGGATGCGGGAGCCCTTCTCCGTCCAGATGCCGGCCGAGAGGCCGTACTGACTGTTGTTCGCCTTGGCGACCGCCTCGTCCGGGGTCCGGAACGAGAGGACGGACAGCACCGGGCCGAAGATCTCGTCACGGGCCACGGTGTGCGCCTGGGTGACGTTGGTGAAGAGCGTCGGGGCGAACCAGTAGCCCGACGACGGGAGCTCGCAGGGGGCCGACCAGCGCTCCGCGCCCTCCGCCTCGCCGGTCTCCACCAGGGCGGTGATCCGGGCGAGCTGATCGGCGGAGTTGATCGCGCCGATGTCGGTGTTCTTGTCCAGCGGATCGCCGAGCCGCAGCGTGGACAGCCTGCGCTTCAGGGCGTCCAGCACCTCGTCCTGGACCGACTCCTGGACCAGCAGGCGCGAGCCCGCGCAGCAGACCTGGCCCTGGTTGAAGAAGATCCCGGTGACGATGCCCTCGACGGCCTGGTCGATCGGCGCGTCGTCGAAGACGATGTTCGCGCCCTTGCCGCCCAGTTCGAGCGTGGCCTTCTTGCCGGTGCCGGCGATCTGCCGGGCGATCGCCTTGCCGACCGCGGTGGAGCCGGTGAAGGCGACCTTGTTGACGTCGGGGTGCGAGACGAGTGCCTCGCCCGCGTCGCCGTAACCCGTCAGGATGTTGACGACACCCTTGGGCAGGCCGGCCTGGCGGCAGATGTCCGCGAAGAACAGGGCGGAGAGCGGGGTCGTCTCGGCGGGCTTCAGCACCACGGTGTTGCCGGTGGCGAGCGCCGGGGCGATCTTCCAGGCCAGCATCAGCAGCGGGAAGTTCCACGGGATGATCTGGCCGGCCACCCCGAGCGGCCGGGGGTTCGCCCCGTAGCCCGCGTGGTCCAGCTTGTCGGCCCAGCCCGCGTAGTAGAAGAAGTGCGCGGCGACCAGCGGGAGGTCCGCGTCACGGGTCTCCTTGATCGGCTTGCCGTTGTCCAGGGTCTCCAGGACGGCGAGCTCCCGGGAGCGCTCCTGGATGATCCTGGCGATCCGGAAGAGGTACTTGGCGCGCTCGGAGCCGGGCAGTGCCGACCACTTCTCGAACGCCCTGCGGGCGGCCTTCACGGCCCGGTCCACGTCCTCGGCGCCGGCCCGCGCGACCTCGGAGAGCACCTCCTCGGACGACGGGCTGACCGTCTTGAAGACCTTGCCGTCGGCGGCCTCGGTGAACTCACCGTCGATGAACAGGCCGTACGAGGGGGCGATGTCGACGACGGAGCGGGACTCCGGAGCCGGTGCGTAATCGAAAGCAGATGCCATGGGGATCAGTCCACCGTCACGTAATCGGGGCCGGAGTAACGGCCGGTGCTGAGCTTCTGGCGCTGCATCAGCAGGTCGTTCAGCAGGCTGGAGGCGCCGAAGCGGAACCAGTGGTTGTCCAGCCAGTCCTCGCCCGCGGTCTCGTTCACCAGGACGAGGAACTTGATGGCGTCCTTCGTGGTGCGGATGCCGCCCGCGGGCTTCACACCGATCTGCACGCCCGTCTGCTGCCGGAAGTCGCGCACGGCCTCCAGCATCAGCAGGGTGTTCGCCGGTGTCGCGTTCGTGCCGACCTTGCCGGTCGACGTCTTGATGAAGTCCGCACCCGCCAGCATTCCGAGCCAGGAGGCGCGCCGGATGTTGTCGTACGTCGACAGCTCGCCGGTCTCGAAGATCACCTTGAGCCGCGCCGGGCCGCACTCGGCCTTCACGGCGACGATCTCCTCGTACACCTTGAGGTAGCGGCCGGAGAGGAAGGCTCCCCGGTCGATCACCATGTCGATCTCGTCGGCCCCTGCCGCCACGGCGTCGCGGACGTCCGCGAGCTTGACGCCGAGCGCGGCGCGGCCGGCGGGGAAGGCCGTCGCCACGGACGCCACCTTCACCCCGGAGCCCGCCAGCGCGGCGACGGCGGTCGCCGCCATGTCGGGATAGACGCAGACCGCGGCGGTGCGCGGGGCCGTGCGGTCGGTCGGGTCGGGGTTGACGGCCTTGGCGGCGAGACCCCGGACCTTGCCCGGGGTGTCCGCGCCTTCCAGCGTCGTCAGGTCGATCATCGAGATGGCGAGATCGATCGCGTACGCCTTGGCGGTCGTCTTGATCGATCGGGTGCCGAGGGACGCGGCGCGCGCTTCGAGGCCGACGGTGTCGACGCCGGGCAGCCCGTGCAGGAAGCGGCGCAGCGCACTGTCGGACGCCGTCGCGTCGGCGAATGCTGGAGCAGTGGTGGGCATGGTCACCACACCAGCATATCTACGCGCGTAGCGACATGTACAGGCCCGTCCTCTCTCCGCTGCTCCCGCGACCCCCGCGAGGCCGGGCCGCACATGCCCTGCCGCTTCAGGCAGAATCGGGACCATGACGAGCCCCACACCTCCCGCCGAGCCCACCCACGCCGACCGGACCTTCCGGTCGGGCGCCGGCATCGTCAGTGGCGTGCTGCTGATCCTGCTGGTCGGCTGGATCGGCGGGGACGCGGTGGCCCAGGGCAAAGGGTGGGTGCCCTGGCTGGCGCTGGCCGCCCTGCTGACCGTGATCCCGCTGATCGTCGCGTTCACCCTGAGGCCCGCGGTGTTCGCCGACGTCGAGCGGATCCACATCCGCAACCCGTTCCGCACGATCGTGGTGCCGTGGGCCGACGTCTCCACGGTACGCGCCACCTACTCCAGCGAGATCTTCACCCACGACGGTGCGAAGTATCAGCTGTGGGCGGTGCCCGTCTCGCTGCGCGAGCGCAAGCGGGCGGCCAGGAGGGCCTCCCAGCGGGCGCACGACGACCCCTACGGCCGCACGTCCGTGCACGCCGACGTCCTGGACTCCCAGGCGCGCACGGCCGCCGCGGACCAGACGGTGGGTGACCTGCGGGAGCTCGCCGAGCGTGCCGCCGCGCGTCCGGAGAAGCCCACCACGACCGCCTCGGCGCGCTGGGCGTACGAGGTGATCGCCCCGGCCGCGGTCGGCCTGGTGCTGCTCGTGGTCCTGTTCGCGATCAGCTGACGGGAGCGGGCATCGCGCCCGCGCCGCCGGCGCGTACGGGAGACCGGCCCCGGGGCCGCCTCCCGCACGCGTCCGCTCAGATGCCGGCCGCGGCGGCCAGGTCGCGCTTGACGGCGGCGAGCAGTCCGGCGCCCTTCGCGGCGGCCGCGGGCAGCTCGCCGGCCGAGGCGACCGGGACGACGACCTCCAGGTAGCACTTGAGCTTGGGCTCGGTGCCGCTCGGGCGGACGATGACCCGGGCGCCCGCCAGGCGGTAGCGCAGGCCGTCGGTGGGCGGCAGCGCCTCGGTTCCCAGCGAGAGGTCCTCGGCCGAGACGACGGGCAGACCCGCCAGTTCGGCCGGAGGGTTCTCGCGCAGCCGCCGCATGGCGTCGGCGATGACCGACAGGTCCTCGACCCGGACCGACAGCTGGTCCGTCGCGTGCAGCCCGTGCTCCACGGCCAGGTCGTCCAGCAGGTCGAGGAGGGTGCGGCCCTTCTCCTTGAGCGCGGAGGCCAGCTCCGTGATCAGCAGCGCGGCCGTGATGCCGTCCTTGTCACGCACCCCGTCCGGGTCGACGCAGTAACCCAGCGCCTCCTCGTAGCCGTACCTCAGTCCGTCGACACGGGCGATCCACTTGAAGCCCGTGAGCGTCTCCTCGTAGCCGAGGCCGGCCTTCTCGGCGATGCGGCCCAGCAGTGACGAGGACACGATCG
Organism: Streptomyces sp. NBC_01341; assembly: GCF_035946055.1. Taxonomy (NCBI): domain Bacteria; kingdom Bacillati; phylum Actinomycetota; class Actinomycetes; order Kitasatosporales; family Streptomycetaceae; genus Streptomyces; species Streptomyces sp. NBC_01341. The sequence goes on along the minus strand of NZ_CP108364.1, from coordinate 2,914,597 downwards.
ACTCGGCGAACACGCCCGTGACGCCCCGGTCGACGAGGTGTGCGGCGAGCAGCGCGCCGACCTCGTCGCCCCGCAGCATCCGCCAGCCGCCCTCGACGGAGGGGTCGGGCACGGCCACGGCGCAGCGGTCGGCGTCCGGGTCGTTGGCGATGACGATGTCGGGCAGGGCCGTGCGGGCGGCCGCGAAGGCCAGGTCCATGGCGCCCGGCTCTTCCGGGTTGGGGAAGGCGACGGTGGGGAACGCCGGGTCGGGCTCGGCCTGCTCGGCGACCAGCACCGGCTCGGGGAACCCGGCCCGGGCGAAGGCCGCGGTCAGCACGGAGGTGCCGACGCCGTGCATGGCCGTGTAGACGGTCCGGGCGGTCCGGGGCGAGCCGGGGCTGAGCACCGCGTCCGTACGGGCGAGGTAGGCGGCCAGGACCTCGTCGCCGAGGGTCTCCCAGCCGGACTCCGGGCGCGGTACGCCGTCGAGCGGGCCGACGGCCTCGATGGCGGCGGCGATCTCCAGGTCGGCGGGGGGCACGATCTGTGAGCCGTCGCCCAGGTAGACCTTGTAGCCGTTGTCACGCGGCGGGTTGTGGCTGGCCGTGACCTCCACGCCGGCGACCGCCCCGAGGTGCCGTATGGCGAACGCCAGGACGGGGGTGGGCAGCGGGCGGGGGAGCACCGCCGCGCGCAGGCCCGCCCCGGTCATCACGGCGGCGGTGTCCCGCGCGAAGTCGGCCGACTTGTAGCGGGCGTCGTAACCGATGACCACGAGTCCGCCGGACCTGCCCTGCGCCTTCAGGTAGGCGGCGAGGCCGGCGGCGGCGCGGATGACGACGGAACGGTTCATGCGCATCGGGCCCGCCCCGATCTCGCCCCGCAGGCCCGCCGTGCCGAACTGGAGCGTGCCCGCGAAGCGGTCGGCGAGCGCGGTGAGATCACCGGCTTCGATGAGCCCGGTGAGCTCCGCGCGGGTCTCGGGGTCCGGGTCCTCGGCGAGCCAGGTCCTGGCCCGCGCGATGAGGTCCTGCTGCACGGTGTCCGCCTTTCTGCGGTGCGGTTGTGTGGGGGCGGGGCGCCGGCGCGCGGGGCGGCCTGCCCGTCCGCCCCTACGGGGCCGGGGCGCCGGTCCCGGACCCCGTGACCCGCTCGCCGGAGGGGCTGATTCTGCCGGGCCGCGGGGCGATCAGATGCGGTCGAGCACCCGGGCCAGCAGGGCGCCCATCCGGGTGGCGGAGTCGCGGCCTGCCTGGAGGACCTCCTCGTGGTTGAGGGGTTCGCCGCTCAGGCCCGCGGCCAGGTTCGTGACCAGGGAGATGCCCAGCACCTCGGCACCGGCCTCACGTGCGGCGATGGCCTCGAGGACCGTCGACATGCCGACGAGGTCGCCGCCCATGACCCGGACCATGCCGATCTCGGCCGGGGTCTCGTAGTGCGGGCCGGGGAACTGCACGTACACACCCTCTTCGAGCGTGTCGTCGATCTCCTTGCACAGTGCGCGCAGCCGCGGTGAGTACAGGTCGGTCAGGTCGACGAAGTTCGCGCCCACGATCGGCGAGGCCGCCGTGAGGTTGATGTGGTCGCTGATGAGGACCGGCTGGCCGGGGCGCATGCCCTCGCGGAGCCCGCCGCAGCCGTTGGTCAGGACGACGGTCCCGCAGCCCGCCGCGACGGCCGTGCGCACGCCGTGGGCCACCGCAGCGACGCCGCGGCCCTCGTAGTAGTGCGTGCGGCCGAGGAAGACCAGGACGCGCTTCTCGCCGATGCGGTAGGAGCGGATCGTGCCGCCGTGCCCTTCCACGGCCGGGGCCGGGAAGCCCGGCAGCGCGGTGACGGGGAACTCGGCCTCCGGGGCGCCGAGCGCCTCGCCGGCGGGGGCCCAGCCGGAGCCCATCACGAGGGCGACGTCGTGGGTCTCGACGCCGGTCAGCTCGCGCAGGCGGGCGGCGGCGTCGGCGGCGGCGGCGAGAGGGTCGCCCTGGATGTGGTCCGGAATAACAGATGCGTTCACGCGGAAGAGGGTAACCGCTGATTCCCTACGCGCGTAGATGTGCCTGAGGAGAGTCTGGCCGGTCCTCTTCGTATTTTCGTACAGAAGCCGGGCGGAAGCCGTGCGGGGCCCGGGTTCAGCAGGGGTGCTTGCGCACGTTCATCACGTAGTCGTGGGGTGCGCCGGCGGATTCGGCGGCGTCCGCCACCTCGCCCAGGTACCTGGCGGAGGGCAGCCCGCCCTCGTACCCGTTGAGCACGTACATCCAGGCGGGCTCGTCTCCGTCCAGGGTGTGGACGCGCACCCGCATGCGCCGGTAGATGTCGAGGCCGACGCCCTCCCAGCGGTCCATGGAGTCCTCGTCCATGGGCGCCAGGTCGTACAGCGCGACGAAGACCTGGGAGCGGGGGGCCTCCACCACCGTGGCCAGCGCGCCCTCCCAGCCCATCTGCTCCCCACCGAACGTCAGCCGCCAGCCGTTGAGCCAGCCCGTGCCGCGCAGCGGGGAGTGCGGTGCGCGGCGCGTCATCAGCCGCGCGTCGAGGTTGCCGGCGTACGCGGCGTAGAGCGACATGGGGTCGAGGGTACGGGAGGTGACGCGCGACGCGCCGGTTCCGGGGCGCGGGACCACCCGTGGTGGACGCCCGCGGCGGCCGGTGAACCGCGCCCCGACCGGGCATGTGCCCGTATGGAGGGCCCCGGGGCGAAGCAGCTTGGCGCGTGCGGGACAATGAATTACGTACTGCAGACGCCGGGGCGGCCCCCCGGACCCCCGGCCGGGGCGGCAGACGGCCGTGGGATGACACCACGCGAGGCGGACTTTTCGTGACCCGGATCGTGATCATCGGCGGTGGCCCCGGCGGCTACGAGGCCGCACTGGTGGGCGCCCAGCTCGGCGCGGAGGTGACCGTCGTCGACTGCGACGGCCTCGGCGGCGCGTCGGTACTCACCGACTGCGTGCCCTCGAAGACCCTGATCGCGACGGCCGAGGTGATGACCACCTTCGACTCCTCCTACGAGGAACTGGGCATCATCGTCGCCGACGACACCCCCCACATCGAGCAGGCGGCGCGGGTGGTCGGCGTCGACCTCGGGAAGGTGAACCGGCGGGTGAAGCGCCTCGCGCTCGCCCAGTCCCACGACATCACCGCCTCGGTCACCCGCGCGGGGGCCAGGGTCATGCGCGGCCGCGGCCGGCTCGAGGGCCTCCAGGCTTCCGACGGCTCCCGGCAGGTCGTGGTGACCGCGGCCGACGGCACCGAGGAGAGGCTCACCGCCGACGCCGTCCTGATCGCGACGGGCGGCCACCCCCGGGAGATCCCGGACGCCCAGCCCGACGGCGAGCGCATCCTGAACTGGACCCAGGTCTACGACCTCGACGAGCTCCCCGAGGAGCTCATCGTGGTCGGATCCGGTGTCACCGGCGCGGAGTTCGCCGGCGCCTACCAGGCGCTCGGCTCGCGCGTGACCCTGGTCTCCTCCCGCGACCGGGTGCTCCCGGGCGAGGACCCCGACGCGGCGGCCGTCCTGGAGGACGTCTTCCGGCGCCGCGGCATGAACGTCATGGCCCGCTCCCGCGCGCAGTCCGCCAAGCGCGTCGGCGACCGGGTGGAGGTCACGCTGGCCGACGGCCGCGTCATCTCCGGCACACACTGCCTCATGGCCGTCGGCGCGATCCCGAACACCGCGGGCATGGGCCTGGAGGAGTCCGGGGTGCAGCTCAAGGACTCCGGTCACATCCGCACCGACCGGGTCTCCCGCACCAGCGCCCCCGGCGTCTACGCGGCCGGTGACGTCACCGGGATCTTCGCACTGGCCTCGGTCGCCGCCATGCAGGGCCGTATCGCGATGTACCACTTCCTCGGCGACGCCGTGGCGCCGCTGAACCTCAAGACGGTCTCCGCGAACGTCTTCACCGACCCCGAGATCGCCACGGTCGGTTACAGCCAGGCCGACGTCGACTCCGGCAAGATCGACGCCCGTGTCGTGAAGCTTCCCCTGCTGCGCAACCCGCGCGCCAAGATGCAGGGCATCAGGGACGGCTTCGTCAAGATCTTCTGCCGCCCGGGCACCGGCATCGTGGTCGGCGGCTGTGTCGTCGCACCGAGGGCCAGCGAGCTGATCCACCCGATCTCGCTCGCGGTCGACAACAACCTGACGGTGGAGCAGATCGCGAACGCCTTCACCGTCTACCCGTCCCTGTCGGGCTCGATCGCCGAGGTCGCCCGCCAGTTGCACACCCGTAAGTCGGCCGGCGAGGCGTAGTACCCGGACCGTTCCACCTGCGACGAGGCCCCCTATACCACTAGGGGGCCTCGCTCATGCACAACTTCTCTTATTCGGCGCAAACTGCTGAAAAGCAACGTACGGCCAGGTTACTGTCAGTTTCGTGTTCGCTGCAGAACGTCGTCAATTGATCCTCGAAATGGTGCGCGCCAACGGTGCGGTATCGCTCCGTGAGCTCGCCCGCGTCGTCCAGACCTCCGAAGTGACCGTACGGCGGGACGTGCGGGCGCTGGAGGCAGAAGGACTCCTCGACCGCCGGCACGGCGGTGCGGTCTTGCCGGGCGGTTTTACGCGGGAGTCCGGCTTCCCGCAGAAATCCCATCTTTCCACCGCGGAGAAAACGGCCATCGCCGATATGGCGGCCGGCCTGGTCGGTGAGGGCGAGGCCATCGTGGTCGGCGCCGGAACGACCACGCAGGAGCTGGCCCGCCGGCTCGCACGTGTGCCCGGTCTGACCGTGGTCACCAACTCGCTGCTCGTCGCCCAGGCGTTGGCCCATGCCAACCGCGTCGAGGTGGTGATGACCGGCGGCACGCTGCGGGGGAGCAACTACGCCCTCGTGGGGAGCGGTGCCGAGCAGTCCCTGCAGGGGCTGCGGGTCTCCCGGGCCTTCCTGTCCGGGAGCGGGCTGACCGCGGAGCGCGGGCTGTCCACGTCCAACATGCTCTCCGCCAGCGTGGACCGCGCGCTGGTGCAGGCCGCCGCCGAGGTGGTGGTCCTCGCGGACCACACGAAGCTCGGTTCCGACACCATGTTCCAGACGGTACCCACGGAGCTGATCACCCGTCTGGTGACGGACGAGCCACCGGTGCACGACGAGCGCGCGGCCACCGAACTCCAGGCCCTGGCCGACCAGGGGGTGGAGATCACGGTGGCGGGACCCGACGCGGACTCCGCGGCCGGAGACGCCCTGCCGCCCGGACGGCAGCCCAGGCAGGAAATGCCGCTGCCCGGTCAGCGCCGCACCCAGGGCGGTCACGGAGGGTCGGGAGGTCTCGGACCACAGTTGCGGAGCGCGGCGGCACTGCCGGACGGGCCGGTGGGCCGCGTCGCGGACATGCGACGCCGGTAGGGACCGGGCGCGGGGCGCCGGAGGGTGGCCTCAGCCGCCCGGAGGGGGCGACGGCCGCGGATCGGCCGGGTCCGCCTTCAGCCCGTGCAGCGTCAGCCGCAGCAGGCGGCAGGCCAGGTCGGGATCGGCCGGGGGCTGCTCCGTGGCCAGCGCGATCGCGTTGGTGAGCCGCAGCAGGTCGTCGATCGACACGTCCGCCCGCACCGAGCCGTCCGCCCGGGCCCGCGCGAGCAGTCTCTCGCCCGCCTGGCGCAACGGCACATGACAGGACGTCAATGCGGAGGTCTCGTCGCCGGACGTCGACATGAGGGCCCTCGCCAGCCCTCGGTATTCACCCGCATGGGTGACGATCGCACCCAGCCACTCGACGAGCGCGGTGCATGGCTGTTCCGCGTGCGCCAGTTCGCCGGAGCGGTCGAGCAGGTCGGTCAGCGCGTCCTGGAAGACCGCGTTCATCAGGGCGTGGCGGTTCGGGAAGTGCCGGTAGAGCGTACCGATGCCGACCCCCGCGCTCCGGGCGATGTCCTCCAGCGAGGCGTCCGTGCCGTGGGCAGCGAAGGACGCCCGCGCCTCGCTCACCAGCCGGTCGCGGTTGCGGCGGGCATCGGCGCGCAGCGGCCGGGCCGGTGTGGGTACCGCGCTCATCGCCATGGCCTGTCCTCCTGGTGTCCGCTCCCGCGTCCCAGGATGCCACTGGGGGCCCGGCGGATGCCGGGCCCCCAGTGCGCGAGTACGAGCGTCAGTCCTTGATCTCGCAGATCGCCGCGCCGGAGGAGATCGACGTGCCGACCTCGGCCGCCAGACCCTTGACGGTGCCGGAGCGGTGCGCGTTGAGGGGCTGCTCCATCTTCATCGCCTCGAGTACGACGATGAGGTCGCCCTCCTTGACCTCCTGGCCCTCCTCGACGGCGATCTTCACGATCGTTCCCTGCATCGGGGAGGCGAGGGTGTCACCGGAGGCCGCGGAGCCGGACTTCTTCGCCGCGCGGCGCTTGGGCTTGGCCCCCGCGGCCAGGCCCGTGCGGGCCAGGCTCATGCCCAGCGAGGACGGCAGGGACACCTCGAGGCGCTTGCCGCCGACCTCGACGACCACGGTCTCGCGGTTGGACTCCTCGTCGGCGTCCTGGTCCGCGGGCACCGCGAAGGGCTTGATGTCGTTGACGAACTCCGTCTCGATCCACCGGGTGTGGACCTGGAAGGGGTCCGAGGTGAACGCCGGGTCGACGACGACCGCGCGGTGGAAGGGGATGGCGGTGGCCATGCCCTCGACGGTGAACTCGCCCAGCGCACGCGCGGCGCGCTGCAGGGCCTGCTCACGGGTCGCGCCCGTCACGACCAGCTTCGCCAGGAGGGAGTCCCAGGCGGGGCCGATGACGCTGCCGGTCTCGACGCCCGCGTCCAGGCGCACGCCCGGACCGGTGGGCGGGGCGAACAGCGTGACGGTGCCGGGGGCGGGGAGGAAGCCGCGGCCCGGGTCCTCGCCGTTGATCCGGAACTCGAAGGAGTGGCCGCGCACGGCCGGGTCGCCGTAACCGAGCTCCTCGCCGTCGGCGATGCGGAACATCTCGCGGACGAGGTCGAGGCCGGTGACCTCCTCGGTGACGGGGTGCTCCACCTGCAGGCGGGTGTTGACCTCGAGGAAGGAGATTGTGCCGTCCACGCCGACGAGGAACTCGACGGTGCCGGCGCCGACGTAGCCGGCCTCCTTCAGGATGGCCTTCGAGGCCGCGTACAGCTCGGCGTTCTGCGCCTCGGACAGGAAGGGTGCCGGGGCCTCCTCGACGAGCTTCTGGTGGCGGCGCTGCAGCGAGCAGTCACGCGTCGAGACGACGACGACGTTGCCGTGCTGGTCGGCCAGGCACTGGGTCTCCACATGGCGCGGCTTGTCGAGGTAGCGCTCGACGAAGCACTCACCCCGCCCGAACGCCGCGACGGCTTCGCGGACCGCGGAGTCGTACAGCTCGGGGATCTCCTCCAGCGTGCGGGCGACCTTCAGGCCGCGGCCGCCACCGCCGAAGGCCGCTTTGATCGCGACCGGCAGGCCGTTCTTCTCGGCGAACTCCACGACCTCGTCGGAACCCGAGACCGGGTCCGGTGTGCCGGCCACCAGCGGGGCGCCCGCGCGCTGGGCGATGTGGCGGGCGGCGACCTTGTCACCCAGGTCGCGGATCGCGTGCGGCGGCGGGCCGATCCACGTGAGGCCGGCGTCGAGCACGGCCTGGGCGAACTCCGCGTTCTCCGAGAGGAAGCCGTAACCCGGGTGGATCGCGTCCGCCCCCGAGTCCTTGGCAGCCTGGAGCACCTTGGCCATGTCCAGATAACTGGCGGCCGGGGTGTCACCGCCCAGAGCGAACGCTTCGTCGGCCGCGCGCACATGCAGAGCGTCCCGGTCCGGATCGGCGTAGACGGCTACGCTCGCGATTCCGGCATCCCGGCAAGCCCGAGCAACACGGACAGCGATTTCGCCACGGTTGGCGATGAGCACCTTGCGCACGATGACTCCCTCCTTGAGAACAAGCTGAGTTTAGGGACTACCGACACGGCCGTACGACCCGTCCCCAATAGTGAACTTGCCCACACGGAGTGTGATTCGAGGCTTGCTCGAGTCGCGAAATCCCTTGTCGCACCACGGTACGCCGCCATCCTCAACGGCACAGTAGCCACGAAGTGTGGCCCAAGTCTCTGTCCGGACGGTCAACGGCGCGCGGCGTTTCTTTGTGGACTCCCTACGAACGGCCGATGGAATCTTTGCCTCGGCACGACCGCGGGCGCGGCGCGTCCCCGCCGAGGGGCGGGCGGGTGGTGCGTGCGGGCGGCCGACGGCGTCCGACCCCTTGTCCGGTGCGTTACCCGTTAGTAGGGTCCGCGCTATCGCACGTACTGCAGGTAACAGGGGGTGGCACCGTGGTGCGCAGACCAGTGGCCTTCGTGACCGCGATCGTTCTCTTCGTGGAGGCCGTGGGCATCGTGCTCGTCAACGGCGTCCTGGCGACGGTCGCGGACAACCAGAGCATGTCCCTGGCGGGGATGGATCCCGATGCCATGGTCACCGGCACCTGGGTGATGGGCGGCGTCTCGGGCGTCCTGCTGGTGCTGTGCGGGCTGATACCGCTGCTGGCCGGCATACGCGACCGGGCACCGGGCCGCTTCGGCCGGATCGCCCTCATCGCCTGCGCGGTCGTCCACGGGGTGCTGGGCGCCCTGGCGGTGGGGCTGATCGGCTGGGCGGCCTTCGCGTTCATGATGGCCGTCCTCGCACTGATCGTGCTGACCCTGGTGGCGTTCGACCGGCGTGTGCCACAGGACACGGCGGCCGGCCCCGAAGGGGCCCCGGCCGCCGTGTGACGTGCCCGCCGCCGCTCAGACCCAGAAATCGGTGACGGAGAAGCCCAGTTCGCCCAGGAGCCGGCGCAGCAGGGGCAGCGAGAGTCCGATGACGTTGCCGTGGCTGCCCTCGATCGCCTCGACGAACGGCGCCGAGCGGCCGTCCAGCGTGAACGCACCCGCGACGTGCAGCGGTTCGCCGGTGGCGACGTACGCCGCAACCTCGGCGTCGGTCGGCTCGCCGAACCTGACGACGGTGGAGGCGGTCGCCGACGCCGTACGGCCGGTCGCCGTGTCGATGACGCTGTGACCCGTCTGCAGGATGCCCGGCCGGCCGCGCATCGACTTCCAGCGGGCCGTGGCCTCCTCGCCGTCCGCGGGCTTGCCGAACGCCTCGCCGTCCAGCTCCAGTACCGAGTCGCAGCCGATCACCAGCGCGCCGGACGCCTCCGGGCGGGCCGCGACGGCCGCGGCCTTCGCCTCGGCCAGGACGAGGGCCAGCTCTCCCGGGGTGGGGGCGCTGACCGCGTCCTCGTCCACACCGCTGACGATCACCTCGGGGGCGAAACCCGCCTGACGGAGGAGACCGAGACGGGCGGGGGAGGCGGAGGCGAGCACGAGGCGGCGCTGATCAGTCATACCCGCCATCGTAGGCGGGGCCGGGGACCTCAGCGGGTGCCCAGGACGAACATCGCCACGACCATGGCCAGGGCCAGCAGCAGCCCCGCGCGGCGCATCATGTCCTGGGCGTCGCGGAGTTCCTTCGGGGGCTTGTTCTCGGGGTCGGACCACAGCATGCGTCCGATGGTGCTCCGGACACGGCCGCGGCGCCTGAGTACGGGTACTCAAGCGCCGCTCGCGGGCCCGCCGGGCCGCCTCAGGAGGGCCAGTACGTCCGCGCCCACGACCGGGGGCCCGGCCGCAGCGTGCCGCCGCGGGCGATGCGTCCCGGGTCCGACCACTGCTCGGGCGGCAGCGGGGCGCCGGACGGCACGGCGACGGCCGCCGCCGCACGCGCCCGGACCACGGCGAGGGCCGCGGCGAGCTCCTCCGGGGTCGGATTGCCCCGTACGACCTTGATCATGGTGGCTCCCGTGGTTAGAGGGGGATGTTGCCGTGCTTCTTCGGCGGCAGGGACTCACGCTTCGTGCGGAGCTGGCGCAGGCCCTTCACCAGGTGCGCCCGGGTCTCGGACGGCATGATCACCGCGTCGACGTAGCCGCGCTCGGCCGCGACGTACGGGTTGAGGAGGGCGTCCTCGTAGTCGGTCATCAGCTCGGCGCGGGTCGCCTCGGGGTCGTCGGCGGCCGCGATCGTGCGGCGGTGCAGGATGTTCACCGCGCCCTGGGCGCCCATCACCGCGATCTGCGCGGTCGGCCACGCCAGGTTGAGGTCGGCGCCCAGGTGCTTGGAGCCCATGACGTCGTAGGCTCCGCCGAACGCCTTGCGGGTGATCACCGTGATCAGCGGGACGGTGGCCTCGGCGTAGGCGTAGATGAGCTTGGCGCCCCGGCGGATGATGCCGCCGTACTCCTGGTCGACCCCCGGGAGGAAGCCGGGCACGTCGACGAAGGTGAGGACCGGCACGTTGAAGGCGTCGCAGGTGCGGACGAAGCGCGCGGCCTTCTCGCTCGCGTTGATGTCCAGACAGCCGGCGAACTGCATCGGCTGGTTGGCGACGATGCCGACCGGAAAGCCCTCGACGCGCCCGAAGCCGGTGATGATGTTCGGCGCGAACAGGGCCTGGGTCTCCAGGAACTCGCCGTCGTCGAGTACGTGCTCGATCGCGGTGTGCATGTCGTACGGCTGGTTCGCCGAGTCCGGGATGAGGGTGTCGAGCTCGCGGTCCTCGTCCGTGGTCCCCAGGTCCGCCTCCTCCGGGAAGGCCGGCGCCTCGGAGAGGTTGTTGGACGGGAGGTAGGACAGCAGGGACTTGACGTACTCGATGGCGTCCTTCTCGTCACCCGCCATGTGGTGCGCCACACCTGACGTGGTGTTGTGCGTACGGGCGCCGCCCAGCTCCTCGAAGCCGACGTCCTCGCCGGTGACCGTCTTGATGACGTCGGGGCCGGTGATGAACATGTGCGAGGTCTGGTCGACCATCACCGTGAAGTCCGTGATCGCCGGTGAGTAGACCGCGCCGCCCGCGCAGGGCCCGACGATCAGCGAGATCTGCGGGACCACGCCCGACGCGTGCACGTTGCGGCGGAAGATCTCGGCGAACAGGCCCAGGGCGACGACGCCCTCCTGGATGCGGGCCCCGCCGCCGTCGTTGATGCCGATGACCGGGCAGCCGGTCTTCAGCGCGAAGTCCATGACCTTGACGATCTTCTCGCCGTAGACCTCGCCCAGCGAGCCGCCGAAGATGGTGAAGTCCTGCGAGTACACGCAGACGGGACGGCCGTCCACCGTGCCGTATCCGGTGACGACACCGTCCCCGTACGGGCGGTTCTTCTCGATGCCGAAATTGGTGGAGCGGTGCCGCGCGAACTCGTCGAGCTCCACGAAGGAACCTTCGTCGAGCAAGAGCTCGACGCGCTCCCGGGCAGTCAACTTGCCCTTGGCGTGCTGCTTTTCGACGGCGCGGGCGGAACCTGCGTGTGTCGCCTCTTCAATACGGCGCTGCAGGTCCGCGATCTTGCCCGCGGTCGTGTGGATGTCGCTCTGCGGCTCGGACATCGGGTGGCGGCTCCCTGCCTGGTCACGGGGACGGCTGGTACATCCAGCAATGTGCTCGACGGCACGCCGCTCGTCGGCGGTGCTGGCTACTGACCCGTAGCGTATCGGCGCGGATACGGTTCGGCAGTGCGTCGTTGGCCACACCTAATGTGGGTTGCATGACACCTTCCGATGCGCCGCACAACCGCTGGTCGGACCTCGACAGGCCGCCCCTCAACGTCACGGCGCTGCGCCGCGCGCTGCTGAGGCCGGGCGGGCTGTGGAGCTCCCTCGACGTGGTCGACTCGACCGGCTCCACCAACTCCGACCTCGCGGCGCGGGCCGCCGGTGAGGGGCTGGCCGAGGGGACGGTGCTGGTCGCGGAGGAGCAGACCGCGGGCCGCGGCCGGCTGGACCGGAGCTGGACCGCGCCGCCCCGCTCGGGCCTCTTCCTCTCGGTCTACCTGACCCCCGGCGACGTGCCCGCCGAGCGGTGGGGCTGGCTGCCGCTGCTGACCGGTGTCGCTGCCGCGACCGGCCTCGCTCAGGCGGCGGGCATCGACATGGCACTGAAATGGCCCAACGACCTCCTGGTGACCGTCGGAGACACGGAGCGCAAGACCGGAGGCATCCTCGCCGAGCGCGCCGGGGACGGCGTCGTCATCGGCATCGGCCTCAACGTGTCGCTCCGCGCGGCCGAGCTCCCCGCCCCGCACGCGGGGTCCCTGGCGCTCGCCGGAGCGGTGTCCACCGACCGCGAGACCCTCCTGCGGGCCGTCCTGCGGTCGCTCGAACAGTGGTACGGGACGTGGCGTGACGCCGATGGCGACGCCGCGGCCTCCGGCCTCCAGGCGGCCTACGCGGCGGGCTGCGCCACGCTCGACCGCACGGTCCGGGCCGAGCTGCCGGGTGACCGGTCGGTCGTCGGCGAGGCCGTCGCCATCGACGGCGACGGCAGGCTCGTGCTGGCCACGGGCGAGGGCGTGCAGGAACCCGTGTCGGCGGGCGACATCGTGCACCTGCGCGGCGAGGAGGGAGGACTGACCTGATCCGGGGCCCGGGGCACATACGGGTGACGTCTCGCGGGGCGCACCGCGCAACCACGTGACCGGGACGTGAGCCAGGGCACACCTGCCGTATCGTTGAGGCGATCCAGCGACAGATCGGCAGGGCAGTGCGCACGGAACGGGCAGGAGGCGGCCGGTGACCGTCGACGACGCTATTCCCGACGACGGCGCGGACGGCGCGGAGCGCTCGTCGGCACGGCCGGTCCACTCGACACCGCATCACGAGGTCGACCACACGGCCGAACCGACCGACGACCCGCTCGCCATCCGGCTGGAATCCCTGATCCTGGGGGCCGACCGCCGGTACACGCCCTTCCAGGCGGCCAGGACCGCCGGGGTCTCCATGGACCTGGCGTCCCGGTTCTGGCGGGCCATGGGCTTCGCCGACATCGGGCAGGCCAAGGCGCTCACCGAGGCCGACGTGCTGGCCCTGCGCCGGCTCGCCGGCCTGGTGGAGGCCGGGCTGCTCAGTGAGCCGATGGCGATCCAGGTCGCCCGGTCGACCGGTCAGACCACCGCCCGGCTGGCCGAGTGGCAGATCGACTCCTTCCTGGAGGGGCTGACCGAGCCCCCTGAGCCCGGCATGACCCGCACCGAGGTCACGTATCCCCTGGTCGAGCTGCTCCTGCCCGAGCTGCAGGAGTTCCTGGTCTACGTGTGGCGGCGCCAGCTCGCCGCCGCCACCGGCCGGGTCGTGCAGGCGGCGGACGACGAGGAGATGGTCGACCGCCGTCTCGCGGTGGGCTTCGCCGACCTCGTCGGCTTCACCCGGCTGACGCGCAGGCTGGAGGAGGAGGAGCTCGGCGAGCTGGTCGAGGCCTTCGAGACGACCTCGGCCGACCTGGTCGCCGCGCACGGGGGACGACTCATCAAGACGCTGGGCGACGAGGTCCTCTTCGCCGCGGACGACGCGGGCACGGCAGCCGAGATCGCGCTCCGGCTGGTCGAGGCGATGGCCCAGGACACCACGATGCCCGCGCTCCGGGTCGGCATGGCGTTCGGGACGGTCACCACGCGCATGGGCGACGTGTTCGGCACGACGGTGAACCTGGCCAGCCGGCTCACCTCGATAGCGCCGAAGGACGCCGTGCTGGTCGACGGCGCGTTCGCCCAGGAGATCGTCCGGACCGGCGACGCCCCGGCCTCGGAGGCCCAGGCTGCCGAGGAGGTCAGCGCCGCGGCGGAGCGGGCCCGGCTGGCGGAGAAGGAGGGGCGCGGCCCCGGCGAGGAGCCGCCGCTGCCGACGTACCGCTTCGGGTTGCAGCCGATGTGGCAGCGGCCGGTGCGGGGGCTCGGTGTGGTCGAGCCCTGGCTGCTGGCGCGGCGGGGCAAGCCGTCGTCCTGACGCGTGACGCCTGACGCCTGATGTCCGGTCCCCGTGCGCGGACCGGCACCGGAGGCCCGGCACCCGGCTGCGGCCCCCCTGTCACTGCCGCCCCGGCCGCACCTAGGATCCCGGTAACGCTCGTTAACCGTCAGGGGTGCAGTCATGGGTGTCACGTCGGAGCAGAGGTTCGGGGAGTTCGTCGTCGTGCGGCGGCACGAGGGCCAGGAGCACGTGGCCGAGCTGGTGCTCGACCGGCCCAAGGCCATGAACGCCGTGAGCACCGCCATGGCGGCCGCCATCGGCGAGGCCTGTGCCGCGCTCGGCGCCGATCCGGGGGTGCGGGCCACCGTGCTCACGTCCAGCCACGAGCGGGCCTTCTGCGTGGGCGCGGACCTCAAGGAGCGGAACTCCTTCAGTGACGCCGAGCTGGTGCGGCAGCGCCCGACCGCCCGCGCCGCCTACACCGGCGTGCTCGAACTCCCCATGCCGGTGGTCGCCGCCGTGCACGGCTTCGCCCTCGGCGGCGGCTTCGAGCTGGCCCTGGCCTGCGACGTCATCGTGGCCGACCGTACGGCCGTGGTGGGGCTGCCCGAGGTCTCCGTCGGCGTGATCCCGGGCGGCGGGGGTACGCAGCTGCTGCCCCGCCGGGTCGGTGCCGCGCGCGCGGCCGAGCTGGTCTTCACCGCGCGGCGGGTCGAGGCCGTCGAGGCGCGTGAACTCGGGCTGGTCGACGAACTGGTCGACGCCGGCCGGGACCGCGAGGAGGCGCTGGCCCTCGGCGGCAGGATCGCGGCGAACTCCCCGGTGGGTCTGCGGGCGGCCAAGAGGGCCCTGCGGCTGGGGCACGGCCTGGACCTGCGGGCCGGGCTCGAGGTCGAGGACGCGGCCTGGCGGTCCGTGGCCTTCTCCGGCGACCGTGCCGAGGGCGTCGCCGCGTTCAACGAGAAGCGGAAGCCCAGCTGGCCGGGGGAGTGACCTCGCGAGCGGATGGGGCGATTCGAAGATCATCAGCGCTGTCGACTGATCAATTCGCTGCAAAGCTACATAAGCTGTAGCGATGGGCGGTGATGATGCGCGGCTGCGTGCCGTGGTTGCGCTGGCGCAGACGATGGCGGCGGCCTACACGCCGCGCGAGTCCTGGCATGCGGCGGCCGTGGGGGCGTGCGAGGCGCTCGGAGGCAGCTTCGCGGCCCTGTCCGTGTGGGAGCGCGAGCAGGGCAGGCTGCGGGTGCTGGTGAACGCGGGGGAGCGGGCCGAGGGGGAGGAGGAGTTCCCCGAGGAGGAGTCCTATCCCGTCCACCAGTTCCCCGAGATCACCGAGTTCCTGCATGAACGCTGGGCGGGCGGAGGGGAGCCGGACGCCTGGGTGGAGACCGTCGCCGGCGCTCCTGCCGCCGGTGCTCCGGCCCGCGGTGCCCGCCCGTACTGCCACCAGCGGGTCGCGGCGCTGCGCCGGCGCGGGCGGGGCTGCTGTGTCGTGGCGCCGATCGTGCTGCACGGCCGGGCCTGGGGCGAGCTCTACGTGGCACGCCAGGCCGGTGTGCCGGTGTTCGACCGGGACGACGCGGACTTCGCGACGGTGCTGGCCGCCGTGGTCGCGGCGGGTATCGCGCAGACCGAGCGGCTGGAGGAGGTGCGCAAGCTCGCCTTCACCGATCCGCTGACCGGGCTCGCCAACCGCCGCGCGGTCGACATCCGGCTCGACGAGGCGCTGGAGCAGCACCGGGTCGAGGGCACCGTGGTCAGCCTGGTGGTCTGCGACCTGAACGGCCTCAAGGCGGTCAATGACACGCACGGGCACGCGGTCGGTGACCGCCTGCTGGAACGTTTCGGCTCCGTGCTCTCGCTCTGCGGGGCGATGCTCCCCGGCGCACTCGCCGCCCGCCTGGGCGGCGACGAGTTCTGCCTGCTGACCGTGGGGCCCCCGGCCGACGACGTGGTACGGGTGTCCGAGGAGCTCTGCGCGCGGGCCGTCGCCATGGAGGTCGGCGACGGCGTGGCCTGCGGGATCGCGTCCACGGGGGACGAGATCGGCCCGGTCCTGTCCGCGCGCCGGCTCTTCCGTCTGGCGGACGCCGCGCAGTACCGGGCGAAGGCGGCGCGCAGCAGGAAGCCCGTGGTGGCGGGACGCGACGGCGACGTGATCCGGCTCGCCGACTCGCCGCCCAGGTCGCCCCACGACCGCCGCAGGCTGCGCGGCAATCCGCCGGTGGACGAGGGGTAAGGGGTCACCCGCCCGACCACTGGTGACATGGAGGGTTTCAGTCCGTACGCTTCTGAATATGGATATGCACACAGTCGTGGTGGGGACGTCCGGTACCACTGCCGAGGACGTCATCGCCGTGGCCCGCGAAGGCGCCCGGGTCGAACTCTCACCGGCGGCCGTCGAGGCCCTCGCCGCCGCCCGCGCCGTCATCGACGCCCTCGCGGCCAAGCCCGAACCGGTCTACGGCGTCTCCACCGGCTTCGGTGCCCTCGCCAGCCGGCACATCAGCCCCGGTCTGCGGGCGGAACTGCAGCGCAACATCGTGCGCTCGCACGCGGCGGGCATGGGACCCCACGTCGAGCGCGAGGTCGTGCGCGCCCTGATGTTCCTCCGCCTGAAGACCCTGGCCTCCGGCCACACCGGCGTACGCCCCGAGGTCGCGCAGACCATCGCCGACGTGCTGAACGCGGGCATCACCCCCGTCGTCCACGAATACGGCTCACTGGGCTGCTCCGGCGACCTCGCCCCGCTCTCGCACTGCGCCCTGGCGCTGATGGGCGAGGGCGACGCGGAGGGCCCCGACGGGACCGTGCGCCCGGCCGGTGAGCTCCTCGCCGCGCACGGCATCACCCCGGTCGAACTCCGCGAGAAGGAGGGCCTCGCCCTCCTCAACGGCACCGACGGCATGCTCGGCATGCTCGTGATGGCCCTGGCGGACCTGAAGAACCTCTACACCAGCGCCGACATCACCGCCGCGCTCTCCCTGGAGGCCCTCCTCGGCACGGACAAGGTCCTCGCCCCGGAGCTGCACGCCATCCGCCCCCACCCGGGCCAGGGGACCTCGGCCGACAACATGCTGCGCGTGCTCGCGGGGTCCGGCCTCACCGGGCACCACCAGGATGACGCCCCCCGGGTCCAGGACGCCTACTCCGTGCGCTGCGCCCCGCAGGTCAACGGCGCCGGGCGCGACACCCTCGCACACGGGCGGCTCGTCGCCGACCGTGAGCTGGCCGCGGCCGTCGACAACCCGGTGGTCCTGCCCGGAGGGCGTGTGGAGTCCAACGGCAACTTCCACGGCGCGCCCGTCGCCTACGTCCTCGACTTCCTGGCGATCGCCGCCGCCGACCTCGGGTCGATCACCGAGCGCCGCACGGACCGGCTGCTGGACAAGAACCGCTCGCACGGCCTGCCGCCGTTCCTGGCCGGCGACGCGGGGGTCGACTCGGGACTGATGATCGCCCAGTACACGCAGGCCGCCCTGGTCAGTGAGATGAAGCGGCTCGCGGTCCCGGCGTCCGTCGACTCGATCCCGTCGTCCGCCATGCAGGAGGACCACGTCTCCATGGGCTGGTCGGCCGCGCGCAAGCTCCGTACGGCCGTGGACGCCCTCGCGCGGATCGTCGCCGTCGAGCTCTACGCGGCCACCCGCGCCGTCGAGCTGCGCGCCGCCGAGGGGCTGACCCCCGCGCCCGCTTCGGTGGCCGTCATCGCGGCGCTGCGGGCCGCCGGTGTGCAGGGCCCGGGACCCGACCGGTTCCTCGCCCCCGACCTCGCCGGAGCCGACGCGTTCGTGCGGGAGGGCCGGCTGGTCGCCGCGGTGGAGCCGGTGACCGGGCCGCTGGCCTGACGACGCGAGGGCTGCCGTGTCCCGTGGGGACGCGGCAGCCCTCGCGCACCTCAGAAGCCGGTGCCCGGTGTGCCGCCCCGGCGTACCGAATGGGCGACGACACCCGCACCGACGCACAGGAACGCCGTGCCGCCGACGAGATACGGCGTGGTGTCGATGCCCGTACCGGTCTCGGCGAGGGTGCTTCCGGAGGCGGAGGCCCCCGTGACGGAAGCCTGGCGGACCCCGGTCATGGAACCGGAGGAAGCGCCGGTCGAACCGCTCCGCGGCCCTGATCCGTCCGTCGCGTTGGCGGACGGGACGAACCAGAGAGCACAGAGCAGGGTGCCTGCCGCTGTGGTGGTCAGCAGCGTGCGACGAGCGATGGACACAGAATCGATCCCCTTGCGACAGCCATCAGTTAGCCCCGTGCGCCGATGCTAAGCAAAGCAGCGGGTCGGAGGAAAGCCGTGGCTCGCGGGAGCCTTACGCTCCGGCATATGACTGCATCGGTGACACCCTCATTTGTTCGGCTTCGCGTGGAGATGCTGCTGGAGATCAGCGACGCGGACGCTTTGACCGGCACGGCGCTGGAGAGCATCGCCGCCGACTACACGGCCTCCGGCGCGTCCGCCGGCGACTCGGCCGAGGAACGTACGCATGCCGAGGAGACGGTCAGGGAAGACGCAGCTGAAGCCCTTGCCTCGCTGATCGATCCGTTCGACCTGGTCAGCCAGGTACCCGGGGTCGAGCTCGCCCAGGCCTCCTGGAGCAGCGAGACGATCGACCACGACCCCGACGCCGAGGACTGGGCTGCCGGAGAGGACGGGGACGAGGCGTACTACGGGATCGAGGACAATGAGACGGACGACGAAGAAGGCGGCGGGAACACGGAACGCTGACGCCCGCGGGGCACTCTTCACGGGTGACGGGAACCGCCGCGGTCGTGACCGCGTCGATGAGTGGTGTTCCCCACATCCGCGACGGATGTGGAACGGAAGACCCGGTCGCGGTGTTCTTGGAACATTGACGGGTGTTCGCCGTCGGGCGACCCCGTCCGGGGATCTTGGGGAATCGGCAACGATGGAGAAGCGTGTGATGACGGACAGCAAGCGGCGCCGGGGCCTGATGGCCGCCTCCGCACTGCTCGGCGGCGTGCTGGTGCTTTCAGCCTGCAGCGACGACGGGAACACGGGCGCAGGCGCGGACAGCTCGAAGACGTCACAGGCGCAGGTCGACGAGGCGGCGGCCAAGGACACCTCCGAGGCGCAGATAACGATCGCGCCGAAGAACGGTGCCACCAACGCGAGCATCAACAACGCCGCGCTGGTCACCGTCGCGAAGGGCAAGCTGACCGAGGTCACCATGACCACGGCCGACGGTGACGCCGTCGAGGGCACCCTCGCCGCCGACGGCTCCAGCTGGAAGCCCAGCGGGCAGCTCGAGCGCTCGACGACGTACAGGATCAGCGCCACCGCGTCGGACTCGAAGGACCGTGAGGCACACGCCAACAGCTCCTTCACCACGGTCTCGCCGGAGAACAGCTTCATCGGGAACTTCACCCCCGAGGACGGTTCGACCGTCGGCGTCGGCATGCCGGTCTCGATCAACTTCAACAAGGCGATCACCAACAAGAAGGCCGTCCAGGACGGCATCAAGGTGACGTCGAGCAGCGGCCAGGAGGTCGTCGGGCACTGGTTCAACAACCAGCGACTGGACCTTCGCCCCGAAAACTACTGGCAGGGCGGCTCCACCGTCACCCTGAAGCTGGCCCTCGACGGCGTCGAGGGTGCCGACGGCGTCATAGGCGTCCAGCAGAAGACGGTCACCTTCAAGGTCGGCCGCAACCAGGTCTCGACCGTGGACGCCAAGTCGCACACGCTGACCGTCACCCGCGACGGCAAGACGGTCAAGACGATCCCGATCTCCGCCGGATCCCCGGACAACCCGACGTACAACGGCCAGATGGTCATCTCCGAGAAGTTCAAGGAGACCCGGATGGACGGTGCGACCGTCGGCTTCACGGACGACGACGGCAAGGGCGAGTACGACATCAAGGACGTCCCGCACGCCATGCGGCTGTCCACGTCGGGCACCTTCATCCACGGCAACTACTGGGGCGCGAAGTCGATCTTCGGCAGCGTGAACACCAGCCACGGCTGTGTCGGCCTGTCCGACACGAAGGGCGCGGGCGACCCCAACACGTCGGCGGCCTGGCTGTACAACAACTCCATCGTCGGCGACGTGGTCGTGGTCAAGAACTCCCCCGACAAGACCATCGCCCCCGACAACGGCCTCAACGGCTGGAACATGGACTGGGCCCAGTGGACGGCGGGCTCCGCCGCCTGATCCAGAGCGCGCCCCCTCCCCGTACGAAGGCGGCGGCACCCGGACGATCCGGGTGCCGCCGCCTTCGGCGTACGCGCGCCGCCCGTGTTCTCATCCCGCTCTCATCGCAGACTTAACTCCTCATCACACCCGGTCCATACCTTCGCGCCATGTTCTTCACCTACCTCCGGCGCGAGCTGCGCCGCCGCAGAAAGGCGGCGCTCGTCGTCGCCTCGGGGCTCGCCCTCGGCATCGCGCTGGTCATCGTCGTCAGCTCCGTCTCCTCGGGCATGAGCAAGGCCCAGGACAAGGTCCTCCAATCGCTGTACGGCCTGGGCACGGACATGACGGTGACCAAGGCCGCCGCCGCACCGGGCGCCGGCGGTACCGAGCGGCCCCGGTTCGAGTTCGACGCCAAGGACGACGAGGACGCCACCCAGAGCACGGACCGGGTCCTGGTCCAGGGCTTCCAGACACTCGCCGCGAGCACCGTCGACAGGGTGGGCGGCCAGGCCGGTGTCGCGGACGCCGTCGGCGGGCTGAGCCTGACCGTCGTGAAGGTCGACGGCCAGTTCAAGCGCGGCGAGTTCAAGCAGGAGGAGGGCGCCACGGGACAGGGCGGACCCGGCGGCGGCCAGAACGGCGGGCCCCGGGGCGAGGTCCGGGGCGGCGGGGCCTCCTTCGACGTCAACTCCTTCACCGTGTACGGCACCGACGTCACCCAGCAGGGCCTCGGCCCGCTGACCTCCTCCAGGATCACCAAGGGCCGGACCTTCAAGGCCTCCGAGACCGACGCGAAGGTCGCGGTCGTCGACTCCGCCTACGCCAAGGAGAAGTCGCTCGCGGTCGACAGGACCGTCACCGTCTCCGGCACCGAATACACGATCGTGGGCGTCTCCACGGCGGACAGCGGGGACGCGGCCGCCAACGTCTACATCCCGCTGAAGCAGGCGCAGACCGTCGCCGACTCCAAGGACAAGGTCACGACGGTCTACGTCCAGGCCGCCGACTCCCAGCAGATCGACACCGTCAAGGCCGCCATCCAGAAGAACATCCCGGGCACGACGGTCACCACCTCCGCCGACCTCGCCGACACGGTGTCAGGCTCCCTGTCCACCGCCTCCGACCTGGCATCCAGCGTCGGCAAGTGGCTCTCGATCGCCGTCCTGGCCGCAGCGTTCCTCGTCGCGGGACTGCTGACCTCCTCCGCCGTCAGCCGCCGCGTGCGGGAGTTCGGCACCCTCAAGGCCCTCGGCTGGAAGA
The DNA here is from genome assembly GCF_035946055.1 of Streptomyces sp. NBC_01341. Taxonomy (NCBI): domain Bacteria; kingdom Bacillati; phylum Actinomycetota; class Actinomycetes; order Kitasatosporales; family Streptomycetaceae; genus Streptomyces; species Streptomyces sp. NBC_01341. The sequence continues at coordinate 2,893,485 of NZ_CP108364.1, read as the reverse complement.
GCGGACGCGTCACGCGCCAGGTCATCGGCGAAGCCCTCGTCAACGGTCTGATGGGCGGTGTCCTCGGCATCGCGGCCGGCCTCGCCGGCGCCTACGCCGTGACCGCCGTCAGCCCCACGCTGACGGCCCGGCTCGGCTCCTCGGGCGGCGGAATGGGCGGAGGCGGCCCCATGGGCGGAGGCGGCCCCATGGGCGGAGGCGGCCCCATGGGCGGCGGCCCCGGCCGCCAGGCGGCCGCCAAGACCCTCGACATCGCGCTGACCGCCCCGGTCTCGCTCACCACGATCCTCGTCGCCGTCGCCCTGGCCGTGGCGGGCGGACTGACAGCCGGAGCGTTCGGCGGATGGCGGGCCTCGCGGCTGCGCCCGGCCGACGCGCTGCGACGCGTCGCGTAGTACCGCCCCTCCCCTCTCGTACGTAACGCAGGAGTCCACACGTGTACCAGCTCAAGGGCGTCACCAAGCGCTACATGCGCGGCAAGAACCCCGTCGACGCGCTCGCCGGCGTCGACCTGACCATCGAGGACGGCGGACGGCTCGTCATCCAGGGGCCGACCGGAGGGGGCAAGTCCACACTCCTCCAGATGCTCGGCGGACTCGACCGGCCCACCGCCGGCAGCATCGAACTCGACGGCGTCGACCTGGCCGGACTCCCCGAGTCCCGGCTCACCAAGGTCCGCGCCGAGTCCATCGGCTTCGTCTTCCAGAGCTTCAACCTGATTCCCACCCTCACCGCGCAGGAGAACGTCGAGACCGCGCTCGTGCCCCTCGGCCTCGGCGCGAAGGCCCGCCGCGAACGCGCCGCCGAGGCACTGGAGTCGGTGGGCCTGGGCGACCGGCCCACCCACCTGCCGGGTGAGATGTCCGGCGGACAGCAGCAGCGCGTCGCCATCGCCCGCGCGCTCGTCAAGCGCCCCAAGGTGCTGCTCGCCGACGAACCCACCGGAAACCTCGACGAGTCCATGCGCGACGAGATCATGGAACTGCTCGACGGGTTGTGGAAGGAGCACGGGCTGACCTTCGTGATGGTCACTCACGACAGCTCCCTCGCACGCAAGGCGCCCCGGGTGGCGACCATCCGCAAGGGCAGGGTGACGGTGACGGAGAACTCCGCCGCCTGACCCCCGCAAGCGGACCTCACAGCCCCCTTCCCGGCTGTGAGGTCCGCCACCCGTGAACCACCGCCGGGAGCGGGTGTGCGGGCAACGCGGCACGCGGACCGGCGACCACAACCGTGGTCACTATGTGGATGTCGTCCGGGGCGGCACGCTGCCGCGCTGGGAGACTTGCCGGGTGCAACGGCCCGCACGGGCCGCAGACGCCTCCGGCGACCGGGGGCGCCGACGCGCACGAGTCCACCCACGGAAGGTCTTGATCTGATGCCTGCCCGTTCCGATTCCCTCGCCCCGCGAACCGCCGAACACCGTGTCATCGAGCCGCTCTACGCGGAGATCCTGCGGCGCAACCACGGGGAGCTCGAATTCCACCAGGCGGTACGAGAGGTCCTCGAAACCCTCGGCCCCATGCTGGCGCGGCGCCCCGAGTTCGTCGACGCCCGCATCATCGAGCGGATCTGCGAACCCGAACGCCAGCTCATCTTCCGGGTGCCGTGGGCGGACGACTCCGGCGACATCCACGTCAACCGCGGCTTCCGCGTCGAGTTCTCCAGCTCTCTGGGCCCGTACAAGGGCGGACTGCGCTTCCACCCCTCGGTCAACCTCGGAATCGTGAAGTTCCTGGGCTTCGAGCAGATCTTCAAGAACGCCCTCACCGGCATGCCGATCGGCGGCGGCAAGGGCGGCGCGGACTTCGACCCCAAGGGCCGCTCCGACGCCGAGGTCATGCGCTTCTGCCAGTCCTTCATGACCGAACTCCACCGCCACCTGGGCGAGTACACCGACGTCCCCGCCGGTGACATCGGCGTCGGCGGCCGGGAGATCGGCTACCTCTTCGGCCAGTACAAGAGGATCACCAACCGCTACGAGTCCGGCGTGCTCACGGGCAAGGGCCTCGGCTGGGGCGGCGCCCAGGCGCGCACCGAGGCCACGGGATACGGCTGTGTGCTGTTCACCGCCGAGATGCTGCGCGTGCGAGGCGAGTCCCTCGACGGACAGCGGATCGCGGTGTCCGGCTCGGGCAACGTCGCCATCTACGCCATCGAGAAGGCGCAGCAGCTGGGCGCGACCGTGGTGACCTGCTCGGACTCCGCCGGCTACGTCGTGGACGAGAAGGGCATCGACCTCGACCTGCTCAAGGAGATCAAGGAGAGGGGCCGCGGCCGTGTCTCCGAGTACGCCGAGCGGCGTGGCGAGCACGTGAAGTACGCCGAGGGCACGGGCGTCTGGAGCGTCCCCGTGGACGTGGCCCTGCCCTGCGCCACCCAGAACGAGCTCCACGAGGCCGACGCGCTCGCCCTCGTGCGCAACGGGGTGAAGGCGGTCGCCGAGGGCGCCAACATGCCCACGACCCCCGAGGCCGTCCACGTCTTCCAGGAGGCGGGCGTGGCCTTCGCGCCCGGCAAGGCGGCCAACGCGGGCGGTGTGGCCACCAGCGCCCTGGAGATGCAGCAGAACGCCTCGCGCGACTCCTGGACGTTCGCCCACACCGAGGAGCGGCTGGCGCAGATCATGCGCCACATCCACGAGTCCTGCCACACCACAGCCGAGAAGTACGGCAGCCCGGGCAATTACGTGGTGGGCGCGAACATCGCGGGCTTCGAGATCGTCGCCGAGGCGATGCTGGCGCAGGGCCTCATCTGACCCCGCCCCGTACGCGGGCGTGCCGGCCCGAGGGCCGGGTCCCGGTTCCGCGGGGGCCGGCCGTCGGGCCCCGCAACCGCCGTTCTGCCGACAGCAGATCCGCCCGGCGCGGAGGCGTTTCCTCTCCCGCGCCGGGCGTGCGGCTCCTACGCTCGGACGATGAGCAGCCACGCGCCGAACTCCGCCCGTGTCATCCCCCTGCGCCCCGTCCCCGCGACGCCGGCCCGGGAGCCCCTGTGGCGCGACGTCGTGGGCGATGTCCTGCGCCGCGAACGCGTCGGCCAGAGGCGGACGCTCAAGGACGTCGCCGAGGCCGCGCGGATCTCCGTGCCCTATCTCTCCGAGGTCGAGCGCGGGCGCAAGGAGGCGTCGTCCGAGGTGCTCGCGGCGGCGGCCCGTTCGCTCGGGCTGGGGCTGGGCGACGTGCTGTCGCTGGCCCAGGACGAGATCGCCCGGCGCAGCGCGCCCTCCCGTACGACCACGGCCCGGATGCCCAGGGGCGCGGTGCTGCTGGCCGCCTGAGAGCCTGTCGGGTGGCCTGCGACCGGGAAAAGCGGGCGCAGGGCGGGGCGGGGCGGCGCCGGGAGGTGCCTTCCGGCGGGCCGGAGTCCGGCCCGCCGCGCCGTCGCTACTTCACCGCGACCGCGTCACCGGCGGAGACGACCTTCATGGTCGTCTCCGTGCCGAGGAACGCCCAGCGCCAGCTGCCCGGCGCGGAGGCCTTCACGGTCGCCCGCAGGTGGCCCTTGCTGTCCGTGGTCGCCGTCCGGACCGTGTGGTACGAGCCGCCGGGCTTCCTGTACTGCAGCTTCACCACCTGCTTGGTGAAGGCGTGGTACTTCAGATCCGTCCAGTTCGCGCGGGACAGCTTGCCCGTGACGGTGAGCGTGCCGCCCTTCCTCACCGGCTCGGGCGCCGCGTCCGTCGTCAGCGTCGCGGCCCGCTTCATCCGGAACGTGGCGATGCGGTCGGAGATCCAGTAGTCCTTGTCGTTGGCCCGCACCGTGGCGTTGACCTGCCAGGTCCCGGCCACCGAGTTGGCGTCCCAGCCCTCGTTGCCGCTGCCGTACGAGTCGATCCACGACGGGTCGAACTCCATCGTCGCCGTGCACACGGACGTGGTCGAGCTGCTCTTCCTGCACGAGGTGCCCAGGTACGACACCGGCCCGTGGCCGTTCGTCGCGTTGTAGGCGGACACGTCCGCCACGCCCTTCACCCCTGAGTTGTCCTTGATCGTCATGACGACCGGGAACCGTTTCACGTTCTTGACGCCCACGATCACACTGCCCCCCGCGTTCACGACGGTCTTGACGACCCTGATGTCGCCCCGTCCCTCCGCGTGTGCGGCCGGCGCCGCGACGACCGCGGTGCCCACGGCACCCGCCACCGCGAGAGCGGCGATTCCTCTGCGCATGTCCCACCCCTGGTTCTCCCCGCCCTCAGCCGGGCGGGGGGAACAGACTAGAGCCTCCCGTCCGGATCATGCTGGGCTCGCGCCCCCGCCGGGCGCCGCACCGGGGGGCCTCAAGGCGGCGCGCCGGGTGTCCGGCGGACCCGGACGGCCCGCGAACGCCGGTGAATTCGCCGATGGCACCCGCACCCGGCGACCCGACGCTGGTCGGGTCAGGCACCCGCAGCTCCGCATCCCGTCAGGAGTGCTCCATGCGTCGTCGTACACCCCGCCGGCTTCTCGGCGCCCTCGCGGCCGTCACGGTCGCGTTCACCCTGTTCTCCTCCGCGCCCTCGGCCGGCGCGGCCCAGCCCCGGGCGACCGCCGCCACCTCGGCGCCGCGGGCCGCGGACGCCGCGGTCCAGCCGCTGTCGACGAGCACACCCGTCGTCTTCGTCCACGGCTACACGGGCAGTGCGTCGAACTGGGTCACGGCCATGAGCGTCTTCCAGCTCAACGGCTGGTCGGGCTCCAGGCTGTTCGCGTACGAGTACAACTCCTACGGCAACAACATCACCAACGCCCAGGGTCTGGCCTCGTTCGTCAACAACGTGAAGTCCCGGACCGGTGCGAGCAAGGTCGCCATCGTCAACCACTCGATGGGCGGCCTCGTCAGCCAGTACTACCTGAAGGTGCTGGGCGGGAACACCAGCGTCAGCCACCTGGCCTCGATCGCGGGCGCGAACCACGGGACCACCTTCGCCGGTGCCTGCCTGATCTACACGACCTGTCAGCAGATGTACCCGGGCTCCTCGTTCATCTCCCAGATCAGCGCGGGCGACGAGACCCCCGGCGACACGAGGTACGCCACCTGGTACTCGGCGTGCGACGGCATCATCCTCCCGTACACCAGCACCCGGCTGAGCGGTGCGACGAACAACAACGTGGTCTGCCAGACCCACATCGGGTACCTCGCGGACACCCTCGTGCTGGGGCAGATCGCGCGCTTCGTCGCCTCCTGACCCGGACGCGCCCCGTCCCCGGCAGCCACGGTGCCGGGGACGGGGCGCGTCGCGTGACCGGCCGGCCGTCAGGCGGCCGGGGGTTCGCGGCGCTCGCCGCCCCCGTCCGTCCCGCGGGACGGTGCCTCGTAGGAGGCCATGTACGTGGCGGTCTTCTTCCGTGCCCGCAGCCAGAACCAGACGGCGAGGGCTATCAGGACGAGTGGGATCAGTCGTGCCATGGGTGTGCCGGTCCAATCCGGAGGGGGAGTGTGCGGGGGTCAGTGCGGCAGGGTCGCGGGGCTGCCGCCGTTGGCCTCGTAGCCCGCGACGGCCAGGGCCCGGTACACCGTGTACTCGGCGGCCGGGTCGGGGTTCTCGGTCCAGGGCAGCGCGCCCACGTGGCCGTCGATGTGGACGAGCTGGTGCACCGCCTCCGACCAGCGCTCCATGCGGACGAGGAACAGGACGAGCAGATGCCGGACGTGGGCGAGCACGGGATCGTCGGCCCGTGCCGCGTGCACCGCGAACATCGCGCCCCCGACCGCCTTCGTCACGACGGCGCTCTCGTAGAAGCCCCGCACGAGGTTGACCTCGGGCAGGTGCTCGTACAGCGCGAACAGCGGAAGCGCGGCGAGCAGCGAGCCCTGCGGGGCACGGGCGGCTGCCGCCGTGGCGAAGCGGTCGGCCTCCTCGCGGGAGCCGTGCCACTTCTCGCACCAGAAGTGCAGGGCCGCGATGTGCGCGCCCATGTGCGCCGGCGCACGGTCGATGATCTTCGCCCAGACCTGGTCGAACTGCTCGTGGGAGTAACCCAGTCCACGGGCCACGGCCAGCTCCACGATGTACGGGACGGGGTCGCCCGGTGCCAGCAGGGCGGCCTCGCCGCAGACCGTGCGGGCCTCCTCCAGGATGATCCGGAAGTCGTCGGTGCCCACGGTGCCGGTGCGCCATGCCTGCTGCACCAGGAACTCCGCGTGCACTGCCGCGCCGCCCGCGTCCTTCGGGGCCCCGGCCCGCCACGCGCGCAGCCACGCCCCGCCCGTGCCGGGCTGCCGGGCCAGCTCCAGCGACGCCGCGCCGGCGAAGGCCTGCACCCGCTGCCAGCGGATCTCGCTCTCCTCGGGCGTGCCCGCCAGCAGCTGCGAGGCCGCCCGCCAGGCGCCCGTCCCCTGCACCACGTCCAGGACGTCGAGGAGGTCCTGGTCGGGCCCGGGCATCCGGAGGTCCAGCTCCTCCTGGCGCGCGAAGCCGTAGTCGTCCGGATCGGCGGCGTCCGGCGAGCCGGGCGCGACCTGGCGGATACCGCCCCGGCGCCGCAGCACATACGGACCGACGACGGCGCCGAGCAGGCACAGGGCGAGCAGGAACCACAGAATCTCCATGCGGTCCATTGTCCCCGGACGGGCATCCGCGCGGCGAGTGGCCCGTAACGACCCTTCCGACGAACTACGCTCGGGCCCCATGAGCGACCAGCACAGCTTCGAGACCCTCGCGATCCACGCCGGCAACACGGCGGATCCCCTCACCGGCGCAGTGGTCCCGCCGATCTACCAGGTGTCCACCTACAAGCAGGACGGTGTCGGGGGCCTGCGCGGCGGCTACGAGTACAGCCGCAGCGCCAACCCGACCCGTACCGCACTGGAGGAGAACCTGGCGGCCCTGGAAGGCGGCCGTCGCGGACTCGCCTTCGCCTCCGGCCTCGCCGCCGAGGACTGCCTCCTGCGGACCCTGCTCACGCCCGGCGACCACGTCGTCATCCCGAACGACGCCTACGGCGGCACCTTCCGGCTGTTCGCGAAGGTCGCCTCGCGCTGGGGCGTGGAGTTCTCGGTGGCCGACACCTCGGACGTGAGCGCGGTGCGGGCGGCGATCACTCCCCGCACGAAGGCGATCTGGGTGGAGACCCCGTCCAACCCGCTGCTCGGCATCACGGACATCGCGGCCGTCGCAGGGGTTGCCAGGCAGGCGGGCGCACGACTGGTCGTCGACAACACCTTCGCCAGCCCCTACCTCCAGCAGCCGCTCGCGCTCGGTGCCGACGTGGTGGTGCACTCCACCACGAAGTACATGGGCGGGCACTCGGACGTCGTCGGCGGCGCGCTCGTCGTCGGCGACCCGGAACTGGCCGAGGAACTGGCCTACCACCAGAACGCGATGGGCGCCGTGGCCGGGCCGTTCGACGCGTGGCTGGTGCTGCGGGGCATCAAGACGCTCGCCGTCCGCATGGACCGCCACGACGCGAACGCCACCAAGGTCGCCGACCTCCTCACCAGGCACCCCAAGGTGACGCAGGTCCTCTACCCGGGGCTGCCCGAGCACCCGGGGCACGAGATCGCCGCCAAGCAGATGAGGGCGTTCGGCGGGATGGTCTCGTTCCGCGTCGCCGGCGGCGAGGAGGCGGCGGTCGAGGTCTGCAACCGCGCGAAGCTCTTCACGCTCGGTGAGTCGCTGGGCGGTGTCGAATCGCTTCTGGAGCACCCGGGCCGCATGACGCACGCGTCCGCCGCCGGTTCCCCGCTGGAGGTGCCGGCCGACCTGGTCCGCCTGTCCGTCGGCATCGAGAACGCCGACGACCTGCTGGCCGACCTGACGCAGGCGCTGGGCTGACGCGAGGTCCTGCGGCGGGAGGGCTCCCGCCGCGGGACACGGCTGTACGGCCGCACTCCGGCGGCCGTACGGCGCGCACGCCGGTCAGACGGCGACCTTCTCGTCCTCGAGCGACGCCCGGATCTGTTCACGCAGGTCCGGGCTGTCGGTGTGCTCGTGTACGGACACTGCGTGCTCGGTGGCCGCCCGGACCACCTCGTCCTCCTCACCGGAGATGGTGAGCGAGCAGTCCGAGACGCTCGGGTACTTGCGGCAGTCGGCGATCTTCCGTGTCATGACGGCCTCCTCGGTGTACGAGTGCAGGCCCTTCCAGGGTAGATCCGCCCGGCGCCGACAGCCCGACGGGCTGCCGGACCCGTGGGAGAGCCGGTCAGCCTTCCTGGACCGGCTGGTGCGCGGCCTGCCGTGCGGCCAGCGAGCCGTTGAAGCGGGTCAGCAGGGCGCAGAACGTGTCGCGCTCCTCCTCGCTCCAGCCGTCCGTCACCTGGAACATCAGCTCACGCCGCGAGGCACGGACCTCCTCCAGCCGCGACTGGCCGCGCGGCGACAGCTGCAGCACGACGGCGCGTCCGTCCTCCGGGTGCGAGGTCCGCTTGACCAGTCCGGTGTCGACGAGGGGCGCCACCTGGCGGGTCACGGTCGAGGAGTCGATCCCCATGCCCGCGGCCAGCGCCTTCACGCCCATGGGGCCTTCCACGTCGAGCCGGTTCAGCAGCAGATAGGCAGCGCGGTCCATCGAGTTGCGGACCTGGCCGACACCGCCGAGGCGGGTCTGCTCGGCACGTCGGGCGAAGACGGCCACCTGGTGCTGAAGAGCGTCGAGAAGGTGGTCCGTTCCCGGATGTCCGGGGGCCGCGCCCCCGGAAGGAGACGCAGCAGTCGTCATGTCCTGAGGGGGCATGGCCGGGGGCTCTCTTCGTGCGGTGTCGGATGGGTGGGGGACAGAGTACGCGGCCACGGGGCAACGTGTACCAGCGCTGCACAAACCTGTGGACACCACCTCAGGCCGCCATGGGACGCGACGGCTCCCAGCGCTCCGAGCTGCAAGACTTGCCGTCATGACCTTCCGTACGTCAGCCCCCTTCCCGCCTCTGATCCTCGACGACGTCCGGGGAGCCCAGAAGATGCTGTCCGGAGTGGCCAGAACGACGGCGATGGAGGGCAGCCGGCACCTGACCGCTCTCGTCGGGGCGCCGGTCCACCTCAAGTGCGAGAACCTGCAGCGGACCGGTTCGTTCAAGCTCCGGGGCGCGTACGTGCGGATCGCGGGCCTCACACCGGTCGAGCGGGCGGCGGGAGTAGTGGCCGCCAGTGCCGGAAACCATGCGCAGGGTGTCGCACTGGCGTCCTCGCTCCTCGGCGTACGTTCCACGGTCTTCATGCCCGTCGGCGCACCCCTGCCGAAGGTCGCCGCCACCCGTGAGTACGGCGCCGAGGTCCGGCTGCACGGCCAGGTCGTCGACGAGACGCTCGCCGCCGCCCAGGAGTACGCCGAGGCGACCGGCGCCGTCTTCATCCACCCCTTCGACCACCCGGACATCATCGCGGGCCAGGGCACGGTCGGCCTGGAGATCCTCGAACAGTGCCCGGAGGTCCGCACGATCCTCGTCGGCATCGGGGGAGGCGGCCTCGCGGCGGGCATCGCCGTCGCCGTCAAGGCGCTGCGCCCCGACGTCCGGATCGTCGGCGTCCAGGCGGCCGGCGCGGCCGCCTTCCCGCCCTCGCTGGCCGCCGGATACCCGGTGGCGCTCGGCCAGGTGCAGACCATGGCCGACGGGATGAAGGTGGGGCGTCCCGGCGACCTCACGTTCCCGCTGATCCGCGAGCTGGTGGACGAGGTCCGCACCGTCTCGGAGGACGAACTCTCCAGCGCCCTGCTCCTCTGCCTGGAGCGCGCGAAGATGGTCGTCGAGCCCGCGGGGGCGAGCCCGGTCGCGGCGCTGCTCAGCGATCCGGAGGCATTCCGGGGCCCGGTCGTCGCCGTGCTCTCGGGCGGCAACGTGGACCCCCTGCTGATGCAGCGCATCCTGACCCACGGCATGGCCGCCGCGGGCCGCTACCTGAGCCTGCGACTGCGGCTCACCGACCGCCCGGGCGCCCTCGCCACGCTGCTCGCGAGTCTCTCCGCGGCGGACGCCAACGTCCTCGACGTGATCCACGTGCGGACCGATCCGCGGCTCGGACTCACCGAGGCCGAGGTGGAGCTGCACCTGGAGACCAAGGGGCCGGCGCACTGCGAGGAGGTCGCCTCCACCCTGCGCGCCGCGGGGTACCTCCTGGTGTCGGCCTGAGGGATTCTCGGGGCTCCGGCACGGGCTGCCGGACAGAATCGGTAAACCGGTTGTCGGTCGCGATGTATCGCGTTAACGTGCACCGCCGAGCAGTCCGGTCCTCCCGCCGCGGGAGCACCCACGTCTCTAGGATCTGCTCTCGAAGCACCCGAAACAACTGGGGGAATCCCGTATGCCAGGCGCCATTTACGCCGAAGGACTGGTGAAGACCTTCGGCGATGTACGAGCACTGGGCGGAGTCGATCTCGACGTGCCCGAAGGTACCGTCCTGGGCCTGCTGGGTCCCAACGGCGCCGGCAAGACGACCGCCGTCCGCGTCCTGACGACCCTGCTCCAGCCGGACAGCGGACAGGCCGTCGTCGCCGGTATCGACGTACTCAAGCACCCCGACCGGGTGCGCCGTTCGATCGGCCTCTCCGGCCAGTTCGCGGCCGTCGACGAGTACCTCACGGGACGCGAGAACCTCCAGATGGTCGGGCAGCTCTACCAGATGAGTGCCCGCGACGCGAAGAAGCGGGCCGTCGAGCTCCTGGAGCGGTTCAACCTCGCGGACGCGGCCGACCGCACCGCGAAGACGTACTCCGGAGGCATGCGGCGCCGTCTCGACCTCGCGGCGGCGCTCGTGGTCTCCCCGCCGGTGATGTTCATGGACGAGCCCACCACGGGCCTCGACCCGCGCAACCGCCAGCAGTTGTGGGAGGTCATCCAGGAGCTCGTCGCGGGCGGCACGACGCTGCTGCTCACCACGCAGTACCTGGAGGAGGCCGACCACCTCGCCCACAACATCTGCGTCATCGACCACGGCAAGGTGATCGCGCGCGGCACCTCCGACGAGCTCAAGGCCCGCACCGGCGGTGAACGCGTCGAGGTCGTCGTCCACGAGGCCGACCAGATCGAACCCGCCCGTTCGGTGCTCGCCACCTACGGCAAGGGTGAGATCTCCGTCGCGGAACACACCCGGAAGCTGACCGTGCCGGTCACCGGAGGCGCCAAACTGCTCGCCGAGGTCATCCGTGACCTCGACACCCACGGCGTGGAGATCGACGACATCGGCCTGCGCCGGCCCACCCTCGACGACGTCTTCATCTCGCTCACCGGCCACGCCGCCGAGCTGGAGAAGAACGGCCAGGACGCATCGACCGAGGCCGCTCAGGGCCCGAAGGAGGCCGGCAAGTGACCACCGTCTCGGACACACCAGCCGTAACGCCGCTCAAGTCCCGGGGGGCGGTCGGCCAGTCCGTCGCCGACTCCCTCGTCGTCGCGAAGCGCAATCTGATCCGCATGGCCAGGATCCCCGAGATGGTGATCTTCGGCCTGGTGCAGCCCATCATGTTCGTGGTGCTCTTCACCTACGTGTTCGGCGGCTCCATCAAGGTCGGCAGCACGATCTCCACCACCGACTACAAAGAGTTCCTGATGGCCGGCATCTTCGCCCAGACCGTCACCTTCGCCACCGCCGGAGCCGGTGCGGGCATCGCCGACGACATGCACAAAGGGCTGATCGACCGCTTCCGGTCGCTGCCGATGGCCCGGGGCGCCGTCCTCACCGGACGTACCCTCGCCGACCTCGTCCAGACCGCGCTCACCCTCGTCGTCCTCGCCGGTGTCGCGCTGATCATCGGCTGGCGGACCCACGAGAACCTGGGCAAGGTGCTGCTGGGCTTCCTGCTGCTCCTGCTGCTCGGCTACGCGTTCTCCTGGATCGGCGCGCTGATCGGACTCGTCGTGCGCACCCCGGAGGCGGCGACCTCGGGCGGACTGATCTGGCTCTTTCCGCTGACGTTCATCTCGAACGCCTTCGTGGACGCCAACCAGATGCCGACGGTCCTGCGCTACATCGCCGAATGGAACCCCTTCAGCGCCACCGTGCAGGCCTGCCGCGAGCTGTTCGGCAACCTGCCGCCGGGCTTCGTCACCCCCGACGCATGGCCGATGCAGCACCCGATCCTCGCGTCGGTGCTCTGGTCGGTCCTGATCGTCGTGGTCTTCCGCACCCTCGCGGTCCGGAAGTACCGCTCGGCCACCGCCTGACCCCGCGTACGACGGAGCCCCGGCCGCTCAGGCGGCCGGGGCTCCGTGCGTGCTGTGGGGATCAGCCCTGGTACGGCTTCGCCGAGATGATCTTCACCGCGGCCTTCTTGCCGTTCGGGAGCTCGTACTCCGCGTCGTCGCCCACCCGCTTGCCGTTCACACCCGTGCCCAGCGGGGACTGCGGGGAGTAGGTCTCGATGTCGGTGCTCGCGTACTCGCGGGAGGCGAGCAGGAAGGTGACCGTGTCGTCCGGGTCGCCGTCGAAGGCGATGGTCACGACCATGCCGGGCTCCACCACGCCGTCGTCGGCAGGGGCCTCGCCGACCTTCGCGTGCTCCAGGAGCTGGGTCAGCTGGCGGACCCGGAGCTCCATCTTGCCCTGCTCCTCCTTGGCGGCGTGATAGCCGCCGTTCTCGCGGAGGTCGCCCTCCTCACGGGCCGCCGCGATCTTGACGGAGATCTCCGTGCGCGCGGGACCAGACAGGTACTCCAGCTCGGCCTTGAGCTGGTTGTACGCCTCCGGCGTGAGCCAGGTGACGTTATCGCTGGTCTGGGTCACAGGGTGCTCCTCGTCGGTGCTGGGAATACAAAGCAACGCCCTACCCCAAGCATGCGCTGCCACGGGTGGGCGAAACAACGAGCCTAACAATTCCGCGCGAAAAGGGGGAGAAGGTAAATCGTCACACGTGCGTCCGCCCAGGTCGGAAGGGGCGCGCGGGCCTCAGCGGCGGCGCGCGCCTTCCGGCGCCGTCAGCTGTCGGCGGTGCACGCCAGCAGCTCCACGGCGGTGGCCCGCGAGGTGGTGCGCAGGGTGAGGACCCTGTCGATCCGGTCGGAGCGCTCGTCGAAGCGGAAGTCCGCGCGCCCCACCTCCGCGCCGTCCTCGCTCAGCGCGCGCAGCGTGCAGTGGCCGTCGGCGTCCCGCTCCTTGCGGACCTCGAGATGGGCCTCCGCCCGGTCGTCCGAGACGACCTTCGACTTGATCAGCTCCGCGCTGATGTCCTGGCCCGCGACGTAGTCGTAGCCGAACCAGCCGATCATGGCGAGGAGCGCCGCACCGAGCACCGAACCGACGATCCTCAGCTTGCGGTCCGCGCGCTGGTCCGGGGACCGGCCGTAACGCCCCTCGGGCAAGGCCTCGCGCACCGCTGCCATGATCATTCCTCCTGTACGGAATTTTCCGCCCCCGGGTTCAGTCACTATAGAAGCCGACCAACGAGACCAATCACTGAGGACCGAGTCTTGACCGAGCAGCTGAGACTGATGGCCGTTCACGCCCACCCCGACGACGAGTCGAGCAAGGGCGCGGCCACGATGGCCAAGTACGTGTCCGAGGGGGCGGACGTCCTGGTCGTCACCTGCACAGGGGGCGAACGGGGATCCATCCTGAACCCGAAGCTCCAGGGGGACACGTACATCGAGGCGAACATCCACGAGGTTCGCAAGAAGGAGATGGACGAGGCCCGGGAGATCCTCGGCGTCAGGCAGGAGTGGCTCGGGTTCGTCGACTCCGGGCTGCCCGAGGGCGACCCGCTGCCGCCGCTGCCCGAGGGCTGCTTCGCGCTGGAGGACGACGAGAAGGCTGCGGAGCGTCTCGTCGCGACGATCCGTTCGTTCCGGCCGCAGGTGATCACCACCTACGACGAGAACGGCGGGTACCCGCACCCCGACCACATCAAGACCCACACGATCTCGATGATCGCCTTCGAGGGGGCCGCGGACACCGAGAAGTACCCCGAGGCGGAGTTCGGCCCGGCCTGGCAGCCGCAGAAGCTGTACTACAACCAGGGCTTCAACAAGCCGCGCACGCTCGCCCTGCACGAGGGTCTGCTCGCCCGCGGGCTGGATTCCCCGTACGGCGAGTGGCTGGAGCGCATGAAGGAGTTCGAGCGCGCCGAACGCACTCTGACCACGTACGTCCCGTGCGCCGAGTTCTTCGAGATCCGCGACAAGGCGCTGCTCGCGCACGCCACGCAGATCGATCCGGACGGCGGCTGGTTCCGGGTCCCGCTGGACGTCCAGAAGGAGATCTGGCCGACCGAGGAGTACGAGCTCGCCAAGTCGCTGGTCGACACATCCCTCCCCGAGAGCGACCTCTTCGCGGGCATCCGCGACAATGCCTGATATGTACGCGACCCAGGCACTGACACAGCTCGTTCCGTTCGCCGCCGACGAGCTCGACAAGAACAAGGTGACTCCCGGCGTCCTCGGCTTCCTCGTCTTCGCGGCGCTCGCCGTGGGGGTGTGGCTCCTGATGAAGTCGATGAACCGCCACATGGGCAAGGTCGACTTCGAGGAGGCCCCCGACCCGGCGGCCGAGCCGGTGACCGCTCGCAAGAAGAGCGCAGCCGTCAAGGGCTGACCGGGCGGGGCCGCGGACGGCCCTGCCCGGCCGGCTCCCGTGGGCGCCCGCCCACGGGCCTCACGGACCTTACGAGGTGCCCTGAGGGCGCACGCCCACCGGCACCCCCATCACCTCACGGGCGTGCCGGGACGGGGTCAGGCCGAGACGCCAGGCCTGCCAGCCGTCGTCCAGGTCGATCCCGCGGTTCAGGACGACCCGGAACGCCTCCGCGCAGCTCTCCAGCCTGCCGTCACGCAGCGGGTGCGCGGCTGCCGTCAGCTCGGCCAGTTCCTGCTGGGCCACCGCCGTGCCCACCTCGCTGCCGCCCGGCGAGGCGTACGGCAGGAGCGTGCACCGCAGGAACGCCGCCCAGTCGCCGCCCCGGACGTCCCCGTACGAGGCGAACAGGGTGACGGCCTCGCCGCAGAGCTCCAGTGCCTGCGCCGCGCGGTCGTTGCCGCCGTCGATCAGCGCCAGATCCAGGCACGCCCACGCCTCGCCGTGGGGCACCCCGATCCGGCGGAAGTCGGCCCGGGCGTCCGCCAGCAGCTGGCGGGCGAAGCCGGAGTTGCGCAGGTTGCCCGTCTGCGCGGCCCGCTGGTCACGGGTGACCCGCCCGGAGTGGTGGCGGGCGCACGCCAGGCCGTACACGTCCCGCATACGGGAGAACATCGTGCGGGCGCGCTCCAGCTCCCGTACCGCCTGGTCGGTGGCGCCGTCCTCCTCCAGGGCCTGCCCCAGGTAGTAGCGCGTCCACGCCTCGCCCCGGGCGTCCTCGTTGGCGCGGTGCCGGGCGAGTGCGCCCCGCAGCCGCTCCACCGCCGGGGCCGGCTCGTCCTCCATCAGCCGGGCGCGTCCCAGCTGGGTCAGCGCCCAGGCCTCCCCGCGTTCGTCCCGGGTGCGGCCGTACAGGTCGAGCGCGGTGGTCAGCTCCTCCTCGGCGCGGGCCACCTCGCCCAGGCGCAGGCAGACCTGGCCGAGCTGGAAGTGGGACCACGCCTCACCGTGCAGCGACTCGCCCTCGCGGTGCAGGGTGAGCGCGGTGTCCAGCAGGGTCATGGCCTCGGGCAGATCGGCCCGGTCGCGTTCGACGGCGGCCAGGGCGTGCAGCGTCCAGGCGCGGTCCTCGGCCTGCTCGGGCGAGGCCTGCAGCGCCAGCGCCTCGCGCAGCCGGGCGGCGGCCTCCGCGAGATTGCCCTGGTGGTGCAGCGTGATGCCGAGCGAGCACAGGGCCAGGGCGGCGCCCGCGTCGTTCTGCGCCTCGCGGTAGAGCCCGACGACCGAGGACAGCGTGGTGCGCGCCTTGTCGAGCTCGCCGAGCTGCCGGGCCGCGATGCCCGTACGCCACTGGACCGACCGCTCCAGCAGCCCGTGGTCGACGGCCTGCGTCAGTTCGCTGATCTCGCCGAGCCGGTAGAGGTCCCCGCGCAGCAGGCAGTAGTCGCAGAGGGCGCCCAGCAGGTGGAGCACGGCCGCCTGGTCGACACCCTCCGCGTGCCGCAGCGCCGAGGTGATGAAGCTGGACTCGTCGTCCAGCCAGCGCAGGGCCGCGTCCAGCGAGCTGAAGCCGTGCGAGCCGAACTGGCCTGCGCGGGTCGACATCTTGCCGTCCACCATGCGGATCACGGCGTCGGCGAGCTCGGCGTAGTTCTGGATCAGGCGCTCCTGCGCGGCGGTACGGTCCGCCGCCGGTTCCTCGTCGAGCAGTCGCGCCAGGGCGAAGTCCCGCACGAGGTCGTGCAGCCGGTAGCGCGCGCCCCGCACATGGACCAGGAGCCCGGCGCCGGCCAGGGAGTCGAGCAGCCGGCCGGCCTCCTGCTCGTCCGACGACAGGAGCGACGCGGCGGCCGCCGCGCCGAGGCTGGCGCGTCCGGCCAGCGCGAGCCGCCGCAGGAGCCGGCGGGCGTTCTCGGGCTGGTCCGTGTAGCGCAGCCACAGGGCCCGCTCGACGGGGGCGACCGGACCGTACGCGCCGAGGGCCGCGGCGAGTTCGGCCCGGTTCCGAGACCCCAGCGAGGAACCCGCTGTGCGCAGGGCGAGCGGCAGGCCGCCGCACAGCTCCACGACCGCCTCGGTGGACGGGTAGTCGTACGGGCCGTCCTCCGCGTCCTGTGCGGACTCGCGCAGGAGTTCCTCGGAGCCGGCCGCGTCCAGAGCGCCGACGGGCAGATGGTGCACCCCCGCCGGGATGTCGTCGGGCAGGGCGAGGGGCTCGCGGGCGGTGACGAGGACGAGGCTGTCGGAGCGTTCGGGCAGCAGGGTGCGGACCTGCGCGGCGTCGGTGGCGTCGTCCAGGACGATCGTGACGGGGGTGCCGGTGAGGTGCTGGTGGTACAGCTCGCTCAGGCGCCGCACCTGCTGCTCGGCGGACGTCCTCTCGCGGAACAGGAGCTGTTCGCGCGGTGCGCCCAGCCGGTTGAGGAGGTGGAGCAGGGCGTCCCGGGTCGCCAGGGGTGCCTCCCCGGCCACGGCGCCGCGCAGGTCCACCACGCACGCCCCGCGGAACTGGTCCTTGAGCGCGTGCGCGGCCCGTACAGCGAGTGTGGTGCGCCCGGAGCCCGGGGCGCCGTGCAGGACCACCACGGTCGGTCTGGTCTCCGTGGCGGCACGGGCGGCGTGGACCCACCGGGCGATCTCAGCCAGTTCGGCGCGGCGTCCCGCGAACGGGCCGTCCACGGCGGGCAGCTGGGCGAAGGACTGTTCGAGCAGGGACCGGGTCCGGGCGGCCGCACTGCGGTCCCCGCCGCGCAACTGCGCCACCACGGACGCGGTGGGCTTCTTCTGCGGCCTGGCGGCGGCGGTCAGCATGCGCTGCTGGTCGAGGTACGGGCGGATGCCCCGTACCTCCAGCGCCGTCAGCCACTGCAGGCGCAGTTGTCCCGTCCCGCCCGGCTGGTTCAGCTCGCCGGCCCTGCGGTGCGCGGCAGGCCAGTGCGACGCGGTCACCTTCGCCACCGTCGCCGTCGTCCCCGCGACGGCCACCACGGCGCCCGCCCCCGCGGCCAGACCGGCCGCGGTGCCGAGCGCCAGGTCCGCACCGAAGGCCGCAGCGGCGGCAACGCCCGTCACCATGAGCGGAGTTCCCAGCGCCGCCCGGCTGAACCGTTCGGACAGGGGCTGCTTGCCGGCCTCCGCCGTGTCGAGTGCCCGGGTGTACGCGGCGTACTCCTCGGCCGCGCCCGCCGCCATGGTGTCGAGCGCGCCCCGCGCACGCGCCAGCAGCGCGCCCGAGTCCGTGCGCCCGCCCGTCCGCCGCGCTTCCTCCTCCACGGCACGTACCAACAGCCTTTCGGCTTCCGCCCGATGGCTGTCCCGCATGCGTCCCCCCAGGGTCTCGGCGACTTCCCCCGACCGGTTGTCGCGGGCACCCAGTGTCCTGCGCGCGGCGCGTCAGCGCGAGAGAGCGAGGCGGCCGGGGCCGGCCGGCTGTGGTTGTGCCAGATCGCGGCAGCCATCGCGAGGACGCGCCGGCGGACGGCGACACCCCTTCGAAGGTCCACCACCGTGTTTCCAGTCGAGCCGGCGTCGCCCTTCACCTGAACCTTGACAAGGTCATCAGTCACCCTGCCCCGCGGCGCCCGCCCGGACGGGCCATCGGCCGCGACTGCCGTACCCGCCATGCCGTCCGGTCCGGACGGCATCGGGGGACCCTCAGGCCGAGGCGACGGCGAGGACGTGTTCGACTGCGGTGGTCAATACGTACTTGACCGAATCGGGCTGCCGTACGTCGCACAGCACGACCGGTATCCGCTCGTCGAGGGCCAGCGCGGTGCGCACGGTCTCCGTGGGGTAGCGACGGCTGCCCTCGAAGCAGTTGACCGCCACGAGGAACGGGATGCCTCGCTGTTCGAAGTAGTCGACGGACGGGAAGCAGGCGGCGAGGCGACGGGTGTCGGCGAGGACGACGGCGCACAGGGCGCCGGCGGCCAGTTCGTCCCACATGAACCAGAACCGGTCCTGGCCGGGTGTGCCGAACAGGAACACCGCGAGCCGGTCGTTCAGGGTCAGCTTGCCGAAGTCCATGGCGACCGTCGTGGTGCTCTTCTGCTCCACGCCCGCGGTGTCGTCGACGCCGACACCCGACAGGGTGAGGTTCTCCTCGGTGTGGAAGGGCAGGATCTCGCTGATCGCGCCGACGAGGGTGGTCTTTCCCGATCCGAAACCGCCGGCGATCAAGATCTTCACCGCCTGGGGCAGGCTGTCGTGAGCCCAGGCCGCAGCCACCTCGGACGAGTGTCCTGGCATAGCCGTCATACCTTTCGATTCCTCCTTCGATACCGTGCCCCGAGCCGGGGGCCGCCTGTTCTAGAGGGCTCGGAGCCCATCGAGCACCTCCCGTATGAGATCCGGACTGGGACGCTCATGCGGATGTGCCGGCTCCCGGATCCGTATGGCCTTCATGTCGAGGAGGTCTCCGAGCAGAACCCGGATCACCCCCACGGGCAGGTCCAGCGAGGCGGCCACTTCGGTGACGGACAGGGGCCGCCGGCAGAGCGCGAGGATGGCGGCGTGCTCGGGTTCCATCTCCAGCCACCCCCGGACCCTGTCGACCACCGTGACCACGAACGCCACGAGGTCCAGCACGTGGTGTTGCGCCCGTGTCCGGCCGCGCACCATGGCGTAGGGGCGGACGACCGGACCGGCCGCGTCGTCCACCCATTCCACTGGGATCACTGTGCCGGCCGGGGACCCGGCGCCTGGTCGTACCGTCCGCCGACCGCGAGGTGCTGGCCGAGGCGCTTGACGAGCATGGCCATCTCGTACGCCACCACGCCGATGTCGGCGCCGTCCGGAGAGAGCACGGTGAGACAGGTGTTGTCGCCCGCCGCGCACACGAAGAGGAAGCCCGCCTCCATCTCCACCATGGTCTGGCGCACCGCGCCCCCGCCGAAGTGGCGTCCGGCGCCCTTGGCCAGGCTGTGGAAGCCCGAGGCGACCGCCGACATCCGCTCCGCCTGCTCGTGCTGGAGGTCGCCGGAAGCGGCCAGCAGCAGGCCGTCGGTCGACAGCAGGACCGCGTGGCCGATCTCCGGCACGCGCCGCACCATGTCCTCCAGGAGCCATCCCACGCTCACAGTCGTCTCGAAGACGGGTGGCTGTGTCATCGGCCGTTGTCCCTACCTTGGTTGATGTGATGGTCGAGGTGAGTGCCCGGCACCTGCCCGGTGGTGCGGGTGCCGAGGCGTGCGCGTGCCGCGCCCGCCTGCAGAGCTGTCATGATCGAGCGGACCTGATCGGGACGTGTCACCGCACCGCCGGGCGCATGTGCGGGAAGAGCGTTCCCGAGAGGGGTGGGCGGGTGCCCGACGTCGGCCGTCCGATGCCCGGGTTCCACGGCCATGCCGTCGGCCGGAGCCCGTTGCGTCCAGGCGGGCGGTGTGACGGGGCCCCGGGCGGTATCACCGCGCGCCGCCCAGTCCATCAGCTTGACGCTGCCGAGCGTGGGCTCTTCCTGCCGCAGTTCCTCCACCAGGCTGGCCTGCGGTACACGGCGGGGGAGTCCGTCGATCATGCCGGGTTCGTCGACCGGGCCGCTCTGCGGGAATCCACCGTGTTCGGTGAACACCGGCGGGGGCGCGGCGGGGGCTGACCACGAGCTGTCGGGGGCTCTCGTCGTGAGGGCCCTGTCCGCCGCGCCGGTGCCTGCCTCGGCGTGCACCGGTGCGTGAGTCGCGAAGTCGCCCGGGGTGAGTCCGGGGTAGGGGCCCACGGCCGTGCCCGCTGTCCCGGTGGGAAGGGCGGACCGAAGCGGCTCGCTGTAGCCGTCCTGGTCCTGGGCGTCGTAGTGCGGGGGTGTGAGCACGTGTCCCGCGGCATTGCGCACGGGGTCCGGCGTCGCGGGCAGATCCCATTCCAGCAGCGCGTGCGGGATGAGAACGACTGCCGTCACGCCGCCGTACGGCGAGGAGCGCAGCGAGACCGCGATGTCGTGCCGCTGTGCCAGGCGGCCCACGGTCACCAGGCCGAGCCGGGTGCTGTCCAGGGCGCTGACGTCCAGGAAGGAGGTGATGCGCGCGTTGGCGGCCTCCAGGTCCTCGGCCGGCATGCCCAGGCCCCGGTCGTCGATCTCGACGATCAGACCGCTGGCCCCGGTGCCCACGCTCACCCGGACCTGGCTGTCGGCGGGCGAGAACGACTCGGCGTTCTCGACGAGTTCGGCGAGCAGGTGGATGACGTCGGCCGCGGCCCGGCCGGCCACACCGACGGCGGGCACGGGCAGCACCACGACACGTGTGTACTGCTCGGTCTCCGCCACCGCACCGCGTACGACGTCCACGGCCGGCACCGGGTGGTGCCAGAAGCGCCCGGGAGGCGCGCCGGAGATGATGATCAGGCCCTCGGCGTAGCGCCGCATGCGCGTGGCCAGCTGGTCCAGGCGGAAGAGTTTCTCCAGCGCCGCCGGGTCCTCCTCCCGGCGTTCCATCGCGTCCAGCAGGCTGAGCTGGCGGTGGACGAGGGCCTGGCTGCGGCGGGCCAGGTTGAGGAACGCGTCGCTGATGCCGCGGTGGAGGCGGATGTCCTCCTGGGCGAGCTCCACGGCGGTGAGCTGCAGTGCGTGGAAGGATGCGCCCAGCTCGGCCATCTCGCGGTTGACGAAGACGGGCTTCTCCATGTCCGCCCGCACGTCGACCGTCTCGCCCCGGCGCAGGCGGCCCACCGCGTCACGCAGTTGGTCGTCGGTGAGGTTGCGGGCCGAGGCGCGCAGGTGTGCGACGTCGCTGACGAGCGACCGGGAGATACGCACCGACATGATGATCGAGGCGACCAGGGCGACCAGGCCGAGGGCCCCGGCCAGGATCAGCTTGACGAAGGCACTGCGCGCGGGGGGCCCGGTGAGATCGAAGACGACCGAGATGTCCTTCAGAGCCAGATCGCTGGTCTCCCTCTGCTGAGCGTCGTAGGCGGCCCGCCATCGCTTGATGGGGAAGGGCAGGGTGCGAGCCCCCGGGCCGGCGGCGATCAACTGCTCCTCCATGGCCGTCACTTCCGCGAGCGAGCCGCCCGGTGCGGCCAGTTTCAGGAAGGGCGCCCGCTGGGGGGCGGGAAGCTTGGCCATGGCCTGGGCGAAGAGGTGACGCTGGGCGCCGATGTTCTGTACCAGCACGCTGTAGACATCGGGCCGGAGCCCGGCATTCCGGGTCTGCGGGGCGTGGCCCTCCTCGTGCCCGGCCCCGCCGGCCGCGGCAGCGGAGACCAGGGCGTCCTCCTGGGCGAGCAGATCGCCGGCGGGAACGATGGTGTACAGCGCCTGGCCGAAGTCCTGGGCGCTCTCGTCCGGGAGGATGGTCATGGCGTGCAGCGCCTCGGCGATCGTGGCATTGGCCGAGTTGTAGGCGAGGAAGATCTGGCTGCTCGTCAGTTCCTTCGCGTCCATGCCCTGGCGCAACGCGCCGAGTCCGCCCAGAGCCTTCTCCGCGGCGTCGACCCCCCGGCGTACCCGGGCGTTCTCGTCGGACCGGACGTCGTCATCGTGTGCCTCGGCGAGGAAGACCTTGACCGCGGCATCGGTGACGGCCCGGCTTCTGAGGAGTCCCGAGCGTTCGGTGGCCGGTGCCGCCGCGGCCACCATGGCGTAGCGGCGCTCGCTCTGCAGGGCTATGACGACCTGTCCGACCGGACGGGCGAGGTGGTTGCCGATGGTGTTCTCGTGCGCCAGCGTGAGGGCGTTGCCGAGCGAGAGATCGGCGGCGTACGTCCACAGCGCTGCCAGCGACACCAGGGGAAGCAACAGCAGTGCGGTCAGTTTTCCGCGGATGGACCAAGTACTGATTCTCATGAAGGTCTGCCAGCTTTATCGGCGCGGGGAGTCCGCGATCTGTCCTAACAGCGGTCAGCCGGTGCGGCATGACGTCAGAGGCCCACCGATCAGCCCGACGGCCGACCGGGCGCGCCGGGGGGTCCGGAGACCGGTGGCGGCGGGCGGTCCAAGGAGGGGCGCCCGTCGACTGGCTCATTCCACGACAATCCGGCTACGGCTGGATGAACGGAAGATCATCATTTGACTATGCAAGGATGTCCATCAAATCCATCGCGGCAAGCAGCCGGCACCTTCGCGGGTCCGTGTTCTCCCGCGCACCCCAACAGCCTTTCGGATTCGCCCCGATGGCCGTCCCGCATGCGACACCGGGTTCTCGCGGCCTCGCCCCGACCCGTTGTCGTGCGCACCCGGTTCCCCGCGAACGTGCGTCAGCGCGAGAGAGCGAGGCGGTCAAGCGCCGGGGGATCCGGGTGCGCGAGGATTGGGCCATGGCCAACCGACTCGCGCAGACCACGTCCCCGTACCTCCTCCAGCACGCCGACAATCCCGTCGACTGGTGGCCGTGGTCGCCCGAGGCTTTCGAGGAGGCCCGGGGGCGAGGTGTTCCCGTGCTGCTCAGCGTCGGCTACGCCAGCTGTCACTGGTGCCACGTGATGGCCCACGAGTCCTTCGAGGACGACACCCTCGCGGCCTACCTCAACGCCAACTTCGTGCCGGTCAAGGTCGACCGCGAGGAGCGCCCCGACGTCGACGCCGTCTACATGGAGGCCGTACAGGCCGCGACCGGCCAGGGCGGCTGGCCGATGACCGTCTTCCTGACCCCGGACGCCGAACCCTTCTACTTCGGGACGTACTTCCCGCCCGAGCCCCGCCACGGCATGCCCTCCTTCCACCAGGTCCTCGAAGGGGTGGTGGCCGCCTGGACCGACCGGCGGGACGAGGTCGCCGAGGTGGCCGGGCGGATCGTGAGCGACCTGGCGGGCCGCTCACTGACCCCGGAGGGTGCCGGCCCGCCCGGTGAGGCGGAACTCGCCCAGGCGCTGCTGCGGCTGACCCGGGACTACGACGAGAAGCACGGCGGCTTCGGCGGCGCGCCCAAGTTCCCGCCGGCCATGGTCGTCGAGTTCCTGCTGCGCCATCACGCCCGCACCGGCGCCGAGGGCGCGCTGCAGATGGCCGCCGACAGCTGCGCCGCCATGGCACGCGGCGGGATCTACGACCAGCTCGGCGGCGGTTTCGCCCGCTACTCGGTGGACCGGGAGTGGGTCGTGCCGCACTTCGAGAAGATGCTCTACGACAACGCCCTGCTGTGCCGCGTCTACGCCCACCTGTGGCGGGCCACCGGATCGGACCTGGCCCGCCGGGTGGCCCTGGAGACCGCCGACTTCATGGTCCGCGAGCTGCGGACCGCCGAGGGCGGATTCGCCTCCGCGCTCGACGCCGACAGCGAGGACGCGCAGGGCCGGCACGTCGAGGGCGCCTTCTACGTGTGGACGCCCGCGCAGCTGCGCGAGGTGCTGGGTGAGGAGGACGCCGCCTTCGCCGCCGGGTACTTCGGGGTGACCGACGAGGGCACCTTCGAGGAGGGCTCCTCGGTCCTGCGGCTCGCGCGCACCGGTGAGGCGGAGCACGCCGAGACCGAGCGGGTCGCCGGCGTACGGGCCCGGCTGCTGGCCGCGCGCGAACTGCGGCCCCGCCCCGAGCGCGACGACAAGATCGTCGCCGCCTGGAACGGACTGGCGGTCGCCGCGCTCGCCGAGACGGGTGCCTACTTCGACCGCCCGGACCTGGTCGAGCGGGCCACCGAGGCCGCCGATCTGCTGGTGCGGGTGCACATGGGAGACGCCGCCCGGCTCTGCCGTACGTCGAAGGACGGCCGCGCGGGGGACAACGCCGGGGTCCTGGAGGACTACGGCGACGTCGCGGAGGGCTTCCTCGCGCTCGCCTCGGTCACCGGCGAGGGCGCCTGGCTGGAGTTCGCCGGCTTCCTGCTCGACATCGTGCTGGAGCGCTTCACGGGCGAGGGCGGCCAGCTCTTCGACACCGCGGACGACGCCGAGCGGCTGATCCGGCGCCCGCAGGACCCCACCGACAGCGCCACCCCTGCGGGCTGGACGGCCGCGGCCGGCGCGATGCTCTCGTACGCGGCGCACACCGGCTCCGAGGCGCACCGCACGGCCGCGGAGGGCGCGCTGGGCGTCGTCGGGGCGCTCGGTCCCAAGGCGCCCCGGTTCATCGGGTGGGGGCTCGCCGTCGCCGAGGCGCTGCTGGACGGTCCGCGCGAGGTGGCGGTGGCCGGCCCCGTCGCCGGCGAGCTGCACCGCACGGCGCTGCTGGGGCGGGCACCCGGCGCGGTCGTCGCGGCGGGCGTGGTGCCCGACGGGGCCGCCGAGTTCCCCCTGCTGGTGGACCGGCCGCTGGTGGGCGGTGCGCCGACGGCGTACGTCTGCCGCCACTTCGTCTGCGACGCGCCGACCACGGACGCGACCGAGCTGGCCGCGAAGCTCGGCGGCTGACGGGGCTACGACGAAGGGCCCGGCCGCGAGCTCAGGTTCGCGTGGCCGGGCCCCTCGCCGTACGGGGAGACCGCTCAGCTGTGCTGGTAGGCGACCAGCGAGATGCCGACGTAGTGCACGACGAACGCCGCCAGGGTCAGCGAGTGGAACACCTCGTGGAAGCCGAACCAACGGGGCGACGGGTTCGGCCGCTTGATGCCGTAGATGACGCCGCCCGCGCTGTAGAGCAGTCCGCCGACGACGACGAGGACCAGCACCGCGATGCCGCCGGTGCGCATGAAGTCCGGCAGGAAGAACACCGCGGCCCAGCCCATGGCGATGTAGCACGGGGTGTAGAGCCAGCGCGGGGCGCCGACCCAGAACACGCGGAAGGCTATTCCGGCCGCCGCCGCCCCCCAGACCGCCCACATGAGCGGCCGGCCGGTGGAGTCGGGCAGCAGCAGGAGCGTCAGCGGGGTGTAGGTGCCCGCGATGATCAGGAAGATGTTGGCGTGGTCGAGCCGCCGCAGCACCGCCTCGCCGCGCGGGCCCCAGGTGCCCCGGTGATAGATCGCGCTCACGCCGAAGAGCAGGCAGGCGCTGGCTATGTACACCGCGCAGGCCACCCGCGCGCGGGTGCTGTCGGCCAGGGCGATCAGTGTGATGCCCGCGATGAGTACAGCCGGGAACATGCCCGCGTGCAGCCAGCCGCGCATCCGTGGTTTCACGGGGACGGGGTCGGTGAGCTCGACAGGTCCGGACGCGGCAGAAGTCATGTCCGCATGCTACCTACGCTTCCGTAGGTTTCCGATCCGAGTGGCGATGCTCACGTGTGCGGCCCTCTGGACATATGGGCGGGATGGTCGGATGATCAAATGAGTGCGGTCGGCACCGGATGAGCGCCAGGGGGATCGGCGGGGTCAGCATCCGGGTCGCAGCCCCCACGGGGCCTGACAACACACCCTCTGACTAGGAGCGATCGTGGCGCGCGACATCGCGGCTCCCCTCACTGTTCCCACCCGGCACCAGGAGCTCGCCTCCTGGGTAGACGAGATCGCTGCCCTGACCGAGCCCGACCGTGTGGTCTGGTGCGACGGTTCCGAGGCCGAGTACGAGCGCCTGTGCGGAGAGCTCGTCGCCAAGGGCACCTTCACCGCTCTCGACCCGGTCAAGCGCCCCAACTCGTACTACGCGGCCTCCGACCCGACCGATGTGGCGCGCGTCGAGGACCGCACCTTCATCTGCTCCGAGAAGGAGGAGGACGCCGGCCCGACCAACCACTGGAAGGCGCCCGCCGAGATGCGGGAGATCTTCGCCGGCGAGAACGGCGTCTTCCGCGGCTCCATGCGCGGTCGCACGATGTACGTCGTCCCCTTCTGCATGGGCCCCGTCGGCTCCCCGCTGTCCGCGATCGGCGTCGAGATCACCGACTCCGCCTACGTCGCCGTGTCGATGCGCACCATGACGCGCATGGGCCAGGAGGTCCTCGACGAGCTGGGCACCGACGGCTTCTTCGTCAAGGCCGTCCACACCCTCGGCGCCCCCCTGGCCGCCGGTGAGGCGGACGTGCCGTGGCCCTGCAACTCCACCAAGTACATCTCGCACTTCCCCGAGGACCGCGAGATCTGGTCCTTCGGCTCCGGCTACGGCGGCAACGCCCTGCTGGGCAAGAAGTGCTACGCGCTGCGCATCGCGTCCGTCATGGCCCGGGACGAGGGCTGGCTCGCCGAGCACATGCTGATCCTCAAGCTCACGCCGCCGCGCGGGGAGAGCCGGTACGTTGCCGCCGCGTTCCCCAGCGCCTGCGGCAAGACCAACCTCGCCATGCTGGAGCCCACGATCTCCGGCTGGACCGTGGAGACCATCGGCGACGACATCGCCTGGATGCGCTTCGGCGAGGACGGCCAGCTGTACGCGATCAACCCCGAGGCCGGCTTCTTCGGTGTCGCGCCCGGCACCGGCGAGCACACCAACGCCAACGCCATGAAGACCATGTGGGGCAACTCCGTCTTCACCAACGTCGCGCTCACCGACGACGGCGACGTCTGGTGGGAGGGCATGACCGAGGAACTTCCCGCGCACCTCACGGACTGGAAGGGCAACGACTGGACCCCGGAGTCCGGCACGCCCGCCGCCCACCCGAACGCCCGCTTCACCGTCCCGGCCGGGCAGTGCCCGATCATCGCGCCGGAGTGGGAGGACCCGAAGGGTGTGCCGATCTCGGCGATCCTCTTCGGCGGCCGCCGAGCCTCCGCCGTCCCGCTGGTCACCGAGTCCTTCACCTGGCAGCACGGCGTGTTCCTCGGGGCCAACGTCGCCTCCGAGAAGACCGCCGCCGCCGAGGGCAAGGTCGGGGAGCTGCGCCGCGACCCGTTCGCCATGCTGCCGTTCTGCGGCTACAACATGGGCGACTACATGAAGCACTGGATCGAGGTCGGCGCCGACAAGGCGGACCAGTCCAAGCTCCCGAAGATCTACTACGTGAACTGGTTCCGCAAGAACGAGGCGGGGAAGTTCGTGTGGCCCGGCTTCGGCGAGAACAGCCGCGTCCTCAAGTGGATCGTCGAGCGTCTGGAGGGCACCGCCGAGGGTGTCGAGACGCCGATCGGCATCCTGCCGGCCAAGGGCTCCCTGGACACCGAGGGCCTGGACCTCTCCGAGCCGGATCTCGACTTCCTGCTGAACGTCGACAAGGAGGTCTGGCGCGAGGAGGCCGCGCTGATCCCCGAGCACCTCAACACCTTCGGTGACCACACACCCAAGGAGTTGTGGGACGAGTACCGCGCGCTGGTGCGGCGTCTGGGCTGATCACCCTTCGGACCCCGCGGCGGGGTCCCCCGGCATCCCGCCCTGACCTGCGGGGGCCGGGGGTCCGCCGCGGTACGGCACCCGGAGTCCACTCGTGACTCCGGGTGCCGCCCTCTGCTCCCGGAGGCCACCGGGGAAGGCGCGCGGGCCGAACGTGCGGCGCCGTCGTGCGTGGCACCCGGTCCACGCGTCTTCCCGACCCGTGGACCGGGGCCGTCAGGGGGTGCCGACCAGGGCGGCCGGCGCGGTGAGGACGGACAGGGCGGCGGTGTGCGCGTCCATGGCCTCGGCGGCGAGGATCGCGACGGCCGTGTCGGCGCGGGACGCCGCCACGACGAGCGCCCGGCCTGCGAGCGCGTGTGCCCGGCTGTGCAGAGCCGCGAGGGGCGCGCCACTGCGTCCGGCGTGCCGGGCGGGCGGGGCGCCGCGGAGCCGGGCCACCTGCTCGGCGATGCGGTCGCCCATGAGCGCGAGGTCCAGCTCGTCGGTGACCGCGAGGAGTGCGGCCAGGTGACCCGCGAGCTGGATGTCCAGCTCCTCCTCGCGCGTGCGGTGGGGAAATCCGGCGTCGTCGGCCGGTGAGTGGACCGATTTGGTTCGGATCGGCTCGTACATGGATGGCCTCCTGGTGGTGCAGTAGGCCCATCCTAACTTGGATTCAGTCTAAAGTTGTGTGAGATCCGAGGAGAAGGGGATCTACGGCTGGCTGTAACCGTCGAGGAAGTTGCCGATACGCGTCACGGCGTCCGACAGATCCTGGACGGGAGGCAGCGTGACCACCCGGAAGTGATCCGGGTCGGGCCAGTTGAAGCCCGTGCCCTGCACCACCATGATCTTCTCCGCCCGCAGCAGGTCGAGGACCATCTGCCGGTCGTCCTTGATCTTGAAGACCTTGGGATCGAGCCTGGGGAAGAGGTACAGCGCCCCCTTCGGCTTCACACAGGTCACGCCCGGGATCCGCGTCAGCAGGTCGTACGCCACGTCCCGCTGCTCCAGGATCCGGCCACCCGGCAGCACCAGTTCGTTGATCGACTGGCGGCCGCCGAGCGCGGTGGCCACCGCGTGCTGCGCCGGCATGTTGGCGCACAGGCGCATGTTGGCCAGGACCGTCAGGCCCTCGATGTACGAGGAGGCGTGCGCCTTCGGGCCGCAGACGGCCATCCAGCCGGAGCGGTACCCCGCGATCCGGTAGTTCTTGGACAGTCCGTTGAAGGTGAGCACCATCAGGTCGGGGGCGATCGCCGCCGTCGGGGTGTGGGTCGCGCCGTCGTACAGGATCCGGTCGTAGATCTCGTCGGAGCAGACGACCAGGTTGTGGCGCCGGGCGATCTCCGTCAGCCCGCGCAGCATCTCGTCGTCGTACACCGCGCCGGTGGGGTTGTTCGGATTGATGATCACGAGCGCCTTGGTGCGGTCGGTGATCTTCCGCTCGATGTCCGCGAGGTCGGGCATCCAGTCGGACTGCTCGTCGCACCGGTAGTGCACGGCCGTGCCGCCCGCGAGCGAGACCGAGGCCGTCCACAGCGGGTAGTCCGGGGCCGGGACGAGCACCTCGTCGCCGTCGTCCAGCAGCGCCTGCATCGACATCTGGATGAGCTCGGACACACCGTTGCCCAGATAGATGTCCTCGACGTCGAGGTCGATGCCCTTGGTCTGGTAGTGCTGCATCACCGCCCGGCGCGCGGACAGCAGGCCCTTCGCGTCGCCGTAGCCGTGAGCCCCCGAGAGGTTGCGCAGGATGTCCTCGAGGATCTCCGGCGGGCACTCGAACCCGAACGCCGCCGGGTTGCCCGTGTTGAGCTTGAGGATGCGATGGCCTGCCGCTTCGAGCCGCATCGCTTCCTCGAGCACGGGGCCGCGGATTTCGTAACAGACGCCGGAGAGCTTCGTGGACTGGATCACCTGCATGCCAGCGAGCTTACGACCGTGTTTCGCGCCCTGCTCCCGGTTTGCGCACCGGTTGCTCCCTCCGGGGGGCCGCGGTGGCGCACCGGGTCTTCCATCGGCATGCCGCCCCGGCCGGCGACCGTGGATCGGCCGGTCGGGGCGGCGCCGCGGCTTGGAATGCGGGCCCGGCGCGGGGGGCGGGTGAGATGCGCCACGCGGGCGCGCCACAGGGGGTCCCCGGCGCCGCCCTCGCGCGGGGCGGGCGGCGCCGGCTGCCCGGCCGCTCAGCCGGGCAGGACGGTCCCCTCGGGGAGCCGTACGCCGAAGTCCTCGGCCAGGACGCGCAGCACCTCGTCCTGGCCGCTCAGCTCCCGCTCGGTGACCGTGCCGTCGTCGGCCGTCTCCACGAGCGTCCGCCCGGACAGGGCCAGGTGGCGGCCCGGCAGGGTGCGCTGGGCGTAGACGGCCTGCTGGAAGGGCGAGCGCGGGTTCGTCGCGATGTGCCAGTTGATGACGTCGTAGTCCGGCGTCTCGAACGGCTCCAGTGTGAACTCGTACTGCGGTTCCCAGTAGCCGCCCTTGTCCGTCTGCAGTTCCCACATCTCCAGCGGGCCGTCGTGCGGGGCATGGACCAGCCGGTGGCGGCGGGGGGTGTCGAGCAGTTCGGCGTCCTCCACGAGCGGGATCGGCTCCAGCAGCGCCCCGTTCGCGCCGAAACCGACGTCGGCGAGGAAGGGGGTGGGCCCGTCCTCGGCCTCCACCCGCATCAGCATGTGGGTACGGGGCCGGACGTCACCCGGGGCGGCCCCCAGGACCACCCGCGCCGTCAGCAGCGTCACCCGGAATCCGAGCTGGGTCAGGACGGCTGCGAGCAGGGTGTTGTGCTCGTAGCAGTATCCGCCGCGTTCACTGCGGACGAGCTTCTCCTCCAGGTCCGGAAGCGCGAGCGAGGGCGCGCTGCCGAGTACCGGTTCCAGATTCTCGAACGGGATGCCCAGCATGTGGGCGCGGTGCACGGACCGCAGCACCTCCACTGTGGGGCGGCGCTCCCCGGACCAGCCGATGCGGGCGAAGTAGGCGTCGAGGTCGAGTGTCATGCCCCGACCCTACGCAGATCACTCAGATGTACCTCAAATCCCGTGCGGGCAAAGGAGTTCGGGGGCAGGCTCTCCGCATGACCGGTTTCGGGAGGCAGACGAAGCAGGATACGGCCGTGCTCGTGCTGCGGGACGCGCGGGAGATCGCCGAACGGCTCCGCCGGGCGCTCGCCACCGCTCCCGACGCGGAGCGCCCCGGCCTGGAACGGGCCCTGGCGCTCGCCGCCGAGGCGGAAGCGGTCCCGGACGCGGAGCTGCGCGCCCGGTGGGTGAGGCAGCGTCTCGCGGCGGCCGGGTACGAGGGTCCGGCCGACTCCGTGGCCGCGATCAAGGCACTCCGGCGGGCGGAGCCGGGCCTGAGCCTCCTTCAGGCGGCCACGTACGCACGGGAGGCGGCCGCGGCCTAGGGGGGCGCCTGCGCGCCGGGGCGGGGAAGGTCCCTGCCTGCCCGGCGGCTTGTTTTCGCCCCTTGTCGGCCTTCCCTCCCGTGGGACAACATGCGCATGTCAAAACCGGAAGAACTCCGGTGACGGACGCATCTGGAGGGGACCCCCACATGAACAAGCCTCTCGTCGGCGCACTTCTTTCCGCCCTGCTCCTCGGGGCGGGCGTCGCACCCGCGGCCGCGGCCACGACCACGGAGCTCAGCACCCCAGAGGTCCGCGCCAAGGCGGTCACCTTCGCCGGCACGGTCGCGCTCAGCAACTGCTCCGGATCGGTCGTCCGGGCACCCTCGTCGCAGCCGGGCGACCCCGCCCTCGTGCTCTCCAACGGCCACTGCCTGGAGACCGGCTTCCCCGGACCGGGCGAGGTCCTGCTCAACCGGTCGTCGACCCGCAGCTTCACCCTGCTGAACGCCGCGGGCAGCGGTGTCGGCACCCTGCGGGCGTCCAAGATCGCGTACGGGACGATGACGGACACCGACGTCTCGCTCTACCAGCTGACCCGCACCTACGCCCAGATCGAGAGCTCCTACGGCGTCAAGGCCCTGGAACTCGACTCCGCGCACCCGGTGAAGGGCACCGCGATCACCGTCGCGTCCGGCTACTGGAAGCGCACCTACACCTGCGCCGTCGACGGCTTCGCGTACCGCCTCAAGGAGGGTGCCTGGACCTGGAAGGACTCGGTCCGTTACACCTCCGCGTGCCAGACCGTCGGCGGCACGTCAGGGTCACCGGTGATCGACAACGCGACCGGCAAGGTCGTCGCCGTCAACAACACCGGGAACGAGGACGGGCAGCGGTGCACGGACAACAACCCGTGCGAGGTCGACGAGAACGGCACCGTGACCGTCCGCAAGGGCATCAACTACGCGCAGCAGACCTACGGCATCGTGCCGTGCATCGGCACCGGCAACCAGATCGACCTGAACCGCGCGGGCTGCGCCCTGCCCAGGCCGTGAGGGCGGGCCGGCCGGTCAGACCGCCGGCCGGCCGCCGCCCCGCACCGCCCTGCCCGCCAGAACGGAGGTCCGCTTCCCGTCCTCGACGACGAAGCGCCCGTCGATGAGGACGTGCGGGACACCCACGGGAAGCGTGCGCGGCTTCTCGAACGTCGACCCTGCCGCGACCGTGGCCGGGTCGAAGAGGACCAGGTCCGCGCGGTAGCCCTCGCGGACGTACCCCCGGTCCGGCAGGCGCAGGCGGCCGGCCGGCCTCGACGTCAGGTGCGCGACGCACTCCTCCAGCGAGAGGATGCCCAGCTCCCTGACGTATCGCCCGAGGTACTGGGGGAACGTGCCGTAGGCGCGGGGGTGCGGCTTGTCGCCCTGGAGGATGCCGTCGCTGCCGCCGGTGTGGACCCGGTGGCGCATGATCTGACGGACGTTCTCCTCGTGCCCGACGTGCTGGAGGATCGTGGTGCCGAGGCGGTCCTCGACGAGCAGCCGACGGGCCGTCACCCAGGGCTCCTCGCCCCGCAGGCGCGCCGACTCGGCGACCGTGCGCCCGACGTACGCGGACAGGTCCGGGTCGCCGACACCGGAGATCTCTATGGTGTCCCACTCGATCGGGACCCCGTGGCAGCCGTCGGAGCCCACGGCCTCCATGTGATGGCGGATCCGTTCTGCCGTCTCGTCGTCCGCGAGCCGGGTCATGACCGACTCGGGCCCGCCCTCGCTCGCCCAGCTGGGCAGCATCGCGACGAGCGTCGTACAGCCAGGGGTGTACGGATAGGTGTCCAGAGAGATGTCGGCGCCCCCGGCGAGCGCGTCGTCCAGCAGGGCCAGCAGGTCGGGGGCCCTGCCCTCGTTCACGCCGAAGTTCATGGTCGCGTGGGCGAGATGGAGGGCGCAGCCGGCGTCGCGGGTGAGCCGCACCATCTCCTCGTACGCCTGGAGGGCCCCGGCGCCGTACGAGCGGTGGTGCGGGCAGTAGTAGCCGCCGTGCGCGGCCACCACCCGGCACAGCTCGGTGAGTTCGGCGTCCTTCGCGTACATCCCCGGGGTGTACGTCAGGCCCGAGGACATCCCGACCGCGCCCTCGGTCATGCCCTGGGCGACGAGCTCCCTCATGTGCGCCAGCTCGGCGTCCGTGGCGGGCCGGTCGTCCCAGCCCACCGCGAGCATCCGGACCGTGCCCTGGGGGATCAGGTAGGCGGCGTTGACCGCGATGCCCTGCCCGCCGAAGTTCCGGTCGAGACGGTCCAGGTACCCGCCGACGGTGCGCCAGTCGAAGTCGATGTCGCTCCCGTCGCCGTTCCAGCCGGCGATGGAACGGCGCACCTCGGCGAGGGTGCGGTCGTCGGCGGGGGCGTACGACAGGCCGTCCTGGCCCAGCACTTCGAGGGTGACGCCCTGGGCGGCCTTCGCGCTGTGTTCCGGGTCCCGCAGCAGGGCGAGGTCACTGTGCGCGTGCATGTCGATGAAGCCCGGGGACAGCGCGAGACCGTCCGCCTCCACGACACGGGCCGCGGTGGGGCGGGGGCCGTCGCCCTCGCCCCGGATCTCGGAGATCCGGCCGTCCGTGACGCCCACGTCGGCGCGGTAGGAGGGGGTACCGGTGCCGTCGACGACTTGGGCGTCGCGGATGACCAGGTCCATGGGATGTCGCCTTTCGGGAGGGGAAGCGGCTCCGCCGGGATCAGAAGAAGGTGCGGATGTAGTCGGTGACGGTGCCGTCCGCCTCGACCAGCGGGATGAGCTGCCACTTGTCGAAGGACGTGCAGGGGTGCGAGAGGCCCAGCCCGACCCAGTCGCCGACCTCCAGCCCGGTGCCCGCGTCCGTCCGCACCCAGCCGTGCTGATCGGAGAGCCCGGTCACGGTCACACCCGTGGCCGGCCGTACCGAGCCGTCGCGCGCGGAGCGGACGACCTGCGCCTCGGGGAGGTCCAGGTCGTAGGCCGCGTCACGCTTGCCCGCGTTGACGAAGGCCTGCTCGGGGCTGGGGCGGGAGACGACCTGCGCCCACAGCCGGAAGGCGGGCTGCAGCGCGCCCTCCTCGGGGATCCGGTTGAAGGGGGTGAGGTGGCGGTAGTGGCCGTCGTCGTGGCTGACGTAGGCGCCCGAGCGCAGCAGCTTCAGCACCGGCCTGGACAGTGCGGGTACACCGGCGAAGACGTCGGCCACCGCGTCGAACCAGGCGCTGCCGCCGGCGCTGACCAGGATCTCCTCGTCGTCCGCGAGCTTCGCGAAGCGTCCGGCCGCGTCGAGGTCCGCCGCGAGCGCGACGAGCCGGCCGAGCCAGGCGCGCACGCGCTCGGGGGAGGCGTCCGGCACCTCGCCCTCGTAACCGGCGACGCCCACCAGGCGCAGGGTGGACGCCGCCGCCACGGCGTCGGCCACCGCGGCGCAGTCCGCCTCCGTGCGGGCGCCGGTACGGGCGCCCTCGCCCGCGCCCAGCTCCACCACCACGTCGACCGGGCGCACCGCGCCTGCCGCGCGCAGGGCCTCGTCCATCAGCTCGACGCCGCGCACGGAGTCGACGTAGCAGGCGAACGTGAAGCCGGGGTCGGCGTCCAGCTCACCGGCCAGCCAGCGCAGTGCCACCGCGTCGACGAGCTCGTTGGCCAGGAAGATCCGCCGGATGCCGTGGGCCCGGTAGACCCGTGCCTGGTGGGGCACCGCGGCGGTGATGCCCCAGGCGCCGTGCTCCAGCTGACGGGCGAACAGCTGTGGGGACATCGACGTCTTGCCGTGCGGTGCGAAGGCCAGCCCGTGCCGCTCGGCGTACGTCTCCAGGAGCGCGAGGTTCGCCTCGAGCGACTCCGCGGACAGGGCCAGCACGGGGGTGGTGAAACCACCGGTGAAGAGGTTGCGGCGCTCGGCCGCCAGGGCGCCGACGGTCAGCCCCTCCGCGTCGGGCGGCAACGCCTTGAAGCGGTGGTCGACCACCTCGCCGGCGAGTGCCGTCACGGACTGTTCAGCGGGCTGCTGGGCGGCCAAGGGATCCTCCTCGGAGACGAGTCCGTTGCATTATCTGCAACGGCCATTGCGCATATCGCTTAACGCTGTCTAACATCCTGGCCGATGCCGGGTCAATGGTGAGCACCGGCGCCCACGGCCGACCATGAGGAGCCCAGAGTGTCCGGACACGCAGCCAGGACAGCCACCGCGGACGTCGTCTGCCTCGGCGAGTCCATGGTGACGTTCCTGCCCTCGCAGCCGGGCCGCCTCGCCGACGTCCCCGCCTTCGGCCGGGGCATCGGAGGAGCCGAATCCAACGTCGCCTGCGCGCTCGCCGCGTCCGGCCACCGGGCGAAATGGGTCGGACGGGTCGGCGCGGACGGCTTCGGCGACCACCTCGTCGACGCGATCGCCGCCTACGGCGTCGACACCACCGCCGTGCGCCGCGACCCGGACCGCCCCACCGGCGTCTACTTCCGCACCGCGACGGACCGGGCCACCGACACCCACGAGGTGGCCTACTACCGCGCCGGCTCGGCCGCCTCCGCGATGTCCCCGCACAACGTTCCCTACGAGGACGTGCTCTCCGGCCGTGTCCTGCACCTGTCCGGTATCACCGCCGCACTCTCCGCCGGCTGCCTGGACCTCCTGAACGACCTGACCGCCCCCCGCGACGGCCGGCCGCTCGTCTCCTTCGACGTCAACCACCGGCCCGGCCTGTGGCGCGAGCGCCATGAGGGCCCGCGGGTGCTCCTCGACATCGCCCGCCGCTGCGACCTCGTCTTCGTCGGTGAGGACGAGGCCGAGGAGGCATGGGGAGTCGTCGGCGCAGAAGCGATCCGCGCCGCTCTCCCCGAGCCCGGCGTCCTCGTCGTCAAACGGGGCGGGCACGGCGTCACGGTGTTCGCGCGGACGGGGGCGGGAGGCGGGCGGAGCGCGCCGGCCGAGGACACCGTCACCGACGTCCCCTCCCTGCGGGTCGACGTCGTCGCCGCCGTCGGCGCCGGCGACGCCTTCGCCGCCGGCTTCCTCTCCGCCACCCTGCGCGACCTGCCCGTACGGGAACGGGCCCGGCACGGCCACCTCATGGCCGCCGCAGTCCTCACCGTCCCCGGCGACCTCACCGGCCCCCCGCCCCGCGCCCACGCCGACCGGCTCGCCGCCCTGGACGACGAAGCCTGGGGGACACTTCGTCTCGGCCCCGGCTGGACAGCAGCCGACGGGGCGAACGAGGAGGTACGAGTCACATGAGCCAGACCGTCGACCGCGCGCTGAGCATCCTGCCGCTGCTCGCCCAGGGCCCCGCCGACCTCGGCCAGGTCGCCGAGCGGCTCGGCGTCCACAAGTCCACGGCCCTGCGCCTGCTCCGCACGCTCCACGAGCACGGACTCGTCTTCCGGCAGGACGACCAGCGCTACCGCCTCGGCGCCCGCCTCTTCGCCCTCGCACAGGAAGCCGTCGAGAACCTCGACGTGCGCGAGATCGCCCACAGCCACCTCGTCGCACTCAACGAGCAGTGCGGGCACACCGTCCACCTCGCGGTGTACGAGGAGAACGAGGTCCTCTACATCGACAAGGTGGAGAGCCGCTACCCCGTGCGGATGTACTCACGGATCGGCAAACCCGTCGCGATCACCGTCGCCGCGGTCGCCAAGCTGCTCCTCGCCGACCTCACCGAGCCCGAGCGGCGCGTGATCGCCGAACGCCTCGACTACCCCATGTACACGTCCCGTTCGGTCCCGAACGCCGGTGCCTTCCTCAAGGAACTCGCCGTCGTACGCGAACAGGGATGGGCCACCGACCTCGGCGGCCACGAGGAGTCCATCAACTGTGTCGGCGCCCCCATCCGGGGCGCGGACGGCCGGGTCGTGGCCGCCATGTCGGTGTCCGCGCCGAACGTGGTCGTCACGGCCGAGGAACTCCTCACCCTGCTCCCGCTGGTGCGCCGCACCGCGGAATCCATCAGCCGGGAGTACTCCGGCGCCACCCCCACCGAGAAAGCCTGAACCACCATGACCGAGAAGACCGCCCTCACCCCCAGCACCCACACCACGCCGCCCGCGAAGTTCTCGCACGGTGTGAAGAAGGGGAACATCCTCCAGGTCGCCGGTCAGGTCGGCTTCCTGCCCGCAGTCGAGGGTCAGGCCCCCACCCCGGCCGGCCCGACTCTGCGCGAGCAGACCCTGCAGACCTTCGCCAACGTCAAGGCGATCCTGGAGGAGGGCGGCGCGAGCTGGGACGACGTGATGATGATGCGCGTCTACCTCACCGACGTCGACCACTTCGCCGAGATGAACGCGATCTACAACGCGTACTTCGAGGAGCAGGGCCTCAAGGCCCCCGCCTCCGCACGCACGACGGTCTACGTCGGCCTGCCCAAGGGGCTGCTCATCGAGATCGACGCCCTCGCCGTCCTGGGCTGATCACCCGGCCCGCCGGCCACTCTCCGAACGGCGGACCCCCCGATCCATCCGGCCCACCGCACCACGCAGCACGGCCCGGCGCCCCGTCACTCCCGTACGGGAACGCCGTGCCGCGCTCCCCCCTGCCCAGAAGGACCCCGTCACCAACGGAGTTGACCGTTCATGCTGCTCGCCGCGTCCCCCGCCACCGCTCCCGAAGCGCCACCCCACACCGGTGGACTGCTCCTCCTGATCGGAGGCACCCCCGGTCTGCTGACCGTCGCCGCGCTCGGGATCGCCCTCCTGCTCCTCCTGATCATCAAGGTCCGGCTGCAGCCGTTCGTCGCGCTGCTCGCCGTATCCATAGCCGTCGGCCTCGGGGCCGGGCTCTCCGTCACCGAACTCTTCGGCACGGTCCAGAAGTCCGCCGCGGTGTCCGTCATCGAATCCGGCATGGGCGGCATTCTCGGACACGTCGCGATCATCATCGGGCTCGGCACGATGCTCGGCGCCATCCTGGAGGTCTCCGGCGGGGCGGAAGTCCTGAGCAGCCGCCTGCTGAACCTCTTCGGCGAGAAGCGCGCCCCGCTCGCCATGGGGCTCACCGGCCTCATCTTCGGCATCCCGGTCTTCTTCGACGTCGGCATCTTCGTCCTCGCGCCGATCGTCTACGCGGCCGCGAAGCGCTCCGGCAAGTCGATCATCCTGTACGCGATGCCGCTGCTGGCGGGCCTCTCCATGACCCACGCGTTCCTCCCGCCGCACCCCGGACCGGTCGCCGCCGCGGGCCTGTTCAACGTCTCCCTCGGCTGGGTCATCCTGATGGGCGCCGTCGTCGGCATCCCGTCCGTCCTCGCCGCCTGGGTATACGCCGCCTGGATCGGCAAGCGCCTCTTCGTCGAGGTGCCGCAGGACATGGTCGAGGCGGCCGAGGAGTCCAAGGCCGCGGTCGTCGCCGAGCAGCGCGCCGCGGGGGTCACACCGCAGGAGCACCCCGTCGCCCTCGGCACCGTACTCACGATCATCGGCACCCCGCTGGTGCTGATCCTCGCCGCGACGTTCTCCTCCATCGCGCTCGACCCCTCCACGCTGCGCTCCGTCATCGAGTTCTTCGGCAACCCCTTCGTCGCCCTGACGATCGCGCTGGTGCTCGCCTACTACCTGCTGGGCATCCGGCGCGGCTGGTCCCGCAAGTCCCTCGAAAGGGTCTCCACGGCCTCGCTGAAGCCGGTCGGCAACATCCTTCTCGTCGTCGGTGCTGGCGGCATCTTCGGAGCCGTGCTGAAGGCGAGCGGCATCGCCGACGCGCTCGCCGACACCTTCAACGACGTCGGCCTGCCGGTCATCCTGCTGGCCTGGCTGATCTCCGTCGTCCTGCGGGTCGCGCAGGGGTCGGCCACGGTCGCCATCGTCACCACCGCCGGCATCGTCGTCCCGCTCGTCGAGGGCCAGAACATGTCGCAGCCGCACCTCGCGCTGATCATCATGGCCATCTCGGCGGGTTCCATCTTCGCCTCGCACGTCAACGACGGCGGCTTCTGGATGGTGTCGAAGTACTTCGGGATCACCGAGCGCGACACCCTGAAGTCCTGGACCGTGCTGGAGACGGTGCTCTCGGTCGCGGGCTTCGTCGTGGCGGCGGCGCTCAGCCTGGTCATCTGAGAGCCGTCCCGTAGTGCCTGGTGGGTGGCTCCGGCCTCGAGCGACTCCCGCCCGGAGCAGGAATGACGCACGACCGGCCGCCGCCTCGTACGAGGCGGCGGTCCCGTCGTGTCCGGTGGCGATGCGGCTGAAGCCCTGAACCGATCCCGGGTGGGATCAACCCGTCGCGGACCGGCAGGCTCCGGCACCTCCGGACTGCCGCGAGGACCTGCCCGCATGCACGTGCAAGATCAGACGATCTTGCACGGTGCATAGGCGTGGCCCATCCGGACAGCTGCGGCCAGGCGGTGGTTCCCGTCCGAGATGGATATGCCGCTCGCACCGACCTGAATCTGGATCGGTGCGAGCGCGGCGCTGTTCCGCATGCCGGTGGCGGCGTCGTCGAGACGCTTCTCGACGAGCCCGCCCGCCACGGTTTTCGCACGGCCGCTGGCCTTCTGCAGCAGCGCGACACTCACCTCGACCAGCCCGCCCCGGCTGATCCCCGCGGTGTCGAAGTCCTGGAGGCTGTCGATCCGTTTCTCGTGAAGGTTCTGGCCGTTCGCCCGGACGTGATAGCTGGTGGTCCGCTGCGGTGAGAAGTGGCCGCTCAGGTTCGCCTGGGCCGCCTCTGCCCCGATCTCCTCCTGCACCAGACCGTAGTAGGTCGCGAGGTCCTCGTCGGCCTTGATGTATCCGAAGCTGCCGTCCTCGTCGAAGATCACACGCTCCTTGGAACCGGCGAGCTTATAGATCTTCTCGGAGTGCTCGTCGGTCAGGGCCTTGTCCAGGACGAGCCGCAGCCCGGGGTAGTCGGGGTCCACGTGGGTGTGGTCTCCCTTCTCCTCGGCAGGCTTGTCCCGAGGGCGTCGCTGCACGGTGGACTCGGCGGAGTGGGAGCCGTGGGCATGGACCGGGTGGCCCTGCGCCGGGCCGTGTGCCAGAGGGCGGGACAGCACGCGCGACGCGTTCGCCTCGGCCTCACGTTCGAAACGGTCGGAAGGATCACTGACCCGCAGGCCGTCCCCGTTGTCGGTGCCCGCGACGGGGCCGGTGCGCTGCTGAAGCACATGGGTCAGCTCATGGGCGAGCGTGTGCTTGTCGCCTCCTCGGTCACCCATCACGATGTGGCTGCCGGAGGTGTAGGCGCGGGCGCCGATCCCGGCTGCGGACTCCCTGGCGGCCGTGCCGTTGTGCAGACGGACGTCGGAGAAGTCGGCGCCGAACCGATTCTCCATCTCGTCCCTGAGCGCTGCGCCCATCGGCTCGCCCCGGGTCCGGAGCACGTCATGGACGGCGGAGCGCTGCACGTGGGGGGCAGCCTCCCGCCGGCCGTGCCCCACCGTGGCCCCCTGTCGTTCCTCTTCCAGCATCCGGGTCACCGCGGCGTTGCCCACGGTCCGCTGCAGCGCGAGGAGTACCGCGGGCACGCCGGCCGGGAGGCGGGTGGGATCCGCGGCCCGGACAGCCCGGCTCTGTGGAATGCCGGAGGCAGACTCTCGTCCGGGGGCATGAGCACGCACGGAGAAGGCTCCTTCGTCGTATCGGCGATCAGTCCTTCGAGGATGAGTGATCCCGTACGTCCGGTGAAAGGTACGCGGGGGCAGAGTGCGGTGCCGTCGGGGCCGCCGCAGGGAGCCGTGTCGGGCCGGTGGCCGCTCACACCGGCTTGGCGCAGAGCACCGTCTTCCCGTCGTTGACTTCGAACGTGTAGCAGGACCGGTCGTTGCGGCTCTCCGCGCAGTAACCGGGCGGATAGCTCGACGCCGCCCGCCAGCGGCCGGTGAATCCGCAGGATCGTGTCGTAGCCTGCGGGCACTTCGTGTTCTGCCGGACGAAGAACGCGATGACGGCAAGGATCAGCAGGACGACGACGGTCGACGACGAGGACT
The DNA here is from genome assembly GCF_035946055.1 of Streptomyces sp. NBC_01341. Classification (NCBI taxonomy): domain Bacteria; kingdom Bacillati; phylum Actinomycetota; class Actinomycetes; order Kitasatosporales; family Streptomycetaceae; genus Streptomyces; species Streptomyces sp. NBC_01341. Next base: position 2,852,736 of record NZ_CP108364.1, on the reverse strand, counting down.
TCTCCCGGCGACGGTACGACGTGCCCTCTTGTGCGAAGCGGAACTTTGCGCTTCGTTGACCGGCATGACGGAGACAAGCGGAACCACAGAGACCGGGGAGCTGGACTCCCGTCCGCGTACATCCAGTTGGAAATACATCGGCCCGGGAATCGTCGTCGCGGCGACGGGAGTGGGGGCCGGCGACCTGGTCGCGACGCTCATCGCGGGGAGCAAGTTCGGCTACACCCTCATGTGGGCGGCCGTCATCGGCTGCCTCGTCAAGATCTCGCTCGCCGAGGCGGTGGGCCGCTGGCACCTCGCGACGGGCCGGACCCTCTTCGACGGCTGGCGCACCCTCGGCGGCTGGACCACCGGCTACTTCGCGGTGTACGTCGTCGTCTGGGGCTTCGTCTACGGCGCGACGGCCATGTCGTCGAGCGCCCTGCCCATCGTGGCGCTCTTCCCCGGCGGGCCGGGCCTGAAGACCTGGGCGATCCTCACCGGCCTGGTCGGCCTGGTCTTCGTGTGGTTCAACCGGTACGCCGTCTTCGAGAAGGCCATGACGGTCCTGATCGGCGTGATGTTCGTCGTCGTGGTCTACGTCGCGATCCGGGTGGTCCCGGACGTGGGAGCCTCCCTCGCCGGGCTCGTCCCCGTGCTCCCCGACGGCTCACTGATCTACACGCTCGGGCTGATCGGCGGGGTCGGCGGCACGATCACGATGGCGGCGTACGGGTACTGGGTCAACGCGAAGGGTTGGAACAACTCCTCCTGGATGAAGGTCATGCGGCTCGACAACCGCGCCGCCTACCTCACCACCGGTGTCTTCGTCGTCGCCATGCTGATCGTCGGTGCCGAGCTGCTGCACTCCTCGCAGATCGCCCTGACACAGGGCGACCGGGGGCTGATCGACCTCGGCGCGGTCCTGGAGGACCGCTTCGGGCCGACGACCGCCAAACTCTTCCTGATCGGCTTCTTCGCCACCTCGTTCTCCTCCCTCATCGGGGTGTGGCACGGGGTGAGCCTGATGTTCGCCGACTTCGTCGAGCGGCTGCGCGCGGGCCGTGGCGGCGTCCCGGAAGGAGGGAAGAGGACGGGCGGCGAGACGGTCGGCAGGCAGGAGCGTTCCGTGCCGTTCCGTGCGTACCTGCTGTGGCTGACCTTCCCGCCGATGAGCCTGCTCTGGCTGGACGAGCCCTTCGGCCTGGTCATCGGGTACGGCGTACTGGGCGCCTTCTTCATGCCGTTCCTGGCACTCACCCTGCTGTGGCTGCTCAACTCCTCCCGCACCCCGCGCGAATGGCGCAACGGATGGCTCAGCAACGGCATGCTGGGCGCGGCAGGGCTGCTGTTCGTCGTGCTGTGCGTCCAACAGGTGCGCGATCTTCCCTGGTGACAGCCCCGTCCCCGCCCCGTACCGAGCTGCCGGGGGCCCGGACGGGAACGGGGGAGCGCATGGCGCTCAGTGAGAAGTGGGAAGCACTGATGGGGCCCGGCACCGGCGACGCCGGTACCGGGATGACGCCGGCTTCCGCCGCGCCACCCGGCGGTGGCGGGCCGGAGGGACAAGCGGACCTCAAGGTGATGCACGGGCCGTGGACCACCGCCTCCGGTGTGGCGGGTGAACTGCACACCCCCTCCATCGGATGGACGTGGACACCAGCGGGCACAGCGACTACTGGAATCGCGAGTCCCTGAGCCTGCACCACGCGGTCAACGCCGAGTTACGCGTGCACACCGATCCCACGAAGAACCACCCGTCGGCGACCAAGAAGTCGTCGATCCAGGTGCGCGTCGTCTCCGGCTGCTTCCGCGCGCCCGAGGGCACGGACCTCAACGGGATCTCCTGACATGACGCAGCAGCGCCGCCGGGGGAGCGGCGGCGCTGCTGGGCCGGAGTACCGACTGGGTTACGGCAGTCCGTGGACGTGCGGGCCGACCGCGTTGGACCAGGCGTTGCCAGAAGTGGCGTCCCAGTTCGTGGACCAGGTCATCGCGCCGCGCAGGTCCGGGTAGGTCCTGGACGGCTTGAACGAACCGCAGGAGGTGCCCTTGGCCAGGCAGTCCAGGGCGGCGTTCACGATGGACGGGGCGACGTAGCCGCTGCCCGCACCGCGCGTGGAGGCGGGGACGCCGAGGCCGACCTGCGACGGGGCGAGGCCGCCCTCCAGCTGGATGCAGGCGAGTGCGGTGAGGAAGTCCACCGAGCCCTGGGAGTAGACCTTGCCGTCGCAGCCGAGCATCGAACCACTGTTGTAGTACTGCATGTTGACGACGGTCAGGATGTCCTTGATGTTGAGCGCCGTCTTGAAGTACTCACCGGAGGTCGACTGCATGTCGATGGTCTGCGGCGCCATCGTGATGACGAGGCCCGAGCCCGCCTTCGACGACAGGGAGCGCAGCGCCTTCGTCATGTAGGTGGAGTTGAGGCCGTTCTCGAGGTCGATGTCGACACCGTTGAAGCCGTACTCCTGGATGAGCGCGTACACCGAGTCGGCGAACGCGGTGGCGGAGGCGTCGCTGTTGACCGAGATGGTCCCCTTCTCACCGCCGATGGAGATGATGACGTTCTTCCCGGCCGCCTGCTTGGCCTTGATGTCGGTCTTGAACTGGGCGACGGTGTAGCCGTTCAGCCCCGCGGAGTCCAGGTTGAAGGTGACCGCACCGGGCGTCGCCGTGGCGTCGGCGAACGAGACGGCGATGATGTCGTAGTTCGCCGGGACGTCGCTGAGCTTCTGGACGGTGGCGCCGTTGTTGAAGTTCTGCCAGTACCCGGTCACCGCGTGCTTGGGCACCGAGGTCGACGGGTTGCCCGGATCGGTGGTCTTCGCCGTACGTCCGCTGACCGTGGCTGACTTGGCGGACTCGCCGGCGGCGTTGGTGGCGCTGACGGCGAACTGGTAGGCGGTGTCAGCGGCCAGGCCGGTCACCGTCGCGGAGGTACCGGTGGACGTGGTCGCCTTCGTGCCGTTCCGGTAGACGGTGTAGCCGGTCGCGCCGGAGACGGCGTTCCAGGTCAGGGCGACGGACGAGGTGGTCGTGGCCCCTACGGCCAGTCCGGCCGGGGTTGCGGGGACCGAGGGCTCGGGGTCCGTGCCACCGCCGCCGTCGGGCCCGTTGACCTGGACGTCGTCGGCGAAGTAGGGGGCCTGGCCGTACCAGCCGTGGGTGTAGACGGTCACGGAGGTCGTGGAGGGGCCGGTGGTGAAGCTGGTCCTCAGCTGGGTCCAGCTGCTCGACGCGGGCGTCCAGGTGGAGACGTCCGTGGTCCCTGTGCCGCTCGCCCCGAGGTAGGCGTAGCCGCCCTGCACCCAGGAGCTGAGCGCATACGTCGAGTTGGGCTTCACGGCCACGGTCTGCGTGCACTTGGCGTTGTCCTGCCCGGCCGGGGTGGCCCGGAGCGCGGAGGCGCCGCCGTGTACGGGGGAGGAGACGGTGGCGCCGCTGCCGGCGGAACAGGTCCAGTTGGCGAGACCGGACTCGAAACCCGCGTTCTTGGCCACGTTGACGTCAGCGGCCTGCGCGCTGCTCACGAGGCCGGTGACGGCCAGCGCCCCTGCCGCGACGACGGCGACCGCACCGCCGAGGAACGGCCGGACCCGGCTCCTTCTGTGTCTGCTGCTGCCTGCGGAGCGTTCCACTTGCTGCCTCCGGTGGGGGAGTTGGGGGTGCTGGCGGGGAACGGTGGCCACCGTTGGCCGATAAACTGGTCCAGACCAATCAAGTTGTCAAGACCTCTGGCGGCCCGACCTGTGCGAAGGGGTCGCGCGGAATCGTGGGCTCCTGCCGGCCCCCGCCCGCTTCGGGCCGGTACCGGGTTCCGTTGGGGGCAGGTCCACCATCGGGTGATCACCGCCATCGGCCGGGACGTACCCGTGCGGGTGGAACGGCGGAGATATCCGCAACGTGACGGAGCGGATATCGGGAAGCGGTAAAATCCGAGGCTGTGGTCCCGTGCTGACGTGGGTCGATGAATTCATCCTGAATCCAAACCTGACGCGCGTACGTAACCCTCCGCAGTGGTACAGGAGTTAACGAGTCTGCCTTTCGTCCGATTTCGTACGGAGGCGTTGCGAACGCCTGTGCCGCACGACTTCGTACTGGGTTCCGATATCTGTTCTCTGCCTGGTATGACGTGGCTAAAGTGCTGGGGAAGAAGCACGGAGCAGGAGCGATTGCGGCCGGAGTCACCTTGGACGACGGCCGGAGCCGAACGGGGAAGAGCGTGCCGACCGCAATAGCAGTGACCAGTGCTGATCTGGTGCTACCGCCGACCGATCAGCAGACACCGACAGCGGCCCTGCTGCAGGCCCCCGAAGCCCAGCCCCTCGATCTCGCGATCGGTGACATGAACCTGCTTCTGGAGCAGCACGGCCACGTGGTCGTGGTCTACCCGACGGGAATCAGCCCCGCCCACGAACGCCGACTGCACGCCATCCGCTCCGTGCTGGAGAGCGACCGCATCGCCCTGCTCAAGACGGACCTCCCGCCCCTGGGGGTCGCCGTCCTGGTGCGTCAGCTGCGCCAGTTGTCGATCTGCGACTTCAGTCCCGGCGTGGTGGCCTCGGCCGCCCGGCTGCTCGCCCACTACATCCACGCCGGTGCGGTGCTGAACTCGGTGGCCCGACTCGACCGGGTCCCCGTGAGCCTCAAGACCCACGCGAAGTCCTGGGTCCCCGGCTCCCAGTTCGCCGTACTCGCCGGCCCCAGCCCCCAGCTGATCAGGATCGGCCCGGCCGTCGAACCGCCGGCCGGGCCGGAGTTCGCCACCCACCTGCTGGTCGCCAAGGGGCAGCTCGGATCGGAATGGGTCCAGCAGACCCTCGCTCCCGCGTGGAAGGTGCAGGCGATCCAGGAGTGCCCGCTGCCCGCCGGATCACCGCGCTGGTGGGGCACCGGGAAGATGGTGGAATTCGCCTCCTTCCTGCCCGACATCTCGGTGATCTACCAGCTCGTCGCCTCCGTACGCCGGGAAAACTGCCACTGGTGCGGAATGGAGCTCATCGGCGACCGCTGCGGGTTCTGTTCCTCCCCGCTGGCCCCGCCGGAGAACCGAATGCACTCCACCGGTGTCCTGAACCACGGAGCGCCCGCACCACCGAACTCCTAGCGCCCGCAGCCCGATCCGCAGACACCGCGCATCTCTGTCCGCTGCTCCACGCATCCGATTCGAACGAGGTTGTCCGGCCCATGAACTCCCGCCAGCGCCGCGGCGTGATACTCCTGCTCCTGTCGATCCTCTGCGCCTTCGGCGCCTTCGCCGGTGTGCTCTCGGTGATCAGCGACGTCAACTCGAAGGTCGGGCCCGAGGTCGACGCATACCGGCTGAAGGCCGACGTGGCACCGTATACGGCGCTTACGTCCCGGCAGTTCGAGAAGGTGTCCATGCCCAAGCGCTGGCTGTCGGACAACGCCGTCACGGATCTCGCCGAGATCGACGGCAAGATCGCTGTGACGCAGCTCCGCGAAGGTTCCCTGATGCAGTCCGACATGATGGTCAAGAGCCCCGAGCTGCGGCCCGGTGAGCAGGAGATCGCCATCATGATCGACGCCGCGACCGGAGTCGCCGGAAAGATCCGCGCCAACGACAAGGTGAACATCTACGCCACCTTCGCGGGTGAACGGGACGGTGAGGTGTCCCAGTCCAAGGTGATCGTCTCCAACGCGAAGGTCCTTGATGTCGGTCAGCTGACCGCTCTCGAACCACGCGACGACAACAGGAACCAGGCCTCGGAGGTCGTTCCGATCACCTTCGCGCTGAACACCCTCGACACCCAGCGGGTCGCGTACGCGGAATCCTTCGCCCAGCACGTCCGCCTCGCTCTGATCGCTCCCGGCAGCGACGGCACGATCCGCCCGGGTGACCGCACGTACACGCTCGACAAGGACAAGTGAGGATCGAATGACCGCAAGGATCCTCCCTGCCGTCGGTGACGCCGACGCGGCACGGTCCGTGACCACTCTGCTCAGTCAGCTCCCCGACGCTGAGCCGGCGTCTCCTGTCGGCGACTCGACCCAGCTCATCGACACCCTGGCCAGGCTGGCCGGTGAGTCCATCGAGGAGCTTCCCGAGGTGGTGCTGGTTCATGAGCGGATCGGCCCGGTCCCTGCCCTGGAACTGATCCGGGAAGTGTCGCTGCGTTTCCCCTCGGTAGGGGTCGTCCTGATCACCGCGGACGCCAGCCAGGTACTGTTCCAGGCCGCCATGGACGCCGGGGCCCGGGGGCTCGTCACCCTGCCCCTGAGCTACGAGGAGCTCGCCAACCGGGTCCAGGCGGCCGGACAGTGGTCCACCGGAGTGCGACGGCACCTGGGTGCGGGCGGTGACGTCTTCACCGGCCCGGGCGGCACCGTCGTCACGGTGACCGGCGCGAAGGGCGGGGTCGGCACCACCGTGACGGCCGTCCAGCTCGCTCTGGCGGCACAGGCATCGGGGCAGACCGCGGCGCTCGTCGACCTGGACCTCCAGACGGGAGACGTCGCCTCGTACCTGGATGTGCAGTTCCGGCGTTCCATCGTCGATCTGGCCGCCATCTCCGACATTTCACCTCGGGTCCTGTCCGACGCGGTGTTCTCCCATGCGACCGGCCTGGCCCTCCTGCTGGCACCTGGTGAGGGCGAGCGCGGGGAGGAGGTCAGCGACCGATCCGCCCGCCAGATCGTCAGCGCCCTGCGTTCGCGCTACGGGATCGTCGTCATCGACTGCGGGAGCCAGATGAACGGTGCCAACGCAGCCGCCATCGAGATGGCCGACATCGCGGTCCTGGTGACGACACCCGACGTGGTCGCGGTCCGGGGTGCGAAGCGCATCGTGCGGATGTGGGACCGCCTGCAGATCCGCAAGGCCGAGGAGACGGTCACGCTCGTCAACCGTTTCAACCGCAATACGGAGATCCAGCCACCGCTCATCCAGCGGATCACCGGAACGCGGATGGCGGCCACGGCGGTACCGGCGAACTTCAAGGAACTGCAGGGCGCGGTGGACTCGGGCCGCATGCACGAACTGGACCCACGCTCCACCGTGAAACAGGCCCTCTGGGCCCTGGCGGGGGAGCTCGGACTCGTGAAGCCTTCCCAGGGAGCGGAGTCGCGCGGCGGCATGCTGCGCGGCGACCGGGGCTCGATCGGGGGCCGTAAGCGCAGGGGCGGTACGACCGGCGGGGGAGGACGGCAGTGACACCAGGCAGAGGAGAACCGGGCCGGATACGGGCACGGCTGAGACGCGACCGCGGGCAGCTGACCATCGAGTTCACCGGGATGGTGCCGATCATCCTGGTGACCCTGGTGCTGCTGTGGCAGGCGGTGCTCGTGGGGTACACCTTCACCCTGGCGAGCGGCGCGGCCGACGAAGGCGTACGCAAAGCCGTCGCGTCGGGGGCCTGGGACCGCCGGAGCAGCTGCGAGGCGGCCGTGCACGATCGGCTCCCGAGCGCGTGGGACGGGCCCGCGCGGATCCACGAGTGCGGGGGCCCGGGGAACGACATGGTCAAGGTCCGCATCACCCTGAGGGCCCCCGTCCTGTTCCCCGGATTCGCGAGCCTTCCCATCCCCGTCGACGCGACGGCCGGCGCGGCCGCGGAAGGGAAGTGACGTGCCATGGCACCCGTACGGACCTCACGCGCGGACGACGCGGCAGACCGGTTCTCACGTGCGGCCGGGCAGCGGCCGCGCAGGCGCGGGGACCGAGGCTCGACCGCCATCGAGTACCTGGGCTTCCTCCCCGTCCTCATCCTCATCGGCCTGGCCGGGCTCCAGCTCGGCCTGATCGCCTACACCGCCCAGCAGGCGGGCACCGGCGCGAGAGCCGCCGCCCGCACCGCCTCGCAGGACGGCCTGCGCGGATCGTACGAGCGCGTCGGCAAGGAGTCCATGACCGGCTGGGTGGCCCAGCGGGCCCGGATCGCCCCGCCGACAGGCGGCGACTCGGTCACCGTGAAGGTGACGGTCACCATCCCGGACGTCCTGCTCGGCCTGCTCGGCGACCGGACCGTCGAGAAGTCCGCCACCATGCCCCGCGACTGAGCGCACCCCCACCCCATCCGAGGAGTACCACCCATGAGCCTGCGGGCACGCATCACCGCCCCCGAGGAGCGCGGAGGGGGACGGGAGGACAGCCACCTGGTCGCCACGTACCGCGCCAAGCTCCTCGAGGAGATCGACCTCGCGGAGATGTCCTCGCTGGCCGCCACCGACCGGCGAGCCCGGCTCGAACGCGTCCTGGGCCACATCATCAGCCGCGAGGGCCCGGTCCTCTCCACCGTCGAACGCTCCCAGCTCATCCGCCGGGTCGTCGACGAGGCTCTCGGCCTCGGCGTCCTCGAACCGCTCCTGGAGGACGCCTCCATCACGGAGATCATGGTCAACGGCCCCGACCAGATCTTCGTCGAACGGGCCGGCCGGGTCGAGCAGCTCCCGCTGCGCTTCGCCAGCCACGAACAGCTCATGCAGACGATCGAACGCATCGTCTCCACCGTCAACCGGCGCGTGGACGAGGCCAATCCGATGGTCGACGCCCGTCTGCCCAGCGGTGAGCGCGTCAACGTCATCATCCCGCCGCTCTCCCTCACCGGCGCCACGCTCACCATCCGGCGCTTCCCCCGGTCCTTCTCGCTCCAGGAGATGATCGGCTTCGGCTCGCTCGACCAGCAGATGCTGCTACTGCTCGCCGGGCTCGTCCAGGCGAAGCTCAACGTGATCGTCTCCGGAGCCACGGGCACCGGGAAGACCACGCTCCTCAACGCGCTCTCCGGGCTCATCCCGGACGGCGAGCGCATCGTCACCATCGAGGACTCCGCCGAACTCCAGCTCCAGCAGAACCATGTGATCCGGCTGGAGTCGCGCCCCGCGAACGTCGAGGGCAAGGGCCAGATCACCATCCGCGACCTGGTCCGCAACTCCCTGCGTATGCGACCCGACCGCATCGTCGTCGGTGAGGTCCGAGGCGGGGAATCCCTCGACATGCTCCAGGCGATGTCGACCGGCCACGACGGTTCGCTGGCCACCGTCCACGCCAACAGCGCGGAGGACGCGCTGATGCGCCTCCAGACCCTCGCCTCGATGTCCGAGATCAAGATCCCCTTCGAGGCGCTGCACGACCAGATCAACAGCGCCGTCGACGTGATCGTCCAGCTGACCAGGCACGCCGACGGGACCAGGCGCGTCACCGAGATCGCGGTCCTCGACTCCCACGGACGCGACCCGTACAGGATCGTCACCGTCGCCCGGTTCGACGCCCGGCCGATGGGCACCGACGGCGTGATCCACGGCGAGTTCCGCACCCTCCCGCTCCCGCGCCGCATCGCCGACCGGCTCTTCATGGCCGGACAGCCGATCCCCCAGGCCTTCGGGGTCGCCCTGTCAGACGAATACCTCGCCACCCGAGAGGCCAGATAGGTACCCCGACATGGACAACCTCGCACCGCTCACCATCGGCGTCACGCTGCTGTGCTGCGTACTCGGCGTCCTGGGCCTGCACGCCTACACCTCGGGCAAGGCCCAGCGCGAAGCCCTCATCGACCGGCTCTCCTCGACCGGCCAGATCGACATGGGCCCGCAGCGCCGATTCCGCGGGCTCGACCGCAGACTGCGCCGTACGAAGCTGGGCAAGAGGATCGAGCTGAAACTCGCGGCCACCGGCCTCGACCTCACCCCGGGCGAGTACTTCCTCTACGTCCTGGCCGCGGTTGCGGCCCTCTGGCTCATCGCGGCCTCCGTCCTGGCCTCCTTCTTCGGCCCGCTCGCCGGACTCGCCGCGATCTGGGGCGCCAACACCTTCCTGAACTGGCACCGCACCAAGCGCACCGAGGCCTTCATCAGCCAACTGCCGGAGATCTCCCGGGTGCTCGCCAACGCCACCCAGGCCGGGCTCTCGCTGCGTACGTCCATCGCCATGGCCGCGGACGAACTCGAAGCGCCCGCCGGCGACGAACTCCGCGTGGTCGCCGACCAGCTCGGCGTCGGCCGCACCCTCGACGACGCACTCGGCGAACTCGCCGAACGGTTGCCCTCCCGCGAACTCGTCGTCCTCGTCTCCACGCTGATCCTCTCCAACCGGGCCGGCGGCCAGGTCGTCTCCTCGCTGCGCAACCTCACCATCACCCTGGAGGAACGCAAGGAGACCCGGCGCGAGGTCCGCACCCAGCTCTCGCAGGTCAACACCACCGCGTACGCCGTCCCCGCCATCGGGGTCGGCGCCATGCTCCTCGTGAACTCGATCATCCCCGGAGCGCTCGACCGGATGACCGGATCCGTCGCCGGCCAGATCGCGGTCATCATCTCGCTCGGCCTCTACGCCCTCGGCTTCATCGCCATCCGCCGCATTTCCAAGATCGATATCTGAGGAGGGGACCGGTATGGAACTGCTGCTCGCTCTCGTCGTCGGCCTCAGTGTGTTCGGCGTCTTCAAGGGCGTACGGATGTACCGCGCCGAGGCCACCCTCCCCGGAGACCTCGCCCTCGCACTCGAAGTCGGCTCGACCCGCACCACCGCCGTGGGCTCCGGCATCGACCGGCTCGGCATGCGCTGGGCACCTCTGGTCCTGCGCCTGATGGGCCCCAGGAAGGTCAACGAGAAACGCCGCAAGATCGACATGGCGGGCAACCCCGGCGGCCTCACCATCGACCGCTACGCCGCCCGCCGCGCCGTCTACAGCGCCCTCGGCGGCTTCGCCGCCTTCGCGATGCTCTCCAGCGGCAAGATCTTCATGGCCCTGTTCATGATCGCCTTCGGCCTGTTCTGGGGCGAGGTCGGCATCTGGGCCGCCGTACGCAAGCGCCGCGACGACATCGACCGCACCCTCCCCGACTTCCTGGACGTCCTCGCCGTCGTCGTCTCCGCGGGCCTCGGCTTCCGGCAGGCCCTCGACCGGGTCGCCGAGAAGTACCAGGGCCCCTGGTCCGACGAACTCCGCATCACCCTGCGCCAGATGGACATGGGCGTCAGCCGCCGCCAGGCCTTCGACGAACTGCGCAGACGCAACGACTCCGAACAGGTCGCCATGTTCGTCACCGCACTCCAGCAGGGCGAGGAACTCGGCGCGCCGATCGTCGACACCCTCATCGCCATCGCCAACGACATGCGCCGCACCGACGCGCAGAACGCCCGGCGCAAGGCGGCCAAGGCCGTCCCCAAGGCCACTCTGATGGTCACCACCTTCATGATCCCCGCGACCATGATCCTCATGGGCGCGGCCATGCTGCTCGGATCCGACACCAACCTCGGATCCCTCACAGGGGAGTGAGCGGCCGCCGATGACGATCTCCCTGCACCCGGGCGCCGAGGAATCGCGACACGCCGCGCTGTCCACCCCCGCCGGACCGGCACCCACGGTCTCCATCCAGGTCAACGCCCTCTCGGCGCTGGCCCGCCAGGTGTTCCTCTTCCGGCTGGCCATGATCGCCATCGGCACGCCACAGGCCCTCGACAACACCGCCCCCGGCCTCGCGAGCTGGCTGGTCGCCTCCGCCGTCCTGGTCACCCTCGTCGGCTCGTACGCCCTCTACCGCGACTGGGAACGCTTCGGGCCGCTCCTCGTGGGCTCCCCGCTCCTGCTCGGCGCCGACACGGTCTTCGGCGCCCTGCTCCTGTTCACCGCCACACCCGACTCGACCCTCGGATACGCCGTCGTCTGCACCCCCCTCCTGGCCGGACTGCTCTACGGCTGGCGGGCGGCGGGCGTCTTCGCCGCCGTGCAGGGCCTGATCCTGGCCGCGGCCTACGGCGCCGAGGACAAGCTCCAGGCCGGCGGCCTGGCCTCCGTGCTCCTGCTGCCCGGTTTCTGCGTCCTCGCCGGAGCCGTCGGCGTCGCCCTGCGCAACCTGATGCTCCGCGTCGGCGCGGCCAGCCAGGCACTCACCGAGACCCGCGCCCGCCTCGCCGTCAGCGTGGCCGTCGAGGACGAACGAGCCCGCCTCGCCCGCGAGATGCACGACTCCGTCGCCAAGACCCTCCACGGCCTGGCCCTGGCAGCCGACGGACTGGCCCACTCCTCCGACCGCATGGACCCGCTCACCGTCCGGCACCAGGCCGAACTGGTCGCCCGCTCGGCCCGCCGCGCCGCCGCCGAATCCCGCGAACTCCTCTCCGACCTGCGCCGCGAGTCCGGCCTGGACGGCGGGGTCGACATCGTGGCCGAACTCCGTGCCAGAGCCGACGACTTCTCCCGCCGCCACGGGACGAGCACCGTGTTCCGTACCCTCGGCGACACCCACGTGCCTCCGGTGCCGCACATCGTCGCCCGCCAGCTGCTCACCGTCGCCTCCGAAGCCATGGAGAACGCCCACCGGCACGCCCACCCCACCTACCTCGCCGTCCTGGCCGGCATCAAGGGCGACGTCCTGCGCGTCAGCGTGTACGACGACGGCCGGGGCCTCCCCACGGGCACCTCCCTCGACGACCTCAGGCGGGCCGGTCACTTCGGCCTCGTCGGCATGGTCGAGCGCGCGGCCTCCATCGGGGCCCGCATCCGCATCGGCAAGGGCAGGGCGGCCAAGGGCACGGAGGTCCGCCTGGAACTCCCCGTCGCGGCGCTGTCGCCACCCCAGGTGACGGCCGCGGCCACGGTCTCCGCCGGGGGCCCGGCCCCGAACCCGGCCGCAGGCCCGTAATCGCTCCTGCTCCACCGCTCCAGGCCCCACCGCTCCTTCGTCCCCACCACACCTGAGAGGAGGTCGCAGAATGCCGGACGACATCTCCCGTGCTCCGGGCCAGAACTGTGAATCGATGCCTCTGTTTCCCAGCGGCCCCGACGTCCCGGCCCCCGGGCCCCTGCGAGTCGTGGTCGCCGACGACAACCCGGTCGTACGGGCCGGCCTGGGCGTCCTGCTCAGCGGCCGCGCCGACATCGAGGTCGTCGCCGAGGCCGCGGACGGCCGCCAGGCCTACGAGGCAGCCGTCCGTCACCGGCCCGACGTCGTCCTGCTCGACGTACGGATGCCCGGCGTGGACGGCATCTCCGCCTTGCCCCACCTGGTGCAGGTTGCACCTGTGATGATGCTGACCTACAGCCGCGAGAGCGACATCGTCCACGAGGCGCTGCGCCTCGGCGCGGGCGGCTACCTGGTCCACGGCGAGTTCACGGCGGACGAGCTCGTCCAGTCCGTACGGGACACGAAGAACGGCCGGGCCCCCTTCACCACGACCGCGGCCAACGCACTGCTCGCCCATATGCGCCAAGGCCCCGACCAGGCCCCGCGGAACCTCCCGGAAGGCCTGGGGACCGCCCTGACGCCCGGCGCGCCCCACGGGAGCCCCGGCCACGCGCCGCAGCCGCAGGGGGACGCCCCGCACGGCGCACCGCCACCCGGCCCCTCCGGCATGCGACCCGCGGGCCCACCGGAAAGCCTTTCGCAACTGCAACCTGTTGTGGCACAGTCTTCGACTGAGGGAAGCCATAACCGGCTCCCGGCGCCCAACAGGCAGCAGTACAACCTGAGTTCAAGGGAGGCGGAGGTCATGGAGCTCATCGCGTCCGGGATGAGCAACCACCAGATCGCCGCCACCTGCTTCATCAGCGAGAAGACAGTCAAGAACCACATCAACAGGATCTTCACCAAGCTGCACAGCAGCAGCCGCAGCGAAGCGATCGCCCGCTGGCTCGGCACGGCGCCGGGCCCGGGACCTGGGACGAGGGGGACAGGCCGCCATGGCTGAACGGGGGAGAACGACGGAGCGGGCCCAACACGCGTTTTGGGCCCGGCTTTGGGCCCTGGGGCCCTGCGTCGAACGGGGTGTCCGGCCGTACGTTTCTCATGTCACCGACGGCACCGGCCAGGAGGAAGCCGGTAACGCCGGCGGCACCACAGAGACTTACGCGTCGGCCGGCTCACGGTCGGCCGAACCCGGAGGGGAACATCATGAGCAAGCTGATGCTGAAGGCATCCGTCAACGCCAAGGTCTGGGCGAACACGTCCGTCGAGCGCATGAAGGCCCGGGCGGACCGCGGGCAGGGCGCGGTGGAGTACCTGGGCATCATCGTGGTGGTCGTGGCGATCATCGGGGTGCTCATGACGACGAACTTCGGCAACGCCATCGCGACAGCCATCACCACACAGATCGGCAAGATCACTGGCGGCTGATCACGGGCAGGACGCGCGAGGCAGGGCAGGCCTTCCCCATCTATGTTGCGGTGGTGGCGGGCCTGCTCTTCCTTGCGTTCGCCTACTTCGCCGTCGGCCAGGCATCGATGAAGAAGAACGAGGCCCAGACGGCCGCCGACGCCGCCGCGCTGGCAGCGGCCCAGGACGCGCGGGACGAGTGGAGCTGGCCCGGGGTCTTCGACCTCGACGCGTGGGACGACCTGCTGAGCGGCCGGGACGTCGGACAAGGGTCGTGCTCCGCAGCCGACCGGCTCGCGGCGGCGAACGACGCCCGTTCGGTCGTGTGCGACGCGGATTACTGGCCTGAGGCGTCCTACACGGTCAAGGTCGAGACCAACCGGACCGTCGGCAGCTCGGTGATCGCCAGTACCAAGACGAAGAAGGCCGAGGCAACCGCCAGGGCGGTGATCGAGCCGCGCTGTCGCATTGAAGAGGACACACGTCCCACGCCGAGCCCCCCGGCGGATGACGACGACGGCGACACGGACGAGTCCGAGGAGCAGAAGGCCTACAAAGCAGTCTGTGATGACGAAGACTTGGACTTCGATATCGACCCGAAGAACCTCAACCTCCTGCCGGACCTGGCAGACCTTTTCTCCGTCCACCTGGCCGACAAGTAAGTGAACGTCACCGAGAGGAACACTCCGATGCGTGCAGCCATGACCCGGATTCGCTTCAAGGGGGCCGCCGTCGCTGCCGCCTCCGTTGCCATGGCTGTCGTACTGACGGCCTGTGGTGGCGATGATGGTTCGGACAAGCCCGAGAGCAAGCCGCAGGGCTCTTCGTCCTCGTCATCCGACCAGAAGAGCGAAGCTCCCGCACCGGCCGAGGACGACGAGAGCCAGGTGCTCGCCTCCATCAAGGGTAAGGATGGCGTCGAGGCCATTGTCAGCTCGGTCAAGCGGGAGACGGGCGGGTTCGTCACCGTCAAGGGCAGGGTGAAGAACGGATCCAAGCAGATCTGGACCGCTCCCGGCTGGCAAGGCATGGAGCAGGAAGTTGCGAACAACGGTGCTTCGATGGCCGGCGCGTCGCTTGTCGATCAAGCTGGCAAGAAGCGCTACCTCGTACTCCGGGACACCGACGGCCGCTGCCTGTGCACCAAGTTCGAAGGCCTGACGCCCGGAGCAGAGACTCCGTTCTTCGCCCAGTTCCCCGCCCCGCCTCAGTCCACCACAGAGGTCGACTTCCAGATCCCCACCATGCCCACCGCGACGATCAAGATCTCGGGGTGACCACCGCCATGCAGCTACTCACCCCCACACCAGCCGCACCGCGCAGCGCACTCCGACGCCGTCTCGGCCTCTGCGCCGCCGCGGCGGTCGTGCTCGGCACCTCAACCCTCTGGGGTGCCACCTCGGCCTCGGCGGACGACAACCCCACCGCCGTGCCGAGCGCCTCGCCCCCCGTCGAGGTCGACGCCAACTCGCCCGGGCTCATGCTCGGCGACGGGGCGACGCTCGGTGACGTCCGCGTGCTCGACATCAAGTCCATCGTCGAGGACATGGGCGGTGAGGAACGCCGCGAGGACACCAACGCCGACATCACCTTCGCCCTTCAGGCCGAGGTCCTCTTCGGCAAGGACAGCGCCAAGCTGAGCGGCGAGGCCACGGCCCGTATCAACGCGATCGCCATGGAGATCCAGACCCAGAACGCCCCGAAGGTGCGCGTCTTCGGCTTCACGGACAACCTCGGGTCGTCCGCCCACGGCGACGTCCTGTCCAAGCAGCGGGCGAACGCCGTACAGGGGGTGCTGGCCACCAAACTCCCGAGCGTCACGTTCGAGATCCGCGGCTACGGCGAGCAGTACCCGATCGCCAGCAACGACACCGAAGAGGGCCGCAAGAAGAACCGTCGCGTGGAGGTCTCCTTCCCGCGCACCGACGGCTCGTAGAGCGACACGCAGTCCGGGGGTCCGGTGCCCGCGGCCGTAGGGTCGGGCACCGGACGGCCGTACGAACGGGGCCCAGTGCCCGACGAGAGGAATCGGAATCGTGTCGAGGCCCCGAGGTGGTGCCGCCGCCGGGGTGGCGGCAGCACTCTGTGTCCTGCTGCTGCCGAGCGCCGCGACGGCGGCCCCCCGTGAGGACGACGCCTCGGGAGGCGCCGCCCGCTCGTACCGGCCGGCCGAAGGATCGGTGCCGGTCACCGGCGCGGAGTCGAGCGTGGACGGGCCCGAGCTGGAACAGGCGAAGATCTACTCGGACACCATCGCGCCGGGCCAGAAGAAGCACTACCGGGTCCGGCTGGACGACGCGTCCCACGCCTACGTCTCCACCGTGCTCGCCCCGCCCCCCGGCAGCAAGAGCGGCATCCTCGACGGCATCCAGGTCTCCCTGACCTCGGCCGACGGAGCGACGTGCGGTTCCAGCCCGGCCGCGTACTTCGGGGGCGAGACCGCTCGGACGATCGCGAGCTACGCGTCGCGGCGCATCAAGGACAGCAGCGCCCCGTGCCAGGAGGCAGGGGAGTACCTCTACACCGTGGCCTGGGCGGGTACGGAGACCAGCGGCGGAGCGAAGTGGCCGATCGAGCTGACGTACATGGCCGAGCCCGGCCTCAAGCCCGGCGCCGATGAGCCGGCAGCCCCGACCGGCTGGAGCTCGAAGGCCCCGTCACCCAGCGGCGGCACTCCGCAGAAGGTGAGCGGCGGCACGGGGTTCAACGACGCGGCAGCCGTGGATGGCGGCATTTGGAGGGATGACATCCGGCCGGGCGAGAGCCGCTTCTACCGGGTGCCCGTCGCCTGGGGCCAGCAGCTCTTCCTGCGGGCCCAGCTGGCCAACGCCACGGCGGACTCATCCTTCTTCACCGTCAACGGGCTGCGCCTCGCCCTGTACAACACGGCCCGTGGCCCCGTCTCCGACAAGAGCACCGGCTACACGGGCGCCCCCACCGGCGTCGGTCTCGGCACGGCCCCGGCCGCGTACGCGAACCGGTTCGAGGTGGGGACGGACGGGGCGTCGGCGATGCGGTTCCAGGGCTGGTACTACGTCCAGGTCACCCTCGACCCCAAGGTACCCAGCAGCGTCCCCATGACGTTGAACGTCAACGTCGAGGGCACGGCGCAGCAGGGACCCCCGTACGACGGTGACGCGGAGGCGGCCGGGTTCGGGCTCGGGAGCAGCGTCCCCGGCAGCGGCACGAACTCCACCATGCGAGCGGTCGGTTTCGCGGGGATCGGCGTCGGTACTGTGCTGGTCCTGGGCCTGGGCGCCTGGCAGCTTCTGAGCCGCCGCAGGCGCCCGGCCGGCGGGCATGCGGAGGGGAATGCCGCCTACAGCAGGTGATCGGCCTTACCGGCCTTGATGTCCCGGATCATCTGCTGGAGGGCCTCGCGGCTGTCGGTGAGGTAACGATCCTCCTGGCCGAGGACAGCGATGAACCCGTTACCTTCGGTGTCCGTCCCCAGCCGGAAACAGTTGTTTCCCTCGCCGCAGTAGGCGTCTTCCCAGTCGATCTCGGCCATCGTGGGCCTCCTCAAAGTTGACGTGCGACGGCGTGGATGAAGTCGCGTGACTCAGCGACGCCCAGCGCCGCTTCCTCCATCCAGTCCAGATGGGCTCGGTACTTGGTGAGCTGCGCTTCGGCGTGCATGAATTCCGGGCCGTGCGCGGAGTCAAGTTGCACCGTGTCCAGTTGAGGCACGGCGCCGTGCGCGTACAGGAGTGCGTGTCCCGCGCCGGGGAAGGCCCCACGGCTCACCGGGACGACTCGTAGGTCGATGTTCGCGCGCTCGGATGCCGCGCACAGGTATGCGAGCTGGTTTCGGGTGACGTCGCGCCCGCCGAACTGCATCCGCAGCGCGGCTTCATGGACGTAGCCCACGTAGTCGACCGGGTTCTCGCGGTCCAGCACCTGCTGCCGCTCCATGCGATGGGCCACGCGCAGCTCGACCTCCAGTCGTGAGAGCGCCGGCAGTACGGCGCCGAAGACCGCGCGAGCGTACCCATCGGTGTGGAGCAGCCCCGGAAGGTGGACCGTCTGCGCGGTACGGATGCGCACGGCGTTCCATTCGAGCTCGGCGATGTCCAGCAGGCCGGAAGGCAGAGTGCCCCGGTACTGCTCCCACCAGCCGCGCTCGCGTTGCTCTGCCATCTCCACGAGCGCGTCGACGTAACGACCGTCGGCGCACGCATAGTTGCAGGCGAGTGTGCGAACCCGCTCGGGTGCCACGGGCCGGACGCCGACCTCCATGTTGGAGATCTTCGTCCTGTCCACACCGAGCAGGCCTGCTGCGTACGCAGTCGTGGCCTCGGCGGCGGTGCGCATCTTTCGGAGCTCGGCGCCGAGGCGCCGTTGCCGCTCGGTAGGGGTGGAACTGCTCGGCATGGCCCTCTTCTTCCGCCGACGATAGGCACAGTCTGCCGCTGAGTCAGGTACCCGGTCCACTCGTAAGGAGGCAATTGCCTCCGTATTAGAGACACCTGTGCCACTCAGGGTCTACCGTGGCTCACACACCGCAACCCACTGCGCGCCCAGCCGAAGTGCATCGCGCGGTCCCGCCCGTAGCTCCTGCCCTGGGAGGGGTGGGCCCGCGCCAGGGAGACAGGCCACAGCTCGGCCGCGGCGGCGGTGACCGTCAACTCGGCCCTCGCACCCGGGAGTCACCCATGCACCCGTACTCGCCCCCACCCCAACGCACGGTCCTGTGCCCGGCGAGGGCGCCGCACCCCTACCCACCCCCGGGGCTCGTCCTCAGCCTCACGCTGCCCGGTGATCCCCGCAGCGCGGCGGTCGGGCGGCGCGCGGTCACGGCGGCGCTGCCCGCGCACGGGCTCCGTTCCCACGCATGGCCCGTCACGCACGTCGTGACCGAACTCATCTCCGTCAACGTGGCGCTGACTCCCGGCCGCGACCTATACCTCTCGCTGCGCCGACGCGACGGCACCCTCCGCCTCGTCCTCTGGGACCAGCACCCCCACCACCCGGACCCGGACACCCTCGCCCTCTGCGAGGTCCGGCGTCGCCGGGCGCTCTGGCTGCTCGCGGCCGTCGTCGACGACTGGGGCGGCGACTGGGGCCTCCGTGCCGCCCAGGCCCCCGATACGGGCGTCACGTCATGGGTGGTGCTGCCGCAGTAGCGAAAAGGTGCCTCTATGGTTTTCGTCAAGCCGTTGCTGGTGTGGGTGGTTGGTAGAAGGTTCCGTCTCGGAGCATGGCGAAGAGGACGTCGATGCGGCGTCGGGCGAGTGCGATGAGGGCGGCGATGTGGTGTTTCCCCTCGCGGCGTTTGCGGTCGTAGTAAGCGCGTGACTCGGGCTGGGAGAGCGAGGCGAACGCAGCGAGGTAGAAGGCCCTCTTGAGTTGTTTGTTGCCTCGCCGGGAGGGATGTTCGCCGCGGATGGAGGAGCCGGAGTTCCTGGTCACGGGCGCGAGGCCGGCGTAGGCGGCGAGGTGTCCGGCGGTGGCGAAGCCGCTGCCGTCGCCGACGTCGATGAGGATGCGGGCCGCGGTCCTGATCCCGATGCCGGGCATCGAGATCAGGACCTGGGAAAGAGGGTGGGCGTCCAGGAGTTCCTCAATCCGGGCAGCGAGGAGTTTGCGCTGTTCAAGGACGGACTGGAGTGAAGTGGCGAGGCTGGGGACGATCAGCGCGGCAGCGTCGGTGCCGGGGACGACGACGGTCTGTTCGTCGAGTGCGGTGAAGATGTCCTCGATCAGTCGCTCGGCCATCCTGGGTGCCTTGGGACGTATCAGGGTCACGAGGCGACGGCGTCCGGCTTTGCGGATCTGGGCCGGGGAGCCGAACTGGTCCAGCAGCTTGAGCGCGGCCGGGTGCTGGATCCGCGGTCCCAAGACTCGTTCCAGGGACGGGTGGATCTGGGTGAGAAGGCCACGAAGCCGGTTGGCGATCCGTGTGGACTCGCCCGCGAGATCATCGTCGAACCCGGCGATCATCGCGAGCTCGGCAACGGTCTCGTCCGCGAGATCGATCGTCCTCAGGGTATGAGGCATCGCTCGGGCGGCGTCCGCGATGATGAACGCGTCGCGGGCGTCCGTTTTCGCCTCGCCAGGGTAAAGATCGGCGATCCGCCGCATCGTGAGTCCGGGCAGGTAGGCGACCTGACATCCTGCGTCCCGGGCGACCGCCAGCGGCAGGGCCCCGATGGAAGCCGGCTGGTCAACGACCACCAGTACCGTTCCGTGCTTGGCCTGGAGCTTGTCGAATAGCTCCCGCAGCCTTGGTTCGCTATTGGGCAGCGGCTTGTCGAACACCTTCTTCCCCGCCCGGTTCACAGCGGTGGCGTGGTGATCGCTCTTCCCGACGTCCAGGCCCAGATAGATGTCGATGCCACTCTCGTCCGTCATGTCCTTCGCTCCCGTGCTCGCGTTCTCCCCGGCCTCACCTGCGGCATCAGCGTGCCGGCATCCACGTTACGAAGAGACTGCCCAAGGGCGCTCGTGCCTCTAATCAGCGGTCTGCCAATGCCTCCGGCACCGGCGACACCACCTTTTCGATCATCATCGACTGGGGGACCGAGTCATACCGGGGCCGGAGGCCGGGAGCCCTGTTTCAGGGCCACGAAGACGGTAACGGGGGGAGTTCAGACGAAAGCGCTCCAAGCGGGGCCGTTCGGGACGGGCCGAAACCCCTACCGCTTGGCAGTTCTCCCCTCTGCAGTGCGGCGGCCCGGCTGCGCGCCCGTGCCGGGAAGGGGGAGCCCGGCCCGGCGCCCCGGGTGGCTGGGACGCCCCGGGTGGCTGGGACGCCCCGGTGGCTGGGACGCGCAGGTGGCGACGGACCTGCTGCCCACCCTGTCGTTGCTGCCGCTGTGCGCGCTTGCGCGCGAGACGCTCCAGCGGTCGGCGGAGTCGTATGCCGCCCCACCGGGCCGCTTCCGCCCCCTGTCACCCCCCTGTCACCCCCCTGCCGCCCGCTGCCACCCCCTGCCACCCCCCCTCACTAACCCCGGCCTCCGTCAGGTCAGTTCTCCAGTCCGGCGGTCAAGGCGAGGGCGGCGCGGACCTCGGCGATGAAGCGGTCCGGGTGGTGGAAGACCTCGTTGGCGGTGAACCGCAGGATGCGGCGGACCTCCGGGCAGCTCTGCAGTGCGTTGAAGCGGCGGAGGTCGGAGGCGTGGGCCTCGCGCGACCCGTGGAAGGCCCAGCCCTCGATCTCGACCACCAGACCCTGGGCGGGGAAGAGGAAGTCGGGGCGGAGGCTGCGGCCCGACGGGGTGCACAGGACGGCCTGAGTGACGGGGTGCAGGCCCGCGTCGTGCAGGCGGAGGCGCGCGACGGTCTCGGCGGGGGAGCCGGACCGGGGATCGAGAAGGGGCAGCCAGGCGCGGGCACGGGCGGCGCCCGCGCGGCGGGTGGCCAGCTCGGTCCGCAGGGCGGCCGTGTCGAGCAGCGGGGGGCGCCGGACCCCGCGTACCGTACGGGCGCTGAGCGCCGAGTCGGCGGCGACGACGGCCTCGTCGCGCGGGAGGCACCTTATGAGGTCGCCGACCGTGCGGGCCGGAGTGGTCGTGCACAGCCCGCGGCGCACCGTCCGGTCGGCCGGGCCGAGTGCCGCGCGGTGCACGCGGAGGCCCGGGCGGCGGTACACGCCGGGGCGCGGGTCGGTGAACTGGGCCTCCGGGCACGGCTGCCCCAGCAGTTCCACGAGGTGCAGTGCGGCAGCGGTCCGGTGACTGCAGACCAGGTGCGGCTGCAGCTTCTGCGCGACCCAGGCGCGGGTCAGCCAGTCCACCAGGCGGCCGGGAGCAGCCCACGCGCCCTGATGGACCCGCTGCCAGCCGCCCGTGTGCAGACGCCGGTTCAGCAGCCGGGGCGGCCAGCCGGCGGCCACCGCCTCCGACACGAGGAGGATGCCGCCGGACGCCAGGGCGGTCAGCTTCCGTAACTCGCGGTCACGGCGCTGGGCGCGCGTCTCCGGGGCGTGCGGGGGCTTCCAGGCGTCCGTGCGGCTCATGGGCCAACGATCCACGATCCGGGCGCGGGCCGCACAGGGCTGTGGACAACGGGCTCTTTTTGGGCCCTGGGGCCCATGCTTCCCGCCACCCCGCCGTGGTCCGATGGACCGGGCGGGTGAACTCTCGCCTCACAGCGCCTGGTTGGGGGCCGGAGTGTCTGGCACAGGGGGATTTGCGGCATCGGGGGGCGTCGGCGGGCTCTCGGCTCCGGCGGGTGGGGTCCCGCTGCCACGGCCGTTGTGGGTGGTGCTGCTCCTCGTCCGGACGCTGTTCGTGTTCACGGTCGTCGGGGGCGTCGGCGTACTCCTCCAGGCCGCATCGGTCGACGCCATCGACGGAGAGCTGCTCGGACTCCTGCTGTACGCGGCGCTGCCGGGCGTGGCGGGGCTCGCGCTGTCGGCGTACGTACGTTCCGGGGACATCTGGATCTGGCGCGGTCTCGTCGCCGTACAGACGTGGTTCCTGCTCGGCGCGCTGGCGACGCTGGGCGGGGACGGCGGCGCGCGGGGCGTACCGCAGCTGGTGATCCCGGTCGTCGGCCTGATCCTGCTGCTGCGCCGCAGCTCGCGCGACTGGTTCGATGTGCCGGTCGCGCAGCGCGTCGCGCACCGGCCGTTCAGCCTCCCGCGGTTGATCCGGTGGCGCCGGGACGGGGGCCAGACGGCGACGGAGTACCTGGGCCTGATCGTGATCGTCGTCGCCATCATCGGCGGCCTCCTGGCGACCGGGATCGGCGGCCAGGTGGCCGGGGGGATGCGCAGCGCCATCTGCGAACTGACCGGCAGCGCATGCCCTGCGCCCGGCGGGGGCGAGGTCGTCGCGGGCGACGGATCCGACTCCGACGGGGAGGGCGTTCCCGAGGGCGGCGATCCCGGCGGTACGGGGGCGAGCGGCGGCGCAGCCTCGGCGGGTACGGGCGCAGGTGGAGCCGCCTCGGGGGGTACGGGGGCGGGTGGTACGGACGCGGGCACCAGCGGGGGAACCGGCGGCGGTGGGGGCACCAGCGGGGGAACCGGCGGCGGTGGGGGCACCAGCGGGGGAACCACCGGCAGCACCACCCCCGGCACCACCACCACCGGCACCACCGGCGGCGGTTCTGCCACCGGTGGAGCCGCCTCGGGTGGTTCCACCGACGGCTCCAGCGGTGACCCCGGGGCCGTGCAGGTCGGGGACGACGGCGACGACGTGGACGACTCGGGCGGCGCGGACGGCGGCGATCCGGGGGGCGGCGGTGGTGACGAGGAGAAGGGCGGCGAGAGCTGCACCTCGGGCGTGGGCGCGTTCTTCTCCTGCGCCGGGCACCAGACTGGCGGGTTCTTCACGGGCGTCTTCGCCGACGGCCTGTGGGGTGATGTCACCGGCACGTTCGACACGGTCATCCACCCCGTCAAGGCGTGGAACGGCCTTATGGACTACGGCAAGAGCCTCGGCGACAGCTGGTCCAAGGACTCGGAGGGCGCCGGCGACAAGTGGTCCGACGGTGACTACCTCGGGGCCGCCTGGGACTGGACCAAGGCCAGCGGCGGCACCGGCCTGAAGGTCCTCGACGACGTCTTCATCGGCGACGAGGTGCGGGACCAGTGGAAGGACGGGAACGAGGGCCAGGCCATCGGCACCGGCCTCTGGAACATCGGCTCCCTCTTCATCCCCGGTTACGGCGAGGCCAAGCTCGTCGGCAAGGTGGGGAAGCTCGGCAAACTGGGCAAGCTCGGAAAGCTGGGTGAGGTCGCCCAGAAGGCTTCCGAGGCTGCGGCGAAGGCCAGGAAGGCCGCCAAGGCCGGCGATGTGGAGGGCGCCGGGAAGGCCGCCGCCGATGCGCAGAAGCACGCGGACGACGCCGCGGACGAGGCGGGCCTGACCGGCTGCACCGTCGGACTGGGCGGCCTCCTGCGCGTGCCGTACGGCGACGGCGGCGATGGCGGGACGGGCACGGACGGCCACCCCGGTACGCGTACCGGCACGGTCGGGGTCCCCGGCAGTGGCACCGGCGTCATGGCGGCCGCGCGCGCCTCGGTGCGCGTCGGGTTCCGTACCGAGCGGTGCGACGAGGTGGACCCCGAGAAGAAGGCAGCCGCCGAAGAGGCGCAGAGGCAGGCCGACGAGGCGAAGAAGGCCGCTGCCGAGGCCAAGCGGAAGAAGGAGCTGGAGAGGGCCAGGAACCAGCCCAAGCCGGCCTGGTACAAGGATCTCAGGAACCCCCGGGCCGGTTCGAAGGACGGTGGCACAGGCGCCTGGACGAAGATCAAGCCCGGCGTCTGGAACTACCCGACCGAGATGGGCGCGCGCTACCAGGAGCAGATCTCCAAGGTGACCCGCGGCAAGGAGTACCAGGTCCCGCTCGACAAGCTCACGGGGAAGCCGGTCGACTTCGACGGCTGGGACGCCGCGCGCGGTACCTACCTGGAGGCGAAGTACGGCTACCGGGGCAAGGACTTCTACAACGCCGAGACCGGGGAGCTCACCCCGAAGGTCCAGCAGCGCTGGGCGGACCAGGCGACCCGGCAGGTGGACGCGGCCCGGGGCAAGCCTGTCGAGTGGCACCTGTCCGACCCGGACGTCGCCGAGGCGGCGCGGGAGCTCTTCGAGGAGCGGGGCATCAACGTTAAGGTCATCAACACGCCTGACGATGTGACGGGGTGAGGCACCGGCGGAGGCGCGTGCCGGCGGTGCGGTGGAGAAGGGCGAGGGGAGCGTCGTGCTGAACGTCGTCGTCAACGGTTTCTGGGGCGCCCGCGATGAGGGCCCGCCGGCGATCGCCGAGCGGTGGTACGCCACGCTGGTGCGGCTCGGGGAGCTGGACGCCGGGACGTTCCACGGGTGGCACGAGGCGGGGGACGGCGTTCCGGCCGACCCGCCGCTGACGCCTTCAGTCGCGGCGCTCACCGACTACGTCGTACGGGAGAACACCGGTCCGGACCTCGACGTGGTGGGGTACGGGGCGTCCCTGTGGGCGCACAACTCGGGTGCGGCGAAGGTGACGTCGGCCTTCCGCGCGGGGGGCTCGTCGACGTACGTCACCCACTCCGTCTCGGTCTCCTTCCGCTCACGCACCGTGGACGAGGACGCGGACGTCATCCGGCGCACCCCCGAGATCCTGGCGATCCTCGGTGAGGAGTGGGACATCGACGCCGGGCAGGTGTACGACAAGGCGCTGTACAGGGTGGTGGCGGACCACTTCGGCCTGGAGAACTCCGACCCCCGCTGCGGCCGGGCGGTCTTCCTCTCCGAGCGGCGGGCGGCCCTCGCTCCGGAGGGGCTGCCGGGCGCGTACACCCCGGTCGCGAACGGCGGGCTGGTCATCGACCTGACCCGGGGCGGCGCGCGGCCGGCGCCGGCCGGGACCGTGATCGACGTCAACGCGTCGCTGCGGGCCGCGGGCGCGCTGGAGCCACTCGCCACGCCTCGCGACCGGGACAAGCTCTGACGGTCGGACGTCAGGAGTGCGTCACCGCAGAACCGGACAGCGCGGCACCACGAAACCGGCCGGCAGCCCCGCCGCCGGCCGCGCTCAGAACCGCATCGCCGCGAAACCCGCCAGCAGCCCCAGCGAGAACAGCCCCAGCACCACGGCGAACACGGTCGGCATCAGTATCGGGCCCCAGGAGCCCGGCCCCGCCACCGTCGCCCGGCGGGCCGGGTCCGCGGGGTCGTACGAGACGCGGACCGGCGCCCCGACCTCGAAGCCGAAGGGGCCGGGGGCATGGTCGGTGAACTCCACCTCCTGGCCGTCCGGGGCGCGGAAGGCGAAGACGTACTCCGTGCGGTAGCGGTTCTCCATGTCCGGGCCCCGGTCGATCACACGCCGCCGCGCGCACCGGCCCTCGGCGCGTTCGCCGCGCCGGACCAGTCGCAGCACCCGGGCGAGCCGGAGGCCGGAGCGGACCGCGAACGCGCCCAGGAACAGGCCGAACAGCAGGAGGAAGGTGGCCGTGCCACCGGGCAGTACGTCCATGAACGAGGCTCCGCAGGCGTTTACTTGACCGTGATGGACTTGACGAACGCGTCCAGGTCGGCGGGGCTCAGGGCGCCCTTCACCGCGTTGACCCGGATGGCGAACGGTACGTCCTTCGAGTCGACCCCGGCCACCACGACCCCTGTCATCCTGGTCCCCTTCGCCGGGGTCGACTGCCCCCCCGAGGAGGTGAACTCGTAGTCGATCCTGCGTGCCTCACGGGCGCTCTCCTCGCCCGCGAGACGCACGTCGCGGGTGCCCTTCCGGGTCGTGCCCAGGCCGATCCCCGCGCCGGCCGCGGCGGCGGCCTCGTCGGCGTCGTCGACGCCGGTGGCGAAGTCCAGCTGGACGGAGACCATGCCCGTGCGCAGCCCCTTCTCCTTCTTCAGCGCCACAGCCGCGTTGGCCTCACTGCGCTCCGCGGCGGGCTGGACGGCGTACCCCTGGTCCTTCGGGTAGCCGACGGACACGCTTGCGGTGTCCAGCGTCCCCCAGCCGTCCGGGACCGACGCGGTGTCCGTGCCGCCGCATCCGCCGAGCAGGGTCAGGCCGAGAGCCGCTGTCACAGCCGTGCCGAGCGCCTTGGACTTCGTCAACGTCATCGCCCCTTGGTCGCGCGCGTTCACTGCGCGCAGTAGCTGTACGGGAGGTAGGCGCGCTTGTCGCCCTGCGGAGCTCCGAGGAACCGCGCGTCCGTCAGTGACTCCTTCTTGTGTTCGTCCGAGATGGAGAACCCGAGGCTCATACCCAGTGAGACCTCGAACCCGAACTCCTGGGCGTCGGTCTCGCCGAGGTACCGCAGCGTGCTGGACAGGCCGTCCCGGAACATCGTCTGCTGGAAGGGGTCCGTCCCTGCGGGCTTCTGCTGCAGGGAGTTGTCGCCGAACATGTACTCGAAGGGTGCGGTGTTGTTGCCGGATCCGTCCAGCCACTGCTCGGCTATGGCCCGCTTGTCCTCCGTGGCCCGGTCGGTCTCCTTGCCGAAGACGATCGAGTTCGTCTGCACCTCGATTCCGGTGTCGCCGGAGGAGTCGGTGATCCCGCCCTTGCCTCCCCGCTTGTCCTTGTCCTTCTGACCGTTGTCCCCGCCGGCTTCGCCCTTGTCGGACGTCGAGGTCTTCTCCACCGTCTTCGTCATGTCGATCCGGACGATCTTCCCGGTCTTCTGGTCGCGGGTCACGGTGATGGCGCCCGTGTGGGTGTCCTTCGCGCCGGCCGTGCTGCCGAGCGGACCGGCGTTGCCGCCGACCTTGCCCTCGATCTCCAGCTTGGCGGTGTAGGTGGAGGACTCGTTGCCGTTGACGTCGTCCTTGGTGATGGTCACGTCCGGCGAGAACTTGGCCTTCCCGCCGAGCTTGGCGCCCAGTTTGTCCTCGTCACCCGGCTTGAGGGAGAGACCGCCGTCGGCGTACATGTTGAGGCCGATGGTCGAGTAGGAGATCTTCTTGTCACCGATCTTCTTCTCGATGTCCTCCTTCTTCTCCGCCCACTTCATACCGGAGTACCAGCCGCCGCCGTAGCCGCCGCTGTGCTTCATCGAGGTCTCCCACATCTTCATTTCCTCGATGTCGTCCCGCATCTTCTGGGCGTCGGCCTCGCTCCTGAACACCCAGGTGTCACCGTTGGTGATCTTGATGCCGCCGCCGACGTCGACGTCCGCCTTGCCCAGGCTGCCGAGCTTCACCCCCGGAGTGCTGGCGTTGACCCCCGCGGAGGCCGCGTCGGTGAACGTCATGTAGACGAGCTTGTCGTTCTCGTCGACCTTTCCGTCCCCGTTCACGTCGGTGGCGGCCTGGGCGACCTTCTGCTGGAATCCGTATTCCTCGCCCCACTCGAACCAGCCGATCTTGACCTTGCCGCCCGCGGTGTCGGAGAGGTTCGAGATCTGGCAGAGCTTCGGTTCGTAGTCGGCGTCGGTCTTCGGGTTCGCCGTGCCGTCCCCGCCCGTCGTGCACCCGCTCCCGCCCCCGGTCAGCGAGGTGATGGCGCAGCGGATGCGGTCACCGATCCGGCCCCCGATGCCGGCCATGGCGAGGGCGCCGACCAGCGCGACGACCAGGACGATGACGCCGAGGTACTCGGTGGCCGTGGCCCCGTCGTCACGCCAGTCGTACGAGCGTCTGTACGTCGTCGGGGCGGACGCGGGATCGTCGTCACGCTCCTCCAGCAGCCGGTCCAGAGCGAGCCCCACGGCGGCGCCCGTCGCCATCGCGACCACCGGCATCAGCAGTCCCTCGGCGCCGACCACGTCCCACGTCACCGTGTAGCCGAAGGCGAGTCCGGCGACCGGGACGGCGAGCGTGCCGAGCAGGTACGGGACGCGTGAGCCGCGCTGCCGGCCGGGCAGGGCGCGGGCGCTCGCCAGCACCGTCAGCACGGTGACGAGGACACCGGGAAGGTGCAGCAGCGCGAGCCGCCAGCCGAACTGTCCGAGGCGTTCGTCGGTGGCGAGCGTCTCGACGAGTGCCCGCGTCACCAGGAACCCGGAGACGACGTAGACGAGGGCCCCGGCCGCCCAGCCGCGGCTCAGGGGGAAGAACCACCCGCCCCCGCCGCCGGGGCCACCGGCGGCCCCCGGCGGTATGTGACCCGGCACCCGGTCTCCCCAATCGCTGCCACCGCTCACGGTCCGCCCTCTCGCCGTCACCTGCTCCGTCGTCCGACGGGGGTGAGCGTACGACCGGGATGGGGTGCCCGACCTGGGCCCCCGGCCCCAAACACAGGCCCAACTGTGCACCTGTATAAGGTTTGTCGACCTCATCCTCGGTCGCCATCCCGCACCCGGCCGTACGCCCCGCGCCGCTCGCTCCGGCCTGCTCTCGACGCCCTGCCGGGGGACCCAGGGGTACGTGCCCGGGTGCGCAGGCCAGGGGGCGTTCGAGTGGGGGAGCGGGGACGGGGCCGGTGTGATGACATCGCTCGACTGAGGGCTGTCAACCGAGACACCCGCTTTGGGTGCCGACCGGGCCGAGGTTGGGTCCGTGGGCCCAAGACCGGTGCGCCTGACGGCCGTTAGCGTCGATGCCATGTCTGGTCCGGGGGTTGCACGTCGTCGTTCGCGCCGCCTGCCGCGGCGCTCGGTTCCGCGTACGGAGGCGCGCCTGCTGGGGCTGCGCCGGTCGTGTCGCGGGCAGCGCGGGCAGCGCGGTCAGGGCGCGATCGAGTACCTCGGCCTCGTCATGGTCGTCGTGGCGATCGTCGGCGCCCTCGTCGCCACGGGCATCGGCGCCGAACTGTCGGAGAAGATCAGCGCCCAGGTGTGCCGGATCGGCGGAGGCGGTGACTGCGGCGGGGGCGGCGGCGCGAACGAAGCGCAGGGCTCGCCCGGGGACGGCACGCCGGCGTCCGACGACGGCACGACCGGGTCGCCGGCGCAGATCGACTACGACGCCGCGCTGAAGGAGCTCCAGGACGCGCGGAAGGCGGAGAAGAGCAGCTCCGACCAGGCGTTGGAGGCCGCGAAGGAGCTCGCCAAGATCCTGGCCGAGGAGCTCGGGATCACCGACGCCCTGGACTGCATCACCAAGGGCGACATGGGCGCCTGCACGGAGACTCTGATCAACGTCCTGCTGAGTCTGGTCGGGGGTGCGGTCGGGAAGCTCGCCGCGAAGTACGGGGCGCCGTGGAAGTGGAAGAAGGCCGCCAAGCTCATCCAGGCGCTCAAGAAGCACGGCGGCGATCTGTACGACGGGTTGAAGAACCTGGTCAAGAACCGCAAGAAGGTCAAGGACGCCGAGAAGAAGCTCGCGGACGCGCGGAAGAAGCTGGACGCCGAGAAGAAGGACCCGCCCGAGAAGGACGGCAAGCCGGACGACAAACCCACCTCGTGCCCCGTCAGTCACAGCTTCCCGCCCGGCACCCCGGTGCTCGTCGCGGACGGCAGGCGGGTTCCCATCCAGTCCGTGCGGGCCGGGGACGGGGTGCTCGCCACCGATCCGGTACGCGGTGTGTCCGAGGTGCGGCGGGTGACGGAGACGTTCACCACGCACGCCGACAAGCACTTCACCCGGCTGAGCACCTCCGCCGGGCGGATCACCGCGACGGACACGCACCCCTTCTGGGTCACCGGCAGCGGACGCTGGGTGGACGCGGGCGACATCGTGACCGGGGAACGGCTGCGGCTGCCCGACGGCACGTCCCTCCGGGTCACGGCGGTGTCCCGTCACACGCAGCGGCAGACGACGTACGACCTCTCGGTCGAGGGCGTCCACGCCTATTACGTGGGCGTGGGCACGGCCGCGGCGCTGGTCCACAACAACGACTGCGAGTTCGAGACCGACCCGAGCGTCAAGGGCCCGGCGGCGGGCAAGAAGCTCAAGCCCCCGCATCCCCGGCACACCGTCTCCGGCGCCAGGAACGGCATGGTGAAGGAGAAGAACACGGTCATCCTCAAGGGCAACGAGGCGGACATCCAGAACGACGTCAAGGGGATCGCGGAAGGCAGGGCCAAGCTTGTCGACAACGGCAGTGCCTACGAGATCAACGGGCGCAAGTACGGGGTGGAGGAGAACGGCCGCACCTTCCCGATCTCCGGCAAGGGCCTCGTCGAACTCGACAGGAACGAGTACGCGGCGCTCAAGGAGATCGCCAGGGCGGGCGGAAAGGCCGATTCTCCCGCTTTGACAAGGAACCCCCGCTTTGCCGACCATCCTGAGGTGGTCGAGAAAGCCAAGAAGGTTTACGACGGGACCTATTCGTGACGGCGATCTACAACTTCCTGACCGTGCACCGGCCCGCGCCGCAGGCCATGGCGGCGGCGCTGGCCGAAGCGATCGGTGTCCCGGTCCGTGGGGTGGACGTCGCCGACGAGGACGCGGGGCAGCCGGACGACCGGAACTGGGACGCGCCGGTGCTCTGCACCCACCGCTCCGTCGCCGGAGATCTGGCGCTCTCCTGGGACGTCTCCGTGTCGGGCGCGGTGGCGGCCGCGCCGTCCGAGGCCGGGGCGGCCCTGCGGCTCGCGTCGCGGCTCGGTACGACGGTCCTGTACCCCGCGCAGGAAACCGCCCCCTCCGCGTACTGGGCGGTGGGCCCGGACGGGGCCCTCGCGCGGGCCCGTCTGCTGGAGGCGGACGAAGGCGACGGCGACGGCCCCCCGTGCCTGGTGGTCGACGCCGTGGACGCCCCGATGGGGCAGCTCCCGGCGGCCCGGGTCGAGGTGCTCGCCGAGGCGCTGCGCGCGGAGCGGTGGGAGACGCCCGTCACCGACTCGTTCGCCGCCGCGGCCGACCCGGACGGCGAGGCGCCGGCGACGGGCACGGTGAACCGTGCCCGCGAGGCGCTGCTGCTCTGGGAGCGCCTGGTGCGCCGTATCGACGCCGGGTGGCTGCCGGACGGGCGCTACCCCTTCGAGCTGTACGCCGAAGATCTCCGCACCCGTGACCGTCTCGAGGAACTGGGAGCCGCCGCCGGCCCGGAGCGGGAGCGGCTCGGGAGCGCCGTCGCGGAGCTCGACGCGGTCTTCCGGCGCGGCACGGACGCCGACTCCGGTGCGCTGCTCGGCCGTCTCACCGGGTCGGGCTCCGCGGTCGCCGACCGTGGCTGGTGGTGGCACCGCCGCCCGTCGAAGCTGCCCTGGGACGGCGGCTGACGCGAAGCTCCACCAGGCACCCGGGCCGACGAGCTCCGCGGCCGGATGCCCGGCCCCGGCGTGCCGGCCCCTCCGGGGGCGGGCCCATAATCGGCCGCATGCCCGATCAGCAGACGCGCCCCCGCCCGGCGGCGCCCGACACCCGCGCCACCCGGGAGCGCGCCGCTGCTCTGCTCACGGCCGCCGCCCCCGCGCTGGGCGCCTACGCGGCGGTCCGCGCCGTCGGGCTCCTCGTGTTCTGGGTGTCGGCCTCCGCCGCCGGGAAGGATGCCTGGCATCTGCTCGGCGGCCGCTGGGACTCCGTCTGGTACCAGCGCGTCGCGGAGCACGGTTACGGCTACACGGCCACCCTCCCCGACGGCGGAGTCCATCCGGACCTGGCCTTCTTCCCGCTGCTGCCCGCCCTGGAGCGGGCGCTCGCCTCCGTGACGCCGCTCACCGTCCAGGGCGCGGGGATCGTCGTCGCCTGGTCGGCCGGGTTCGTCGCCGCCTGGGGGATCCACGCCGTCGGCGCCCGCCTGTACGGGCGGCGCGCCGGGCTGGTGCTGGTCGCGCTGTGGGGCGCGTACCCGACGGCGTTCGTGCAGTCGATGGCGTACACGGAGACCTTGTTCACCGCGCTCGCCGCATGGTCTTTGTACGCCGCCCTCAGGGGCCGCTGGATCGGTGCCGGGGCCCTCTGTGTCCTGGCGGGGCTGACCCGGCCCTCCGCCGCGGCGCTCATCGCCGCGCTCGCCGTGGCAGGGGCCGCCGGCCTCGTCAAGGAGTACCGGGCGGGCGGCCGGGAGGGCCTGCTGCGCCGCAACGCGCGCCTGCTGTCCGGAGTCTGCCTCGCACCGCTCGGCTGGCTGGCCTACGTGGTGTTCGTCGCCGTACGGGAGGGCAGTCCCTTCGCGTACTTCGATGTGCAGGCGCAGTGGGGCAACAGCATCGACGGCGGCCGTGCGCTGGCCGGCTTCATCGCCGGCCTGCCGCTGCCCGCCGCGCTCGGGCTCTGCGCCGCGCTGGGACTGCTGGGGTGTCTGGTGTTCCTGTGCGTGCGACAGCGGCAGCCGCTGCCCGTGCTGGTGTACGGCATCGCGGTCGTCGTCATCTCGCTCATCGGCTCCGGCTACTTCGGTTCCCGGCCGCGCCTGATGATGCCCGCCTTCCCCCTGCTCCTGCCCCCCGCAGCGGCGCTGGCCCGGCTGCGCCCGACGGTACGCACGGGGGCCGTCCTGGCCGCGCTGGCCGTCGGCTCGGCCGCCTACGGGGCGTGGACGCTGCTGGGGCCCGGGCCGCCCTGACGTGGGTCCACGGGCCCACGCGCCGGGGCGTCCCGGTTGTTAGCGTGCTGATCCGGTGCACGGCGGGTCGGGAGCGGTGAGCGATGAAGGTACGAACCACGGTCGTGGCGGCGGGCACGCTCGTCCTCTGCCTGGCGGCCGCCGGCTGCGGTCCGGACGAGGGCGGCGACAAGGGGGCCGGCGGCAAGGCCGCGCCCTCGGCGGCACCCACCGCCGACGCGAGCCCGGAAGCGGACCCCGTGCCCGTGCCCACCAGCGACGGCAGGACCCTCACCGAGGCCGAGCTCGCGAAGGTGGCCCTCGCCACGGGCGAACTGCCGGGCCACGAGATCGCTCCCCTGGAGGGAGCCGACGAACGCGGCACCGAGAAGTCCGAGGACGAGGCATGCCGGCCGATCGCCGCGATCATCAACGGCTCGCCCGAACCGGCCCCGGCCGCCACCGTCTTCCGTACGGCGATGGACACGAGGGAGGAGGGCAAGGACGACCGGACCGTCGTCACCGAGATCCTCACCTCGCACCGGGAGGGCGGCGCCGAGGAACTGCTGCGCTCCGTCCGTGAGGCGGCGCGGGCCTGCGCGGACGGATTCCGTACGACGAGCGAGGACGGCCCGTCCACCTACACGGGCGTCAGCGCACTGCCCGCCCCGAAGGCCGGCCAGGAGTCCTTCGCCTACCAGGTGACGGGCAGCCTGGAGGGCGCCAGGATCCCGCTCGTCTTCCACCTCGTGCGGACCGGGTCGACGGTGGTCACCTTCTACGCGGCCGGCTTCCTCACGGACACGGCACCGGAGGTCCCGGCCGCGCTCGTCACGGCGCAGGCGGCGAAACTTCCGTAGCAGCCGCGCAGACCCGCACGCGTGTGCCCGGCCGCAGGCCCCAGGCATCCATCGCCCCCGCTTCGGACTCGACCACGTGCCGGGCGCGGAGCCGGGGCAGGCCGAGCCGTCCGGGCCTCATCGTGCGTACCGCGAGCACATTGAACTCCCGGTCCAGGTAGGCCACGTCGATGGTGAAGCGCATCCGGAAGGTGTGGACGCTCCCGCACGGGGTGATCAGCAGCGCTCCGTCGATGCCGTCCACACCGAGGAGCCCCCGCGCCCGCGCCCGGTACGAGGCCGCTATCCGCAGCGGAACCTCCCGCACCCCGGTGTCCGTACCGACCGTCAGTGTCCCGCCGCCGTCACGCCATGTCCCCATGGGCACCGACCGTAGCCCCCCGGCGCACCGGGTGGGTCCGGAACGCCGCGCAGTGGGTCCCAGGGCCCAAGACCCGGCCGTGCGGGCCGGATTAGGGTCGGCCGTGTGGACGCCACACTGATTGCGGTCGCCGCGCTCTGGGGCGCCGCCGCCGGACTGCTGCTCCCGCGCGCCGCGTACCGCTTCTCGGTCGAACCCGAGGAGCCCTGGCGCGACACGTGCCCGGCCGGGCACGCGCTCACCGGCCCGGCACGCGGCTGGCTGGGCGCGGCGCGGTGCGCCGCCTGCGCCGTGACCGTCCCCTCGGTCCCCGGCGGCTCCGCCGCGGCCCCCGGACGGCCGCGCCCCCGCGCTACGCCCCCGGCGTCGCCGCCCCCGTCGTCACCGCGCTGGCCTGTGCGGCCCTCGCCGCCGCGACCGGCACCCGGCCGGAGGCCGTCGTATGGCTGCTGCTCGCGCCGGTCGCGGTGCTGCTGGCCGTCATCGACCGCCGGGTCCACCGGCTGCCCGACCCCCTGACGCTGCCCCTGGCGGGCGCCGCGGCCCTGCTCCTGGGGGGCGCCGCCCTGCTCCCGCAGCACAGCGGCTCCTGGATCTCGGCCCTGCTCGGCGGGGCGGCTCTCGGCGGCTTCTACTTCGTGCTGTTCCTGATCAACCCGAACGGCATGGGCTTCGGCGACGTGAAGCTCGCCCTCGCGCTGGGCGTGGGCCTCGGCTGGTACGGCTGGGCGGTCCTGTGCGTGGGCGGCTTCGCGGGGTTCCTCTTCGGTGCCCTCTACGGTGCGGGGCTGATGCTGCTGCGCCGGGCGGGCCGCAGGACGGGCATCCCCTTCGGCCCGTTCATGATCGCCGGAGCGCTGCTCGGGCTGCTGTTCGGAGGCCTCGCTTCCTGATGGTCACCGGGCGTACGGACGTGCGGACGCCAGTGATATCCACTCGCGCGGGGAGAAGGGCGGCTGACACCATTCCGGGTATGACCGGATCAGCCGCGACTCCCGCCTCCTCCGACAACGCCCGCTTCGACGCCCTCGTCGCCGAGGCCGCCGCCGCCTCCGTGGACGGCTGGGACTTCTCGTGGTTCGACGGGCGCGCCACCGAGGAGCGCCCCTCGTGGGGCTACGCGCGCGCCATGGCGGACCGGATGGGCGCCGCCCGCGCGGCGCTCGACATCCAGACCGGCGGAGGCGAGGTTCTCGCCTCCGCGCCCGTGCTCCCGCCCCTGACGGTGGCGACCGAGTCCTGGCCGCCCAACATCGCCCGTGCCACCGCGCTGCTCCACCCGCGCGGCGCCGTCGTCGTCGCGGACACCGACGAGCCGCCGCTGCCCTTCGGTGACGACGCCTTCGACCTGGTCGTCAGCAGGCATCCGGTGACCACGTGGTGGGAGGAGATCGCCCGGGTGCTGGCGCCGGGGGGCATCTACTTCTCCCAGCAGGTCGGCCGGGAGAGCGTGTTCGAACTCGTCGAGTACTTCCTCGGCCCCCTGACCGCCGAGGAGCGCGGAGCCCGGGACCCGCAGGACGCGGGGAGGGCCGCCGAGGCCGCCGGGCTCGAGGTGACCGACCTGCGCGCCGAGCGGCTGCGCATCGAGTTCCACGACATCGGCGCCGTCGTCCACTTCCTCCGCAAGGTCATCTGGATGGTGCCGGGTTTCACCGTCGACGCCTATCTGCCACAACTCCGTTCCCTGCACCGGCTGATCGAGGCCGAGGGGCCGTTCGTCGCGCACAGCGCCCGCTTCCTGATCGAGGCGCGCAAACCGGGAAGTCCGGCAACTGTGCGTGGGTGAGCACGACTTCAGGTTCCAGCGGAGCAACGGCAGCCCCTCCCCCTCCGTCTTACCCATGAGTAGTGCGACCCTGGTGGTTGAGCGCACAACGAAGGAGCGGGTCATGTCGGTGGGAAGGGAAGTGCCGGGCGAGGAGCTGAGCCCACCGTCGGGGCGGCCACGCCACGGGAAGGCCGACTGGCTCACGGGAGCGCGCATCACCGCGGTGCACGGGCTGTTCTACCGTCCGGAGGGCCGGGCCGGGGAACCGGAAGCCGTCGAGTTCGTCCTGGACGGCGGGCAGTCGGTCCTGCTGACCTGTGCGTCCGACCGCACGCTGAACATCACGTCCGGCGCCTGGCCCGGCCTCCCCGACTGGTGCGTACCCGCGGGCCAGTGGCAGTTCGCACCGCCGAGCCGGCTGCCACCGCCCCCGTACGGCGGGGCGTGGACCGTCATCGGCACCCAGGAGCGACGCGACGGGTACGGCGAGGTCCACGAGGCCGTCATCCGGTGCGAGGACGGCGACTTCGTCGTCAACGGCGGGGACACCCTGTCGATCCGCTTCGTACGCCGCTGAGCGCCGCGGCCCCCTGACTGGGGCCCGATCCCGGACCTACGCGTGCCCGCCGACGTCCACCTGTCCCACCGTCAGCGTCGCCACGCCTTCCATGACCGAGCCCAGCCGCTCCACCTGGCCCTCCAGCTCCCGGAGGCGGGCGGCGTCCAGGGTGCCGGCGGACAGCGGCTCCACCGTCACCGCGATCCGCTTCCCCGAACGCCGCTGATGCCACACCCCCGCGACCGTCCCGTCGACCAGCAGCACCGGGAAGTTGCCCGCCTGGCCGCCGGCCAGCGCCCGACCGGACGCCGCACCCGGACAGAGCCGTTCCCGGGGCCGGGAGGCGATGGCGAACGCGTCGAAGTAGGGGAGGAGCCGCACGCCGTGAGGCGGCGCCGACGGGAACAGCGTGTCGCCCGTCGCCACCCAGGCCGGACCGCAGTTCTCGAACTCCACCCGCTCGATCGCGCCCGCCCCGGCCAGCTCCTCGAAGAGCCCTGCCGCCCAGCCGCGCGGCGCGGCGAGCCACCGGGCGAAGTGGGCCGGGGTCGCGGGACCGTACGCGTGCAGATAACGCCCTGCGAGCAGCGCCGTCGCCTCCGGGGCCGGCAGCGGAGTGACCCCGGGACGGGTGTAGGTGGCCTTCCGGCCGCGGTTCGGGGCGTAGCGGAGGGCGCCCCGGTGCCCCGCCAGGTGCAGCACCTGGCGCCAGCGCGGCCACATCCCCTGGAACGCCGGCATCACCGGGTCGCCCGCCCACGGGCCGGTGCGGGCGATCACCTCAGCGGAGAGCTCGTCGACCGTGAGCTCGGCACCGGTCAGCGCGTCGGACACGGCGGCCAGGACCTCCTCCACCTGATCCGGCGTCATCCGTGCGTCCCTGGAGAACGGGCTCGTCCCCGCAGGAACCGCCGACAGGGCACCCGTCCACATCGGCAGATCCGCGGCGGGCAGCAGGTGCACGGTGCCGCGGGGGCCGAACGTCTTGACGAGGGTCCGGTCGCTCCACAGCGACGTACGCACATGCGTGCGTGTCACCCCGGGCGTGCGGAGGCCGACGGAGAGTTCGGCGGCCGACAGCACCTGGGCGTGCGCACCGAGCATCGCGGCGACCGCCCCCGCCACCGTGTCCCCGCCACCGGTGGCGGCGGAGGCGACGCCGGACAGGAACTGCCGGTCAAGCCGCCGGGCGTTCGCTTCGGACCAGGTCACGGTCGTGGTGCGGGCTCGTGTCGTCATGACGTGAATGTAGGACCCCAACAGGACGGAAACTGTCCTGTTGGCCGGGCGGACCGAGCCGGGGAGCGGCCGGAAAGTGTGCCCGCAGCGCAGTCCGGTGAATCCGGAGAGTAATTGTCGAGTGGCGTGGCACGCAGCATCACTTACGAAGGGTTATGGTGGAAACCCCCCCTCGGGCCGGTCCGTATCCCCCCCCACGGACCGGCCCGTTTTTTGTGCCCGGGGCTGTGGCCCCTCGTACGGGACCCGTGCGCGACCGGTGACGGCCCCCGGCCCGGGAGTCCGGGCCAGGGGCGTCCGGCTCAGCGCCGGTTGGCCCAGATGTTGGTGCTCGCCGTGTCCACCGCGAAGGCGTCGATCTCCTCGATCTCGGCGGCGGTCAGCGCCGGCGCGGAGAGCGCGGCCACGTTCTGCTCCAGCTGTCCCACGCTCGACGCC
Source organism: Streptomyces sp. NBC_01341 (assembly GCF_035946055.1). Lineage (NCBI taxonomy): Bacteria > Bacillati > Actinomycetota > Actinomycetes > Kitasatosporales > Streptomycetaceae > Streptomyces > Streptomyces sp. NBC_01341. The sequence goes on along the minus strand of NZ_CP108364.1, from coordinate 2,814,703 downwards.
CCGATCAGGGCCGACGTCATCCGGCTGTCACGCAGGACCCAGTTCAGGGCCATCTGCGCCAGTGACTGCCCGCGGCGCCCCGCGATCTCGTTCAGCCCGCGCAGCCGCCGCACCATCTCCTCGGACAGCAGTCCGGGATCGAGGGACTTGCCCTGGCTGGCGCGCGAGCCCTCGGGGATGCCCGAGAGGTACTTGTCCGTGAGCAGGCCCTGGGCGAGTGGCGCGAAGGAGATGCAGCCCATGCCGGCCTCCTCCAGCGTGTCGAGGAGCCCGTCGGCCTCCACCCAGCGGTTGATCATCGAGTAGGACGGCTGGTGGATCAGGGCGGGCACGCCCATCTCGCGGAGGATGCGGGCCGCCTCGGCGGTCTGTGCCGCGTTGTAGGAGGACACGCCCACGTACAGCGCCTTGCCCCGGTGCACGGCGGAGGCGAGCGCCCCCATGGTCTCCTCGAGCGGCGTGTGGGGGTCGAAGCGGTGCGAGTAGAAGATGTCGACGTGATCGAGGCCCATGCGCCCCAGCGAGGCGTCGAGCGAGGACAGCAGGTACTTGCGGGATCCCCACTCGCCGTAGGGGCCGGGGTGCATCTCGTACCCGGCCTTGGTGGAGATCACGAGCTCGTCCCTGTACGGGGCGAAGTCCTGGCGGAAGAGCTTGCCGAAGTTCAGTTCCGCCGAGCCGGGCGGCGGGCCGTAGTTGTTGGCCAGGTCGAAGTGCGTCACGCCGAGATCGAAGGCGCGGCGCAGGATCGCCCGCTGCGTGCCGAGGGCGCGGTCGTCACCGAAGTTGTGCCAGAGGCCGAGGGAGACGGCGGGGAGCTTGAGCCCGCTGCGGCCGGTGCGGCGGTACTCCATCGAGTCGTAGCGCGAGGTGTCGGCGAGGTAGGAGAGGGAATCAGTCACGTTTCACTCCTTATCACGGAGTTGTGACAGACCGGGTTGGGCCCCCGTGACCCGTCCGCAGTAATGTGGCCGCTTCGGAACCGCCGATCCGCGGCGCGGAAGCGCGCTGTGCGGACAGCACGGCGGTCCCCCGGGGGGCGGCCCCGGACCCCCGGTGAGGGGGAGGGCGGGCCACGCGCCCGTACGGAAACCGAGAGGGTGGACTCAGTGAACTTGCGCGACCTGGTGTACGGGCTCTACGCACGCCGGGTGGAAGGCCGCCTGGACCACGACCAGGTGCCCAAGCACATCGGCGTCATCCTCGACGGCAACCGGCGGTGGGCGAAGGCGTCCGGCGGCTCGGCCGTGCAAGGACACCAGGCCGGAGCGGACAAGATCTCCGAGCTCCTCGGCTGGTGCAGCGAGACCGACGTCGAGGTCGTCACGCTCTGGCTGCTCTCCACGGACAACTTCGACCGGCCCGAGGCGGAGCTCACCCCTCTGCTCGGCATCATCGAGAACACCGTGCGCAACCTGGCCGCGGACGGCCGCTGGCGTCTGCACCACGTCGGCACCCTCGACCTGCTGCCCGCGAGGACCCAGACCGTCCTCAAGGAGGCCGAGGAGGCCACCTCCGGCGTCCAGGGAATAATCGTCAACGTCGCCGTCGGTTACGGCGGACGCCAGGAGATCGCGGACGCCGTGCGCTCACTGCTCCTGGAGCACTCCGCCAGGGGCACGACCTTCGAGGAGCTCGCCGAGGTCGTCTCCACGGACCTCATCTCCGAGCACCTCTACACCCGCGGACAGCCCGACCCGGACCTGGTGATCCGCACCAGCGGGGAGCAGCGGCTGTCCGGCTTCATGCTCTGGCAGAGCGCCCATTCGGAGTACTACTTCTGCGAAGTTTTCTGGCCGGCCTTCCGCAAGGTCGACTTCCTGCGCGCCCTGCGCGACTACGCGGCACGGCACCGGCGCTACGGGTCCTGAGGGACCCGGCCCGCCCGGCGGGCGGGGGGGAAGGCACAGAACCCGGTCCGGCGCACCTCGTCGCAGGCGGGGGCATGGCTTCGCGTGTTCGAGGGAATACCCCTCTCAGGTCGATGTCCGGTCACCAACCAGGCGGACGTCGCATCCAAGTGAGCGGCACCCAGCCCGCTCGCCCGGGAGGCCCTTTGCACACGAAGGACCGCACGACACGCGGCCGACGCGGAGGGCCGGAGTTCGGCCCGCGCTCGGGGCCCGAACCCGGTCCGTCCTCTCCCTTTGGGAAGTTCCGCGACCTCCGTCGCACTCCCCGACCTCGTCCGAGGGGGTACGTCCTTCCGTGGTGACCAGCATCAAGCGCCGCATGCCCGACAGGCGCACCTATGTTCTCGACACCAGCGTCCTGCTGGCCGACCCCAACGCCATGGCCCGGTTCGACGAGCACGAAGTCGTGCTGCCGATCGTCGTGGTCACGGAGCTGGAGGCCAAAAGGCACCACCCCGAGCTCGGATACTTCGCCCGGCAGGCCCTGCGCCTCCTGGACGACTTCCGCGTCCGGTACGGCCGGCTGGACGCCCCGATCCCGCTCGGGGATCTGGGCGGGTCGCTCCGTGTCGAACTCAACCATTCCGATCCCGGCGTACTGCCCGCCGGCTACCGGTTGGGGGACAACGACTCACGGATCCTCGCGGTCGCACGCAACCTGCAGGCCGAGGGGTACGACGTCACCGTCGTCTCCAAGGACCTGCCGCTCCGGATCAAGGCGTCCTCGGTCGGTCTCCTCGCCGAGGAGTACCGCGCCGAACTGGCCATCACCGACTCCGGCTGGACCGGGATGTCGGAGCTGGCCCTCGCCGCCGAGCAGGTCGACCTCCTCTTCACGGAGGAGACCCTGTTCATCCCCGAGGCCGCCGAATACCCCGTGCACACCGGACTGGTCCTCCAGTCCGAGCGCGGCAAGGCGCTCGGCAGGGTCACGGCCGAGGGCAACGTGCGCCTCGTGCGCGGCGACCGTGAGGCCTTCGGGATCCACGGCCGCAGCGCCGAGCAGCGCATCGCGCTCGACCTGCTCCTCGATCCGGACGTCGGCATCGTGTCGATGGGCGGCAGGGCGGGCACCGGCAAGTCCGCCCTCGCACTCTGCGCGGGTCTGGAGGCCGTGCTGGAGCGCCGGCAGCACAAGAAGGTGATGGTCTTCCGGCCGCTGTACGCGGTCGGCGGGCAGGAGCTCGGCTATCTCCCCGGCAGTGAGGCCGAGAAGATGAGCCCCTGGGCGCAGGCCGTCTTCGACACGCTGTCGGCGGTCGCCGGACGCGAGGTCATCGAAGAGGTGCTGGGACGCGGGATGCTGGAGATCCTGCCGCTCACCCACATCCGGGGACGCTCGCTCCACGACGCCTTCGTGATCGTGGACGAGGCGCAGTCCCTGGAGCGGAACGTCCTGCTGACCGTCCTGTCCCGCATCGGGGCGAACTCGCGGGTGGTGCTCACCCACGACGTCGCGCAGCGGGACAACCTCAGGGTCGGCCGCTACGACGGAGTCGTCGCCGTCGTCGAGAAGCTGAAGGGGCACCCGCTCTTCGCCCACGTCACGCTCACCCGATCCGAGCGCTCGCCGATCGCCGCGCTGGTGACCGAAATGCTGGAGGACGGGCACATCTGACCCTGAACGCCCCATAGATGCCGCCCGGCGAGCCAAGGAGCTTAGCCGGGCGGCATTGTGCTGCGCCGTCATTTCCGAAAAAGTCATGCTCCAAACGAGGTGTGACCTTTAACACGCAACACAGAATTGCAACGCCCCGTGTCCGTCCGGCAGAGTCTTGCTTCCGTCAGGCCCCGCATACGGCACTTGGGCACCTCCAGAGGCGCCACGCACCACACAACTCAACAAAAGCCGTCCGTATGCCGCCCGCGAGCACCACGCGGCGCCTTCCCCCGGGAAGACGCCCACCGGGCCCGTGCCTCCCGTGACCCATGCAGTAGGGAGGCCAGTGTCAAGGGCACGATTGCGCTCGCGAGGTCACCTAAGCGGGCGATGCTGGAAGGACACCGTGTGAGCCGGATTTCGGTCCGGGGGTTCGCCGTGGCATCCGCCACCGCCGTAACCACCGTAGGCGCCGTCGTGGGCGTTGCGTCGGGCAGCACCCCCGCTGTCGACGACAACAACTTCGAGGCGGCCGCAGCCGACACCACGCTGCTCGCAGACATCCCCGCGGGCCAGCAGGCCCAGGTGCAGACCGCTTCACTGACGCAGCAGGCCGACGCCCAGGCGTCGGCGGCGGACGCGGCGGCGAAGAAGTCCGCCGAGGAGACGGCCCGCATCCAGGCCGCCAAGGACGCCAAGTCGAAGAAGGCGGCGGCCGAGGACAAGCTGGAGGCGGAGCGCGAGGCCAAGGAGAAGGAGGCCGAGCGTGCGAGCCGGTCCTCCGTCCGCGACGCCTCCTCGTTCTCGGCACAGGGCTCCTACACGGTGGCCGAAGTCCAGGCGATGGCACGGCAGATGATCCCCGCCGACCAGTTCCAGTGCTTCAGCAACATCGTGAACCACGAGTCGACCTGGAACTACCGGGCGACCAACGCGTCCTCCGGGGCGTACGGTCTCGTGCAGGCACTGCCCGGCTCCAAGATGGCCTCGGCCGGCGCCGACTGGCAGACCAACCCCGCCACCCAGATCAAGTGGGGCCTCAGCTACATGGACGGCCGCTACGGCAGCCCGTGCGGAGCCTGGTCCTTCTGGCAGGCCAACAACTGGTACTAGAACCCCACGAGGTTCCGACGCACGACTTCGAGATGCCCCGCACCGGCCCATGGTGCGGGGCATCTCGCGTGTACGGTCGATCCGGACAGCTCCGGGGGCGTGCTGGGGTTGAACGGGGGAAAGGGGAATTCCATGTCGAAACTTCCGGGATGGCTCGGCCGGCTGGGCGCCGAACTCACCGAGATAGGGGCGCGCCTGGAAGAACGCCGCGCCGAGGACGAACGCCGTGCCGACGAGGCCGCCGTGGGCGGCTCCTCGTCCACGCTCTCCACGGTCGCCGCCGAGCAGGTGCCGCGCCCGCCCGCGTACGCCCCTTCCGTCGCCGCCAGGCCCGAGCCCGTGGCCGCCATCCCCTGGGGGATGCGCGTGGCCGCGGAAGCCGGCTGGCGGCTGCTCGTCCTCGCGGGCACGCTCTGGGTGCTGATGCGCGTCATCAGTGCCATCCAGCTGGTCGTCCTGGCCTTCGTCGCCGCCCTGCTGGTGACCGCGCTGCTCCAGCCGACCGTCGTCCGGCTGAGGCGGGTCGGGCTGCCGCGCGGACTGGCCACCGCGGTGACCGCCGTGCTCGGCTTCATCGTGATGGGGCTGGTCGGCTGGTTCGTCGTGTGGCAGGTGATGGACAACCTCGACGACCTGTCCGACCGGGTGCGCGACGGAATCGACGAGCTGAAGCGCTGGCTCCTGGACAGCCCGTTCCACGTCACCGAGTCGCAGATCAACGACATCGCCAAGAACCTCAGCGACACCATCGGCACCAACACCGAGGAGATCACCTCGGCCGGACTCCAGGGCGTCACCGTCATGGTGGAGGTCCTCACCGGGCTGCTGCTGGCGATGTTCTCGACGCTCTTCCTGCTCTACGACGGGAAGCGCATCTGGCAGTGGGTGCTCAAGCTGGTGCCCTCGCAGGCCCGGCCGGGCGTCGCCGGCGCCGGACCGCGCGCCTGGCGGACGCTGACCGCCTATGTGCGAGGCACGGTGATCGTCGCCCTGATCGACGCGATCTTCATCGGACTCGGCATCTACTTCCTCGACGTGCCGATGGCCGTCCCGCTCGCCGTCTTCATCTTCCTCTTCGCCTTCATCCCGCTGGTCGGCGCCGTCGTCTCGGGAGCCCTCGCCGTGGTCGTGGCGCTCGTGACCCAGGGCGTGTTCACCGCCCTGATGGTGCTCATCGTGGTGCTCGCCGTCCAGCAGATCGAGGGCCACATCCTGCAGCCCTTCATCCTCGGCCGGGCGGTACGCGTCCATCCCCTCGCCGTCGTCCTGTCGGTCGCGGCGGGCGGCATGATCGCGGGCATCGGCGGCGCCGTCGTCGCGGTCCCGCTGGTCGCGGTGACCAACACCGTGGTCGGCTATCTGCGTTCGTACGGCCAGGACGGTTCGTACGGCCAGGACGCGTCCCGGGTCCACGGCCCCGGGCCGCACGGAGCCACGGCGCTCTCCGCCGCACCGGCGCCGGCGCCCGTCGCCGCGCCCGCCGACGAGCCCCGGGAGCCGGGCGAACGGCCGGACTCCGCGGACGAACCGCCCAAGTGACGGGGCGGCGAAAGAGCCGGCAGACATGAGAGGGGCCCCGGGGACGGTCGGTCGTCCACGGGGCCCTTCTCGTACAGGGGGTACTACTCGGCGAGCACGGCCTCGGCATCGAGGGTCACGCCGACCGCCTGGATCACCGAGGCGACCTTCACGGCTTCCTGAATGGTCTCACGGTCGACGCCGGCCTTGCGCAGGACCTGCTCGTGCGAGTCCAGGCACTGGCCGCAGCCGTTGATCGCGGAGACGGCGAGCGACCACAGCTCGAAGTCGACCTTCTCCACGCCCGGATTGCCGATGACGTTCATCCGCAGACCGGCACGGAGGTTGCCGTACTCGGGGTCCGACAGCAGGTGCCGGGTGCGGTAGAAGACGTTGTTCATCGCCATGATCGCGGCCGCCGACTTCGCCGCGGTGTACGCCTCGGCGGAGAGGTTCGCCTTCGCCTCCGGCTCCAGCTCGCGCAGCACCTTCGGCGAACGCGAGGCGATCGCGCAGGCCAGGACGGTGCCCCACAGCTGCTGCTGCGGGAGGTCGCTGTTGCCGATGACCGAACCGAGGTTCAGCTTCAGGTCCTTGGCGAAGTCCGGTATGGCGGACTTCAGTTCGTCGAGTGCCATGTCGGTATCAGCTCACTCGCCGGAGAGGAGGGCGACCGGGTCGAGGGTGTTCTCGCCCTTGGTCCAGTTGCAGGGGCAGAGCTCGTCGGTCTGCAGGGCGTCGAGGACCCGCAGGACCTCCTTGGGGTTACGGCCCACGGAACCGGCGGTCACCATCGTGAACTGGATCTCGTTGTTCTGGTCGACGATGAAGACGGCGCGCTGGGCGAAGCCGTCCTCGCCCTCGATGCCGAGGTCACGCATGAGCTCGTGCTTCGAGTCGGCCAGCATCGGGAAGGGCAGGTCGGTCAGGTCCGGGTGGTCCTTGCGCCAGGCGTGGTGCACGAACTCGGAGTCACCGGAGAAGCCGAGGATCTGGGCGTCGCGGTCGGCGAACTCGTCGTTCAGCTTGCCGAAGGCGGCGATCTCGGTGGGGCACACGAAGGTGAAGTCCTTGGGCCACGCGAAGACGATCTTCCACTGACCCTCGTAGGTCTTGTGGTTGATCTGCTCGAACTCCTTGCCGCTCTCGAGCGACACGCAAGCGGTCAGGTCGAACTCGGGGAACTTGTCACCGACAGTGAGCACGCGCACTCCTTGTTGCATAGGAAGTCCCCTTTTGAGGGCGTTCCTGGGGGTTGGACGGCTCCCACCCTGGCACAGAGTGCATTGATCACGGAAATAGCTACACTCGGTCCGGATGATCGGAGGTGCCTATCAGTGGCGTATGTAAATCAGCCCAACAGGGTCAAGCAGCCCAGCCTCTCGCAGCTGCGCGCCTTCGTGGCCGTGGCGGAGCATCTGCACTTCCGGGACGCGGCGGCAGCAATCGGGATGAGTCAGCCCGCTCTCTCCGGGGCGGTGTCCGCGCTGGAGGTGGCACTGGGTGTCCAGCTCATCGAGCGTACGACCCGCAAGGTGCTGCTCTCGCCCGCCGGGGAGAGGCTCGCGGTGCGGAGCCGGGCGGTGCTGGAAGCCCTGGGTGAGCTGATGGAGGAGGCCGAGGCGGTGCGGGCGCCGTTCACCGGGATACTCCGGCTCGGCGTGATCCCGACGGTCGCGCCCTACCTCCTGCCCGCCGTGCTCAGGCTGGTCCACGAGCGCTACCCCGAGCTGGAACTCCAGGTCCACGAGGAGCAGACCTCCTCGCTGCTGGACGGGCTGGGGGCCGGGCGGCTGGACCTCCTGCTGCTCGCGGTGCCGCTCGGGGTGCCCGGCGTCACGGAACTCCCCCTGTTCGACGAGGACTTCGTTCTGGTCATGGAGAGGGAGCACCGCCTCGCCGGAAGCATCGGCCTGCCGCGCGAGACGCTGCGCGACCTGCCGCTCCTGCTGCTCGACGAGGGACACTGCCTGCGGGACCAGGCCCTGGACATCTGCCGTGAGGCGGGCCGTACCCGGGGGACCCCGGTGACGACGACCGCGGCCGGGCTCTCCACCCTGGTCCAGCTCGTCGCGGGCGGACTGGGCGTGACCCTCTTGCCGCGGACCGCTGTGACCGTGGAGACCGGGCGCAACGAGGCGCTGTCCACCGGCTACTTCAGTGACCCCGCGCCCTCGCGGCGGGTGGCGCTGGCCGTGCGGGCGGGTTCGGCGAGGCACGAGGAGTTCGAGGAGTTCGCCGCCGCTCTCCGGGAGGCGATGGTCACCCTTCCGGTGCGGGTGCCGGCGGCCTGAGGGTGCGGCCCCCGGGATGGAGGCCGCACCGGGGCATCACTCCGTACGCAGACCGTCGGGCCGCATCAGCCGCCACAGCAGCGGCAACGAGACCAGGGTGACCAGCAGGATCAGTGCGGCACCCGCCCCCACCATCGGGAGGAACAGCCACCAGTCGGTCACTCGCTTGGCGACCAGCCTCACCATCACCGCACCGAGCCCGAGCCCGCCGGCGACCGCCACGGCCAGGCCGATGAGCACCGGCACGGCGGTCTGCCAGAGCACCGACCAGCCGAGGGTGGCCCGCCGGGTGCCGAAGGCGACCAGGACCGACAACAGGCGCCTGCGCTCCCGCATCTGCTCCAGCTGGGAGACCAGCATCGAGGCGGCGATCAGCAGCAGGGTCAAGGTCGCGCCGACCCGGAGGCCGGTCTGCACGCTCGCGTACTGCCGGTCGCGCTCCACCGAACGCAGGGATGACACCCGCATGGCGGGGTCGATCCGGGCCGCCGTGTTCCGTACGTACTCGGAGACGTCGGGGACGCTCTCGTCGACCCTGATCTGCGCCTGGACCGTCGCGCCGGGCAAGGTGCCCGGGCCGACCGCTCCGGCCGTCGCCATGATGCCCCAGTGGTCCTCGCCCATCGGGTCCGGGCGGGAGACGACGGTCCGGGCATCCGCGGGCAGGGTCCAGCGCCTCGACTTCACACCGCCCGGCTCGGCGGACGCGCTGACGTCGACCTCCTTGCCCTTGCGGGCCGTCCGGTCCATCCAGGCGGACATGTCCTTGTCGTTCCTGGGGTGGACGACGAAGGCGTCGCCCTCCTCGCAGGACCCGATCCGGGCGATCTCGCGCAGGGTCGCGCAGTCGCCGACGGTCAGTGAGGTGGTGGGCCGGATGTCGCCCTCGTACTTCCCCGGCCGGGTCACGTAGACCTCGACCGTGCCGATGACGGCCCGCACGCCCCTGGTCGCCCGGAACTCCTTGATGGTGCGTGTGGCCGCGTCACCGGTCACACGCTCTGAGGACGTCGTGAACTGGGCCCGTGAGGGGTCCTGCCCCGTCATCCGGTCGAAGTCGTCGCCCACCGCCGCGAACAGCATCTGCAGCGCCACCGCGCCCGCCACGGCGACGGTGATGCCGCTGACCGCCCGGGAGGCCGCGCCACTGTTCAGCTGGAGCGCGCGGACCGCCAGCTGCCAGGGGAGCGGCCCGCGGCCCAGCCTGCCCACGCATGCCTCGACCAGCCAGGGGAGCAGCAGCGCGAGTCCCGACAGGACGAGGACGGCACCGCCCGCGACGGGGTAGGGGTCGACCGGCGTGAACTCGTCGGCGCGGTCCGCACGCCACAGGACGGCCAGCCCCAGGACCGGCAGCAGCAGACGCCACCACAGGCGGCGCCGGCGGTTCCGGGAGCCGCGCACGACGCCCAGGGGCTCGACGGCCACCGAACGCATGGCGGCGAGCGTGACGACGACGGCGGACAGGGGTACGGCGACGGCCACGAGCGCGGTGAGCCAGGGAGTGGGCGTCAGGTCGGAGGGGAAGGCACTGTGACCCCACACCTCGACATGACCGACGAACCCGCGGCCCACGAGGAAGAACGCCGCGCCGGCCAGCAGGCCGAGGAACGACCCGAACAGCGCCTCGCCCGCCGCGATCAGGCGGGTCGACCGGATGTCGGCCCCGACCAGCCGCAGCGCGGCGAGCCTCCGGTCGCGGCGCTCTCCGCCGAACCGCACGGCGGTCGCGATGAAGATCGCCACGGGCACCAGCAGGACGACGCAGATGACGAGGACCAGGAGGACCAGGACGGGCGGGAGCGGATCGTCCGGGGTTCCGCCGCCGTAACCCGCCAGCCGGTGACCGCCGCCCGCGGGCGTCAGGGTGCCGCTGCCCACGTAGAAGTGCAGCTCGCGCGGGGAGCTCAGTCCCTCGTCGGCGATCGTCCCGCTGATCCCGTAGGGCAGGCGCTGCTTGAGCAGGTGGCCCTCGGGGGACCCCAGCAGTTCCTTCAGGGCGGGGGAGACGACCATCTTCCCGGGGGCGGGGAAGTGCCCGACTCCCGGCGGAAGCACGGGCCGTCGGCCCTCCGCCCGCATCAGGTAGCCCTCCACCTCGCGGCCGCGGTACTCGGTCGTGGCCCCGGACCGCAGGACGGTGGAGTCCGTCCTCGGGACCTCCGCGTTGCGGGACGCCGCGACCTCACGGCGTGCCTCGTCGCGTACGGCGCGCTGCTCCAGCAGGTGCGGGACCGACGAGGCGGCCAGCAGCAGCGCCACCCCGAGTCCGACCCCGACCGCGGTGAGCGCGGTCCTGGCCCAGCCCTCGCGTCCGCCCGCGGCGGCGAAACGTATCCCGAGACCCAGGTCGCGCAGCCACTTCACAGCGCGTGCTCCGCGTCACGGCACCGGCCGTCACGCACGACGATGTCGCGGTCCGAGTAAGCGGCGACGCGGGCCTCGTGCGTCACGATCACGACGGCCGTGTTCGAGGTCCTGGCGGATTCGGTGAGCAACTGCATGACCCGCTCGCCGTTGAGCGAGTCCAGTGCGCCCGTCGGCTCGTCGGCGAAGACCACCTTGGGGGAGGCGACCAGGGCGCGGGCCACGGCGACACGCTGGCCCTGCCCGCCGGACACCTCCCCGGGGCGCTGGGAGGCGAGGTCGTCGACCTCCAGGCGCTCCATCCACTGGCGGGCCGTGCGGTCGGCCTCCTTGCGCTTCATCCCGTTGAGGCGCAGCGGCAGCGCGACGTTCTCCACGCACGTCAGTTCCGGGACGAGCTGGCCGAACTGGAAGACGAACCCGAAGTCGCTGCGGCGCAGCGCGCTGCGCTCCGCGTCGGACAGGGCGGACAGTTCACGCCCGTCGTAGGTGACGCTGCCCGAGTCGGGGGTCACGATGCCCGCCAGGCAGTGCAGCAGTGTCGACTTGCCGGAGCCCGAGGGGCCCATGACGGCGACGACCTCACCGGGGTGCACGGAGAAGGAGGCCCCGTCGAGCGCGTGCGTGGAGCCGTAACTCCTGCGCAGGTCCCGGGCGGAGAGCAGGGAGCCGGCCGGGATCACGGGGCTATCACCTCGGCGAGCCGGTCCAGGCGTGCGGCGGTCAGCTCCAGCCAGCGCAGGTCGGCTTCGAGGTGGAAGAGGGCGTGGTCGCAGATCAGCTGGTCCGCGAGATCGCCGTTGCGCTTGCGGTCGGTCAGGATGCGCATCAGGCGCAGATGCTCGGAGCGCTGGGCGTCCAGCAGGTCGGCGGCGCTGCGGCCGGTGAGCAGGGCCAGGACGACCTTCGTGTAGAGGGTCGACTGGAGGTAGGGTTCCGGCTTCTCGGGCTGCGCGAGCCAGGTCGTGACATCGGTCACGCCGGCCTCCGTGATGGCGTACCGCTTGCGCTCGGGCCCGCCCTCCGTCTCGACCCCGTCGACCTCGACGAGCCCGTTCTTCAGGAGACGGGACATGGTCGCGTAGACCTGGCCGTAGTGCAGCGGCCGGTCGTGACCGAACTTCTCGTCGAAGGCGCGCTTGAGGTCGTAGCCGTGGCGGGGGCCGGACTCCAGGAGCCCGAGGAGTGTGTGGCCGATAGACATGAACCGCACTGTACTCCGTGTGTATACCTGCGGCGCATACGGGTGGCCCGGTGCGTGCGGACCGGGCCTCGCGCCACCGGGCCCTCCGACGCCTGCCACGGCCGGGGGCGGGCGCCTGTGGCCGCAAGGGCCCCCCGAGGGGGCTACCCGGCCGGCTCCGGCGGCTCCCCGGGCGGGGAGTTCGGTGGCCGGCCCCGGCGGGGGATCGGAGCCGCCCCGCCCGGCAGGCGCCCGGCGTCCGCCAGGGCCCGCCGGAGCAGGAACTCGATCTGCGCGTTCGCGCTGCGCAGTTCGTCGGAGGCCCACCGGGCCAGCGCGTCGTGCACGGCGGGGTCCAGCCGCAGCAGCATCTGCTTGCGGGTGGCACCCCGCCGGGGAGTCCGGCCCGCCGGAGGGGCCGCGTCGTCGGTCACTGGTAGAGCGTGCCCGTGTTCAGGACCGGCTGCGCGGCACGGTCACCGCACAGCACGACCATCAGGTTGCTGACCATCGCCGCCTTGCGCTCCGAGTCGAGCTCGACGATGTCCTGCTCCGCGATCCGGGTCAGCGCCATCTCGACCATGCCCACGGCGCCCTCGACGATCTGCTGGCGTGCCGCGACGACCGCCCCCGCCTGCTGGCGCTGAAGCATCGCCGACGCGATCTCGGGGGCGTACGCGAGGTGGCTGAAGCGGGACTCGATGATGCGCACGCCCGCCGCCTGCACCCGCGCGGTCAGTTCGGCGGCGAGCTTCTCGGTGATCTCCTCGGCGTTGCCCCGCAGGGACAGTCCGCCCTCCTCGTGGGCGTCGTACGGGTACTCGATCGCGATGTGCCGGACGGCCGCCTCGGTCTGGGTCGCGACGAACTCCAGGAAGTCGTCCACCTCGAAGAGTGCCTGCGCGGTGTCCTCGACCTTCCAGACGACGATCGCGGCGAGCTCGATCGGGTTGCCGTAGGCGTCGTTGACCTTGAGGACGGCCGTCTCGTGATTGCGGACGCGGGTGGAGATCTTGCGGCTGGACGTCAGCGGGTTGATCCACCGCAGGCCGTCCGCGCGGATCGTGCCGACGTACCGGCCGAACAGCTGGATGACCCGGGCCTCGCCCGGGGCGACCATTTTCACACCGCTCATGCAGAAGAAGGAGGCGACGGCGAGCAGCAGCCCGAGGACGAGCAACGGGATGCCCGCGCCGTCGTGACCGTGCGAGCCGAGGACCCCGCCGGCGATGGTGAGGGCCACGCCGACGAGCACGCCGAGGACGGTCAGCAGCAGGCCGAGGCCGCCGGGGATCGAATGGGCCGTCGTCTCCCTGACCTGCGGAGAGGGCATCTCGGGCGCGTCCGGTGCCAGGTCGGCGCCGGGGCCGTCGGCGCCGGGGAGGTCGTGCGGTGCGGACATGGGTCCCCCGTTCCGCGCGGCATGACGCCGCGCTAGCAATGTGATTACACATTAACGGGTGCGGCAACCTTCTGCGCCCCCCGTGAGTCGGTTCCATGGGGACCGGGTGCTGATTCTCACGTCCGGAAAAGATCGGATCGCTTGCCATTTGTCCATGCCTTCGGTGTTAGCTGGCTGGTCTGACCTGAGCGGTTCGAGCAGAGGAAGAGGAGCACCACGGCGATGGGGCGAGCGGAAGCGCGTCGGGCTGCCAAGAGCGGTGGCATACGCCGGCTCTTCACGTGGCGGAAGATGCTGGGCACGTTCTTCGGACTGTGCCTGCTGGTGATGGGCGGCTTCGCGGCGCTCTACCTGTACGTGGACGTGCCCCCGGCCAACGCCGCGGCGCAGGAGCAGAGCAACATCTACAAGTACAGCGACGGCTCGATCCTCGCCCGCACCGGCTCCGGGGCCAACCGGGAGATCGTCGACCTCGCCGTCGTACCCAAGAAGGTCCAGCACGCCTTCGTCGCCGCCGAGAACAAGTCCTTCTACCGGGACCAGGGCGTCGACCTCAAGGGCACCACCCGCGGTGTGCTCAACACGCTCTCCGGCAAGGGCAAGCAGGGTGGCTCCACGATCACCCAGCAGTACGTGAAGAACTACTACCTCACGCAGGACCAGACGGTCAGCCGCAAGCTCAAGGAACTGGTGATCTCCCTCAAGGTCGACCAGCGCATGAAGAAGGACGACATCCTCGCCGGCTACCTCAACACCGTGTTCTACGGTCGCGGCGCGAGCGGGATCCAGGCGGCCGCACAGGCCTACTACGGGGTCGACGCCAAGGACCTCGACGTGTCCCAGGGCGCCTACCTCGCGGCACTGCTCCAGGCGCCCAGCCAGTACGACTGGGCCCGGGCCACCCCGACCGGCAAGAGGCTCGTCAAGGAGCGCTGGGCCTACACGCTGAACAACATGGTCGAGGAGGGCTGGCTCGACCGGGCCGAGCGCGACAAGCTGACGTTCCCCGTGCCCGAGGCGCCCAAGGCCGCTCCCGGGCTGGAGGGACAGACGGGCTACCTCGTCGAGGCCGCCAACCAGGAGATGGAGCGCCAGGGCATCACCGAGGAGATGCGCCGGGCGGGCGGCTGGACGATCACCCTCAACATCGACAAGAAGAGGCAGAAGCAGCTCGAGAAGTCCGTCGACCGGCAGCTGGAGAACCAGCTCGACCGGAAGAAGAACAAGGTCGACGCGACCGTCCAGGCGGGCGCCACCTCGGTGGACCCGAAGACCGGCAAGGTCGTCGCGCTGTACGGCGGAGTAGGCGCCACCGAGCACTACATATCCAATGCCACCCGCAGGGACTACCAGCCCGCGTCGACGTTCAAGCCGCTCGTGCTCGCCTCCGCCCTGGAGAACGGGTCGCAGACCCAGGACGGCAACCTGATCGGCCTCAACACGGTCTACGACGGCACCAGCAGGCGTCCCGTCGTCGGGAGCGACACCCCGTTCGCCCCGCAGAACGAGGACGACGTCAGCTACCGCAACCCGACCGTCCAGACGGCCCTGGACAAGTCGATCAACTCCGTCTTCGCGCAGATGGTCGTCGACGTCACCCCGAAGGCCGTCAAGAGGACCGCGCTCGGCCTGGGCGTACCCGACGAGAACTTCCCCGAGCGTCCCGCGATCACCCTCGGCACCATGAACGCCTCCACGTGGGACATGGCCGGGGTCTACGCCACCCTCGACAACCACGGCAAGAAGGTCACCCCGACCATCGTCAAGTCCGCCGTGCACCGCGACCGCACCATGGAACCCGTCGACGGCATCGGCGGCCAGGCCATCAGCCGGGCATCCGCGGACACCGTGACGAAGGCGCTCACCGAGGTCGTCGACCTCGGCTCCGGTCACGAGGCCAACACCTCGGCCTACGACGCCGCGGGCAAGACGGGTACCTCGGAGGACAACAAGGCCGCCTGGTTCGCGGCCTACACCCCCGAGCTCTCCACCGTCGTCGCCCTGTACGGCGAGTCGACCAAGGAGGGCGGCGGTCAGGTCAGCCTCACCGGCACGGCCAACTCCGGCCGGGCCAACGGTGGCGGCTTCCCCGCCAAGATCTGGGCCGACTACACCCTCGGCGCGCTGGGCGGCGGCTCGGACGCCTCCTTCGACCTGCAGGGCGTGGAGCGCGGCGAGACAGCCGTCACCGAGACACCGTCGGCGCCCCCGACGCCGTCGGAGAAGCCTTCACACACCCCCTCCGCGACGCCCGAGACGCCCTCCGAGTCCCCGAGCGAGTCCCCGGTCGAGGAGTCCCCGCCGGTCGAGACGCCGAGCGAGACGCCCTCGGAGACGCCGAGCGAGACGCCCAGCGGGACACCGGACCCCGGCGGGACCCAGCAGCCGCCCGGCCGTCCGGGCGGCGGCCAGTTCGGGCAGTGACGACGTGTGAGGGGCGGGTGCCGGCCGGCACCCGCCCCTCACACGTGTCCGTCCCCCGGCACCCTCAGGGAGTGGCCATCTCGAACCACACGACCTTGCCCGTGGAGAGCCGGGTCGCCCCCCACCGCCTGGCCAGCCGGTTGACCAGGAAGAGCCCGCGCCCGCCCTCGTCGGTCTCCCGGGCACGCCGCTGCCTGGGCAGCTGCGGGGCGTCGTCCCCGACCTCGCAGCGCAGGATGTCCGTGCGCAGCAGCCGCAGGGTCACCGGACGCTCCGCGTACCGCACGGCGTTGGTGACCACCTCGCTGACCAGGAGCTCCACCTCGTCGGAGATGTCGTCCAGACCCCAGCGGCTCAGCGCCCTGCGCGCCAGCCTGCGGGCCCGTCCGGGCGCCGCGTCCTCCGGCTCCAGGAACCAGTAGGCGACGTCGCTCGGCGCGATCCCGTCGAACCGGGCGGCCAGCAGCGCGATGTCGTCGTCCCGGTCACCCGGGCCGAGCATGTCGAGGACGTCGTCGCACAGCGCCTCCAGCGGCGGCGAGTGGTCGGGACCGGTCAGCTGCGCGGTGGCCGCGAGCCGCTCCCGCAGCATCTCGATGCCCGTCCACACGTCCCGCATCCGGGACTCCACCAGGCCGTCCGTGTAGAGGAGCAGCGTGGCGCCGGCGGGCGCGTCGAGCTCGACGGCCTCGAAGTCGACCCCGCCGACGCCGATCGGTGCCCCCGGGGGGACCCTCAGCACCTCGGCCCGGCCGCCCAGGTGGAGCAGCACGGGCGGCGGGTGGCCGGCGTTGGCGATGGTGATCCGGTGCGCGACGGGGTCGTACACCGCGTACATGCAGGTCGCCATGCGGTCGCTGCCGAGCCGCTGCGCCTGCTCGTCCAGGTGGTGCAGCACCTCCTGCGGCGGCAGGTCGAGTCCGGCGAGGGTCTGCGCGGTGGTACGCAGCTGGCCCATGATCGCCGCGGACGTCATGGAGTGGCCCATCACGTCACCGACGACCAGCGCGACCCTGCTGCCGGGCAGCGGGATCGCGTCGTACCAGTCGCCGCCCACACGGGCCGTCTCGGCGGCCGGGAGGTAGCGGGACGCCAGACGCACACCGGTGGGCTGGGGCAGGGAGTCCGGCAGCATCGTGCGCTGCAGTTCGTCGGCGATGTACGCCTCGCGGCCGTACAGCACGGCCTTGTCGATGCCCAGCGCGGTGTGCGTGGCCAGCTGGGCCGCGACCAGGAGGTCGTTGGCCTCGAACGGCGGGCGGTCCGTGCCGCGCAGGAACACGGCCGCGCCGATCACCCGGCGGCGGCCGCGCAGAGGAGCCAGGATCGCGCGGTGCCCGGTGGGCACCGCCCGCCCCGCACCCAGCAGTTCGGGCAGGGCGGCGCGGGCGGCGGCCGAGTCGCCGAAGACCGGCCGCACCCCGCGCAGCACCTCGGCGAGCGCGCCGCCCGCCTGGATCTCGCAGAGGTCGGCCGCCGGCATCAGCCCGGCCTGCGGGTCGGTCACGGGCAGCCGCAGCCGCTCGCCCTCCGGGCCGCCCTCGCTCTCCTCGTCGGCGAGCCGCAGCCGGTCGGTACGCCGCAGCCGCAGCACGAACGGGGTGACCGGCCGCTCGTCGCCCACCGGGAGCGGATCGCGGAGGTAGACGAGTATGGCGTCGGAGAACGTGGGCACACTCGCCCTGCAGAGGCCGAGCACGATCTCGTCGAGGTCTATGCCCCGGGCGATCCGGCGGGTGGCGGCACCGACGAAGCGGAGCCGGTCACCCTCGCGGCGGGCGACGGCCTGGGTCTCGGCGGCCGACGCGGCGGATTCCGCGGACGCCGGGCTCGGCACGGCGTTCTGGGCCGCCGGCACCGGGGAGGGGCCGGGGATCGCGGCGGTGGCGGCCGCGCCCGGCGGGCCCTCCTGCTGCCGGGGCCGGGCGCGCTCCTGCGGCCGGGCAGCGAGCGGCTGCCGGCCTTCGTGGGAGGTGGGATGCTCCGTCACGCGTGGGATTCCGTCCGTCCGGGCCGGTTGTATGAGGCGATCACACTCGCCTCAGGGGTGTGCGCCACTGTGCCCCCGCAAGAGCGGTGAGAACAACGGCTGTCACCGGATGCCCCCGGAAAAGGGGCCGAAACCGTACGGCCGGCCGGGGGGCCGACACGAGGTCCTCCGGCGACGGGGCAGCGGACAGCGAACACGTCTCCACCCCCTCGTAGTGGTTCGTGCTACCGCGCGGCAGCCCGGGTTCGTTGCCCGTGCTGCTCGTGCGACATGTGCGATGACTGGTGGTCAGGTGCTTGGCCGGTTACGCCGGTTGTGACGCGGTGGACCGGTGGAACGGTTCACGGAAGGCGATCCTACGTTTGCCCCCCTGGGGTGAATCAAGGGTCTCACGACGGGGTGGACGCGGGGGTGCGGTCCCAGTCATCCGGCAGTGGCGGGACCTTCCACCGCGGGTCGGGCCGCCAGTGCTCCCAGCCGTCGCTGAAGGGCGCGCCCCAGTGCTGGATCACCTCGACGGCCGCGAGGCCGGCCTCGCGCACCCGCCGGGCGGTGGGCGCGTCCATCAGTCCGACCTGCTGCGCCTGGGCGAACTCGTCCTCGTCGAGCCACTCCCAACTGTGGTCGGGCCGGACCGAGATGTCGAGGAAATGATCCTGTGAATCGACTCCTCCGGACCAGCGTGACCGGGGCTCCTCAAGGTTGACGTACCAGTTGCGGAACAGCCAGCCGCGGTCCCAGAACAGCCAGACGGACCAGGGGTCACCCGGCCGGGCGAGCTTCAGCACACCCGAGCCGAACCACCGGGACCGCACGGTCGTGCGCGGGCGCGTGTAACGCGTGGCGAGCGGCTCGGCGTGCACCTGCGTACCGTCGGCGAGCACCGGTCTCACGCATTCCGTGCCGGACGCCATCCAGACGGCGAGCAGTTCGTCCGTGTCCTGAACGACGGTGACCGGCCGGCAGATGTGCACGCCCCCGGCGCCGCCGCCCCCGCCGGGGTGCCCGTTGTCCCGGTAGCGCCAGAGGATCCTGTCGCCCGGCGCCCAGCGTCCGTTGTCCCCCGCACCTGCCCCGGTGCCTGCTCCCGTACCCGCTTCCGTCGTCGTCATGGAGAGATCTTAGGGACGCGCCGACCCGGCCGCCGCGTTACGCGTCACGGCCGGGTCATACGCGACACGCCCGGACACGTCACGGCCGGGTCATACGCAACACGTCCAGGGCCGCGTCGAGCTGTTCCAGCGTCAGGTCGCCGCGTTCGACGTACCCGCCGGCCAGCACCGTCTCCCGGATGGTCGTGCCGTCGGCCAGGGACTTCTTGGCGACCTTCGCCGCCTCCTCGTAGCCGATGTACTTGTTCAGCGGGGTCACGACCGAGGGTGAGGACTCCGCGTAGTGCCGGGCCCGCTCCACGTTGGCCGTGACGCCGTCGACCGTGCGGTCGGCGAGCAGCCGCGAGGCGTTCGTGAGCAGTCGTACGGACTCCAGGAGGTTCTTCGCCATCACCGGGAGCATGACGTTGAGCTCGAAGTTGCCCGCCGCCCCCGCGACGGCGACCGTGGCGTCGTTCCCCGTCACCTGGGCCGCGACCATCAGTACGGCCTCCGGGATCACCGGATTGACCTTGCCCGGCATGATCGACGACCCCGGCTGGAGGTCGGGCAGGTTGATTTCGGCCAGGCCCGTGCGGGGTCCGGACGCCATCCAGCGGAGGTCGTTGGAGATCTTGGTGAGTGACACGGCGAGCGTACGGAGCTGCCCCGACGCCTCGACGAGTCCGTCCCGGGCTCCCTGCGCCTCGAAGTGGTTGCGGGCCTCGGTGAGGGGCAGCCCGGTGGTCCGGGCGACCTCGGCGATCACCGCGGCGGAGAAGCCGGGCGGGGTGTTGATGCCGGTGCCCACGGCCGTACCGCCCAGCGGGAGTTCGGCGAGGCGGGGGAGCGATGCCTGGAGCCGCTCGACGCCGTAGCGGATCTGCGCGGCGTAACCGCCGAACTCCTGGCCGAGGGTGACGGGCGTTGCGTCCATCAGGTGCGTGCGGCCCGACTTCACGACGTCCGCGAATTCGGCCGATTTCCGCTCCAGTGACTCGGCCAGGTATTCGAGTGCGGGGATCAGGTCGGCGGTGACGGCCGCGGTCGCCGCGATGTGGATCGACGACGGGAAGACGTCGTTCGACGACTGCGAGGCGTTGACGTGGTCGTTGGGGTGCACCTCGCGCCCGAGCCGCTCGGTGGCGAGCGTGGCCAGGACCTCGTTGGTGTTCATGTTGGACGACGTGCCGGAACCCGTCTGGAACACGTCCACGGGGAAGTGCTCGTCCCAGCGCCCCGACGCCACCTCGGCGGCGGCCGCCTGGATGGCCTCCGCGATGTCCGGATCCAGCACCTTCAGCTCGGCGTTGACCTTCGCCGCGGCGGCCTTGATCCGGGCCAGGGCCTCGATGTGGGCCCTTTCCAGACGTTGCCCCGAGACGGGGAAGTTCTCCACCGCACGCTGCGTCTGCGCCCGCCACTTCGCGTGTGCGGGCACCCTCACCTCACCCATCGAGTCGTGCTCGACGCGGTACTTCGATTCCTGGGCCGATCCGTCCATGGTGTTCAAACCTCCTGCTGGAAAGGAGCACGTGGGCCGCTCCACGTATTCCCCGCACGCTGCGGGTTTTCCCGGGCACCGTCGGCCGGAAGGGGCTCTTCCGGGGGTGCCGGCCGCCGGAGGCGTCCACGCAGCCGCCGTCAGCCGGCCCGCCGCGGTGGGGCTCCCCGGCGCCGGCACGGACCCGTGGAACGCCACAGGGGCATCCGGCCACCGGCCGGATGCCCCTGTGCGGGACGCGAACGGAGGTCAGCCGAGACCGGGGCCGCGGACCGGGATGCTGGTGAACGTCGGCGCGGGGGCGGGCTCGGTGAAGAAGTCGTTGCCCTTGTCGTCGACCACGACGAACGCGGGGAAGTCCTCGACCTCGATCCGCCAGACGGCCTCCATGCCGAGCTCCTCGTACTCGACGACCTCGACCTTCTTGATGCAGTCCTGGGCGAGGCGCGCCGCGGGCCCGCCGATGGAGCCGAGGTAGAAGCCGCCGTGCGCGTCGCACGCGTCCGTGACCTGCTTGGACCGGTTGCCCTTGGCGAGCATCACCTTGGAGCCGCCGGCCGCCTGGAACTGTGCGACGTAACTGTCCATGCGACCGGCCGTCGTCGGGCCGAAGGAGCCGGAGGCGTAGCCCTCGGGGGTCTTCGCGGGTCCCGCGTAGTACACCGGGTGGTCCTTGAGGTACTGCGGCATCTCCTCGCCCGCGTCGAGCCGCTCCTTGATCTTGGCGTGCGCGATGTCGCGCGCCACGACCAGCGGGCCGGTCAGCGAGAGCCGGGTCTTGACCGGGTACTTGGTGAGCTCGGCGAGGATCTCGTCCATGGGCCGGTTCAGGTCGATCCTCACCACGTCGCCGGCCTCGTCGAGGTGGTCGTCGGTGGTGTCCGGCAGGAAGCGGGCCGGGTCCTTCTCCAACTGCTCCAGGAAGACGCCCTCCGCGGTGATCTTCGCGGTCGCCTGGCGGTCGGCCGAGCAGGAGACGGCGATCGCGACGGGAAGCGAGGCGCCGTGCCGCGGCAGGCGCACCACGCGCACGTCGTGACAGAAGTACTTGCCGCCGAACTGCGCGCCGATCCCGATCTTCTGCGTGAGCTCGAAGACCTTCTCCTCCAGCCCCTTGTCCCGGAAGCCGTGACCGGTCGGGGAACCCTCGGCGGGCAGCTCGTCCAGGTAGTGCGCGGAGGCGTACTTCGCGGTCTTCAGCGCGAACTCGGCCGACGTGCCGCCGACGACGATCGCCAGGTGGTACGGCGGGCAGGCCGCCGTGCCCAGCGAACGGATCTTCTCCTCCAGGAACTTCATCATGGAGGCCTCGTTGAGGACGGCCTTCGTCTCCTGGAAGAGGAACGACTTGTTGGCCGAGCCGCCGCCCTTCGCCATGAAGAGGAACTTGTAGGCGCCCCCGTCGGTCGCGTACAGCTCGATCTGCGCCGGCAGGTTCGAGCCGGTGTTCTTCTCGTCCCACATGGTCAGCGGGGCCATCTGCGAATAGCGCAGGTTCAGTTTCGTGTAGGCGTCGAAGATGCCGTGCGACAGGGCCTCCTCGTCACCGCCCTCGGTGAGGACGTTCTGCCCGCGCTTGCCCATGACGATCGCGGTGCCGGTGTCCTGGCACATCGGGAGGACGCCCGCGGCGGCGATGTTCGCGTTCTTCAGCAGGTCGAGCGCGACGAACTTGTCGTTGGAGGAGGCCTCGGGGTCGTCCACGATCCGCCGGAGCTGCGCCAGGTGGGCGGGCCGCAGGTAGTGCGAGATGTCGTGCATGGCCTCGGCGGCGAGCGTGCGCAGAGCCTCCGGAGCCACCTTGAGGAACGTACGGCCGTCGGCCTCGAAGGTCGAGACGCCCTCGGCGGTCACCAGCCGGTACGGCGTGGTGTCCTCTCCCAGGGGGAGCAGATCGGAGTACGCAAACTCTGGCATTACGGCCATTCCTCACTCGGCGACAGCGGCTGACCTCCCTCGGGCAGCGCATCCACCAGGGTAGAGCGCCGGAGCGGCGCCGATCCTGTGAGGTAGGGCTCACCCGGACACCGTCCGGTCCGGGTGGACCCGGCCTCCGCCGGACGCGACTCTCCGGCCCGGATTCTCGGCAGGGCCGGAGAGGCACTGGTCGCGATCTATCGCGTTTCGGTAAGCTTGGCCGGTGGACCTCGAAAAGCAGCCCCAGCAGCCCGTCGCTCCGGCCGGTCCCGCGCCTGCCGGAATCCGCGCGTCCGACGCGGACCGCGACCGGATCGCGGACATCCTGCGGGAGGCCATGGCCGAGGGCCGGCTCACCGCCGAGGAGCATGCCGAGCGGGTCGACCTCGTCTACCGGGCCAAGACCGTCGGTGAACTCGAGCCCCTGGTGCGGGATCTCCCCGCACAGGGCGGGACGAGCCGCCTCCATGCCTCGCCGTACGGCTACGGCCCCGAGGCGGCAGCCGGGACCGCCGAGAACCTGGTGGCGGTCTTCAGCAGCTCCACCCGCAGGGGCCGTTGGCGTGTGGGCGGCCGCACGAACGCCTTCTCCCTCTTCGGAAGCGTCGAAATAGACCTCACCGAGGCGCTTTTCGGCCAGCGTCTGACCGTCATCAATGCGACGTCCATCTTCGGGAGCGTCGATATCAAGGTGCCGGAGAACATCTCTCTGCGCGGCAGCGGGACGGGCATCTTCGGCAATTTCGAGGTCGACACACTGGAATCCGCCGACCCCGAAGCACCTGTGGTCGTGGTGAACGGCTATTCCGTGTTCGGGAGCGTCGAGGCGAAGCCCAAGCGCGGAAAGCTCATCACCAACCTCCACCGGCAGCTGCGCAAACATCTGGGCCACTGACGCCGGCCCGCCGGGCCGGCGCCAATTCCGGCCATGCCGTGACGAGGCGTTCCGGTGGCGGTCCAAGTGGGAACCACTCAGTGCATAGGGGTGCGTACAGCGGGTAGGGAGTGCTGCATCGCCTCTCGCTCACGAAGCCCAAGCCGTCGTCAGGAGTGGACCGTGCTGCATTTGCCGCATCAGCCCCTGCAGGTCGCCGCCGTGCCCGCCCGGCGCACCCCCGCACGGGAGGACGAGGCGGGGCCCTGGCACTCGGAGGCGGTGTGCCGCCGGGACGAGGCAGGGCTGTTCTTCGCCCCGTCCAAGGAGCCGACAGCCGCCCGGCTCTCCCGCGAGGAAGCGGCGAAGCAGGTCTGTGCGAGATGCCCGGTCATGGTCGAGTGCCGGGAGCACGCACTCGTCCAGCCCGAGCCCTACGGGGTGTGGGGCGGACTCACCGCCGCCGAGCGCCGGGTGGCGCTGGCCCGGCGTCGCAGACGGGACATCGAGCTCAAGGCCGCCGCCCCGGGCGAGCGCATAGCCGCAGCGGGCTGAGGCCCGCGTGCACGGATGGTGGGGACCGGCCCGGCCGGTCCCCACCATCCGCACGACACGGCCTACTTGGCGCGGTCGAAGTCGATCGCGCTGTAGGCGCGCAGTTTCGACAGCCGGTGCGTCGAGTCGATCCGGCGGATCGTGCCGGACTTGGAGCGCATCACGAGGGAGTCGGTGGTGGCCGTCTCCGCGCGGTACCGCACACCGCGCAGCAGTTCACCGTCCGTGATCCCGGTGGCGACGAAGAAGACGTTGTCCCCGCTGACGAGGTCGTCCGTCGACAGCACGCGGTCGAGGTCGTGACCCGCGTCGAGAGCGCGCTGACGCTCCGCCTCGTCCTTGGGCCAGAGCTTGCCCTGGATGACACCGCCCAGGCACTTTATGGCGCACGCCGAGATGATGCCCTCCGGGGTCCCGCCGATCCCCATGAGCAGGTCGACACCGGTACCCTCGCGGGCGGCCATGATCGACCCGGCGACGTCGCCGTCGGAGATGAACTTGATCCGGGCGCCCGTCTCCCGGATCTCCCGCACCATGTTCTCGTGCCGGGGACGGTCCAGGATGACGACCGTGACGTCCTCGGGGGTCGAGTTCTTGGCCTTCGCGACGCGCCGGATGTTCACGGACACGGGGGCGTTGATGTCGACGAAGTCGGCCGCCTCGGGACCGGTGACCAGCTTGTCCATGTAGAAGACGGCGGAGGGGTCGAACATCGCGCCCCGGTCGGCGGCTGCCAGCACCGCGATGGCGTTGGGCATGCCCTTGGCGTTGAGCGTGGTGCCGTCGATGGGGTCGACGGCGATGTCGACCTCGGCCCCGGTGCCGTCGCCGACGCGCTCGCCGTTGAACAGCATGGGCGCTTCGTCCTTCTCGCCCTCGCCGATGACGACGATGCCGTTCATCGACACCGTGGAGACGAGCGTGCGCATGGCTTTCACCGCGGCACCGTCGGCGCCGATCTTGTCGCCGCGGCCGACCCAGCGCCCGGCGGCCATGGCAGCGGCCTCGGTGACCCGGACCAGCTCCAGGGCCAGGTTGCGGTCGGGGGCCTCCGGGGAGACCTCGAGCTGGGACGGCAGATGATGCTCGGACATCGGAGCGCACCTTTCTGTACGACGACGACCGGAAAAGAGGGTGCTGTGACTCTATCGGTAGGTCGATAAAATGAGCAGGGCGGGTCACGAATGAGCGGATGCCCCTGACCGGACATGGGGACGCCCCCTCGCGGGCCGTCCGGAGGCGCATGCCACCATTGAGTCCGTGGCAAGCAAGCGAGGCAAGCAGACCGTCCGGGACATGTTCCTGTCGATGCTCGTGATCACCGCAGTGGCGGGGGTCGTCTACATCTTCATTCCGCATGACGACAAGGCCGATCCGGTCAAGGCGGTCGACTACCGCGTCGAGCTGGCGACGGCCCGACGCGCCGCGCCGTACCCCGTGGTGGCACCCGACGGACTGGCCAAGGGCTGGAAGCCGACCTCGGTGTCCTACCAGGGGCAGAACGGCTCCGGCTGGCACCTCGGCTTCCTCGACCCCGACAAGAAGTACGTCGCCGTCGAGCAGTCCACGAGCCCCGCCCGCAAGTACGTTCCCGAGGTCAGCCAGGACGCCCGGGACACCGGGCGCACGCGCGAGGTCGCCGGCAAGGCGTGGCAGGTCTGGGAGGGCTCCAAGTACGACGCGCTCGTGCTGCACGCCGACGGTGTCACCACCGTGGTCACGGGCTCGGCCCCGGCGGACCGCCTCGCCGAGATGGCCACCGCGCTGCGGGCCGCCGGCCCCGGCGCCACCGAGGCCTCCTGACGACGGACGCCGCACGCGCAATCCCCGCAGCGCCCGGCGCTACGGGGATTCCTGCCGTCCCGCACGCCGGGGGCGACGTGCCGTCCGCGACGCGGAGAGCGCCCGGACCCGCGCGGCGGCGGACTCCTCGGCCCGTGCGTGCGTCGGCGGCCCGCTCAGGCCGCGCCGTCGCCGCCCTCCCCGGACTCCTCCGGGGAGGCCAGCGCCGCGTCCAGCCGGGCCCGAGCGCCTTCCAGCCAGCGCCGGCACACCTTCGCCAGCTCCTCGCCCCGCTCCCACAGGGCCAGCGACTCCTCCAGCGTCGTGCCGCCCGCCTCCAGGCGGCGTACGACCTCGATCAGCTCGTCCCGCGCCTGCTCGTAGCCGAGCGTGCCCGTCGCGGCAGCCACCGTCGTCCCGTCGTCCGTCATACCGACCACCCTATGCGCGGGGTCCGGCGATCCCGGCCCCTCATTCCGCCACCCGTACCGTGAACTCGCCCTCGGACACCCGCGCCCGCAGCTCGTCGTCCGGCGCCCCGGCATCGGCGGGGGAGCGCACCACATGGCCGTCCGGCCGCTGCAGCACCGCGTACCCCCGCTCCAGGGTCGCCGCCGGCGACAGCGCGACCACCCGGGCCCGGGTGTGCGCGAGCTCCGAGTCGGCGCGGTCCAGCAGATGCCCCAGCACCCGGCGGCCGCGCCCCACCAGGGCATCGATCTCGGAGGCCCGCTCGTCCACCATGCGGTGCGGACGCTCCATCGAGGACCGGCCCAGCGCGTGCGCCAGCCCCCGCTCCTCCCGCTCGATCAGCCCCCGCACCGTCCGCAGGCCCCGGTCCCGCAACTGCTGCACACGGTCCAGCTCCTCGCCCACGTCCGGCACGACCTTCTTCGCCGCGTCCGTCGGCGTCGACGCGCGCAGGTCGGCGACCAGGTCGAGCAGCGGCGAGTCCGGTTCGTGTCCGATCGCGGAGACCACCGGTGTACGGCACGCGGCCACCGTCCGGATCAGCTCCTCGTCGGAGAACGGCAGGAGGTCCTCCACGCTGCCGCCGCCACGGGCGACCACGATCACGTCGACGTCCGGCATGCCGTCCAGCTCCTTGACCGCCTGGACCACCTGATTCACCGCGTGCACCCCCTGCACCGCCGTGTTGCGCACCTCGAAGCGCACGGCCGGCCAGCGCCGCCTGGCGTTCTCCAGCACATCGCGCTCCGCCGCCGACGCCCGCCCGCAGACCAGGCCGACCAACTGCGGCAGGAAGGGCAGCGGCTTCTTGCGGTCCAGGGCGAACAGACCCTCGGCCGCCAGGGACTTCTTCAACTGCTCCAGCCGCACCAGCAGCTCACCGATGCCTACCGGCCGTATCTCCGTGGCCCGCAGGGACAGCTGACCCCGGGGGGCGTACCACTCCGGCTTCGCCAGGACGACGACCCGCGCGCCCTCGGTCACCACGTCGGCGATCCGGTCGAAGACCTGCCGGAAGCAGGTCACGCTCACCGAGATGTCGTGCGACGGATCGCGCAGCGTCAGGAACACCACCCCGGCGCCCGGCCGGCGCGACAGCTGGGTGATCTGCCCCTCGACCCAGACGGCGCCGAGCCGGTCGATCCACCCGCCGATCAGCCGCGACACGTCGCCTACGGGCAGCGGGGCTTCCGGGGACGTAGTGAGAGCCATACGGGCGAGCGTATCGGCCGGTACCGACAATCAGGCGCCCCGCCGCCCCCACTGCACCGCGAGCACCACGAGCCCGATCCCGAGCCAGCACAGCCCCACCAGCTGCGCACTCGTCGTCGCCTCAAGGATCACGACGACGAGAACGACCGCCCCGACCACCGGCATCAGCACATGGCGCCACCAGCTCGGCGGGCCCTCCATGCGGCGTACGACGAACCAGCCCACCACCGAGGCGTGCAGCAGCACGAACGCCGTGAGGGCGCCCACGTCCACCACCGACACCAGATGGTCGAGCCCGTCGTCGCGCCGGGCCGCCCACACCGCCGCCACCAGGGTCACCACCGCGGCACACGTGATCGCCAAGCGCGGTACCCCGGACCTGGAGTCCACCTGGGAGAGCACCGAGGGCAGGCGCCGTTCCCGGGCCATCGCGAACAGCAGCCGCCCGGCCGCCGCCTGTCCAGCCAGAGCCGCGAAAGCCGCGCCGATCGCCTTGCTCACGGCGACGAGATCGTGCAGCCAGGTGCCGACGGAGGCGTCCACCGTGTCGTAGAAGGCCGACCCCTGCTTCACCGGATCAGCCGCGAGCTCCGCGGACGAGACGGGTTCCAGCAGCCCGGCGAGATACGTCTGGACGATGAACAGCACCCCGGCCAGCACCAGACAGAACAGCACCGCCCGCGCCACCTTGGCCGACCCGCCCGTCACCTCCTCGGCGAACGACGCGATCGCGTCGAAGCCCAGGTACGACAGCACCGCGACCGACACCGCCCCCAGCACGGCCGTCGCCGAGAAGCCCGTGTCCCCGCTGAGCGGACTCAGCCAGCCGCGCTGCGCCCCGTCCCTGACCAGCACGACCACGGCCGACACCACGAAGACCAGCAGCACCACGATCTCCATGGCGAGCACCGCGAAGCCCACCCGCGCCGCCGCCCGTACCCCCCAGAGGTTGAGCAGGGTCGTCACGACCACCGCGATCGCCGTCCACACCCACCGCGACACCTCCGGCACCAGCGCGTTCATCGCGATCCCGGAGAAGAGGTAGGCGACCGCGGGGATGAGCAGGTAGTCGAGCATCGCCATCCAGCCGGCGATGAACCCCGGCCCCTCCCCGAGGCCTTTGCGGGCGTACGCGAAGACCGAACCGGCGAGCGGGGCGACGTGGACCATCTGGGCGTAGCTGAAAGCGGTGAAGGCCATCACGACCGTCGCCACGAGATAGACCAGCGCCACGGCACCGTCGGACTTGGCGTCCAGGGTGCCGAACACGCCCACCGGGGCCATGGGGGCGATGAACAGCAGCCCGTAGACCACCAGGTCCCGGAACCCGAGTGTGCGCCGCAGCCGTCCGTCGTCCGTGCTGCTGCCGCTGCCCGCCATGTGGCCTCCGTCGCTGGATTGCGTACGCATCAGTCTCCCGACCCCGCCGAACCGGCGCCTCTCCGACACGGCCTTACGATGGGACGCATGACTGCAACGCCCAGCCCGTCGCCCGCCACCGCCCCGAGCGCAGGCGCTCCGCGCCGCAGTGACAGCCGCCGTGTCCTGCTCGCCGCGCCCCGCGGTTACTGCGCGGGCGTGGACCGTGCCGTGATCGCCGTGGAGAAGGCCCTGGAGCAGTACGGGGCCCCGATCTACGTCCGCCACGAGATCGTGCACAACAAGTACGTCGTGCAAACCCTCGAGAAGAAGGGCGCGATCTTCGTCGACGTGACCGCGGAGGTGCCCGAGGGCTCCATCGTGATGTTCTCCGCGCACGGCGTCGCCCCCACGGTCCACGCGGAGGCAGCCGAGCGCAGGCTCGCCACGATCGACGCGACGTGCCCCCTGGTGACCAAGGTCCACAAGGAAGCCGTGCGCTACGCCAAGGAGGACTACGACATCCTCCTGATCGGCCACGAGGGCCACGAGGAGGTCATCGGCACGAGCGGCGAGGCCCCTGACCACATCACCCTGGTCGACGGACCCGAGGACGTGGCCAACGTCGAGGTCCGCGACGAGTCGAAGGTCGTCTGGCTGTCCCAGACCACCCTCTCCGTCGACGAGACGATGGAGACGGTCGGCGCCCTCAAGAACAAGTTCCCGAACCTCCTCTCCCCGCCGAGCGACGACATCTGCTACGCCACGCAGAACCGCCAGGTCGCGGTGAAGAAGCTGGCGGAGGACGCCGATCTGGTCATCGTCGTCGGCTCGAAGAACTCCTCCAACTCGATCCGCATGGTCGAGGTAGCCCTGGACGCCGGTGCGCCGGCCGCCCACCTGGTGGACTTCGCCTCCGAGATCGACGAGGCATGGCTGGAGGGCGTCACCACGGTCGGTCTCACCTCGGGTGCCTCGGTGCCCGACGTCCTGGTCGACGGTGTGCTGGAGTGGCTGGGCGAGCGGGGTTACGCCGACGTCGAGACGGTGAAGACCGCCGACGAGTCGATCACCTTCTCGCTGCCCAAGGAGCTCCGGCGCGACCTGCGCGCCGAGGCGGCCGCACTCTCCGCCGAGTAACGGCGCGGGGGCGTCCGCCCGCCACCGGGCGAACGGACGCCCCCCGTGCGCCGTACGACCGGGCACGCTCCCGTCCCGCCCCTCCGGTGCGTGATCCGCGCAACCTGCCCGTACCGTGGATCCCATGGAGATCTTCGGTGTGGACATCGGTGGTTCAGGGATCAAGGGTGCGCCCGTCGACCTGGACCGCGGAGAGCTGGCGCAGGAGCGCCACAAGGTTTTGACACCTCACCCGGCGACGCCCGAGAGCGTCGCCGACGGCGTGGCCGAGGTGGTAGGTCACTTCGACTGGCAGGGGCCGGTCGGTATCACGTTCCCCGGAGTGGTCACGGGCGGAATCACCAGGACCGCGGCGAACGTGGACAAGGGCTGGATCGACACGGACGCCCGGGCGCTGCTGACCGAGCGCATCGGCCGGAGCGTCACGATCCTGAACGACGCCGACGCGGCGGGAATCGCCGAGATGACCTTCGGCGCGGGCAAGGACCGCAAGGGCACGGTGATCATGCTGACCCTCGGCACGGGCATCGGCAGCGCCGTCTTCACCGACGGGCACCTCGTGCCCAACACCGAGCTCGGTCACCTGGAACTGCACGGCCACGACGCCGAGAAGCGCGCCTCCACGAAGGCCAAGGAGGACGAGGACCTCAGCTGGGCCCACTGGGCGCACCGGGTGCAGAAGTACCTGGTCCACGTGGAGATGCTGTTCTCGCCCGAGCTCTTCATCATCGGCGGCGGGGTCAGCCGCAAGGCCGAGAAGTTCCTGCCGCTGATCGAGCACGTACGGGCCGAGCTCGTCCCGGCGCAGCTGCAGAACAACGCGGGCATCGTCGGCGCCGCGATGGCCGCCGCGGGCAAGTAGTCCTACACGCGGGGGCGGCGTGCGCTCCGGTCGGCCCTGACCAGGTGGCGCTGCCGCTCCCGCATCTGACGGATCTTCCGCACGGTGGCGATCAGTCCCGCGACGAGCGTGCCGCCGTACAGCCAGCCGGCGTGCACGGCCAGCGCGGTGACGACGGCCATGATCTGCCCGCCGAATCCGCCCGTGCCCCCGGCGACCGGGATCACGCCGACGGCGAAGGCGATGGGGACGATGATCGGGGCCGTCACCAGGTCGGCGGGGCGCACCCACAGGGCGGTCAGCGCGCTGACCGGCAGGAAGAGCACCCCGTACACGATCTCCGAGCTGCCGAGGAGCAGCCGGTCCAGGCAGGCCAGCAGGAACATGGCCAGGGTCGCGAAGAGCCCGGCGCCGATGCCGGTCAGCCGCGGATTCGGGAATCTGCGCAGCGCCAGCACCACGGGCGCGACGGGACCGGGACGACGACCGGGAACGGGCCCGGAAGCGGGCGCCGGGGCCACCGCCACCGACACCGGGTAGCCGGACGGAGCCTCACCGAGGCCGCCGGACGGGCCGGAGGTGACCTGCGGGGGCTGCCTGCGCTGCGGGGTACGAGTCCTGTGCTGCTCCACCCCGACAACCTAGGTCGCGGCCCGGGTCCTTTCGGGCGTTGGACACGCGTTTTGGCCGACCTTGGCGTTGCGTTCGATCCCGCGGGGCCGAAACACCACCGTTCGGCCCCGCGCCCTGCCGCGCCCGTGCCCGTGCCCGTGCCCGGCAGGGCGCGGCTCCGCGTCCCACCCCCGCACCCGTGACGGCGTGCCCCGCCCCGCCCGTAAACTGGAGAATCGGGTCAGCCCCGGCCCGCCCGCAGCAGCCCCTCTCCTCACTTCAGGAAGTCGCCAAAGTGTCGCTCACGATCGGAATCGTCGGCCTGCCGAATGTCGGCAAGTCGACCCTGTTCAACGCCCTGACCAAGAACGACGTGCTGGCGGCCAACTACCCGTTCGCCACGATCGAGCCGAACGTGGGCGTCGTCGGTGTCCCCGACCCCCGCCTGAACAAGCTCGCCGAGATCTTCAGCTCGCAGAAGCTGCTCCCGGCCACCGTCGACTTCGTCGACATCGCGGGCATCGTGCGTGGCGCGAGCGAGGGTGAGGGCCTGGGCAACAAGTTCCTCGCGAACATCCGTGAGTCCGACGCGATCTGCCAGGTCATCCGCGCCTTCAAGGACGAGAACGTCGTCCACGTCGACGGCAAGGTCTCGCCGAAGGACGACATCGAGACGATCAACACCGAGCTGATCCTGGCCGACCTCCAGTCCGTCGAGAAGGCCGTCCCGCGTCTGACGAAGGAGTCCCGCCTCCAGAAGGAGAAGGTCGCGGTCCTCGCGGCCGTCGAGGAGGCCCAGAAGATCCTCGAAGCGGGCGACACCCTTTTCTCCCAGGGCATCACCGCCGGCACGGAGAAGGGCCGCCTTCTCCACGAGCTGCACCTGCTCACGACGAAGCCCTTCCTCTACGTCTTCAACGTCGACGAGGACGAGCTGGTCGACGAGGACTTCAAGAACGAGCAGCGCGCCCTGGTCGCCCCGGCCGAGGCCATCTTCCTGAACGCCAAGATCGAGTCCGAGCTGATCGAGCTCGACGACGAGGAGGCCCTCGAGCTCCTCCAGTCGATGGGCCAGGAGGAGCCCGGCCTGGCCACCCTCGGCCGCGTCGGCTTCGACACCCTGGGCCTGCAGACCTACCTCACGGCAGGCCCGAAGGAAACCCGCGCCTGGACGATCAAGAAGGGCGCCACGGCCCCCGAGGCGGCCGGTGTGATCCACACCGACTTCCAGAAGGGCTTCATCAAGGCGGAGATCATCTCCTTCGACGACCTCGTCGAGACGGGCTCGGTCGCCGAGGCCCGCGCCAAGGGCAAGGCGCGCATGGAGGGCAAGGACTACGTGATGCAGGACGGCGACGTGGTGGAGTTCCGCTTCAACGTCTAATACGTTCGGCGAAAGGCCGTCTGACCTGCGGTGGAGCGGGTTGGGCGGCCTTTGTGGTCCGCGCAGAGTCCGCCTTGGGCGGGCAGACGTACACGCCGTGCTTTGCGGTCTGCTGGATCTGCTGCTCGACCGAGACGGCCGCGTGCAGCAGATCCACGTGCCGAAGCCGGAGGGCGAAGAGCTCGCCGGGGCGGAGCCCTGTGCAAGCGCGCAGCAGGGCCGGGCCTCTGTAGCGGCCGGGGTATCTCCTGGGCCAGCGTCCGCACCTGCTCGACGGCCAGGGGTACGACTTTCTTCCTCGGAACTGAGGGTAGCTTCGCGTCGGTGCAGGGGTTGTGCGGAATCATGCGGTCGCGGACCGCCGCCCGGAAGACGGCGTTGACCGTGTTGAAGATGCTGCGGGAGGTGCTCGCGGCGAGCTTGTGGGTGGTCGTCAGGCTGGTGATCCAGCTCTGCACGTCACCGGGCTTGATCGCGCGGAGTGCCCGCTTCTCCCAGACGGGGTAGGCGTAGCAACGCAGCTGTTGGGCTGAGGCCTTGGCCGTCGACAGCCGGTGCGGCTGGCTGGCCCGCCACTCTTCCGCGTACTCCTTGGAGGGCTTCTTCGCCGAGCGCGGTAAGTGGTTTCTCCTTCGTGCTGGTTGTCAGTAGTGACCGCCGTCCTCGACGTCGCTGCTGAGGGTGCGAGCGTCCCGCTCGTCGCCCATGAGGCGGAGGCACTGCTCGTTGATCGCGCGTGAGCTGCCGGGGTTGGCCTTGATTTGGTCGGCGACGGCGACCATGGCGCGGTGCAGGCGGTCGCGGGCGTCGAGACGTGTGTCGATGACACGATCGCGCACGTCGGTGAGAAGCCAGCCCAGCAGCTCGGCAGTGGCGTCGTACTCATCGTAGAAGCCCATGCGCAAGTCGGTGATCTCGAACTCGAACGTCACGTCATCAACGAGGTCTGCCAAGTGTGCGTCGGCGGCTGGGGTATTGGTCGCGGTCCATGTGTTCAGCCAAGGACGCAGGCTGTTGGTGGCCACGGTGATGACGCTGAGGCAATCCCTGACGGGCACGGGGCTGGGGTGGGTATGCAGCGTGCTCTGCCACCAAGCGGACCATACGTCCCGTAGGGCCTCGGCCAAGGGCACGTCCCAGGTGGCCCAGCCTGCGTGGATCAAGCGGGAGGCGATGAGCTCCTCGTCGATGTGGAGCCGGCCGGTGACGAGTGGGCGAATGATGCGCGGGACGAGGTGACGATAGAGACGAGGAAAGTCTTCCCAATGATCAGGCGTCTTTGCGGCAACCGACGAAACCAGGTCGTCGCCTATGAGGTGCAGCGGGCCGGAGAGTTCGGCGAAGTCATGCTCGCCGTAGCAGTACGTGCATCCTGTGACGAGGAAGGGACCTTCTGAGGCGAAGGCGTGGTCCAGGGCATCGAGAGCTGTCATGAGCTGCTCAGAGCAAGACATGAAGACCTGCCGGGGGACTCCGTCCGGGTGACCGGCGAAGATCGCAGGCTATCAGGCCGTCCCCCGCCTCTCACGGAATACCTTGACGGTCCGAGTGGAGGGGAGCGAAGTTCCGTGAAGGATCTATCTCCGATCCTCACACGGACGACTCGATAGGGTCGGGCCATGATGGAGAGTCCCGTGGTCGAGCTGCTTGAGACCGAGTACCGACGCGTTTGGGACCGCTTCTACGACGAGTTCACGTTCCGGCCGAGTACGAGTTCTTTCAAGTGGCCGGCCGTCAAGGAGCCCATCGCATCGGTTACCTGGAGCCTTGCCGTGCTTGACGACGATCCTGAATACGAGCGTTTGGACCGCTTGGTCGAGGTGGTCGAGCAGGGGCTGAAGTCCTGCATGGGCCCGAGCGGAACACTGCTCGCGCTCGACTGGCAGCACACGTCGTATCGCTTTGCACCGCTGGGCGTCGGTGGCCCTGGGCAGCCGGCCTGGCCTTTGAGCCCGTATCCCGATGGGGATTACTACATCTACCTCTCGGAAGACTTCCGTATGGGCAGTTTTGGGCACCCTTGGGAACAGTCGCTCTGTCTGTTCGGTCAGGAATTCCTCGACGCCACATCTGCGGAGGTGGAGAAGCCGCTCGGCCAGCCGATCCGTAGGTCCGGCAGGGCAGTCGGCACCGCCTGACAGGCACCCAGAGAATCAGACCCCACAGCGCATCCTGATGCCCTCTGAGCTTGCTCCGCTTCGACGGACACCATTGGTGTGGTGGTCAGGCTGCGAGTGCGTTCTCGTACTCAGCGGGACCGAGGTAGCCGTAAGGGGAGTCCTGGTCCGCGAAGTGCTGTGGCTGACGGCCGACCTGGCTGACGTGGATGTGGCCGGCGCTTCAGACCTTGACGACCTCTACGGAAGGGCCGCACAGGAGTGTCAGGTCCTCGGGGTCGGAAGTGAGGACGGTGACCGGCTGGGGTGCGTTGCGGGCGATGACGGCGAAGGCGGCGTCGATGGCGTACTTGTGGCCGTGGAGATGATGGGCGCGAAGGAGGACGGCGGCTTCGTCGGTGACCTCTCTGGTGACGTCGTGAACGTCGACGCGGGAGAGGACCCACTTGATGCGGGCCGGGTGGATCCGCTCGTAATCGGCCTCGAGAGTGGTCATGGCGCTGGTGGCCACGCGGATGCCTTCCTCTGATGCCGCCTGGACCAGTGCTACGACGGTGCGGTCCTTACGGTAGAGCTTGGAGAGTCCTTCGCTGTCGAGCAGCAGGGTGCCGGGCATCAGGCGGCGGCACCGCCGGCCTGTCGGTGGTCATGGCGCAGCAGGGCGCGGGCGGCCTCGACCTCCTCGCGGGTGAGCTCGTCATTGTCGGTCTCGAAGTCGGCGACGATCTCCCGAAGCTTGTCCATGGCGACTCGTTGCTCCAGGGCTTCGGCGACGTAGGCGGAGAAGCCACCGGGCCCGACATGTGCGCGTACGGCCTCGGCGAGGTCTTCGGGCAGGCTGATGGAGTACTTCCTGCTACTGCTCATGGTGTCGATCCTACCGGCGGTCGTAACTCTGTGGGTGCGAATAGCCATGGGGGGAGGCTGCCCGGTCCGCAGGCAGTCCGCAGGACGCTCGTGAATGTCCGTCGGAGGCCAACGCAACCAAACGGCGAATCTGCAGGTCAAAGCCCTGGATGAGGCTCCGCCGCAAGTCAGGATCAGACCGCAGACATTCCGCTTACGCACACGTCCGCGCGGACGGCAGGGGGAGCCCCACCGTCCGCGCGGACCACGGCCCGGGTTACGCCGCCCTGCGGGCGAACGCCTCGGCCCTGCTGCGGCGCTTCGGGTCGAAGGCGTCGACCGTGCCCGCGCCCGCGTTGCCGGGACCCGCCTGCCATCCGCGGATGGTGCGGGCCACGCCCTTCACCTTCGGGTGGCCCGGCTTGTGGGCGAGCTCGAAGTGGGACTCCTTCGGGGTGGCGAGGTCGCCGCCCCAGGTGACCGCACCGTCCAGCTCGGCGAGGATGTCCCGCACCACGACGAGTTCGTGCGGGTAGAGGCCGCCCTGGACGCCGGCCGGGTACGCGAGCGGCCGGATCGCCAGGGCGGTGCCCGACAGGTAGTTGGACTCGTAGTCCTCGGCCACGGTGCGCGCCGTGCGGTGACCGGTGACGTCGCCCTCGCGGAGCTGGTCGATCTCGTAGTGGAAGCGGCGGGCCACGTGCAGCAGGATCACCGCCGCGTCACCGCCCGCGAGACGCACGGACCGGCCGGAGCCCTCGATCGGGAAGAGTTCCGCCTCGTCGAGCACGGGCCAGCCGTTCGCCGACTTCGTGCCGGCCCAGCGCCGGCCGGCGGGAGCGCCGCCGGCCGACGGGGCGGCCGGGGCGGCGTACGCGGTGCCGGGGAGGCCGGCCAGGGCTGTGGTGGCCCCGAGTGCGGCGCCCGCGAGGAGCACACCGCGTCGGTCAATCTTGTTTCTCACTCTTCTTCCTTCCGATGACCGCCGTCGCCACGGCACCCGCGGCACAGCCGACGAGCAGCAGGGCGATGGCGACGAGAGTGGGGTTGACCCAGGCGGGGACCAGGTCGAATTCGGCGTTGCACTTGTTGTGCAGGGGGAACCACTGGGACGGCTCGCGCCAGGACTCCGACCGGTAGGCCTCGTCGTAGGGGGCGCTGTGCGAGGCGCAGGCCTCCCGGACGTCGAGACCGCCGGAGAAGACCCCGACGAACCAGACGACGCAGCCGAGCCCGGTCAGCACCACCGCCGGGAACGCCCACCAAACGGGGCGTTCCCAACGGCGGGCGGACAGTCCGCGCGCGGTTTTCCAGACACTCAGCACGAACACGGCCAGGACGAGTGGGGGGAGCGCGATGGCGGCCAGTGCCGAGACGGCGTTCACTTACGGGGTGGTCCCTTCGTTCATTCGCGGGCCGCGCGCCTCTTGGCGGCCTTCACGTACGTCGCGTGGTTCGCTTCATAGGTGGCCCTCAGGCGCTGTTCGGTTCCCGTGCGGGCCAGCAGCACGTCGACGAAACCCTGCTCGAAGGGCTCCAGTTCGTCGTATCCGAGCATCGCGGGCAGCGTCTTGATCCCGCCCCGGACCGTCACGAGGCCGACTTGGCCGGCCACGACCTTCACGTCGTCCGCCGCGGTGAGAATGTTGTGGGCAAGGAACTTGGCGTCCTCCGCGTTGCCGCTGAAGCGCCCGTTCCAGTAGCGGCTGAACCGTGTCAGACCGCCACCCCCGTTGTAGAGGTCGCGGACGGCCTCGACGATCGTCCTGCCGTCACGGACCGCCTTCGCCAGCAGCCAGGCGTCGGCGTCCTCGATCAGGTCGTTGTAGCCGAAGCTGGACGCGACCCCGACCTTGGCCATCTTCAGCTGCACGAAGTTGCGGCCGTCGGGGTACTGGTCCGAGGCCCGGCGCCAGTCGACGTAGAGGGTCAGCAGGTCGCCGCCCCAGCCCGCGACGTCGCCCGCGTTCACCGAACGCGGGTTGGACGGCATCCAGGAGACGAAGTGCCCGTTGGCGGACGCCATGAGGTGCTCGGCGCCCAGCTCGTACGCGGTGTAGGGGTCGGTGAAGTCGGCCATCACCGACATGCCTTTTCCGTTGGCGTAGTCGACGAACGCCGTGTCGTACGACCCGATCAGGAAGTCCCAGTCGCCGCCGCCGTACGCCTTGTGCCGGATGTACTCCATCACCAGCTGGTTCGGGTCGCGGTCTCCCGTGTAGGCCACGGCGTGGTCGTACAGGCGCTGGACGTAGTCGATGAAGGCGTCCGCCGGGCCCGACGGCTTGTTCACGCTGCTCTGGCCGAGGTCGATGCCGGAGATCACGTCACGGTCGAGGTCGAAGGTGTCCGACCCGTTGGTGACCTGGAACTCCTTGATCTGGTTGAAGGACCAGTTGGCGGGGATCGGGAAGCCGAGGTTGCCGGAGAAGCCCCACGACATGCCCGACACGAACGAGTAGCGGGCACCGGTCTGCCGGCTGACGACGGTGCACACGTTCCGCGACCCGTACACGCCGTGCACGTAACGCTTTCCGTTGTAGGCGAGGCCGGCGGCGACGCCGTGGAAGTACGGCACGATCGCCGCGTCGATCTCCTCGCGGGTGGCGTCGTAGTCCACCGCGAAGTAGATGACGGTGCCGCGGTTGAATCCGTAACCGGCGGCCAGGCTGTGCGCGTTGAGAGCGTGCTGGTAGCCCTGGGAGTAGGTGAAGTCGGAGAGCTGACGGGCGTTGTCCTGGTAGATCGGGAAGACGTTCAGCCCGTTGCTGAACATCGTGTTCAGCTCGCCCGGCTTGATCTCCTTGTCCAGGGTCGAGCCCGGGGGGTCGTACAGATAGCGGCCCACGACCTCGTAGCTGTTGTTGCGCAGCCACTGGGCACGGGAGGCGGTTATCTCGAACCGGGTGTCGGAGCCCGTGGCGGGGCGGTCGGCATCGCCCATCGAGACCAGGAGCTGTGCCCATGTCCGGTAGTCCGAGCGTCCGTTGTCGTCCAGCTTGCAGAACCGCTGGAAGATCTCCACCCACTCGCGGAGCTTGGAGTCGTAGCTGCTGCGCCACGTGGTGGGGGTGCCCGTCTCGCTCGAGCCCGTCGGGACGGGGGAGTTGAACACGCAGGCGGCGGAGAACAGCTGGACCCACAGACCCGAACTGCCCTCGCCGAGGTTCTTGGTCTGCAGCCCGGCCTGGGTGGCCGGGCCGAAGTTCCCGTTCGGGGCGGCGATCCCGAGTTCGTACTGGATGGCGATCATCATGGACTTCTGCACGTCACGGGAGTAGATCCCGTCGCAGGGGCCGATGGTGTAGGCGTCCCTGGTCCAGTAGCTGCCGTTGAGCCACCGCTGGATCGAACGGATGTCGTCCGTGCCGCCGCTGACCTTCGTGTAAGCGTCCATGTTCAGGATGCATTTGAAGATCTTCGGCGTGGTGACGCCGCCGGCGGTGCCGGTGCCCCCGTCGGGCAGGCCCATGTCGAGGAGGAGGTTCTTGACCGCCTCGGTGGTCACGGCGCCGTAGCCGCCGTAGCCGTTGGCTCCCCAGTAGCCCTTGCAGAACAGGCCGTGCTGGATGATGCGGACGATGTTGGAGTTCTTGTCCCAGCCGAAGCCGATGTCGCCCAGGGCCTGGAGCCTGGACATCGTGGTCGGGCCGAAGCTGGCGACCACAGGGCTGATGCCCAGTTCGTGCTGGAGGCCCATCACGAGGGCGTTCATGGTGGACCAGCCTGTTCGGCCGTCCTCGGGGCACCGTACGTATCCGGAGACGCTTCCGTAGGTCGCGTTGACCCACGTCTGAGCGTCGAGGACCTTCTCGTCCAATGTCGATCCCTTCTCGGCAACGGGCGGCACCTGGCCCGGCGCTGTGCCACGACGGCGTCGCGGCGCAAGCCGAGGGCATGCTGCTCTGCCGGGGACGCTACGCAGCGGAAGTCTCCGTTCCCTCTCTGCGGACCGGTGCGGCGTCGTACGGCGACGGGGTGCCCGCCCGCCCGGACGGCGGGACCGTCGTACCGTGGTGACAGAGACGCCCGATGTGCCCCGCACGTGGTGTCGCGCGCCGGTCACGGAGCGGCGCCGCTGGTCCATGGACCAGCGGGCACGCGGAGGCGGGACGGGGGCCGTCGGCCCCGTGCGCGGGGCGCACCTGCACCAGGACAGGAGCACGGCATGTCGTATCCGGAACCCGTCTACGCCGGCGGCGAGGGCGAGATCACCGCGGTGTACCGCCCGGCGGACACCACCCCGAACCTGCTGACCCGCAGCGGGGGCAGCACCGACTACCTGGCCACGACCGGATCGACGCACGGTGAGTTCGGGCTCTACCGGATCACCATGGGTCCCCGGGCGGGCGGCCCCGCCACGCACTTCCACCGGTCGATCTCGGAGTCCTTCTACATCCTCGGCGGGACGGTCCGGATCTACGACGGCGAACGCTGGACCGACACCGAGGAGGGCGACTTCCTGTACGTCCCGCAGGGCGGACTGCACGCCTTCCGCAACGACTCCGACGAGCCCGCGTCCATGCTGCTGCTCTTCACCCCGGGAGCGCCCCGCGAGGAGTACTTCGAGAAGGTGGGGCAGGTCTCGGACTGGCCGGAGAAGCAGCGGGCGGAGTTCTTCATCAAGCACGACACGTACTGGACGGACTGAGGCCGTTCAGGGCGCGAGGCCCGTCTTGAGACCGGCCCCGCAGAGCGGGACGACCACGCTCCGGCCCGTCTCGCCGGCTACGGCCGCCCAGCACGCCACCCCCGTGGTCTCCACGAAGAAGCCCCGGGCCGCCAGGTCCAGTTGTGCCGCGCGGATCGCGTCCTCCGTCACCGTCAGGAAGGTTCCGCCGGACTCCCGGACCGCCGCGAGGATCTGCCGCGCGCGCGGCGGGCGCGGGATGGCGAT
Source organism: Streptomyces sp. NBC_01341 (assembly GCF_035946055.1). Lineage (NCBI taxonomy): Bacteria > Bacillati > Actinomycetota > Actinomycetes > Kitasatosporales > Streptomycetaceae > Streptomyces > Streptomyces sp. NBC_01341. The sequence goes on along the minus strand of NZ_CP108364.1, from coordinate 2,774,297 downwards.
CCCCTCGGCGAGCGTGGGCAGGACCGGGGCGGCGGCATCCGGCAGATCCTCGTCCCCTGCGCGGAAGGCGGCGGCCAGCGGGGACACCGCCTCGGCCTGTACGGCGACCAGGGCCGGGCGGCGGTCGATCAGGCCGTGGGCGAGGAGTTCCGCGGTGGCGAGCGCCGCCCCCAGGAGCAGGGTGCCGTTGCCCACGGGCACCGCGATGGCGTCCGGCAGGGTGCCTCCGAGGTCTTCCCAGATCTCGTAGACGTACGTCTTGGTGCCGTGCAGGAAGTACGGGTTGAAGACGTGCGAGGCGTAGAAGGTGCCGGGCTCGTCCGCGGCGGCACGGGCGGCGGCGGCCGCGGCCTCGCGGCCGCCGGGCACGGTCTCCAGGCGGGCGCCGTGGGCCCGGATCTGCTCGGTCTTCTTCGGGGAGGTCCCCCCGGGGACGTAGACGGTGCAGGGAAGGCCCGCCCGGGCGCAGTAGGCGGCGACGGCCGTGCCCGCGTTTCCGCTGCTGTCCGCGACGACCCGGTCCGGGGAGAGTCTGCGGGCCAGTTCGGCCAGCATCACGGCGCCGCGGTCCTTGAAGGAGAGCGTCGGCATGAGGAAGTCGAGTTTGGCCGAGACGTTTCCGGTCAGGGGGACGAGCGGGGTCCGGCCCTCGCCGAGGGAGACGTCCGCGCCGTCGAGCGGGAGGGCCTCCGAGTAGCGCCACAGCGAGTTGACGCGTCCGCCCAGCGCGTCGGGCGCCACCGGGGCCTGCGGGCCGGTGTCGAGATCCCAGGGGCCCCGGCAGACCGGGCAGCACCACGCCAGTGACGCGGCGCCGGACCGCGTCCCGTCCTGCGGGCAGATGTATGTCGCCGTGGGCGTGCGGAGGTCGGCCATGGGGACGAACCTATGGCCGCGCGGTGCCCGTGATCCAGTCGGACTCGGGGTGAGGGGCGCACGGGACGACCGCCCCGTGCGCCCCTCACCCGCCCTGTCCGTCAGCGGCGTCCGAGACCGCGGGCGACCGCGGCCATCAGCTCGCCGTCGTCCGTGTCGCCGTCCAGCGACCAGAACATCGCCCCGCCGAGCCCGCGTTCGCGGATGTACGAGGTCTTGGCGCGCAGCACCTGCGGGTCGTCGTAGGTCCACAGGGTCGTGCCGTCGAACAGCCAGGCGTGGCCGTTTCTGACGTCCCGGTGCACCTTGTACGCGCCGGATTCGGCCAGCTTCTTGAGGGCCTTGTAGTCCTCGTAACCGGCGGCCCAGGTGGCGGGCGCGGGTCCGGTCGCGGGCTGCCCGAGTCCGTCGCCGCCACCGGTGACGCCGGTCCAGCCCTGGCCGTAGAAGGGCATGCCCATCACCAGTTTGCGGGCCGGGGCGCCGCGTCTGAGCCAGTCACGGACCGTCTGGTCGACGCTGAAGTCGCCCGTGGCGCGGAGCGCGGACTGCTGGGCCGTCGTCGCCTCGCCGGAGACGTGGAAGTCGTAACCCTGGAGGTTCACGAAGTCGAAGTCCCGCATGATGCGCGGCACGTCGAAGCCGGCGTCGATCTTGGCGGGCGCGGTGGGGACGAAGGCGGAGAGCTCGTAGTGCTTCGGCTTGCTCTTCCCCTTGCGGCCGTTCTTCGCGTAGGCGTCGAGCTGTGTGCGGAACTCGTGCACCAGGGCGGTGAAGTTCCGCTTGTCCTCGGGGCGGTAGACCGTGTCCGTGTCGCCGGCCGAGCCGGGCCACTCCCAGTCGAGGTCGATGCCGTCGAAGAGGCCCGCGGCCGCGCCCTCGCCGCCGCGCGTTCCGTCGACGGGCAGGTTGCCCTTGATGTACAGGTCGATGCACGACGAGACGAGCGCCTTGCGCGAGGCCGCGGTCCGCGCGGCGTCCGAGAAGTGGGTGGACCAGCTCCAGCCACCGAGGGAGATCATCACCTTGAGGCCGGGGTGGGCGGCCTTGAGCTCGCGGAGCTGGTTGAAGTTGCCCGCGAGTGGCTGGTTCTCGGTGTCGCCGACGCCGTCCACGGACCCGGCGTCGTCCAGCGGACGGGCGTAGTCCGCCCAGGCGTCGGCCTCGCCGGGCACGTTGCCGGTGAAGCAGGTGCCTTCGGGGCTGACGTTGCCGAAGGCGTAGTTGATGTGGGTGAGCCTGCCCGCGGCGCCGCTGGTGTCCAGGTCCTTGACCTGGAAGTCGCGCCCGTAGACACCCCATTGGGTGAAGTAGCCGACGCTGCGGTACGCGCGGTCGTGGTGGCCCGCGCCGCGGTCGTGGCCGCTGCCTTCGGCGGTCGCCGCGGGGGCTAGGCCGGCCAGCAGGGTGAGGGCGCAGGCCGCGGTGGTCAGTCCGGTCAGGGTTCTTCGACGCATGGGGCTCGTTCCTGTGCGTGTGCCGGGATGGGGTCCGGGCGGCGGGCCCGGGTGTTCCGGTGCCCGAGGGCAGCGGGAGCCGTGCTGTGCACAGGAAGGTATTGGTCTGGACCAAAAGCGGTCAAGGGTCCGGGCGCGCCTGACCGGGTATGCGCTGGTCGGAGTCGAATCATCACTTCGAGTGAAACTCTGGCCCGTGCTTGCGGTTCTCAACCCACGGTTGCAACGCTGTTGCTGTCTGTCAACCTGTTGGGAGTGGCCTGTGCCTTTCGGTGAGCAGCCCGCCTATCTGCGCGTGGCGAGCGATCTCAGAGAGAAGATCGTCAACGGCGCGCTGCCGCCCCACACCCGCCTGCCGTCGCAGGCCCGCATCCGCGAGGAGTACGGGGTCTCCGACACCGTGGCGCTGGAGGCGCGCAAGGTGCTGATGGCCGAGGGGCTCGTCGAGGGCCGGTCGGGCTCGGGGACGTACGTGCGTGAGCGGCCGGTGCCGCGACGGATCGCGCGCTCCGGCTACCGCCACGGGGCGGGGGCGAGTCCCTTCCGCCAGGAACAGACGGCGGAGGGCGCGCGGGGCACCTGGGAGTCCCGCAGCGAGCAGGAGGAGGCGAGCCCCGAGGTCGCCGAGCGCCTCGGTATCGAGCAGGGCGACCGCGTGATGCGCACGAGGTACGTCTTCCGGGAGGCGGGTGAGCCGGTGATGCTGTCCACCTCCTGGGAGCCGCTCGCCGTCACGGGGCGCACGCCGGTGATGCTGCCGGAGGAGGGGCCGTTGGGCGGCTGCGGTGTCGTCGACCGGATGGCGGCCATCGATGTCGTCGTGGACAACGTCGCCGAGGAGGTCGGTGCCCGCCCCGGCCTGGCGGAGGAACTCCTGGCGCTCGGTGGGGTGCCCGGCCACGTGGTGATGGTCATCGGGCGGACGTACTACGCCTCGGGGCTGGCGGTGGAGACGGCCGACGTGGTGGTCCCTGCCGACCGCTACCGGATCGCCTACCATCTGCCGGTCAAGTGACGGGTGTGGCGGCCGTGATGACCGCAGGGAGCGACGTGCTGTCCGCCGCCCGTGACGCGGAGTTAACGCGCCCGCGCCGCTCTTAACCGGCGGGCAACGCCTCGTCGTGATGACTTGTCATGTCCGGCCCCTACCTTCCCGTTCGTCACCCGCACACCGGACCGACGAACGGGAAGTCACCGATGACGGACATCGCAGCGCCCATGACGGGCGAGGCGTCACAGCCGGCCCCGCCGGACGGCCCCCACGCGCCGAGGCGCAGTTACGCCGAACTCGCTGCCGACGAGAGCCGCGAGGACTTCTCGCTCCGCTACGCGCCGCACTCCTTCAGGCGCTGGTCGCCCTCCACGGTCGCGGGGACGGCCCTCGGCGGGATCGCGTACCTCGCCGACTTCGCGATCGGTGCGTCGATCGTCTTCACATACGGATTCACCAGCGGGCTCGCCTCGATCCTGGCCGCGGCGGCGATCATCTTCCTCACCGGCATACCGATCGCCCGGGCCTGTGCGACGTACGGCCTGGACATGGACCTGGTCACCCGCGGCGCCGGCTTCGGGTACTTCGGATCGACCCTCACCTCGCTGATCTACGCGTCCTTCACCTTCATCTTCTTCGCGCTCGAAGGCTCGATCATGGCGCAGGCCATGCACCAGGCGGTGGGACTGCCCGTCGAGGCCGGGTACCTGATCACGACGCTGATCGTGATCCCCATCGTCTTCCGGGGCATGGGCGCGCTGGCCAGGGTGCAGGCGTGGACGCAGCCGGTGTGGATCATCGGGATGGTACTGCCGTTCCTGGTGCTCGCCTTCGAAGCCCCGGACGCCTGGGGGGCGTTCAGCTCCTTCGGTGGTACGGAGGGTGCCGGCTCCGGCTTCTCCTGGATCGCCTTCGGGCTGGGCACGGGTGTCGCGCTCTCGCTCATCGCCCAGATCGGTGAGCAGGCGGACTACCTGCGCTTCATGCCGGCCAGGACGGAGGCCAACAAGCGGCGGTGGAACCTCGCGGTCCTCGCCGCAGGCCCCGGATGGGTCGTCATCGGGGCCGCGAAGCAGCTCGGCGGGGCGTTCCTGGCCTTCGTGGCACTGGAAGCGGTCGGCAGGACCCACGCCCTGGAACCGATCGCCCCGCAGATCGAGGCGCTGAAGCCGTGGCTCGGATCCTTCGCGCTCCCCGCGGCGGCGGTGTTCGTGATCGTCTCCCAGATCAAGATCAACGTGACCAACGCCTACAGCGGTTCACTGTCCTGGTCGAACTTCTTCTCCCGGATCACGCACAAGCACCCCGGCCGGGTCTGGTACATCTTCCTCAACCTCGTCATCGCGCTGACGCTGATGGAGATGAACATGTTCGCGGCCCTGAACAAGCTGCTGGGCTTCTACTCCAACGTGGGCATCGCCTGGATCGTGGCCGTCGCCGCCGACCTGGTCATCAACAAGCGCATCGGACTGAGCCCGCGCTACATCGAGTTCAAGCGCGCCTACCTTTACGCGGTCAACCCGGCGGGCTTCGGGGCGATGGTGATCGCCTCGACCGTCTCGATCCTCGCCTTCTTCGGACTGTTCGGCCGGTACGCCGAGGCGTTCTCCACCTTCATCGCGGCCGGACTCTCCCTCGTCCTGTGCCCGTTGATCGCGTGGCTCACGAAGGGGAGGTACTACCTGGCCCGGCCGAACCCGGTGAACGGCCCGGGTGTCGAGACCGCCGACATCACCGCCACGCACACCTGCGCGGTGTGCGAGACCGACTACGAGCTGCCGGACATCGCCGACTGCCCGGTCCGGTCGGGCCCCATCTGCTCACTGTGCTGCTCGCTGGACGCGGAGTGCGGTGACGTCTGCCGCAGGGAGACCGGCAGCGGGCCGGTGGTGCTGCCGATGCCGACGGTGCGCACACCGGTCACCCCGGCGGGCTGAACCGAGGAATCGGGGGCGCACTCGACCGAGTGCGCCCCCGTCGGTGTGGCCGGACAGGTGTCTCATTGTGCAAACTCGCATCCGCTGAGTGAAGGTCAGGCGTACGCTCGGGCATATGCGTACTGCGGTTTCCTGGGGATCCTTAGAAACGTGCACGGCAGTGGGGAGAGGGGCGAGATGCTGGGGAGGAACGGCATGACCGAGAGCGGTGCCGTGCTCCCCTGGCTGGTCATCAGACAGGACGACAACGGCAACAGGTATCGCGTCGGCCGCTATGCGACGCAGGACGAGGCACAGAAGATCGCCGACGGCCTGGACCGTCATGGGCACAAGCAGCTCTACTGGGTGGAACGCTCCGGCAGGAGCGCGCGCCCGTAGCGAGCGGGAGCCCACCGGCTACGCTCCGGCGCATGAGTGATTCCGTGGTGGTGGCAGGGGCCGTCTGTGACGGAGGGCGGCTCCTGGCCGCCCGGCGCAGCGCCCCGCCCGAGCTCGCCGGCCGCTGGGAGCTTCCGGGCGGCAAGCTGGAACCGGGCGAGAGCGGCGAGCAGGCCCTCGTGCGGGAGCTGCGCGAGGAGCTCGGTGTGGAGGCGCAGCCCCTGGAGCGCATCCCGGGGGAGTGGCCGCTGAAACCCGGCTACGTGCTGCGCGTGTGGATGGTCCGGCTGGTGTCGGGCGAGCCCAGCCCCCTGGAGGACCACGACGAGCTGCGCTGGCTCGACGCGGGGGAGGCGGACACCGTCGACTGGCTGGACCAGGACCGCCCCGCCGTGGCCGAGGCCGTACGCCGCCTGCGCGGGACGCCGGACGCCTGACGGAGGCCCGGCCGGCCCCTTTCGCACGCTCCCCCGCGCCTCTCTCCCTTGCCCGCTCGTGGGGCGTCTCGCCACGTGCCGGCCCACAGGGCGCCTGCCCGGGCGCTCGCCCGCGGAACGCTCCCGCGCGCCCCGCTCGTCGGCAACACCGCGCGCCGCCTCGTCGTGCGGGGCGCGTACACCCGTACGCCCCCACCCGATCGTCCGCGCGATAAAGTGCGGAACATATCGGGTATGTGCCGATTGGACCCCTGGGGGCGGGTGCGCCCCGCTGTCGACCCTGGGAAGTGACCGGCGTGACCGACACCGACGGCGACTGTGCCGAATGGAGCTTTCCGGCGGCGCCGGGCTCCGTGCGCACCGCCAGGCACGCGGTCCGTGACGCGCTGCACCAGTGGGGGTACAACGGCGGGTTGGGGGACATCGCCGTCCTGCTCGTCAGTGAGCTGGTGACCAACTCACTGCGGCACGCGTCCGGCCCCATCGGTGTCCGGCTCGTGCGACCGCACCACCGGGGCGACGGACCCGGCGCGCGGGACGACGGGCGGGGTCTGCTGGTGGAAGTCTCCGATCCGGTTCCGGACGCACCCACCACCGAACGCGCGGCCGGACCCGAGGACGAGGGAGGGCGCGGACTGCAGCTCGTGGCTTGTTCCGCACGCCGCTGGGGGACCCGGCGCGGAAAGAGCGGCAAGACGGTGTGGTTCGAGCTCCCTCTGCCTGGTTAGGAGTGGGGAGGGACGCACAGCGATCACCGGAGGTCGGGCAGGACCTGGCTGAAAGGGACTGAGACCGTGCTGTGATCGTGAACGCCGTGCCGGTATGGCTCGTAGTGCTGAATACTGCGGGCAGGACCGGTCCGGTGTGTGAGCTGGAGGGGACGGTCGCGTGAGCGAGATACCTGGGACAGCGGGCGACGTCGTGTGGCAGAGCCGCCCGCCTGGCTCGATCTACGAATACATCAGGATCGCCTCCTTCTCGATCGGGGCGGACGGGCTGATCGAGCAGTGGAGCCGGCGGGCCGCCGGCCTCTTCGGCATGGCCTCCGACGAGGTGGTGGGCAGGGACCCGGTCGAGGCGTTCATGCCCGCCGAGCTGCGCCCCGACGCCCACAGGCGCGTCGGCGAGATCCTCGACGGCAAGGAGTGGACGGGCCTGGTCCCGTTCCGTGTCCCGGGCGAGAACGGGACGAGCGGTCTCGCCGAGATCTACGTCATGCCCAGCCTCACGGGGGCGGGGGAGCGGGCCGCGCTCTGCATCGTCGTGGATGTCCGCGCACTGCGCCGGGTCGAGACGGACCTGGCCGCCTCGCAGGCGATATTCGGCCAATCTCCCTTCGGGTTCGTTCTCTTCGGCACCGATTTCACCGTCGTACGGGCCAACCAGCGGTTCGCCACGGTCTTCGGGGGCGAGGCGGACGACCACCGCGGACGCACCGTGGACGACTACCTGTCCAGGCCCGAGGCGGATCGGCTCTCCGCCACGCTGCGGCGCGTCCTGGAGACGGGCGACTCCGTCACCGATCTGCAGCTCGTCGGCGCCCCTCCCGGTGGCATCGGCCGCCGCCACTGGTCCATGAACCTCTACCGGGTGCACAGCGGATCCGGGCGCCCCATCGGCGTCGCCGGGCTGGCCACCGACGTCACGCAACGGCACATCGCCGCCCGCGAGGCCGCCAGCGCGCGGCGCAATCTGGCCCTGCTCAACGAGGCCAGCGCGCGCATCGGCAACTCCCTGGACCTGGAGACGACCGCCAGGGAACTGCTCGACGTCGCCGTGCCCGGCTTCTGCGACATCGCTTCCGTCGACCTGTACCAGGGACTGCTCACCGGGGAGGAGGCCTCGCCCTCCAGTTGGGGCGGGCACCAGGAGCCCGGTACCGGCTCGGCCGAGCTGCGCCGGGTCGCCCACGCCAGCGCGGTCTCCGACGCGTCCGGCGTCCTTCCCGGCACGGCGGACGGACCCGGCGCGGAAGCAGACCGGGCCTCCGGCGCCGACGGCGGGGAGCCCGCCCTCGGCTCGGTCCACCGCTTCCCGTTCCACTCGCCCTGTGCCGTCGCCCTGCACACCGGCCGCGTCGAGGCCGTGCCCGGGGACGAACGCGGCTTCGTCCACTCCACCCTCGCGGTGCCGATGGTCGCGCACGACGTGGTCGTCGGCCTCGTCCAGTTCTCCCGCACCAAGGGCAGCGAGCCCTTCGGCGAACGGGACCGGGCCCTGGCCACCGAACTCGCCGCCCGCGCCGCCGTGTGCATCGACAACGCCCGCCTCTACCGCCGCGAGCACGAGCGGGCGCTGATCCTCCAGCGCAGCCTGCTGCCGCCCGGCGACCCCGAGGCGGCCGGTCTCGACATCGCCTGCCGGTACCTCCCCGGCAACACCGCCACCGAGGTCGGCGGCGACTGGTTCGACGTGATCGAGCTGCCCGGCCATCGCACGGCCCTGGTCGTCGGCGACGTGATGGGCCGTGGACTGCGGGCCGCCGTCGCCATGGGCGAACTGCGCACCGCCGTACGCACCCTGGCCCTCCTGGACCTGGAGCCCGCCGAGGTGCTCTCCGCCCTGGACGAGGTCGCGCGCGGCCTGGGCACCCCCGGCGGTGGCGAGCGGAGCGACGGCTTCGGCGCGGGCGGCGGCGCCCAGTGGCCCTCGCGCGTCGCCCACAAGTCGCGCGAGGCCGACCTCTCCGAGGTGTATCTGGCGACCTGCGTGTACGCGGTGTACGACCCGGTCACCCGGCGGTGCACCTTCGCCAACGCCGGCCACCTGCCGCCCGTGGTCGCCGAGCCCGGCGAGCCGCCCCAGCTGCTCGAAGTGCCGCCCGGCATGCCCCTGGGCGTCGGCGGCGAGCCCTTCGAGGAGGTCGAGATCGAGCTCAAGGAGGGCTCCCTCCTCGCCCTCTACACCGACGGGCTCGTGGAGTCCCGGGACCACCCCCTCGACGAGGGGCTCCAGGCGTTCCGGCAGGCACTCGCCGATCCGTCGCAACAGCTGGAGGACGTCTGCGACCACGTGCTGACGACCCTGCACACCCGCCACGGCGAGGACGACATCGCCCTGCTGATGGCGCGTATCCAGGGGCTGGAGACGGACGCGGTGGGCGACTGGCGGCTGCCGCGCGAACCGCGTTCCGTCGGCCGTGCCCGCGAACTGGCCCGTGAACAGCTCAGCGCCTGGGACCTCGACGACCTGGTGGACACCACCGAACTGCTCGTCAGCGAACTCGTCACCAACGCCCTGCGCTACGGCGAGGGCGAGATCCGCCTGAGGCTGCTGCGTGACCGCACCCTCGTGTGCGAGGTCTGGGACGCGGGGCTGGTCCAGCCGCGGCGCCGGCGGGCACGCGACACCGACGAGGGCGGGCGCGGCCTGCAACTGGTCGGACTGCTCAGCGCCGCATGGGGATCGCGGCGCACCCCGCGCGGCAAGACGGTGTGGTTCGAGCTGGCGCTGCCGGACGGGGAGCCGGCCCCGGAACTCTCCGTGGACCAGCTGCTGAGCATGTACTGACCGGCGTACGCCGGGGAGGCGCCCGCTCCGGGGAATCCGCGGTCCGGCGCCGGAGGGCGGGCACCCGCGTGAAGCGGGCTCCCGCCTTCGGGCGGGCCGTCCTTCAGGACGCCGACTTGAGGGCGGCGAGGCGGGCCTCGATCTCCGCGCTGTCCCCGACGCTGTCCAACTGCTCGAACTGTGCGTCGAGGGACGACGCGGCCAGCTCCTGCTTGCCCACCGCCCTCGCCTCCTCCCGTCGCACCTTGTCCTCGAAGCGGCCGAGTTCGCTCGTCGGGTCCATGACGTCGATGCTCTTGACCGCGTCCATCATCCGGTTCTGAGCCCGCGCCGACGCGTCCCGCGCGACCAGTTCGTCGCGCTTGGACTTCAGCCGGGTCAGTTTCTCCTTCATCTGGTCGAGGCCGGTCCTCAGCTTGTCCACGACGACCGTCTGCGAGGCGATCGTCGGCTCGGCGGTCTTCGCCTCCTGCTCCGACTGAAGCTGCCGGCCGAGCGCCACCTTGGCGAGGTTGTCGAACGTGTCGGCCTCCGTGCCCGCCGACGCGGCCCGCAGCTCATCGGCCTTCCGGCTGGCCGCGAGGGCCTTCTGACCCCACTCCCGTGCCGCGTCGACGTCCTCCCGGTGGTCCTCCTCCATCAGCCTGAGGTTGCCGATGGTGGCGGCCACCGCCTGCTCGGCCTCCGCGATGTTGTCGGTGTAGTCCCGGATCAGCTGGTCGAGCATCTTCTGCGGATCCTCGGCCTGGTCGATCAGCGCGTTGATGTTGGCCCGGGCCAGCTGAGTGACGCGGCCGAGGACGGTCTGCTTGGTCATGGCACCTCTCCTTGTACGACATCGTGGAGCGACGGTCCGGGCCCGGCGTCAGAAGCGGCCTCCGCCGCCGCGCCGTCCCCGGGTTCCCCCGCCGCCGAAGCTGCCCGGCCCGCCGCCGAAGCCCCCGCCGAACCCGCCGCCGCCCCCGCCGAACCCGCCGCCGAAGCCCCCGCCGAGCCCGCCGCCCCGGCCGCCGCCGCCCAGCAGGCCGCCGAGGATGATGCCGCCCAGCACCGCGCCGCCCATCCCGCCGCCCCCGCGCGTGCCTCCGGGACCGCTGCTGTCGCGGTAGCTCCGGACGTCCTGCTCCGCCAGGCTCCGCGCCTGCGTGGCCAGCGCGTCCGCCTGTTGCGCCTGCGCCAGGGCGCCCTGCGGGTCGCCGGCCTCCGACAGCTCCCCGGCCGCTTCCCACCGGCGCTGTGCCTCCGCGAGCCGGGTGCGGGCCTCACTGCCGACCGCGCCGCGGTTGGTGGTGACGTAGTCCGCGGCGGCCCCGATCGACGCCCGCGCCGTGAGCAGGGACTGATCGAGCAGGGAGCGCGCCCGGCGGTCCCCGTGCTCCTGTTCGCGGGCACCGGCGAGTGCTTCGTCCAGCGCGGCGTCCGCCTCCTCGACCCGGCGCAGCGCGTCGACGGGGTCGTACGGCCCCGAGCCGAGCTCACCCCGTACATCGGCGTTCACCGCCTCGGCGCGGGCGACCCGGCCCTGCAGATCCGCGGTCGGCACACCCTCAGGCGTCCCCCGGAGCAGCCCTCTGGCGTCCGCCAGGTCCGTCTCCATCTCGGTGAGCGCCCCCGGCAGGCTGCCCGCCGCCTCGGCCAGTTCCCCGCCCCGCCGGTCCACACCGTCCACGAGGGTGGAGACCTGCTGGATCGCCCCCTCGGCGGCGCGGACGTAGACGGCGGCCTCCGCGTTGTTCCCGGCGTCCACGGCCTGGCGTGCCCGGTTCAGGCTGGAGGTGGTGAAGACCAGCCGGTCCTTCGCCCGTTCGACGTCCTGGGCCGCAGGCGCCGTCGCCGACTCCGCGTAGCGCTCGCGCAGCGCTCCGACGGCGGTCTCCGCCGCGGTGACGCGGCCCACCAGCTCACGGAAGGTGATCTCGGCGGAGTTCACGGCCTGCGGGGCGGTCTGTTCGAGTGCGCGCAGCCGGTCGAAGTCCTCTGCCACGGCGTCCAGGCGTCCGTTGGCGTCCCCGCAGCGGCTGATGATCTCGTCGAGCATGCCGCGCCGTGTCTCGTCGTCCTCGGGGAACGCGTCGTCGAGCTGCTGCCTGAGCCGGAACGCCGCGGTGAGCTCGGTCCGCGCACGCCGGACCGCCTCCGCGAAGGGGGCCGCCGCCTCCTCGCCGAACTGCGCCGTCGCGAAGCCGAGTTCCTCCTCGCTCGTCCGCACGGCGTCGTCCGTGTCCACCAGGTCGGCCTTCGCGCGCGCGTCGAGTTCGGGCAGCGCGGCCTGGGGCTCCGCCGCCGTTCCGTCCCCGGCGCCCCAGCCGCCCGGCGCCGGGGTGGTCCGTGTCGCGGTACGCCGTTTCCGGCGGGCGAAGGCGAAGGCGCCGACCGCGACCGCGACGACGAGCACGGCCACGGGCACGATGAGGTTGACGGAGGCGCCCTCATCGGCGGCGCCGCCGGGATCCGCGGTGCCCGGCGTGATGGCCGGGGTGGGGACGGGCTCGCCGGCGAGCACGGCGGCGTAGCCGTCGGCGGCGCCGATCGCGGCGCCCGCCCAGTCGCTCTCCCGGAGGGCGGGCTCGATCGCGGTGGTGGCGACGTCGGAGAGCTGGCCGTCGGTGAGCCGGGAACCCTGGTCGACGGACCAGGCGTACTGCCGGTCGTGTGTGGCCACCGCCAGCAGCACGTCGTCCTGGCCGAGTCCGTTGCGGTTCGCGGTCTCGTCGGCCCAGGTCTTCGCGTCCCGGCCGGAGAAGTCGCGTACGTACACGACGAACAGCTGGACCCGGCGGGCCGCGTACAGGCGGTCGAGCGTGCCTTCGACCTGCGGCCCTCGGTCGCCCAGCGCCCCCACCCTGTCGGTGATCTGCCCTTCGCGCGACAGCGGGACGGGGGCGTCGGCCGTGGCGGAGGGGGTGCCCGGCAGGAGGATCCAGAGCACCGCCGTCAGCGCGGCGAGGAGGACCCTGCCGGGCATCGATGGCCGGGAGCTCCCGGTACGACTGGCAGGCGACGTCACATCTGGGAGGCTATGTCCGTCCATTGCGGCCCGCGACCCGGTATGCGGGAAAATAGACAGGCTACCTTGCAAGATGCCCTGCCCATCTTTATGGTGAAGAGTATGTCCAGCAGCGCCGCCACCCCCCGGTCGTCCGACTCCGGCCCCGACGAGGGCCCCGGTGCCGAGCGTGTGGCGGACGATCTCGCCGCCGTCGTGAGCAGGCTGCTCCGGCGGCTGCGCGGCTCCTCGGCGGACAGTCTGCTGACCCCCTCCCAGCGCTCGGTCCTGGCCAGACTCCAGGACGGCGGTCCGGCGACCACCGCGTCGCTGGCCCGCGCCGAGCTCGTGCGGCCGCAGTCGATGCGGCTGACGCTGGGCGCACTGGAGAACCGGGGTTTCGTCACGCGCGCCCCCGACCTCGCCGACGGCCGCAAGTCGGTCGTGTCGGTCACCGAGGCCGGAAGCAGCACCCTGGCCGGTGTACGCGCCGCGAAGCGGAGCTGGCTGGCCGAAGCGATCGCCGGTGAACTGGACGGAGCCGAGCGCCGCACGCTCGCCGAGGCCGTCGAACTCATCGGCCGTCTGGTCGACGAATGACCCGGTACGGCACCGGCCAGGCCCCCGGCGACGAGGTGACCGCTCCGCCGTGGGAGGCGCACCCCCCGGCGCCCGAGCCCCCGGTGCCCGGCCCCGGGTTCAGCACCCGCCTCACCGCGCCCCTGCTGATGGGCTCCCTGCCGCCGTGCCGTCGTAGCGTCGCGTGTGTGTCTCTCTTCTCTTTCTTCTTCCTCGGGTCAGGACACTGCGGTCCGCCCAGAGGGCGAACCGCAGCCCGCAGCCCTGCTCCGCAGGTGCTTCGTTTCCTCCCCCACCCAAAGGTGGGGGTATCCACGAAGGAGTACCGATGACCGCCACCGTCCTCGACCCCCGTACCGCGCTCGTCGTCATCGACCTGCAGAAGGGCATCGTCGGCCTTCCGACCGCCCACCCGGCGGATGGTGTCGTCGCCAACTCCGCGGCTCTCGCCGAGGCCTTCCGCGCCAAGGACCTCCCGGTCTTCCTGGTCCGCGTGACCGGCGGCGCGCCCGGCCGCACCGAGGGCCCCGCCCGGTCCGGGCAGCCCGCCGCCGACTGGGCCGACCTCGTGCCCGGGCTCGGGCAGCGGGAGAGCGACGTGGTCGTCACCAAGCAGCAGTGGGGCGCCTTCCACGGCACCGCGCTCGACCTCGAACTGCGCCGCCGCGGCATCACCCAGGTCGTGCTGACCGGCATCGCCACGAGCATCGGCGTCGAGTCCACCGCCCGCGCGGCGCACGAGCTCGGCTACCACGTCACCGTCGCCACGGACGCGGTCACCGACATGGACGCCGACGCTCACCGCAACAGCGTCGAGAAGATCTTCCCGAGGCTCGGCGAGACCGGCACGACCGCCGCGATCACCGCGCTGCTGGGCTGAACCCCGGCCGGGCAGGGGCCGCACGGGTGACTTACGCGGCCGCTCCGGCCGTGTCTGTCCCTGCTGCCGGGTGCGGGTGCGTTCAGTGGATCAGCGAACCAGTCTGATCAACTGCAAATGCCACCAGAACGCATCATCCGGTCCATTCGGCGACGAGATGGACCGGGCCGGCCCCGGAGGTATCAGCCATGGCCCACGTCGGCGTCCCGCGCGGGACGGCCCGAAAGCGCCGCTCGGTCGCGCTCCTGGCGACAGGTGTGCTCACGATCCCGGTACTGGCGGGCTGCACCTCGGACAGCGCGCGCCCCTCCAGGGTGGCCGTCCCCCAGGACATCGCCCCGGCCGCCCGGGAGAGGGTGACCGAGGGATCGACCCTCACCTGGGCGATCGACGCGGTGCCGGCCACCCTCAACGCCTTCCAGGCCGACGCCGACGGCGCGACCACGCGGATCACCGGCGCCCTGCTGCCCTCCCTCTTCCCGATGGACGAGCGGGGGGAGCCCCGGCTCAACCCGGACTACCTGGAGTCGGCGAAGGTCATCGAGCAGGAGCCCAAGCAGGTCGTCCTGTACAAGCTCAACCAGCAGGCGGTGTGGAGCGACGGCCGCGAGATCGGCGCTCCGGACTTCGTCGCCCAGTGGCGTGCGCTGAGCGGCAAGGACTCGGCGTTCTGGACCGCGCGCAACGCGGGATACGAGCGGATCGAGAAGATCGAGCGCGGCAAGGACGACCTGCAGGTCCGGGTGACGTTCTCCAAGCCGTACGGGGACTGGCGCTCCCTCTTCTCGCCGCTGTACCCGAAGGAGGTCACCGCGACCCCCGCGGCCTTCAACGACGGGGCCAGGACCACCATCAAGAACACCGCAGGACCGTTTCGGCTGCGCAGCGTCAGCAAGGCGAAGGGGACGGTCGTGCTCGACCGGAACCCGCGCTGGTGGGGCAACGAGGCCAAGCTGGAGTCGCTGGTCTTCCGGGCCGTCGACCCGAAGGACCGCAGCAAGGCGCTGACCCGGGGCACGGTCCAGGTCGCCGACATCGACACGTCGACGGCGAACAGCATCGCCCTCGCGGCCCGCTACCGCGGCGGCAACGGACAGCCGCCCGCCCACGGACCCGGCGCCGACACCACCCCCGCCTCCGCCCTTCGGTCCTGGGCGCTGGCCCACGGCTCGGACGAGGAGGCCGCCGAGACGGCGCAGGCCGCCCGCGAGAAGAGCCGGCAGGCCGTCGCCGTCTACGCCGCCGAGCAGAAGTCGCTGCGTTCGTTCGCCGTACGCAAGTCCCTGGAGCCCGCCTACACCCAACTCGCCCTGAACGGCGAGTCCGGGCCGCTCGCCGACGACCGGGTGCGCCGGGCGATCGCCCGGACGCTGGACCGGCAGGAGCTCGCCGACACCGTGCTGAAGCCGCTCGGCCTTCCCGCCAAGCCGCCGGGCAGCCACCTGGCCCTGGCCGGGCAGCCCGCCTACAAGGACGGCAGCGGGGCGCTCGGCGACCAGGACACCAAGGAGGCCCGGGCGCTCCTGGCCGACGCCGGGTTCACCACCGCCGGTGCCGTCCGCAGGACCCAGGACACCAAGGCGGGCAGCGAGGCCGAGAAGAAGAAGGCCGCCCAGGACGCCGAGGCGGGGGAGAAGGACAAGAAGGTCACGGGGGAGGAGAAGGAGTCCGCGAAGCCGTCGGACACCCCTGAGGAGAAGAAGGCCGACAAGGCCGACAAGGCCGCGGAGGCGGAGAAGGACGACAAGGCGTCACGCGAAGAGGGCACGTACATCGTCGGCGACGACAAGCCGGGTGGGCGACGGGCGGGCGACGCCGAGGTCACGGCGCAGGACAAGCAGCCCGGCGGCCCCGCGGGCGCCTACGCCCCCGCGGGCACCGCGGCCCCGGCCCCGGCCTCGGTCAAGGGCCGCCTCGGCAAGGACGGGAAGCCGCTGACGCTGCGCTTCGTCCTTCCGTCGGGCCCCGGATCGCAGTCCCTGCGCACCGTCGGGGAGAAGATCGTCGAGATGCTCGACTCGATCGGCATCGGAACGACGGTCACCAAGGTCTCCGACGACAGCTACTTCAAGGACCACGTCGCCTCGGGCGACTACGACATGGCGCTGTACTCGTGGCCCGCCACGGCCTACCCGGCCACCGACGGGCGCCCCATCTTCGCCAAGCCGGAGCCCGCCACCGACGGTTCGCTGCTCGTCGAGCAGAACTACACACGGGTCGGCTCGGACCACATCGACCAGTTGTTCGACCGGGCGGTCTCGGAGCTCGACGCCAAGAAGTCGAGGGATCTGCTCAGGCAGGCCGACGCGAGGATCTGGGCCGCTGCGGGATCGATTCCGCTGTATCAGAGGCCACAGCTCGTCGCGGTCGACAAGAAGCTGGCGAACATCGGCGCCTTCGGCTTCGCCTCACCCCGCTACGAGGACATCGGATTCACCACGCGACAAGCGGCAGGTTCCCCCGCGAATCGTAAGAAGTAGCAGGTCAAAGCCATAGCGCAAGCTCAGAAACAGCTCAATTCCCTTGCCCGCCGGAGTCCCCGGCGGGCAAGGTCGTGTCTACCCGGACCCGGGCCGTTCGTCTTCTCACACCCCTTGCCGTCCCGCCGGACACCGGCCGGATGTTGACGTAATACCGGCTGAATATCGGCTGAATCCCAGCCGGAGAGCCGTCCCGCGGATCGGGCCGGGAAGCCCCGGACCCCTCGGGCCCGTACCATTGGACTAGCCGTGGCGTGCCGCCCGGCGGGCGTACGAGGACTCGAGACCGACTGAGACGCCTGATCCCACGATCCGAGAGAAGCGCAAGCCACCCATGCCCACGCGCCACGACATCCGTAACGTAGCCATTGTCGCCCACGTCGACCACGGCAAGACCACGCTGGTCGACGCCATGCTCAAGCAGGCGGGCGCCTTCGCCGCGCACGCCGCCGAGAACCTCGACGAACGCATGATGGACTCGAACGACCTGGAGCGTGAGAAGGGCATCACGATCCTGGCCAAGAACACGGCCGTGAAGTACCACCCGAAGGATGGCGGCGACGTCATCACCATCAACATCATCGACACCCCCGGCCACGCCGACTTCGGTGGCGAGGTCGAGCGCGGCCTGTCGATGGTGGACGCGGTCGTCCTGCTCGTCGACGCCTCCGAGGGGCCGCTGCCCCAGACCCGCTTCGTGCTGCGCAAGGCGCTGACGGCCAAGCTGCCGGTCATCCTCTGCATCAACAAGACGGACCGTCCGGACTCGCGTATCGCCGAGGTCATCGACGAGACGTACGACCTCTTCCTGGACCTGGACGCCGACGAGAACCAGATCGAGTTCCCGATCGTCTACGCCTGCGCCCGTGACGGCGTGGCGTCGCTGACCAAGCCGGAGGACGGCACCGTCCCGGCCGACAGCGACAGCCTGGAGCCGTTCTTCTCGACCATCCTCTCCACGGTCCCGGCACCCGAGTACGACGAGGACGCCCCGCTCCAGGCGCACGTCACCAACCTGGACGCCGACAACTTCCTCGGCCGTATCGCGCTCTGCCGTGTCGAGCAGGGCGAGCTGCGCAAGGGCCAGACCGTCACGTGGATCAAGCGCGACGGCTCGATGTCCAACGTCCGCATCACCGAGCTGCTGATGACCGAGGCGCTCACCCGCAAGCCCGCCGAGAAGGCAGGGCCGGGCGACATCTGCGCCATCGCCGGCATTCCGGACATCATGATCGGCGAGACCCTGGCCGACACCGAGAACCCGATCGCGCTGCCGCTGATCACGGTCGACGAGCCGGCCATCTCGATGACCATCGGTGCCAACACCTCGCCGCTCGTCGGCAAGGGCGGCAAGGGCCACAAGGTCACCGCGCGCCAGATCAAGGACCGCCTGGACCGCGAGCTGATCGGTAACGTCTCGCTCCGCGTCCTGGACACCGAGCGTCCGGACGCGTGGGAGGTCCAGGGCCGCGGTGAGCTCGCCCTGGCCATCCTGGTCGAGCAGATGCGCCGTGAGGGCTTCGAGCTGACCGTCGGCAAGCCCGAGGTCGTGACCAAGCAGGTCGACGGCAAGACGCACGAGCCGATCGAGCGCATGACGATCGACTCGCCCGAGGAGCACCTCGGCGCCATCACGCAGCTCATGGCGACCCGCAAGGGCCGCATGGAGACGATGACGAACCACGGTTCGGGCTGGGTCCGCATGGAGTGGATCGTCCCCTCCCGCGGCCTCATCGGCTTCCGTACGGAGTTCCTGACCCAGACCCGCGGCACCGGTATCGCGCACTCCCTGTTCGAGGGCCACGAGCCGTGGTTCGGGGAGCTGCGCACGCGTCACAACGGTTCGCTGGTGGCCGACCGCTCCGGCGTCGTGACGCCGTTCGCGATGGTCAACCTCCAGGAGCGCGGTGTCATCTTCACCGAGGCCGGGACCGAGGTCTACGAGGGCATGATCATCGGTGAGAACTCGCGTTCCGACGACATGGACGTGAACATCACCAAGGAGAAGAAGCTCACCAACATGCGTGCGGCTTCCGCCGACACCACGGAGAACGTGGTGCCGGCCCGCAAGCTCTCGCTGGAGCAGTCCCTGGAGTTCTGCCGCGACGACGAGTGCATCGAGGTGACCCCGGAGACCGTCCGCATCCGTAAGGTCGTCCTGGACCAGAAGCAGCGCGGCCGTACCGCCTCGCGCGCCAAGAACGGCTGACCTCCGAGCCGGAGCTGACCTCCGGGCCGGAGGGGTCGTCACGGGCCTGAGAAGGGCCCGTACGACCCGTTGACATGAGGCCTGGGCCCCCGCAGAGACTGTGGGGGCCCAGGCCTTTCGTCAACCGGTTTTCCTGACCGAGGTGTCCGGATATCGTGCGTCGCTCTCCGGAACATGTGTTAACGGTCCGTTTCGGGGGTGTCTGTCTGGGATCACTTTGTCCGGATTTCGGGCAACCATGGCTTCTCGATGTTGTCAAACCGAGACCCTTTAAGTGTGGTTTACAGCCCGGTGTTACTTAATAGTTGGCTCCATTGAGCTCGGGTCAATGGGTCGGCGCACTGTGGGGAGTGCGGACTCACGAGCACACTCGGGGCACTGCAAACGATCGCCGTCAGGGGTGTCGGTGGATCTCTACAGTGCCCCTCTTGTAGTCAAAAGTGGACTCATGAGGAGGAAACCCATGCGCGGTGCCAAGAGCGCCAAGTGGGTCGCGGGAGCGGCAATCATCGCCCTGGCCGCGACTGCCTGTGGCGGGGGCGACAGTGACGACAACGGCAAGGCTGCCTCGACGGAGAAGGGCAAGCCCGCGGGCTACGTCTCCATCGACGTCGGCGAGCCGCAGAAGCCGCTGATCCCGGCCGACACCAACGAGTCGCTCGGCAGCTACGTCATCCAGTCGCTGTTCACCCAGCTCCTGGACTTCGACGCCGACGGCAAGATCGTCTACACGAACGCCGAGTCCGTGAAGTCGACGGACAACAAGACGTGGACGGTCAAGCTCAAGGCCGGCTGGAAGTTCCACGACGGCACCCCGGTTACCTCCGAGTCGTACATCAAGGCTTGGAACTGGTACGCCAACGTCAAGAACGCCCAGCAGAACGCGTTCTGGTTCGAGGACATCAAGGGCTACGCGGACGTCCACCCCGAGAAGGGTGACCCGAAGGCCACGGAGATGTCCGGTCTGAAGGCGGTCGACGACACCACCTTCACGATCGAGCTCAACAACGCGGTGCCGTACTACGAGTACAAGCTCGGCTACGCCACCTTCGCCCCGCTGCCCGAGGTGTTCTACAAGGACACCAAGGCCTTCGGTCAGGCGCCGGTCGGCAACGGTCCCTACATCTTCGAGAAGTGGGACCACAAGAAGCTCATCCAGGTCAAGGCCAACCCTGACTACCAGGGCCCGAACAAGGCCAAGAACAAGGGTGTCCTGTTCAAGAACTACGCGACCGTCGAGGCCGCGTACCAGGACCTCCTGTCCGGCAACCTGGACATGATCCGCCAGGTCGGCCCGAAGGACCTGCCCAAGTACAAGCAGGACCTCGGCGACCGCGCGATCGACCAGCCGTACGCGGCGATCCAGTCGCTCGTCCCGACCTTCTACTCGAAGACCTTCAAGGGCATCGACCCCAAGGTCATCCAGGGTCTGTCGATGGGTATCGACCGCGACACGATCACCAAGACCGTGCTCAACGGCACCCGCAAGCCCGCCACCAGCTTCACGCCTCCGGGCGTCGCCGGTAACCAGGACCTGGGCACCGACGTGTTCAAGTTCAACCCGGCGAAGGCGAAGCAGCTCGTCAAGGAAGGCGGCGGCGTCCCCGGCAACAAGGTCTTCATCCAGTACAACGCCGACGGCGGCCACAAGGAGTGGGTGACCGCTGTCTGCGAGTCCATCCGCAACTCGACCGGGGTCGACTGTGTCCCGGACGCCAAGCCGGACTTCCAGACCGACCTGGAAGCGCGTGACAACGACCAGGTCAAGTCGATGTACCGCGGTGGCTGGGTGGCCGACTACCCGCTGAACGTCAACTTCATGCGCGAGCTGTACGGCACGACCGCCGAGGCCAACAACGGCCGGTTCTCCGACAAGGAGGTCGACGCGGCCTTCAAGAAGGGCGACAACGCGGCGACCCTGGACGACTCCATCAAGGCGTACCAGGAGGCCGAGAAGCTCGTCCTCGCCAAGATGCCGGCCATCCCGCTCTGGGAGTACAAGACCAACGGCGGCTACTCGAAGTCGGTGGACAACGTCACCGTCGACTTCCACGGTGACTACAACATCACCGACGTCACCGTCGTCAAGTAGCAGTAACGCCTGAGGGCCCCCACTCGGCCGTCAGCCGCCCACACAGGCAGTAGGTCCCGGGGGGCCGCTCTCCACATCCGGAGAGCGGCCCTTCGGGCTGCATTATCCCTATCGGAGGCAAACATGGGGCGTTACGTCGCGCGGCGACTGCTCCAGATGATCCCGGTCTTCCTCGGGTCAACCTTGCTGGTCTTCTCCATGATGTACGCGCTGCCCGGTGACCCCGTGCGCGCACTCGCGGGTGAACAGTCGGTCGACCCCACCCAGATCGCGGAAATGAAGAAAGAGCTCGGGCTCGACCTGCCGCTCTGGCACCAGTACTGGAACTACCTTGTGAACTTGTTCCAGGGTGACTTCGGCACGCAGATCGCAAGTGGCCGGCCCGTCGCCGACATCATCTCGGAAGCGTTCCCGATCACGGTCCGGCTGGCTCTGTTTGCCTTCATCTTCACGGTCGTCGTCGGTATCTCCATGGGTGTGTTCGCCGGTCTGAAGGCCGACACGCTCCGGGACCGCGGACTGCTCGTGCTGACGCTGCTGCTGATCTCGGTGCCCTCGTTCGTGCTCGGCTTCCTCGGCCAGTACTTCTTCGCCTTCCAGCTCGGCTGGGTCGAACCCAACGTGAGTATCGAGGCGAACAGCAGCGAGCTGATCCTGCCCGCTGTCGTACTGGGGTCGTTGTCGCTCGCCTATGTAGCGCGCCTGACCCGTACCTCGGTCGCCGAGAACCTGCGCTCCGACTACATGCGCACCGCCGTCGCCAAGGGCCTGCCCCGGCGACGCGTCATCGGCGTCCACCTGATGCGCAACTCGATGATCCCTGTGGTCACCTTCCTCGGCACCGACCTCGGTGCCCTGCTCGGCGGCGCGGTCGTCACCGAGGGCATCTTCAACGTCAAGGGTGTCGGCTCCGCCGTCTTCGACGCGCTCAGGCACCGCGAGGGCGCCACGGTCGTCGGCATCGTGACGCTGATCGTCATCGTCTATCTCGTCGCCAGCCTGGTCGTCGACCTGCTTTACGCGGTCCTGGACCCGAGGATCCGTTATGCCTGAGACACTGAAGGAAGCCACCGCGGAGACACCCGGGGCCGTGGCGGCACCCGTTGCCGTCGCAGCGGTCGGCAAGCCCCGCAGCCTGTGGTCCGACGCCTGGCACGACCTGCGGCGCAGCCCGCTGTTCGTGGTCTCGGCCGTCCTGATCATCTTCCTGCTGGTGATGGCGGTCTTCCCGGGCCTGTTCACCGGCGCCGACCCGCGGTACGCGGACCTGGCCCACCACTACCTGCAGAAGCCCAAGTGGGGGAACGTCTTCCAGGAGGACTGGTTCGGGTACGACATCCAGGGGCGCTCGATCTACGCGCGCGTCGTCTACGGCGCCCGTGCCTCGATCACCGTCGCCGTCGTCGTCACGGCCCTCGTGACGATCCTCGGCACCGTGGTCGGCATGCTCGCCGGCTACTTCGGCGGCTGGATCGACACGATCCTCTCCCGTGTCACGGACATCTTCTTCGGCGTGCCGTTCATCCTCGGCGCGATGGTCGTCCTGACCTCGTTCGAGGAGCGCAAGATCTGGGTCGTCATCCTGGCCCTGGCCTTCCTCGGCTGGACCCAGATCGCTCGTGTCGCGCGCGGTTCCGTCCTGACGATCAAGCAGGCCGACTACGTGATGGCGGCCAAGGCGCTCGGCGCCTCGACCACCCGCATCCTGCTCCGGCACATCCTGCCCAACGCGATCGCCCCGGTGATCGTCGTGTCGACCATCGCGCTCGGCGGCTACATCTCGGCCGAGGCCACGCTGTCCTTCCTGGGCATCGGCCTCGCCGAACCGACCGTGTCATGGGGTGTCGACATCTCCTCCGGCCAGGAGCAGCTGCGCAACGCCGCGTTCGTGCTGATCATCCCGTCGGTCATGGTGTCGATCACCGTGCTGGCATTCATCATGCTCGGCGATGCGGTACGCAACGCCCTCGACCCCAAGCTGCGCTGAGGGAGGCGTACATGACCATCATCGACAAGACGGCGGATGTTCCTGCTCCGCGTGGTTCGAACGACGAGAGCGGCCCGCTGCTCGAAGTGCGCGACCTGCACGTGGAGTTCCACACCCGCGACGGCGTCGCCAAGGCCGTCAACGGAGTCAACTACAGCGTCGCGGCCGGCGAGACCCTCGCCGTGCTCGGCGAGTCCGGCTCCGGCAAGTCCGTGACCGCCCAGGCGATCATGGGCATCCTGGACATGCCCCCGGGCCGCATCCCGAAGGGCGAGATCCTCTTCCGCGGCCAGGACATGCTCAAGATGTCCAACGAGGAGCGCCGGAAGATCCGCGGCCAGAAGATCGCGATGATCTTCCAGGACGCGCTCTCCTCGCTGAACCCGGTGCTCTCCGTGGGCTACCAGCTCGGCGAGATGTTCCGCGTGCACCAGGGGCTCTCCAAGAAGGACGCCAAGGCCAAGGCCATCGCGCTGATGGACCGTGTGCGCATCCCGGCGGCCAAGGAGCGGGTCAACGACTACCCGCACCAGTTCTCCGGCGGTATGCGCCAGCGCATCATGATCGCCATGGCGCTGGCCCTGGAGCCCGACCTGATCATCGCGGACGAGCCCACCACGGCGCTCGACGTGACCGTCCAGGCCCAGGTCATGGACCTGCTGGCGGAGCTGCAGCGCGACTTCAACATGGGCCTGATCCTGATCACCCACGACCTCGGCGTCGTCGCCGACGTCGCGGACAAGATCGCGGTGATGTACGCGGGCCGGATCGTCGAGACCGCCCCGGTCCACGAGATCTACAAGCGCCCCGCACACCCCTACACCAAGGGTCTGCTGGAGTCGATCCCGCGCCTGGACCAGAAGGGCCAGGAGCTCTACGCGATCCAGGGTCTGCCGCCCAACCTGCTGCACGTGCCGTCCGGCTGCGCCTTCAACCCGCGCTGCACGATGGCGCAGGACATCTGCCGTACGGAGATCCCGGCCCTGCGCCCGGTGACCGAGCAGGACGGCACCGAGCTGGTCGGCCGCGGCAGTGCGTGCCACTTCTGGAAGGAGACGATCCATGGCTGAGCTCGAGAAGGAGTCCGTGGACGCCACCCCGAACGTCACCGAAGTGGCGACGGTCAACGCGGCCACCGAGACGGAGGCCGTAGCCGCCCTCGACGCCCCGGTGTCGCAGGGGGAGCCGATCCTCCAGGTGCGCAACCTGGTCAAGCACTTCCCGCTGACCCAGGGCATCCTGTTCAAGAAGCAGGTCGGCGCGGTCAAGGCCGTGGACGGCATCTCGTTCGACCTCTACCAGGGCGAGACGCTCGGCATCGTGGGCGAGTCCGGCTGTGGCAAGTCCACCGTCGCCAAGCTCCTGATGACGCTGGAGCGGGCCACCGCCGGTGAGGTCTTCTACAAGGGCCAGGACATCACCAAGCTGTCCGGCCGCGCCCTGAAGGCCGTACGCCGCAACATCCAGATGGTGTTCCAGGACCCGTACACCTCGCTGAACCCGCGTATGACGGTCGGCGACATCATCGGGGAGCCCTTCGACATCCACCCCGACGTGGCCCCGAAGGGCGACCGGCGCCGCAGGGTGCAGGAACTCCTGGACGTCGTGGGTCTGAACCCGGAGTACATCAACCGGTACCCGCACCAGTTCTCCGGCGGTCAGCGCCAGCGCATCGGCATCGCCCGCGGCCTCGCGCTCAACCCGGAGATCATCATCTGCGACGAGCCGGTCTCCGCGCTCGACGTGTCGGTGCAGGCGCAGGTCATCAACCTGATGGAGAAGCTCCAGGACGAGCTCAACCTCTCCTACCTCTTCATCGCGCACGACCTGTCGATCGTCCGGCACATCTCCGACCGGGTCGGCGTCATGTACCTCGGCAAGATGGCCGAGATCGGTACGGACACGCAGATCTACGACCACCCGACGCACCCCTACACCCAGGCGCTGCTGTCGGCGGTCCCGGTCCCGGACCCGGACGCCCGTGAGGGCCGCGAGCGGATCATCCTCTCCGGTGACGTCCCGTCGCCGGCGAACCCGCCGTCGGGCTGCCGCTTCCGCACGCGGTGCTGGAAGGCCCAGGACAAGTGCGCCACCGAGGTGCCGCTGCTGGCGATCCCCGAGCGCTTCAAGGCCTCGGAGACGCCCGCCGCGCACGAGTCGGCGTGCCACTTCGCCGAGGAGAAGGACGTCGTGCACGCGGCGTAGTCCCCCCCCGGTCCGCACGAACGAGGACGCCCGGCCCCCGAGAGGGGCCGGGCGTCCTCGCGTTCCGGCTGCCACGTACGGAGGACATGAACATGCGACGGGCTGTCATATGGGGTGATATGGGGCATTGAGCTACTCAATGGACACCTAGGAGGCACTCCATGCGCGGAGCCACACGAGCCAGGTGGGCCGTCGGCGCGGTCGCCGTCGCCCTGACGGCCACGGCGTGCGGCGGCGGCGGGGACAGCGGTGGCGGCGGTGGTGGCGCCGACGGGATCGTGAGCTCCTCCTGGGGCGACCCGCAGAACCCGCTGGAGCCCGCGAACACCAACGAGGTGCAGGGCGGCAAGGTCCTCGACATGGTCTTCCGCGGGCTCGTGCGGTACGACTCCAAGACCGGTCAGGCGAAGAACGAGATCGCCGAGAAGATCGACTCGTCGGACTCGCAGAACTTCACGATCACGATCAAGGACAACTGGACCTTCAGCAACGGCGAGAAGGTCACCGCACAGTCCTTCGTGGACGCCTGGAACTACGGCGCCGCTCTGAAGAACAACCAGAAGAACGCCTACTTCTTCCAGTACATCGACGGCTACGACAAGGTCCACCCCGAGTCCGGCTCGGCGAGCGTGGACAAGCTCTCCGGCCTGAAGGTCGTCAACCCGACGACCTTCACGGTCAAGCTGTCGCAGAAGTTCTCGCTGTGGCCCGACACCCTCGGCTACGCGGCCTTCGTGCCGCTGCCCAAGGCCTTCTACTCGGACCACGACAGCTGGCTCTCCAAGCCCATCGGCAACGGCCCGTACACCATCGAGTCGTACTCCAAGGGCTCGTCGATGAACCTGCGCCGGTGGGACGACTACCCCGGGTCGGACAAGGCGCAGAACGGCGGGATCGACCTCAAGGTCTACACCGACAACAACACCGCCTACACCGACCTCACGGCCGGCAACCTCGACCTGGTCGACGACGTGCCCGCGTCCCAGCTCAAGAACGTCCAGGCCGACCTCGGCGACCGGTACATCAACACGCCGGCCGGCCTCATCCAGACGCTCTCCTTCCCGTTCTACGTGAAGGCCTGGAACACCCCCGGCGCCGTGAAGGTCCGTCAGGGCCTGTCGATGGCGATCAACCGCGACCAGATCACCGACCAGATCTTCCAGAAGACCCGTACCCCCGCCTCGGACTGGACCTCCCCGGTCCTCGGCGAGGAGGGCGGCTTCAAGGAAGGGCTCTGCGGACCGTCCTGCGACTACGACAAGGCCGGCGCGAAGAAGCTGATCGAGGAGGGTGGCGGCATCCCCGGCGGCCAGCTCAAGATCTCGTACAACGCCGACACCGGCTCCCACAAGGAGTGGGTCGACGCCGTCTGCAACAGCATCAACAACACTCTGGGCAACAACAAGGCGTGCGTCGGCGACCCCATCGGCACCTTCGCCGACTTCCGCAGCCAGGTGTCCACCCAGAAGCTGACCGGAGCCTGGCGCGCGGGCTGGCAGATGGACTACCCGCTGATCCAGAACTTCCTCCAGCCGCTCTACTACACGAACGCCCCGTCGAACGACGGCAAGTGGAGTAACGACGAGTTCGACGGACTGGTGAACAAGGCCAACGCGGAGACCGACAAGGCCAAGGCCGTCAGCACCTTCCAGGACGCCGAGAAGGTCCTCGCCGAGCAGATGCCCGTCATCCCGCTCTGGTACCAGAACGGCAGCGCCGGCTACTCGGACAGCGTCGAGAACGTCTCGCTGAACGTCTTCAGCGTCCCGGTCTACAACGAGATCAAGGTCAAGTGACCCGCTGAGCCGGGGAGGCCGGGCGTCCGCGCACCGGCCTCCCGGCCGCCCGCCCCGACCGTTCACCCCGACCCCCGGAGCCCCTCATGGGACGTTATGTGATCCGGCGGCTGCTGCAGATGATCCCGGTCTTCTTCGGCACCACTTTGCTGATCTTCTTCATGGTGAACGTGCTGGGTGACCCCATCGCGGGGCTCTGCGGCGAGCGCCGCTGCGACCCCGCCACCGCCGCCCGGCTGGCCTCCGAGTTCGGCCTCGACAAGCCCGCCTGGCAGCAGTACCTGACCTACCTGGGCAACATCTTCACCGGTGACTTCGGGACCGCCTTCAACGGGGACAAGGTCATCGACCTGATGGGTGAGGCCTTCCCCGTCACCATCAGGCTCACCATCGTCGCGATCGTCTTCGAGATCGTCATCGGCATCAGCCTCGGCGTCGTGACCGGACTGCACCGCGGCCGGCCCATCGACACCGGGGTGCTGATCCTGACGCTGGTCGTCATCGCCGTACCGACGTTCGTCACCGGCCTGCTGCTCCAGCTCCTCCTCGGTGTGGAGTGGGGCATCATCAAGCCGTCCGTCTCGTCGGAAGCGCCGCTCGACGAACTCATCGTGCCCGGCCTCGTCCTGGCCTCGGTCTCCCTCGCCTACGTCACCCGGCTCACCCGGACGTCGATCGCCGAGAACGCCCGCGCCGACTACGTCCGTACCGCGGTGGCCAAGGGCCTGCCACGCCGGCGGGTGATCGTGCGGCACCTGCTGCGCAACTCGCTCATCCCGGTCGTCACCTTCATCGGCACCGACGTGGGCGCCCTGATGGGCGGAGCGATCGTCACCGAGCGCATCTTCAACATCCACGGGGTCGGGTACCAGCTCTACCAGGGCATCCTGCGCCAGAGCTCCCAGACCGTCGTCGGATTCGTCACCGTCCTGGTCCTGGTCTTCCTGGCGGCGAACCTGATCGTCGACCTCCTGTACGCCGTACTCGACCCGAGGATCCGCTATGCCTGAGCAGAAGCCGTGGGAAGACACGTCGGGGGAGGGGCCGATCTCCGGGGACAGGGCGATCGCGGGGGCCGGTGCGGGCGGAGCGATGGACCTCGCCATGGACGAGGGCTCCACGCTGGAGAAGAGTCCTGGCGGCCCCGACGACGCCGGGCCCGCCGAAAAGCCGCGCAGCCTGTGGTCCGACGCCTGGCGCGACCTGCGCCGCAACCCGGTCTTCATCATCTCCGCGCTGATCATCCTCTTCCTGGTGGTCATCTCCATCTGGCCGTGGGCGATCACCGACATGGACCCGCTGGACTGCGACCTGAGCAAGGCCCAGGAAGGGTCCCAGCCCGGCCACCCCTTCGGCTTCGACGGTCAGGGCTGCGACGTCTACACACGCACCGTCTACGGCGCCCGCACCTCGGTCACGGTCGGTGTCTGCTCCACCGTCGGCGTCTCACTGCTGGGCGGCATCCTGGGCGGCCTGGCCGGCTTCTACGGAGGCAAGTGGGACGCGCTCCTCTCCCGCCTCACCGACATCTTCTTCGGTATCCCGGTGATCCTCGGAGGCCTGGTCTTCCTCTCCGTGGTGACCAGCTCCACGGTCTGGCCGGTGGTCGGCTTCATCATCCTGCTGGGCTGGCCCCAGATCGCGCGCATCGCGCGCGGCTCGGTCATCACCGCGAAACAGAACGACTACGTCCAGGCGGCACGGGCACTGGGCGCCTCCAACTCGCGGATGCTCCTGCGGCACATCACGCCCAACGCCGTCGCCCCCGTCATCGTCGTCGCGACCATCGCCCTCGGGACGTACATCTCGCTGGAGGCGACGCTCTCGTACCTCGGTGTCGGCCTGAAACCGCCCGCCGTCTCCTGGGGCATCGACATCTCCGCCGCGTCCCCGTACATCCGCAACGCGCCGCACATGCTGCTGTGGCCCGCCGGGGCGCTGGCGATCACGGTGCTCGCGTTCATCATGCTCGGCGACGCGGTGCGCGACGCCCTGGACCCCAAGCTGCGCTGAGGAGCCCGCTGCCATGTTGCTCGAAGTGCGCGATCTGCACGTGGAGTTCCACACCCGGGACGGGGTGGCCAAGGCCGTCAACGGGGTCAACTACTCCGTGGCCGAGGGCGAGACGCTCGCGGTGCTGGGCGAGTCCGGTTCCGGGAAGTCGGTCACCGCCCAGGCGGTCATGGGCATCCTCGACATGCCGCCCGGCAAGATCAGCGGGGGAGAGATCCTCTTCAAGGACCGCGACCTGCTGAAGCTCAAGAAGGAGGAGCGGCGCCGGATCCGCGGCCAGGAGATGGCCATGATCTTCCAGGACGCCCTCTCCTCACTGAACCCCGTGCTCAGCGTCGGG
Source organism: Streptomyces sp. NBC_01341 (assembly GCF_035946055.1). Classification (NCBI taxonomy): domain Bacteria; kingdom Bacillati; phylum Actinomycetota; class Actinomycetes; order Kitasatosporales; family Streptomycetaceae; genus Streptomyces; species Streptomyces sp. NBC_01341. The sequence goes on along the minus strand of NZ_CP108364.1, from coordinate 2,745,144 downwards.
CAGCAGCTCGGCGAGATGTTCGTCGTGCACCGCGGGATGTCCCGGGGGGACGCCAAGGCCAAGGCCATCGAGCTGATGGACCGGGTGCGCATCCCCGCCGCCCGGCAACGCGTCGGTGACTTCCCGCACCAGTTCTCCGGCGGTATGCGCCAGCGCATCATGATCGCGATGGCGATGGCGCTGGAGCCCTCGCTGATCATCGCCGACGAACCGACCACCGCGCTCGACGTGACCGTCCAGGCGCAGGTCATGGACCTCCTCGCGGAACTCCAGCGCGAGCTCAACATGGGGCTCATCCTCATCACCCACGACCTGGGCGTGGTCGCCGACGTCGCGGACAAGATCGCGGTGATGTACGCGGGCCGGATCGTCGAGACGTCCCCCGTCCACGAGATCTACAAGGCCCCCGCGCACCCGTACACCAAGGGCCTCCTCCGCTCCATCCCGCGGCTGGACCAGAAGGGCCAGGAGCTCTACGCGATCAAGGGCCTGCCGCCGAACCTGCTGCGCATCCCGTCCGGCTGCGCCTTCCACCCGCGCTGCCCGATGGCCCAGGCCGTGTGCCGCACGGACGTCCCGCCGCTCTACACCGTGGACGAGGAACGCCGGAGCGCCTGCCACTTCTGGAAGGAGACGCTCGATGCACGCTGAGGACACGGGGCGCGGGGGATCCGCGGGAGGCTCCACACTGCTCTCCGAGGCGCGGGACGCCGACCGCGGGCGGCCGTTCGCCGAGGGCGACCCGATCCTGGAGGTGCGTGGCCTGGTCAAGCACTACCCGCTGACCAGAGGCATCCTCTTCCAGAAGCAGATCGGCGCGGTCAAGGCCGTCGACGGCGTGGACTTCGACCTGGCGGCGGGCGAGACGCTCGGCATCGTGGGGGAGTCCGGCTGCGGCAAGTCGACCGTCGCCAAGATGCTGGTCCACCTAGAGCCGCCGACCGGGGGCGTCATCCGCTACAAGGGCGACGACATCACCAAGCTGTCCGGCCGCGCCCTGAAGGCCGTGCGCCGCAACATCCAGATGGTGTTCCAGGACCCGTACACCTCGCTGAACCCGCGCATGACGGTCGGCGACATCATCGGCGAACCGTACGAGATCCACCCCGAGGTGGCGCCCAAGGGGAGCCGCCGGCAGAAGGTGCAGGACCTGCTGGACGTCGTCGGGCTGAACCCGGAGTACATCAACCGCTATCCGCACCAGTTCTCCGGCGGTCAGCGCCAGCGCATCGGCATCGCCCGCGGTCTCGCCCTCAACCCCGAGATCATCGTGGCGGACGAGCCGGTCTCGGCGCTCGACGTCTCCGTGCAGGCCCAGGTCGTGAACCTGCTGGACCGGCTGCAGGCCGACCTCGGTCTGAGCTTCATCTTCATCGCACACGACCTCTCGATCGTGCGGCACATCTCGGACCGGGTCGGCGTCATGTACCTCGGGCGGATCGTCGAGGTCGGCACGGACGCGGAGATCTACGACCACCCCACGCACCCCTACACCCAGGCGCTGCTCTCCGCCGTGCCGGTGCCCGACCCGACGGCGCGTGCCCACCGCGAGCGGATCATCCTCCACGGCGACGTGCCGTCCCCCGCGAACATCCCGTCCGGCTGCCGGTTCCGCACCCGGTGCTGGAAGGCGCAGGAACGGTGCGAGCTGGAGGTGCCGCTGCTGGCGGTGCCCGCGGTCTTCCGGGACACGGAGACACCGGCGCGGCACGACTCGGCCTGTCACTTCGCCGAGGAGAAGCAGGTGGTGCCGACGGAGGGCCTCCTGGAGACGCCGGAGCCCGCGGACGCGCCGCCGTCCCTGGACAAGGGGGACCGGGGAACGGGTGCCCCCGCAGACCCGGCGGAGCCCGGAGAGCGGGTAGACCCCGCAGACCCAGCAGAGCCCGGAGAGCCCGGGTCCCGGGAGGACAAAGAGTGATGAACGACCCTCATGCTCGTTAACACGCAGGCAACTTGACCGTCGCGGCTCCGATATACGAACGCTCCACCATGGAGAACGTACGGCCGTGCGGGTGCCGTGAACCGGCCGGGGCGTCCATCGTGTCGCCCCGGCCGGTTACCTGTGCCCGCCCCGCCCCACAGGCCCCCTTGTCCGTCCGCGGGCCGCGGAGGAGTATCGCGGGGTGATACTCACGCGGGGAGCCAGAATCACCGGAGCCGTGCTGCTTGCCGTGCTCGCGGCCACGGTCGGCGGCTGGATCGTGCGGGACCTCCGGGCCGTCGGGGAGCCGCTGGACCTGCTGCGCTACTGGGCGGGTTATATCGACGCCCGGCCGGAGGGGCTGCCCGCCACTCTGCAGGCCGATCCGGCACTGTTCCTCGTCTACGTCGTCGCGCTGATCGCCGCGCTGCGCTCCCCGGTGGCGGCCTCCACGCTGGTCACCACCGGCATCGTCACCTTCGCGCTCCGCCTCCCCGGTGTCTGGATCATCGGCGCGTCCTGGATGGACCAGCGGTACGGCGACGAGCTGCGCACCCGCGCCCTCATCGGGACCTTCGTCGCGCTCGCCGCCGGGCTCGCGCTGATCGTCACCGGCGCGGCCGGCCGCAGGCAGCCCGCCGACCCCTACGAGCCGTTGCCGACCGGGCCGGGCCAGGGGGCCGGCGTCGCCGCGTTCCTGGCGCTCGGCATCTCGGGGGCCGTCCTGATCGCCTGGGAGGTGCGCCAGTTCTTCACGCTGCCCTCCGCGCTCTATCCCGACTGGTTCATCGGCGGACGCGTCATCCAGACCGGGCTGACCGCCGCTCCGCCCGGCTGGAGCAGCTCGGTGCTCGCGGTGCTCTGCCTCGTGGTGGCGTGGACCGCGCTCTTCCGTGCCGTCCACGCCCGGCCCCTCGGCATGATCCTCGCGGCGTTCCTCCTGCTGTCGGGCGTCACCGGGACCGCCCGGGCCTTCCACCACCGGATGACGGACCGCTTCGGCGACCTGGGGGCGGAGCAGCAGCTCATCGTGCTCACCTCGGTCCTGCTCCTCCTCACCGGGGCGACGGCCCTGCTGGTCCTCGCACGCCGGGGCCCACAGGACGCCGACGGCCGGAACCAGGGGTACGGCGGCTACGGCTATCCGCAGAGCGGGGCGCAGGGCTACGGCTACCCGCCGGGAGGGACACCCGGCTACGGCTATCCGCAGAGCGGGCCGCAGGGTCACGGCTACCCATCGGCCGGCAGTCCCGGCTACGGCTATCCGCAGACCGGCGGCGGGTCCGGCAACCCGCCACCGCCCGCCTCGCCGCCGCCGGGCTGGTGAAGTACCCCCGGCCGCCGTGCCCTACGCCCGGGGCAGCCCCAGCGAACGCCTGAGGAAGTCCACCTGGAGCAGGAGCAGGTTCTCGGCGACCTGCTCCTGCGGCGTCATGTGCGTCACCCCGCTCAGCGGCAGCACCTCGTGCGGCCGGCCGGCCGAGAGCAGGGCGGAGGAGAGCCGCAGGGCGTGGGCCACCACCACGTTGTCGTCAGCGAGGCCGTGCACGATCATCATCGGCCGTGCCTGACCGGCCGGCTCGGAGAGTCCCTCGTCGGTCACCAGCGAGCTGTGGGCGTACACCTCCGGCTGTGCCGCGGGGTCGCCGAGGCAGCGCTCGGTGTAGTGGGTGTCGTACAGCCGCCAGTCCGCCACCGGGGCTCCGACGACGGCCGCGTGGAACACGTCGGGGCGCCGCAGCACCGCGAGCGCGGAGAGGTAGCCGCCGAACGACCAGCCGCGCACGGCGACCTTCGACAGGTCCAGCGGGAAGCGCTCCGCCAGTGCGTGCAGCGCCTCGATCTGGTCGTCCAGGGTGAGGGTGAAGTCGTCCCTGACGGCCTTCTCCCAGCCGGGGGAGCGTCCGGGCGCGCCCCGGCCGTCCGCCACGACCACGGCGAAACCCTGGTCGGCGAACCACTGGGACGTGAGGTGCGGGTTGTGAGCGGCGACGACCCGCCGCCCGTGGGGGCCGCCGTACGGATCCATCAGCACCGGAAGCGGACCGTCGGATTCCGTGTACCCGGAGGGGAGCAGCACGGCGCACGGGATGCGCCGTGCGCCCCCTTCCGTCAGGTGCACCCGGGCGGTGAGGACCGGTTCCTGGGCGAGATTCGCCACGGTGGCGATCCGCCTGCCGTCACCCAGCACCTGTACCGCCGTCCCGGGGTGCTCCAGGGAGGCGGACACCAGCACCGTCACCCTGCCCGAGCGCACCGCGGAGTGCACCCCGGCGCCCTCGCTCACACGCTCGACGCCCAGTTCGTTGACCCGGTACACATGGCTCTGCCCGGTCTCCGGGTCCGCCGCGCTCTCCCCGGCCGTCGCCTGGACCAGAATGTCCGACTCGCCGATGTCCAGCACGGCCTGGATGTGCAGCCGGTCCCCGGTCAGCAGTCTGTCGCCGACCGAGAGCACCCGGGCGCCGCCCTCGTCGGTGATCCTCACCAGTCGGCCGTCCGGGGCCCACGCGGGCACCCCGGCGAAAAGATCAAGCCAGATGTCGTCCTCGTCGACGTGCACCGTGCGCGTGGCGCCGCTCTCCGGGTCGACGGCGAGATGCAGCTGGCTGCGCTGGTCGCGCGCCTGCACGAGAAGCAGCGGCGCCCCGTTCGTGGACCAGTGCACGCGTGCCAGGTAGGGGAAGCGCGAGCGGTCCCACACGACCTCCGTGCGGTTTCCGTCCAGGTCCGTCACGAACAGCGTCACCGCGGCGTTGGCCGTCCCGGCCGCCGGATAGCCGACCTCGGCGGGCTTGCTGCCGGGGTGCGCCGGATCGGCGATCCACCACCGCTGGACGGCGCTGTCGTCGACCCGGGCGACCAGCAGGCGGTCCGAGCCGGGCGACCACCAGAAACCCCGGTAGCGGCTCATCTCCTCGGCCGCGACGAACTCCGCGAGGCCGTACGAGGTGTTCGCGTCCTCCGGCTCGGCGACCACGCGGTCACGCTCGCCCTCCGCGCCGACCACGCGCAGCGCGCCCCGCACGACGTAGGCGACGTGACGGCCGTCGGGGGAGGGCCGCGGATCGATCACCGGGCCCGGTACCGGCAGGGCGCGCGCCGTGCCGGCCCTCAACTCCGCGACGTACGCCCTTCCGGAGAGCGTGAAGGCGGCCAACTCGGCCGCGTCGTCGACGGCGTAGCCCACGATGCCCGCCGAGCCCTCCCTGGTCCGCTCGCGGCGGGCCCTCTCCTGCGGTGACAGCTTCTCCGCCGAACCGCCGAGCAGGGCGGCGGGATCGGCGGCGACCCGCTCCTCGCCCGTCCCCGTGTCCAGGACCATGAGCCGGTTAGCCCGGTCGGTGCCGGACGCCGACCTGAGGAACAGCACCCGCGTCCCATCCGGTGAGACGGTGAACGCCCGCGGTGCGCCGAGAGTGAACCTCTGGGTCCGGGCGTGCTGGCGGGGAAAAGACAGCTTCTGCGAGGTCATGGCCTCGAACCTAGCCCTCGCCGGGCGGTCCGTGCGCCCCTCGTGCTGCTGTGCCCCGATCAATGCGTCGGCACGGATAGTTATGATCCGTAGCGCTCGGTGGGTATGAACCTGCTGGCTCCATGTGTGCTGCCTGTCCCGACCGTACTGATGGAGGTGAACCGCCGTGGCACTCTCGATTTCGGCGGTGGTGCTGCTGGCGATCGTCGTCTTCCTGCTCATCCGGAAATCCGGACTGAAGGGCGGACACGCGGTGGTCTGCATGTTGCTCGGGTTCTACCTGGCGAGCTCGTCGATCGCACCGACCATCTCGGAGGTGACGTCGAACGTGGCAGGAATGATCGGGGGCATCAAGTTCTGACCGGTGTGCGGTGCGCCCCCGAACCCGTGGGGCGTTCGGCCCGGGGGGCGGGCGGCTCGTAGGGTGGTCCCATGAAGGACCTTCCCCGCCGCCGTCTGCTCCTCGTGCACGCGCACCCCGACGACGAGTCGATCAACAACGGCGCCACCATGGCCAGGTACGCGGCCGAGGGCGCCCACGTCGCCCTGGTGACGTGCACCCTCGGCGAGGAGGGCGAGGTCATCCCGCCGGACCTCGCGCACCTGGCCGCGGACCGTGACGGCGGCCTGGGCGCCCACCGCACCGGCGAACTCGCCGCCGCGATGAGGGAGCTCGGCGTCACCGACCACCGCTACCTCGGCGGCCCGGGACGCTACCGCGACTCCGGAATGATGGGCACCGAGCAGAACCACCGCCCCGGCGCCTTCTGGGCCGCCGACCCCGACGAGGCGGCCGGCTCCCTCGTCGGAGTGATCCGCTCCCTGCGCCCCCAGGTCCTCGTCACGTACGACCCCGACGGCGGCTACGGCCACCCCGACCACATCCAGGCGCACCGCGTCGCGATGCGGGCGGCGGAACTGGCGGCCGATCCCGCCCACGACGCCGGTTCCGGCGCCCCGCACACCATTGCCAAGATCTACTGGAACAGGGTGCCGCGGCCGGTGGCCGAGGAACTGTTCGCCAGGCTCCGTGAGACGCGGCCCGACGCCTTCCCGGGGATCGCCGCGATCGACGACGTACCCGGTGTCGTGGACGACGCGGAGATCACGACGGAGATCGACGGCTCCGCGTACGCCGAGGCGAAGACCGCGGCCATGCGGGCGCACGCGACGCAGATCGCCGTGGACGGGCCCTTCTTCGCCCTCTCGAACGACCTCGGGCAGCCCGTCTTCACGACCGAGTACTACCAGTTGGTGCGCGGGGTCCACGGCGGCCAGGATGGGGGCAGGGAGCACGACCTCTTCGCGGGCGTGCCGGACGCGGCCCTCGCACCGGGAGCACAGGCATGAGCAGCAGGCAGAGGCCCCGAGCCTCGTCGGAGTCGCCGCGCACCAACGCCCCGCCGAGAAGCCCGGCGCCCACCGGTCTCGCCGCGCCGCCCAACCCGGCGCGGATCCCGCTCTACGTCGGCCTGGTGATCCTGGGAGCGGCCGTGGGACTCGCGGGCACCCTCGTCCAGGCAGCCGTGTTCCCGGGCGGGTTGCTGCTCGCCCTCGCCGCGTCGGCCGGACTGTTCTACGGCGGCCGGGTGCTGACCGGGACACAGCTCGGCGCCCTGGTGCCGGCGGTGGGCTGGTTCATCTCCGTCGTCCTGCTGCTGGGCGGGCGTCCCGAGGGCGACTACGTCTTCGGCGAGGAGATCGGCCTGGCGCTCTTCCTGCTCGGCGGAATGGCGGTCGCTGTGATGTGTGCCACGATGTCGCGGCTGCCATTTCCGGCCAACAACACCGGCGGACCTGGCACATGATGTGGTATGTCCGCCTCCGGATTGCTCCCCCGCCGGGTGATGGGTGCATCCTTGTTTCACCCGCGCGCGGAGAGTCTTACGGTGGCGGCCAGTATGGTGGTGCGCGCGCCGAGCCGTCCCCTGGCCTGCGGCATGGGGGAAGTACGGGCGGCGGAGCCAATCGGGAGAACCTGCTTTGAGTCGTGAAACTGACAGTTCGTCCTCCGGCCCCCAGGGGCGCGGCGGAGCCGCGTACCCGTCGGGTACGCCGCCGTACGGATCACGCCAGTATCCGTCGCTGCACCCGTCACAGAACGGGCCGGACGACACTCCGGAGCCTGCGGATCCGCCTCAGCCCGAGGAGCCCAGAACAGAGACGACGCTGACGACGCGCATCCGGATCAACATCCCCGGTTCGCGTCCGATCCCGCCTGTCGTGATGCGTACACCGATGAGTGAGACGGACGCATCGGGCGGAGCTCCGGCCGGCGAGCGGGCCGGCAGCACGCCCAAGCCCGGCGCATCCGCGCCGTCCTCCGGCGGAGCGGTGCCCGGACCCGGGGCCGAGACCCGTGACGGCGCCCCGGCCGCCGAGACCCCGGCCGAGAAGCCGGCCCGGGAGAAGAGCGGCAGCGACTGGTTCGCGCCGCGCAAGGCTCCGACCCCGCCTCAGGGGACGGCGTCCGCCACCCCGCCACCGGGAGCGCCCGGCCCGGGCCCCGGAGGCCCCGCCTCCGGTGATCCTTCGGGTGCGGGCCGGGGCCCCGGCCCCGCGCCGACTCCGCCCCGCGTGGACTCGCCGTATTTCTCGGACGGTCCGCAGCAGCCGGGCGCAGGGCAGGGCGGCAGCGCTCTCGACGGGTTCGGCGCGGGCGGCCCCGGCGGCCCGCTGACCACACCCGGCCCCGGTGTGCGACAGCCGGGCGGCCCCGGCCCGTCCGGTCCCACCACCGGTCCGGTGACGGGGAGTTCCTCCCTCACGCCCAACCTCGACAACTTCCCCGGCGGCCCCGCGGGCGGACCTGCCGGCCCCGGCGGTCCGGTGGGCGGTCGCCCCGGTGGGCCGGTCGGCGGTCGTCCCGGCGGTCCCGGCGGGGCGCCGCCGCGGATGTCCGACGACACCGCGATCCTCACCCCGCAGACCCCGGTGCCCGGCCTCGGCCAGGTGCCCGGCGGAAACGTGTCGGGTGACACACTCACCAGCGGCATCCCCGTCATCCCCTCGGCGTCGCGCCCGGCGTTCCCCGGCGGTCCCGGCGCGGTCCGGCCCCCCGAGGGCCCCCAAGGCGGCGGGCCGGCCGACCCGGGCGCGCACGTGCCCGCGCCCCGGCCCGCTCCGAAGCCCGCGCCGCCCGCCAGGAAGGGCCGCTCCAAGCCGGTGCTCCTGGGTGCGGCCGTCTTCGTGCTGCTCGGCGTGGCCTACGGAGCCGGGCTGCTGATGAACCACTCCGAGGTGCCCAAGGGCACCACGGTGCTCGGCGTCGACATCGGCGGCGGCACGAAGGAGGAGGCGGTCACCAAGCTGGAAGCCGCCTTCGGCAAGCGCGCCCAGGCACCTCTCAAGCTGTCCGTGGACGGCAAGGAGGAGGAACTCGCCCCGGACAAGGCGGGTCTCACCCTGGACAGCCAGGAGACCGTCCGTGGCGCCGCCGGCAGCGACTACAACCCGGTCTCCGTGATCGGCTCCCTGTTCGGCGGGGCACGCCCCGCCGACCCGGTGATCCCAGTCGACGAGGAGAAGCTCGGAGTCGCCCTCACCGACCTGGCGGGCGTCTCCGGCTCGGCCAACGACGGCACGATCAAGTTCGAGCCGAACAAGGCCGTCGCCGTGCCCGGCAAGGCGGGTAAGTCCCTCGACGTCAACCGGTCGATGGTCTCGGTACGCGACGCCTACCGCGCCCAGGTCCAGACCGGCAAGGCGGCCGTCGTCGAACTGCCCGTCGCGGCGACCGAGCCCACCATCAGCCAGGCCGAACTGGACCGGGCGATGAAGGAGTTCGCGGAGCCCGCGATGTCCGGGCTGGTGACGATCCACGCCGGACCCAAGAAGATCGACTTCGGTCCCGCCAGGTCCCTGCCGCAGATCCTGTCCATGAAGCCGGTCGACGGCAGGCTGGTCGAGGTCTACGACAAGAAGGCCATCGAGACGCTGCTGGACGGTGTCTTCGACGGCGTGATGATCACCAAGGCCGACGGCAAGCAGCACCAGGTCGGCCCGGACGACGTCGCCCAGGCCATGCAGGGCGCACTGCTCGGCAAGACAGAGGCGGAGCGGACCGTCACGATCGATCTGAGCGGCGAGGGCTGATCCCGGCAGCCGCACCCGCCGGCCGCTCCCGCCCGGACCTCCGGGCGGGAGCGGCCGCGGTTCCGGACCTGGTCGGGGCGCGTCCGGGTCCCTGACGGCGCCGGGGCGCGACCATGTCCGTACCGTCTCGCGAAGAGGACCGTCCGAAAGGGAGGGGACCTGTGTCCACCGAGTGGAGTCTGACGATCGACTGCGCGGACCCGGCAGCGCTCGCGGAGTTCTGGGCGCTGGCCCTCGGCTATGCGCGGAAACCCCCGCCGGCCGGATTCGCGAGCTGGGAGGAGTGGTTCGTGCACCACGACGTCCCGGAGGACGAGTGGAACGACGGCGCGTATCTGTCCGACCCGGACGGCACCGGGCCGAGCCTGTCCTTCATGAAGGTGCCCGAACCGAAGACGGCGAAGAACCGCCTGCACCTCGACGTTCAGGCGGGTGGCGGACGCGAGACCCCGTGGGAGACACGGTGGCCGCGTGTGGCCGAGACGGTCGCGAAGCTGGAGGCCGCCGGCGGGACCGTGCTCCAGGAGTACGAACTGCGGGGGCGTCCGGACCACGTGATGATGGCCGATCCGGAAGGCCACGAGTTCTGCGTGCTCTGAACGGCACGGGGGCCCCGGCCCGGCATGCCGCCGTCATCTTCGGCGGGTACCCCGTGCTCGGCCCGGGCCGGCCGTGTGTGCACCACTGATGCACCGGTGATGAAGGCGGCATCGCCCCGCGCGTCCCGGTTCTTTCGGCTGACCGCCTCCCGCCGCCCGGCCACCGGCATGAGGGCACCATCGCCCGAATGCATAGTTGCATGGTGCAGTAATCTTATGAATGCGCGCACCTGATGCGCTCATAAGTGTGAAACAGAAAGGCGGGCCGAAAGTGCTGCGTAACGGGCTGGAGCCTTGGCACCTGCTGATCGTGGCGATCGTCGTCATAGCGCTGTTCGCCTCGAAGAGGCTTCCGGACACCGCGCGAGCGATGGGACAGTCGCTGCGCATCCTCAAGAGCGAGACCCGGGCCATGAGAGAGGACGGCGCGTCCGGCGCCGCCACCGCTCCCGGCCCGGCCGCATCCGCGGCGCGGTCGGTGACCCCGGACGAGGGCGAGCCCGTTCACGTCCGGACCGTCCGGGAAAGTGCGGCCGACACCGACTGACCGGTGCGGGGTCGTGCGGGCACGGGCCGGAGACCGAGGTCAGTTCAGCAATGCCCTGGCGGCCTGGGCGCGGTGGCGGATGGCCTCGGCCGCCGTCGGCTCGATACCGTCGACGATCTCCGCGTACTCGTCCATCTCAGCCGCCCCGCGCATGAACTCACCCCGCTGCACGAGGAGCTGGGCCCGCTCGTAGCGGAGCCTGGCGGGGTGCGACGGCAGCAGCAGGGAGAGTTCGAGCGCCCACAGCGCCACGTCGGTGCGCTCGGGGCGGGCCGACGCCCAGGCCCGCACGTTGTTCAGGATGCGCAGCACCGTCTCCAGGGGCCTGGCGGGCACCAGCATCGACGGCTCCGGCGCCGCTCCCGTCGCACCGGTCACCAGCAGTTCGGCGTCCTCGCCGCTCAACGGGACGCCACCGGCGAAGGGGTCGGCCAGCACGCGCTCCGCCGGGTCGCCGAAACCGACGACGTAGTGACCCGGGAGGGCGACCCCGTACACGGGTGCGCCGGCCCGCCGCGCGACCTCGATCCAGACCACGGAGAGCAGGATGGGCAGCCCCCTGCGGCGCCTGAGCACCTGCTGGAGCAGCGAGGAGTCGAGCCGCTGGTAGTCCGGGGGCGATCCCGTGAACCCGCAGCGCCCGCCGAGCAGTTCCGCGAGGGAGGACGCCCAGGCGCGGGCGTCACGAGCTCCGTAGGGGAGGAGGCCGGCCAGCCGGTCGAGTTCGATCTGCGCGGCGTCGACGCCGTGCGGATCGCTCTCCCCGGCCGGACCGGGTGCCGTGTACGCCTCCGCCCCCAGCAGCAGGCAGAGCAGGGCGAGGTCCGGGCGCTCGGCGCGCGCCTCCTCGGCGAACCGTCGCCTGCGTTCGGCGCGGCCGGAATCCTGAGCGTTCATGTGCACACGTACCCCTGCTGCTGTCCCCGCTACGCGGGCCGGAAGTGGTGGTAGAGGTGGTGGGTCGCGAAGCCCATGCCGTCGTACAGCGCGCGGGCCCCCTCATTGTCCGCCTCCACCTGCAGCCACGCGGCCGAGGCGCCCTCGTCGAGTGCCGCGCGCGCCAGCGCCGCCATGACGGCCGTCGCCAGACCGCGCCGCCGGTACTCCGGGCCCACCTCGACGGCCATGAAGCCCGCCCAGCGGCCGTCCACCACACACCGGCCGATCGCGGCGGGCACGCCGTCCGCGTCCTCGCCCGGTACGGAGGCGAACCATACCGAGGGCCCGCTCCCCAGCACCTCCAGCACGTGAGGCCCCGGGGTCTCGAAGCGCTGGTAGCGGGAGAGCCACGCGGCGTCCGTCTCCCGGGCCAACCGCACGGCGGAGACGTCCGCGTCCAGGTCGCCCACGGGTGCCAGCGCCGCGATCCGCACCTCGGCCGACACCTCGCGCCGCCACCCGTGGTCCTCCAGATCCGCGCACAGCCGCTCCTGCGTCCCCTCGGCACCCGTGGCGGCCTGGACGTACGCGGGCAGGTCCCGGGCCGCGTACCAGGCCTTCACGCGCTCCAGGGCCTCGCCGAGGGGGAGCCCCGGATCCCCGAGCGGGAGTACGGAGTTGGCGCGGCGGGTGAAGCCGCCCGCCGCGCGCAGCCGCCACGCGCCGAGAGCTTCGCTCTCCACCGGCTGCCAGGCGCGTGCGGTGGCCAGGGCGAGTTCCCCGAAGGAGGCGGCCGGTCCACGGCGGCGGGCCGGGGCCGGGGGCACGATCTTGCCCGCCACCAGAGAAGCTTCCGGAATGCGGACAATCCGGCCGTGCTTCGTCGTGACCGACAGCACGCCGTCATCCCACGATGTGAGAACACCTACCGTATCGGTGAACCTGGCACCCTCGGCGGGGGCTTCGGCGACGCGCCGCACGGACACGCGTTTGCCCACGTCAGCAGGCGTCATGCGAACCTCGAGTTGTCCGCCGATGGTGAATTCCACAGCTCTGTACGCCCCTCCTGTTCGGATCGTGCCCCGGAACGGAGATACTAGGGGCGGGCATCGACGACGCCGCGCTCCCGCGCGAGAGCCAACGCCCTACCGAGGAGGAACGACAGCGTGACCTACGTCATCGCGCAGCCTTGTGTCGACGTGAAGGACAAGGCCTGCATCGAAGAGTGCCCCGTCGACTGCATCTACGAGGGCTCCAGGTCCTTGTACATCCATCCGGACGAGTGCGTCGACTGCGGAGCCTGTGAGCCGGTCTGCCCGGTCGAGGCCATCTTCTACGAGGACGACACCCCGGAGGAGTGGAAGGACTACTACAAGGCGAACGTCGAGTTCTTCGACGACCTCGGCTCCCCGGGTGGCGCCTCCAAGCTGGGCCTCATCGAGCGCGACCACGCGTTCATCGCCGCGCTGCCGCCGCAGAACCAGTAGCGACGGCCGCACGAGCGCCGCCCGGTCCCGTACGGCTCGTCACCGTGCGGGACCGAGGTGTTTTCCGGCAGCCATGCCACGTACCAGAAAGCAGAGTTCCGTGTCCGCAGCAGTCCCCGTCTCCTCCCGCCTCCCGGTGTTCCCCTGGGACAAGCTCGCGCCGTACAAGTCGACGGCCGGCGCCCACCCGGACGGCATCGTGGACCTGTCGGTCGGCACCCCGGTCGACCCGGTGCCCGAGCTGATCCAGGCGGCGCTGACGGCCGCCGCGGACAGCCCCGGCTATCCGACGGTGTGGGGCACCGAGGCGCTGCGTGACGCCCTCACCGGCTGGGCGGGGCGCAGGCTCGGCGCGGTCGGCGTGGCACACGAGAACGTGCTGCCGGTCGTCGGCTCCAAGGAACTGGTCGCCTGGCTCCCGACCCAGCTGGGCCTCGGCGCGGGCGACAAGGTCGCCTACCCGCGGCTCGCCTACCCGACGTACGAGGTCGGCGCGCGGCTCTGCGGCGCCGAGCCCGTCGTCTACGACGACCCGACGGAGCTGGACCCGGAAGGGCTGAAGCTCCTCTGGCTCAACTCCCCCTCCAACCCCACCGGCCGGGTCCTGCCGAAGGACGAGCTGATCCGGATCGTGGCCTGGGCGCGGGAGCACGGGGTGCTGGTCTTCAGCGACGAGTGCTACCTGGAGCTCGGCTGGGAGGCCGAGCCCGTCTCCGTGCTGCACACGGACGTCTGCGGCGGGACGTACGAGGGTGTCGTCGCCGTCCACTCGCTGTCCAAGCGCTCCAACCTCGCCGGGTACCGGGCGGCCTTCGTCGCGGGGGACGCGGGCGTCCTGCACGAGCTGCTCCAGATCCGCAAGCACGGCGGGATGATGACCCCGGCGCCGGTCCAGGCGGCGACGGTCGCGGCGCTCGGCGACGACGAGCACGTGACGCAGCAGCGGGCGCGGTACGCGCGGCGGCGCACGGTCCTGCGGGCGGCGCTGGAGGCCCACGGCTTCCGGATCGAGCACAGCGAGGCCAGCCTCTACCTGTGGGCCACCCGTGACGAGCCGTGCTGGGACACCGTGGCGTACCTCGCCGGACTCGGCATCCTGGTCGCGCCGGGCGACTTCTACGGCCCCGCCGGTGACCACTTCGTGCGGGTGGCGCTGACCGCCTCGGACGAGCGTGTGGACGCGGCGGCCGAGCGGCTCGCCTGACAGCGGGAGAAACGCCGAGGGGCCTCGGGAGTGCGCACTCCCGAGGCCCCTTCGCGCGCCCGTGCGGGGCGCACACCGGCTCATCAGCCGATCGGCAGGCCCTTGGTCGGCAGGCTCTTCGTCGGCAGGGTGTCGCCCGACAGCTCGCCCTCGGCCACGGAGCCGGCCTGCTGCAGGGACTTGCCCGCGGCGGGGAGGGTCGTGCCGACCACCTTGCCGCCGGTGTCGTTCGCGACCTCGGAGCCCTGCTTCGAGGTGGAGTCCAGCGTGCTGCTCAGGCCCGCGCCGTCGAGCGAGGTCAGGCCGCCGAGTGCGGGGGTCTGCGGAAGCCCCGCGGCGCTCGCGGCGCCGGCCGCGCCGACCACGGGTGCCGCCGCGGCGATCAGCAGGGCGGCACGGGCGATCCGGCGGGTCAGGGGGAGGGACATGTTGCTCCTTCGGCGGGACGTCGACGGTTGCCGGCGGATGCGGCATCCGCCTGTCCGGTGATCGGACGCACTGAACAACAGGTCCGGGGGCGGGGAAGGTTGCGGGGCACCGAGGTAAAGACTGCGCAATGCGTCAGATAATCCGCAACGGAGGAACCCGGGCGAACGGTGTATTCGGCCGACCCCTGATGAAGCGTCACTTCTCTTGTGCCGCAAGGGAACCACCCCTTCCGGAGAGGTGGTGGAGGAGACGCCGGCGAACAGGGGCGGGCGGAGGCCGGACGGCCCGTACGGAGGATGGGGCGTACTAGTGAGCGAGCCTCATCCGGACGCTTTCGGAGCCCGAATCCTCACGTTCCGTCCGCCAGCCCGTGTCGGCGGTCCAGATCCGGCCCGCGTACGCGACCTGGTCGATCCGCAGGGTGTCGGCGCGCGCGACCGCCCAGTGGGCGAGCTCCCAGCCGCGCCGGGAGGCCCCGCCGTCCTCGGCCGGCACGGGCACCGAGACCGTGCTCGCGGCGGCGGCGCCCGCGGAGGAGGAGGCGGGGGGCAGCACACCCTTCCCGAAAGCGCGCACCAGATCGGTGCGCACCACGGCCGCGTCGCCCGGCCCCGGGACGGTGGCCGCGGAGGAGGAGCAGGTCAGCGAGGCGGGTTCCCGGCCGGTCAGCGCGGCGGACAGCAGCGCCGCGTCCGGCTCGTGCTTCGCGTACGCCTGCGGGAAGCCGCTCTTCTGCACGCGCTGCGCCGCCACGGTCAGGGGCAGCCGCGAGTAGCCCGGGACGTCGACGAGGTGCTCGTAGAACTTCCCCGACGAGTAGACGGGGTCCATGATTTGCGCCGGCGTGCCCCAGCCCTGCGAAGGGCGCTGCTGGAAGAGCCCGAGGGAGTCCCGGTCGCCGTGATCGATGTTGCGCAGCGCGGACTCCTGCAACGCGGTCGCCAGGGCGATGGTCACGGCGCGCTCCGGCAGGCCGCGCGTGGTGCCCACGGCGGAGACCGTCGCGGCGTTGGCGGCCTGTTCCGGGCTCAGCTCGTAGGTACGTCCCTCGCCGCCGCCCGCCGGGCCGACGGTGCAACGGGGCGATCCCTTGTTGCCGGAGAGGTACTGCAGGGCCATGTAGCAGGCGACGGCGAAGAACACGACGAGAGCCGCCGAGACGCGGTAGAGGCGGCTGCGGCGGCGGCGGGGCGAGGTGGTGGTCGTGGGCACGGGCCCCACCGTACTGGAGAGTACGACCGGGGCCGAGACCCATTCCCTTAGGCTCGTGGCCATGGATGGACACACGCTCGACCTTTCACTCGACGGTCCCGCGCTCACGGCCCTGCTGGTCGACTTCCCGTCGGTCAGCGGGCAGGAGAAGGACCTCGCCGACGCCGTCGAGGCGGCGCTGCGCACCCTTCCGCACCTGACCGTGGACCGCCACGGGAACAACGTCGTGGCGAGGACGCGGCTCGGCCGGGGTGAGCGTGTCGTCCTGGCCGGGCACATCGACACCGTGCCGATCGCGGACAACGTGCCGTCCAGGCTCGACGCCGACGGCGTGCTGTGGGGATGCGGGACCTCCGACATGAAGTCCGGCGTCGCCGTCCAGCTGCGGATCGCGGCGACGGTGCCCGAGCCCAACCGGGACCTCACCTTCATCTTCTACGACAACGAAGAGGTGGCCGCCCACCTCAACGGCCTCGGACACGTGGCCGACGCGCACCCCGACTGGCTCGACGCGGACTTCGCCGTCCTCCTGGAACCCTCCGACGCGCAGGTCGAGGGCGGCTGCCAGGGCACCGTCCGGGTGCACCTGCGCCTCGCCGGGGAGCGCGCCCACTCCGCACGCAGCTGGATGGGGTCCAACGCCATCCACGCCGCCGCGCCGGTACTGGCCAGGCTCGCCGCGTACGAACCGCGCCGCCCGGTCATCGACGGCCTGGAGTACCACGAGGGGCTCAACGCCGTGGGGATCGAGGGCGGCGTCGCCACCAACGTCATCCCCGACTCCTGCACCGTCGTCGTCAACTACCGGTACGCCCCCGACCTCACCCCCGAGCAGGCGGAGGCGCACGTGCGGGAGGTCTTCGAGGACTGCGGCGTCGCGGAGTTCATCGTCGACGACCACTCCGGCGCCGCGATGCCCGGTCTCTCGCACCCCGCCGCCAAGGCCTTCATGGACGCGGTCGGCGGCACGGCCCAGCCCAAGTTCGGCTGGACGGACGTGTCCCGCTTCGGCGCCCTCGGTGTGCCCGCGGTCAATTACGGCCCCGGCGACGCGCTGTTCGCGCACAAGCGCGACGAGCACGTGGCGGTCGACCGGATCACCCACTGCGAGGAGCGCCTGCGCGCCTGGCTCACCGGCTGACCCACGGCATTCCCCTGCGCGTAACCTCCGCCGATCTACGCTGAAGCGACACACGCACATCGCAGGTCGGCGGAGGGAGCAGGTCATGGGCAACCCGGAGGACGCACGGATCCCCGAGGGCGCGCAGATTCCCGAGGGTGCGGTGAAGCCCGAGGAACAGCGGACGGGTCCTGTGCTGCGACGCAGGGAGCAGGTTCAGCCCGGCACGACCGACCAGCGACTGCTGGACTCGGAGGGCGACTCCGAATGGGTGCACACCGACCCCTGGCGGGTCATGCGCATCCAGTCGGAGTTCGTGGAAGGCTTCGGCGCGCTGGCCGAACTCCCCAGTGCCATCAGTGTATTCGGCTCCGCCCGCACCCCGGCGGGCAGTCCGGACTACGAGGCGGGCGTGCAGATCGGCAAGGCGCTGGTCGAGGCCGGATTCGCGGTCATCACGGGCGGCGGACCCGGGGCGATGGAGGCGGCGAACAAGGGGGCGCGGGACGCGAAGGGCGTCTCCGTGGGCCTCGGCATCGAGCTGCCGTTCGAGTCCGGGCTCAATCCGCACGTCGACATCGGCGTCAACTTCCGCTACTTCTTCGTCCGCAAGACGATGTTCGTGAAGTACGCCCAGGGCTTCGTCGTCCTGCCCGGCGGCCTCGGCACGCTGGACGAACTCTTCGAGGCGCTGACCCTGGTCCAGACGGGCAAGGTGACGCGCTTCCCGATCGTCCTGTTCGGCTCGGCCTACTGGGGCGGTCTCGTCGACTGGCTGCGGGACACGGTCGTCGCCGGCGGGAAGGCGTCGGAGCGGGACCTGATGCTGTTCCACATCACGGACGACGTGGACGAGGCGGTCAGGCTGGTGACCAAGGAAGTGGGCCGCTAGGGCCTCTCGTTCGGATCATGCTGGGCTCGCGTGTCCTGGCACCGCGCCTCGGGGCGTCGTCGGCGGTCGGCAAGGCTCCGCGTCGACTCCCTCCTCCGCCGTGCGACGCACGGCACCCGACCCCGCTCCCTGATCCAGCCTGGTCCAAACGAAAGACCCCAGGGCCCTTCGCGCGTACGGGGGAGTGGCGCCGTCCCCGTACGCGCGGGTGCCGGCGGGGGCGGGAGGCGGCCTGCGGGGGTCCGCTACGCCAGCCCCCGCCGTGCGACCGCCGGGGGCCGGTGGCCCGCGATGGACGCCACCATGTCCAGGACCTGCCGCGTCTCGGCGACCTCGTGCACCCGGTACACCTGCGCCCCCAGCCACGCCGACACGGCCGTCGTCGCGAGTGTGCCGATCACCCGTTCCTTCACCGGTCTGTCGAGCGTCTCCCCGACGAAGTCCTTGTTGGACAGCGAGACCAGCACCGGCCAGCCGGTGGCTGTCATCTCGTCCAGCCGGCGCGTCGCCTCCAGGGAGTGCCGCGTGTTCTTCCCGAAGTCGTGCCCCGGGTCGATCATGATCCCGTCCGGCCTGACCCCGAGCCCGACGGCCCGCTCCGCGAGACCCACGGTCACCCGCAGGATGTCCGCCATCACGTCGTCGTACGCGACCCGGTGCGGCCGGGTACGGGGCTCGGCGCCACCGGCGTGGGTGCACACGAGCCCCGCGCCGTGGCGCGCGGCGACCTCCGCCAGCTTCGGGTCCACACCGCCCCACGCGTCGTTCAGCACGTCGGCCCCGGCCTCGCAGACCGCCTCGCCCACGTCGTGCCGCCAGGTGTCCACGCTGATCACGACGTCGGGGTGGCGGCGGCGCACCTCGGCGACGAACCCGACCGTGCGGCGCGCCTCCTCCTGAGCGGTGACCTCCTCGCCGGGCCCGGCCTTCACCCCGCCGATGTCGATGATCGCGGCGCCCTCCGCGACGGCCTGCTCGACCCGGGACAGCGCGGGTTCGTCCCGGAACGTCGCGCCCTGGTCGTAGAAGGAGTCGGGAGTCCGGTTCACGATGGCCATGATCACCGGTTCGTGCGGCCCGAATTCCCGCCGCCCGAGCCTGAGCGCCCCGCTTCGCATGCCTGGTTCCTTCCTGTAGCCCGCCTGCGACCTTAGGCCCTCTTGCGATCACGCGGCGTCCCGGTGCCGGGTGCGCCGGATGCGTACCGTCCCTGGCGGAAAGCCCTGACTGTCGGTGGCACGTGGCACGATCTGACCCGGACAGCTATTCCGCTCCCGGGGAGATGCACGTGTTCTGGTTCTTGCTCGTCACGATGGCCGTGGTCGTGGCCGCGGTCACCCTCGCGGTGGTCGGTGGAGGCGGAAGCGCGGTACTGCAGGACGTCGAGCCGGAACGGCTCACGGACCCGCTGCCCGCGAACCGCCCGGTCGGCCGCGCCGATGTCGAGGCCATGCGGCTGCCCATGGCGGTGCGGGGCTACCGAATGACGGACGTGGACGAGGCCCTCGGCCGGTTGGGGGCCGAGCTCGCGGAGCGCGACGCGCACATCGCGGAGCTGGAGTCGGCACTGGCCGGGGCGCAGGCCACGGCGGTCACGGGGCCCGACCTGTTCAAGCATCCGGGCGAACCGCTCACCGGCGGGAACGGGAAGGGCGGCCCGCAGGACGAGGAGGACGGGCGTTGAGCGGCGCGGAGCCGGCGGCGGACGGCCGTCCGCGCTGCCCGTGGGGCCTGTCCACGGACGACTACCTCGCCTACCACGACACCGAGTGGGGCCGCCCCGTCCACGGCGACGACGCCCTGTTCGAGCGGCTCTGCCTGGAGGCCTTCCAGTCGGGGCTGTCGTGGCTGACGATCCTGCGCCGCCGCGAAGGGTTCCGCAGCGCGTTCGCCGGCTTCAGCATCCCCGCGGTCGCGAAGTTCACCGACGCCGACAGGGAACGGCTCCTCGGCGACGCCGGGATCATCCGCAACCGGGCGAAGATCGACGCCACCCTCGCCAACGCCGAGGTGCTGGCGGGCTGGAGCCCGGGGGAGCTGGACGCCCTCATCTGGTCGTACGCCCCCGATCCGGCCTCCCGGCCCGCCCCGCGCACCCTCGGTGACGTCCCGGCGGTCACCCCGGAGTCCACCGCGCTGGCCAAGGAGCTGAAGAAGCGGTCCATCCGCTTCGTCGGTCCCACGACGGCGTACGCGCTGATGCAGGCCTGCGGTCTGGTCGACGACCACCTCGCCGACTGTGTGGCCCGGGGCGGCCGATAGGCCGATAGCCGTCCTACCTGCCCAGGTACTTCGGCGGCTGCTTGGCGAGGAACGCCTCGACCGCGATCGTGTGGTCCTGCGACGCGCCCGCCCTCGTCTGGAGTTCGTCCTCCTTCTCCAGCGTCTCGGAGAGGGAGTGCGCCGCGCCGTACGCCATCGACGCCTTCAGCGCCGCGTAGGCCACCGTCGGGCCGTCCGCGAGGGCGCGGGCCACCGCCAGCGCCTCCTTCGCCAGGTCGGCGGCGGGCACCAGCTTGTTGGCGATGCCCAGCTCGTGGGCGTCCTGCGCGGAGATCGAACGCGGGAACAGGAGCAGGTCGGCGGCGCGGCTCGCGCCGATCAGCCGGGGCAGCGTCCAGGAGACCCCGGAGTCCGCGGTCAGCGCCACGCCCGCGAAGGACGTGTTGAAGGAGGCGGTGTCGGCGACCACGCGGTAGTCGGCGGCGAGCGCGAAGCCGAAGCCGGCCCCCGCGGCGACCCCGTTGACCCCCGCCACCACGGGCTTCGGCATCTCGGTCAGGGCGCGCACGATGGGGTTGTAGTGCTCCCGCACGGTGCTGAGCGCGTTGCCGCCGCCCGACGCGCGCGCGTCGGAGAGCTTGGCGACGTGTTCCTTGAGGTCCTGGCCGACGCAGAAGGCGCGCCCGGTCGCGGTGAGCAGAACAGCCCGTACGGCAGGGTCGTCCGCGACCGCCCGGAGTGCGTCCCGGAGCGCGACCTTCGCGGCGGTGTTCATGGCGTTCATCGCGTCGGGGCGGTTGATCGTGATCGTCGCGAGCCCGTCGCTCACGTCCGTGAGCACGGCGTCAGCCATGGTGTCGGCCATTCCTTGATCCCCTTACGGCTCCGGCGTCGTGCCTGTCCAGGCACTGTCGAGGCAAGCATGGCGGACTTCGGGCGGGCGGGACATGTGACCTGCGTCTAACGATTGGACTTCGACCGGAGGTCGCAGGTGGCGCAGTATCGCAGCTGGATCGCCGAATTAGGTGGTTATGGGAAAGCGCGTTGCGCAAGCGATGCCGACCGATGTTGGTCATCGGGGTCCCTGATGCGGGATAATGCGAAGGAAGCATTGTGTTCGACGCCGGTGAGGCAGCGCCTGTCATGGAGCCGCCGGCTGCGATGAGCTGGTTTCAGGAAGGGGAACGAGCATGGCGGCCATGAAGCCGCGGACGGGCGACGGCCCGCTCGAGGTGACAAAGGAGGGGCGGGGCATCGTCATGCGCGTTCCGCTCGAAGGCGGCGGTCGGCTTGTCGTCGAGCTGACTCCGGACGAGGCCGATGCACTCGGTGACGCCCTGAAGAAGGTCGTCGGCTGAGGCGGAGCGCCCACACTTCACCACTGCCCCGGCACGGACTCCGTGCCGGGGCAGTGGTGCGTCCTGGGTGGTGCGGGGACGCGGCGGCCGGCCGGGACGGTGCCGGGACGTCGCCCGCGCCGGGGAGCCACGTATGGAAGGTGTGGCGCGCCGCCGCGCCCGGAACGGCCTGCGGCGGACGGTCAGCCGCGGCGCACCGCGCACAGCAGCCCGTCGCCCACCGGCAGAAGCGTGGCCATGAGCTCCTGGCTCTCCCGCACCGCCCGCAGGAGTTCCCGCAGCCGGAGCACCTCGGCCGGCTGCGCGGCGGAGTCGATCGTGCGGCCGTCCGCGAAGACGCCCTCGAAGCAGACCAGACCGCCCGGCCGGAGCAGGCGCAACGATTCAGCGAGGCAGTCCAGGCTCTCGAGCCGGTCGCCGTCGCAGAAGACGAGGTCGTATCCGCCGTCGGCGAGCCGCGGCAGTACGTCGAGGGCGCGGCCGGGGATGAAGCGGGCCCGGTTCGTGGCGAAGCCTGCCGCCCGGAATGCCTCGCGGGCGAACTGCTGGCGCTCCGGCTCCGGGTCGACGGTGGTCAGTACACCGTCCGGGCGCATGCCCTGCAGCAGATATATGCCCGACACGCCCGTCCCGGTGCCGATCTCGGCCACCGCCTTGGCGTCCGCCGTGGCGGCGAGCAGGCGCAACGCTGCGCCGGTGCCTGACGACACCGGGCGGAGCCCCGTCTCGTGGGCCCGGTCCCGGGCCCAGAGCAGAGCTTCTTCCTCGGCGACAAAGGCGTCGGCGAATGCCCAGCTCGTCTGCCGGTTGGCGGTAATGACCCTCTCCTGTCCCCGTAGTTGGCGCAACGGTGACTGTATCCGCTGCACCCGGGAACCCGCAGATGGGACCGGGCGTTATGAGGGGGTGGAGGAGAACAGCTGGACCGGGCCCCGTGGCGCGGCCCGGAATGTGCCTCTTGCCCCCGGTGGCACCGGGGCACGAGCAGGTAAAAAGGCTTATCCGGAGCTAACGGGCGAGGTGGCTATGGTAGGGGCTCCGCTGGACACCACCAGAGCCGATAGGGGAGGTGCGGCTGCGCCTGCGGATCGGGGAGGAGCGCTGCGGCGCTTTCTCAGGTCGGCGGGTGAGCCGAAATCCGTGACCAACACCGCTGACCGTTCTTCCGACGATTCCGCACCGACCGCGACCTTCGCATCAGATGCGGATTCTCAGGCGTGGACCCCGCCCTCATGGGAAGAGATCGTCAGCACGCACAGCGGCCGCGTGTACCGACTCGCCTACCGGCTGACGGGTAACCAGCACGACGCCGAGGACCTCACCCAGGAAGTCTTCGTCCGCGTCTTCCGGTCGCTGTCGACCTATACGCCCGGCACCTTCGAGGGCTGGCTGCACAGGATCACGACGAATCTCTTCCTGGACATGGTCCGCAGAAAGCAGCGGATCCGTTTCGACTCACTCGGTGACGACGCGGCTGAGCGGCTGCCCAGCCGTGAGCCGTCTCCGCAGCAGGTCTTCAACGACACGCACTTCGACGCGGACGTGCAGCAGGCGCTGGACACCCTTGCGCCGGAGTTCCGCGCCGCGGTCGTGCTGTGCGACATCGAGGGCCTCTCGTACGAGGAGATCGCCGCGACGCTCGGCGTCAAGCTCGGCACCGTGCGCAGCCGCATCCACCGCGGCCGCTCGCATCTGCGCAAGGCGCTCCGCCACCGTTCGCCCGAGGCGCGTGCCGAGCAGCGTTCCCTGGCGGACGCCGTGCTGGCGGGGGAGGGGGGATCGGCGTGAACGGCACAGGTGCGACCCCCGCGGAGCAGCATCTGGGGGACCGGCTCGCCGCGCTCGTCGACGGCGAGCTCAAACACGACGCCCGGGAGCGGGTCCTGGCCCATCTGGCGACCTGCGCCAGGTGCAAGGCCGAGGCCGACGCCCAGCGGCGACTGAAGAGCGCCTTCGCGTCCTCCGCCGCGCCCTCGCCCTCCGAGGGGTTCCTCGCCCGGCTCCAAGGACTTCCCGCGGGCCCCGGTGACGGCGCCGGCGGCGGCCGGCGCTTCGGCGAGGGGATCCTCCCCGTCATGCAGCCGGGCGGTCCGGCGGATTCGGGGCGCACCCCCCTGGGAGACCTCGGGTATCTGCCCACGGTCCACGGCTCGACCGCCGTGCTGCCGGGCGGCCCTTCCGGTGCGGGCTTCCGTATCCACGCCGTGGGCCGGGACGCCGACCGTTCCCCCTGGCGCGGCAGGCGCTTCGCCTTCGCGGCGGCCAGCGCCGTCTCGCTCGCGGCCATCGCGCTCGGTGGCGCGCTCCCCCTCGACTACTCGCCCGAGGCGCCGTTGAGCGCCGAGGAGGCGGGTACCGGCACGACCCCGTTGATCGCCGAGGAGCGGACCGGCAGCACACGTGCCGCCGGCCGCGGCGGGGCGCTCGCCGTCGCGGACGGCCGGGGCCCCCTGCCCTCCGCCTCGCCGTCCTCGTCCGCCAGGCCCCTGCTCGCCTCCGCACCCGCGTTGCTGAACACGTCCGCGTTCGCCGGCGGCACCGCCGCCTTCCCGGTGCTCAACGTCTCGGTCCCGCCGCTGATACGGCCGACGGACGCAGGCCCGCTGTACTCGGCGGCGCTCGGCCCGGGCACCGACCCGATGCTGCCCGCACCTTCCGCGACGGTCTCCGCTCCGCTGCCGGCCGACCGCGCCACCGCGCTTTCCCCGCTGCGCTGACCAGGGGCCTGCGCGCGGATTCGCAAACCTGGTTGAATTCCGGGTGAGACGCCCCTGTGAGGCGTGCGAGGGCCAGTTGCGGGGAGAGCATGGACGACGGCAGGCCCAGCGGGCCGAAGACGAAGTGGTGGAGCCGGCCCTCGACAGACCGGCCCGGCCAGGCAGGTCCGGAGGACGCGGCAGCCGTCGCCGGCACGCCGAGGAGTGCCACCGGACACGACGCGACCGCGCCGACACCCCCCGAGCGTTCGGCGCCCGGGGCCGCCGAACCCGAGGACTACACACCCGCACCCCCCCTTTCGCCGGCGGACCGGGCCGGCCACGCGTCCGTGCCGTCGGCCGAGGACCGTGCGGAGGACCACACACCCGCACCGCTGTCCGGCGCACGCGTCGCTCAGGGCACCGCCGCACCCGATCCCGAGGGGTACGGGCCCACGCCGCCGGCCGCTCACCGGGCACCCGCGGCTCAGGCGCCCGTACCGGCGCCGGAGGGCCGCACGTCCGAACCGCCGCTCGCACAGCCGCCCGTCGAGCCCCCCGCCCCGGGGCCGTTCGCCCCGGCGGCCCGCGCGCAGCCGTTGCACGCACCCGACGAGTACAGCACCCCGCCGTACGGCGGTCCCGGGCCGTGGGCCCCCGCGCCGCCTGTGCAGCGCCCTGTGCCGACCCCGGCCCACGGGACCCCCGTACCCCCGCCGTACGCGGGGAACGCGGCCCACGGGACGGCCGCGGCAGCGCCCGGACCCGCGGAGGGCTACGCGCCGCCGCCCCCGCCGAGCACCGTGCCGCAGCAGCCCGGCGCCCCGCAGCCTCCGCAGGGTCCGCCGACCTCGCAGTGGATGCGCTACGACCCGTGGGGCGCCCCCCAGCAGCCGCTGAGCCACCCCGGCCCCGTGGCTGACACCCGGCGCCCGCGCGGCGGCCGCCGCGGGTCCCTGCTCGTGGGTGCCGCGCTGCTCGCCCTGGTAGCCGGAGGGATAGGCGGCGGGATCGGCGCCTACGTCGAGCGCAACGGTGGCCTGACCACCGTCGAACTCCAGCAGGCCGACCGGGACAACGGCGGCCGGGCGCCCGACAGCGTCGCGGGCATCGCCGCCAGCGCGCTGCCCAGCGTGGTCACCCTCCATGTCAACGGCTCCGCGGAGTCCGGCACCGGGACCGGTTTCGTCCTCGACGACAAGGGCCACATCCTCACCAACAACCACGTCGTCGCCCCGGCAGGCTCGACCGGCGACATCACCGTCACCTTCAGCGGGGGCGAGACCGCGCCCGCCGAGATCGTCGGCAAGGACAGCGGTTACGACCTGGCCGTCGTCAAGGTCTCCGGCGTCTCGGGACTCAAGCCGCTGCCCCTCGGGAACTCCGACAACGTGCAGGTCGGCGATCCCGTCGTGGCCATCGGCGCCCCGTTCGACCTCTCCAACACGGTGACGTCCGGAATCATCAGCGCGAAGCAGCGGCCCATCACCGCCGGCGGGGAGAAGGGCGACGGCACGGACGTCAGCTACGTCGACGCCCTGCAGACCGACGCCCCGATCAACCCGGGCAACTCCGGCGGACCGCTGGTCGACACCGAGGCCAGGGTGATCGGCATCAACAGCGCCATCCGCGCCGCCGACAGCGCCGCGGGCGCCGAGGGCGGTCAGTCCGGCTCCATCGGTCTCGGCTTCGCGATACCGATCAACCAGGGCAAGCGGGTCGCGGAGGAGCTGATCAACACCGGCAAGGCCACCCACCCGGTGATCGGCGTCACGCTGGACATGGAGTTCGCCGGGGACGGGGCCAAGGTCGGCGGAAAGGCGGACAACGGCGGCCCGGCCGTGACCGAGGCGGGACCCGCCGACAAGGCGGGCATCCGGGCGGGCGACGTCATCACCGAGGTCGAGGGTCAGCGCGTGCACAGCGGCGAGGAACTGATCGTCAAGATCCGTGCCCACAGGCCCGGCGACGAGCTCGGCCTCCGGCTGAAGCGTGGTGGTAA
This sequence comes from Streptomyces sp. NBC_01341, assembly GCF_035946055.1. Lineage (NCBI taxonomy): Bacteria > Bacillati > Actinomycetota > Actinomycetes > Kitasatosporales > Streptomycetaceae > Streptomyces > Streptomyces sp. NBC_01341. Next base: position 2,719,002 of record NZ_CP108364.1, on the reverse strand, counting down.
AGACCTGTCCATGACTTTGACGCTGGGTTCGGCAAGCGGCACCTGACGGCCACCCGCAGGTACCGCGTCGGCAGCTTCGCCGGGTACCGTGGAGCGGTCCGGGCCCCGGTGACCTGGCGGGGGAGAACTCGCAGAGAACACGAGGAGCATCAAGGTGTTCAATGACATAGGCGCACTCGAGCTGCTGACGCTCGTGGTTCTCGCCGTGCTCGTATTCGGCCCGGAGAAGCTGCCGAAGGTCATCCAGGACGTCACGCGCACCATCCGCAAGATCCGGGAGTTCTCGGACAGCGCGAAGGAAGACATCCGCTCGGAGCTCGGCCCGCAGTTCAAGGACTTCGAGTTCGAGGACCTCAACCCCAAGACGTTCGTCCGCAAGCAGCTCATGGACGGCGGCAACGACGACCTGGGGCTCAAGGAGATCCGGGAGAGCTTCGACCTGCGCAAGGAGCTGGCGGAGGTCACCGACGCGGTGAACGGCCGTGAGACCGCGTCGGCCGCCGGCACCGCCACGGCCGCCGCAGCGGGCGCGGCGAGCGCGCCCGATCTGCTCAAGAAGCCCGCGCAGCCCGCCAAGGACGAGCGCCCGCCCTTCGACGCAGACGCCACCTGAGACCCGTCAATCCCGACTCGTCCGGACGGTATGGCTATCCTCCATCTGTCCGGTTGCGAGGTTGCCCATGCCCACGGGGGGAGGGCCGCTCCGGATCAGTGAAAGATCGAGGAGGCGGCCGGACAGATGGAGACGACGAGTCGGGTAGGGGCGGACGATGCGCCCAGCGCAGTCACCGCAGAGGGGGTGCCGGCGACCCGGCGTACTGTCGACGGCTATCTCAAGGCGCCGTTCCCCTGGTACGGACTGGACGGGGCCTTCACCGGGCCGCGCTGGCTGATGCACGTCACGGCAGCCGCGGACGACACGGTGCAGCACGGTTCCACCGGGCATGGCGAGGAGCCCGTCGTGCGGGCCGACGCCGGGGCTGAGAAGGCGCGCTTCGCGGTGGTCGTGACCGTGGGCAACAACCCCGTCAGGGACAGCGACGACGGTACGGGAGTGCTGGACGCCACGACGGTCTCGTCGGCCGCGTGGCTGGCGGGTTCGGGCCTGCTGGGCTGCACGTGGCCGCCGCAGATGGACCACACGTTGCGTGGCGAATGGCTGAATCAGCAGACGGAGACCGCGTTCGAGCTCGCGGACGACCTTGACGGGGAGCCGTGGTCGAGGCTGTCGCTCCCGGTGGACGGGGTGCCGGTGGAGTTCCACTACCGGGAGTCCGAGTTCGGCTGGGTGCTCGCGGGATCGGCGCCCGACGGGGTCCACATCGGCGCCTACGGCCGTGGCATGAGCGCCTACGGCCTGGGATTCGCGGTGATCGGCGACATCGCCTCCTACGAGGGCTGAGCGACGCGCACACGGGTGGGGGCCGCCTCTGTCAGGAGGCGGCCCCCACCCGTGTGACCGCTCAGAACTTGTTGCGCGGTGTGAGACCCAACGACATGCCCGAGAGGCCGCGCTGACGGCCGCTCAGCCTGCCGGCGATGGAACGCAGCGCGGAGCCCGCCGGGGAGTCCGGGTCGGACAGGACGACCGGCTTGCCCTCGTCGCCGCCCTCCCGCAGCCGTACGTCGATCGGGATGGACCCGAGGACCGGCACCTCGGCACCGACCGTCCTGGTCAGCCCGTCAGCGACCCGCTGGCCCCCGCCCGAACCGAAGACGTCGACGATCTCGTCGCAGTGCGGGCAGGGCATGCCCGACATGTTCTCGACGACACCGACGATCTTCTGGTGGGTCTGCACGGCGATGGAGCCGGCCCGCTCGGCGACCTCCGCGGCGGCCTGCTGCGGGGTCGTGACGACCAGGATCTCGGCGTTGGGCACCAGCTGGGCCACGGAGATCGCGATGTCACCGGTGCCCGGCGGGAGGTCGAGCAGGAGGACGTCCAGGTCGCCCCAGTACACGTCCGCGAGGAACTGCTGCAGTGCGCGGTGCAGCATCGGGCCGCGCCACACCACGGGAGCGTTGCCCGGGGTGAACATCCCGATCGAGATCACCTTCACGCCGTGCGCGGACGGGGGCATGATCATGTTCTCGACCTGGGTGGGCTTGCCGTCCGCGCCGAGCATCCGCGGCACGCTGTGCCCGTAGATGTCCGCGTCCACGACGCCGACCTTGAGACCGTCGGCGGCCATCGCCGCCGCGAGGTTCACCGTCACCGAGGACTTGCCCACGCCTCCCTTGCCGGAGGCGACCGCGTAGACCCGGGTCAGCGAGCCGGGCTTGGCGAAGGGCACCTCGCGCTCCGCCGTCCCGCCGCGCAGCGCCGCGGCGAGCTCCTTGCGCTGTTCGTCGCTCATCACGTCGAGCGTGACCTCGACCCGCGACACGCCCTCGACACGGGCGACCGCGTCGGTGACGTTCTGGGTGATCGTCTCGCGCATCGGGCAGCCGGAGACCGTGAGGTACACGGTGACAGCGACCACACCGTCAGGATCGATCGCGACTGATTTCACCATGCCGAGTTCGGTGATCGGTCGGTGGATCTCCGGGTCGTTCACTGTCGCCAGTGCTTCGCGCACCGCGTCTTCCGTAGCCATACGGACGATGGTACGGCGCCGGGGGCTACGCGCGGGTAGCTCTTCAGCGGTCGCCTTCGTCACTCTCGCCCTGCGAGAGCAGCCGGCGCTCCTCCATGTCCTTCACCATGGCCTCCAGTTCCGACCGGATCCAGTCACGCGTGGCGACCTCGCCGAGGCCCATGCGGAGCGCGGCGATCTCCCGGCTGAGGAACTCGGTGTCCGCGATCGACCGCTCGTTCTGCTTGCGGTCCTGTTCGTGGGTGACCCGGTCGCGGTCGTCCTGGCGGTTCTGGGCGAGCAGGATCAGCGGTGCGGCGTAGGAGGCCTGGAGGGACAGCATCAGCGTGAGGAAGATGAACGGGTACTCGTCGAAGCGCACTGCCTCGGGCGCGAAGATGTTCCACACCACCCACAGGATGATGATCAGCGTCATCCAGACGATGAACCGCCCGGTGCCCAGGAAGCGGGCGATCCGCTCCGAGAACCGGCCGAACGCCTCGGGGTCGTACTCGGGCAGCAGCCGGCGCCGCGGGGCCTTCGGCTGGTCGAGCCGGGGCCGCGGAGGGCGCACGATGCCCGAGGCACCCGCCTGTGCCGTCCGCGTACGGTCCTCAGCCGCCACCCGCGATCTCCTCCTCACCCTGGAAGTCCGTCTCGCGCCAGTCCTCCGGGAGCAGGTGGTCGAGCACGTCGTCGACGGTCACCGCGCCCAGCAGCGAACCGCTCTCGTCGACCACGGGCACCGAGACGAGGTTGTACGCGGCCAGATAACTGGTCACCTCGGGCAGCGGGGTGAGCGGCGTCAGCGGGACGAGGTCGCTGTCCACGATGGAGCTGACCAGGGTGTACGGGGGATCCCGCAGCAGCCGCTGGAAGTGCACGGTGCCCAGGTACCTGCCGGTGGGCGTCTCGTCGGGCGACCGGCAGACGTAGACCTGGGCGGCCAGCGCGGGGGAGAGGTCCTGCTGGCGGACCCTGGCCAGCGCGTCCGCGACCGTGGCGTCGGGCCGCAGGATGATGGGCTCGGTCGTCATCAGACCGCCCGCCGTCCGCTCCTCGTAGGACAGCAGCCGCCGTACGTCGGCCGCGTCGTCGGGGCGCATCAGGGCCAGCAGGCGCTCCTTGTCGGCCTCCGGCAGCTCCGAGAGCAGGTCGGCCGCGTCGTCGGGGTCCATCGCCTCCAGGACGTCCGCCGCGCGGTCCTCCTCGAGCTTTCCGATGATCTCCACCTGGTCGTCCTCGGGGAGCTCCTCCAGGACGTCGGCGAGCCGGTCGTCGTCCAGGGCGGCGGCGACCTCGGCCCGGCGCTTCGGCGTCAAGTGGTGCATGGCGTTGGCGACATCGGTGGGGCGCAGCCGCTCGAAGGTCGCCACCAGGCTCTCCGCGCCCTGCCCGTGCTCCTCCAGCGAGAAGCCCTCGACGGCCGACCACTCCACGGTCAGGGTCTCGCCCTTGCGCCGCAGCGCTCCGCCGCGTCCCTTGCGGACGAAGAACTTGTCGATCTCCCAGTCGCGGCGTGCGGGGAGCTGCTGGATGGCGACGTCGAGGACGGTCACCTCCTCGTCCGTCTCCACGAGGCGGACCCGCCGGTCGAGGAACTCGCCCAGGACCAGTCGCTCGGTCGGGCGCTGCTCGAATCGCCTCATGTTGACGACACCGGTGGTGATGACCTGGCCGGACTCGACGCCCGTGACCCGGGTCATGGGCAGGAAGATCCGCCGGCGGCTCACGACCTCGACGACCATGCCCAGCAGACGCGGCGGCTTGCCGCCGACCCGGAGCATCGCCACCAGATCGCGGACGCGGCCGACCTGATCGCCGTTGGGGTCGAACACCGGTACACCGGACAGATGTGAGACGAAAACCCTGGGAGCGCCTGCCGCCATACTGTGCGCCTCCCTCGGTCCCCGCGTCCTCCTGGCCGTGATCAGGCTAGCCCGTCCCGGTGCGCGGTGCCCTGGCGGACCGTCCGTACGGAGCTCTGCCGAATGGCGTACGCGGCACGGGTACGCTGCCGTCTGCCACCCCCGACACACAGACGAGAGGCAGTGCGCCTGTGACCTCTTCCGCCCCGGCCGTCCGGGCCCGCCGCCGGACCGCTCTCGCCGTGGTGCTCTGCGCGGGTCTGACCGCCGCACTGACGGCCTGTGCCGGTGAGGATCCGGACAAGGGGACCAACGGTGTGGGCAAACTGACGGCCGCGCAGATCGACAAGAAGGCGCGCGCAGCGGCGGACGCCGCCGACGCGGTGCGGCTGACCGGCAAGCTCGTCAGCAAGGGCGGCACCTACAGCCTGAACATGCAGCTCAGCGGCGAGGGCGGCATGGGATCGGTGACCTCGAAGCACAACACCTTCGCCCTGCTGCGGATCGGTGACGCGCTCTTCCTCAAGGCCGACAGGGGCTTCTGGAGCGACGAGAAGGGCGACGACGGCAGCGACCGGGCAGCCGACAAGCTCGACGGCAAGTACGTGAAGGTGCCGGAGAACGACCCGGCCTACCGGCAACTGCGCGGCTTCACGGAGAAGAAGACGCTGCTCGGCGGGATGCTGGCACTGCACGGAAAGATCAACAAGGGCGACCGGGGCACCGTGGGCGGGGTGCGGACCGTGCAGATCCTGGGTGGAAAGGGCGAGGGGGGAGCCCTCGACGTCTCGCTCCGGGGCACCCCGTATCCCCTGCGCGTGGCCCGTGGCGGTGGCGGCGGCACGGTCACCCTCGCCGACTGGGGCACCGCTTTCGAGCTGGAGCCCCCGTCCGAGGACGACACCGTCGACTACGGCGGCGAGCTGCCCAGGTCCTCCGGCTGAGCGGGGCGTTCAGCGCCTCCCGCGGCGCTTCAGCAGGAGCCGGGGGAGCGCCGCGGGCGCCGTACGCCCGGTGGTCGCACCGGACGGCAGGGGTGGCGCGGCCAGCGAGCCGTCCGGAAGGTTCGTGCTGGATGCGCCGGGAACCAGGCGCACCACCCGGCACTCTCGTGCCCAGCGCTCGGTCAGCCGCTCGGCGTCCGGGGCGTTCAGCCGCTTGCCCTTGAGCTCGCCGACGGCCACCTCCCACTCCTCGGAGTGCGGTTCCAGCACGGTGACGGCAGCCGTCCAGGCCACCAGCCTGCCGCCCTTGTCCTTGCTGCGTACGGTCACCTCGGCGGTGGTGCCGGCGTCGAGCCCGGCGGGCAGCGGCTGCTCGTCCGGACCGTCACCGACGAGTACCGCCGCACCCTCGTGCCAGACGTGCCACACCGCCTGGGCGGGACCCGTGCCCCGCAGCCAGATCAGGCCGGACTTCTTGGTGGCCTCCTCGACGAGGGCCCGGGCCGACAACGCCTCAGCAGCAGTCATGCCCGCACTCTATTAGAGCCAGCCGTTGCGCTTGAGGGTGCGGTGGATGGAGAAACAGACTACGCCGATCAGCGCGAGGACGATCGGATAGCCGTATGTCCACTGCAGTTCGGGCATGTGCTTGAAGTTCATTCCGTACACGCCGCAGATCATCGTCGGCACGGCGATGATGGCCGCCCAGGACGTGATCTTGCGCATGTCCTCGTTCTGCGTGACGGTCGCCTGCGCCAGGTTGGCCTGGAGGATCGAGTTGAGCAGTTCGTCGAAGCCGATGACCTCCTCGTGCACCCGGGCCAGGTGGTCGGCGACGTCCCGGAAGTACTTCTGGATGTCCGGGTCGATCAGCCGCATCGGCCGCTCGCTCAGGAGCTGCATCGGCCGCAGCAGCGGCGACACGGCGCGCTTGAACTCCAGCACCTCGCGCTTCAGCTGGTAGATCCGGCCGGCGTCCGATCCGCGCGCGGTCCCCTTCGCCGGGGTGGAGAACACGTCGATCTCCACCTCGTCGATGTCGTCCTGCACGGAGGCGGCCACGGCGATGTAGCCGTCCACGACGTGGTCGGCGATGGAGTGCAGCACGGACGAGGGGCCCTTGGAGAGCAGCTCCGGATCCTCCTGGAGGCGGTGGCGCAGTGCGCGCAGCGAGCCCTGACCGCCGTGCCGGACGGTGATGACGAAGTCCCGACCGGTGAAGCACATCACCTCCCCTGTCTCGACGACCTCGCTGGTCGCGGTCAGTTCGGCGTGCTCGACGTAGTGGATCGTCTTGAAGACGGTGAACAGCGTGTCGTCGTAGCGCTCCAGCTTGGGCCGCTGGTGGGCGTGGACGGCGTCCTCCACGGCGAGCGGGTGAAGCCCGAACTCCCTTGCGATACCGGAGAACTCCTCGTCGGTCGGCTCGTGCAGGCCGATCCAGGCGAAGCCGCCGTCCTCCCTGACCCGCAGCATGGCCTCACGCGGCGTCAGACCGGAGGCGTCGGTCACCCGGCGTCCGTCCCGGTAGACCGCGCAGTCGACGACCGCGCTGGAGGCGGACGGGTCACGGGTGGCGTCGTAGCTGTTGTACGGGGTGTTGCTCTTGCGCAGGGACGGGCGCACGGCTGCGCGCAGGTCACGGATCATCGACATGGCTGGCTCCTCTTCACGGAGGGCCGTCGGCGGGGGCGTGGAACAGCCCGGAATGGGGACGTGCGCTCACGTCCGCAAAGCGGGCGGCACCGCGCGTGCGCGATGACGGCGTTCGCTACAGACAGGCAAAAACGAAGGGCTCTTCCGTCGCGCGAACTGCCGTGGTGACGTCCGGGAGGAGCGTCAGATCACAGAGGAAGGCGTTGTGCGGAAGAGCTGTCGGTACTGCGAGGTCGACTTGGATCCACCGCAGCCCCACCTCCTCCGGCCGGTCCCCCGTGGGGGATCACGTGTTGTCAGGACTGAGAGCGCGCTTCTGCGTGCTGTCCCTACCGACGGCCCAGGTTATCAGTCCGGACCAGGGCCAATCCCTTCCTTTGCCCGTTCCAGACGCGTTCTATGCTCGCGGCATGGGAGAAATTCTTGATCTGGTCGAGGCCCGGCTCCGTACGGCGCTCGGGGAGCCGGACGCGCGCGCCGAGGTGACGTTCCTCGGTACGGACCGCATCGAGGTGCTCCGCTTCCTCGACGGCGACGTGGTGCGCTACGCCACCCTGGGCATGTCCGACCGGCCGATGGCCGACCCGACCTCGCCCCTCGCCGACCCCGTGAAGGGCCCGCGCGCCGAACTGGTCCTGTCCGTACGGGCCGGGATCGCCGACACCGACCAGGTCCTCCGGCCGCTCGCCGTGCTGGCCGCCTCCCCGCAGGTCGAGGGGCTGATCGTGGCGCCGGGCGCCTCGCTCGACCTCGGACAGCCGCTGTGGCCCGCCGCGCCGTTCACCTCCGTCCTGGTCGCCGAACCGGGCGGCCTGGTCGAGGACCTGGAACTGGACGCCCCCATGGAGCCGGTGCGATTCCTGCCTCTGCTGCCGATGACGCACAACGAGGCGGCCTGGAAGCGGGTCAGGGGCGCGCAGGAGCTCCAGGAGCGATGGCTGTCGCAGGGGACCGACCTGCGGGACCCGCTGCGCACGTCCGTACCGCTGGACTGACCCGGGGGGTTGCCTCGCGCCCGGAACGCGTTGGACGAGCTAATAAATGCAACCCGCATCTACTTTGCCGGGAGGGGGCCGCGCTGCGGAAGGGTGATCGTCCTTGACGCGGCGACGACCGGAGAGGACGGTGGGGCGTTATGAGGGGCGAACCCAGTTGCCCGAAGTGCGGTGGCCGGGTCAGGGCGCCCGGTCTCTTCGCCGATGCCTGGCAGTGCTCCGCACACGGCCAGGTGCAGCCGATGCAGCCGGTGGTCCCGCCCAGCGTCGAGGCGCTGGGCGTGGTGGTGCACAGGGCGCAGGTGCCCGTGTGGATGCCCTGGCCTCTTCCCGTGGGCTGGCTGTTCACCGGAGCGGCGTACGCGGGGGACGACCGCAGCGGCGGCCGTGCCACCGCCGTCGCCTGCTCGGGTCCCGGACCGCTCGGCGGGATGGGTGAGCTGCTGCTCGTCGCCGAGGAGCTGGGTGTCGGGCTGGGCGCGCGCTATGCCGGCATCGAGGGCCCCGACCCCGGATCCGGTCTGCGCGTCGACACCGCGCCCGACGCCAAGGTGCTCGCCGCGGGCCGGCCCACGGCACTCTGGCACGTCAAGGACGCCCCGTCCGACCGGGCGGTCTTCGTCGGAGAGGCCCGTGGTCTGTGGCTCTGGGCGATCGTCTGGCCGGAGCAGTCGGGACTCCTGATGTACGACGAACTGGTGCTGACGGACCTCCGCGACGCCGGCGCGGAGGTGGACCTCGTGCCCTGCGGGGCGCTCACGCCCCGGCTGCTCACCCGCCCCTGAAGGACGGCCGAGGGGGTGATTCGCGGCGGTTATCCTTGAGCGGTCCCCTGTCCGTCCGCCAGCACTGGAGTGAGCGTCGTGCGCATCGACCTGCACACCCACTCCACCGCGTCGGACGGTACGGACACCCCCGCCGAACTGGTGGCCGCCGCAGCTGCGGCTGGCCTCGACGTCGTCGCCCTGACCGACCACGACACGGTGGGGGGCCACGCGGAGGCGGCCGCCGCCCTTCCCGGGGGTCTCACCCTCGTCACCGGCGCCGAGCTCTCCTGCCGCATCGACGGCGTCGGCCTTCACATGCTGGCCTACCTCTTCGACCCGTCGGAGCCGGAACTGGCCCGCGAGCGCGAGCTCGTCAGGGACGACCGGGTGCCGCGTGCGCGGGCCATGGTGCGCAAGCTCCAGGAGCTCGGCGTGCCCGTCACCTGGGACCAGGTCGCGCGCATCGCCGGGGACGGTTCCGTCGGCCGGCCGCACGTCGCGACCGCTCTCGTCGAACTCGGCGTCGTGGACTCGGTCTCCGACGCCTTCGTCCCGGAGTGGCTGGCCGACGGCGGGCGGGCCTACGCCGGCAAGCACGAACTCGATCCGTTCGACGCGGTCCGGCTGGTGAAGGCCGCGGGTGGCGTCACCGTCCTCGCTCACCCGCTCGCCGTCAAGCGCGGCGCCGTGGTGCCGGAGGCCGTGATCGCGCGGCTGGCCGCGGCGGGGCTCGACGGCGTCGAGGTGGACCACATGGACCACGACGAGCCCACCAGGGCCCGGCTGCGGGGCCTCGCCGCCGAACTCGGGCTTCTGCCCACCGGGTCGAGCGACTACCACGGCACCCGTAAGACCGTCGGGCTCGGCGCACACACCACCGACCCCGAGATCTACGGCGAGATCACCCGGCGCGCGACGGGAGCCTTCCCGGTGCCGGGTGCCGGTGGACCCCGCGACACCCAAGGGCTGTCCCCGCGCACCTGAGGGCCTTTCACCTCGCAGGTGACTGCCTCTCCGGCATTCCCCCTCACGCGTGCGTCACCTCCCGGCGCCCCGTGCCCGGTCGTCCCCATGGCGTCCGGGTGCCCATACCCCCCTGTTCGGCCCGCTCTTCTCTCGCAAGGCTCACTGTGTTCGACATCGCTGTCTTCGGATCCCTTTTTCTCACCCTTTTTGTGATTATGGATCCGCCCGGAATCACACCGATCTTCCTGGCCCTCACCGCGGGCCGCCCCGCCAAGGTGCAACGCGGAATGGCTCTCCAGGCGGTCTCCGTCGCCTTCGGGGTGATCGCCGTCTTCGGTCTGCTGGGCCAGCAGATCCTGGACTACCTGCACGTCTCCGTACCGGCGCTCATGATCGCGGGCGGTCTCCTGCTGCTGCTCATCGCCCTGGACCTGCTCACCGGCAAGACGGACGAGCCGACGCAGACCAAGGACGTCAATGTGGCACTCGTGCCGCTGGGCATGCCGCTGCTCGCCGGGCCCGGCGCGATCGTCTCGGTGATCCTCGCGGTGCAGCACGCGGACGGGGCGGTCGGACAGGTCTCGGTGTGGTCGGCCATCATCGCCATCCACGTCGTGCTCTGGGCGGCCATGCGGTACTCGCTGCTGATCATCCGCGTCATCAAGGACGGGGGTGTGGTGCTGGTCACCCGCCTCGCCGGCATGATGCTCTCGGCCATCGCCGTGCAGCAGATCATCAACGGCGTCACCCAGGTCATCCAGAACTCCTGAAGCCCGGCCCCCGGACGTCCTCCGTGACGGGCCCCCGGACACCACAGCGCCCCCGTACGGATCTTCCGTACGGGGGCGCTTCGTCGTCTGCTCGTCGTGCGCTCGTGACCGGCGACTCGAAGCGGTACAGGTGTTACGAAGCCGACGTGTCGGCCGGCCGGATGTAGATGCGCTGGCCCACTGCCGCGGCCTGCTGCACGATCCGGTTGACGGAGGCGGCGTCCACGACGGTGCTGTCCACGGCGGTACCGTCGACGTCGTCGAGTCGCATGATCTCGAAGCGCATATGGCTTCCCTTCGTCTGATCCTCCTGCTGGAGAACTGCTGGGAGGACGGGCTGGCCGTCCGCAAGGATGAAGAGCGCAAGGCGTCACGTCTTGCGCTCCACAGGATGTACAACGGCTTGCCTGATGCAAACATTCCCTACGCTAAGGAAATTTTTTGGATGTCTAAGTACCCGTCGGTAATCAGTCGAACGCACAGAATGAGGCCCGTATGAACCACGCGGACACGGGGGCGGACGAAGGTCCGGGCATCCGCGAACAGCTCGACCGCACCAATGAACTCCTCCAGCGCGTACTCGCCGAGGTGTCGAAGACCCCCTCCACCCACGCGATCTTCGTCGACGCGGGGTACGTCTACGCGGCGGCGGGGCTGCTCGTCACCGGTACCGAGGACCGCCGCTCCTTCGATCTGGACGCCGAAGGCCTGATCGAGGCATTCATCGACAAGGCGCGCACGATCTTCGCGGACAGCCGGCTGCTGCGGGTGTACTGGTACGACGGGGCCCGGCGCCGGATCCACACCGTCGAGCAGCAGGCCATCGCCGAACTCCCCGACGTCAAGGTCAGGCTCGGGAACCTCAACGCCAACAACCAGCAGAAGGGTGTCGACTCACTCATCCGCACCGACCTGGAGTCGCTGGCCCGGCACCGCGCCATCAGCGACGCGGCACTCGTCGGCGGCGACGAGGACCTCGTCTCGGCCGTGGAGGCCGCCCAGGGGTACGGAGCCCGCGTGCACCTGTGGGGCATCGAGGCGGGCGAGGGCCGCAACCAGGCCGAGCCGCTGCTCTGGGAGGTCGACAGCCAGCGCACCTTCGACCTCGACTTCTGCCGCCCGTACGTCACCCGGCGCCCGGTCACGATGTACGACGACGACAGCCCCGCGCCCGCCCGTGACGACGTCCGCTTCGTGGGCGCGCAGATCGCGGCAGGCTGGCTCGCCTCGCGCGGCCGTGACGCGCTCGCCGACCTGCTGCCGGGGCACCCCTACCTCCCCGGGTCCGTCGACCAGGACCTGCTCGTCGAGGCCGAGCGAATGCTGCAGCACTCGCTGCGTGGCCACGCCCACCTGCGCCGGGCCCTGCGCGACGGCTTCTGGCAGCATCTCCAGGCGCAGTTCTGACACCGGGGCGGGCCGCCACCGCGCCGCGGCCCGCCCCGGAACCCGCACCGGACGGCTCCCGCCCGGCGGCGGTGGATCAGGCCCCGACGCTGTTCCAGAACGACACGAGCGCGGCGGCCGTCTCCAGCGGACGGGCCGTGTTCGGGGAGTGCTCGGCCCCCTCGATCACCGTGCGCCGCGCGCCCAGCCGCCGCGCCATGTCGTCGAACAGCGGGACCGGCCAGACGTCGTCACGCTCGCCGGAGATCACGTGCACGGGAAGCCGCAGCGCGGCGAGCTCGGCCACCCGGTCCGGTTCGGCCGACAACTGGGCGCCCGTCGCGATCAGCTGCGCCGGATTGTGGCGCATCCAGCGCATGCGCAGGTCCTCGCCGTCCCCGGTGTCCGCGTCCTCGGGCGGGTCCAGCGCCCGCATCGCCTGCCACACCTCCGCCATGCTCCACCTCCCGAGCGCGTCGCCCAGCAGCCGGGCCTTCTTCTGCTGCGTCGGGTCGATCTCGGCGGGCCCGGACGACATCAGAGTGAGTGAGCGGAAGGGGGCCGGGTCGAGCAGCACGGCGGCGCGGGCGATCTGGCCGCCCAGCGAGTGCCCCAGCAGGTGGATGCCGCCGGGCGGCGGAGGGCTGCTGATGGCGGCTGCCTGGGCCAGCACATCACGCGCCAACTCGGCCTGGGCGTATGCGTCTTGGGTGTCCGGCCCCTCGGACTCGTACTGTCCCCGGCCGTCCACCGTCAGGACCCGGAAGCCGGCCCCGGCGAGAGGTTCCAGCAGTGCGATGAAGTCCTCCTTGCTGCCGGTGTACCCCGGCAGGAGGAGTGCGGTGGAGTGTGCGGCGGCGCGGGGCGCGGCGTCCAGCACGGCGAAGTCCCCGCGCTCGGTGCGCAGGACGCGGGCGCGGGCACAGGGGGGCGGGGTGAAGGTGGGCGGCCGGCTCATGGGCCCGAGGTTATCGCCGGAGTCCGGAGCGCGCCCGGGCAGGCACGCGTACGGCCCCGGACCCCGCAGGCGCGGGATCCGGGGCCGTACGTCGTCGAACCGGTCAGCCCTCGGTCGTCTCGGCCGCTGCCGCCGTCGCGCGGGCACGGCGCCGACGCGGCTTGGCGGGAGCCGCACCGTCGTCCACCACGGCCTCGGACACCGCCGCGGTCGCCTTCTCGGCGGCACGCGGGCGGCGACGGCGCGGCTTGGTCTCCGCGACCTCCTCGGGCGCGGACGCCGTCTCGACCACCACGTCGGCCTTCGGCTTCGCGGCGGCACGGGGCCGGCGACGCGACTTGGTCTCGGACACCGGCTCCGAGACCGGGGCGATCTGGAAGTCGACCTCGTCGGCCGGCTTCACGACGCGGGTGCGACGGCGCGGCTTGGTGGCCACGGGCTCCACCGCAGGTTCCGCGACGGCCACGGTCTGGAAGTCCACCACGGGCTCGGCGGCCGGGGAGGCCGCGGTACGCGCGCGGCGACGGCGCGGCTTGGCCTCGGCGGCCGGCTCGCTCTCCGCCACGGGCGCATCCTCGACGGCCGGAGTCCCGGTCACGGCGACCGCGGCCTCCACGATGCTCTCGGCCACCGCGGCACGGGTACGGCGCCGGCGACGCGGGGTGCGCGGTTCGGCAGCGTCCTCGGAGGCCGGCTCGGAGGACGGCTCGGCCGCCGGGGCGGGCACGGAGACGGCACTCTCGTCGACGCTGCCGCCGCCACGCGTGCGACGGCGCTGACGCGGGGTGCGGGGGGCCCGCTCCTCGCGAGCGGCCGGCGCGGTCGCCGCGGACTTGCGGCCGCGGCCGCCCGTCTCGCCGAGGTCCTCGATCTCCTCCGCGCGCAGACCCGCACGGGTCCGGTCGGCGCGGGGCAGGACACCCTTGGTCCCCGCGGGGATACCCAGCTCCTCGTACAGGTGCGGAGAGGTGGAGTACGTCTCGGGCGGGTCCGGGAACTTCAGGTCCAGCGCCTTGTTGATCAGCTGCCAGCGCGGGATGTCGTCCCAGTCGACCAGCGTGATCGCGATGCCCTTGGCACCCGCGCGGCCGGTACGGCCGATGCGGTGGAGGTAGGTCTTCTCGTCCTCGGGCGACTGGTAGTTGATGACGTGGGTCACACCCTCGACGTCGATACCGCGCGCGGCGACGTCGGTGCAGACGAGGACGTCCACCTTGCCGTTGCGGAAGGCGCGCAGCGCCTGCTCGCGGGCACCCTGGCCGAGGTCGCCGTGGACCGCGCCGGACGCGAAGCCGCGCTTCTCCAGCTGCTCCGCGATGTCGGCGGCCGTCCGCTTCGTGCGGCAGAAGATCATCGCCAGTCCGCGGCCCTCGGCCTGCAGGATGCGCGAGACCATCTCCGGCTTGTCCATGTTGTGCGCGCGGTAGACGAACTGTGCCGTGTTCTTGACGGTCGTGCCCTCGTCGTCGGGCGACGTGGCGTTGATGTGCGTCGGCTGCGACATGTAGCGGCGCGCGAGGCTGATGACGGCACCGGGCATGGTGGCCGAGAACAGCATCGTCTGGCGCTTGGGCGGCAGCATCGTGATGATGCGCTCGACGTCGGGAAGGAAGCCCAGGTCCAGCATCTCGTCGGCCTCGTCGAGGACCAGGACGCGGATGTGCGACAGGTCGAGCTTGCGCTGACCCGCCAGGTCGAGCAGTCGTCCCGGGGTGCCGACGATCACGTCGACGCCCTTCTTGAGGGCCTCGACCTGGGGCTCGTACGCCCGGCCGCCGTAGATCGCGAGAACGCGGACGTTGCGGACCTTGCCGGCCGTCAGGAGGTCGTTGGTGACCTGCTGGCACAGCTCGCGGGTGGGGACGACGATCAGGGCCTGGGGGGCGTCCGTCAGCTTGTCGGGCGCGGCCCGGCCCGCCTCGACGTCGGCGGGGACGGTCACACGCTCCAGGAGCGGCAGGCCGAAACCGAGCGTCTTGCCGGTGCCGGTCTTGGCCTGGCCGATGACGTCGGATCCGGAGAGCGCGACGGGAAGCGTCATCTCCTGGATCGGGAAGGGGGACATGATGCCGACAGCTTCGAGGGCTTCGGCAGTCTCGGTGAGGATTCCGAGGTCGCGGAACGTAGTCAGGGTGCTGCCTCTTCTGTGAGACGCGGACCGAGGCGAACGCTGGGGGTCGTACCGTGCCGGGGTTGGTCATCCGGCCTTGGAGGGGCCGGGTGGCGCGGGACCACTGCCGTCGCTCGAGCGCTCGTGCCGCTGAGGGGTCCCCTCCTCTGCGGTCGTACGTGGTGTACGCCCCGCCTGGAGGGCTGTCAGGTCGGAGCCGATCGGGCCACCGACCGGGCATCCTCATTCAAGGTCGCGCTTCTGGCACAGGAAAATGCTCAGCAAACGCAATATCACTGTACCCCGGATTCGCGCATGTGTGTTGGGCGAATTCATTGGAACGGTGTGATGTCTCCGTCTCACCGGGCCGGTCCGACCCCGTCGGGGCGGGCTATTGTGCGCTGCATGGAGACGCCTGACAACGCCACTGAAGCATCCGAAGAAGCGCCCGCACCAACCGGGATCGCCGCCCAGGACTGGGCCACCGCCTCCGCCGAGCCGCAGTACCGCGCAGCGGTCGTGGATCTGCTGGGCGCGCTCGCCTACGGGGAGCTCGCGGCCTTCGAGCGGCTCGCCGAGGATGCCAAACTCGCGCCGACACTCGGTGACAAGGCGGCCCTGGCGAAGATGGCGTCCGCCGAGTTCCACCACTTCGAGCAGCTCACCGACCGGCTCACCGCGATCGACGAGGAGCCGACCGCCGCCATGGAGCCGTTCGCCAAGGCGCTGGACGACTTCCACCGGCAGACGGCTCCGTCGGACTGGCTGGAAGGCCTGGTCAAGGCATACGTCGGCGACTCGATCGCCAGTGACTTCTACCGGGAGATCGCCGCCCGGCTCGACTCGGACACCCGCTCCCTCGTCCTCTCCGTGCTCGACGACACGGGCCACGGCAACTTCGCCGTGGAGAAGGTCCGCGCGGCTATCGAGGCGCAGCCCCGGGTCGGCGGCAGGCTCGCCCTGTGGGCGCGCAGGCTGATGGGCGAGGCGCTCTCGCAGGCGCAGCGGGTCGTGGCGGACCGGGACGCGCTGTCCACGATGCTCGTGGGCGGAGTGGCGGACGGCTTCGACCTCGCCGAGGTCGGCCGGATGTTCTCCAGGATCACCGAGGCCCACACCAAGCGGATGGCCGCCCTCGGCCTCGCGGCCTGAGCGGCGGCCCTACTGGGCCGCCACGGGGCGTACCGGCCGGCTGCCACGCGGGCGGATCAGCAGGGACAGGGTCACCGCCCCCACCAGCGCGGCGCCGGCCGGCGTGGCGAACACATGGCCGTCGCCCAGCGTCGAGTGCGTCAGATAGGCGCCGAACAGGGCACCGAGCCCGCCCGTGACGTACACCACGCGCAGGGACGGCAGGCGGCCGGGCAGTGCGCGCAGCGCGAGCCAGGACAGGGCGAGTCCGAGCACGACGGAGCTGATGGATTCCCAGAACACAGAAGGTCACCTCGCTTGATGGCGCGGCGGTCGGTCGGTCCTTGGCCGTCCTACCCGTGGCCTGTGGAACGCAACCCTCACACGCATCCGGAGCACCCCTCCGAGGGACGCTCCGGAGGGAATCCGGCGAGAAATGAGGTGGAGGCCCGGCGGACATCCGCCGGGCCTCCACCTCTGCTGCGTGCGTCGCGCGGCTACAGCGCGCCGAACCCGACCCGCCGGGTGCTGGGCTCGCCGATCTCCACGTACGCGATCCGGTCGGCCGGCACCAGGACCTTGCGGCCCTTGTCGTCCGTGAGGCTGAGCAGCTGCGCCTTGCCGTTGAGCGCCTCGGCGACCGCGCTCTCGACCTCTTCGGCGGTGAGCCCGCTCTCCAGCACGATCTCGCGGGGCGTGTGCTGCACCCCGATCTTGACCTCCACGGCTATGTCCCTCCGACGGTCGTCATCGCGCGGTCTGACCGCGCCGTACGCAGCACACATTAGCCCGGTGAAGGGACGGACCACGGGTCGACCGGCAACGCCGGCAGCGAACACCGGCCGTCGGTCCGGACCCGTTTCAGTGCTGATCGGCGCCGTGCAGGGGGAAACCGGCGATGCCGCGCCAGGCGAGCGACGTCAGGAGCTGCACGGCTGACTCGCGCGGGATTCCGGACGGGCTGGAGAGCCAGTAGCGCGCCACGACCTGGGAGACCCCGCCGAGCCCCACCGCCAGCAGCATCGATTCGTCCTTGGACAGACCCGTGTCGCCGGCGATGACGTCGGAGATGGCCTCCGCGCACTGCAGCGACACCCGGTCGACGCGCTCGCGCACCGCCGGCTCGTTCGTCAGGTCGGACTCGAAGACGAGGCGGAAGGCGCCGCCCTCGTCCTCCACGTACGCGAAGTAGGCGTCCATGGTCGCCTCGACCCGCAGCTTGTTGTCCGTCGTCGAGGCGAGCGCCGTGCGGACCGCCTGCAGGAGTGACTCGCAGTGCTGGTCGAGCAGCGCGAGGTAGAGCTCGAGCTTTCCGGGGAAATGCTGGTAGAGCACCGGCTTGCTGACGCCCGCCCGCTCCGCGATGTCGTCCATCGCCGCAGCGTGGTAGCCCTGCGCGACGAAGACCTCCTGCGCGGCGCCCAGCAGCTGATTGCGTCGGGCACGACGGGGGAGCCGGGTGCCCCGCGGGCGCGCCGTCTCTGTCTGCTCGATGGCTGTCACGCCGCCTCCCAATTTCGTGATCGAACACAGCCGAACCGTGCACGCTGCGCCGTGGGGACATCGTACTTTTGAGTAACCCCGGTGTGCGCGGCGCGGACGCAGAATTTCACGGACCGGACGACTCCGGTAGCCGCAGATGCGCAGGTCGAGGGCGCAAAGTGGTGCGTTCTACCGGTAATCGTCCTCATCCTGTGCAACGACGCGGGCCTGCTCCGCAGCATCCGCCTCGTTCGCCGCTCCCGGGTCGACGCCCGTGAGGGGCTCGTCGCCTTCCTGCCCGACCGGCGCCCGCTGTTCGGCGGTGTCGGCCTCGGGTGCTTCCGGGTCGGATTCGTCCGGCTGGGGGTCCTCGAAGGTCTCCGGGTCGCTCGGGTCGACCGTCATGGGGTGGCTCCCTTCCTTCCCTTGCAGCCTAGGAGCAACCCTCCCGGGCCGCTATGCGGCCTGTGACGGCGAACACATGAACCACCGCGTGATCGTCTCGTAACATTGCCGCATGTCTCCCACCGAGCTGCCCGGTACCCGCGCCGCCGCCGCGGCGGTGGCGCCCACGGTCAGTCCCGTGAGGGTCACGGAGGGCGAGGAGCTGCGCTCCGTCGAGCTTCCGGGTCTCACCCTGACCATCCGTGCCCGCCCCGCGGATTCCGCCGGCGTGGCCCCCGCGCTCCTCGTCCACGGCCTGGGCGGGTCCTCCCAGAACTGGTCGGCCCTGATGCCGCTGCTGACGGATGTCCTCGACAGCGAGGCGGTCGACCTGCCCGGCTTCGGGGACTCCCCGCCGCCGGACGACGGCAACTACTCCGTCACCGGACACGCCCGGGCCGTGATCCGGCTGCTGGACGCGGGCGGGCGCGGGCCCGTTCACCTTTTCGGGAACTCCCTGGGCGGCGCCGTCGCCACCCGGGTCGCGGCCGTCCGGCCCGATCTGGTGCGCACCCTCACCCTGGTCTCCCCTGCCCTGCCCGAGATCCGGGTCCAGCGGCCGGCCGTCCCCACGGCACTGCTCGCACTGCCCGGCGTAGCTTCCCTGTTCGCCAGGCTCACCCGTGGCTGGACCGCAGAGCAGCGGACCCGCGGCGCCATGGCACTCTGTTACGGCGATCCGACACGCATCTCCGACGAGGCCTTCCGCAACGCGGTGGCCGAGATGGAGCGACGACTGCAACTTCCGTACTTCTGGGACGCCATGACACGCTCGGCCCGGGGCATCGTCGATGCCTACACGCTGGGTGGACAGCACGGTCTGTGGCGCCAGGCCGAGCGGGTGCTCGCACCGACCCTGCTCGTGTACGGCTCGAAGGACCAGCTCGTCTCGTACCGGATGGCACGCAGGGCGTCCGCGGCCTTCCGTGACTCGCGCCTGCTGACACTGCCCGAGGCGGGGCACGTGGCCATGATGGAGTACCCGGAGGCGGTCGCCCAGGCGTTCCGGGAACTGCTCGACGAACGCGGCGGGAGCTGATCCGGGCACGTGGGACGACACAGTCGAAAGGGCCCCGAGGCCAAGGGCCGCGACGCCGGGACCGCCGGTGCCGAGCGCGCCTCCGGAGTCCCGGGACCCGGTACGGGCAGGCGCGGGCGTGACGCCCGCCCTGCCGAGGGGGACGGGCACGGCCCGTTCCGCGACGCGCCGCAGGTGCGCGGCGGGCACCCCGAGCAGCGTGAGCAGGGTGGCGGCTGGGGGACCGGGCAGCAGCCGGCGTACGACGGGCGGCAGGAGATGTCCGGACCCGCGACGCACGAGGCGTTCCGCGTCCGGCAGGCCGTGGCGCGGCAGCAGGCGGCGCAGCGTGCGGCCGGCCGGACGCAGCCGCGGCGGACCGGCGACGCCACGCTGGTACCGGGCCCGCGCCAGGAGTTCCTGGAGGCGTTCGACACCACGCCTTCGCGTCCGGCACCGCCGGCGCCGCCCGAGGTCACGCCCGGGAGCGCGACGGGCGACAGCGAACCGGACGGCGCTCCGGGTGCCGGGAGCACGCGGGCCAAGGGCGGCAAGGGCCGCACCTTCACCGGTGTGGCCGCCGCCGCGGTGACCACCGTGCTGGCGGTCGTGGTGGCCGGTCAGGTCGCCGACGGCTCCGGGGCCGAGGGCGGTACCTCGCCGTCCGCCGGCGTCGACCGGCAGGACTCCGAGGACGCCTCGCGCTCCGTGGACCGGCCGACGCCTCGGGCGGGGCGGCCCGAGGTCAAGACCATGTCGTACGCCGCGAGGATGGCCACCCCCTTCCCGCTGGCGCCCGATCTGAAGGCGTCGGGGAAGTTCGAGGCGGTGCCCGGCCTGGCGAAGGCGCCGGGCAAGGGGCACAAGTACCGGTACCGGATCGACGTCGAGCAGGGACTGGGTCTCGACTCCGGGCTGTTCGCCGAAGCGGTGCAGAAGACGCTGAACGACGACCGGAGCTGGGCGCACGACGGCGCCATGACCTTCGAGCGGATCTCGTCGGGCGAACCCGATTTCGTGATCACCCTCGCGAGTCCGGGAACCACGGGCGTGTGGTGCGAGAAGTCGGGGCTGGACACCACGGAGGACAACGTCTCCTGCGACTCCGCCGCCACCGACCGCGTGATGATCAACGCGTACCGCTGGGCACAGGGCGCCTCGACCTTCGGCCCGGACAAGCTCCTGCCCTACCGCCAGATGCTGATCAACCACGAGGTCGGACACCGACTCGGGCACAACCATGTGAGCTGCCGCACTCCGGGGGCCCTCGCGCCCGTCATGCAGCAGCAGACCAAGACCCTTGACCTGGACGGCATCAAGTGCCGGCCCAACCCCTGGGTGTTCCCCGGCAGTTGATTCGCGACGGAGACGGTTCGTCCACATCGTGGGACGGCCGTCTCATCTCGCGTTGACATCGGTTGTGGGGTCGTCCATATTTCTCCCCATGTCGCACAGTCCCGCATCCTCCGAGCGCGCCGCCCTCGAGCTGGCGCTCTTCGGTGTGGCCGGGCACTGTGTAGCCGACATTCTCTGTCGCTGACGCCTGCTCGAGCGCGCGTCGGCATCCCGACGGGCCCCCAACGGGCTCGTCGGCCCCTCATGACACCGCGCCCGGGCGTACTCCGCCCGCAGGCGCGGCCTTCCGGAATCCGGCCCATCCCCTCCCAGGGGGCGGACCGCGCTGCGCCCGTGCGGAATCTCACCTTCCTTCCCCACCGCAGCACACCGAGAGGTCATCTTCCGATGAGTCAGCCGTCCTTCATATCGCGCAGAGTGGCAACCACTGCCGCCGTCAGCCTCGTCCTCGTCGCCGGACTCGCGGCCTGCGGACCCCAGGACGACGGCGGCGGGAAGAGCGGCAGCGCGTCCGGCGCCTCGGGCAAGCCGGCCAAGGGCGGCACCCTCACCGTGCTCAACAGCAAGCCGCAGGACGACTTCGACCCCGCGCGGCTCTACACCTCCGGCGGCGGCAACGTCCCCTCCCTCGTCTTCCGCACGCTCACCACGCGCAACCGCGAGAACGGCGCCGCGGGCTCCGAGGTCGTCCCCGACCTGGCGACCGACCTCGGCAGGCCGAGCAAGAACGCCACCGTCTGGACGTACACCCTCAAGGAAGGGCTGAAGTACGAGGACGGCACCGCGATCACCAGCGCGGACATCAAGTACGGCATCGAGCGTTCCTTCGCCGCCGAGCTCTCCGGCGGCGCCCCCTACCTGCGTGACTGGCTGATCGGCGGGGCCGACTACCAGGGCCCCTACAAGGACAAGAAGGGCCTCGACTCGATCGAGGTGCCGGACGACCGGACCATCGTCTTCCACCTCAACAAGCCCGAGGGCGATTTCCCCTACCTCGCCACGCAGACCCAGACGACACCGGTGCCGCAGGCCAAGGACAAGGGCACCAAGTACGAGAACCACCCCCTCTCCTCCGGCCCGTACAAGGTCGTCAGCAACGAGGGCGACGGCGAGCGCCTGGTCCTGGAGCGCAACACGTTCTGGTCGTCCGCGACCGACGAGGAGCGGAAGGCCTACCCCGACCGCATCGACGTGCGCTCCGGGCTCGACTCGGCCGTCATCAACCAGCGGCTCTCCGCCTCCCGCGGCGCCGACGCCGCCGCTGTCACCACCGACACCAACCTCGGCCCGGCCGAGCTCGCCAAGGTGACCGGCGACGAGAAGCTCGCCGCCCGCGTCGGCACCGGCCACTTCGGCTACACGAACTACATCGCCTTCAACCCGAAGGTGAAGCCGTTCGACGACCCGAAGGTCCGCCAGGCGATCTCGTACGCCGTCGACCGCACCTCGGTCGTCAACGCGGCCGGCGGCTCCTCGCTCGCCGAGCCCGCCACCACCTTCCTGCCGGAGCAGGCGTCCTTCGGCCACAGCGCCTACGACGCCTTCCCGGCCGGCAAGTCGGGCAACGCGGCCAAGGCCAAGGAACTGCTGAAGGAAGCCGGTTACGCCAAGGGCCTGACCATCACCCTCACGCACAACAACGAGAAGAACTTCGAGACCAGCCCGGAGATCGCCACCGCGATCCAGGAAGCGCTGAAGAAGGCCGGGATCACGGTCAAGCTGCAGGGCCTGGAGTCCAACGCCTACTCGGACAAGATCTTCAACGTGAAGACCGAGCCCGGCTTCTTCCTCACCGGCTGGGGCGCCGACTGGCCGTCCGGCGGTCCGTTCCTCGCGCCGATCTTCGACGGACGCCAGATCGTCAGGAGCGGCTACAACTTCAACTCCTTCCAGCTCGACGACCCCTCGGTCAACAAGGAGGTCGACGAGATCAACAAGCTGACCGACCTGGACGCGGCCGCGAAGCGCTGGGGCGCACTCGACAAGAAGATCGGTGAGCAGGCGGTGACCGTGCCGCTGTTCCACCCCGTCTACAAGCGCCTGTACGGCGAGGCCGTCAAGAACGTCGTCATCAGCGACTGGACCGGCGTGCTCGACATCTCGCAGGCCGCGGTCAAGTAACCATGGCCGAAGCTCTGCTGGTCAAGGAGGCGGGGGCCGTGCAGGCCCCCGCCTCCGGGGCCTCCTCGTTCTGGCGGAGGCTGCGCGCCCGGCGCTCCGCCGCCGTGGCGGCCGTGATCGTCGCCCTGCTGGTCCTGGTCGCGCTCGCCGCCCCGCTGCTCGCGGGCATCGAGGGCCAGGACCCCACCACGTACCACACGGACCTCGTCGACTCCGCGACCGGCGGTGTGCCGCTGGGCTCGTTCGGCGGGATCAGTGCCGACCACTGGCTCGGCGTCGAACCGCTCACCGGTCGCGATCTCTTCGCCCGTGTCGTCTACGGCGCCAGGGTGTCGCTCGGCGTCGCGCTGGGCGCGACCCTGCTCCAGGTGATCATCGGTGTGGCCGTCGGGCTCGCCGCCGGACTCGGCAACCGCCTCGTCGACCAGGCGCTCAGCCGCGTCACCGACGTCGTCGTCGCCCTGCCCGTCATGGTGATCGCCCTGGGCGCCCTCGCCGTCGTCCCCGCCGGCTTCCCCCGCCCGGTGCTGATCGCCGTGATCGTCGGCCTGGTCGGCTGGTCCGGCATCTCCAAGATCGTGCGTGCCAAGACCCTCGCGCTGAAATCGCTCGACCACGTGGCGGCCGCCCGGCTCAGCGGCTGGGGGGCCTGGCGGATCGCCCGGCGCGAACTGCTGCCCGCGCTGGCCGCTCCCGTCATCACCTACGCCGTGCTGCTCTTCCCCGGCGACATCGTCGTCGAGGCGGCGCTGTCCTTCCTCGGCGTCGGCATCAAGCCGCCCACGCCGTCCTGGGGACAGATGCTCAGCGACGCCGACACCTGGTACCAGGCGGCGCCCACCTATCTGCTGATCCCCGCCCTGCTGATCTTCGTCACCGTGCTGGCGCTGACCGTCCTCGGTGAAGGCGTACGCAACGCACTCGATCCGCGTGTCGCCTCCCGGCTGCGGATCGGCACCGGGCGCAAGAAGGAGGCCGGAGCATGACCCGGTTCATGCTGCGGCGCGTCGGCGGGGCCGTCTTCGTGCTCCTCGCCCTCAGCGTCGTCGTCTACGCCGCCTTCTACGTCGCCCCGGGCAACGTCGCGCAGATCGCCTGCGGTCCGCGCTGCTCGCCCGCCCAGGTGGCACAGGTCAGCGACCAACTGCGTCTCGGTGACCCGCTGTACCTGCAGTACGCCCACTTCCTCCAGGGGATCTTCGCAGGCCGCGACTACTCGACCGGTACCGGGATCCTGCACTGCCAGGCACCCTGCCTCGGACGCTCCTACCAGAACGACGAGCAGGTCACCCAGATGATCCTGACCAAGCTCCCGGCCACCGCCTCGCTCGCCATCGGCGCCTTCGTGCTGTGGGTCGTGCTCGGCGTCGGCACCGGGCTGCTGTCGGTCTGGCGGCGCGGCCGGGCGACCGAGCGTCTCCTCACCGGCCTGACCCTGGCCGGCCTGGCCACGCCCGTCTTCGTCATCGGTCTGCTGCTGATCATCGTCTTCTGCTCGGCGCTGCAGCTGCTGCCCTTCCCCGACTACGTACCGCTCACCGAGAACCCCGGACAATGGGCCTGGAACCTCCTGCTGCCCTGGGTCTCCCTGGCCCTGGTCTCCGCCGCGCCGTACGCCCGGATGACCCGGGCATCGATGCTGGAGACCCTCGCCGAGGACCATGTGCGCACCTTCCGTGCGTACGGGGTGAGTGAGCGCAGGCTCGTCGGGCGGCACGCGCTGCGCGGCGCGCTCGGCCCCGTGATCGCGCTCGGCGCGCTGGACATCGGCTCGATGTTCGGCGGAGCCGTCCTCACCGAGTCGCTGTTCAACATTCCCGGCGTCGGACGCGAACTCGTCGACGCCGTGAAGAACGTCGACCTGCCGGTCGTCGTCGGCCTGGTGCTCGTCACCGGCTTCTTCGTCGTCCTTGCCAATGCCGTCGCGGACATCCTGCAGGCGATGGCCGACCGTCGGGTGGTGCTGGCATGAGCCTGGTCGAGGTTTCCGGTCTGACCGTCTCCTTCGACGGCACGGACGGTGTGAAGGCCGTGGACGGCCTGTCGTTCACGCTGGAGGAGGGGGCCGCTCTCGGCGTCGTCGGCGAGTCCGGCTCCGGCAAGAGCGCGTCGGCGTGGGCCCTGCTCGGGCTCCACCGGGGGACGGGCGCCACGGTCGGCGGCTCGGTCCGGGTCGCCGGGGTGGACGTGCAGACGGCCGGTGACGCGGAACTGCGCGCGCTGCGCGGGGCCAAGGCCGCGATGGTCTTCCAGGACCCGCTGTCCTCGCTGGACCCGTACTACGCGGTCGGTGACCAGATCGCCGAGGTGTACCGGGTCCACACCCGGGCCTCCCGGCGGGCGGCGCGGGCGCGGGCCGTCGAGGTGCTCGACCGGGTCGGGATACCCGACGCGGAGCGGCGGTCGCGGTCGCGGCCGCACGAGTTCTCCGGCGGAATGCGGCAGCGCGCCCTGATCGCGATGGCGCTGGCCTGCGAGCCGCGGCTGCTGATCGCCGACGAGCCGACGACCGCACTGGACGTCACCGTGCAGGCCCAGATCCTCGATCTGCTGCACGATCTGCGCCGGGAGACGGGCATGGGGCTGCTGCTGGTCACCCATGACGTGGGCGTCGCGGCCGAGAGCGTCGACGACGTCCTCGTGATGCAGCACGGCCGGGCGGTGGAGCGCGGACCTGTCGCCGAGGTGCTGGGGTCGCCCCGGCAGCCGTACACCCGTGAGCTGCTGGCGGCGGTGCCCAGGGTGGACGCGAAGCGCACGAGGGTGCCGGCGGCCGAGGCGGCCGAGGCGGCCGCGCCCGTGCCGGCGCAGGACGGGCCGCCCCTGCTCGAAGCCGTCGGCCTCAGCCGCGAGTTCGGCCGCGGCTCCGGCCGGGTCACCGCCGTGGACGGGGTCTCGCTCACGGTCCGCGCGGGCGAGACGCTCGGCATCGTGGGTGAGAGCGGCAGTGGCAAGACCACGCTCGGACGCATGCTCGTGCGGCTGCTCGATCCGACGGCCGGGCGGCTGCGGTACCGGGGCGAGGAGATCGGCTCGCTGCCGGAGAGGGCGCTGCGCCCCTTCCGCCGCGAGATCCAGATGGTCTTCCAGGACCCGGTCGCCTCGCTCAACCCGCGCCGCTCGATCGGTGAGTCCGTGGCCGACCCGCTCCGGGCGGCGGGGGAGACGGACGAGAGGCTGATCCGCAACCGGGTCGGTGAACTGCTGGAGCGGGTGGGCCTCGACGCCGGCCGGTACGAGCGCTACCCGCACGAGTTCAGCGGCGGTCAGCGGCAGCGGGTCGGCATCGCGCGGGCCCTCGCTGCCGATCCGAAGCTGATCGTGTGCGACGAGCCGGTCTCCGCACTGGACGTCACGACCCAGGCCCAGGTGATCGCCCTGCTCGCGGAACTCCAGCGCGAACTGGGCATCGGGCTCGTCTTCATCGCCCACGACCTGGCCGTCGTACGCCAGGTCAGCGATCGGGTGGCGGTCATGCGGCAGGGCCGGATCGTCGAGCAGGGCGCGGTGGACGAGGTGTACGGGTCGCCGCGGGATGCGTACACCCGGCAGCTCCTGGCGGCGGTGCCCGCACTCGACCCCGGGGTCGCGGCCCTGCGCCGCGCGGCCCGCGAGGAACTGGCCGCAGCCTGACTCTCCGTGACACTGCGGGGCATTGTCGCAACTGAACGCGACCGGTGCGGGAAAGTTACGCCGGTTCACCCCTTTCGGTGGTGCGACGGACAACCGTCCGTCGCACCACCCGCATATCCGCTTACGGTCGTCCCGCTGTGAGTCGCCGATCAACGGCGGCTGCCCACAAGGGAGATCAGGGGGTGTGCTCGTGCGGATCGGACTCCTCACGGACGGTGGCTATCCGTATGCGACCGGTGAGTCCAGACTCTGGTGCGACCGTCTGGTGCGCGGTCTGCCGCAGCACGAGTTCGACCTCTTCGCGCTCAGCCGCTCCGCCGAGCAGGAACAGCAGGGCTGGGTCAGGCTTCCCGACCGGGTCGGCCGGGTGCGGACCGCGCCGCTGTGGACCTGCGAGGACGACGCCCTGCACGCCCGCCGCGCCCGGGGCCTGCCGCGCAACTTCGCCACCGGCCTCGGGCGCTCGTACGGGAGACGGGACCGGCAGCGCTTCACGGCGCACGTGACGCAACTCGTCGGCGCGGTCTGCGCGGGCGGCGACACGGGACCGGAGTCCGGGGACCTCGTGGACACCGTCGCCGCCGCCCGCTTCACGGAGGGCCTGTACGGGCTCGCCGAACTGGCCCGGGACCGCGGGGGACTGCACACCGCCCTGCGTTCGGAGGCGACCGTACGCATCGTCGAGTCCTCCTGCCGTGCCCCGGGGACCGGGCGGACCGTGCACAGCGCCACCGTCCCCGACTACCTCGCCTTCGCCGCCGCGCTGGAGTGCGCCCTGCGTCCGCTGTCCCTCGACTGGTACGAGGAGGACGGGCTCGGTGCGGTCGATCTGTGCCACGCGGCCTCCGGGGGCGCCGCGGCCCTTCCGGGGCTGCTGGCCAAACGCTTCTTCGGCGTACCGCTGCTGGTGACGGAACACGGCGTACCGCTGCGCGCCCACTACCTCGCGGCGCCCGAGGGCACACTCGGCGCACCCGTACGCGCCCTGCTGGCCACCTTCCACGGGCTCCTCGCCTCCGAGGTCTACCGGCAGGCCGCGCTCATCACCCCCGGCAACACCCATGTCCGCCGCTGGCAGGAGCGGTTCGGAGCCGACCGCGGCAAGCTCCGCACGGTGTACCCGGGGATGGAGGCGCGGCGCTTCGGCGACGTGGGGGAGGGGGACGACGGCGGCGGCCCCGGCACGCTGGTGTGGATCGGCCGCGTCGAACCCGCCAAGGACCTGATCGCGCTGCTGCACGCCTTCGCCGAGGTGCGCCGGGCCGAGCCGGACACCCGGCTGCGCATCTTCGGTGCCCCGGTCCCGGGGGCCGAGGGCGACACGTACCTGGACCGGTGCAAGGCACTCGCCGCCCAGCTCTTCCCCGACGAGGCCACGGACGCGCACACCGTGGGGGACAGCCCCGTCACCTTCGAGGAGATCGGCGGACCTGAGGTCCCGGACCTCGCGGAGGCCTACGCGGCAGGCGGGGTCGTCGTGCTGTCCAGCGTCGTGGAGGGCTTTCCCATCAGCCTCGTCGAGGCGATGTTCTGCGGAAGGGCCACCGTCTCGACCGACGTGGGGGCTGTGGTCGAGATCGTCGGAGGCACGGGACTGGTCGTGCCCCCGCGCAATCCGCGGGCGCTCGCCGACGCGTGCGTGGCGCTCCTGCGCGACCCCGAGCGCCGGGCGCGTCTGGGGGCCGCCGCACGCGCCAGGGCGCTCGAACTCTTCACCGTGGAGCAGAACCTCGCCGCGTTCCGCGAGATCTACCTGGACCTGGTGGGGCAGGCCCCTGCCCGGTGGGCCGCCCCGGCCGGCCCCGCCGGGCCGCCCCGGCCCTTCGCCACGCCCCCGGAGGCACACGTCATGGGCGTACGGCCTCCCCGGCCCGAACCGGTCGCGACCGGTTCGGGCAGGCAGTCGAGCCGGCCCCTCGGCGTCGAGGGCGTGTGCGCGGGCGCACGCGGAGCGGGGGACGGCGATGCATGACGAGACGAGCGGCCACGACCACGGAGGTGCCCCCATGGGCGGACCGACCGACGCCCCGGACGCCGGGCGGGAACCCGCGGACCTGAGCGGGGCAGCGGTCGGCTCCGCCGTCCGGGCGCCCGAGATCGCCTACCGCCCCGCCCGCAGGGCCGTCACGAGGCGCGGCCCCGCCGACCCGGTGACAGTGCTCCTGCACCGCCACCGCGACCTCTGCGAGCGCGCCGTCGATCCCCTGGAGATCGCCGCCGGCCTGGAGGCGCACGGCCTCACCGACCGCACCGCGGCCCGCTACCGGCACCGCGACGTCTTCTCGCTCGCGGAGGAGCTCTACGCCCGCTTCCCCGGCACGCGCAGGTCCACGCCGGCGCCCCGCCCGCCGCAGCCACACCCCGGCCCCGGCGAGGAAGGGAACGCCGGATGGACGCTGTCCGCCCTGCTGCCCGGCGCGGCCTGCCTCGTAACAGCCGGAGCGCTCCGGGCCACCGAAGGAGTGCTCGGCGGGGAGGCCCGTCTCGCGATGACCGCCGCAGGAGCACTTCTCGTCGTCCTCGGGCTCCGGCTGTGCCTGCGCGACGGCCCGCTGCGCGCCCCGGACGGCGTCGGGGGCGTCACGCTCTACGTCTGCTGGCTCCTCGGGTACACCGTGTACGGCGACGACCTCATCGCCCAGGTCATCAGCGGCGGCCCCGACGGCGCCTGGGCGGCCTCGCCCGCCCCCCTGCTGGGGCTGGCACTGGCACCGGTCCCGGCGGCCTGGTGCGCCCACCTCTTCGCCGTGCACGCGCGCCGCCGCCTCGCGGCCTCGCACGCCCTGGCGGAGTTCGGCGCCGGCGTACGCCCCCTGCTCCTCGCCGTCGTGGCGCTCCTGCTCTGCGCACTGGCCGCCCTCCTCTTCCTCGCCGACCTCGGATACGGCGGAAAGCACGGTGTCCCCACGGGCGCGGCCGCTCTCGGCCTGCTGCTGTTCCTGGCCCGGCTGCTCGCCGTCCACGGCTTCCCCGAACCCGCCGCCACCGGACTGGCAGCCGCCTGCGCCGTCGAGGTGGCGGCCCCCTTTCTGGTCCTCTCCGGACGGCTGCCGGGCCTCGACCTCCTCGCCCGGCCGGTCGACTCGCTCGTCGCCGTGGCGGGACCCGGCGGCGTGTCCGCCCTCGCCTGCGGGGTCGCCGCCCTCGCGCTGCTGCTCCACGCATCGGTCACCCTCACCCGGGCCTCCGCCCACGCCCCGGCGTAGCCGGACCGCCCCACCCCCGCGGAGCCGACGCCGCGGGTCTCCCCTCCCGCCCCACACCTTCCTCAAGGAGACACCGGACATGACCCGCCAATCCCCCGCACCGGCACCGCGCCGTCGGCACCGAAGGGGTGCGCGATGAGGGTTCTGCTGCTCGGAGCCAACGGATTCCTCGGCCGCTTCGTCGCGGACCGGCTGCTCGCCGACCCGGCCGTGCACCTCACGGCGCTCGGCCGCGGCGACGACGCCGACGTGCGGTTCGACCTCGCCGGCGGCAGCCCGGGTGCGCTCACCCGCTTCCTGGACGCCGTCCACCCGGGGGTCGTCGTCAACTGCGCGGGTGCCACCCGGGGAGGCGCCCGCGATCTGACCCGGCACAACACCGTCGCGGTCGCCACGGTCTGCGAGGCCATGCGCCGCAGCAGCTGCAGCGCCCGGCTCGTCCAGGTCGGCTGCGCCTCCGAGTACGGGCCTTCGCAGCCCGGCTCGTCCACCGCCGAGGACGCGGTACCCCGTCCCGGCGGCCCGTACGGCGTCAGCAAGCTGGCCGCCACCGAACTCGTCCTCGGCTCCGGTCTGGACGCGGTCGTGCTGCGGGTCTTCTCCCCGGTCGGGCCCGGCACTCCCGCAGGCTCCCCGCTGGGCAGGCTCGCGGAGACGATGCGGCGCGCCATGCAGGCCGGCGACCCCGAGCTCAAGCTCAGCGGCCTCGGGGTGCAGCGCGACTTCGTCGATGTACGGGACGTGGCGCGAGCCGTGCACGCGGCCTCGCTCTCCGCCGCCCAGGGCGTGGTCAACATCGGTACGGGCCGGGCCGTACGGCTGCGTGACGCGGCCGCCGTCCTCGCCCGGGTGGCCGGATACACCGGCGCGCTGCACGAGCTGGACACGCCTCCCTCCCGGCTGCCGATCGGAGCTCCGCGGGCCTCGGCGGAATCCGTGGTGGAGCAGCTGGCCGTCACCCCGTCGCCCTACCCCGACGGCTGCGGAGCCTGGCAGCAGGCCGACGTACGCACCGCCCGGGACCGGCTGGGCTGGCGCCCCCGCATCAACCTGGAGGAGTCCCTCGCCGACATCTGGATGGAGGCGGCGTGCCGCATCTGACCCGGCCCGGAGCCGCCGTGCGGACCGGTGGCGCCGAGCAGCTGGGCGTGGGCGTGCCCGGCTACGCCCACCCGTTGCTCGCACCCGCCGAATGGGCCGGGCTCAGCAGGCCCGGCACACCCCTGCACTGGGCGGTGCTCAACATCGACGACGGGCCGGGCACCCGGCCCGACCCGCACTGCCTGGAGGCGGCCGGCCGGCTGCGGAACGCCCGCGAGCGTGCCCTGCACGGGGAGGTGCCCGACGACGCCGTCCGGGCGGCGGGCGGCCGGCTGCTGGGTCACCTCGACCTGGCCTTCGGGGGCCGTCCTTTCGGCGAGATCGTCGCCGACGCCCAGTCCTACCTCGACTGGTACCGCGTCGGCGGCTTCTATCTCGACCGCTGCCCGGGCGGGCGCGACCTGCTCCCGGCGGTCCGCCGTCTGACCAGTACCCTCAGCGGGCTCCTGGCCGACAGCGACCGCGTGGACCCGGCGGGCGGGCGGCTGGTCCTGGGCCACGACACCCATCCGTATCCGGGGTACGCGGAGGCCGCCGACCAGCTGGTGACCTTCCGCGGTGCGTGGGCCGACTACCGCTGGTCCCAGGTGGCCGAGTGGACCGCGGGTTACGAGCCGGGCCGCTTCGCCCACTTCGTGCACGGCGTCCCGCGCACCCACCTCGAGGAGGCCATGCGGATCGCCCGCTGGCAGGGCGCGGGCACGGTCTTCTTCACGGACCGGGACGGCATGAGGGGACAAACCGACCCATTCGAGACGCTGCCCAGCTACTGGGACGAATTCGTCTCGCGGATCGGACCTGGTATCTCGGAATGACAGGCGGCGTGGCAGTGTTACGGGAGAACAACCGTACGTTGATGAAGTACGTAGAAACCGACCACCTGCATTGTTGAGGTTCGTGTGTCGCTGCCACCCCTGGTCGAGCCGGCTGCCGAGCTCACCGTCGATGAGGTCCGCAGGTACTCCCGCCACCTGATCATCCCGGATGTCGGGATGGACGGTCAGAAGAGGCTGAAGAACGCCAAGGTGCTCTGTGTCGGCGCCGGCGGCCTCGGTTCGCCGGCCCTGATGTACATGGCCGCGGCCGGTGTCGGCACGCTCGGCATCGTCGAGTTCGACGAGGTCGACGAGTCGAACCTGCAGCGTCAGGTCATCCACAGTCAGGCCGACATCGGCAAGTCCAAGGCCCAGTCCGCCAAGGAGACCGTGCAGGGGATCAACCCCCTGGTCAACGTCGTCCTTCACGAGGAGCGGCTCGAAGCCGACAACGTGATGGACATCTTCGCGCAGTACGACCTGATCGTGGACGGCACGGACAACTTCGCCACCCGCTATCTCGTCAACGACGCCGCGGTCCTGCTGAACAAGCCGTACGTCTGGGGCTCGATCTACCGCTTCGACGGCCAGGCGTCCGTGTTCTGGTCCGAGCACGGACCTTGCTACCGCTGCCTCTACCCGGAGCCGCCGCCGCCCGGCATGGTCCCCTCCTGCGCCGAGGGCGGTGTCCTGGGTGTGCTCTGCGCGTCCATCGGCTCCATCCAGGTCAACGAGGCCATCAAGCTGCTCGCCGGCATCGGTGACCCGCTGGTCGGCCGTCTGATGATCTACGACGCGCTGGAGATGCAGTACCGCCAGGTCAAGGTCCGCAAGGACCCCGACTGCGCGGTCTGCGGAGAGAACCCCACCGTCACCGAGCTCATCGACTACGAGGCCTTCTGCGGCGTCGTGTCCGAGGAGGCCCAGGAGGCGGCGGCCGGTTCCACGATCACTCCCAAGCAGCTCAAGGAGTGGATCGACGGCGACGAGAAGATCGAGATCATCGACGTCCGCGAGCCGAACGAGTACGAGATCGTCTCGATCCCCGGCTCCCGGCTGGTCCCGAAGAACGAGTTCCTCATGGGCAACGCCCTCCAGGACCTTCCCCAGGACAGGCGCATCGTCCTGAACTGCAAGACCGGCGTCCGCAGCGCCGAGGTTCTCGCGGTCCTCAAGTCGGCGGGCTTCGCCGACGCGGTGCACGTCGGCGGCGGCGTCATCGGCTGGGTCAACCAGATCGAGCCCGAGAAGCCGGTCTACTAGGGTCAGTCGCTTGGATCAGGCTGGATCAGCGTGCGGTGCCAGGCCCCGCGGAGCCCAGCTTGATCCGAACGAGAGTCCCTGGACCGGGCACGACCTGTGAAGGGCCGGTTCCGTGCGGAGCCGGCCCTTTCGCATGCCCGCCGGCCCCGTCTCCCTGCTTCCCCGGGTCTCCGGGCGTCAGGAGCAGGTGCGTCCGTCCGCCGGTACCTCGCCGTCCAGGAAGTAGGCGTCGACCAGCGAGGTCACACAGGTGCTCTCGCCGTACGCCCCGTGCCCCTCGCCCTTGTTGGTCACCACGACGCCGACCCCCTCGCCCAGTTCGTCCGCCATCCGCCGCGCGCCCTCGTACGGCGTCGCCGGGTCGCCGGTCGTGCCGATGACCAGGATCGGGGCGGCGCCCGGGGCCGAGGTCTCGGGGGTGTCGTGCTCGCCCTCGACCGGCCACCCCGCGCACCAGCCGGCCGTGTCCCAGGCGAGGAACGGGCCGAAGACGGGTGAGAGCCTCCGGAACTCGGGGAGGAGCGCGCGGGCCTCGGAGGCCGTGGGTCTCGCCCTGGTGTCGGCGCAGGAGATCGCCCGCTGCGCGTGGTTCTGGGTGTCGTAGTGCCCGTTCCCGTCGCGGCCGTTGTACGAGTCGGCCAGTTCCAGCAGGCGGTCGCCCCTGCCGCTGTTCTCGGCCTCGTCGAGCGCGGCCGTCAGCGACGGCCAGCCGCTCTTCGAGTAGAGGGGCGTCACGATGCCGGTGACCGCGAGCGATTCGTTGAGCTCGCGGCCGGAGGAGGTCGGCAACGGATCGCCGTCGAGCCGCCCGAGCAGGGCGGCCGTGCGGCGGGTGCCCGCCTCGGGGTCCCGGCCGCTGTCCCGGAAGTAGTTCTCCAGAGCCCGCTGGAAGCCCGTCGCCTGGTTGCGGGCGTGGCCCACGGAGTCCGCGGTCGGATCGACCACGGCGTCCAGCACGACCCGGCCGACGCGCTCCGGGAACAGGTGGGCGTAGGTGCCGCCGAGCTCCGTGCCGTACGAGATGCCGAAGTACGACAGCTTCCCGTCACCGAGCGCGGCGCGGATCAGGTCCATGTCCCGGGCGGCGCTCGTCGTACCGACGTGCGGGAGCACCGTGCCGGAGAGCCGCTCGCAGCCCGCACCGAAGGCCGTGCCGTCCGCGACGAACGCGGCCTCCTCGGCGGACGTGTCCGGGGTCATGTCGATCTCGCGGTAACTCTTCTCCTGCTCCTCGTCGTCGCGGCAGCGGACCCCTTCACTGGCCGCGACTCCACGCGGGTCGAAGCCCACCAGGTCGTAACGGGTGTTCAGCTCCCCGTACGAGGCGGCCGCACGCGGCAGGATACCGACGCCGGAACCGCCGGGGCCGCCGAAGTCGAAGAGCATCGAACCCAGCCGCTCGCTCTTCCTGGTGGCCGGTTTGCGGATCAGGGCGATCCCGATCGTCCTCCCGTCCGGTTCCGCGTGGTCGAGGGGGACCCGGACGGTCGCGCACCGCCAGGCCGGGCCGGGCGCCTCGCCGCCCTCCGGGGCCCGGCATCGCCTCCAGTCCAACGGCCGGGACGACGCGGACGCTCCGGCCGGGGAGCCGTCCGACGCCTGCGGGCGCGGCCCCTTCGACGCCGGGGGAGACGTCGGGCCGCTGTCGCAGCCCGCGAGCAGCGCCGTCGTCAGCAGTGCGGCGCAGGCCGCGGCCCCGGCGCCACGGGCCCTTCCGCGAACGCGCATCCTCATCCCCTCCCCGTCCCCGCCGGTGGCCCGGGCTCGTGCCGGGTACCGCTGTCAGGCCGTCCAACGAGCGGTCACCCGCAGACTGTTCCCGACTTGGGCACCTTGCCCTCCAGCAGGTAGCCGTCCACCGCCTTCTGCACGCAGGTGCTGCCGCCGTTGTACGCCCCGTGACCCTCGCCCTTGTAGGTGAGCTCGATCCCGACGCCCTTGCCGAGTTCCGTGGCCATCGCCTTCGCGCCGGCGTAAGGGGTCGCGGGGTCGCCGGTGTTGCCGATGACCAGGATCGGGGCCGATCCGGGCGCGCTGACGTCCGGCGTCTCCCAGGCACCCGTGACGGGCCACCCGGTGCAGGACATCAGGCCCCAGCCCAGGTAGTCACCGAAGACGGGCGAGGCCTCCCGGAAGCGCGGGAGCGCCTTCCTGGTCTGCTCCAGGGTGAAGCGCTGCCTGGAATCGGCGCAGTTGACGGCCGCGTTGGCGGCGTTGGAGTTGTCGTAGTGGCCGTCCTCGGAACGGCCGTTCAGCGAGTCGGCGAGCGCGAGCAGCAGTCCGCCGTTGCCGCCGTCCGCTTCGTCGAGCCCCTGTTCCAGCAGCGGCCAGGTTTCCTTGGAATAGAGGGCCGAGGCGATCCCGGTCGTGGCCTGGGTCTCCGTCAGCTCCCGCTCGCCCAGACCCGGGACGGGCTTCTTCTCCAGCTTGGCGAGGACGCCGGCGATCCAGTCCTGCACCTCCTTGGAGGTGGCCCCGGGGATCCGGCAGTCGTCGCGTTCGGCGCAGTCGGCGGCGAAGTTGTCCAGGGCGAGCTGGAAACCCTCCGCCTGGCCGAGCGAGGACTCCAGGGCGTCCTCCGTCGGGTCGACGACGGCGTCGAGGACGGCCCGTCCGACGTTCTTCGGGTACAGGTGCGCGTAGACGCCGCCGAGTTCGGTGCCGTAGGAGATCCCGAAGTAGTACAGCTTGTCGTCGCCGAGCACCTGGCGCAGCAGGTCCATGTCCCGGGCCGCGTTGGTCGTGCCGACGTACGGGAGCTCGTCCCCGGAATTCTTCTCGCAGTCCGCGATGTAGGACTCCTGGTCCTCGACGAAGGCCTTCTCCTCCTCGGCGTCGTCAGGGGTGCCGTCCTTCTCGTAGCGCGCGTCGAGCGTCTCGTCGTCCGAACACTCGACGCCTTCGCTCCGGCCGATCCCCCGGGGGTCGAAGCTCACCAGGTCGTACCGGGTGCGAAGAGTGTCGTAGTCCGTGCCGAAGGAAGGCAGCGTCGCGACACCGGAGGCTCCCGGACCGCCGAAGTTGAAGATCAGCGAACCGATCCGGCGGTCCTGGTTCCTGGCGACCGCACGGATGAGCGCCAGTTCGATGGTGCGGCTGTCCGGATCCGCGTAGTCGAGGGGCGCGTCCATGAAGGAGCACTGCCAGGCCGCGCCGCCCGGCAGGGGAGAGGGGGCCGTGCCCGTGCCCTGGGCGGCGTTGGGGGCCGGACAGGGCTTCCAGTCGAGCTTCTGGGAGGTCAGCTTCCGCGCCGTCGCGGTCGGCGCCGCGGTCGAGGCGACCGTCGGCGTCGATGTCCCGGACCCCCCGTCGTCGCCGTCGGAACATCCGGCCAGCGGCAGCAGCACGGTGGCGGTGGTGGCGAGGGCGGCGGCACGCAGGGCGGGGGAGGTCCTCATGGACCCATCGTGCGGCGGGACGTGGGGCACCGCGCGGGACGCGGTCCATGCGAGTGGCGCAGCCTCGCGCGCGTGTTCTAGAGCTCCCCCTTGCGCGTCAGCTGACTGAAGCAGATCCAGCCGGGGAGCACCGGCAGCCAGAGCGTCATCACGCGGTACAGGAGCACCGCCGGCGCCGCGACCTCCTTGGGGAGGCCGACCGCGATCAGTCCCAGCGTCAGCGCGCCCTCCACCGCGCCCACACCACCGGGGGTGGGCGCCGCGGACCCCAGGGCGTTGCCCGCGAGGAAGACGACCGCGATGCTGGCGTAGCTGAGCTGGGGGACGCCTGGGCCGCTGAACGCCCGGATCGACGCGTCGAGGCAGAGGACGAACAGACCCGTCAGCAGCACCATGCCGCCGATGCCGGTGATCAGTTTCTGCGGCCGCTGCACGACGTCCAGCATGCGCGGTACGACCCCGGCGAACAGCGACCGCACCCGGGTGACCACGAACTTCCTGAGGAACGGGATCGCGGTCACCACGAGCACGAGCACCGCGACCGTCAGCAGGCCCGCGATCACCGTCCTCGACGGGGTGAGCGAGTCCGGGGTCTTCTCCGTGCCCGTCAGGTATCCGAAGAGCGCCAGCAGGAGGATGTGACAGCCGAGGCCGAACAGCTGGGACGCGCCGACGCTCGCCACGGCGAGACCGGGGCGCACCCCCGCGCGCTGCAGGAAACGGGTGTTCAGCGCCACACCGCCGACCGCGGCGGGCGCCACGATCTTCACGAACGACCCGGCCACCTGCGCCAGCACCGTCTTCCCGAACGGCACCCGCTCGGGCACGAAGCCGAGCAGGCTCATCGCCGCGGCGACGTAGCTCAGCGCGGAGAAGCCCAGCGCCGCAGCCACCCAGCCCCACTCCGCCTGTTCCACCACCGTGCCGAAATCGGCCTCGGTGACCTGCGAGATCAGGAAGTAGGCGGCGATGGAACCCGCGATGAAGGTGAAGAGGGTGCGCGGCTTGATGCGCTCCAGCTGCACCGGTTCGACCGGGGCCTGCGGGCGGATCAGCAGCACCTGGCGCCGGATCTGCGCCAGCATGTCCTCCTCGCGGGCCTCTTCCAGGGCATCGTCTATCGCCCGCTTCTCCGCCTGCTTCTCGGTGCGGAGCGACTTGCGGACGGCCTTGCGGTCGCCGGACTCCGCGGTGTCGTGTTCCTCCGCCCTGGCCTGCTTGGCCGCCTGCGAGGCTTCCAGCACCGCCTCGCGCTCGCGCTGCGAACGTTCCCGGGCGAGCCTTCGCAGGGTCGCCCGGGTCGAGCGGCTCAGGGCGATCGGCTGGAGCAGCGGCAGGCAGTCGGCCACCGCGTCCGGCCCGAGGACGGCGAGAGCCCCGGCGACGGCCCGCTCCGCGCCCACCCGCAGTCCGGTGGTGGTCAGCAGCTGGGCGACGTCCATCCGCAGGATCAGGTCGCCCGCCGCGATCTCGCCGCCCCGCAGGTCCGTGACGAACACCGTGCCGGAACGATCCACCAGGATCGAGTCCCCGGTGAGTGTGCGGTGCGCGATGCGTCGCGACTGGAGCGCGCGCACCTGGCGCCAGGCGCCCCGCACCAGGTCGTCGGTGATCTCCTGGTCCTCCATCGAGTCCAGCGAGCGCCCGCCGATGTGCTCGTAGACCAGCATCACGGCGTCAGGGCCGAGCTCGGAGGTCGCGATCAGCTTGGGCGCGTTGGCTCCGGCGGCAATCGCGGCGTACGCGAGGAGCGCCTCTTGTTCCAGCGCCTGGCGCAGGGACTGGATGGAGCGGCGCTGGGTGATGCTGCGCAGGGTGAGCCTGCGCCACACCCGGTAGAAGAAGCCCTGGGCCTGCTGTTCACGGTCGACGACCGTCACGTCCAGCGGTGGCCCGTCCTCCAGGGTCACCAGATAGCGGCGCCCCCGGTCGCCCTGGTCGAGGTTGTCATGCGACTCCTCGGTACGCATCGCGGCCACCGGACGGAAGCCGACGTGGCGCAGACCGGCCATCAGATGCTGACCCGTGGGGCGGACGTTCGGTGACCCGACGGCGTACAGCGTGCCGTAGGCCACGGTCCAGCCGATCAGCACCGTGAGGACGATCGAGAACGGCGTGGTGTAGCCGCCGACCAGCATCGCGAAGGCGTCGAGGAGCAGCACCACCCACAGCACCACCCGCCACCTGGGTCTGCGGGCCATCCCCACCGCGGTCATATAGGCGATCACCGGGGCCAGATAGCCGTGCACGGGGTCGGTGAGCGCCGCCCCGGGCTGGGGCTGCGTCAGGGCGTCCCGGATCGTCCCGGAAGCCGATCTGGCCACCCAGAGGTCCGTGGCCAGGGTCACCCCGTGGGCCAGTACGGCGGCGAGGACGCCGTCCGCGATCCGCAGCCCGTCGCGTTTCACCAGGCGCTCGATCGCGAACGCGACCGGCACCAGGAGCACGGCGATGCTGGACACCAGGCCGGCGAGCTTGATCAGCAGATCGGGCGCCTGGTCCGTGCCCTTGGAGATGTCGTTCTCGAGCCCGGTGGTGGTCCCCTGCGCGAACGCCGCGATGGAGAACAGCAGCGCGATCGCGAGGACACCGATGAGGAGCCGCAGCAGATCGGACGGGCGGTGCACCCGGGCGGGCAGCAGAGGTTCGTCGCCCGACACCCGGTCGCTCAGCGCCGCGACGGAGGACAGCGTCGAGCCCGAGGCCCTCTCACGGGGCGGCTCCGGGGCACTCCCGGCCTCCGGTGAGCCGTCACGGCGGGTGCCGTCGGCAGGCTCGTCCGGGAAGTCGTCCGGCCCGCCGGACGGTGCTCCGGAGGTATCCGCGCGCGACTCCGCATCAGAGGCGTCCGCCGCCTTCGGTGGCTGCACGCCCTGCTCCTTCGTCGCCTCTGATGGATCTTCGTGTTCTCGTATCACCGGTCACCGCCCGCACGATGGTGGCACGGCCCGCAGACAGAGGGGGGCATCAGGGTGCATTGTGCGGGTGCGATGCGCAACACACGCGCCCCGGCGTGCGCCCGCGGGGTGGGCGACCGGGGCGACACCGGACGGGCCCGGCTGTCGGTGGCGTACGGCAGGATGGGACGGATGAGCGAAGACCGGACGAGCGGCGGACGGACGGGCACACCGCCCCCGGCCCCCGAACTGCCCGCCTA
Organism: Streptomyces sp. NBC_01341; assembly: GCF_035946055.1. Lineage (NCBI taxonomy): Bacteria > Bacillati > Actinomycetota > Actinomycetes > Kitasatosporales > Streptomycetaceae > Streptomyces > Streptomyces sp. NBC_01341. Next base: position 2,679,881 of record NZ_CP108364.1, on the reverse strand, counting down.
CGCCGAGCGGGTCCTGGACGTCGCGGACCTGATCCCGCCCGGCCGCGTCATGACGTACGGCGACGTCGCCGAGTGGCTGGGCGACGGAGGACCGAGACAGGTCGGCCGGGTGATGGCCCTGTACGGCTCCGCGGGGCCCTGGTGGCGCGTGGTCCGGGCCGACGGTGCGCTGCTGCCGGGCCACGAACTGCGGGCGCTGGACCACTACCGCGAAGAGGGCACACCGCTGCGTACCGCCTCCCGGTCCTCGGACGGCCACCTCCCGCGCCTCGACATGCGGCGCGCCAGGTGGGACGGAACCTCCGCCGTCGGCCCCGGGACCGACGGCGACCGTGACTGAGGCCCGGACAGGAGCGGCTGCCGGCACGCGGACACGGGCGCGCGCGGTGTGCGGGGGGAGGGCGTCCACGCGCGCGGTGTGCGGGGGGAGGGCGAGAAAGCTCACATCCGACAGCTTCGGCCATCGTGCGCCGGAGGCACAGGCGGCTGGCCGGTGAGCGGGGCGCACCGGGTTCACATCTGACGCGGGACACGGCTCTCCCGCTGCGTCGCGTCCCCTCGACGGCGTAGCGTCATCCGGACGCGACACGCTTCGCTCCCTCGTTCGTTGTCCGTCATCACCGGGCCTTCACGGCTCCGGCCCGCACCACCCGGCCGTCACCCTTCGGGCCGGACCACCGCGCAGACCAGTACACCCATCAGGACCGGCGATCCACGTGAGCTCCTCCTCCACCACCCGGAACAGCCCGCACCGTCAGGCACGGCGGCGGGCTCCGGGCGCGTACCGACTGGTGCGGACACCCCCGGGCTCCGCGCGGCCCCCTCTCCTGGACGCCGCGCAGCGCGCCGTGGTCGACCACCGGGACGGCCCGCTTCTGGTCCTCGCGGGGCCGGGCACCGGAAAGACCACGACGCTGGTCGAAGCCGTCGCCCGGCGCGTGGCAGGAGGGGCCGACCCCGCCCGCATCCTGGTCCTCACCTTCAGCCGCAAGGCGGCGGTCGAACTGCGCGACCGGATGGCGGCACGGCTCGGCGGCGCCCGGGGGCCGCAGGCCACCACCTTCCACTCGTACTGCTACGCCCTGGTCCGGGCCCACCAGGACGCCGACCTGTTCGCCGATCCGCTCCGCCTGCTGTCCGGCCCCGAGCAGGACGTCACCGTCCGGGAACTCCTCGCCGGCCAGATCGGCCTGGAACGCACGGGGCTCGCCCATGTCCGCTGGCCGGACGAGCTGCGTGCCTGCCTGACCACCCGGGGCTTCGCCGACGAGGTGCGCGCGGTGCTGGCGCGCAGCCGGGAACTCGGCCTCGGCCCGGACGCGCTCGCCGACTTCGCCAGGCGCACCGGCCGCCCGGACTGGAGCGCCGCCGCACAGTTCCTCGCCGAGTACCTCGACGTCCTCGACGCCCAGGGTGTCCTCGACTACGCCGAGCTGGTCCACCGCGCTGTCCTCCTCGCGGAGCGCCCGGAGGTGGCAGCGGTGCTGGCCCGCAGCTACGACGCCGTGTTCGTCGACGAATACCAGGACACGGACCCCTCCCAGGTGCGCCTGCTGCACGCGCTCGCCGGAAATCGGGGGAGCGCCGTCCCCGGTGGCGGCGGCGGACGGACCCTGGTCGCCTTCGGTGACCCCGACCAGTCGATCTATGCCTTCCGGGGCGCCGACGTGAACGGCATCCTGGACTTTCCCGACGCCTTCCGTCGCGCCGACGGAGCGCGTGCCCCCGTCGGAGTCCTCACCACCTCGCGCCGGTCGGGCGCCCGGCTGCTCGCCGCCACCCGGCTGCTCACCCGCCGTATGCCGCTCACCCGTCTGCCCTCGGACAGGGTCCGCGCCCATCGCGAGCCGGCCGCCGCACGCGAGGGGGGGCGTGTCGAGGCGTACACCTATCCGACGGCCTCCGCCGAGCTGGAGAACATCGCCGATCTGCTCCGGCGCGCGCACCTGGAGGACGGCGTGCCCTGGCGGGACATGGCGGTCCTCGTACGCGCCGGGGGACGCTCGCTCCCGGCCGTGCGCCGGGCGCTCACCTCCGCCGGGGTCCCTCTGGAGGTGGACGGGGACGATCTCCCGCTGCGTCACGAACCCGCGGTCGCCCCGCTCCTGACGGCGCTGCGGACCGTGGCGACGGCGGCGCTCCCCGGCGGGGGGTCGACGTCCGGTATGCCGGAGTCATCCGAGTCATCCGAGTCATCCGAGTCATCCGAATCTGCCGGGTCATCCGCCGCGTCCGGGTCCGCGGAGTCCCGCGGCGTCTCCGGGGGCGGGGACGGCGGTGGCGCGGAGGGCGACGGGGCCCAGGGCGACGGCGGCGCGGGAGCCGGCCGGTCCGGCCCGCTCGACACCGAGACGGCCTTCGCCCTCCTCACCTCGCCCCTCGGTTCGATGGACGCCGCTGACCTGCGCCGCCTGGGCCGGGCCCTGCGCGACGAGGAACGGGCCGCCGGCAACCACGTGCCACCGCCGTCCGGCGAGCTGCTGGCCAGAGCTCTCGCCGAGCCCGAACGGCTGGTCACGCACGACCCCGCTTACGCCCGGGGCGCGCAGCGCCTCGGCGCGCTCCTGCGGAAGGCGCGCGAGCTCCTCGAGGGCGGCGGCACCGCCGAAGAGGCCCTGTGGACCCTGTGGAACGGCACCCCCTGGCCCGGCCGGCTCGAGCGCGCCGCACTGCGCGGCAGTGCGGGCGGGCGGAACGCCGACCGGGACCTCGACGCCGTGTGCGCCCTCTTCGACACCGCCGCGCGGGCCGAGGAGCGTACCGGCGGGCGGGGTGCCCTCAACTTCCTCGAAGAGGTCGACGCCCAGGACATCGCCGCCGACACCCTGTCCCGGCGGGCCGTACGGCCCGACGCCGTACGCCTGATGACCGCGCACCGCTCCAAGGGCCTGGAATGGCCCCTGGTGGTCGTCGCCGGGGTGCAGGAGGGGCTCTGGCCGGACCTGCGACGGCGCGGATCGCTCCTGGAGGCGGACCGGATCGGCCGCGACGGCCTGGCGGAGCCGCTCACCCCGGGGGCGCTCCTGGCCGAGGAACGACGGCTGTTCTACGTCGCCGCCACCCGCGCCCGCGACCGCCTCGTCGTCACGGCCGTCAAGGCCCCCGCCGACGACGGCGACCAGCCCTCACGCTTCCTCACCGAGCTCGGTGCCGAGCCCCGGGACGTCACCGGCCGCCCCCGCCGGCCGCTCGCGGTGGCCGCGCTCGTCGCCGAGCTCCGGGCCACGACCGTCGACCCCGACGCCTCGGACGCCCTGCGCGACGCGGCGGCCCGGCGGCTCGCCCGGCTCGCGGCGCTCAGCGACGACGAGGGCCGGCCGCTCGTACCGGCCGCCCATCCGCACCGCTGGTGGGGGCTGAACGAGCCGACCCGCTCCGAGGTCCCGCTGCGCGACCGGGACCGCCCCGTCGCGCTCTCCGGGAGCGCGCTCGACCAGCTCGCCAACACCTGCGCCCTCCAGTGGTTCCTGGGCCGCGAGGTGAAGGCCGACGCCCCGGCGACGGCCGCCCAGGGCTTCGGCAACGTCGTCCACGTCCTGGCGGACGAGGTGGCCTCCGGACGCACCGCCGCCGATCTGGACGTGCTGATGGAACGGCTCGACTCCGTCTGGGACGGCCTGGTGTTCGACGCCCCGTGGAAGTCGCAGCAGGAGAAGGACCAGGCGCGCGCCGCCCTGGAGCGCTTCCTGAGCTGGCACGTCATGGACCGGTCCGGCCGCACCCCCGCGGCCAGCGAGCACGACTTCGACGTCACCCTCGAAGCGGGCGAGCACGCGGTGCGCATCCGGGGTTCCATGGACCGGGTCGAGCAGGACGCCGAGGGCCGGGCGTACGTCGTCGACTTCAAGACGGGCAAGGGGGCTCCGACCAGGGACGAGGTGGCTTCCCACCCCCAGCTCGCCGTGTATCAGCTGGCTGTCGGGGAAGGGGCCGTCGACGACGTCTTCGACGGCCGGCGCCCCGAATCCGGCGGAGCGGAGCTCGTACAGCTGCGCCAGCCCGCCCCGAAGAAGGAGGGCGGCGACGCCCTTCCCAAGGTGCAGGCCCAGGAGCCCCTCTCCGGGGAATGGGTCTCGGACCTGCTCGCCACGGCGGCCGGCCGGGTCCTGGACGAACGCTTCACCCCCACCACGGGTCAGCACTGCACCCACTGCTCGTTCCGGGCGTCGTGCAGCGCGCAGCCCGAAGGCCGTCAGATCATCGAATGATCTTTCCGGCGGCATCCGTGCGGGACGGTGTTGTCGGTGCGTCCGGTTAGCCTTCCTGGAGTGTCCTCCCGCATCACCGATCCCGAGCAGCTCAAGGAACTCCTCGGGATCCCCTTCACCCCGGAGCAGACGGCCTGCATCACCGCGCCGCCCGCTCCACAGGTGATCGTCGCCGGAGCCGGCTCGGGCAAGACGACGGTGATGGCCGCCCGGGTGGTGTGGCTGGTCGGGACCGGCCAGGTCGCCCCGGAACAGGTGCTCGGCCTGACCTTCACCAACAAGGCGGCCGGCGAGCTCGCCGAGCGGGTGCGGAAGGCCCTCGCCGCCGCCGGGGTCACCGACCCGGACGTCATCGACCCGGACAACCCTCCGGGCGAACCCAGCATCTCCACCTACCATGCCTTCGCCGGACGGCTCCTGACCGAGCACGGACTGCGCATCGGTCTCGAACCGACGACCCGCCTGCTCGCCGACGCCACCCGCTACCAGCTCGCCGCCCGCGTGCTGCGCGAGGCACCCGGCCCCTACCCGGCCCTCACCAGGTCCTTCCCGACCCTCGTCAGTGACCTGCTGGCCCTGGACGCCGAGCTCGCCGAACACCTCGTACCCCCCGGACAGCTCGCCGAGCACGACACCGGGCTGCTCCACGCGCTCGGGACGGCCAGGCTCACCAACGCCGAACTGCGGAAGATCCCCGAGACGGCCGAGGCCCGCCGCGAACTCCTCGGCCTGACCCGGCGCTACCGGGAGGCCAAGCGCGGCCGCGACCTCCTCGACTTCGGCGACCAGATCGCCCTCTCCGCCGAGCTGGCGCTCACCCGGCCCGAGGTCGGCGCGATCCTCAGGGACGAGTTCCGCGTCGTCCTGCTCGACGAGTACCAGGACACCTCCGTGGCCCAGCGGCTGCTCCTGGCCGCGCTCTTCGGCGGCGGGGGCGCCGACGGAACGGCCGGCCACGCCGTCACCGCGGTCGGCGACCCCTGCCAGGCGATCTACGGCTGGCGCGGTGCCTCCGTGGCCAACCTCGACGACTTCCCCGACCACTTCCCGCACGCCGACGGCACGCCCGCCACCCGCTACTCCCTCAGCGAGAACCGCCGCAGCGGAGGCCGCCTCCTCCACCTCGCCAACGGTCTCGCCGAGCCCCTGCGCGCCCTGCACGAAGGGGTCGAGGCGCTGCGCCCCGCACCCGGGGCCGAGCGGGACGGCATGGTCAGATGTGCCCTGCTGCGCACCCACGCAGAGGAGATCGACTGGCTGGGGGACTCGCTCGCCCACCTCGTACGCACGGGGACGGCACCCGGTGAGATCGCCGTCCTGTGCCGTAGCGCCGGGGACTTCCCCCGTATCCAGGCGGCCCTCGTCGCCCGGGACATCCCGGTCGAGGTCGTCGGCCTGTCCGGCCTGCTGCACCTGCCCGAGGTCGCCGACCTCGTCGCCGTCTGCGAGGTGCTCCAGGACCCGGGGGCGAACGCCTCCCTCGTCCGGCTGCTCACCGGCCCGCGCTGGCGCATCGGCCCCCGGGACCTCGCTCTCCTGGGGCGCCGGGCGCGCCTCCTCGTCCACCGTTCCACCCCGGGTGACGCGGACACCGACCCCGGGCGCCGCCTGGCCGAGGCCGTCGAGGGCGTGGACCCGTCCGAGGCGATATCGCTCGCGGACGCCCTCGACACCTTCCTGGAGTCCGCCGGGTCCGAGGACGACCAGCTGCCGTTCTCGGCCGAGGCCCGCGTCCGCTTCGCCCGTCTCGCCACCGAGCTCCGCGAGCTGCGCCGCTCGCTGGCCGACCCCCTCATGGACGTCCTGCACCGCGTCCTCGCGACGACCGGGCTCGAGGTGGAGCTCTCCGCCTCACCCCACGCCCTGGCCGCCCGCCGCCGTGAGACGCTCGCCAACTTCCTGGACGTAGCGGCCGGATTCGCCGCGGTGGACGGGGAAGCGAGCCTGCTCGCCTTCCTCGGCTTCCTGCGCACCGCCGCGCAGTACGAGAAGGGCCTGGACAACGCCCTGCCCGGCGGCGAGAACACCGTCAAGGTCCTCACCGCCCACAAGTCCAAGGGCCTGGAGTGGGACGTCGTCGCCGTCCCGGGGCTCGTCACCGGCCAGTTCCCCAGTACGCAGTCCCGGGACGCGTGGACCTCGCAGTCCCAGGTCCTCCCGCACGCCCTGCGGGGCGACGCGGTCACGCTCCCGGTCCTCCGGTCCTTCGACGCCAAGGGGCTCAAGGAGTTCAAGGAGGAGATGAAGGAGCACCAGCGCACCGAGGAACTCCGTCTCGGCTACGTCACCCTCACCCGCCCCCGGTCCCTGCTGCTCGGCTCCGGCCACTGGTGGGGCCCCTCCCAGAAGAAGCCCCGCGGCCCGTCCGCCTTCCTGGACGCGCTGTACGAGCACTGCGCGGCCGGGTACGGCGAGATCGAGGTGTGGGCGGACGAGCCGGAGACGGACGAGGAGAACCCGGCCCTCCAGGAGAAGGACGCCGGCCGGGCATGGCCACTCCCACTGGACGCCACGGCCCTGGCCCGCCGCCGTGCCGCCCGGGACACCGTGCTCGCTCACCTGGACACCCTCGCCGCCGCGCCCCCGGCGTCGGCGTACGAAGAGCCCGTGCGCGCGCGTGGGCAGCGCGCGTACGACGAGGAGCCGCCGTACGGGGACGAGGAGCCGCCGTACGGGGACGAGGAGCCGCCGTACGACGAGGCGGCCGCTCCGTACGACGACCCGTTCCCGGACGGCGGTGGGACGGCGTCCGGCGGTGGCGGGGCCGCCCGGCCTTCGCACCCCGCGCCTCACGTCCCCGCCGCCCGCGCCCCCGGCGACCCGGGCCACACCCCGGAGGAGTCCCGCACCCTCGCCTCCTGGGACCGCGACCTCGACGCCCTCGCCGGCGAACTGCGCCGTGCCCGCGCCACCGTCCGCGACGTCGTCGTCCCCTCCACGCTCTCCGCGACCCAGCTGCTGCACCTCGCCGACGACCCCGACGGCTTCGCCCGGGAGCTCGCACGCCCCATGCCCCGGGCCCCGCAGCCCGCAGCCCGCCGGGGGACCCGTTTCCACGCGTGGGTCGAGTCGCGTTTCGAGGAACTGCCGCTGCCCATGCTCGGCCCGGACGAACTCCCCGGGGGCGACGGAAGCGACGCGGAGATCGCGGACGAACGCGACCTGGCCGAGCTGAAGGACGCCTTCGAGCGCACCGAGTACGCCCGGCGCACGCCGTACCGCGTAGAGACGCCGTTCCAGATCGCCCTCGGGGGCCGGGTGATCCGCGGCCGTATCGACGCGGTCTACCGCACGGGGGACACCTACGAGATCGTCGACTGGAAGACCACCCGGCACCGGACGGCGGACCCGCTCCAGCTCGCGGTGTACCGCCTGGCCTGGGCCGAACTGCACGGTCTGCCGCTGGAAGCGGTCACCGCTACCTTCCTCTACGTGCGCACCGGGGAGACGGTCAGGCCCACCGGGCTGCCGGGCCGGGCGGAGCTGGAGAAGCTCCTGCTGGACGAGCCACCTCCGCGGGGCCGATAGGCTCATGAACATGAGCGACACCCCGGACAGCGCCGTCCGTACGTACACCGAGCAGCACCGCACAGCCTTCCTCGACGACCTCGCCGAGTGGCTGCGCATCCCGTCCGTATCCGCTCAGCCGGAGCACGCCGGGGACGTACGGCGCAGTGCCGAATGGCTGTCCGCCAAGCTCGCCGAGACCGGATTCCCGGTCACCGAGATCTGGGAGACACCCGGTGCCCCGGCGGTCTTCGCGGAGTGGCCCTCGGACGACCCGGACGCACCCGTCGTCCTCGTCTACGGACACCACGACGTGCAGCCCGCGGCCCGTGAGGACGGCTGGAACACCGACCCGTTCGACCCGGTGATCCGCGACGGCAGGATGTACGGGCGGGGCGCCGCGGACGACAAGGGCCAGGTGTTCTTCCACACACTCGGCGTCCGCGCCCACCTCGCGGCGACCGGCCGCACCACCCCGGCCGTGCACCTCAAGCTCCTCGTCGAGGGCGAGGAGGAGTCCGGTTCCCCGCACTTCCGCGCGCTGGCCGAGGAACGGGCGGCCCGGCTCGCAGCGGACGCCGTGATCGTCTCCGACACCGGCATGTGGGACGAGAACACCCCCACCGTCTGCACCGGCATGCGCGGCCTCGCGGAGTGCGAGATCGAGCTCCTCGGCCCCGGGCAGGACATCCACTCCGGATCCTTCGGCGGAGCCGTGCCCAACCCGGCGACCGCTCTCGCCCGGCTCGTCGCCGCCCTGCACGACGAGGACGGAAGGGTCGCGGTCCCGGGCTTCTACGACGGGGTCGCCGAACTCACCGAAACCGAACGGGCCCTCTTCGCCGAGCTGCCCTTCGACGAGGCGACCTGGCTTCGCACCGCCTCGTCGCGGGCCACCGCCGGCGAGGCCGGCTACTCCACGCTGGAGCGGGTCTGGGCCCGGCCCACCGCCGAGGTCAACGGCATCGGCGGCGGCTACCAGGGCGCGGGCAGCAAGACCGTCATCCCGTCGTCGGCCATGGTGAAGCTGAGCTTCCGGCTGGTCGCCGGCCAGGACCCGGACCACGTCCAGGAACTGGTCCGCGCCTGGGCCAAGAGCAGGATCCCGGCCGGCGTCCGGCACCGGATCACCTTCTCCCCGGCCACCCGCCCCTGTCTGACGCCCCTGGACCACCCCGCCCTCCAGGCGGTCGCCCGGGCCATGGGGCGGGCCTTCGGGACGAAGATCCTCTTCACCCGCGAGGGAGGCTCGGGACCGGCCGCCGACCTGCAGGACGTGCTCGGCGCACCCGTCCTCTTCCTCGGCATCTCCGTACCGTCCGACGGCTGGCACGGTCCCGACGAGAAGGTCGAGCTCGACCTCCTCCTCAAGGGCGTGGAGACCAGCGCCCATCTGTGGGGCGAGCTGGCCGCCGCACTCCGCTGAATCCTCTGAATGCCCGATCCACCCCCGGGGGAGTAGGAAGCACCTGTGAGCACCTTCGACAACGCCACCACAGACCGCCCGATCGGTCTCACCGCGCCCAGCGGCATCGACCGCGCCGCGCACCACCGGCTCGACGAGGCATGGCTCGCCGCGGCCTGGAGCCACCCGACTACCAGAGTCTTCGTCGTCTCGGGGGGCCAGGCGCTCATCGACGACACCGCGGACGGCGGCACCGAACTCGTCATGACGCCTGCTTTCGAGGCGCCGGTCACGGAGACCCACCGTTACTTCCTGGGCACCGACGAGGAAGGCGTGCGCTACTTCGCACTCCAGAAGGACTCGCTGCCGGGCCGCATGGACCAGTCCGCACGCCCCGCCGGGCTGCGTGAGGCGGGTCTGCTCCTCGGACCCCGCGACGCCGGGCTGATGGTGCACGCCGTGGCGCTGGAGAACTGGCAGCGGCTGCACCGCTTCTGCTCGCGCTGCGGCGAGCGCACCGTCATCGCCGCCGCCGGTCACATCCGCCGCTGCCCCGCATGCGGTGCGGAGCACTACCCGCGGACCGACCCGGCGGTGATCATGCTGGTCACCGACGACCAGGACCGCGCCCTCCTGGGGCGCCAGGTGCACTGGCCGGAGGGGCGTTTCTCGACGCTCGCCGGCTTCGTCGAACCGGGTGAGTCGATCGAACATTCGGTGGCCCGCGAGGTGTTCGAGGAGGCGGGGGTGACTGTCGGCGAGGTCGAGTACGTCGCCAGCCAGCCGTGGCCCTTCCCGTCCAGCCTGATGCTCGGCTTCATGGCCCGCGCCACCTCGTCCGAGATCACCGTGGACGGGGAGGAGATCGAGGAGGCCCGCTGGTTCTCGCGCGAGGAGCTGACGGCGGCCTTCGAATCCGGCGAGGTACTGCCCCCGTTCGGAGTCTCCATCGCCGCGCGCCTGATCGAGCTCTGGTACGGCAAGCCCCTTCCCCGGCCGGGCAACGCCGCCTGACGGGAGCGCCGCACGCGGCAGCCGGGTACGACGGAGGGCCCCCGCCGAGGCGGGGGCCCTCCGAGGATCGGGATCTCCCCGATCAGGCGCCGATCTTCTGCTTGACCTGGGCCAGCGACGGGTTCGTCAGCGTCGAACCATCCGGGAACAGTACGGTCGGGACCGTCTGGTTTCCGCCATTCGCCTTCTCGACAAAAGCTGCCGAATCCGGGTCCTGCTCGATGTTGACCTCGGTGTACGCGATCCCCTCGCGGTCCATCTGGCCCTTGAGCCGGCGGCAGTAGCCGCACCAGGTGGTGCTGTACATCGTCACAGTGCCCGGCATGTCGTCGGTGCTCCCTTGTCTCGTACGTCTCACTGGGAAGGCGGGCAAGTATGCTGACGCACCTTCCCGCATCCAGGCAACGCGCCTGACCCGAAGGCCATTCCCGCCCCCGCCCGGCCGGTACGACGAATGGCGGGCCCTGTGGACAACCGCCGCACCGCCCCCTTGCGACCTGGCAGCATGGCGGGGTGACAGCAGCAACGCACTCCACCCTGTTCCCCCGGGTCCCCGACTCCGCGGACGCCGTGCTCGACGGGCTCGACCCGGAGCAGCGCGAGGTCGCGCTGGCCCTGGGCGGACCCGTGTGCGTGCTGGCCGGAGCGGGCACGGGCAAGACGCGGGCGATCACCCATCGCATCGCCTACGGGGTGCGCGCCGGGATCCTCCAGCCGACGACCGTGCTCGCCGTCACCTACACCAACCGCGCGGCCGGTGAGATGCGCGGCCGGCTCCGGCAGCTCGGCGCGACCGGTGTCCAGGCCCGGACCTTCCACTCCGCAGCCTTGCGCCAGCTCCAGTACTTCTGGCCGAAAGCCGTCGGTGGCGAGCTCCCGCGCCTCGTGGAGCGCAAGGTCCAGCTGGTCGCCGAGGCCGCCGCGCGCTGCGGGATCCGGCTCGACCGCAACGAGCTGCGGGACGCCACGAGCGAGATCGAGTGGGCCAAGGTCACCCAGACCGTGCCGGCCGACTATCCGGCCGCCGTGGCGAAGACCCAGCGGGACGCCCCGCGCGACCCTGCCGAGCTCTCGCAGATCTACGGGATGTACGAGCAGCTGAAGCGCGACCGGTCGGTGATCGACTTCGAGGACGTGCTGCTGCTGACCGTCGGCATCCTGCAGGACCGGCACGACATCGCCGAGCACGTGCGCCGCCAGTACCAGCACTTCGTCGTCGACGAGTACCAGGACGTCAGCCCGCTCCAGCAGCGGCTCCTCGACCTCTGGCTCGGCGACCGGGACGATCTCTGCGTCGTCGGCGACGCCGGCCAGACGATCTACTCCTTCACCGGGGCCACCCCTGACCACCTGCTGAACTTCCGCACTCGCCACCCGAACGCGACCGTGGTCAAGCTGGTGCGGGACTACCGCTCCACACCGCAGGTCGTGCATCTGGCCAACGGCCTGCTGTCCCAGGCCCGTGGCAAAGCGGCCGAGCACCGCCTGGAGCTCGTCTCGCAGCGGGACAAGGGCCCCGAGCCCGTCTACACGGAGTACGCGGACGAACCCGCCGAGGCCGAGGGCACCGCCCGCCGGATCCGTGATCTGATCGCCGCAGGTGTCCCCGCCGGGGAGATCGCCGTGCTGTACCGGGTCAACTCCCAGTCCGAGGTCTACGAACAGGCCCTGGCGGACGCGGGCGTCCCCTACCAGCTGCGTGGGGCCGAACGCTTCTTCGACCGCCCCGAGGTACGGGAGGCGGGCGTCGCGCTGCGCGGCGCCGCACGCGCGGGGGGCAACGACTCGCTTCTCGACGGAGCCGACGACCTGCCGTCCGAGGTGAGAGCGGTGCTCTCCACCAAGGGGTGGACCTCCAAGCCGCCCGCCGGATCCGGCGCGGTGCGTGACCGCTGGGAGTCCCTTGCCGCACTCGTCCGGCTCGCCGAGGACTTCGAGCAGGCCAAACCGGGTGCGACGCTCTCCGACCTCGTGGCGGAGCTCGACGAGCGGGCCGCCGCCCAGCACGCGCCGACGGTCCAGGGCGTCACCCTGGCGTCGCTGCACTCGGCCAAGGGCCTCGAATGGGACGCCGCGTTCGTCGTCGGGCTGACCGAGGGCATGATGCCTATCGCCTACGCCAAGACCGACGAACAGGTCGAGGAGGAGCGCCGCCTCCTGTACGTCGGCGTCACCCGTGCCCGCTTCCACCTGTCACTGTCGTGGGCCGTGTCCCGGTCGCCCGGGGGTCGCGCCGGACGCCGGCCGACCCGCTTCCTGAACGGTCTCCGGCCCGGATCATCGGCGGCCGGCATGCGGGCGGGGACCGGCGGCGGCGGTGGCATCGACCGGGGAACCGGCACCGGTGCGGGCAGGAGCGCGGACGGCGCCGGTCGGGATGCGAGGGCGCGGCGCCGCGGGCCCGTGAGGTGCCGGGTCTGCGGCAGAACACTCACCGAAGCCGGCGAGATGAAGCTGATGCGCTGCGAGGACTGTCCTTCGGACATGGACGAGGCGCTGTTCGGACGTCTGCGGGAATGGCGCGCGGAGCGGGCGAAGGAGATCAGCCAGCCGGCCTTCTGCGTCTTCACCGACAAGACGCTGATGGCGATCGCCGAGGCGGTCCCGGCCGACGAGGCGGAGCTCGTCGTCATCCCGGGCGTCGGGAACCGGAAGCTGGCCAGGTTCGGAGCCGATGTGCTGACCATCTGCGCAGGTCGGACGCTGGATCCGGCATCGGGCGAGGATCACGGCGACGTGTGAGAAAAACTCGTCGAAAAAATAGTTTGCGCGGGCACCAGTCGTCACCATAGGTTCTTGTCCACGGGAACAGCGTCTTCTCTGAAGCCCTGAATCCGTGCTGTACTTATCCGAATACCGCAGGATCGGCCCCGGCCGGTCCCTTGAGACGCCGAGAGGAGGCGATTGTCGTGATCAGCATCATCAACACCATCAAAATGACCGATCCGTCGGTCGTCTCCACCTGCTCACTCGGCCTCGCCCGCTCCTCGGAGCTCTCGCTTCGTGGCACCGGTGTGTCCGGTATCGCCGCCGGCAGCCCGCTGTTCCTGGCGAGCCTGCCCGTGCGAGAGCGCAATGAGCGACCGACCCAGGCACCGGAAGCAGCAGTAGTGAAGGCACAGGCCTCGGCCTATGCCTTTGCGGCAGCCGGTGCCGGAGCCAAGAAGCAGACGACGCAGCACCACACGATGTGGGCCTTCCGTGGGCCTGAACCCTGGAGCGATCCAGCCTGATCCGGAATCAGGCCGGCGCCTTCAGGGCCGCGGAACCCCACTCGGGATCCGCGGCCCTTTTGTTTTGTCCGAACGGACGAGACGGCACGAAGGAGCCTCGGGACAAGCAGGACCTGGTACCCGCCACCAACCGGCCAACAGGCCGGCAGACCAGACGAGGACAACACCACCGTGCAACTCGAGACGCACGCCCCGTCCGTACCGCCTTCCGACACGATCGCCCCGCCCGGCTCCACGGAGGACTCCACCTTGATCCCCCTCACCGCGCTCACCGCGCTCGACGACGCCATCGAGAACCTCGGCGTACCCGTCCCCTGCCGTTCCTACGACCCCGAGGTCTTCTTCGCCGAGTCCCCGGCGGACGTCGAGTACGCCAAGTCCCTCTGCCGGACCTGTCCGCTCGTCGAGGCCTGCCTCGCCGGCGCCAAGGAGCGCCGCGAGCCGTGGGGCGTCTGGGGTGGCGAGCTCTTCGTCCAGGGCGTCGTCGTCGCCCGCAAGCGTCCGCGTGGCCGTCCGCGCAAGAACCCGGTCGCCGCGTGACCGCCGGCCTGGGGGTCATGTCCCCCGCACGAACGAAGCGCATCGGCACCATCGACCGTCCCCAGACTCATGACCCCCGAAATCAGGCACCAATGATCACCCCCACGAGGGAGCCCGTCGGCTCCGCGACCCCGGACGTCACCATCATCGGCGCGAACGACTCGCGTCAGAACAGGACCCGCGAAATGCAACTCATCCCAGAAGCCCTGGCCCGTGCGCATATGCACGAGCGCCTCAGGGAAGCCGAGCACGGTCGCCAGGCGGAGCGCCTGGTCGCCGCCCGGCGGATGCAGCGTCGTGCGGAGCGCGCCTCGATGCGTGCCCGCCGCGCGCTCGCCATGGCAGTCATGCACTGACAGCTTCACCAGCGGCGCTGAGCACCAAGGCCGCCCGGGCGCCGCTCGCCCGGGCAGCCGCCCTCCCCATCTGCGGGGCCGGTCCGATCGCGATCGGACCGGCCCCGCAGTGCGTTACGCCGTGCGCTCACTCGGCGACGGCGCTACCGTCGCGAAGTGGACGAGGAGACCGAGGATCCCGAGGCTCCGGCCGCTCCCGCGCTGTGCGCCAACTGCGGTACCTCGGCCGACGGCGGCACGCCGCCTGCCACCTGGCTCTGTTCCGTGGAGAACGGCAGACGGCGGTACTTCTGCGAGGCCTGTGCGCGCACCCACATCCGGGCCGTCGAGGGGCGGCTCGACTCCGACCTGTGGTGACGGGCGGGGCCGGGACCGGTTGCCCCGCACCATGAGCCGCGCGCATTCCCGCCTTCGTGGCCCGCCTCTTCGCTTCGCCGGAAGCCCACTGGATGCGACCCGACCGGTTGGGTGCCCGGGAGGCGCCCCGGACTTCCGCGGGAGGGGAACCCCTCGGTCACGCCGGACCCTGGTACACCGGCGCCCCGGTCCCCTGGCCCGCCCGCTCACCGGGCCGGCCGGCTCACTCACCCGGCCGGTCAACCAGCCGGGCGGCCAACCGGACCGGGCGGCTCACCGGACCGGATGGGCACACCGTGTCCGCTCAGGTGCCGCACCGGACCCCGCTCCTTGAACCAGCCTGCTCCGGACGAAACCCCTGAGCGTCGAAGCCTCTGAGCGTCGAAGCCTCTAAGCGTCGACCGGTGCCGTCTCCTGGGCTGCCGCCGGCGCATCCTCGTCCTCGGGGTACGGCTCGTCGGATTCCGCGTCGAGGACGAACCCGGGCAGCCAGGATTCCAGTTCGTCCCGAAGCCGTACGGTCGCGCCCAGTTGGCACAGCACACCGATCGTGCTGAGCGTGACCCGGTGTATCAGCAGATACGACGGCGGGAGGTTCAGCTGCTTCCCCAACTGGTGCGCGGGGGAACGAGGGTCTGCGATACGCCCGGCCTGGCTGCGCAACCAGGAGCGGGAGAAGGCGAATTCGTCCACCTGAGCCGGCTCGATGATCGGCAGGAGATAGTCCAGGACCGCGTCGGGTTCCAGCTCGATCGAGTCCTTGACGAATCCGTCCCCGCGGAGGGAGGCGTAGACGCCGTCGGCGTCGCCGTCCAGCGTCATCCGCAGGGCATCACCGATGGCGCGCGGCAGACCGCCCGGCAGACGGTCGACCGTGCCGAAGTCCAGAACCCCCAGGCGCCATCGGCCGAAGTCCCCGTCGAGCCCGGCGGCCCCGCCCGCAGTGTCCTCGTCGACGATGCCGGAATCGACGGTCCCCGAGCCGCCGGTGCCGGAATCGTCGGTGTCTGCCGGGGGCAGAAGCCGGAAGTTCCCCGGGTGAGGATCGGCGTGCAGCAGGCCGGTGCGGGCAGGCCCGGAGAACAGGAAGCGCGCCAGCAGCTGACCCGCCCTGTCCCGCTGCTCCTGCGTGCCGTCGGCGATCACCTCCGACAGCGGTATGCCCTCGATCCACTCCGTCACCAGGACCTGTTCCGACTGGTGCACCACTCCGGGGATCACCACGTCCGGGTCGCCGTCGAACTCCGCGGCGTGCTCCTGCTGGGCCGCCGCCTCCAGCTCGTAGTCCAGCTCCTCCGAGACGCGGTCGCGGAGCTCGGTGATGAGGGGCTTGATGTCCATGCCGGGAACCAGGGGGCCGAGCAGCCGTGCGAAGCGGCTGAGCTGCGTCAGGTCGGAGAGCAGCGCCTCCCCGGCCCCGGGGTACTGCACTTTGACGGCGACGGCACGTCCGTCGTGCCACACCGCGCGGTGGACCTGTCCGATCGACGCCGCGGCGGAGGGCTGATCGTCGAACTCTTCGAAGAGGTCCCGCCAGTCCTCGCCCAGCCTTTCCGCCAGCACCTTGTGGACGGTGCGGGTCGGCATCGGCGGGGCCGCCTCCTGCAGCTTGGTGAGAGCCGCGCGATACGGGCCGGCGATGTCCTCCGGGAGGGCGGACTCGAAGACCGACAGCGCCTGCCCGAGCTTCATCGCACCGCCCTTCAGCTCGCCCAGGACCTTGAAGAGCTGGTCTGCCGTGCGCTGCTGGACCTCCCGGGCCACGATCTCGGCGGACTTGCCGCCGATCCGCTTGCCCAGACCCCATGTGGCACGGCCGGCGAAGCCCAGCGGCAGAGCAGCCAGCTTCGCGGTACGGGTGACCGCCTTCCGCGGAAGATCAGACATGTGCCCCTCCAGTTCCCTGACTGTCGTGCCGGGTGAATCCCGGGCCCGCTCCGTCGGCTGCGGTCACCCGGCCATTGTGTCCTGCGGGGAGCCGGTCGCGGAGGTGAGTTCCCCCTCAGTGTGCCCGGCCGCACCGCAGGCGCAGTCGAGGTGGGGGCCGAGCCGTGCCGATCGCCAGTCCAGCATGGGCATCGCTGCCTCCCACCTCGTGCCCGTGCTGGCCGGCAGCTCTCCGTCGAGGAAGGACAGCGCATGGGCTGCGGCGAGTCCGGCCACCGCCGTAGCCAGACCCAGATCGCATGCCTGCACCGCGGTGCGCCGCCCGGACCTCCACTGCGCGAGCATCCTGGGCCACTGGGGATCCCGCTCCGCACGGTGCAGCGCGAGACATCCCGCACAGCCCGTGCCGCCGGGAAGCACCAGCGGGCCGACCACTCCTGTGGCCTCCACCACACCCGCGTACAGGTGTGGTGTGCCCGAGGCGATCCAGGGCGCGGCGACATCCGGGGCAGGGGCATGGACCGCGAGGCCGTCCCTGGGGGCCACCACGATCAGGGACAGTGCGGGCTCGCCTCCCGCCGGCACTCCGCCCGGCTCGTCCGCCCTGGGAGGTCTTCCGACCGCGGACCGGCGTACCAGTTGCCGGGCCGCCGTGTCCCGCCGCTCTCCCACCGAAGCCGCCGGGAGCCCTCCGGGTGCGACGTCCGAGGGCTCCGTCCGGCCTCCGTCGAGCACATCGACCCTGCCGACACCGGACGAGGAAAGGACTGCCGCGATCGTCGCGCCCACCCTTCCGGCACCCCGCACCTGCACGCGCATCGAGCGTCGTGCGGCCAGTGTGCGCAGCCCGCCGCCCGGAGCCGGATGGACGACGGAGAGCGACGCGGCGTCCGGGCGCTGACGCTCCAGGGTCTCGGCCCGCCGGCGCAGCGCCTCGGCCTCCGCGCCGCCCGCACCGGGATCGTCGAGCAGTCCGGCTTCCGTGAGGCGTGAAACGAGAATGTCCACATGACGGTCCGACAGATCCAGTGCTCTGGCCTCTTCGCGGAGAAGGGGCAGTCCGCGTGTTCCGTCGAGTAGTTCCAGAAAACTTCCGGTGGCGATATCCATCGGCCCCAGAGTCACCGCGTGCGCGGGCGTCACACCGAATTGCACGGTGTTCCGTCCACGCCAGGCGCGCCGGAGGGCGGGCTTCAGCATCGGATGCATGACTTCTCCCCGTTCGATGTCGAGATCCGTTGCCAGAATGCAACCTGGCGGCGAAACGGGCGAAAAGTTGTCCACAGGGCCGGGCATTAGTCGTTCAAATGGTGCAAGCCGAGAAGTGGATCAATGCCGGACGGTCCGGGGCGCGGGACTTCCCCCACCGGCAACGGGTAACGTCGAGGCGTGTCCGCCGACTCCTCACCCGGCCTCGCCGGGGAGACCCCCGCGCGCAGCGCCGGACGCCAGCAGCGCAGCGCAGCCGCCCAGCCGCCCCGCCCCCCTGCGATGAGCGCGGTCGAGGTCCGCAGGAGCGCCCGGCGCAGCAGAACGGTCTCCGCCTACCGCGAGGGGGACCGCACCATCGTCCTCATCCCGGCCCGGATGTCGGAGGCCGAGGAGCAGCGCTGGGTCGGAGTGATGCTGGACAAACTCGCCGCGCAGGAGAGCAAGCGCGTCATCGGGGACGGCGCGCTCGCCGAGCGCGCGGAGCGGCTGTCCGCCCAGTACCTCGGGGGCCGGGCCCGGCCCGCGTCCGTGCGGTGGGTGACCAACCAGAACACCCGCTGGGGCTCCTGCACCCCGGCCGAGGGCAGTATCCGTCTCTCGCACCGGCTGCAGGGCATGCCGGAATACGTGGTCGACTACGTACTCCTCCACGAGCTCGCCCACCTGCTGGTTCCCGGCCACGGGCCGCGCTTCTGGCGGCTTCTGGAGACCTACTCCCGTACCGAGCGCGCACGCGGTTACCTCGAAGGGGTCGCGGCGGCGGAGCGGCTTCCGCACCTGCCTGCCGCACGCGAGGAGTGAGTTGCCGATTCTGTACCGGATCTGTACCGGCTTGGCTCGATGTCGTGGTTTGCGGTTAGCCTGACGCGACGCAATCACCTTCGGGATGGGGGACGGTCGTTACGCATGGCCAGGGAATTTCAGCGCGGCCACAAGGCCAAGATCAGTGATCTCACGTCAGGGACGGATCTGTACGTCGGCGTACAGGTCGCCGGTCCCGGCCTGACGTTCGACATCAGCTGCTTCGGTCTGGACGCCAATGAGCAGCTCTCGGACGACCGTTATTTCATCTTCTTCAACCAGCCGAAATCTCCTGAGGAGTCCATTCAGCTTCTCGGCGCCCAGGCCGGTGACACCGAGTCGTTCCGCGTCACCCTCGACCGCATTCCGGCGAACATCCACAAGCTGTCCTTCACCGCCACGATCGACGGCGCCGGGCAGATGTCCCAGGTCGGTCCCGGATACATCCGGATCGTCGCGGGCGGCGAGGAAGTGGTGAAGTACGCCTTCACGGGCGCGGAGTTCACCACCGAACGCGCGGTGATGCTCGGTGACTTCTACCTGAAGGACGTCTGGCGGTTCGCCGCCGTCGGCCAGGGCTTCGACGGCGGACTGGACGCACTGCTGAAGAACTTCGGCGGGGAAGTCGCCGAGGAGGCACCCGCCGCTCCGCCCCTGGGCGCTCCGGGCTTCGCCCCGCCCGCCCAGGCCACCGCGCCTCCGGCGTTCGGTGCACCCACGGCCTCTCCGGCGGCGCCCGCACCGGCGTTCGGTGCTCCGGCACCCGCTCCCCAGCAGCCCATCCACGCCGCACCGACGATCGCGGCACCCATGGCGCCCGCCCCGCATGCACCGGCCCCGCAGGCACCAGCCCCGTACGGCCAGCCGCAGTTCGGGCAGGTGCCGGGACAAGGCACACCGCCGTACGGCCAGCAGCCTGCCGCGCCGCCGTACGGTCAGCAGCCGCCCGCCGCGCCGCCCTTCGGGCAGCAACAGCCGTTCGGCCAGCAGCCCCCGGGTGTGCCGCAGGGCGTTCCGCAGGGAGGCGCGGGGCTGCAGGCAGCCCTGCAGCCCTACAAGGAGACGGCGACCGGGCAGCGCTGGACCTCGCAGAACCAGCAACTGATGCGTGTCGACCTCACCATGGGCGGCACGCCCGTGCTGGCCCGACAGGGCAGCATGGTGATGTACCAGGGCAAGGTCGACTTCGGTTACAAGGGCGCAGGCTTCGCGGGCCGCATGGTCGGCAACGCGACCGGCCAGGAGATGCAGCTCATGCGCTGCACCGGCCGCGGCCAGGTCTTCCTGGCCGAGGAGGGGGCGCACCTGCATCCCATCGAGCTCCAGGGTGACGGCATCTGCGTCTCCGCCG
Organism: Streptomyces sp. NBC_01341; assembly: GCF_035946055.1. Taxonomy (NCBI): domain Bacteria; kingdom Bacillati; phylum Actinomycetota; class Actinomycetes; order Kitasatosporales; family Streptomycetaceae; genus Streptomyces; species Streptomyces sp. NBC_01341. The sequence goes on along the minus strand of NZ_CP108364.1, from coordinate 2,660,010 downwards.
AGAGCGTCCTCGCCTTCGACGAAACCCTGCAGTACGAGGTCCGCAGGATCGAGGGCCACGGCATTCCCGGCGGGGCTCTGTTCACCATGCAGTTCCAGGGTTCGGGAACCGTCGTCGTCAAGACGCACGGCGTCCCGGTCGTCCTGCCGGTCACCCCCACCACCTTCGCCGACGCCAACGCCGTGGTGGCCTGGTCGTCCGCGTCGCAGGTGATCCTCTCCAGCCAGGTCCGGCTGCGCCGCAACGCGTACCCGGGACACAGCGGGGAGACCGTGAACCTCCAGTTCCGGGGAGCTCCCGGGAACTTCATCGTCGTCCAGCCCTACGAGGTCTGAGGGAGCCCGTCATGAACCAGCAACTCGCGGGCTTCGCCCCGACGCCCGTCACGGCCCGGATGGAGAACCACGGCCGCACGATGCTCAAGGTGGCGATGGCCACCGGCCAGGACCTCTACGCACGTACCGGTTCGATGGTGGCCTACGAGGGCTTCATCCAGTACGAGCCCAATCCGCCCGCCGTTCGCCAGATCGCCTCGCAGTGGATCACCGGCGAGGGCACCCCGCTCATGAAGTGCTCGGGCGACGGACTGCTCTACCTCGCGGACTACGGCGCCGACGTGGTCGTCATCAATCTGAACAACGACTCGCTGTCGGTCAACGGCACGAACCTCCTCGCCTTCGACGGTCACCTCACCTGGGGCGTGGAGCGGGTCAAGGGGCTGGCGAAGTTCGCCGGCCAGGGCCTGTGGAACGTCGGAATCCAGGGCACGGGATGGGTCGCCATCACGTCGCGCGGCACGCCGATCGTCGTCGACTGCGGCAGGGGCGAGGACGAGACGTACGTCGACCCCGACGCCCTCGTCGCGTGGTCCCCGAACCTCAAGGTGAAGGGCAAGCGCAGCTTCAAGGCGGGCTCGCTCATCGGGCGGGGCAGCGGGGAGGCCTACCAGATGGCCTTCTCCGGCCAGGGCATCGTCGTCGTCCAGCCGAGCGAGGACAGCACCGACCGCCTGCGGGTCCGGAACTGAGCGGGGGGAGAACACATCATGCAGAGTCCGCTTTTCAGCCACACCGAACAGCAGTCGCAGGACCGGTACACGGTTCAGAACCCGCAGCTCCTGCGGGTCTCGCTGACCGGTCACGACGACGTCCTCGCCCGTAAGGGAGCCATGGTCGCCTATCAGGGCCTCATGGAGTTCGACGGCGAGTACCAGTCGCAGGGCCAGCGCCGCGCCCGCAGGAACACGGGCGAGGGCCTCGACCTGATGCGCTGCTCCGGCCAGGGCACGGTGTATCTGGCGAACCTCGCCCAGTACATCCACATGGTCGACGTGGACCACGAGGGCATGACGGTGGACAGCGCCTACGTCCTCGCCCTGGACTCCTCGCTGCACACCGAGGTCATCGCGGTGGACAGCCAGTACGGGATCTCCGGCACCGGCAAGTACCAGCTGAACATCTCGGGGAACGGCAAGGTCGCGCTGATGACCTCCGGCCAGCCGCTGATGATGGAGGTGACGCCGGACAAGTACGTCAACGCCGATGCCGACGCGATCGTCGCCTGGTCGAGCGGGCTCCGGGTGCAGATGCAGGCCCAGACCCACTCCTCGGGAGTCATGCGGCGTCGCGGTAGCACGGGCGAGGGCTGGGAGCTGAGCTTCCTGGGGCAGGGCTTCGCGCTCGTCCAGCCGAGCGAGGTGCTGCCCCCGCAGAACGCCCAGATCGGACAGGGTGCGGCGGCCCAGTTCGGTGTGGGCCAGCAGGGTGCGCACGGCCAGAACCAGAACAACGCCTGGAACTGAGCAGCCGCGCCCACGTGGCGCCCATGGGTGAGGGCGGTCTCCACCGGAGACCGCCCTCATCCATGGGCCGGTCCGGCCGCCTAGCCGGTCTGCTCCAGCCGCGCGCGGGTGCTCTCCATCAGCAGCACCACCGAGGTGTCCGCGACCGCAGCCACCTCGTCATAGGGGAACCAGCGCAGGTCCAGGGACTCCTCGCTGATCCGCTCCGTCGCGTCGGCGGACGCCGTGGCGGCGTACTGCACGTCCAGGTGCCAGTTGCACGGTGCCGGAATGGGGTGCCGGTCGAGACGGACGGGTCCACCGGGGAGCAGGGTGAGCCCGGTGATCCCCGACTCCTCCGTCGCCTCCCGCAGGGCGGCGGCCCGCAGGGTGGTGTCCTGCGGCTCGCAGTGCCCGCCCATCTGCAGCCACATCCGGAGCTTCTTGTGCAGGGTCAGCAGGACCCGGCCGCGCTCCGGGTCGATCACCAGGGCGCTTGCCGTCAGATGGCCGGCTCCGCAGGCCTTCCACATGCCGTCGGGGTGTCCGGCGAGATGGTCCAGGTATGCCTGCCGCAGGTGCGCCTGCTCTGCGTCCCTGCCATCGTCGTAGCCCTTGAGTACGAGTACCGCGTCGTCGTGCAGGGTCACTGGCCGGTGTCGTCCTTGCCCTTGTCGGCCGGGCCGTCGCCGGGCTCGTCGTCGCCCTCGGCCCGGTCCTTCGCCTCGTCCTCGGCGGAGGGCTTCCGGGGGCCCTTCGCCGCCTCTCCGAGCATCTTGTCCAGCTCGGAGAAGTCCAGCTGCTCGTGGTGGACGAAACCGTCCGGGTCGTCGAGGTCCGAGGCGGTGGGCAGCATGTCCGGGTGGCCCCACAGACCGTCGCGGCCGTCGACGCCCCGGGCATCCGTGAGCGAGGCCCACAGCCGCGACGCGTCACGCAGCCTGCGCGGCCGCAGCTGCAGCCCGATGAGCGTGGCGAAGGTCTGCTCGGCGGGGCCGCCCGACGCCCGGCGCCTGCGCATCGTCTCGCGCAGCGCGTCGGCCGAGGTCAGCCGGGACTTCGCCGCTTCGTGCACCACCGCGTCCACCCAGCCCTCGACGAGCGCGAGGGCGGTCTCCAGGCGTGCCAGCGACGCCTTCTGCTCCGGCGTGTCCTCCGGCTGGAACATGCCCTGCTGCAGGGCGTCCTGCAGCTGCTCCGGCTGCGACGGGTCGAACTGGCCGACGACGTCCTCGAGCTTGCTGGTGTCGACCTTGATTCCGCGTGCGTAGGCCTCCACCGCGCCGAACAGATGCGAGCGCAGCCACGGAACGTGGGCGAAGAGCCGCTGGTGAGCCGCCTCGCGCAGCGCGAGATACAGCCTGACCTCGTCCTGCGGCACGCTCAGGTCCTTGCCGAAGCGCTCGACGTTCAGCGGGAGGAGCGCCGCCTTGCCGGCCGGTGCCAGCGGCAGGCCGATATCGGTCGAGCCCACGACCTCGCCCGCGAGCACGCCCACGGCCTGCCCGATCTGCTGACCGAACATGGCGCCGCCCATCGACCGCATCATGCCGATGAGCGGGCCCGCCATGGCCTGCATCTCCTCGGGGAGGACGTCGCCCATGGCCAGACCGACGCGCTCGGCGACCGGGTCCACCAGCTGCTGCCAGGCGGGGAGCGATGCCTCGACCCACTCGGCGCGGCTCCACGCCACCGTCGAGACGGAACCCGACGGCAGAGAGGTCACGCCGTCCAGCCAGAGGTCGGCGAGGCGCAGCGCCTCGTCGACCGAGGAACGCTCCGCGGGACCGACACTGGCGTCCTTGCTGCCGTCAGCGGTGCCCTGCGACACGGTCTGCCGGGCGATCTGCTTGGCCATGTCCCAGTTGACCGGCCCACCCTCGTAGCTCAGCATCTGGCCGAGCTGCTGGAAGGCCGCACCCAGGTCGTTCGGGTTCATCGAGCCGAACATCGCGGCGAACGGGTTGTCGCCGCCCGCTCCCGGCCCGAAGCCGAACGGGTTCGCCGGCCCGCCCGGGCCCTGCCCACCACCGGTGGGGTCCTTCTTCTTGCCCTCGTCGCCGTCTTCCGGCTCCTCCGGCGGAAGGCCGAATCCGAATGGGGTGTCACTCACGGGTTTCCTCGGCTCGTAGGGCCGCCGGCTCGAACCGACGGCGACTGCCCGACATCACCATCCAGCGTAGACACCGAAGGCCGCTCGGGGCCTCAGTGCTCCGCCGGCTCCCGGCCTGCGGCAGGATGGACGCCACCTGGTACGCACGCGTCATTCGGGTACGTACTGAAGACAACCGCTGGAGACGCCCGGTGAGTTCCCCAGATCCACAGGTTCGCGCAGCGCGAAACCTGGCCGACCCCTCGACCGAGAGCAAGCCCACGAAAAAGAATTCCCGAAGCCGCGGTCCCGTCGTCGCCGTCACCGGCGCCGCAACCGGAGTCGGCGCGCTGCTCACCGCCCACCTCGCCGCATCCGACGAGATCAAGCAGGTCATCGCCATAGACGAGCGCCGAGGAGACGTCTCCGAGGCCACCTGGCACATCCTGGACGTACGGGACCCGGCCATCGCCGAGAAGCTGCGGGGTGCGGACGTCGTCGTGCACATGGCGGTCGATCTCGACCTGGAGACCGACGCCGCCGCCCGCACCGCGTTCAACGTGCGCGGTACCCAGACCGTGCTGACGGCGGCAGCGGCCGTGGGTGTCCACCGGGTCGTGCTGTGCACGTCGGCGATGGTCTACGGCGCCCTGCCCGACAACGACATCCCGCTCTCCGAGGACGCCGAGCTGCGTGCCACGGCGGAGGCAACCGGCGTCGGCGACCTGCTGGAGATCGAGAGGCTGGGCCGCCGGGCTCCCCGTGCCCACCCCGGGCTCAACGTCACGGTGGTGCGTCCCACCGTCCTGGTCGGCGGCACGGACACGGCACTCACCCGGTACTTCGAGTCCCCGAGGCTGCTGGTCGTCGCCGGATCACGCCCGGCCTGGCAGTTCTGCCACGTGGACGACCTGGTGAGCGCCCTGGAGTACGCCGCGCTCGAAAAGATCGAGGGAGAGTTCGCGGTCGGCTGCGACGGCTGGCTCGAGCAGGAGGAGGTGGAGGAGCTCTCCGGCGTGCGCCGCATGGAGCTGCCCTCCGCCGTCGCCCTCGGCGCCGCCGCCCGGCTGCACCGGATCGGCCTCACGCCCTCCCCGGCCGGCGATCTCGCGTACACCATGCACCCCTGGGTCGTCAGCGTGAGCCGGCTCCACGACGTGGGATGGCGTCCCCGGTGGACCAACGAGGAAGTCCTGGGGGCGCTCCTCGAAGAGGTCGAGGGCCGCCACACGCTCGCCGGCCGCCGGCTCGGCCGCAAGGACGCCACCGCGGCGGGTGCCGCCGGGGCCACGGTCGCCCTGCTCGGCACGGCAGCCCTGGTCAGGCGGGCCCGGAAGGCCCGTCGCCGCTTCTAGGAAACGGGCGGGCCGTCGTCCCACCCCGCAGGCGGCCGGTACGGCCCCCGTCGTCCGACGCTGGTAGGAGGCTCCAAGCAGACCGGCGCGCCACCGGTCGAAAGCGCTATTCCGGTATGTCGGTGCCGTGCGGCACGATGGCCCCATGGCACGTACTCACGATCACCCCGGCGAGCAGGCCGCCCAGGACCCCATCCGGCTTCTGGACATCCGTGACACGCCGCTCTCCGTCGACGAGGTCTTCCGCGCAGTGGGGGACGACGCCGCCGGAGGCATGGCCCTGTTCGTCGGCACGGTGCGCAACCACGACGACGGGCAGGACGTCGGCTCGCTCGGATACTCCTGTCATCCGACGGCCGGCGAGGCGCTCCGCCGGGTGGCCGAGAAGGTCGTGGCGGAGTTCCCGGTGCGGGCCCTGGCCGCCGTCCACCGGGTGGGTGAACTGGGTGTCGGCGATCTGGCCGTGGTCGTCGCCGTCTCGTGCGCCCATCGGGGTGAGGCCTTCGAGGCCTGCCGCACGCTGATCGACGACCTCAAGCACGAGGTCCCGATCTGGAAACACCAGCGTTTCTCCGACGGGACCGAGGAGTGGGTCGGCGCCTGCTGAGCGCAAACCGCCCCGGAGGTCATCAGCCCCGATTTGCGTAACCACCCCCCTGCCACGAGCGTTGGTGCTGCAGGTGGTTAATCTTCTGATCGTCAGTTGCGGTCGCTCATGGGGCAGGGAGGTCGTGATGGCTGCACTCGCATGGCTGTTGATTCCGCTTATAGCCGCTCTCGGCGCGGCGATATGGGGAGGGTGGGCAGCCCGCAATCGAACGACCGGTGATGTCACCGAACTCGCCGGCTACGCCAGGTTCCGTGAAGCGATGGAGAAGTCGGGCTCCGGTTCCGAGACCGTCTGAGACGGGGCGACCGTACACAGTCGCCAATTCCGCACCACCCCCGCCCGCCCTCCGGGCGAGTGAGCGCCGCGAGTGGACCCTCAGGGTTTCCGCTCCGCCTGCCCCCCCCCACGTCGACGGGCCCCGTACGGACCGGCCCCGACGGTGCACTGACAGGCCCTTCCCGTACTGTCGTTCCATGCCACGCCGCACCGCGACGATGCTCGCTTCGACTCTCATCCTGATCGCGCTGCTCTGCGCAGGCGTGCTGATTCCCGTGCCGTACTCGGAGATGTCTCCCGGGCCGACCGTGAACACGCTCGGTGACGCCCGTGGCGAGCCGGTGCTGCACATCACCGGCCACAAGACCTACCCGACGTCCGGGAACCTCAACATGACGACCGTCCGCGTCACCGGCGCGGACTACGACATGAACATCGTCGAGGCCGTCTACGGGTGGCTGGCCCACGACAGCGTGGTCGTGCCGCACGACACGCTCTATCCGGACGGCAAGACCGAGGAGCAGTCGACCCAGGAGAACGCCGAGGAGTTCAGCCAGTCCCAGGAGAGCGCCAAGGTCGCCGCGCTGGAGGAGCTGAAGATCCCCGTCACCTCCCGTGTGGTCGTCTCGACGGTGGTCAAGGACAGTGCCGCGGAAGGCGTGCTGCACGCGGGCGACGTGATCAAGGCCGTGGACGGTACGGCGGTGGAGAAGCCCGAGGACGTCGCGAAGCTGGTCACGAAGCACCGGCCCGGCCAGGACGTCGTCTTCACGGTCGTCCCCGTCAAGGCGGCGGCAGCGGCGGAGAAGGCGGGTAAGGAGCCCAAGGGCTCCCACGACGTGACCCTCACCACCCGCAAGGCGCCGGCGGACCCGGCGGACCCCTCGGGCGAGGACCGGGCGATCGTCGGCATCCAGGCGGGGACCGACCACACCTTCCCGTTCGATGTCGACATCAAGCTGGCCGACGTCGGTGGTCCGAGCGCAGGGCTGATGTTCTCGCTGGGCATCATCGACAAGCTCACACCGGGCAAGCTGACGGGCGGCAAGTTCATCGCCGGCACGGGCACGATCGACGACAGCGGCAAGGTCGGACCGATCGGCGGGATCACCCTCAAGCTGGTCGGCGCGCGCGACGCCGGCGCGCGGTACTTCCTGACGCCGGACGACAACTGCTCGGCCGCGGCCTCCGACACCCCGAGCGGACTCACCCTGGTGCGGGTGAAGACCCTCGACGACGCCAAGAAGTCGCTGGAGAAGATCAGCGCGGGGGACACGGCCGGCCTGCCGAGCTGCTCGGCAGGCTGAGAGCCTGTCGGGTGACCTCTGATCAGAGGTCACCCGACAGGCTCCGAGGCCGTCCCCCGCTGGGGACGTCAGGACTCGAACGTGGCCGCGAGCGCGTCGGCCAGTCCGGGGACCAGACCGGCGCCGGTGAGGACCTCGGTCGCGGAGTCCTTCTCGCGCAGCCTGACCGCGGAGTCGCGGGCTCCGTCGCGCAGCACGGCCACGGTCATCCGCACCTCCTGCCGGTCGGGGTGGCCGGCGACCCACTTGGTGAGATCGGCGTCGCCGAGGCCCTCCGGTACGGAGGCCTCCGCGGACGGCGGCAGCATCAGCCGCTCCACGGTCATGGCGCAGCCGACCACGGCGTCGGGCCAGGCGATCGTGGCGAGGAATTCGTCCAGCGCTGTGCCATCGGGCAGCTCCTCCTGCTCGACGGGGGTGAGGGTGGCGGGCACCGCAGCGGTGTCGTCGAGGCCGAGCTGGGCGGCGAGGCCCGGCTCCTGGGCGCGCAGCCGCGCGGTGTCGACCAGGGCGAACAGCCGGGCGGGCTGGTCCCAGCCGAGGGTCGCGGCATAGGCGTCGATCTCGAGGACGGCGACGGTGAGAGGACTCGCGGCCATCGGGGGGCCTGAGGGGGAAACGTTGGGCATGGTCAATATCCTGCCTCCTTCCGCCCCGGGAACGGGAACTAGGTAAAGCCTCAGTAAGTTGCATAGGTGGGCTCTACGATCGCGGGGCCCGCTTCTTACGACCGCGAACTTCGAGGTGCGCACGTTGGCTTTCCAGATGCCGGACCGCGGCGGAGGCCCGACCGGGCCACGGATCAGAGTCGGCCGCCCGTCCCGGCGCGTCCGTACCCTGCTCATGACTCTGGGGGTCCTGGCGGTTCTCGCCATGGCCTTCGTCATGTTCGCTGGGTTCTGGACGGACTGGCTCTGGTACAGGTCGGTCGAGTATTCGTCCGTCTTCACCACCACTCTGTGGACCAAGATCGGACTGTTCCTCGTCTTCGGACTGCTGATGGCTGTGGCCCTCGGAGTGAACATCTGGCTCGCGCACCGGCTCCGGCCGCCGCTGAGCGCGATGTCGATGGAGCAGCAGAGCCTCGACCGCTACCGGATGAGCGTCGCCCCGTACAAGAAATGGGTCCTGCTCGCCGTCACCGCGCTCGTCGGCCTGATCGCCGGGGCCTCGGCCTCGGGACAGTGGCGTACCTGGCTGATGTATGTGAACGGCGTGCCGTTCGGGCAGAAGGACCCCCAGTTCAAGCTGGACGTGTCCTTCTACGCCTTCGACCTGCCGTGGTACCGCTTCCTCCTCGGGTTCGGCTTCGCGGCCGTCGTGCTGTCGCTGATCGCGGCGGCGCTCACCCACTACCTGTACGGCGGACTGCGGGTCACCAGCCCCGGCGCGCGCGCCACGGGGGCGGCCACCGGCCATCTCTCCGTGCTGCTCGGCATCTTCGTGTCACTGAAGGCCGTGGCCTACTGGCTCGACAGGTACGGCCTGGCGGTGAAGTCCAGCGACTTCAAGGCCACGGACAACTGGACGGGCCTGCGATACGTCGACGCCAACGCCTACCTGCCGGCGAAGACCATCCTGTTCTGCATCGCCGTGATCTGCGCCGTGCTGTTCTTCGCGACGCTCTGGCGGCGCACCTGGCAGCTGCCGGTGATCGGCTTCGGCCTGATGGTGCTCTCCGCGATCCTGATCGGCGGGCTCTACCCGGCGATCGTGCAGAAGTTCCAGGTCCAGCCGAACGAGCAGGCCAAGGAAGCGCCGTTCATCCGTAAGAACATCGACGCGACACGTGATGCCTACGACATCGACGACGCGAAGGTGGACGACTACTCAGGCAAGAGCACGACGACGGACGGGGCCAAGCTCCGGGCCGACGCCGACGCTGCCGCCAGTTACCGGGTGATGGACCCCAACGTCGTCTCCCCGGCCTTCCAGCAGCTCCAGCAGAAGAGGAACTACTACCAGTTCCCCAAGACGCTGGACGTCGACCGGTACAAGGGTGAGGACGGCAAGGAGCAGGACACCGTCATCGGCCTGCGTGAGCTGAACCTCGAAGGTCTCCCCAAGCGGAACTGGATCAACGACCACTTCACGTACACCCACGGCTACGGCGCCATCGCGGCGCGGGGCACCACGACGGGCACGAACCCGACTGGCTCACCGGACTTCACCGAGTCGGGCCTCCCGACCACCGGTGAACTGCCGAAGTACGAGCAGCAGATCTACTACGGCGAGAAGACCGAGCAGTACTCCATCGTCGGAGGGCCCCAGAAGGAGCTCGACTACGAGGAGGACGGCGAGAAGACCACCAGCTACAAGGGCGACAGCGGGGTCAGTCTCTCCAGCGCCTTCAACCGCGCCGCCTACGCGGTCTCCTTCAGCGAGCCGCAGATACTGTATTCGGGAGCCATCGGCGACGGTTCGCGGATCCTGTACAACCGCACTCCCAAGGAACGCGTCGAAGCGGTGGCGCCCTGGCTGACGATCGACGGCGACGCCTACCCGGCGGTCGTCGGCGGCCGGATCCAGTGGGTCGTCGACGCCTACACCACGACCAACGGCTATCCGTACGCCTCGCGTACGACGCTCGGCGACACCACGGCCGACTCGCTGACCACCAACCAGCGTGCGGTCGTCGCCCAGCAGAACCAGGTCAACTACATCCGCAACTCGGTGAAGGCCACCGTCGACGCGTACGACGGCAAGGTGAAGCTCTACGAGTGGGACACCGAGGACCCGGTGCTCAAGACGTGGCGCAAGGCATTCCCGGGGACCGTGAAGTCGCGGGCGGACATCCCGAAGGACCTGATGGACCACCTGCGGTACCCGCAGGACCTGTTCAAGGTCCAGCGGGAGCTGCTCACGCGCTACCACGTCCAGAACCCCGCGCAGTTCTACAGCGGAAGCGACGCCTGGCAGGTGCCGGACGACCCCACCAACAAGGAGCCGGGGGCCGTTCCGCCGTATTACCTGAGCATGAGGATGCCGGGTCAGGACACGCAGAAGTTCTCCCTGACCACGACCTTCACACCGAAGGGGCGTCCCGACCTGGGGGCGTTCATGGCGGTGGACGCGGACGCGGCCAGTGACGACTACGGCACGATAAGACTGTTGAGAGTCACCACCACGGTGAAGGGCCCGGGTCAGGTCCAGAGTGAGCTCAACGGCAACGACGACGTCGCCGAGTTCGTGAGGAACCTCAAGGGCACCGACTCGGACATCGAGTACGGCAACCTGCTCACCGTGCCGCTGGACGGGGGCTTCCTCTACATCGAGCCGGTGTACACGCGCGGTGGCACGCAGAACTACCCGCTGCTGCGCAAGGTTGCCGCCTCGTACGGGTCGAAGATCGTCTTCGAGAACAGTCTCGGGGAGGCGCTCAACGCGGTCTTCGGGGTCCAGGGTCCCGATACGACGAACCCGCCGACGCAGCCGACCGAGCCACCGGGCGACACCACGGAGCCCCCGGCCACCGGGGACGCGGCGCTGAAGAAGGCCATCGCGGACGCCCAGAAGGCCTACACGGCCGGCGAGGAGGCCCTGCAGAAGCAGGACTGGACCGCGTACGGCAAGGCGCAGGCGGAACTCCAGGACGCGCTCAGGAAGGCGGCGGCGGCCCAGCCCAAGGGCGGCGCCGACGGCGTGGACTCGTCGGACGGCTCCGGCGGCGAGGGTGCTGACCAGGGCAGCTGAGAAAGCACCACCCCGCGGCGTGGTACGGTTTGAACACAACGACGCGGGGTGGAGCAGCTCGGTAGCTCGCTGGGCTCATAACCCAGAGGTCGCAGGTTCAAATCCTGTCCCCGCTACTGAATGACGAAGGCCCGGATCCTTTTTGGATCCGGGCCTTCGTCATGCCGTGGGCCCTCCTCCAAGTTGTGCGACTGAAGTGCGGTTCGCTGAGCACGAGTTGGGTGCGAACGTGTTTCACTTGTCTCTCTGTGGGCATGTCGACAAAACGCTGAAGTGACCTCACTGGCCGCGATATACCAGGTGTACGCGGGTTACAGGTGGTGCGACGATGGTATTTATGGGGGACAGGGCAACTCTGTTGGAGACAGGGCGGTTTGTGCAGCGACGCGGCCGGACGGCGGAAAACGTGGCAGATGCGGCATTCGCCGCTGCCGTGGCCGAGCCCTCCGCGGGTGCCCGCGAGGCCGCCGCCATCGTCGTGGACCTCGACGAGCCGAGTGCCGCCGCACCCGGCACCGAGAGCGCGGGCGCGGCCGGGAGCACCGACACCGCGGACACCGCGGACCACTCCGACGAGACCGAGGCGCGGCACCGGCGTGCCGCCGAGGCCGGCGACGCCGGGTCGATGAGCGTGCTCGGTGCCCTCCTGCTGCGCCGCGGCGACCTGGACGGCGCCGAGACCTACCTGCGCGCGGCCACGGCCGAAGGCGACCGGGCCGCGGCCAACAACCTGGGTGTCCTCCTCCATCAGCGTGGCTACCCGGACGAGGCGGCGGGCTGGTGGCGCATCGCCGCCGTGGCGGGCTCCGCCGCCGCCGCGCACGCACTCGGGCGCCACTTCCGTGAGCGCGGTGACGAGCCCGGAGCCGAGTACTGGCTGCGCCAGTCCGCCGAGCAGGGTCACGCGCTGGGCGCGTACGCCCTCGCCGACCTGCTGGAGCACCGGGGCGACGTGGGCGCCGAGCGCTGGCTGCGCGCCGCCGCGGAGCAGGGCCACCGCGAGGCCGCGTACCGCCTGGCGCGGGCGGTCGAGCGCAACGCGGTCGGCGACGTGTACGACACCCTCGGTCCGGGGCGCGTCCTGGGCGGGGGAGTGCCGCCGGAGCGGCCGGTGACGGGCCCGCCGGTGAAGCGGGACAGCCCCGTCGCGGGCCCCGACGCCGGCCGGGTCGGTGAGGCCGAGCAGTGGTACCGGCAGGCCGCCGCGCGGGGACACCGCCGGGCGGCCCTCCATCTCGGAGCCATCCTCGAACAGCGAGGGGAGCTGAAGGAGGCCGGCCGCTGGTATCTCACCGCCGCCAAGCAGGGCGAGCCCCGGGCGGCGTGCGCCCTGGGCTTCCTGCTGCGCGACGCGGGTGACGAGGAGAGCGCGGCCGTGTGGTGGCTGCGTGCGGCCCAGGACGGCGACGGCAACGCCGCCAACGCGCTGGGCGCGCTGCACGCCGCACGAGGCGAGCAGCAGACGGCCGAGCGCTGGTACCGGGCCGCCATGGACGCGGGGGACGTCAACGGCGCCTACAACCTCGGACTGCTCTGCGCCGCCCAGGACCGGATCCCGCAGGCGGAACAGTGGTACCGCCGTGCCGCCTACGCCGGTCACCGGGAGGCGGCCAACGCACTGGCCGTGCTGTTGCTCCAGGCCGGGGACGCGAGCGGGGCGGAGCCGTGGTTCTCCAAGGCGGCCGAAGCGGGCAGCGTGGACGCCGCGTTCAACCTCGGCATCCTGCACGCGGGCCGCGACGAGGACCGTACGGCCTTCGGCTGGTACCAGCGGGCGGCGGCGGCCGGGCACACCGACGCCGCGCTGCAGGTGGGCATGGCCCTGCTGCGGGACGGCGAGGAGCAGGAGGCCGAGCGTCATCTGCGCTGCGCTGCCGGCGGTGGCAGTGCCGAGGCCGCCTTCCGGCTGGCCGGAGTGCTCGACCTTCGCCAGCCCGCGCCGGGGCCTCCCGCGCTGGGGGAGCCGATGCCGGAGAAGACCGAGTGCGAGGAGTGGTACGAGAGGGCGGCCGAGCAGGGGCACCGCCGCGCCCAGGTGCGGGCCGGGATGCTCGCGGCCGCACGCGGGGACATGGAGAGCGCCGCGCGCTGGTACCGCGAGGCCGCAGAGTCGGGCAGCCGCAACGGTGCCTTCAACCTCGGCCTGCTGCTCGCCCGTGAGGGCAGTGAGCGTGAAGCCGCCCTGTGGTGGAGCCGCGCAGCGAACGACGGGCACGGCCGGGCCGCCCTGCGCCTCGCGCTGCTCGCCGCACGCCGGGGTGAGCTCACCGAGGGGCAGCGCTGGTGTGCCCGAGCGGTCGAGCTGGGACCTGCCGAGGTGGCCGAGCGGGCCGCCCGGCTGCTTGAGGCGCTGCACCAGGAGCTCACCGCGTGACGGCGCGTTGCGGGCGTCTCCGGGCTGCTCACGGGTGGCCGGCGAATGAATTTGCTCCGCCCGGTGGGGGTGCCGTACTGTTGCACTCACAACGACGCGGGGTGGAGCAGCTCGGTAGCTCGCTGGGCTCATAACCCAGAGGTCGCAGGTTCAAATCCTGTCCCCGCTACTGAAGACAGAGGCCCGGATCCTTCCAAGGATCCGGGCCTCTGTCGTATGCGCCCGTGCAAAGACTTCAGGCGACCGCCGTGCCGCGCGAGGGCTGGGTGAACGTGTCCGCTCCGAAGGGTTCGCGGGGTTCGCGCCGAGACCGGTACGCGGAAGCCGGACAGGCCCGCGCGCGGGCGGCCCTGGTGGCGCGTCAGACGGTGGTGGCGCAGTTCGGGCAGACGCCGCGGTAGGTCACTTCGACGTCCGAGACCGTGAAGCCGAAACGTTCTTCGGCCGGCAGGTCCGCCATCGGGTTGCCGGACGGGTGCACGTCGCGGATAGCGCCGCAGCGTCCGCACACCAGGTGCTGGTGGGGGCGGTGGGCGTTCGGGTCGTACCGCTTGGCCCGGCGGTCGGTGGAGACCTCGATGACCTCGCCGAGGGAGACCATCTCGCCCAGCGTGTTGTACACGGTGGCGCGGGAGATCTCCGGAAGCAGGGTGACGGCCCTCGCGTGAACCTCGTCCGCTGTCAGGTGCACGTGGTCCCCCTCGAGGACCTCGGCCACGACGCGCCGCTGAGCCGTCATTCGCCAGCCGCGTCCACGAAGTCGTTCCAGGAGGTCACTCATGGGGCCAGCCTAGCAGCGGGACGGCTCTGTCCTGAGTGGGTTTGACTTTAGATGGCTGATTGACTTGGACAAAGTCCATTGTAGGATCGTTCTCGGTATTGGGCAGGACAGGCTGCGCGGACACGACAGTGCGCAGGAAAGACTCATGGAGGCGCGCGTGACGCAGGGACCGCTCACCACGGAGGCCGGGGCACCGGTGGCCGACAACCAGAACAGCGAGACCGCCGGCCCGGGGGGACCGGTCCTCGTCCAGGACCAGGCGCTCCTGGAGAAGCTCGCGCACTTCAACCGGGAGCGCATTCCGGAGCGCGTCGTCCACGCACGTGGCGCCGGCGCCTACGGCACGTTCACGCTGACCCGTGACGTATCGCAGTGGACCCGGGCGAAGTTCCTCTCGGAGGTCGGGAAGCAGACCGAGACCTTCCTCCGCTTCTCCACGGTGGCGGGCAACCTCGGCTCCGCCGACGCGGCGCGGGACCCCCGTGGCTGGGCGCTGAAGTTCTACACCGAAGAGGGCAATTACGACCTCGTCGGCAACAACACCCCGGTGTTCTTCATCAAGGACGCCATCAAGTTCCCCGACTTCATCCACACCCAGAAGCGCGACCCGTACACCGGCTCGCAGGAGGCGGACAACGTCTGGGACTTCTGGGGCCTCTCGCCCGAGTCCACGCACCAGGTGACCTGGCTGTTCGGCGACCGCGGCATCCCGGCCTCCTACCGTCACATGAACGGTTACGGCTCGCACACCTTCCAGTGGAACAACGAGGCCGGCGAGGTCTTCTGGGTCAAGTACCACTTCAAGACCGACCAGGGCATCAAGAACCTCACCACCGAGGAGGCCGTCCGCCTCTCCGGCGTCGACCCGGACAGCCACCAGCGTGATCTCCGCGAGTCCATCGAGCGGGGCGACTTCCCGAGCTGGACCGTGCAGGTCCAGATCATGCCCGCGGCCGAGGCCGCGGACTACCGCTTCAACCCCTTCGACCTCACCAAGGTGTGGCCGCACGAGGACTACCCGCCGATCGAGATCGGCAGGCTGGAGCTCAACCGCAACCCGGAGAACGTCTTCGCCGAGGTCGAGCAGTCGATCTTCAGCCCGGCGCACTTCGTGCCCGGCATCGGTCCGTCCCCGGACAAGATGCTCCAGGGCCGCCTCTTCGCGTACGGCGACGCCCACCGCTACCGCGTCGGCATCAACGCCGACCACCTGCCGGTGAACCGTCCCCACGCCACCGAGGCGCGCACCAACAGCCGGGACGGCCACCTCTACGACGGCCGCCACAAGGGTGCGAAGAACTACGAGCCGAACAGCTTCGGCGGCCCGAACCAGACCGACCGGCCGCTCTGGCAGCCCGTGCCCGTCACCGGCGGCTCGGGCAACCACGAGGCGCCGGTCCACTCCGAGGACAACGACTTCGTGCAGGCGGGCAACCTGTACCGGCTGTACTCGGACGACGAGAAGGCCCGGCTGATCGACAACCTCGCCGGGTTCATCGCCAAGGTCTCGCGCGACGACATCGCCGACCGCGCGATCAACAACTTCCGTCAGGCGGACGGAGACTTCGGCAAGCGACTGGAGGCCGCGGTCCAGGCCCTGCGCGGCTAGTACGGACGCGTTGCCGACGGTGGCGGGCCGGATCTCCCTGGACGTTTCAGGGGTCCGGCCCGCCGCCGTGCCCGGCCCTCGCCCGGTCAGACCGCCAGCTCGGCGGGCCGCCTCCTGGCAGGGGTCCAGCACCGGATGATGTCGCGTACCGAGACGATGCCGATGGGGCCGTCCCCGTCCAGCACGATCAGATGCCGGAAGCCCCCGTGCGTCATGGCTTCCGCGGCCTCTTCGAGGGTCCACGTGGGGGAGGCGAAGACCACGTCGGTGGTGGTGTGGGTCGAGGCGGTCTCCACGTCGGGATCCTGTCCGGCGCCCACGGCGTTGAGGATGTCGCGTTCGGTGATGATCCCGAGGCCGCAGGTGTCGGGATCGTGGACGACGGCTGCTCCGATCCGGCGGGCCGACATCAGCCGAGCCGCCTGGCGGAGGGTGTGGGCCGGGCCGATGGTGAGGACCAGTGTGCTCATGGCGTCGCGGACGAGCATGGAACGAGCCACCTCCTTCGTCATGCGAACCCGGGAGCGGCCTTCGTGAGCCGATTCACAAGTTCACAAATGGGGGGACTCTCAGAGTCGCACCCCGCGCAGCACTGAACAAGGGGGTGTGTGCGCCGGGACGGTTGTTCGGACGGGCCGGCGATGCCGGGGAGCACGAGACCCCGGCACGATCGCGGCGCGGGGTCAGTAGCGCTGGTTCAGATAGCCGAGAAGTTCCTCGTGCAGCAGCCCGTTCGACGCGGCCGCGTTGCCGCCGCCGGGACCGGAGACCCCGTCCAGGCTCGTGAAGCGCCCGCCGGCCTCCTGGACGATGATCGCGTTCGCCGCCATGTCCCACAAGGAGAGTTCCGGCTCCGCGCAGATGTCCACCGAGCCCTCGGCGACCATCATGTACGGCCAGAAGTCCCCGTAACCGCGCGTACGCCAGCAGGCCCGCGTCAGGTCCATGAACCCGTCGAGCCGGCCCTGCTCCTCCCAGCCCGTCATCGAGGCGTACGCGAACGAGGAGTCCGCGATCCGCTCGACCTCCGACACGCGCAGCCGCGTCGCGGAGGTCAGGCTGCGGCCGGAGAAGGCGCCGGCGCCCTTCGCCGCCCACCAGCGCCGGTTGAGCGCGGGAGCCGAGACCACGCCTACCACGGGCTGGAAACCGTGCTCACCCGCCTCCATCAAGGAGATCAGCGTCGCCCAGACGGGGACGCCCCGCACGTAGTTCTTCGTGCCGTCGATCGGATCGACGACCCAGCGCCGCGGACCGGTGCCCTCGACCCCGTACTCCTCGCCCAGGATCGCGTCGCGGGGCCGTGCCCGGTGCAGATGACCTCGGATGAGCTCCTCGGCGTGTTTGTCCGCCTCGCTGACCGGGGTCATGTCCGGCTTCGTCTCGACCTTGAGGTCCAGAGCCTTGAACCGGTCCATCGTCGCCGCGTCGGCGGCGTCCGCCAGGACATGGGCAAGGCGCAGATCATCGTGGTAATCGGGCATGCCGTCACAGTATCCACAGCCACCCGCCCGGGCTACACGGACCCGTGCGCGCGCCGGGCTGTTCCGCGCGCGGACCCTTGACAGGGGCCCCGGCCGCGTCAACTCTGAAGCGCAGGTCCCGGCGTGGGAGGCGACGATGCCGACAGCGCGTGAAGCCCTTCTGGACGCCGCGCACTCGGCGCTCTCCGGGCAGTCCTGGACGTCGGTGCGCATGGTCGACGTGGCGGCCCGGGCCGGGGTGTCCCGGCAGACGCTCTACAACGAGTTCGGCAGCAAGGACGGCCTGGCCCGCGCCCTCATCAGGCGCGCGGCCGACGGCTACCTGGCGGGCGTCGACCGGACGCTCGGCGCCGACCGGAGACAGGGGGGCGGGCCCGCCGAGCTAGCCCGCTGGACGGTCCGGGCGGCCGGCGCGAACGTACTGGTCAAAGCGTTGCTCACCGGTGTCTGGGGGGAGCGCTTACCCCAGCCGGTGGCTCCCGCGGCCGGGCTCCGCGCGGGTCGGGCGCTGCCCACACCCGTCGAACTGCTCACGCTCGTACGGGACCGGGCGGTCGTGGCCCTGCGGGAGGACCCGGCAGCGTACGACCGGGCGAAACTGGAGCTGGCCTGCGAGATCGCGCTCAGGCTCGCCGTCTCGTACGCGCTGGTGCCGGCGGATCCCGTGGCCGGCCGGGTGGGAGACGCCCCGGAGGCTCAGGCCGAGGACCCCGAGAGCTGCAGCCCGATGACCCCGACGATCACCAGGGAGATCGACACCAGCTTCAGCGTGGAGACCACGTCGTCGAGGAAGACCATGCCGTAGATCGCCGTGCCCGCCGCCCCGATACCGGTCCACACGGCGTACGCGGGGCCGACGTCGAGCTTCTTCAGTGCCAGCGTGAGCAGACCGAAGCTGCCCAGCGCGAACGCGCAGAACGCGATCGTCGGCCAGAGCCGGGTGAATCCGTGCGAGAGCTTGAGGCACACGGCGAAGCCGGTCTCGAGCAGTCCGGCGACCACGACCAGCAACCACGCCATCGTCCGTGCCTCCCACGTAGGTGACGCCTCGTCACGCTCGACGCGATTATGCCCTTACCAGCCGCCGGACCTCGCAAACGTGCGCGAGTCGGACTGCGTGAGCCGACCCGCGGTGCCTCAGTCGCCCTCGCGCCGTTCCCGGGTCGAGAGGAGCCTGCGCAGCGAGTCGAGGCGCGCGGGGTCGGCGTGTCCGTCCGCGACCCAGGCGTCCAGGGCGCACTCCGGCTCCTGACCGTCGTGCGTGCAGCCACGCGGGCAGTTCTCGGTGCCGGGCTGGAGGTCGGGGAACGCGTTGATCACACGGGAGGGGTCGACGTGGTGGAGACCGAAGGACCGCACGCCCGGGGTGTCGACCACCCAGCCGCGGTCGTCCGGCAGCGGCAGGGCGAGCGCCGACGTGGTGGTGTGACGGCCGCGGCCCGTGACCGCGTTGACCACGCCCGTCGTGCGGCGCCTGTCCTTCGGGACCAGGGCGTTGACCAGGGTCGTCTTGCCGACGCCCGAGTGCCCGACGAAGGCCGTCACCCGGTCGTGCAGCAGCTCGCGCACCCGCTCTGCGGCATCGCCGCTCTCCAGCTCCTCGCGGCTGGTCACGATGTACGGCACGCCCAGCGGGGTGTACGCCTCCAGGAGCTTGTCCGCCGAGGCCAGGTCGGACTTCGTCAGGACGAGGAGCGGGCTGAGCCCGCCGTCGTAGGCGGCCACCAGACAGCGGTCGATCATGCGGGGCCGCGGCTCGGGGTCGGCGAGTGCCGTCACGATGGCCAGCTGGTCGGCGTTGGCCACGACCACTCGCTCGAAGGGGTCGTCGTCGTCGGCCGTGCGGCGGAGCACCGAGGTGCGGGCGCCGATCCGCACGATGCGGGCCAGGGTGTCCTTGTCGCCGGACAGGTCGCCGACGAGGGAGACGCGGTCGCCCACCACGGCGGCCTTCCGGCCCAGCTCCCGGGCCTTCATGGCCATCACCGTGCGGTCGTCGACCAGGCAGGTCAGCCGGCCCCGGTCGACGGTGAGGACCATGCCCTCCTGGGCGTCCTCGTGCTTGGGGCGGGTGTGCGTCCGGGGCCGGTTGCCCTTGGGGTTGGGACGGAAACGGATGTCGTCCTCGTCGGGGTTCTTCCCGTAACGGCGCACGTCCTCAGACCCCGCTGCTTCCGCGGGAGGCGCCGAGTGCCCCGGGGGCGACGCCGACCGCGCCGGACGGCTCGCCGAGCATGCCGGTCCACATCTCCGGGAAGTCCGGCAGGGTCTTCGCGGTCGTGCCGACGTTCTCGATCTCCACCCCGGCCACGGCGAGGCCGATGATCGCGCCCGCCGTCGCCATCCGGTGGTCGTCGTACGTGTGGAACACCCCGCCCCGCAGTGGCCGGGGCCGGATGTGCAGACCGTCGGCGGTCTCCGTGACGTCGCCGCCGAGGCCGTTGATCTCCTTGGTCAGCGCGGCCAGCCGGTCCGTCTCGTGCAGCCGCAGGTGGGCGACGCCGCTCAGCGTGGACGGGGAGTCCGCGAGCGCGGCGAGGGCCGCGATGCCGGGCGTCAGCTCACCGACCTCGCTCAGGTCGACGTCGATCCCGTGGACGGTGCCCGAGCCCGTGAAGGTGAGGCCCCGCTCGGTCAGCTCGCACGAGCCACCCATTGCGGTGAAGATCTCGCGCAGCGCGTCACCCGGCTGGGTGGTCCGCAGCGGCCAGTCGGGGACGGTGACGCGGCCACCGGTCACCAGCGCCGCCGCGAGGAAGGGCTGGGCGTTCGAAAGGTCGGGCTCCACGGTCAGATCGCGGCCCAGCAGCGCGGAGGGGGAGACCCGCCAGACGTTCGGCTCGCCCCCCGACTCGGGCTCGTCGACCTGGGCGCCCACCGAGCGCAGCATGTCGACCGTCATCCGGATGTGCGGCATGGAGGGCAGCGCGGAGCCGGTGTGGCGGACCTCCACCCCCTGGTTGAAGCGGGGCGCGGACAGCAGCAGCGCGGAGACGAACTGGGACGAGGAGGAGGCGTCGATCGCCACCGGCCCGCCGTCCAGAGCACCCGCTCCGTGCACGGTGAGCGGGAGGGTGCCCCGGCCGTCGTCGTCGATCCGGGCGCCCAGCGCCTTCAACGCGTCGATCACACCGTGCAGGGGGCGCTCGTAGGATCGGGGGTCGCCGTCGAAGTGGACGGGACCGTCGGCGAGACAGGCCACCGGCGGCAGGAAGCGCATGACCGTACCCGCGTTGCCGACGTCCACCCGGGCCGGGCCGTGCAGACCGGCCGGGATGACCCGCCAGGCCTCGCCGGAGCCGTCGGGGCCAACGCCTTCCTCGATGCCGACCCCCATCGCGCGCAGGGCCTGCGCCATCAGCAGGGTGTCGCGGGACCGCAGCGGGCGGCGCAGCCAGCCGGGCTCGGAGGACAGTGAGGCGAGCACGAGAGCGCGGTTGGTGACCGACTTCGATCCGGGCACGGTGACGGTCGCGTCGACGGCCCCGGTCGCACGGGGGGCGGGCCAGAGGGCAGGGTGCACGGCACTTTCGGTCATGCCCCTCACTTTAGTGGCTCACCGCAAACCCAGATCCTGATCAAAAGGGCAGAAACCGGGGCGTAATACAAGGGTGATACAGGGCCGGTGCCCACCCGCGCCCCGCCCACCGGCCTTCACAGCCCGAGCAGCCAGCGCCCGCCGCCGATCATCGAGCTGAGTGAGACCACGTGGAAGAGGAACAGCCACATCGCCGCCGGGGCGTGCGTCAGCCGTGCGAGCTGGTCGGCGTCGGAATCGGGCGCACCGCCGTAGCGCCGCTTGGACTGCAGCTCGAACGCCGGGCGTACGCCGCCGAGCAGCAGGAACCAGACCACGGTGTACGCGAACGCCGCCTGGACCTCTGCCGAGGTCAGCCACGACACGAGCAGGAAGGTCGTGCCCGTGAGGATGACCGTCAGTGCCCCGTACAGGTTGCGGATCATGACCAGCATGACCGCCAGGAGCGCCGTCGCCAGCCACAGGAGCAGGGTGATCCGGCCGTCTGCCAGCAGCCAGGCCCCGCCCAGCCCGAGCAACGGGGGCGCCGTGTAGCCGGCCGCCGCGGTGAGGATCATGCCGATGCCGGTGGGCTTGCCCCGGCTGACGGTCAGCCCGCTGGTGTCCGAGTGCAGCCGGATACCGGAGAGCTGGCGTCCGGTGAGCAGGGCCACCAGCCCGTGACCCCCTTCGTGCGCGATGGTGATCGCGTTGCGGGAGAGCCGCCATATGAGGTTCGGCACGACGGCGACGAGCGCCGCGGTGGCCGTCACGACCACCAGCCACTGCGCGGGGGCGGCCTGGGTTCCGAAGACGCGGTCCCACAGCTCACCCAGATCGGTGCTGTCCATGGCGCGGGCGGCTCCTTCCATGCTCGAGGGATTCACGTCCGCTCGACCGGCGGGTCGTGGCAGTCTGGCACTTATGTGCGGACGGTATGCAGCGAGTCGGCGGCCAGAGGATCTGACCGGGCTCTTCGGTGTCGAGAAGTGGGAACCGACCGAGACCCTGGAGCCCGACTGGAACGTCGCGCCGACCAAGGAGGTCTACGCGATTCTGGACCGTCCTGTGAAGGACGCGGACGACCAGCGGCCGGTTCGCCAGCTGCGCACCCTGAAGTGGGGGCTCGTGCCGTCCTGGTCGAAGACACCGGAGGGCGGCGCACGCATGATCAACGCGCGCGCGGAGACCGTCCACGAGAAGCCGTCATTCCGCCGCCCCTTCGTGTCGAGGCGCTGCATCCTGCCCGCGGACGGCTACTACGAGTGGGTCACCGGCGCCGACGAGCGGCAGCTGGAGGAGAAGGGGAAGAGGAAGCGGCCCCGTAAGCAGCCGTACTTCGTGACGCCCGCCGACGGCTCCGTCTTCGCCATGGCCGGCCTGTACGAGTTCTGGCGGGACCGGACCCTTCCCGACGACCACCCGCAGGCCTGGTGGGTGACCTGTTCGGTGATCACCACCGAGGCGGAGACGACGCCGCTCGCCGTGGCCCCCGCGGAGGGGCCCGGCTCGCTCTCCGACATCCACCCCCGGATGCCGCTGATGCTCACGCCCGACCGCTGGGACGACTGGCTCGACCCGTCGCGGACCGACGTCGAGGAACTGAAGGCGCTGCTCGCGCCGCCGCCCGGCGGTCTGATGCGCGCCTACCCGGTGGCCACCACCGTCAGCAACGTCCGCAACAACGGGCCGGAACTCCTGGAG
Source organism: Streptomyces sp. NBC_01341 (assembly GCF_035946055.1). Taxonomy (NCBI): domain Bacteria; kingdom Bacillati; phylum Actinomycetota; class Actinomycetes; order Kitasatosporales; family Streptomycetaceae; genus Streptomyces; species Streptomyces sp. NBC_01341. Next base: position 2,637,428 of record NZ_CP108364.1, on the reverse strand, counting down.
GAGCTGGCCGCGCCCGAGGTGAGCACGCTCTTCTGACCCGGCAGGATGGCCCCGTGAGCCGTACCGCAGGGACACCGAAGAGGACAGAGACCGTCGCCACGGACGCCGGGGAGGCCAGGATCACGTGGCTGCCGGCGAAGGACGCGCGCCTCGTGCTCGCCGTCGGCCACGGCGCCGGGGGCGGTATCGAGGCCCGTGACCTGCAGGCCCTGGCCGCCGTACTGCCGGGGCGCGGCGCGACCGTGGCCCTGGTCGAGCAGCCGTGGCGGGTGGCCGGGAAGAAGCTCGCACCGGCCCCCAGGACCCTGGACACCGCGTGGAGCGGGCTGTGGCCCGCGCTGGCCGCGTCCGGGCTGCCCGTCGTCGCGGGCGGGCGCAGCGCGGGGGCCCGGGTCGCCTGCCGGACGGCTGCCGCACTGGGCGCCCACGCCGTGCTCGCGCTGAGTTTCCCGCTCCACCCGCCGGGGAAGCCCGAGAAGTCCCGCCGGGACGAACTGCTGGAGGCCGGAGTGCCCGTCCTGGTGGTCCAGGGAGGCCGTGACCCGTTCGGGCGTCCGGAGGAGTTCCCGGCCGGGGACCACGGGCTCGTGGAGGTGCCGTACGCGGACCACGGCTTCGCCGTCCCGAAGAAGGCCCCGCTGACCCAGGATCAGGCGCTGGACCTGCTCGCCGGCGCGGTGGCCGGGTGGCTGGACGGACTGCCCCGGCCGGCGTAGTCCTCCTCACACCCGGACCGCCGGTGCGAAGCCCGGGAATGCGGCATGCGGGGCGGCTGTTGTGGCTGGTGTCGGTACAACAACGTCGTACGTGGAGAGGGAGTCCGTCGCATGGGTTCCACCATCTGCCCGAGCCGCTCGAGCGCCGCCGAACTCGAGTGGACGGTGCTTCACGCGGCCAAGGGCGCGCCCGGGCACGCGCCGGGCACAGCGGAGCGACAGCCCGCGCAGCAGCAAGGTCGACTATTCTCCGACGGGAGTGGGTCCGCTTTCGGCCCCACCACATCGTTGGAGGAGGTGGGTCCGGTCACTGGGACCGACACAGGGACCGACGACGGCCGTGCGCAGGAGACGACTGCCGAGCGCAACGCGCGCTTCGAGCGGGACGCCCTCGGATATCTCGACCAGATGTACTCCGCGGCGCTGCGCATGACGCGCAACCCGGCGGATGCCGAGGACCTGGTCCAGGAGACCTACGCGAAGGCGTACGGCTCCTTCCACCAGTTCCGTGAGGGCACGAACCTCAAGGCGTGGATGTACCGCATCCTCACGAATACCTTCATCAACTCGTACCGCAAGAAGCAGCGCGAACCCCAGCGGAGCGCCGCCGAGGAGATCGAGGACTGGCAGCTGGCACGTGCGGAGTCGCACATGTCGACCGGTCTGCGCTCGGCGGAGTCCCAGGCGCTCGACCACCTGCCGGACTCGGACGTGAAGTCGGCGCTGCAGTCGATTCCCGAGGAATTCCGGATCGCTGTGTATCTCGCGGACGTAGAGGGCTTTGCGTACAAGGAGATCGCGGACATCATGGGGACACCCATCGGTACGGTCATGTCCCGGCTGCACCGGGGGCGCCGTCAGCTGCGCGGCATGCTGGAGGACTACGCGCGTGAGCGCGGACTCGTCCCGGCCGGTGCCGGTGAGTCGGACGAAACGAAAGGCTCGGCCTCATGAGCTGCGGAGAGCCGCACGAGACGGATTGCTCAGAGGTTCTCGATCATCTCTACGAGTTTCTCGACCATGAGATGCCCGAGGGCGACTGCAACAAGTTCGAGGTGCATTTCGAGGAGTGCTCCCCGTGCCTCGAGAAGTACGGCCTGGAGCAGGCCGTGAAGAAGCTGGTCAAGCGCTGCTGCGGGCAGGACGACGTGCCTGCCGACCTGCGCTCGAAGGTGATGGGGCGGATCGACCTGATCCGTTCCGGACAGGCCGTCCCCGAGCAGGACGTGGCCGTGGGCGGCGCCGACCGTCCGGCCGCCGCTGCGGAGTGACGGTTTCCGTCCCCGCGCACTGAGCGCCGTTTCCCCGGCCGTGTCACCCGAATGTGCTAATCCGGCCCGTTCGATCCCTCCGTGCAGCCCAACTCGCTAGCCTGGCGCCCTCATTTTGACCAGGCTGGGGGCGGGCGATACGAGTGAGGGGCACACCGGGGGCGGCGCGCGTCCACATCCTGTGCGTGGCCGTCTGCGCCGCCCTCTGCGCCGTGCCCGCACTGTCGGGCGCCGCGACACCCTGGGGCACACTCGCGCTCCTCGCCGCGCTCCACCTCGCCTGCGCACTCGTGGGCCGGGTCCCCGTCCTCGGCAGCCGGCTGCCGGTGGACGCCGGATCCTTCCTCCCCCTGCTGATCGCCGCCGCGTTCCTGCTGCCGCCCTCGGCAGCGGTCCTCGTCGCCGTACCCGGCTCCCTGGCGTGCCGGGTCGACCGGCCGCCGTTCGCCGCGCGCCGTGTCTGGCGGGCCGCGCAGCTCGCCCTCACCGTGGGCGCCGCGTCGTGGACCTACGCGTTCCTGGGCGGGCCCGCCACCCTCGGCGGTACGGCCGGAGGAACCCTGCCGGACCTTCCGTACGCCCTGCTCCCGGCCTGCGCCGCGGCGCTCGTCTTCAGCCTCGTGCCGGCCGCGCTGGACGGCGGCATCCTCGTCACGGCCGAGCGGATGGCGGTCGGACACGCGTGGCGGGGGCTCGCGGCCCGCTCCGTGGGCCCCCATCTGGTGCACGCCCTCGCCGGGCTGATGATGGCCGTCCTGTGGCGCAGCCCGTACGGGCCGGTCTCCGCGCTGTTCGTCCTGCTGCCGATGTACATCTCCTGCTGGGTGTTCGCGCAGTACCACCGCCGGCACGCCGCGCACCGCGCGACCATCAGGGCGCTCGTCCAGGCCGTCGACATCAAGGACGGCTACACCCGCGGGCACAGCGAGCGCGTGGGCCGCGCCTCCGAGCTGATCGCGCGTGAACTCGGCATGGAGGAGAGCCGGATGGAGGCGCTGCGCTTCGCCGGCATCCTGCACGACATCGGCAAGCTCGGCGTCCCGACCCGGGTCCTGCGCAAGGACGGACCGCTGACCCCCGAGGAACGCGGGATCATCGAACTGCATCCCGAGTACGGCCACGAGATCGTCCGGGGCATCGGCTTCCTGGACGAGGCGCGCGCCGCGATCCTGCACCACCACGAGCGGCTGGACGGCAGTGGGTATCCGTACGGCCTCTCCGGCGACGAGATCCCGGAGTTCGCCCGGGTCGTCGCCGTCGCGGACGCCTTCGACGCGATGACCTCGACCCGCTCCTACCGGCGCGGACGGCCGGTCCCCGCCGCCGTCGAGGAGCTCAGGCGCTGTGCCGGGAGCCAGTTCGACCCCCTGATGGTGTGCGCCCTGGCACGCGCGCTCGACCGCCACGGCTGGTCCGCGGCGGCGAACACGGTCACGTCGGAGGAGGAGCCGGCGGGTCTGCCGCGGCAGCAGCGCCCCGGGGAGCGGCCGCCGGCCGCCGGAGCACCCGACCGGCCGGGGCGGCCCCTGTGACCTCCGCACGCGGGACCCAGAGCGCCGCCCTCGTGGTTCGCGCCGCCGCCTCCACCCTCGCCGCCGCCGCACTCGCCCACACCGTGTGGAACGGCGTCGCCCAGCCCGGCCTCGCCCTCGCCTTCGGCCTGCTGATCACCGTGGGTGAACTGGCCCGCTGGGGCGCCCTGCCCGGTGAGCGCGAGCCCGCGCCCCTGGGGGCCGCCGGCGCGCTCGCCTACGCCCTGCTCGGCCGGAGCGCCGGGCAGGCGACGACGCACGACGCCCTCCAGGTGGTCACCGTCGTCGTCGCGGCCCAGCTCCTCGCCTCCGTGCCCCACCTGGCCCGGGGCAGCGGCCCCGGGCCCGACCAGGCGGCCCGCCGCGTCCTGGCGGCCGCCTTCGCCGCCGTGTGCTTCCAGCCGCTGCACCACTCGGGCCTGAGCGAGCGCTGGCTCGGCGAGGGGCCGTACGTCGCCGTCCTCCTGCTCCTGCTGCTGGTGCTCACCGCCCTGTGCGACGCCGTCCTCGCGGCGCTCGCGGCGGGCACCGACCGTCCGTACGGGCCGCGGCTGCGCGACGAGCTCCGCGCGCTCAGCGGCATCGGGCCGGCGGTGTGCGCGACCGGTGCGGTCATGGCCCTCGGGGTCGCCGCCGCGGGACTGTGGGCGCTGCCCGTCCTGTGCGTGCCGCTGCTGCTCACCCAGGTGTCGTTCCGCCGCTACGCCGCCGTCCGCACGACCTACCGGCAGACGATCGCGTCGCTGGCCCGGTCCACGGAGATCGCCGGCTACACCCCGCACGGCCACGCCCGCAGGGTGGCCGACCTCTCGTCGGCCGTGGGGCGGGAGCTCGGGCTCGGCGGCCCCGAACTGACCGTCCTGGAATACGCGGCGCTCATGCACGACATCGGTCAGCTCTCGCTCGTCGATCCGGTGCCGCACGGGGCCACCGCCGCCCTCCCGCCGGAGGAGCAGCGCCGCATCGCCCTGCTGGGCGGGGCCGTCGTGCGGCAGACCGGGGTGGACCCCGCGGTGGCCGTGGTGGTGGAGCGGCAGGCGGATCCGTACCGGGAACAACAGACTGCCGCCAGAATCGTCCGTACGGTCAACGCGTACGACGACCTGTGCGGGGAAGGCGGCAAGGGGTCCCTGCGGGCGCTGGAGCAGCTCAGGCTCGGCACCGGCCGTGACTACCAGCCACAGGTGGTGGAAGCGCTGGCCAGGGTCCTGGCGCGGGGCGGTCCCGTGCCGGTGCGGACCGGGTAACCCATGGGTAATGAGCGAGCGTCCTGCCCGGCATGGTTGGATGCGAAGAGAGCGGCAAACGAGGGTGTCCAGTCGGGACAGGCGGGAATCGTGAGGATCTTCGGGAAGGTACGGCATCGGCCGTCCGCCTCTTGGCGGCAGGCCACGGACCGCGCGTTCACGCTGATCGGCGACGGCCGGTACGAGGACGCGGGGGCGCTGCTGACGCGCGCGGCGGACCTGGAGCCCTGGCTCTCCGAGTCCTGGTTCAATCTCGCGCTGCTGCACAAGTTCCGGCACGACTGGGAACAGGCGAGGGCCGCGGGACTGCGGGCCGTCGCCCTGCTGGACCGGGAGTCCGGTGCCCCGGACTGGTGGAACGTCGGGATCGCCGCCACCGCGCTCCAGGACTGGCCGCTGGCGCGCCGTGCCTGGCAGGCGTACGGGCTCAAGGTGCCCGGCAGCGGTCAGTACAACGCCGCGGCCAACAGCGAGCCCACGGGCATGGAGCTGGGCAGCGCGGCCGTGCGGCTCTCGCCCGAGGGCGAGGCCGAGGTCGTCTGGGGCCGCAGGCTCGATCCGGCACGGCTGGAGGTGCTGTCGATCCCCCTGCCGTCCTCCGGGCGGCGCTGGGGCGAGGTCGTGCTGCACGACGGCGTCCCGAACGGCGAGCGGGTCACGGCGGCCGGGCCGTCCTACCCGGTCTTCGACGAGATCGAGCTGTGGGCGCCCTCACCCGTCCCCACCTGGGTGGTGCTCCTGGAAGCCGCCACCGAGGCGGACCGGGACGCGCTGGAGCGGCTCGCCTCGGACGCGGGCTTCGCCGCCGAGGACTGGTCCTCGTCGGTGAGGCTGCTGTGCCGTGCCTGCTCCGAGAGCCGGATGGAGAGTGACGAGGGCGACGGCGAGCACCTCGATCCGCACGACCACAGCGAGCCGGGCCACCCGGGCCCTCTCGGGCACCGGACCGCCGGTGACCTGTGGGTTCCGGAGCGCGAGTGCGGGATAGCGGCCCCGGCGGGGCTGGTGCGAGGCCTGCTGGACGGCTGGGTCGCGGACAGCCCGGACAGCCGTGAGTGGCGTGATCTGGAGGAAGTCTGCTGAGCGATGCCCGTAGGCTGTACGCGCACCGATCGCGGTGCGGTACTCACGGGTTTCAGGCTTGCAGGAAGGCTTACGGCGAACATGTCGCAGCAGGAGACGGACCAGCGGACCGGTGTGGACGACGAGGGATTCCTCGTGGACACAGAGGACTGCGAGGCACGTGAGGCGGCGTACCGCGAGCGCGGCACGTCCCGTCCGATCACGGTCGTCGGCAACCCGGTCCTGCACAAGGAGTGCAGCGACGTCACGGAGTTCGACGACGAGCTCGCGCAGCTGATCGACGACATGTTCGCGAGCCAGCGGACGGCCCAGGGCGTGGGCCTGGCCGCCAACCAGATCGGAGTGGACCGCAAGGTCTTCGTCTACGACTGCATGGACGACGACAACGTCCGGCACGTCGGCGTGATCTGCAACCCGGTGATCGAGGACCTGCCGCCCGAGCAGCGCCACCTCGACGACTCCAACGAGGGCTGCCTCTCCGTCCCCACGGCGTACGCCTCGCTCGCGCGCCCCGACTACGCGGTCGTGCGCGGCCATGACGCCCAGGGCAACGCCGTGAAGGTGCGCGGCAGCGGGTACTTCGCGCGCTGCCTCCAGCACGAGACGGACCACCTGAACGGCTACCTCTACATCGACCGGCTCTCGAAGCGGGACCGCAAGGACGCGCTGAAGCAGATGGAAGAGGGCACTCCCCGCTATGAGGTCGTCCCCAACGACTGATCCCGGACATTCTCCCGAAGGGGTCCCGCCGCGGGCGGGGCCCCTTCGCCGCGCTGTGGGCGGCGGTGCGGGAGCCGGCGGATTTCCCCTCCAACCGGCGTTCCCCGGGGCGTGGTTGACGCGCGTCGACCCGTCCGACAGGCTCAGCCGTACGCCCACCTGTTCACCCCATCGTGCAGGGAGACCCCCATGCTCAGACGTACCGCACATCTGCTGCTCGGCCTTGTCATGACCATGGCTTTCGCGATAGGCGGGGCCGTCGTCACCGCGGGCACCGCGCAGGCCGACGGCTGTTACACCTGGACCCGCACCCTGTCGCCGGGTGCCACCGGCAACGACGTCACCCAGCTCCAGATCAGGGTGTCCGGCTACCCGGGGTACAACTCCGTACTGGCCATCGACGGTTCGTACGGCCCGGCCACCACGGCGGCGGTCAAGCGCTTCCAGTCCGCGTACGGCCTCGCCGCCGACGGGGTCGCGGGCACGGCCACGCAGTCCAAGCTCTACGCGCTGCAGGACGACGACTGCACGCCGATCCACTTCACCTACCCCGAGCTCAACACGTGCAACAGCACCTGGGCCGGCGGGGCGGTGGCGGCGGGCACGGCGAAGGCCAACGCCCTGAGCAGCATGTGGAAGCTGGAGGCGCTGCGGCACGCGCTCGGTGACCAGTCCATCCGGGTCACCAGCGGCTTCCGGTCCACCTCCTGCAACGCGGCGGTCGGCGGGGCGACGAACAGCCGCCACCTGTACGGCGACGCCGTCGACCTTGGATCGGGGCCGCACTCGCTGTGCACCGTCGCGCAGCAGGCCCGCAACCACGGCTTCAACGGAATCCTCGGCCCGGGCTACGCCGGTCACAGCGACCACATCCACGTCAACCAGGGGCCCAGTCACTTCTGGTCCGCCTCCGGCTGCGGCATCTGACAGCGCTCCGGGGGTCGTCCGGTCAGGCCGCCCGGCCCCCGGAACGTGCGGCGGCGGACGGCACCCCCGCAAACGCGGGGCGCCGCGCGGCCGGTCACGGCCACGCGGCGCCCCCACCTCAGGTCGTGGGCGAGGGGCTAGAAGTCGTCGTCGAAGCCGACGGACCCCTCCACCGCCACCTGGTACGCGGACGGCCGGCGCTCGAAGAAGTTCGTCAGCTCCTGCACGCCCTGCAGCTCCATGAAGGAGAACGGGTTCTCCGAGCCGTAGAGCGGCGGGAAGCCGAGCCGGGTGAGCCGCTGGTCGGCGACGCACTCCAGGTACTGGCGCATCGACTCGGTGTTCATGCCGGGCAGGCCCTCGCCGCACAGGTCACGGCCGAACTGCAGCTCCGCATCGACCGCTTCCCGCAGCATGTCGGTGACCTGCTGCTGGAGCTCGTCGTCGAAGAGGTCCGGCTCCTCCTTGCGGACGGTGTCCACGACCTCGAAGGCGAAGTTCATGTGCATCGTCTCGTCGCGGAACACCCAGTTGGTGCCCGTGGCGAGACCGTGCAGCAGACCGCGCGAGCGGAACCAGTAGACGTACGCGAAGGCGCCGTAGAAGAACAGTCCCTCGATGCACGCGGCGAAGCAGATGAGGTTGAGCAGGAAGCGGCGGCGGTCGGCCTTCGTCTCCAGCCGGTCGATCCTCTCGACCGAATCCATCCACCGGAAGCAGAACTGCGCCTTCTCACGGATCGAGGGGATCTCCTCGACCGCGTCGAACGCCGCCGCGCGGTCCGCCGGATCGGGCAGATAGGTGTCGAGCAGCGTCAGATAGAACTGGACGTGCACGGCCTCCTCGAACAGCTGACGCGACAGGTAGAGGCGCGCCTCGGGTGAATTGATGTGCTTGTACAGCGTCAGTACGAGGTTGTTGGAGACGATCGAGTCACCCGTCGCGAAGAACGCCACCAGCCGGCCGATCATGTGCTGCTCGCCGGGCGAGAGCTTGGCGAGGTCGGCGACGTCGGAGTGGAGGTCCACCTCCTCGACCGTCCAGGTGTTCTTGATCGCGTCCCGGTAGCGCTCGTAGAAGTCCGGATAGCGCATGGGGCGCAGGGTCAGTTCGAAGCCCGGGTCCAGCAGGTTCTTGTTCTCGGACGCACTCATCACTGGCAGGCCTCGCAGGACTCGGGGTTTTCGAGGGAGCAGGCGATCGCGTCCGCGTCGGGCGACGACGCCTGCTGTACGGGAATGGGGGCGGCGGCCGCGGCCTGCCCGGACGCCGCGCGGGCGATCCGGGTCGCCGGACGCGAACGCAGGTAGTACGTCGTCTTCAGCCCCTGCTTCCAGGCGTACGCGTACATCGAGGAGAGCTTGCCGATCGTCGGCGTCTCCAGGAACAGGTTGAGCGACTGGCTCTGGTCGAGGAACGGCGTACGGGCGGCCGCCATGTCGATCAGACCGCGCTGGGGGATCTCCCACGCCGTGCGGTACAGCGCCCGGACGTCCTCCGGGATCCAGGCGAAGCCCTGCACGGAACCGCTCGCCTCGCGCAGCGCCTCACGGGTCCGGGCGTCCCAGACGCCGAGCCGCTTCAGCTCGTCCACCAGGTAGCCGTTGACCTGGAGGAACTCGCCGCTGAGCGTCTCACGCTTGAAGAGGTTGGAGACCTGCGGCTCGATGCACTCGTACACCCCGGCGATCGAGGCGATCGTCGCCGTAGGCGCGATGGCCAGCAGCAGGGAGTTGCGCATCCCGGTCCTCGCGACCCGGGCGCGCAGCGCGTCCCAGCGCTCAGGCCAGCTCAGCTCGGTGTCGTAGTGGTCGGGGTGCAGCACTCCCCGGGCGGCGCGCGTCTCGGACCAGGCGGGCAGCGGACCCGACCGTTCGGCCAGGTCGCAGGACGCCTCGTACGCGGCCAGCATGATCCGCTCGGAGATCTTCGTGGACAGGGCGCGCGCCTCGGGGGAGTCGAAGGGCAGCCGCAGCCGGAAGAAGACGTCCTGCAGGCCCATCGCGCCGAGGCCCACCGGACGCCAGCGGGCGTTGGACCGGCCGGCCTGCTCGGTCGGGTAGAAGTTGATGTCGACGACCCGGTCCAGGAACGTCACGGCGGTGCGCACGGTGGCGTCCAGCCGCTCCCAGTCGATGGTGCCGTCGGCGACGAACGCACCCAGGTTGACCGAGCCCAGGTTGCAGACGGCCGTCTCGCCGTCGTCGGTGACCTCGAGGATCTCGGTGCACAGGTTCGAGGAGTGCACGACCCGGCCCGGCTCGGCGGTCTGGTTGGCCGTGCGGTTGGAGGCGTCCTTGAACGTCATCCAGCCCTGACCGGTCTGCGCGAGGGTGCGCATCATCCGGCCGTACAGCTCACGCGCGGGCATCGACTTGCGGGCCAGGCCCTTGGCCTCGGCCGCGCGGTAGGCCGCGTCGAACTCGTCACCCCACAGGTCGACCAGTTCGGGCACATCGGCCGGGGAGAACAACGACCAGTCCGTGTCCGCGTCGACGCGGCGCATGAACTCGTCCGGGATCCAGTGCGCGAGGTTGAGGTTGTGCGTACGCCGCTGGTCCTCGCCGGTGTTGTCGCGCAGCTCCAGGAACTCCTCGATGTCCGCGTGCCAGGTCTCCAGGTAGACGGCGGCGGCGCCCTTGCGCCGGCCGCCCTGGTTGACCGCGGCGACCGAGGCGTCCAGCGTCTTGAGGAACGGCACGATGCCGTTGGAGTGGCCGTTCGTGCCGCGGATCAGCGAACCCCGGGCGCGGATGCGGGAGTACGAGAGGCCGATGCCGCCCGCGTGCTTCGAGAGGCGGGCCACCTGGTGATAGCGGTCGTAGATCGAGTCCAGCTCGTCCAGCGGCGAGTCCAGCAGGTAGCAGGAGGACATCTGCGGGTGCCGTGTGCCGGAGTTGAAGAGGGTCGGCGAGGACGGCAGGTAGTCGAGGCGGCTCATCAGGCCGTACAGGGCGGCCACTTCGTCCAGGGCGCGCCGCGAGGTGTCCTCGGCGAGCCCGGCGGCCACGCGCAGCATGAAGTGCTGCGGGGTCTCGATGACCTGCCGGGTGAGCGGGTGGCGCAGCAGGTAGCGGCTGTGCAGCGTGCGCAGGCCGAAGTAGCCGAAGCGGTCGTCCGCCCCGTCGGCGAGCGAGCGCTCCACCAGTGCGTCCAGGGCGGCCGCGTGCAGGGTGACGAACTCGGCCGTACGGTCCGCGATCAGGCCCTCTCGGTGCCCGACGGCGACCGACGAGGAGAAGGAGACCGCGCCCTCGCCCGCCGCCTCGTCCGCGATCGCGAGGGTGAGCAGCCGGGCGGCGAGCCGGGAGTACGCCGGGTCCTCCGAGATCAGACCCGCGGCGGCCTCGGTGGCCAGCGAGCGCAGCTCGGCCTCGTCCGCCCGCGCGCTCCGGCCGCGCAGCGCGGCGGCCGCGACCCGTCCGGGGTCGGTGTCGGGCAGATCGGCGGTCAGACCGGTCAGGGTCCGCAGCAGCGCGGTCCCGGGCGCGTCGGTCGTGGGGCTCTCGGATTCCGCGGCTGAAACCGGGTCTGCTGGCGCGATGGTCACTGGGGCTATCCCTCGCTCGGCTCGGGGCCTGCGGGAGCGGGGCAGCCGGGCACGGACACACCCGGGGAGGGAGCACGGCGCGCACGGCGTCCACCGGCCCTCCGCGGGGCCCGGACGTCTCGGCGTCCGGTTCGGTCGAGCCGGACGCGCTGTCGGCAGGTCTTCGGACTCCGCGGTGCGCGAATGCCCACCGATCACACCGTTGCGGGACAGTTCCGGATTCGCACCGGATTCCCCTGCGGCGACAGCGAGGTCGAGCATACATGTGGGGGCTGCTGATTGAGGCAGCCCCCACATGTAGTGTCGTGATGGGTCAAAAGGCGAGACGGAACGTCAGCAGGGTGAAGCCCGGGAGAGGGCTCCAGTCCCGCTCCGGGGTCCGTGCGAAGCCGAGGCGCCGGTAGATGCGGTGGGCGGACTCCATGGACGCCTGGGTCGACAGGACGACCCCGGAGAGCCCCTCCGTGGCGCGTGCCCGCTCGACACAGGCCCCCACGAGCGCCTCGCCGGCACCCCGGCCACGCGCCTCCCGGGAGACGGCCAGCATCCGGAACTCGGCTTCGTCGCTCCGGGCGACGTCCGCCCACGGGCTGCCGGGAGCCACGTAGGTGACGCCTCCCAGCAGGCTGCCGTCGGAGCCGACCGCCGCCAGCACGAGCGCCTCCGCGGCGCGCCGTCCGACGGCGCGGAGCTGTTCGAGGTACGGATCGGCGGAGCCGAAGTCCAGCAGTCCGTCGCCGAGATAGGCCTGGGCCGTGATCTCGCCCAGGGCCTCGTGCTCCGTGGCGCGGACCGGTCTGATCGAGACATCCATGCGCGGAGTCTGCCTCAGACGGCGGCCCGGCGCACGTGCCTTTCGGGGGAGCCGGCGAACCGGCCCCGCACACGGGCCCGTCCCGGCAGGGCGGACCCTGCCGGGACGGACGGCGTCACGGGCTACAGGCGTTCCAGGGGCTCGTGCTCGCCTCCCGGCGCACCCACCGTGGCCGGCGGGAGCGTGACCTTGACGCCGGGCTCGCCGACGTCCGCGGTGTAGTCGGACGGCGAGGTCTCGTCGATACCCGCCGGGGCCTTCAGCGCGTTCAGGACGAAGGTCAGCACGACCACGACGACGATGTTCAGCACGATCGCCGTGAGACCGATGTAGCCGATCTCGCCGATGCCGGGGATCTCCTTCGAGGAGCCGCCGAAGTGCTTCTGCGTCGGGCTGGCGACGCCGTACGCGGCCACCGTGCCGTAGATCATGCCGACGGCCCAGCCTGCGATCAGGGCCCAGCGGTGGAACCACCGGGTGAACAGGCCGCCCACCAGCGCGGGCATGGTCTGGAGGATCCAGATCCCGCCGAGCAGCTGGAAGTTGATCGCGACCGTCTTGTCCATGGTGAGGACGAAGGCGAGCGCCCCCACCTTGACGAGCAGCGAGACCAGCTTGGAGACCTTGGTCTCCTGGGCGGGGGTCGCGTCGGGCTTGATGAAGTCCTTGTAGATGTTCCTGGTGAAGAGGTTCGCGGCGGCGATCGACATGATCGCGGCTGGTACCAGGGCGCCGATCCCGATCGCGGCGAAGGCCACACCCGCGAACCAGTCGGGGAACATGTTCTCGAACAGCTGGGGGATCGCCAGCTGTCCGTTGTCGACCTTGATCCCGGCGGCGATCGCCATGAACCCGAGCAGGGCGAGCAGGCCCAGCATCAGGGAGTACAGCGGCAGGATCGTGGTGTTGCGCCGGATCACCTCACGGCTGCGGCTGGAGAGCGTCGCCGTGATCGAGTGCGGGTACATGAAGAGCGCGAGCGCCGAGCCCAGTGCCAGCGTCGCGTAGCCCCACTGGCCCATCTCCCCGGGCACGAGCGCGCCCCTCGGTTTGCCCGTCGCCTCGTTCGTCTGGGCGAACGCCTCGCCGGCCTTCGCGAAGATGTCGTCGAAGCCGCCGAGCTTGATCGGGATGTAGATGATGGCCACCGCGATGACCAGGTAGATCAGGCCGTCCTTGACGAACGCGATGAGCGCGGGGGCCCGCAGTCCCGAGGAGTACGTGTACGCGGCGAGGACCGCGAACGCGATGAGCAGCGGCAGGTCCTTGACGAACCAGTGCGTGTTCTCGCCGCCGCCGACGCCCATGACGTCGAGTACGGCCTGGATGCCGACCAGCTGCAGCGCGATGTACGGCATGGTGGCGAGGATGCCGGTGAGGGCCACCGCCAGCGAGAGCCCCTTCGAGCCGAAGCGGCCGCGGACGAAGTCCGAGGTGGTGACGTACCCGTGCTTGTGCGACACCGACCACAGGCGGGGCAGGAAGGTGAAGATCAGCGGGTAGACGAGGATCGTGTACGGGACGGCGAAGAAGCCCGCCGCACCCGCCGCGTAGATCGCCGCGGGGACCGCGACGAAGGTGTACGCGGTGTACAGGTCGCCGCCGAGCAGGAACCAGGTGACCCAGGTGCCGAACGACCGGCCGCCCAGACCCCATTCGTCGAGGCTCGCCTCGTTCTCGGCCTTGCGCCAGCGCGCGGCCATGAATCCGATGACCGTGACGGCCAGGAAGAAGAAGATGAACACGGCGAGTGCGACGCCGTTCACGCCGTCCTTCATGCGGAAGCACCTCCCTTGCGGGAGCGCTGGTCACGCTGCCACAGCTTGTAGGCGACCATGGTGAGCGCGGTCGAGATGAGCACCCAGAGCATCTGGTACCAGTAGAAGAAGGGGATACCGATGAAGGCCGGGTCCACCTTCGCGTACGAGCCCACCCAGAGCATCGCCACGAACGGTGCGATCAGACAGAGCGCGATGACCACCCTGACGGGTGTCACTGTTGGTGGTTTCGCCTCGGTTTTTTCTGACATCGGCAACTCCGTCCCCTCGCTGATCACCTGTTGTAATGCGCAGGAAATCTAGGCGAGGGTTCCGCCCAGCGTCACCCCCCGTCCGCATTGCGGTCCTGCAACAGTCCGCAAGATACCCGGAACGACCGGATCCCCCCGCGTGCGCGCGAAGGGATCCGAGGCTGCGCGAGCGGGCCGGAGTCAGTCGGTGGGGCGCTTCAGGCGGGCGACGAACTTGTACCGGTCGCCCCGGTAGACCGAGCGCACCCACTCCACCGGCTCGCCGTGCCCGTCGACCGAGTGGCGGGACAGCATGAGCATCGGAAGCCCGACGTCCGTACCCAGCAGCCCGGCCTCGCGCGGCGTGGCGAGCGAGGTCTCGATGGTCTCCTCGGCCTCGGCGAGCCGGACGTCGTACACCTCCGCGAGCGCGGTGTAGAGCGACGTGTACTTCACCAGTGAGCGGCGGAGCGCGGGGAAGCGCTTCGCCGATAGGTGCGTGGTCTCGATGGCCATCGGCTCACCGCTGGCGAGCCGCAGTCGCTCGATCCGCAGCACCCTTCCTCCGGCGGTGATGTCCAGCAGTCCGGCGAGCGTGTCGTCCGCCGTCACGTATCCGATGTCCAGGAGCTGGGACGTGGGTTCGAGGCCCTGGGCGCGCATGTCCTCGGTGTACGAGGTGAGTTGCAGGGCCTGTGAGACCTTCGGCTTGGCGACGAACGTCCCCTTGCCCTGGATGCGTTCCAGCCGGCCCTCGACGACCAGCTCCTGGAGCGCCTGGCGCACCGTGGTGCGAGAGGTGTCGAACTCGGCGGCCAGTGTCCTCTCGGGCGGCACGGGGGTGCCGGGCGGCATGGTGTCCGTCATCTCCAGCAGATGCCTCTTGAGCCGGTAGTACTTGGGCACGCGTGCCGTGCGCGTACCCGCACCGGTCTCGCCCGTACTGCTGCCCCCGTCGGCACCCATGATCCGCCTTCCCGACTGCTGCGTTGCTGCCGTCACCGGCTCCTCCGTCTGTCGCGGCTCACATGGTGGCACGGTCCGGTCACGGGTCGTCGCCCTCCCTTAGGTGTCGGTCCTGTAACGGACGCGAGTGCACTTCTTATACACCCTTGACACCCCTAAAGGTCTAGGCCAAGCTCCCGGTACTGGTCTAAACCATTAAAGACCAGGTCCCAGCCCCAGCAGAACTACTCGTCGGTGTCTTCGCGGTGGGCGGGGGGGTTGCAGCACCCTGAGGAGGGTTTGGCGTGAAGCGCAAGCTCATCGCGGCGATCGGCGTCGCGGGCATGATGGTCAGCATGGCGGCGTGTGGCTCCGACGACGGCGGCAGCGACAGCAGCGGCAAGAAGTCCGGTCCCGACAGCTACAAGGGACAGACCCTCACCGTCTGGGCCATGGACGGCTCGACGCCCGAGCAGTGGCAGAAGGATCTTACCGCCGCATTCGAGAAGAAGACCGGTGCGAAGGTCAAGTTCGAGGTCCAGCAGTGGAACGGTATCCAGCAGAAGCTGACGACCGCCCTCTCCGAGGAGAACCCGCCGGACGTCTTCGAGATCGGCAACACCCAGACCGCGGCGTACGCCAAGACCGGCGGGCTCGCCGACCTCGGTGACCTCAAGTCGGAGATCGGCGCCGACTGGGCCGCCAACCTGAACGAGGCCGCGGTCGTGGACGGCAAGCAGTACGCCGCCCCGTGGTACTTCGCCAACCGCGTCGTCCTCTACAACAAGACGGTCTTCGCGGACGCGGGCGTCACCGAGACCCCCAAGACCCGTGACGAGTTCTTCGCCGCGCTCGACAAGATCAAGGCCAAGGGCAAGGCCGAGCCGCTCTACCTGCCCGGCCAGAACTGGTACTTCTTCGACGGCCTCACCATCGGCAAGGGTGCGGACCTCATCAAGAAGGACGGGGACAAGTGGGTCTCCAACCTCGCCGACCCGAAGATCGGCGAGGCGATGGACCTGTACAAGAAGTACCAGTCCTACTCCAAGGCCCCCAAGGACAAGGACGAGGCGACCCCGCAGCAGGCCGACGTCTTCGCCAAGGGCAAGACCGGCGCCTTCATCGGCATGGGCTGGGAGGCCGGCACGGCGATCGCGGCCAACCCGGCCATCGAGAAGGAGATCGGCTACTTCACCATCCCGGGTGAGACCGCCGACAAGCCCGAGGGTGTCTTCCTCGGCGGCTCCAACCTCGCCGTGGCCGAAGGCAGCGCGAAGCAGGACCTCGCCAAGGAGTTCCTGAAGCTCGCCCTCTCCGACCAGTTCGAGGGCCAGCTCGCCAAGCTGAACGGCGTCATCCCGAACAAGGAGTCGCTGAACACGAACCTGGCGGGCAACCCGGTCGCCGAGGCCGCCGCGCCGTCCGCCAAGGTCGGTGGCACCACGCCGCTGATCCCCGAGTGGGCCGCGGTCGAGAACGCCCCGAACCCGATCAAGACCTTCATGACGGCGGTCCTGAACGGCAAGTCGAACGCCGAGGCCGCCAAGCAGGTCGAGGCGGAGTTCAACAAGCGTCTCGCGCAGAAGCAGTAAGGCCGAACTGCCGGGGGACGGGCTCCATCACGGAGCCCGTCCCCCGGTAGTCGACGTGTGTCCCATGGTGCCGAGAAAGAGATGGCGAGCATGACCGTGCAGACCGAACGGCCGCCTTCAGGTCCGACGGACGTGGTGAAGGGGACCGGTGCAGCGCCGGGCAAGCCGGCGGCCCGCGGCAGATCCACCACACTGGCCCCGTACCTGCTGCTGATGCCGCCGGTGGCCGTGACCCTGGTGTTCCTCGGCTGGCCGCTGGTCGAGAACACCCTGCTGTCGTTCCAGAACCTCAACATGAGGCAGCTGATCCAGCACCTCACCGAGTGGAACGGGATCGACAACTACCAGGAGATCCTCGGCAGCGAGGAATTCTGGAACGTCACCGTCCGGTCGACCGTCTTCACGGCCGTCAACGTCATCCTGACGATGGTCTTCGGCACGCTGATCGGGCTCCTGCTGGCCCGGCTCGGCAAGCGCATGCGCGTCGCGCTCCTCATCGGCCTGGTCCTCGCCTGGGCCATGCCCGTCGTCGCCTCGACCACCGTCTACCAGTGGCTCTTCGCCTCCCGGTTCGGTGTCGTCAACTGGGTCCTGGACAAGGCCGGCTTCCACTCGATGGCTGACTACAACTGGACCGGCGGCCAGTTCTCCACGTTCTTCGTCATCACCGTGCTCATCGTCTGGATGTCGGTCCCGTTCGTCGCGATCAACCTGTACGCCGCCACGACGACCATTCCCAAGGAGCTCTACGAGGCCGCCTCGCTCGACGGGGCCGGCCCGTGGAAGAGCTTCACCTCGGTCACCATGCCGTTCCTCAAGCCGTTCCTCTTCGCGACGACGTTCCTCGAGATCATCTGGATCTTCAAGGCGTTCGTCCAGGTCTTCGCGATCAACCAGGGCGGTCCGGACCGGCTCACCGAGATCCTGCCGGTCTACGCCTACATCGAGGGTGTCGGGAACCAGCACTACGGCATGGGTTCGGCGATCGCGATGCTCACCATCGTGATCCTGCTCCTTCTGACCTCCTCCTACCTCCGGATCGTTCTCAAGCAAGAGGAGGACGAGCTGTGAAGCGCTCGGCTTCGTCACGGTTCAGCCGCATCTGGCCCAACGCCACGGCGGTCCTGCTGATCATCGGCTTCGTCTTCCCCGTGTACTGGATGTTCGCGACGGCCTTCAAGCCGACGCCGGACATCGTCGCGGACGACCCGGTCTGGTTCCCCACGAACTTCACGTTCGAGCACTTCGGGACCGCTGTCGACGCGGACAACTTCTGGACGATGGTCCGCAACTCGCTCACGGTCACGGTCCTCGCCGTGACGTTCTCCCTGATCCTCGCGCTGGCCGGCTCGTTCGCCCTCGCCCGGATGCGCTTCAAGGGGCGCAAGGGATTCATCGTCGGCTTCATGGTCGCCCAGATGGCGCCCTGGGAAGTCATGGTCATCGCGATCTACTTCATCGTCCGCGACTCGGACATGCTCAACAGCCTGATCCCGCTGACGGTCTTCTACATGGTCATGGTCCTGCCCTTCACCCTCCTGACGCTGCGCGGCTTCGTCGCCGCGGTACCCAGGGAGCTGGAGGAGTCGGCCATGGTGGACGGGTGCACCCGGCCGCAGGCGTTCGTCAAGGTGATCCTGCCGCTGCTCGCACCCGGTCTCATGTCCACGTCGATGTTCGGCTTCATCACCGCGTGGAACGAGTTCCCGCTGGTGCTCGTCCTGAACAAGCAGGCGGAGTCCCAGACCCTGCCGTTGTGGCTGTCGCAGTTCCAGACCCAGTTCGGCGACGACTGGGGCGCCACGATGGCCGCCTCCTCGATCTTCGCCGTCCCGATCCTCGTCCTCTTCGTCTTCCTGCAGCGCAAGGCCGTCAGCGGTCTGACCGATGGCGCAGTGAAGGGATAACCCGGCTGCCATGACCACCCTCGTATCCACCACGGACACCGTCACACGCGACGCGCTCGCCGTCCTCCAGCCCGGGTTCACCGGCACGAGCGCCCCGGACTGGCTCCTGCGCAGGGTCGGCGAAGGCCTGGCCTCCGTCGGGCTGTTCGGCCGGAACATCCACTCGCCCGAGCAGCTCGCGGCACTCACCGCCCGGCTGCGGGCCGAGCGGGACGACGTACTCGTCGCGATCGACGAGGAGGGCGGCGACGTCACCCGGCTCGAGGTCCGCTCGGGCTCGTCGTTCCCCGGCAACCTCGCCCTCGGCGCCGTGGACGACGTGGACCTCACCCGTGCCGTCGCGCGTGAACTCGGCCGCCGGCTGGCCGCGTGCGGCGTCAACCTCAACTGGGCGCCGTCCGCCGACGTCAACTCCAACCCCGCGAACCCGGTCATCGGCGTGCGTTCCTTCGGCGCCGACACCGGGCTCGTCGCCCGGCACACCGCCGCGTACGTCGAGGGCCTCCAGTCCGCCGGGGTCGCCGCCTGCACCAAGCACTTCCCCGGGCACGGCGACACGGCGGTCGACTCGCACCACGCGCTGCCCCGCATCGATGTGGACCTGGACACATTGCACGCCCGTGAGCTGGTGCCTTTCCGGGCCGCCATCGCGGCGGGTTCCCGATCCGTCATGAGCGCACATATCCTGCTCCCCGCACTCGACCCGACCCGGCCCGCCACCCTGAGCCCGCAGATCCTCACCGGACTGCTCCGTCAGGAACTGGGCTACGAGGGCCTGATCGTCACGGACGGCATGGAGATGGACGCCATCGCCGGCACGTACGGCATCGAGCGCGGTTCCGTCCTCGCGATCGCGGCGGGCGCCGACGCCATCTGCGTGGGCGGCGGGCTCGCCGACGAGGAGACCGTGCTGCGGCTGCGCGACGCGCTCGTGACGGCGGTGCGGACGGGCGAACTGCCCGAGGAGCGGCTGGCCGACGCCGCCGCACGTGTACGGGCTCTCGCGTCCTGGACGCAGAGGGCCAGGGGGGCTGCCTCGGGGCCGGGCGCGGACGTGCAGGAGGGGACCGCGCCCGGCACCGGAGCCGGCATCGGCCTGATCGCGGCCCGCCGCGCCGTGACGCTCACGGGCGCCGCCGAGCCGCTGGACGCACCGCCGTACGTCGCCGCCCTCACCCCCGTCGCGAACATCGCGGTCGGCGAGGAGACCCCGTGGGGCGTCGCGGCGGAGCTGACCCGGCTGCTGCCCGGTACCGCGACGGACACCTACGGCGGTGATCACGGGTCACCGGCCGCCGAGGTCCTGCGGGCGGCGGGGGAGCGGCACATCGTCGCCGTCGTCCGCGACGCCCACCGGCACGCGTGGATGGGCGAGGCGCTGGACACCCTGGTGGCGACGCGTCCTGACACGATCGTGGTCGAGATGGGCCTGCCGGTGGCGCCGCCCCGCGGCGCGCTCCACATCGCCACCCACGGCGCCGCACGGGTGTGCGGGATCGCGGCGGCGGAGGCGATCACGGGGATCCGGGCCGGATAGGTTTCCGGGCGACGCGAGAGGGCCGGGTCACCGTCGTCGGTGACCCGGCCCTCCGGCGTACGGGGAGGCTCTACAGGCCCTGCCACCGCGGCTTCGCCGCGTAGGTGGCACGGAAGTAGTCCGCCAGCTTCAGCTTCGACGCGGCGGCCTCGTCGACCACCACCGTGGCGTGCGGGTGCAGCTGCAGAGCCGAGGCCGGCACGATCGAGGCCACCGGGCCCTCGACGGTGCGGGCCACCGCGTCGGCCTTGCCCTCGCCGGTGGCCAGCAGGATCGGGTGGCGGGACTCCAGGATCGTGCCGATGCCCTGGGTGATGACGTGGTGGGGCACCTGGTCGATGTCGTCGTCGAAGAAGCGCGCGTTGTCGATCCGGGTCTGCTCGGTCAGCGTCTTGATGCGCGTGCGGGAGGCGAGCGACGAGCACGGCTCGTTGAAACCGATGTGACCGTCGGTACCGATGCCGAGCAGCTGGAGGTCGACACCCCCCGCCTCGGCGAGCGCCCTGTCGTACGCCTCGCAGGCGGCCTGGACGTCCTCGGCCGTGCCGTCCGGGCCCATGAAGGACTTCTCGGACAGGCCGAGCGGCTCGACGACCTCGCGCAGCACGACCGAGCGGTAGGACTCGGGGTGGCCGGCCGGCAGTCCGACGTATTCGTCGAGCTGGCAGATGCGGGCGCGCGAGGCGTCCACCGCGCCGGAGCGGACCTTCGCCGCCAGGGCCTGGTAGACGGGCAGCGGGGTCGAGCCGGTGGCAACGCCGAGAAGTGCGTCGGGCCTGCGGCTCAGCAGTGCACCGATGGCCTCCGCGATGAGTTCGCCGCCTGCCGTGGCGTCCGGGACGATGACAACTTCCACGCTGTGCCTGCCGATCTGAGAGTGGCGTCATGTGGTATAGACCAATCGTGGCCCAATCTAGCAGAGCGGGACGGCTGTGAGGTGAAGCGTCCACGTTCGCGTCGATGACTGTCGCCCCGTCGGCCGACATCCGGCCCGCGCGCGGAATGTCCCCGGAAACACCCGCGGGCCGCGGCGCCGGGACGGGACCCTCAGCCCGTCCGGCACCGCAGCCCGGAGCTTCCTGGCCGGCGGTGTGCGGTGCCTCCGGCCATGTGAGGCACCGGCGCAGTCAGGGCAGAGAGCGCCGGGTACCTCGGTCCGCTCTCCTGTGCGGGGAGAGCGGAGGTCTTGTCGCGTGCGGATCATGTCCTGTGCATGGCGTCCGCACCTCGCATTGTGGACTAGACCAATAGTCCGTGTCCATCCGTGGGGACGGACATTCTCCTGCGGCCCGTCCCCTCCCCAGTGTCACGCATCGGCGGCCCGATCGGTTCGGAACCTCGTCATATCCGCGGGTACGCTCGCACACGTGCCCTCCATGAACGACCTCGTCCACCAGCACACAGCCCTGAGTGACACCGACCTCGAGTGGCTCCATCTGCTGGTCTCGGAGTGGCAGCTGCTCTCCGACCTGTCCTTCGCCGACCTCGTCCTGTGGGTACCCACCCGCGACGGGACCCGCTACGTGTCCGTGGCGCAGATGCGGCCCAACACCGGCCCCACCTCCTATCAGGACGACATGGTCGGGCACCTGGTGCCGCGCGGCCGCCGTCCGCTGCTGGACGCGGCCCTGGACGAGGGCCGCATCGTGCGGGAGGGCGACCCCGAGTGGCGGGAGGAGGTGCCCGTGCGGGTCGAGTCGATCCCCGTACGGCGCGAGGGCCGGATCCTCGGGGTGATCGCCCGTAACACCAACCTGCTCACCGTGCGCACCCCCTCCCGGCTGGAGCTCACCTACCTCCAGTCCGCGTCCGACCTGGCCCAGATGATCGCCGCCGGGTCCTTCCCCTTCCCCGGCCAGCAGGTCGACATGGACGCCTCACCGCGGGTGGGCGACGGACTGATCAGGCTGGACGCGGACGGTGTCGTCCAGTACGCCAGCCCGAACGGACTCTCGGCGTACCACCGGCTCGGCCTGGCCTCGGACCTCGTCGGTCATCACCTGGGCGCGACGACCGCCGAACTCGCTCCGTCGCGCGGCCCGGTCGACGAGGCCCTGGTCAAGGTGGCGAGCGGATACGCCCCCAGGGAGTTCGAGGTCGAGGGTGCGGGCGGGGTCATCCAGCTGCGAGCCATTCCGCTGAAGCCCAAGGGCGTACGCATCGGTTCGCTGGTGCTCCTGCGTGACGTCACGGAACTCCGGCGCCGCGAACGGGAATTGATCACGAAGGACGCCACCATCCGGGAGATCCACCACCGGGTGAAGAACAACCTCCAGACGGTGGCCGCCCTGTTGCGCCTCCAGGCGCGCCGGATGGATTCCGAGCGGGGGCGCGAGGCGCTCAACGAGGCGGTGCGGCGGGTCGGTTCGATCGCGATCGTCCATGAGACGCTGTCCCAGAATCTGGACGAGCGGGTGCAGTTCGACGAGATCGCCGACCGTGTCATCGCCATGGTCGCCGAGATCTCGCCCGGAAAGGTGACCTGCCGTCGCACGGGCCGCTTCGGGATTCTCGACGCCGAGGTGGCGACGCCGCTCTCGATGGTGCTGACCGAGGTGCTGCAGAACGCGCTGGAACACGCTTTCACCGTGGCCGAGCACGGCACGGTCGAGGTCTCCGCGGTGCGCGGCGGATCACCCGCCGAAGGGCGGCTGCTGATCACCGTCACGGACGACGGGCGCGGACTGCCCGAGGGATTCGACCCCCAGCGGGCCGGGAATCTGGGTCTCCAGATCGTGCGGACGCTGGTCGAGGGTGAGTTGGGCGGCACCTTCGGCATGGTCCCGGCGCCGGCGCGCGGCACGCAGGTGGTCCTGGACATCCCCGTCCGGAACGACAAGTAGCGGCGCGGCCGTTGTGGCCGCCACCGCACAGCAGTGGGCCCGGACCGTGGTGACGGTCCGGGCCCACTGCGTGGTGCTCACGGTGCGATGCGCTTCGGGGGTACTGCGCGCTGCGACTCGAAGGCGGGGCTGTGCGTACGCTCTGTACGCGCCGCCGGGCTGAGGCTCGTCGTGCGGGGGGCGTCGGTCAGGCGCTGGCGTTACGCGCCCGGTTGCGAGCGGCGCGGCGCTTCATTGCGCGGCGCTCGTCCTCGCTGAGGCCACCCCAGACGCCGGAGTCCTGACCGGACTCGAGCGCCCACTGCAGGCACTGCTCCATGACGGGGCAGCGACGGCAGACGGCCTTGGCTTCCTCGATCTGCAGCAGCGCAGGACCGGTGTTGCCGATGGGGAAGAACAGCTCGGGGTCTTCCTCACGACAAACGGCGTTGTGACGCCAGTCCATGGCTGCTACCTCTCCTTGGTATTACATGCTGGTGCTTGTGAATGTGAACGCTTTCACGAATCCCCCCGCGGTCGAAGGTCCGACGTCCAGAAGAACTGGATGTGGTCCTGTTGAGGTGAGGAGGGGTTCTGGCTCTCAGTGGAGGCCGATGTTGCGGGCCGTCCCGATCGCCATGTAGAGATTCCCAAACCTCGGCGGCGGATACAACCCCTTCTGGAAAGTTTTTTTTGATTCCTCGGTGTCGACTAGGTCACAGCCGTACTTCTAAGGGGTGGGGGCCAGCCCAAACGTTCGAGTTAAAGGACTTTCGCCCCTTCCACTCACACAATCACACGCAGTGCACGGCGAACGCCTGTGAACGTCACGCTCGTACGCAGTCCGAGGTGGTCACCGTCCATCTGGAAGGGCAGTGGGACCTTTGAATGCAAGGTGAAGTCCGTGAGGTCATGCATGGAGACGGCGTGCTTGCCGTGTGGACCCTTTTCGGGACTCGAAGTGAGCAACTGGGTGGCGTACCGGGTAACGGCAGGGGTCGAAAGACGCTTCAGGCCGAGGACGTCCAGGGCGGTGTCGAACGAGGCCTTCGGGGACGCGTATATCGGGCGGTTTCCCAGGTAGGTCCAGGGCGCGGTGTTGCAGATTATCGACAGCGCGAGGTCCGTGACCGGGTCCCGGCCGGGGACCTCCAGGGTGATCTGACCGCTGCGCCGGTGCGGCTCGTCCAGGAACTGCTTCAGGACCTGCCGCACGTACAGCGCGTGGGTCGACCGCTTGCCCAGCTCGCGTTTCTGTTCGACCCGGCCGATGACGCCCGCGTCGAACCCGAGGCCCGCGCAGAAGGTGAACCAGCGGCCCGGGACGGCTTCGTCCGCGCTGCCCGGGGTGCCGGCCGCGAGGCCGAGACCCACCGTGCGCTCGCTGCGGGCGGCCAGGGCGTCCAGGATCGCGCCGGTCGCCTCCACGGCGTCGTTGGGGATGCCCAGTGCGCGGGCGAACACATTGGTGGAACCGCCGGGCACCACCGCGAGACTCGGCAGGCCCTCGGGGTCGGGGCCCCTGTGGAGCAGGCCGTTGACCACCTCGTTCACCGTGCCGTCGCCGCCCAGTGCTACCACCAGGTCGATGTCGTCGGAGTCGGCGGCACGGCGTCCCAGGTCCCGGGCGTGACCCCGGTACTCCGTGGTCACGGTCTCGATCTTCATCTCGCTCGCGAGGGCGTGGATCAGCACGTCACGCGTCCGCGCACTGGTAGTGGTGGCTGCCGGGTTGACCACGAGAAGTGCGCGCATGCAGGCCAGGGTACCCACCGCGCCGTACGGCCCCGAAGTCGCGCTCCACCGGGTCCGCGCGCGGTCACCGAGCGTGACGGCTGCGGAATCGCCGCAGCCCCGGCTTCACGATCGGCGGCCCGGGATGTCAACCTGAAAGGCGTGAGCACTCAGCAGAACATGCCCCCGTCGTCGCCCCCGGCCGGTCCGGAGAAGCCGGCCCGGATCGCGCTCGTGGCCGCGCTCTGCGCCCTGGAGGCCGCCGCGCTGGTCGCCGGCGGGATCTACATGCTGGTCATGGGCCTGCTCGGGCGCCCCGACAGCCCGCAGCAGGCCGAGACGGGAGGGCTGACGCTGATCGTGCTCGGCCTCATCCCGCTGTTCGCCGCCCGGGGTCTGCAGCTGCGGCGCAGCTGGAGCCGGGGGCCCGCGCTCATCACCCAGCTCATGGCGCTGCCGGTGGCCTGGACCCTGCTGAGGGCGCAGGGGGCGCTGATCCCGGCCGGGATCGCCCTCTCCGTGGTCGCGGTGACCGCGCTCGTCCTGCTGCTCGCCCCCGCGACCACCAAGGCCCTGGGCATCCGGGTGCAGCGGACGACCCCCGACGCCTGAGCGCCGGGCGGCGACCCCGCGGGGCCGCCGCGCCCGGTGGCCGGCCCCTACTCCTCGACGAGCAGCCGCTCGCGCAGTTGCGCCAGCGTGCGTGCCAGAAGGCGGGAGACGTGCATCTGGGAGATGCCGACCTCCTGAGCGATCTGCGACTGCGTCATGTTGCCGAAGAAGCGCAGGAGCAGAATCCGCTTCTCGCGCGGAGGGAGGTCCTCCAGGAGCGGCTTGAGCGACTCGCGGTACTCCACGCCCTCCAGGGCCTCGTCCTCGGAGCCCAGGGTGTCCGCCACGGCCGGCGACTCGTCGTCCGTGTCCGGTACGTCCAGCGACAGAGTGCTGTAGGCGTTGGCCGATTCCAGCCCCTCCAGCACCTCCTCCTCGGAGATGCCCAGGCGCTCCGCCAGCTCGTGCACGGTGGGCGAGCGGCCGTGCTGCTGGGAGAGCTCCGCGGTGGCCGTGGTCAGCGACAGCCGCAGCTCCTGGAGGCGGCGCGGGACCCGCACCGCCCAGCCCTTGTCGCGGAAGTGGCGCTTGATCTCGCCGACGACCGTGGGAGTCGCGTACGTCGAGAACTCGACCCCGCGGTCGGGGTCGAACCGGTCCACCGACTTGATCAGGCCGATCGTGGCGACCTGGGTGAGATCGTCGAGGGGCTCGCCCCTGTTGCGGAATCTGCGGGCCAGGTGCTCCACGAGCGGCAGGTGCATCCGCACCAGCCGGTTGCGCAGCTCGGCCTTCTCCACCGAGCCGTCGGGGAGCGCCCGCAGCTCGATGAAGAGCGCCCGCGCCCCGCTGCGGTCCCGTGGATCGTGGTGCCCGTGCTCGCTCATCTGGCCCGCCCGCTCCGCCTGCGACTGCTCCACCGCGGCCGGACGGCCCTGAACCCCGTCCGCACCGTCCGCGTCCGCACCGTCCACCGGATGCGGCCGGGCCTGCTGCTCCGGGACGGCTGCTGGCCGCACCGCCCCGGACCGGATCGTCTCGTCCCGCACAGGACCGTCCCCGTTCCCGTCGCTCACGCCGGCCCGGGTCCCGCGCCGCGCTGTTTGTAGAGGCTGATGCTGACCGTCCGGTCGTCCGCGACCGTCGAGTCGACCTTGCCGGCCAGTGCGGAGAGCACCGTCCAGGCGAAGGTGTCGCGCTCGGGCGCGCGGCCGTCGGTCGTGGGCGCCGAGACAGTCACCTCGAGGGAATCGCCCACGAGGCGGAAGACGCAGCTGAGGACGGAACCCGGCACGGCCTGCTGGAGCAGGATCGCGCAGGCCTCGTCGACCGCGATGCGGAGATCCTCGATCTCGTCGAGAGTGAAGTCCAAGCGCGCTGCGAGGCCGGCCGTGGCCGTACGCAGCACCGACAGGTAGGCACCCGCAGCGGGCAGCCGGACCTCAACGAAGTCCTGGTTCCCGGGCTCGCCTGCGATCTGGGACACCCTCACCTCCAAGGTGGCACAAACTCGTTCGGGGCTCCGGGGCGAATGCCCGGGGGCCGTGCGGTCCGTCGTCGGTTCTGTGACTCGGCGACGCTATCGCGCCCCATGATGCCGTGTCGTCGGGACCTCATACCCACCGTTACGCATGGTAGGCATGCGAGTACGCACGGTGGCTAGAGGTCTGCGGCGGTCAATTGAGAAGAACCGGCGCCGGTTTGACGTACCCAGACGTCAGACGATCGAACCGTCCACGAAGCACCAGCGCCAGCTGTCCATGCAGTCGAAGCTGCGCATCACCGGATGTCCGGTCTCCTCGAAGTGCGCCGTGGCGTGTTTCAGGGGCGAGGAATCGCAGCAGCCCACATGCCCGCACTCGAGGCAGAGACGCAACTGCACGGGATGGGTGCCCGCGGCCAGACACTCCGGACAGGTCTTGTCGAGCGGGGTCGGCTCGGGGCGCGGCAGCTCGTCAACATGGAGGCACTCACTCATGATGGCCACGGTACGTCGGATACGAGGACGGTGAGATGGACGCATTGCCGCTGGTGGCGCTTGTCGCTGTCAGTGCGGTGGTCGCCGGGGCGGCGCGCCGGACCCCGGTGCCCCCACCCCTGCTGCTGGTCGCCGCCGGGCTGGTGGCCTCCTATCTGCCCGGGGTGCCGAGCTACACGCTGGACGCGCACGTCGTGCTGCCCCTGCTGCTCCCGCCGTTGCTGTACACGGCCGCGGTCGACAGTTCGTACCTGGATCTGCGGGCCAATGTGCGGCCCGTCGCACTGCTCTCCGTGGGTTATGTCCTCTTCGCGACGGTCGCGGTGGGCTGGCTGGCCTACCTGCTCGTCCCGGACCTGCCGCTGACCGCCGCGCTGGTCCTCGGCGCCGTGGTGGCCCCGCCGGACGCGGTCACCGCCGCGGCGATCGCCCGCCGGGTGGGCCTGCCCGCCCGGCTCACCACGATCCTCCAGGGCGAGTCCCTGGTGAACGACGCCACCGCCATCACCGCCTTCAAGGTGGTTCTCGCAGCCGCGGTCGGCGAGGGCATGAACTGGGGCGAGGGGATCGGCGAGTTCCTGGTGGCATCGGTCGGCGGCGTCGGGGTCGGCCTGTTGCTGATGGTTCCGCTGCACTGGCTGCGCACGCACCTCAAGGAGGCGCTGCTCCAGAACACCCTGTCGCTGCTCATCCCCTTCGTGGCGTACGCCGCCGCCGAGCGGGTGCACGCCTCCGGGGTGCTCGCCGTGGTCGTCGTCGCGCTGTATCTGGGGCACCGCTCCTGGCAGGTCGACTTCGCGACCCGGCTGCAGGAGGCGGCGGTCTGGAAGATGGTGGCGTTCATCCTGGAGTCCGCCGTCTTCGCGCTGATCGGACTGCAGTTGCCCTTCGTCCTGCGGGAGCTGGGGGAATACAGCGTGGGCGAGGCGCTCCAGTACGCGGTCCTCGTGTTCATCGCCGTGGTCGTGGTCCGCTTCCTCTGGGTGTATCCCGCGAGCTATCTGCCCCTGTGGGTGTCCCGGCGTGTCCGGGAACGCGAGGGGCCGCTGCCCTGGACGTCCCCGCTGATCGTCAGCTGGGCCGGCATGAGGGGCGTCGTCTCGCTCGCCATCGCGTTCTCCATCCCCCTGCTGACGCCCGACGGTGAGAAGTTCCCGGCGCGCAACCTCGTGCTGTTCCTGACCTTCACCACGGTCATCGGGACCCTGGTCGTCCAGGGACTCAGCCTGCCCCTGATGGTGCGCGTGCTGAAGCTCCCGGGCCGTGACGCGCGAGGTGAGACGCTGGCGGAGGCACAGGCGCAGAGCGAGGCGTCCGCAGCCGCGGACGCCAGACTGGACGCGCTGCTGTCCGACCCCGCCAACGAACTGCCCGATCCCCTGACCCAGCGGCTGCGGGCCGTGATGGAGCGGCGCCGCAACGCCGTCTGGGAGCGCCTCGGCCGGCCCAATCCGGTCACCGGGGAATCGGCCGACGACACCTACCGGCGGCTGGCGAGGGAGATGATCGACGCCGAGCGGGCGGTCTTCGTACGCCTCAGGGACGAACGGCGGATCGACGACGAGATGATGCGCGCCCTGCTGCGCAGGCTGGACCTGGAGGAGGCGGCCGCCTACCGGGAGTCCGACGCGGACTAGAGCCTCTCCTGCCCTGGCACCGTGACTCGCGATGCCAGGCACCGGACCCGCTCGCTGACCGGCCCCACGCAGGCGAAAGACCCTAGCCGCCGTCAGCCTCGGGTGAGGGCCGGCCGGTGATGACCGCGGTCACCGTGGAACCCCGCGCGAAGGCGCCTTCGCGGGCGAGGACGGTCAGGCCGTACAGAAGTTTGGCCACATAGAGCCGTTCCACGGGCAGCCCGTGCCGGTCCTCGAACGCGTCGGCGAAGGCGTGCAGCTCCGGAGTCGTACGGGCGTACCCGCCGAAGTGGAAGCGCTCGTCCAGCGACCACCGGCCGGCCGGGCCGCCGAACGCCTCCTGCTGGAGACCGCGTACGGACTCGGCCAGGAAGCCGCCGCGCAGGACCGCAATGCCGAGGGCGCGCTGCCCCGGTCCGAGGCCGGCGGCGAGACCCGCCAGGGTGCCGCCGGTGCCGCAGGCGACGGCCGCCGTGCCGCCCACGCCGCGCAGTTCGCGGCCGAGCTCTGCGCAGCCCCGAGCGGCGAGGGCGTTGCTGCCGCCCTCCGGGACGACCGCGCACTCCCCGAAGAGGCGCAGCAGGCCGTCCAGGACGCCGGGAGTGGTCTTCGCGCGGTAGGTCGCCCTGTCCACGAAATGCAGGCGCATACCGTCGGCCGCGCAGCGCGCGAGGGAGGGGTTCAACGGGCGCCCGGCCAGTTCGTCGCCCCGTACGACGCCGACGGTGGGGAAACCCAGCAGGCGTCCCGCGGCGGCGGTGGCGCGCAGGTGGTTGGAGTAGGCCCCGCCGAAGGTCAGCACGGTACGGCCGGCGGCGGCCCGGATGTTGGGGGCGAGTTTTCGCCACTTGTTGCCCGGCAGGTCGGGGTGGATCAGGTCGTCGCGCTTGAGCAGCAGCGTCACACCGTGCCGGGCGAAGTGCTCGTCCTCGACCGGCTGAAGGGGTGAGGGGAGAGCCGGCCGCAGCCGGGAGAGGTCGAGTGCTTCGTCACGCATGACGTCATTGTGTGCCGCCCCCCGCCGGTCTACTTCAGCCGGTCGTGGATCCGGTTGCGCATGCCGGTCATCGAGAAGCCGAGCGGGTCGACCTTGCCGGGCTGCCACTCCCGGTGCCCGATGACGGACGGGGCGCCCCAGCCGTGGAATCGGCAGACCGCCGCGGCCGCCCTCTCGATGGCCTCGAGCTGGACGGCGGGCCAGGGGTCCTCGCCGTCGCCGAGGTTCTCGCACTCGAAGCCGTAGAAGTGCCGGTTGCCGTCCGTGTTCGACTCGTTGTCCGACGGCAGGCGCTTCTCGGCGATCACGGCGCGCAGGACGTCGTCGTCGCCGAGGCCGGCGTGGTTGGCGCGGCCGTAGCCGACCAGGTGGACCTTTCCGTCCTTGGCGATCACGCCGTGGCAGAGGGGGCCCGGGAGGCCGGAGTAGCCGTCACGGCAGATCTCGACGGTGCGGGCGGTGCCGCTGGTGACGGTGTGGTGGAGCATCACACCGTGCACCGGTCCCCACGGGCCCTTGTGGTTGCGGTTGTGCGTGCGCCAGTCGCCCACCTGGACGACGGTGAGTCCCTCGTCCTTCAGGGCTTTGAGGAAGCTGCTCGCGGACATGGGTGAGGACATGGCCGGCTCCTTCGGTAGAGGGGGAGTGTGTCCGTACAGCGCTTCTACCGGAACATGAGGCTCCGCCAAACCTGTTCGGGAACTGTGCGAGCGGATCCGGACATTTTCCGGGTGCCGGCCGACGCGTGCCCCGACGCGTGCCTCAGTCCTGGGCGAGCCACATGTCGGGGCCGAACACCTCGTAGTGGATGTCGGCCGCGGCCACTCCCTTGCCCAGGAGCTGGGAGCGGACGGCCCTCATGAAGGGCAGGGGTCCGCAGAGGTAGGCGCGGGTGCCCGGGGCGACCGGCAGGCCGCTCAGGTCGACGTGTCCGGTGCGCTCGGCGGGGTGGCCCGGCTCCGGGTCCTCGTACCAGAAGTGTGCGGCGGCGTCGGGGAGCTTCTCCGTCAGCGCCGCGTGGTCGGTGCGCAGGGCGTGGTCCGCCGGGGAGCGGTCGCCGTGCACGACGGTCACCCGCGTCGGGTGCCCCTCGGCAGCCAGGTGCTCCAGCATCGACAGGACCGGGGTGCAGCCGATGCCGGCGGAGGCGAGCAGCAGCGGCGCGCCGGAGTCGTCCAGTACCAGATCGCCGTACGGGGCGGAGAGGCGCAGCCGGTCGCCCGCGCGCAGCCGCGCGTGCAGGTGGGCGGAGACCTCGCCGTCGGGGCCCTCCCCGCCCTCTACCCGCTTGACGGAGAGGGAGCGCGGGCCGCCGCCCGGCGCCCCGGTGAGGCTGTACTGGCGGATCTGGCGGGCTCCGTCCGGGAGTTCCACCTGGACGGAGACGTACTGGCCCGGCCGGAAGGCGGGGGCGGGCGAGCCGTCGGCGGGGGTGAGCCGGAAGGTGGCCACGGCCGGGGTGTCCTCGGTGCGTGAGACCACCGTCCACTCGCGCCACACGTCACCCGCGAGCACGCCCTGCTGCGCGTAGAGCCGTTCCTCGATGGCGATCAGGGCGTTGGCCATCAGCCAGTAGACCTCGTCCCAGGCCGCGGCGACCTCGGGGGTGACCGCGTCGCCGAGCACCTCGGTGATCGCGGCGAAGAGGTGGGTGTGCACGATCTCGTACTGCGGGGCCGTGATGCCGAGGGACGCGTGCTTGTTCGCGATGCGGCCGAGCATCGCGTCGGGCCGGGTGCCGGGGTGCTCGACGAGCTGGGTGGCGAAGGCGGCGATGGATCCGGCGAGCGCGCGGCGCTGTGTGCCGGAGGCCTGGTTGCCCCGGTTGAAGAGGTCCCTGAGCAGTTCCGGGTGGGCGTCGAACAGCTTCCGGTAGAAGAGATCCGCTATGTCCCCGATGGCCGCCCCGACGGCGGGGAGGGTGGTGCGGACGGTGGCGGTCGACGTCTCGGAGAGCATCGGGTGACTCCTTGGTACGAGGGGCGGGTCGTGCCCGCCCCATCTTTATTGGAATATGAGATACGTATTTTGTGGCGCGCGGGAGCCGTGCGGTACGGCCGGCCGGAGGCGGACCGCGTCCGCAGGGTGCGGGTGGAATCAGCCGGGTGCCGGCCTGCCTGAGCTGATGGCGATCAGCAGCGGGCCGGTGGGGGAGGAGGCGAGGTCGCCGACCGTGAGGGGGTCGAGGGAGGCGTAGAACGCCTCTTCGGCCTGGCGCAGCGCGGCGCGCAGCCGGCAGGCGGACCGCAGGGGGCAGGGGGTGCTCCCCTCGCACTCCACGACCTCCCCGGGCCCTTCGAGCTCGCGTACCAGGGCGCCGACCGAGGCGGAGTGTCCGGCCGCGGTGAGGGTGAGGCCCCCGCCCCGGCCGCGTCGCGCGTCGATCAGGCCGAGGTGCTGGAGCCGGGCGACGACCTTCGCCGCGTGGGTGTACGGCACCTGCATCGAGGCCGCCACCTCCCGGGTGGTCGGTGGGTCCTCGCCGTCCTTGGTGACGGTCAGGCGCATCAGCACCCGGAGCGCCACGTCGGTGAATCGCGTCAGCCGCATGGCGCTCAGCGTAGGTAAGTGGCATCGGAGATGCAACTTAAGGTCGGGGTCGACGCGAGCCCCCGCGGAGGGCGCGCCATGATGGAGGGTGCGACCTCGCGGCAGGTGCGGGGTACGCCAGCGCGGGAAAGGTGGTCAGCGGCCGTGCCGAAGCCGAACGCAGCCGACGGGATTCCGGCGAGCCGGGTCATCACCGACCCGGACAGTCTGGGCCGCTACGCGCACGACGAGGCGGAATGGGCCCCGGCCGGGATGCCCCTCGCGGTCGTGCGGCCCCAGGACACCGCCGAGGTGGC
Source organism: Streptomyces sp. NBC_01341 (assembly GCF_035946055.1). Lineage (NCBI taxonomy): Bacteria > Bacillati > Actinomycetota > Actinomycetes > Kitasatosporales > Streptomycetaceae > Streptomyces > Streptomyces sp. NBC_01341. The sequence continues at coordinate 2,605,013 of NZ_CP108364.1, read as the reverse complement.
CGCCGTCGTCGCCCACTGCGCCGAGCGCCGCATCCCGGTCGTCCCGCGCGGCGCGGGAACCGGCCTGTCGGGCGGCGCCAACGCGGTGGACGGGGCGGTCGTCCTCTCCTTCGAGGACATGAACCGGATCCTGCTCATCGACCCGGTGGAACGCCTCGCGGTGGTCCAGCCGGGAGTGGTCAACGACGATCTGCGCGCGGCGTGCGCCGAACAGGGCCTCTGGTACCCGCCGGACCCGGCCAGCTCCCCCTGGTCGACGATCGGCGGCAACGCCGCCACCAACGCGGGCGGCATGTGCTGCGTCAAGTACGGCGTGACCCGGGACTACGTGCTCGGGCTGGAAGCCGTCAACGGGCTCGGTGAGGTCGTGCGAGTGGGTCGGCGGACCGCGAAGGGGGTCGCGGGATACGACCTGTGCGGACTCCTCGTCGGCTCGGAGGGCACCCTCGGTGTGATCACGGAGATCACCGTGAAGCTGCGGGGTGCCCGGCCCGCGGAACGCACCGTCGCCGGGTTCTTCGAATCGGTCGTCGCCGCCGGCGACGCGGTGAGCCGGGTGACGGCCGCGGGCATCGTGCCCTCCGCGCTCGAACTCCTCGACAGGCACTGCCTGAAGGCCGTCGACGAGTGGAAGAACATGGGGCTGTCGGCGGACGCCGACGCGATCCTTCTCGGCCGCGTGGACACCCCGGGCGCCGCGGGCGACGCCGAGGCCGAAGCCATGCGGGCCTGTTTCGCCGAGGCGGGCGCCGCCTGGGCCGAGGTCTCCACCGACCAGGCGGAGGCGGACGCCCTCTTCCAGGCCCGGCGGCTCGCCTACCCGGCGCTGGAGCGGCTCGGCCCGGTCCTCACCGAGGACGTGGTGGTTCCACGGTCGAAGGTGCCGCGAATGCTGGCACGCATCGAGGAGATCTCCCGCGAACACGACGTCCTCATCGCCAACATCGCGCACGCCGGCGACGGCAACCTCCACCCGCTCATCATCACCGAACCCGGGGACGAGGCCGCCCGGAGCCGTGCCCAGCTCGCGTTCGAGGACATCCTCGACGCCGCGATCGCCCTAGGCGGCACGGTCACCGGTGAACACGGCGTCGGCCTGCTGAAGATGGGCGGCATGAACCGCGAGGTCGGCACCGTCAACCTCGCCATGCAGCGCGCGGTCAAAGCGGCCCTCGACCCGCGCGGCATCCTCAACCCGGGGAAGGTCGTGGACTCGGGGGCACCGCTGTCCGTCGCCTGAGCCCGGCGAGGAGGTCACCGCCGCAAGGGCTCGCTGAGTTCCATCGCGCGCAGGGCAGCCGCCAAGGCCGTCCCGTCGCCGAAGTCCAAGGCTGTGTCGGTCAGCTTGATGACGTGCTCGTCGCCGTGTGCCAGAGCCCGTTCTGCGACCTCCTCCGCGGTGACGGCGCACGTCGCGGCCAGGGGTACCGGGGCGTCCGGCGCGTACATGGCGGTCACCGCCGCGGAGGCCGTCCAGGCGGCCCGCAGGCTTTGGCCCCACAGGTCCCGTGGAAGTGCGGGCAGCGTCCGGAGCACGGCGTTGGGAGCCGTGGCCGCGTGGACCAGCATGGTCTCGTTACCGTGACCGTGGGTGGCGTACCGGTGGGTGGCCGCCCGGACCAGTTCGGTCAGCCTGCGCCGTGCCTCCTCCGGGTCCGGGACGGTCGCCGCCCACACCGGAAGACCCCTGACGCGGTCCAGCCGGGCGGGGAAGCCGCCTTCCCGTACGGCCAGGGGCTTCACCGCGTCGAGAGCCTCGGCGGCGCTGCCGCCGCCGGGCAGCGGTGTCAGCCCCGTGACGGTGTGGTGCCGGGCGGCCCAGTAGCCGAGACCGTGCGCCAGTTCCGTCAGACGCGGACTCGTGGTGTCGCCCGCCAGAAGGGTGCGTACGGCATGGCCGACCCGGATCACCGGATGCGTCGACCCGCCGTACATCCCGGGCAGGAGGCGGGGCCACCACTGGGCGAGCACGTCGCGCCAGGGGTGCTCCTGGATCTCCCGGCCGAAGTGCGCGATCCAGTCGGCGGCGCGGCGCGGATCACCCAGAGCGGTGCGCCAGCCGGCTTCCGTCACCGGCTCGACGGCGGCGGGGAACTCCTCCAGCCGGGGCGCGTACAGGTCGAGCCAGCGGTGCACGCTGCGCGCCTGCCCACGTGCGGCGAGCGCCTCTACGGCCATCGGCGCGTGATTGGTCAGCCTGCCGAGCCGTTCGGGCCCCGAGCGGTGCAGTCGTCCGAGCGCCTCGTCGAGAACGCCTGTCGTATCCATGGCAGAGACGCTAGGCGGCCGTCCGCAGCCTCGTAAGGGGCCGCAGACCGAGGGCGGGGCGGGCCGAAGTCCTAGGCCGCAGGGTCCGGTAGCCCGGTACCGGACCGCATGCGCACGGGCGTGTCCCGCCTGTGTGCGCGCCTCCGGAACGGCAACGTGCCCCGACCGAAGCCCGGTTAGTCACACTCTTTTGTGTAATAGCGCGCCGTGTCCTCCTGCTGGAAGTGTTCCTCTCGCAGGTCAGCCCATGATCGAGAGGATGTCGGATGTCCGTTGGTGAAGAGGTTCGCGACACGCAGCCGCCGCAGCAGAGTCTCGGCACAGCGGCTGCGCGGAACCTCGCGACGACGACCAAATCCGCACCGCAGATGCAGGAGATCACCTCCCGCTGGCTGCTGCGGATGCTGCCCTGGGTGCAGGTGCAGGGCGGGACCTACCGGGTGAACCGCAGGCTGAGCTATTCCGTTGGGGACGGCCGGGTGACCTTCGTCCAGACCGGCGACCGGGTCGCGGTCATCCCCGCCGAGCTCGGCGAACTCCCGGCCCTGCGCGACTTCGCGGACGAGGAGGTGCTGGCCGAGCTGGCACGCAGGTGTGAGCAGCGTGAGGTCGCGGCGGGCGAGGTGCTCGCGGCGTCGGGGGACGCGGCGGACCGGGTCCATCTGCTGGCCCACGGCAAGATCGAGAAGATCGGCACCGGGCCGTACGGCGACGAAACGGTTCTGGGCGTGCTCGCCGACGGTGCCTACTTCGGCGACCAGGCCCTGATCGACGGTGACGCGACCTGGGAGTACACGGCGCGCGCGGTCACCGCCTGCACCCTGCTGACCCTGCGCAGGTCGGACGTGCTCAACCTCGCGGCCCGCGCCGACTCCCTCCGCGACCATCTCGCCGGACTGCTCGCGATTCCGCACCAGCGCACCAACAACTACGGCGAGGCGGAGATCGACCTCTCGGCGGGGCACGTGGGGGAGAGCGTCGTCCCGCACACCTTCGTCGACTACGAGTCGGCGCCGCGCGAGTACGAACTGAGCGTCGTCCAGACTGTGCTGAAAGTGCACAGCAGGGTGGCCGACCTCTACAACCAGCCGATGAACCAGACCGAGCAGCAGTTGCGGCTCACGGTCGAGGCACTGCGCGAGCGCCAGGAACACGAGCTCGTCAACAACCGGGAGTTCGGGCTGCTCAACAACTGCGACTACGGTCAGCGGATCCAGCCGCACGACGGAGCACCGGGTCCCGACGACATGGACGAACTCCTTTCGCGGCGGCGCGGATCCAACCTGTTCCTCGCCCACCCGCGGGCCATCGCCGCCTTCGGCCGTGAGTGCAACAAGCGCGGGCTCGTCCCGGAGAGCGTGGAGGTCGGGGGGCACCATGTCCCGGCCTGGCGCGGGGTGCCGATCTTCCCGTGCAACAAGATCCCGGTCACCGACGCCCGCACCACGTCGATCATCTGCATGCGGACGGGCGAGGCGGACCAGGGAGTCATCGGCCTCCAGCAGAGCGGCATCCCGGACGAGATCGAGCCGAGTCTCTCCGCCCGTTTCATGGGTATCGACGAGCAGGCGATCATCTCCTACCTGGTCACCGCCTACTACTCCGCCGCCGTCCTGGTTCCCGACGCCCTCGGCGTGCTGGAGAACGTTGAGGTCAGCCGCTGGCGGTGACGCTGCCCGGCCCGGGCGGCAGTCCGCCCGGGCCCCCGCAGGCGAGTACCGGCGATCAAGGTGCCCCGTGGCGCCCGGGAAGGAGTGACCGTGACCATGACGAGTACGGACGCCGCGATGGGGGAGCACAAGGCCGCAGCCCTCCTGGAGCGGACCCGCGACGCCGTCGACCCGCACCTGCGAGCAGCCGTGGAGACGCTGCCCGGGGCCATACGCCGGGTCGCGAAGTACCACTTCGGCTGGCAGAACGCCGACGGGACCCCCGCCTCCGGCCAGGCCGGCAAAGCCATCAGACCCGCCCTCGTCCTGGCCGCCGCGCGGGCCCTCGGAGGCGACCCGGACGCCGCCGTGCGGGCTGCCGTAGCCGTCGAACTCGCCCACAACTTCACCCTGCTCCACGACGACGTCATCGACGAGGACACCACCCGCCGCCACCGCCCGACGGCCTGGGCGGTGTTCGGGGTGCCGGACGCCGTGATCACGGGTGACGCCATGCTCGCCCTCGCCCTGAGACTGCTGGCGGACGACCCGCACCCCGTGTCCGCCCACGCCTCGGTCCGCCTCACCACCTGTGTCATCGAGCTCTGCGCGGGGCAGCAGGCGGACTGCGCGCTCGAGGACCGCGGCCCCGACGACGTCACCCTGGACGAGTGTCTGGCCATGGCCACGGCCAAGACGGGCGCTCTGCTGGGCTGCGCCTGCGCCCTGGGCGCGCTCTACGCCGGGGCCGGGGAGAGCGCGGTCGTGGCCATGGACGGCTTCGGCAGGGAGGCCGGCCTCGCGTTCCAGCTCATCGACGACCTCATCGGCATCTGGGGCGACACCGAGCGCACGGGCAAGCCGGTCGGCGCTGACCTGACCGCGCACAAGAAGTCGCTGCCGGTGGTCGCGGCGCTCACCTCGGGCACCCCGGCCGCCGTCGAACTCACCGCGCTCTACCGGGGCGCGATGAACACGCCGGAGGAGGTGCGTGCGGCGGCCGACGCGGTCGACCGGGCGGGAGGCCGGGACTGGGCGCAGATCACCGCCGGGGACCGGATGGCCCGTGCCGTCCACCACCTGTCCCGCGCGGTGCCCGGCGCCGCCGACGGTGGCGACCTGCTGGCCCTCGCTGAGTTCGTCACCCGCAGAACACACTGAATCCTTGCGGCCCGTGACCGGGCCCGTGTCCCAACTCTAGTATTCCGTAGGTCGGTTGAGATCATCACGGATGCGAGGGGGCGGGGCCGGTCATGGGCGTACGCATACGGCAGGCGGACCGGGGCGACAGGGACCAGGTCGTACGGATTCTGGACGAGGCGTTCCACGAGGATCCGGTGAGCAGCTGGGTCTTTCCCGACGAGGACCACCGGCGGGCGGTGCACGGCAGGTTCCTGGGAGTGTTCGCCGACATCACGCTGTCGCAGGGCCGCATCGACCTCCTGGAGGACGGTACGGCGGCCGCCCTCTGGATCTCGGTGCCCGCCGGAGCGCCGCAGGGCACCGACGACACCCCCGCGCTCATGAGGGAGACGGCCGACCCGGACAACGAACGGGCCGAGCTGGTGGGCAGGCTGACGGGCGCCGTGCACCCGCACGACCGCGCCCACGAATACCTGCTGATGATCGGCGTCAGCCCGCAGCGCCAGGGGGAGGGCATCGGAGAGGCGCTGATGCGGGGGGTTCTGGAGCGGTGCGACCGCGAGGGCGTCCCCGCCTACCTGGAGGCGAGCAGCGAGCGCAGCCGCCGCCTCTACGAACGGCTCGGATTCGGCTTCACGGGGAAGGCCGTGGAACTCCCCGAGGGTCCCTTGATGTGGCCCATGTGGCGTGAGCCCCAGGCCGGCTGACAGGTACTCGGACGTGACGCGGTGCGAAGGGGAGGGTGGCACCGGGCGGTTGCGGGGCACGGACTACAGTCCCTGCTCATGACAGATGAGTCGTGGGCAGGCTGGTACCGGGACCGTCACGGTTCCGAGGCCGTCATTCTCACCACGGACGGACAGCAGCTCCGCATCCGCGTACGCGGGACGGACTTCGAGGGCGCGAGCTTCGACGGGCTCGGCCCGGTGGCCGGCGTGACGGTCCGGGACGGCGCGTTCGACCTGGCGGACGGTGTGCTCGGCGACTGTGTGCTGGAGTGGGACCTCCCGCTCCCGGTGCTGGTGTCCGGGACGGTCCGCCAGGCCACGCTCGGCTGTCTGCTGTCCCTGCGCAGAGCCGATCCGGACCTCTACCTCGCCCTCCACCTGGACGGCGCCGTGTACGAGTCGAACCGTGCCGAGGGCGACTTCGCCGCCGCGCTGGCCACGATCCAGCGGATCCTGCCGCCGGACATGCACCTGCAGACCTGCATAGCGTGCGCCTTCTCGGACTACTTCCCTGCCCCCGTCCGCGGGCTCTCCGGCGGACTCGCCTGCTTCCGCGGCGCCAAGGACGCCTACCGGGACGTCGCGGGCGGGGAGGAGGTCGCGGGCCTCTGGGACCGGCGCACCGGATTCGTCCAGGAGATCTGGAGCTGCCGGGAGTTCGAACCCCGTCCCGCGCACGGCGCCGGTACAGGTCACCGGGGCGCGTTCCCGCTGGAGCTCGCCTGACCGCTCATACCCGTGGGGCCGCCCCGCGACGGCGGGACGGCCCCTGAGCGGTGCGACCGGTGTCAGGAAGTGGCGCGGGCGAGCGCGGCCGCGAGGCCGTTCTGCCAGAGGGAGTTCACCCGGGAGCGCTCGGTGGAGTTCGGGTAGGCGTTCGTGCAGGACGTGCCGGGACCGCCGCCGGACATGAGTTCGCTGCACGGTCCGGTGTAGTGGTCCGGCAGCCCCAGGACGTGGCCGGTCTCGTGCGCGGTGACGCGGGTCGAGTTGTACTGCTGGTTCTGGGCGTAGTCGAGGAAGATGTAGCCGCTGCCGTGTCCGTTCGTGCTCGCGTACGAGCCCCGGGAGTCGTTGCCCTCGCGGTAGGTGAAGTCGGGGTTCGAGCCTTCCTGCAGCTTGACGTTGGAGACGGAGCTGTTCCAGATGCTGGTGCTGCTGGCTATCTGGCTGCGGAAGCTGGGGGCGTTGGTGGTGCTGTAGACGACGGTGACGGCCGCGGCACCCGGGTTGGCTGCCCTCTTCTTCGCGACCGAGTCCATGACGGCGTCGAAGAACGCCTTGTTCGCGGCGGCGTTCTCGCTCGAACCGGCGTACGCGGCGTAGCCGGCCTGTGCGGCGGCGGTGTCGGCGGGAGCGACAGGAGCCGGTGCGGCGGCGACCGCGGGGGTGGTGCCCAGTGCTGCGGCGAGTCCGAGACCGGCCACGGCCGACATGACGGCTGTCCTGAGGTGTCTCATGGGGGGTTCTCCTACCTGTCCGATGAATCCCGTCCGGCGGCCGGACGGGTAACGGGTGGGGGGTACGGAGAGAGTGTCGGGGCAGCCGGGGTGCCGGCGGATGATGTCAACCCGCGATAGCGCCGTCCTATCGTCCCCACAGGAACCCCACACAACCGGCACCTGAGGGCCGCCCCAACAGCACCTGAATGAAGGTGTTTAGCGGGATTGCGCCATCTGGTGCTCGGCGTGCGAACAGCCATACGCTCCCCGGCATGGACCTCGAGGTGAGACACCTCAAGGCGCTCTGCGCCATCGCCGACACGGGCAGCCTGCATCAGGCGGCACGGCGGCTCGGCGTCAGCCAGCCCTCGCTGACCACCCAGCTCCAGCGGATCGAGCGGACCATGGGGGCGGAGCTGTTCCGCCGCGAGAGGACCGGCTGCCGGCCCACCCTCCTGGGCCGCGCCCTCCTCAGTCGCGCCCGCCCTCTGGTGGACGGCATGTCCACCCTGGTGGGTGCGGCGATGGCCGAGGCCGAAGCAGCCAGGGCCGGAGGTTCCGGACTCCGCATCGGATCGACCGCGAGCCGCGTCATCGGCGGCTGGCTGCGCAGGCTGCGGATCCTGCTGCCGGGCACGGACATCTCCCTGCGGGTGGACGTCTCGGCCCGGGAACTGCTGGGGGCGGTGGCCGCCGGCCGGCTGGACGTGGCCTTCGTCCACGAGGTGGAGGGCTGCCCGGTCACCGTTCCCGACGGCCTGAACCGGCGCGTACTCCTCGACCGGGAACCACAGTTCATCTCCCTGGCCAAGGACCACCCGGCGGCGGAGCTGCCGGTGGTCGACCTCCGCGACCTCGCCGCGGACCGCTGGATGGTCGATCCCTCGGTGGACGGCGAGTGGGACGGGGTGCGCCGGGTGCTCGGGGACGCGGGGCTCGATCCGCCCGTGCTGCACGGTGACTACCTCACGGCCGCCTCCCTCGTCGTGCTCGGCGAGGCGGTCGCTCCCTGCCAGCCGACCACGGGCCCGCGCGACGACATGGCGATCCGCCCCCTGCGCGGCGATCCGCTGGCGGTACGGCTGCTGCTCGTCTCGCGGCCGGGCACGGACATCGAGGCGGTGTACGGGGAACTGGAGGCGGCCTACCGGGACGCGGCCCGGCGTGCCGAGGAGTACCACCGGTGGCTGCTGCGGCACCGCAGTCCGCTGGCGCACGCGGCCTGACCCGGAAGGTTCCCCGTTCTGCCGACAGCGAGGCACCGTTTCCCGGTCCGTGGCCTACGGGCAGGGTCACGGCATGAGGCTATTGATGCTGGGCGGCACGGAGTTCGTCGGGCGCGCGGTCACGGACGCGGCGCTCGGCCGGGGATGGGACGTCACGGTGTTCCACCGCGGCCGCCACCCGGCGCCGAGCGGGGTGCGGACGCTGACGGGCGACCGGACGACGGGCGGGGCCGGGCTCGCCGCGCTGGACGACGGCACCTGGGACGTGGTCGTGGACACCTGGAGCGGCGCCCCCTCGGCAGTCCGGGACGCCGCCCGGGCGCTGGCCGGCAGAGCGGGGCACTTCAGCTACGTCTCCAGCAGGTCGGTGTACGCCCACCCCGCCCCGGCGGGCCTGCCGGAGGACGGCCCGCTGGTCGCGGGAGCCTCGCCCGACGCGGGCCAGGACGTCTCGTACGCCCTGGCCAAGCGGGGCGGGGAGCTCGCGGCGCTCGACGCCTTCGGGGACCGCGCGCTGCTGGCCAGGGCCGGGCTGATCCTCGGCCCCGGTGAGAACATCGGCCGTCTGCCGTGGTGGCTGAACCGCACGGCCCGGGGCGGCCCGGTGATCGCACCGGGACCACCGGACGCCGGACTGCAGTACATCGACGCACGCGACCTGGCGGACTGGCTGCTCCACGCGGCGGAGAAGGGCCTGGGAGGGGCGTACAACACGGTGAGCCGCCCCGGCCACACGACCATGGGCGAGCTCCTCGACTCCTGTGTCCGGGTCACCGGTTCAAACGCCGAACTGCGGTGGACCGAACCGGAGGTGCTCCTCGCGGCCGGCGTGGAACCCTGGACGGGCCTGCCGGTCTGGCTGCCCGCCGGCGAGGACTACGACTCCCTGCACCTGGGCGACGTCACCAAGGCGCACGCTGCCGGACTGCGTTGCCGGCCCGTCGGTGAGACGGTCGCCGACACCTGGGCCTGGATGCGCGATCTGGGTGGCACGGTCCCGCACAGACCGGACCGGCCGCCTGTCGGCCTCGACGCGCGGACGGAGGCGAAGCTGCTCGGCGCCCCCGGCAGCCCTTAGCGTGGGCGGATGACCGAACAGCTGTTGCACCTCACGGAAGAGCCCCTCTGGGATGCCGCACGATGTGCGGGCACGTACGAGATGTCGACCCGCGGCAGGACCCTGAAGGAGGAGGGGTTCATCCACTGTTCCCTGCCCCACCAGTTGCCGGCCGTGGCACGGGCGTTGTACGGGCCCGACCCCGGAGGGCTGGTGGTCCTGGTCATCGACGGCGAAAGGCTCGGGTCACCCGTGCGCTTCGAGGCCATGAAGCCCGGTGGTGAGGAGTTCCCGCACATCTACGGACCGATCCCGGTGGACGCGGTCGTGGAGGTGCGCCCCTTCAGCGAGCACACGGCACGCGAGGAGGGCGGGGCACCGTGATCAGCCCTCTCGTCGCGGTGACCGGAGCGAGCGGCGCGGTGGGCGGCCGGGTGGCCGCCCGCCTGGCCCGGACCGGTGTCCCCGTCCGCCTCCTGGGCCGGGATCCGTCCCGGCTGCCCCGGCTGCCGGGTGCGGTCCTGGCGCCACCGGCTCCGTACGGCGACGGCGAGGCCATGCGCCGTGCGCTCGACGGGGCGCACACACTGTTCCTCGTCTCGGCGCACGAGAGCCCCGGACGGGTGCTGGAGCACACCACCGCCGTGGACGCGGCGGTGGCCGCCGGCGTCGAACGCATCGTGTACGTGTCGTTCCTGGGGGCCGCGCCGGACGCGACGTTCACGTTCGCCCGGGATCACTGGCACACCGAGGCGCACCTCCGGGTGGCCGACGTGCGGCACACCTTCCTGCGCGACAGCTGGTACCTGGCGGGACTCCCCGCGATGGCGGGCACCGACGGCGTCCTGCGCGGCCCCGGCGGCGACGGGCGGGTCGCGGCCGTCGCGCACGAGGACATCGCGGACGCCGCGTCGGCCGTCCTGCTGGACGAGGGCACCGGCCACGACGGTGTGACGTACGACCTGACCGGTCCCGAGGCGTTCACCCTCGCGGAGGCGGCGGAGGAGCTCAGCCGGGTCACCGGCCGGACCGTCCGGTACGTCCCGGAGACCAGGGAGGAGGCCTACGCCTCCCGCGCTCACTACGGGGCCGAGGAGTGGGAGGTGGCCGGCTGGGTCACGTCGTACGAGGCCATCGCCGCGGGCGAGCTGGCCACCGTCTCGGACGCCGTCCCCCGGCTCACGGGCCGCCCGGCCGAGAGCCTGGCCGCCTATCTGCGGGAGAGCCCTGACAGCTGGCGGCACCTCCTCCCGGAGGCGTGACACCGGCGGTGCGGGCGGGGCGGCACGGTCGGGATCTGAGACTCGCCCTCCGCCCTGGGCCCGACACGTCCGCACCCGGTTTGCCGCCTCCCGCGGGAGGCGGCAAACCGGGTGCGGACACCACGGCTGCGCGAAGGCGCGGACCGCGGATCAGGCCTTCTTGGTCTCCCAGAAGATCGTGTCGATCTGGGCGATCAGGTCCAGAGCCTTCTGGCCCGTCGCCGGGTCGTTCGAGCCCTTGGCCGCGGAGAGCGCCTTCAGGGTGTCGTTGACCAGCTGGTGCAGCTCCGGGTACTTCTCGAAGTGCGGGGGCTTGAAGTAGTCGCTCCAGAGCACCGAGACGTGGTGCTTCGCGAGCTCGGCACGCTGCTCCTTGATCAGAACGGCGCGCGTGCGGAAGTCCGCGTCCTCGTTGGCCTGGTACTTCTCCTGGACGGCCTTGACGGACTCCGCCTCGATGCGGGCCTGGGCCGGGTCGTACACACCGCAGGGCAGGTCGCAGTGCGCGCTGACCTTCACCTTGGGGGCAAACAGGCGGGAAAGCATGGGGCTGTCCTTCCTCGTGATCGTCTTCTCAGGTGGGACATTACTCCGTGGGACGCCGCTTTTTGCGGCTGCCCCCTGGGGCTTAGGCCAAAAGTCCAAGGCGGGAACGCGACCAGTGGCCGAACACACGGAGCGGTGTACTGGAGGATGGACCGGGAGGTGCCACTGATGCCGGAGCCGGCGCAGGAGCCGTTGAGCGGGCGGACGGCGCGTAAGTCGTTCCAGGTCGTGGAGGTGACGGGGCCGTCGATGGTGCCCACGCTCTACCACGGGGACTGGCTGCTCGTGCAGCACGGGGCACCGGTGCGCCCGGGGGACGTGGTCATCCTGCGTCACCCGTTGCAGCAGGACCTGCTGGTCGTGAAGCGTGCCGCCGAGCGGCGGGGGGCCGGGTGGTGGGTCCTCGGCGACAACTCGTTCGCGGGCGGGGACAGTACGGACTACGGGACCGTGCCCGAGGAGCTCGTGCTGGCGCGTGCGCGGGCCCGGTACCGGCCGCTGAGGAAGGATCAGCGCTCGGTGCTCGGGCTGCTGGGCTGGGCCGTGTCCGCGGTGCGCAGGGTTTCGCCGGACCGCTCCGTCTCCAGGCGCTTGCGGGCCCGGTAGGCGGCGACGTTGGCCCGGGTCGCGCAGCGGTCCGAGCAGTAGCGGCGCGAGCGGTTGGTGGAGGTGTCGAGGTAGGCGTTGCGGCACGGTGCCGCCTCGCACAGGCCGAGCCGGTCCACCCCGTGCGACGTGAGGTGGAAGGCGAGCCCCATGGCCGCGATGGCCGCGTACCCCGCCGTCGCGTTCGACGGATGGTCGGCCAGGTGCATGTGCCAGTCCGGCTTGCCGTCGTCGTCGCGTGTGTCGTGGCCGGAGATCTGCGGGCTCACGGGGAACTCCAGCAGCAGCGAGTTGAGCAGGTCGACCGCGAGGGTCTCCTCGCCGCCGTCGGCCGCCTCGAAGACCGTCCGCAGCCGCGCCCGTACGGAACGGAAGCGGGTGACGTCCGTGTCCGTCGCCCGGCGGGCCGCCTGGGCGTTGGCGCCGAACAGCTCGCGGACGGACTCGACCGTCGTCAGCGAGTCCTTGCCGCGGGCCGGCTCCTCGGTGTTGACCAGACGCACGGCGTAGTCCGAGTAATAGGCCAATTCCACTTGTAGTCCTTACGGCGTCGGTCTATGGTCGGGGTGGCGACCATTGTAATGGGTGGTCTACAGGCATGAGTATTACGACGTGCGTGGATGCTGACGGAGGTCAGAGTGACGGCGACGGGTACCGACTGGCAGTCCTGGCAGGAGAGCTGGGACCGGCAGCAGGAGTGGTACATGCCGGACCGCGAGGAGCGGTTCCGGGTGATGCTGGACATGGTCGAGGCCGTCGTCGGGCCCGAACCGAGAGTGCTCGACCTCGCGTGCGGTACGGGAAGTATCACGGACCGGCTCCTCAAGAGGTTCCCGAAGGCCACCAGTACGGGCGTCGACCTCGACCCCGCACTGCTCGCCATCGCGCGCGGCACCTTCGACGGCGACGACCGGGTCACCCTCGTCACCGCCGACCTCAACGACGCGGCCTGGACGGGACGGCTCCCGCACACCTCGTACGACGCGGTGCTCACCGCCACCGCCCTGCACTGGCTGCACAGCGAGCCGCTCGCGGCCCTCTACGGGCAGATCGGGGACCTGGTCAGGGACGGCGGCGTGTTCATGAACGCGGACCGCATGATCGACACCGACACCCCGCGCATCAACGCGGCCGAACGCGCCCGGCGGCACTCCGTCATGGACCGGGCCAAGGCCTCGGGCGCCGTGGACTGGAGCGAGTGGTGGGCCCTCATGGCGAAGGACCCGGCCCTCGCGGCACCCACCGCCGAACGGTTCGAGATCTACGGCGAACACGCGGACGGCGACATGCCCTCCGTCGACTGGCACGCCCGCACCCTCCGCGAGGCCGGCTTCGGCGAGGCCCGGGCGGTCTGGTCCTCGCCCTCGGACAGCATGGTCCTGGCCCTGAAGTAGACCTGGCCGCGATGCGAGGAGGGCGGTACGGACCCGGTCCGTACCGCCCTCCTCGCATCGCGGCCGCCGCTGTTACAGCACCTTCGACAGGAACGACTTCGTCCGGTCGTGCTGCGGGTTGGTCAGGACGTCGCGCGGGTGGCCGGACTCGACCACGACGCCGTCGTCCATGAAGACCAGTGCGTCGCCCACCTCGCGGGCGAAGCCCATCTCGTGCGTGACGACGACCATCGTCATGCCTTCCTCGGCAAGTCCGCGCATGACGTCCAGGACGTCGCCGACCAGCTCGGGGTCGAGCGCGGACGTCGGCTCGTCGAAGAGCATCAACTTCGGCTCCATGGCCAGCGCGCGGGCGATCGCCACACGCTGCTGCTGCCCGCCGGAGAGCTGGGACGGGTAGTTCTTCGCCTTGTCGGCGAGGCCCACCCGGTCCAGCAGCTTCTCGGCACGGGCGCGCGCCACCGCCTTGGACTCCCCCTTGACCTGGACCGGGGCCTCCATGACGTTCTCGATGGCCGTCATGTGCGGGAACAGGTTGAAGCGCTGGAAGACCATGCCGATGTCCCGGCGCTTCAGTGCGACTTCGCTGTCCTTGAGCTCGTAGAGCTTGTCGCCCTTCTGGCGGTACCCGACCAGCTCGCCGTCGACGTACAGCCGGCCGGCGTTGATCTGTTCCAGGTGGTTGATGCACCTCAGGAACGTCGACTTGCCGGAACCGGACGGGCCGATCAGGCAGAACACCTCTCGGGGGGCGACCTCGAGATCGATGCCCTTGAGGATGTGTGCGGGGCCGAAGGACTTGTGTACGCCCTCGGCCTTCACCATGGCGGTCATGCGGCGCCTCCCTTCGGGCGGCCCAGCGACAGCAAGTTGGCCCTGATCTTCTGGATCGGTGTCTGCGGCAGGCTCCGGCTGGAACCGCGGGCGTAGTGGCGCTCCAGGTAGTACTGGCCCACGCTCAGCACCGAGGTCATGATCAGATACCAGGCCGCGGCGAGGAAGTACATCTCCACCGGAGCGCCCGAGTTCTGCCCGATGTCCTGGGCGTACCGGAAGAGTTCCGCGAACTGAACGGCGGCCACCAGGGAGGTCGTCTTCAGCATGTTGATGACCTCGTTGCCCGTCGGCGGCACGATCACGCGCATCGCCTGCGGGATGACCACACGGCGCAGCGTCTTGCTGTGGCTCATGCCCAGCGCGTGCGACGCTTCGGTCTGGCCCTCGTCGACCGAGAGCAGGCCGGCCCGGCAGATCTCCGCCATGTACGCGGCCTCGTTGAGGCCGAGTCCCAGGAGGGCGGTCAGCAGGGGTGTCATGAAGGACGACCACTCGTCCTTGTAGATCGGCCCGAGGTTGATGTACTCGAAGACCAGGCCCAGGTTGAACCAGACGAACAACTGGACCAGGACCGGTGTGCCCCGGAAGAACCAGATGTACGACCACGCGATGGACGAGGTCACCGGGTTCTTCGACAGCCGCATCACCGCGAGCGTGATGCCGCCGACGATACCGATGGCCATCGAGAGGACGGTCAGCAGCAGCGTCTGGCCCACGCCCCGGATGATCCGGTCGTCGAAGAAGTAGTCCGGGATCGCGCCCCAGTTGATGTCGCCCTGCGCGAACGCGTACACGAGCGCGGCCAGCAGGCCTATGGCGACGACGGCCGAGACGTACCGGCCGTAGTGGCGCACCGGTACGGCCTTGATCGCCTCCGGCCCCGCCGACGGGGTGGGTGGGGTGTCCACCGGGCCCGCTTCCTTGATTTCAGTCACAGCTGATGCCTTTCAGCGCCGGTCCCGGTCAGGACCCGCCGTTGATCTTGGCCTCGGTGACCGCGCCCTCGTCGACGCCCCACTTGGAGATGACCTTCGCGTACTCGCCGTTCTTGATGACCGCGTTCAGGGCCGCCTCGATCGCCTTGGTGAGCTCGTCGTTGCCCTTGGCGACGGCGATGCCGTACGGGGCCGCCTCGACCTGCTCGCCGACCAGCTGGAAGTCCTTGCCGCCGCCCGAGGTCTTCACCGCGTACGCCGCGACCGGGAAGTCCGAGGAACCGGCGTCGGCGCCGCCGCCGCGCAGCCGGGTCTGGGCCTCGAGGTCGTTGTCGAACGCCTCGACGGAGATCTTGCCCTTGCTGCCGCACTTGGCGCTCTCGGCCTTGGCGAGGTCGTGGGAGACCGTGCCGCGCTGGACGACCAGCTTCTTGCCGCAGAGGTCCGACCAGGTGCTGATGCCCTTGTCCTCGCCCTTCTTGGTGTAGATGGAGACGCCCGCGGTGAAGTAGTCGATGAAGTCGACGCCCTCGCCGACCTTCTTCTTCGTCTCGGAGTCCACTCCGTCCTGGCGGTCCTTGGTGTCGGTCATGGCCGACATCGCCAGGTCGTAGCGCTTCGAGCGCAGGCCGGTGATGAGTGTGTCGAACGTGCCGTTCTCGAAGACGAACTTCACGCCGAGCTGCTTGCCGAGGGCGTCCGCCAGGTCGGGGTCTATGCCGACCGTCTTGCCGGACTCGTCCTTGAACTCGACCGGCGGGTAGGCGATGTCGGAGCCGACCTTGATCTCGCCCTTGTCCTTGATGGACTGGGGGACGAGGTCGGCGAGCGGCGCGTCCTCGGCCGCGGTGGCGCCCGAGTCCTTCTTGGTGGCGCTGTCGGTCTGGTCGCCGCAGGCGGTCAGCAGCAGAGTGCCCGCGACCGCGACTGCGCAGACCGCGGCAATCCGGGACTTTGCGGTCGAACGACAGAGGGTGCTTGCGGTCATGGTCGGAATCCTCCGGCGGTGAGAAGTGCAGGTCAGGTGGATACGCACGCACCTGCGAGTGTCGCCACCTTGTGTGATTAGGGCATCTTGCCATTCGGACTCGCCCATTCAGGGGGCTGGTCATGTCAAAATCGGGTAACGGGAGACCCCCGAACCCCACGGCCGGTGCCGCCAGGCGGGACCTTCTGCAGGGACGTGAGCGTTACTCCGGAGAATCTCCGGTGCGTCTCAACCGATGGACGACCTTTGTGGCTCTTAGTGGACTTGTCCAGATTTTCGGCTATGAGTCATCTCACCGAGTCGATACCGACTCGTAAGAGGCCGGGTCCGTCCGGTAAAACAGACCTTTACACCCCTCATCCGGGGCTCAGGGCGCGTGTGCGGCGCGCCCGCGCGTACGTGTCTCCCCTGCCGGAGCGGGCCAACCGCTCGGTGCCGGGAACGTAGGCGGTGCCCGCCCACCCCTCCTCAACCAGGAGTGGCCACCCTCAAATGATGAAGACTTAAGGGGTCAACACAATGGCAGCGGAGATCGTCAATCCTCGCAGCGACAGCACGACTCACGGCACGGCCGGTGCGGACGGACTCAGTAGTGCGGACGAGCCCTTCGACCCGGCCTTCGCCCTCCACCGCGGCGGGAAGATGGCCGTGCAGGCCACCGTTCCGATCCGCGACAAGGACGACCTGTCCCTCGCCTACACGCCCGGCGTCGCGAAGGTGTGCAGCGCCATCGCCGAGCATCCCGAACTCGTCTACGACTACACCTGGAAGTCACAGGTCGTGGCCGTCGTGACGGACGGCACCGCCGTCCTCGGCCTGGGGGACATCGGTCCCGAGGCGTCCCTCCCGGTGATGGAGGGCAAGGCGATCCTCTTCAAGCAGTTCGGCGGGGTCGACGCTGTGCCGATCGCGCTGGCCACGACCGACGCCGACGAGATCGTCGACACCGTCGTGCGCCTGGCACCGTCCTTCGGCGGGGTCAACCTGGAGGACATCTCGGCACCCCGGTGCTTCGAGATCGAGCGCAAGCTCCAGGAGCGCCTCGACATCCCGGTCTTCCACGACGATCAGCACGGCACGGCCGTGGTGACGCTCGCGGCGCTGCGCAACGCCACGAAGCTGTCCGGCCGGACGCTCGGTGACCTGCGCGCCGTCATCTCCGGCGCGGGCGCGGCCGGTGTGGCCATCGCGAAGTTCCTGCTGGAGGCGGGCGTCGGGGATGTCGCCGTCGCCGACCGCAAGGGCATCGTCAGCAGCGACCGCGACGACCTCACCGAGGTCAAGCGCGAACTGGCGGAGATCACGAACCGGGCCGGCATCACGGGCTCCCTGGAGACGGCGCTCGCGGGCGCCGACGTCTTCATCGGCGTCTCCGGCGGTACGGTCCCCGAGCCGGCCGTCGCCTCCATGGCACCCGGCGCGTTCGTGTTCGCCATGGCCAACCCGAACCCCGAGGTCCACCCCGACATCGCGCACAAGTACGCGGCCGTCGTGGCGACCGGCCGGTCGGACTACCCGAACCAGATCAACAACGTCCTGGCGTTCCCCGGCATCTTCGCGGGCGCGCTGCAGGTCCGCGCCTCCCGGATCACCGAGGGCATGAAGATCGCGGCGGCGAACGCTCTGGCGGACGTCGTCGGGGACGAACTCGCCGCGGACTACGTGATCCCGTCGCCGTTCGACGAGCGGGTCGCACCCGCCGTCACCGCCGCCGTCGCGGCGGCGGCGAGGGCGGAAGGCGTGGCCCGGCGCTGACACCGGCACAAGGGCGGGCCGGGGCCGCCACGGAACCGCCGCGTGCGGAACCGTGGCCCCCGGCCCGTCGTGTTCACGGACCCCGGATGCTGCGGCTGCGGGGGGCGGTCGACCGGCCGCCCGGGCGCCGGGGGCACCGGCCCCGGTTCTGGGGCGTGTGTCACACCACCGAACGGTTACGTCACGACGCGTCACGGCCTATCGTCGTGGCCATGTTCGCCGCCTACGCAGCCCGCATCGACCGTGACCGGCCCCTCGACGGACTCGAGCTGGGTGAACGCCCGGCCCCCGAGGCACGGTCCGGGTGGACCACCGTCCAGGTCAGGGCCGCGTCGCTCAACCACCACGACCTCTGGTCCCTTCGCGGTGTGGGCCTCGCCGAGGACAAGCTCCCGATGATCCTCGGCTGCGACGCCGCCGGCATCGACCAGGACGGCAACGAGGTCGTCCTGCACTCCGTCATCGGTCAGACCGGGCACGGGGTCGGCCCGGGGGAGCCCCGCTCCATCCTCACGGAGCGCTACCAGGGCACCTTCGCCGAACAGGTCACCGTACCCAGCTGGAACGTGCTGCCCAAGCCGAAGGAGCTCACCTTCGAACAGGCCGCCTGCCTGCCCACCGCCTGGCTGACGGCCTACCGGATGCTGTTCACCAACGCCGGCGTACGGCCAGGTGACTCCGTCCTCGTGCAGGGTGCGGGCGGCGGTGTGGCCACCGCCGCGATCGTGCTCGGCGAGGCCGCCGGTCTCCGCATGTTCGCCACCAGCCGTGACGAGGCCAAGCGCAAGCGCGCGGTCGAACTGGGCGCTCTTGACGCGTACGAGCCCGGAGCGCGGCTGCCCCAGCGCGTGGACGCGGTCATCGAGACGGTCGGGGCCGCGACATGGTCCCACTCGGTCAAGTCGCTGCGGCCTGGCGGAACTCTGGTCATCTCCGGGGCGACGAGCGGCGACCGCCCCTCGCACGCCGAATTGACCCGCATCTTCTTCCTGGAGCTCAAGGTCGTCGGTTCCACCATGGGCTCCAAGGACGAACTGGAGGACCTCCTCTCGTTCTGCGCGGCCACCGGCGTGCGGCCCGTCATCGACGAGACGCTGCCGCTGGACCGGGCGCGCGAGGGCTTCGAGCGGCTGGCCGCCGGGGACCTGTTCGGAAAGATCGTGCTCACCACCTCGTGAGTCCGGCCGACGTGCTGTCCACACCGGAGGGTCCGGTGCTGCGGCCCTGGCGGTCCGGTGACGCGCCCGCCGTGCTCCGCGCCTTCGCCGCGGAGGAGATGGCCCGGCCTTCGCCGAACTGGGGCTCCACCGGCTCGAACTCGGGCACCGTGCGAACAATTCCGCCTCCTGCGCCGTCGCCCTGCGGGCCGGTTTCGCCCTGGAGGGCATCGAGCGCGCGAAACTCCGCTACGGGAGCGAGCGCTACGACGTGGAGCGCCACGCGCGCCTCGCCACCGATCCTGTCAATCCTGGTTGACATGGCTGTCGTGTCAACGTAAGTTGACGTCATGACCGAAGCGACGGACCTTGCCGCCCGTGCCGGCGACCACGACCCGCGTGTCGGGCTCCGCGCGGTCGCCGCGCTGCGGCGGCTGCTGGAACAACTCGAAGCCGTCCAGGTGAGAAGCGCCCGCGCGAAGGGCTGGTCCTGGCAGGAGATCGCTGCCGAGCTGGGTGTCAGCAGGCAGGCCGTGCACAAGAAGTACGGGAGGCATTGATGTTCGAGCGGTTCACCAAGGGGGCCCGGGCCGCGGTGACGGGCGCCGTGACCCACGCCGAGCGGGCCGGAGCGGGCGCGATCACGGAGGAGTACCTGCTGTTCTCCTTGCTGGACCAGGAGGGCAGCCGGGCCTCGTTCGCCGTGGCCGCGCTCGGGCTCACCGATCGCAGGGCCTCGATCGAGGCGGCGTTCGCGGAGACGCGTCGCCGCGGCGGGCTCACCAAGGCCGACACGGAGGCACTCGCGGACCTCGGCATCGACGTCACCGAGGTCGTGGCCCGGGTCGAGGACGCGCACGGCGCAGGCGTCCTTGCGGGGGACCGCAGGAGCCGCCGATGGTGGTCGGCGCAACGGCCTTTCACGGCCGGAGCGAAGAGCGTGCTGGAGAAGTCGCTGCGCATCGCCCTGGGCCGTCGTGACCGCTTCATCGGCGAGGAACACCTGTTGCTCGCGCTGACGGCCTGCCCCGGAGTGGTCGCCGAGGTGCTCGCCGACCACGGTGCGACGTACACGACTGTGGAGCGCGCACTCTACGGAGGCGACGGACACGGGCAGGCCATGGCCGGCTGATCTGACGGGCGGACCGGTCCGCGTCCGCCCGTCGGGCCGGGACCCGGTCGCCGGGGCCCGGCGGGCACCAGGGCCCGCCGGGTGGGCCGGGACGCCGGCTTGGTGCGCGGTCAGGAGCCGTTGTGGTCCCGGGATGCGCCGTCTGTGCCCGCAGGTGCCCGCAGAAGGGCTTCGATCCGTGTCGCGGCCGCCGACAGATGGCTACGAGCCTCGGCGAGCTGGTCCTCGGTGACGCCCCTGTCCCGCGCCGCGTCCCGGATGTCGTCGCGGAAGCGGTCCAGGAGCCGGTCCAGGTCCCGGCCGGGATCGCCGCTGGACGCGGCGTCGGCCGCCCACTCGACGTGCGGCTCCTCCGGGGCGGGCCTGGTGTAATGCGGCCAGGTGCCCGTGCCCGCGAAGCTGCCGAGCCGGCTGGTGATCTCGGCCAGCCCTTCCTGTACGCCCTTGGGCCAGTCGCCCCGCGCGAAGTGCTCCTGCACCTGCCGGGCGGCGTTCTGCATCTGCTCCCGCGCCTTCTCGTGTGCCTCCTTGGCCTGACGGCGGGCCTGCTCGGCGTCCTCACGGGCGCGGCGGGACTCGTCCTTCGCTCTGCGGGCCTGTTCCTTCCACTCCTGCTTGGCCTTGCGCAGCTCCTCCTTCGCCGTCCGCCAGGCCTCCTTGTCGCCCGGGCCGGGGTCCCAGCCGGACCGGCCGCTGCCGGAGGGGCGGCGGGACTCGGAGGCCGCCGCGCGCATCTCACTGCGGAGCTGCCCCGCCGCGCCGCGCACGTCGTCGCGTATCTCGGCGGCCAGCTCCGAGACCGACTCGCGGATCTCCAGCTCCAGATCGGCCAGCTCGCCGCCCCGGCCCGCCAGCTCGGCCCGCCCCGCGTCGGTGATCGAATAGACCTTGCGGCCGCCCTCGGTGGCGTGGGTGACCAGGCCCTCCGCCTCCAGCTTCGCGAGCCGCGGATAGACCGTGCCGGCCGACGGTGCGTACAGACCCTGGAATCGCTCCTCCAGAAGCCTGATCACCTCGTAGCCGTGGCGGGGGGCCTCGTCCAGCAGCTTGAGGAGGTAGAGGCGCAGACGGCCGTGGGCGAATACGGGGGGCATGTCAGAGCACCTTTCCGGTCGGCTCGCTGTCGTGGGACTCGTCCTGCGCGGGTGGGCGGCGCAGGAGCGCGATGGAGCCCGAGACGGTCGTCGCCTTCAGCTTGCCCGTGCCCGCACCGAGTGTGCCGGTGATCTTCTTCGCTCCCCACTGGCCGCCGACCCGCAGGTCCTCGAAAGCGTTGGAGACGGTGCCGCTCGCCGTGTTCGCCTCGACCTTCGCGTCCGCCGGGTGAGGCAGACGGATGGCGATCGCGCCGGAGACCGAGGTCAGCCTGATGTCCGTCGGCCTCGGTGAGGTATCCAGGTCGAGGACCATGTGGCCTGTGACGGACTCCGCCCGCACCGAGGTGCCCGCACCGTCGACGACCGTCAGATCGCCCGACACGGACTGGAACCGGAGGTCACCGGTGACGTTCTGCGCCTCCAGGCCGCCGGACACGGTCTCGGCGCGGACGACTCCGTCGAGCCCGACCAGGGTGCTGTCGCCGGAGATGCCCCGGAGTTCCGTGCGCCCCCGGATGCCCGAGACGACGGCATCGGCGCCGATCACGCCCACTTCCACGGCCGCGCCCGCCGGGACGGCGAGGGACACGGCGGCACTGCGCCGCGAGGACCTGCGGTCGAGCCAGGTGAGGAGTCCCTGCCACGGCAGATCCTCGTAGGCGACGGTCAGCACGCCGTCCCGCTGCGTGACGATCAAGGGCGGACCGTCGATCCCGGACACCTCCAGCCGGGCTGTCGGCTCGTCGGTGCCGACGACATTGATCACGCCGTCGACGATGCGCACCTTGAGTGCGGTGACCGGCTCGTCGAAGGTGAGCTTCTGGGGCTCGGCGACGGTCCACGTCGACTCGGGCATGGATCTGACCTCCCGCTGGGTGGCGTAGACGCAACATATCGCGTCTTCTCAAGAACACGATATATCGCGGTTTCGAGAAGTCAAGGGGGTGGCGGCACGGGGAGCGGGCGTGAAGTCGCGGCGCCTCGCGATTCGTTCATAGCGGGGCAAATTGCCCTAGCGTATGGAGCATGACCGCGACATCCGTGGGCGCCCTGCTGCTGTGCCGGGCCGGCCCCCAGACCGTACGGCCCGTGGCCCACCTCCTGCAGGAGGGCATGTCGCTCGTGCCCGCGGGGGACGGCTGGAGCGTGCTCGTCCCCGAGGGGAAGCCCTGGCGCAGGGACGGATCGCCGGGCGCCGGGGGTGCCGGAGCCGGGGCCGAGCCCGTCGACCGGGTCGTCGGCGGCTGGGCCACCGCCCTGGCGGTGGCCTCCACCTGGCCGGTGCTCGCCCTGTGGTGGGACGGCGACCGGTCCGGATACACCCTCGCCGCCGGCTTCCGGCGGCCGGTCGGCTACACCTGGCTGACCGACGGCACGCCCGTCGGTGAGGACGAGGCCATGCGGACGTTCGCCGTCCGGCTGGGCCTCGACCCCGTCCTCGACGTCCAGGTACTGGAGGGGCTCACCCGTGCGGACCCGGAGGCGGACGCCGATACCCGGCTGCGCGGGCTGCTGGCCGTGCTGAGCCGGACCGGGGTGGAGCTGCCGCCCGGACTCTCACCCGGCGAATCCGCCGACCGGCTGCGCTCGGTCGCCGGAATCCTGCCGCAGGCGGTACAGATCGAATGGGCCGGCTGGCGGGACGCCGTTCGCGTGGAACTG
Source organism: Streptomyces sp. NBC_01341 (assembly GCF_035946055.1). Lineage (NCBI taxonomy): Bacteria > Bacillati > Actinomycetota > Actinomycetes > Kitasatosporales > Streptomycetaceae > Streptomyces > Streptomyces sp. NBC_01341. The sequence continues at coordinate 2,582,129 of NZ_CP108364.1, read as the reverse complement.
GACACCGTGGAGAGTGGGAGCCTCGGCCCCTGGGTGCTCGGGCCGAGGGCCCGCGCGATCGCCGCGGCACAGGTGGCCGCCGGGCTGCCTCTCACCCTGTGGGGTGCGCGCCGGCGCAGCGGGGGCTGGGCCGCGGCGGGCTTGTTGCTGCTGGTGCAAGGGCTGCTGGGCTTCGCGTACGACCGCTTCAGGGGGAGGGCGGGAGGCGCCTGGAGCTCCGGCCGGTGACTACTCGTCCTCGTCGTCGTCCAGGCGCGCGAGCCAGGTCGCGAGGCGCTCGACGGGGACCTCGAAGTCGGGGTTGAGGTCGACGAACGTACGAAGCTGCTCGGCGAGCCACTCGAAGGTGACCTCCTCCTCGCCGCGCCGCTTCTCCAGTTCCTCGATGCCACGGTCCGTGAAGTACATGGCACAAGAATAACGAGGCCCGGAAAACCGAGGACCCGGCCCCGCGAAGATCTCGCGGAGCCGGGCCCTCGGTGGCGTACAGCGGCTGATCAGGCCTCGAAGACCTCGGCGACCAGCTGTGCCTGCTCGGCCTGGTGACGCTTGGCCGAACCGACCGCCGGGGACGAGCCGTGCCGGCGCGAGATGCGGCGCAGGCGCTCACCGTGCGGCACGTCGGCGCCCACGGCCAGGTCCAGGTGGTCGATCAGGTTGAGCGCGATGAACGGCCACGCACCCTGGTTCGCCGGCTCCTCCTGGGCCCAGAGGTACTTCTCGGCGTTCGGGTACTTGGCGATCTCGGCCTGGATCTCCGCACCCGGCAGCGGGTACAGCCGCTCCAGGCGGATGATCGCCGTCTCCGTGTCACCGCGCTTCTCGCGCTCTGCGTCCAGGTCGTAGTAGAGCTTGCCCGCGCAGAAGACGACCTTGCGGACCGCCTCGGCGTTGACCGACTCGTCACCGATGACCGGGCGGAAGCCGCCGGTGGTGAACTCCTCCGCCTTCGAGGCCGCGGCCTTGAGGCGCAGCATCGACTTCGGGGTGAAGACGATCAGCGGCTTGTGGTGCGGGTTGTGCACCTGCCACCGCAGGAGGTGGAAGTAGTTCGACGGGAGCGTCGGCATCGCGACCGTCATGTTGTCCTGCGCGCACATCTGCAGGAAACGCTCCGGGCGGGCGGAGGAGTGGTCCGGCCCCTGACCCTCGTAGCCGTGCGGCAGCAGCAGGGTGACGCCGGACGTCTGGCCCCACTTCTGCTCGGCCGAGGAGATGAACTCGTCGACGACGGTCTGGGCGCCGTTGACGAAGTCACCGAACTGCGCCTCCCAGATGACCAGCGACTCCGGACGGGCCAGCGAGTAGCCGTACTCGAAGCCCATCGCCGCGTACTCGCTGAGGAGCGAGTCGTAGACGTTGTAACGGGCCTGGTCGTCCGACAGGTAGAGCAGCGGGGTGTAGTCCTCGCCGGTCTTCTGGTCGACGAGGACGGCGTGACGCTGGCCGAACGTGCCGCGGCGGGTGTCCTGGCCGGCGAGCCGGACCGGGGTGCCCTCCATGAGCAGCGAGCCGATGGCCAGGGTCTCGCCCATGCCCCAGTCGATCGTGCCGTTCTCCACGGAGGCCGCGCGACGCTGCATCTGCGGCATCAGACGGGGGTGGACGGTGATCTCGTCGGGGATGTTGACCTGGGACTCGGCGATCAGCTTCACGACCTCCGAGGAGATCGCGGTGTTCACCGCCACGGGGAACTCGGCCTGGACGTCCGGGACATGCGGCTGGGACGGCGCGGAGGTGGCCTCGCGGACCTCCGCGAAGACCTTCTCCAGCTGGCCCTGGAAGTCCTGGAGCGCCTGCTCGGCCTCTTCCAGCGTGATGTCGCCGCGACCGATGAGGGACTCGGTGTAGAGCTTGCGCACCGAGCGCTTCTTGTCGATCAGGGTGTACATCTGCGGGTTGGTGAACTCCGGGTTGTCGCCCTCGTTGTGACCGCGGCGGCGGTAGCAGATGAGGTCGATCACGACGTCCTTGTTGAACGTCTGCCGGTACTCGAAGGCGAGCCGCGCGACGCGGACCACGGCCTCCGGGTCGTCGCCGTTGACGTGGATGATCGGCGCCTCGATCATGCGCGCCACGTCCGTGGCGTACATGGACGAACGCGAGGACTCCGGGGCGGCGGTGAAGCCGACCTGGTTGTTGATCACCACGTGCACGGTGCCGCCGGTGCGGTAGCCGCGCAGCTGGGACATGTTGAGCGTCTCGGCGACGACGCCCTGGCCCGCGAAGGCCGCGTCGCCGTGGAGCGCGACGGGCAGGACCGTGAAGTCCGTGCCGCCCTTGTTGATGATGTCCTGCTTGGCGCGGGCGATGCCCTCCAGGACCGGGTCGACCGCCTCCAGGTGCGAGGGGTTGGCGGCCAGCGAGACCTTGATCTGCTCGCCGTCCAGACCGGTGAAGGTGCCCTCGGCGCCCAGGTGGTACTTGACGTCGCCGGAGCCGTGCATCGACCGCGGGTCGAGGTTGCCCTCGAACTCCCGGAAGATCTGGGCGTACGACTTGCCCACGATGTTCGCCAGGACGTTCAGCCGGCCGCGGTGGGCCATGCCGATGACGACCTCGTCGAGGCGGGCCTCGGCGGCGGAGTCGATGACCGCGTCGAGCAGCGGGATGACGGACTCGCCGCCCTCCAGCGAGAACCGCTTCTGGCCGACGTACTTGGTCTGCAGGAACGTCTCGAACGCCTCGGCGGCGTTGAGGCGGCGGAGGATCCGCAGCTGCTCCTCGCGCTCCGGAGCGGGGCGCGGACGCTCCACCCGGTCCTGGAGCCACTTGCGCTCCTTCGGCTCCTGGATGTGCATGAACTCGATGCCGGTGGTGCGGCAGTACGACTCACGCAGGACGCCGAGGATGTCACGGAGCTTCATCATCGTCTTGCCGGCGAAACCGCCGACCGCGAAGTCGCGCTCCAGGTCCCACAGGGTGAGGCCGTGCTCGGTGATGTCCAGGTCGGGGTGCTTGCGCTGGCGGTACTCCAGCGGGTCGGTGTCGGCCATGACGTGACCGCGGACCCGGTAGGAGTGGATCAGCTCGAAGACCCGCGCGGCCTTGGTGACGTCGTCGTCGTGCGAGGCGTCGATGTCCCGGAGCCAGCGGACCGGCTCGTAGGGGATGCGCAGCGCCTTGAAGATCTCGTCGTAGAACTCGTTCTCGCCGAGCAGGAGCTGGGACAGGACGCGCAGGAACTCGCCGGACGCCGCACCCTGGATGACCCGGTGGTCGTACGTCGAGGTCAGCGTCATGACCTTGGAGATGCCCAGCTTGTTCAGGGTGTCCTGCGACGTGCCCTGGAACTCCGCGGGGTAGTCCATCGCGCCGACGCCCATGATGAGGCCCTGTCCGGGCATCAGGCGGGGCACGGAGTGGACGGTTCCGATGCCGCCGGGGTTGGTCAGCGAGGCGGTGACTCCGGAGAAGTCGTCCATGCCGAGCTTGCCGACGCGGGCACGGCGGACGATGTCCTCGTAGGCCTGCCAGAACTCGAAGAAGTTGAGGGTCTCGGCCTTCTTGATGGCCGCGACGACGAGCTGGCGGTCGCCGTTCGGCTTGACCAGGTCGATGGCCAGACCGAGGTTGACGTGCTCGGGCTTGACCAGGGTCGGCTTGCCGTCCTTGACCGCGAACGAGTAGTTCATCGACGGCATGGCCTTGAGAGCCTGCACCATCGCGTACCCGATGAGGTGCGTGAAGGAGATCTTCCCGCCGCGGGCGCGCTTCAGGTGGTTGTTGATGACGATGCGGTTGTCGAAGAGCAGCTTCACCGGAACTGCGCGGACGGACGTGGCCGTCGGCAGTTCCAGGGAGGCGTTCATGTTCTTCGCGACGGCGGCCGACGGGCCGCGCAGCGTCACGTACTCAGGACCGGCGGGGGCCTCGGCCGGGGCGTCGATCTTCGCCGCGGCCGGAGCGGCTGCCGGGGCTGCCTTCGCAGGAGCGGCGGGGGCGGCGGGAGCCGGCGCGGGAGCCGCTGCCTTGGCCGCGGGAGCGGCGGCGGGCGGGGGCGGGGCCGGGGCGGCAGCGGGTGCGGCCGGAGCCTGTGGCGCGGCCTGTGCCGGAGCGGTGTGGTCGACGGTGTTCGCCACGGTGGTCGCCTGGGGCGGTGTCACCGCTCCCGCGGGTGCGGTGACGGGCTTGTCCGCCGTGCCGGACGCGCCCGGCTTGTAGTCGGCGAAGAAGTCCCACCAGGCGCGGTCGACCGAACTGGGGTCCTGGAGGTATTGCTGGTAGATCTCGTCGACGAGCCACTCATTGGGGCCGAATGCGGCGGCCGGGTTGGACCCGGAGCCTGCTTCTTGATCGGTCGAGATGCTCGAGTTACTGGGGGACTGAGACGACACGGCGGCAACCGCCCTCTTCCGCTTCACAAGGTGATGGACAGCGGAAATCAAGGCTACGCCTCCCCAGCCGTTACGTGCAGGCCGGGCCGGTCTTCGTCGTGCACATCACATCGGAAGCCGGGTTTCGGCGCATGAAATGGCGGGAAACAAGCAGAGTTCCGCTGCCCTTCGGGTACGCAGGCCAGCGCTGTGGCCCCTTGGACCGTATCTCTTTTCCGGGCAGGGGGAGAACGTGCTCCTCCGCTTCGAACGCGGAGTCAACTACGTGATCGCGTGTTCCCCGGGAGGGTGACCCGAATCCGGCAGCCGCGGGCGGATTCGGCCACTCCGATCCTCCCGCCGTGCAGATCCACCGCCCAGCGCGCGATCGCCAGTCCCAGCCCCGTTCCGCCGTCGCTGCCCGGCCCGTGCGGTGACGGCGCCTGGCCGCGGTTGAAGCGCTCGAAGACCCGGTGGCGCTCCGCCTCCGGGATACCGGGCCCCTCGTCGATGACCTCCAGCTCCAGCGACTCGGGGTGCGCCCCGCGCCGCGCGAGCACCGTGACCCTGCCGTGCGGCGGGCTGTGCTTGACGGCGTTGTCGATGAGGTTGGCCACCACCTGATGCAGCCGTTCCGCGTCCGCGTGGGCCGTGAGCTCGGGCGGTGACACGTCCAGGTGGAGGTGGACGTCCGTACGGGAATGGTTGCCCGAGCCGGAGGAGAGCCGCCGCTGGGAGGCGGCGAGGTTCGCCTCCTTGAGTACGCCGGAGAGGTACGGCCAGACCTCGAAACGGCGTGCCTTGATCTCGACCACGCCGTTGTCCAGCCGGGACAGGTCGAGGAGGGTCTCCACCAGCCTGCCCAGGCGCTCGGTCTGCTTCAGCGCCGTACGCATGGTCTCCGGGTCGGCGGCGGACACCCCGTCCACCACGTTCTCCAGGACGGCTCTGAGCGCGGCGATGGGCGTGCGCAGCTCGTGGGAGACGTTCGCCACCAGCTCCTTGCGGTGCCGGTCCTCCGCCTCCAGGTCCTCCGCCATGCGGTTGATCGTCTGCGCCAGGTCGCCGAGCTCGTCCCGCCGCCCCGCGCCGCTCACCCGCGTCGTGTAGTCGCCGTGGGAGATCGACCGGGCGACGGAGCGCATCTCGTCCAGCGGCGCGGTCAGGCCATGGGCCACGAACTGCGTGATCAGCAGGGTGGCGATCACGGAGAAGACCGTGATGAACCGGAACTCGGTCCGGGTCCTCAGCGCCACGATCAGCAGTCCGGTCGTGATGAACACCGAGATCACGACCAGCGCGCCCAGCTTGGCCTTGATCGAGAAGGGCCGCAGTCCGGAGCCGGGCCGGGTCATGGCGCGGGGGTCTCCAGGGCGTAGCCGACACCGTGCACGGTGCGGATCCGCTCGGCACCGATCTTCCGGCGCAGAGCCTTGATGTGGCTGTCGACCGTGCGCGTCCCGGAGGCGTCCGCCCAGTCCCAGACCTCGGCCAGCAACTGCTCCCGCGAGAGCACCGCACGCGGGGTGTTGGCCAGGCAGACCAGCAGGTCGAACTCGGTCGGGGTGAGGTGGACGTCGTCGGCGCGCACCCGGACCCGGCGCTGGGCGTGGTCGATCTCCAGCTCACCGAGACGCAGGATGCCGCTGCGGGGGGTCACCGCGGCCAGGGCGGCCCGCTCGACCCGGCGCAGCAGGACGTGGACCCGCGCCGCCAGCTCCCGCATGGAGAACGGCTTCGTCATGTAGTCGTCGGCGCCGACCCCGAGTCCCACCAGCATGTCGGTCTCGTCGTCGCGCGCGGTCAGCATCAGCACCGGCACGGGGCGCTGGGCCTGCACGCGGCGGCAGACCTCCAGGCCGTCGAAACCGGGAAGCATGATGTCGAGCACCATCAGGTCGGGCTGCCACGCCTCGGCCGCGTCCACTGCCGCGGGCCCGTCCAGTGCGGTCTGCACCAGGAAGCCCTCGGCCCGCAGACGGGCGGAGATGGCGTCGACGATCGTCGGGTCGTCCTCGACCACCAGCACCCGGCGCTGAGCCCCGGGGGTGGCCGCGACGCCGTTGTGGGTGGTGTGTGTCTGTTCCATCGCCCCGCCCCTGCCCGTTCTCGCGGAGGCCATTCCCCCGGAGGCACGGTTGTCGCTTGTGAATGTCGTCGGTGATCCCTTGTGCCGGTCAGAGCGTAAAGGCAGAAGAGGCCTCACGGCTACGCAGGGTGTTGTACGTCGTGAAGGTGTTACCCACGGAAAGGGTGCGGATGACCGGCCTCACCGCGTACGACCCCTGGCGGGGCGGGGCCGCGCATACCGGGTGGGGGTTCAGTCGTCCCGGAGTGCGAGATGGACCACGTCCGGCACACCTCGGGCAACGGCTACTTCTTCGGTCGTTACGGCGTGGAATCCGGCATTCCGCAACGCCGGCCCGAACGCGGCGGACGATTGCGCGGACCACACGGCGAGCACCCCGCCAGGGTTCAGACGCGCTCGGCACGCCGCCAGACCCGTCGGCGAATAGAGGTTCCCGTTGTCCTCGGTGACGGTCCAGTCGGGGCCGTTGTCGATGTCCAGGCACAGCGCGTCGTAACGCTCCGTGGTCGTGCGGAGGTGGGCGACCAGGTCCGTGAGCAGGATCTCCGTCCGCGGATCCGCGAGGGCCGCGCCGGAGATCCGGCCGAGCGGGCCGTCCCGGTGCCAGTCCACGACCGCCTGCTCCCGCTCCACGACCGCGATCCTGCCCCAGCGGGGCTCGGCCGCGGCCCGCACCACGGAGAAGCCGACACCGAGCCCGCCGATCAGGACCGACGGGGCGGGCCGGTCCGCGGGCAGGGCGGCGAGTGCGGCGTCGACGAGGAGGCGCTCGGAGCGGCCGTCCGAGGTGTCCATCAGGAAGCAGCCGTTCGCGATGATCTCGAAGTCGTCGCCGCGTTCGCGCAGGACGACTTCGCCGAACGGCCCCTCGCGGCGGTCGAGTACGACGGGGCGGGGGGCGTCTGTGGCGGACATGTGTGCAGGTCTCCGGTCTCCGGCGGGTTGCTGGTCGGCCGTCGATTCTTCCCGCCGCAGGGCCTTCGGACCACTGGTTTCCCGCCACCTCACCCGTGGATGGGACGGGCCCTCACCCGGCGGGCCGGGCGTGCGGGGGCACGTCGGGGGCGCGGGGAATGGCGACGGCCCGGATGGTGCTGCTGTGGAAGTGGAGGCCGCGCTGCGGGGGAGTGGCGCCGCGAGCGGTCGGTGAGAGGGTCCCGCCTTCACCGGTTCTCCGCAGGCCGGAAGCGGCCCGAGCGGTGATCGCCCACAGCGAACAGGGTGTGGGGAACATTCCTGGGCTCACAAGCATTGAGTGCACATAGCTCAACTTGGCTGCCGAAGGGAAGATCATGACTGCTGAGTCCAAGTCCGAGGCGTTCGCGCCGGTCGACCTGCCCGTGCTGCCGCTCGACGACGAGGTCGTACTGCCCGGCATGGTGGTGCCCCTCGATCTGTCGGACGCGGAGGTACGCGCCGCCGTGGAGGCCGCACAGGCCGTCGCCCCGGCCGGCAGCGGCAAGCCCCAGGTGCTGCTCGTGCCGCGCATCGACGGCAGCTACACCGGGATCGGTGTCCTCGGCACGGTCGAGCAGGTCGGCCGCCTTGCCGACGGGGACCCGGGGGCGATCATCAGGGCTCGCCACCGCGTGCGGATCGGTGCCGGCACGAGCGGGCCCGGGAACGCGCTGTGGGTGGAGGGCACCCGGATCGACGTCTCCGCACCCGACCCCCTGCCCGGATCGGCCGCCGAGCTGGCCAAGGAGTACAAGGCCCTCGCCACCAGCTGGCTGAAGAAGCGCGGCGCCTGGCAGGTCGTGGACCGGGTGGAGCAGATCGATGACATCTCCACGCTCGCCGACAACTCCGGTTACTCGCCCTTCCTCACCGTCGCCCAGAAGGTCCGGATGCTGGAGACGGCGGACCCGGTCGCCCGTCTGAAGCTCGCCATCCAGTGGCTCGGAGAGCACCTGGCCGAGCAGGATGTCGCCGAATCCATCGCCAAGGACGTCCAGGAGGGCGTCGACAAGCAGCAGCGCGAGTTCCTGCTGCGGCGCCAGCTCGACGCCGTGCGCAAGGAGCTCTCCGAGCTCAACGGCGAGTCCGGCGCCGACGAGTCCGACGACTACCGTGCCCGCGTCGAGTCCGCCGACCTGCCCGGGAACGTCCGCGAGGCCGCTCTCAAGGAGGTCGAGAAGCTGGAGCGCGCGTCCGACCAGAGCCCCGAGGGCTCCTGGATCAGGACGTGGCTGGACACGGTCCTCGAGCTCCCGTGGACCGAGCGGACCGAGGACGCCTACGACATCAAGGGCGCCCAGGAGGTCCTGGACGCCGAACACGCGGGCCTGCAGGACGTGAAGGAGCGCATCACCGAGTACCTCGCGGTGCGCAAGCGGCGTGCCGACCGCGGGCTGGGTGTGGTCGGAGGCCGCCGGGGCGGTGCGGTGCTGGCGCTCGTCGGCCCGCCCGGAGTCGGCAAGACGTCCCTCGGCGAGAGCGTCGCGCACGCCATGGGACGCAAGTTCGTCCGGGTCGCGCTCGGCGGTGTCCGGGACGAGGCCGAGATCCGCGGTCACCGGCGTACGTACGTCGGCGCACTGCCGGGGCGTATCGTCCGGGCGATCAAGGAAGCCGGGTCGATGAACCCGGTCGTCCTGCTCGACGAGATCGACAAGGTCGGCTCGGACTTCCGGGGCGACCCGGCGGCCGCCCTCCTCGAAGTGCTCGACCCGGCGCAGAACCACACGTTCCGCGACCACTACCTGGAGGTCGAGCTCGACCTGAGCGACGTGGTCTTCCTGGCGACGGCCAACGTCCTCGAAGCCATCCCCGAGGCCCTGCTCGACCGTATGGAGCTGGTGCGGCTGGACGGCTACACCGAGGACGAGAAGGTCGTCATCGCACGCGACCACCTCCTCCCGCGCCAGCTGGAGCGAGCGGGTCTCGAGACGGGTGAGGTCGCGCTCGACGAGTCCGCCCTGCGCAAGCTGGCGGCGGAGTACACCCGGGAAGCCGGAGTGCGGAACCTGGAGCGCGCCGTCGCCCGGCTGCTCCGCAAGGTCGCGGCCCAGCACGAGCTGGGCGACCGGGACCTGCCGTTCACGGTGTCCGAGCAGGACCTGCGTGGCCTGATCGGCCGGCCGCACCACGTGCCGGAGTCCGCCCAGGACCCCGCCGAGCGCCGCACCGCGGTCCCGGGTGTGGCCACCGGGCTCGCTGTGACCGGGGCGGGAGGAGACGTCCTCTTCGTCGAGGCGTCGCTGGCCGATCCCGAGACCGGGGCGTCAGGACTGACCCTGACGGGCCAGCTGGGCGACGTGATGAAGGAGTCCGCGCAGATCGCGCTGAGCTTCCTTCGCTCGCACGGCGCGGAACTGGAGCTCCCCGTCGCGGACCTCAAGGACCGGGGGGCGCACATCCACTTCCCGGCGGGCGCGGTCCCCAAGGACGGCCCGAGTGCCGGTATCACCATGACGACCGCGCTGGCTTCCCTGCTCTCGGGGCGGCTCGTCCGGACCGACGTGGCGATGACCGGTGAGGTGTCACTGACCGGACGGGTGCTGCCGATCGGCGGGCTGAAGCAGAAGCTGCTGGCGGCCCACCGCGCCGGAATCACCACCGTGGTGATCCCCAAGAGGAACGAGGCGGATCTGGACGATGTCCCGGCCGAGGTCCTCGACGCCCTGGAGGTCCACCCGGTGACCGACGTCCGTCAGGTCCTGGACATCGCGCTCGTCCCGGCTTCGGCCAGGGCGGAGACAAGGATCCCGGCCGCGGCATAGGCGCCATGTCGTGACGGGCGTGGCACCACGCGCACGGCCGGTACGGACGGCCCGCTCTCCCCGGAGGGCGGGCCGTTCCGCGTGCGGCGGGGGTCAGGGGCGGTACACCGTGCCGGGCTCCGGCTCGGCCGGAGCCATCAGCTGGGGCACGGTCACGAAGGTGTAGCCCCGCTTCTTCAGGGTGTGGATGATGCCCGGCACCGCGGGGACCGTTCCCTTGTAGATGTCGTGCAGCAGGATGATCCCGTCCTGGCCGGCCTGGTCCAGTATCCGCTTCCGGATCAGCGCCGAGTCGGTCGTGGAGTAGTCCTTGGCGGTGGCGCTCCACAGGATCTGCGAGAGCCCGAGCTCCTCGGAGACCTTCGAGACCTCGTCGTCGGTGCGACCCTGCGGCGGGCGCATCAGCCGGGGCCTCTTGCCCGTGATCCTCTCGATCGCGTCCTGGGTCTTCTCCAGCTCCGCCCGTATCTCACCGGGCTCCTTGCCGGTCAGGATCTCGTGCGACCAGGTGTGGTTGGCGACCTCGTGCCCTTCCGCCTCGATGCGCCGCACGGTGTCCGGGTGCTTCAGGACGTGATCCCTGCCGAGCAGGAAGAAGGTGGCGGGCACCTTCTCCTCCTTGAGGACGTCCAGCAGGTGCGGGGTGTCCTCGGACGGTCCGGCGTCGAAGGTCAGCGCGATGCACTTGGCCTTGCGGCAGTCCGCCCGGCCGAACGATCCCTTGGCGTCCGACGTGGCGTCGGCACGTGCCGATCCGGGCGCCGTGGTCTGCATCGAGCACCCGCCCAGCCCGAAGGTGAGCACGGTCACAAGAGCGGCGGCCAACCCCGCTCCGAACGGTTTCGTCTTTACGGCAACAGGCACGACAGGTCCCCCAAGGTTCGGCAGCACGCCGGCGGCGCGGCACGAAGCGACTATACATAGTGCGTATACGCGCAATGAATAGTGGGCCGTGCGGGAAGCGCGGGGCCCGGTGGCCCGGGGGATCGTCAACCGGCACCTGCCAGGACGCCGCGGTGGCCGCCGCCGGCATCCACGCTCCCCCACGCGTGCGGAGCCGCCTCCGGGAGGAGGGTCCGGCCGATGCCGGAGGGCCGCGCCTGCGAAATACTGGGCCGGCTGCGGTGATGACCGGAGTCGAGGAACAGAATCATTCGCGGGACAGCGTGTGAGGGGTGCGGACGTGCACGGCAGCGGAAGCGGCGACGGACCCGGCGCAAGCGCCGGAAGCGGTGTGGACCACGAGTTCCTCGCGCTGGAGCGTGAGTTGGCGGTCTTCCTGCGCCGGGCGCGCGCCAGTTCCGGGGAGATGGCGCGCGAGGTCCACCCGGATCTGGAATCCGCCGCGTACGGACTTCTCGTACGGCTGGAGTCGACCGGGCGGCAGCGGGCCACCGATCTGGCGGCGTACTTCGGCGTCGGCAAGGCGACCATGAGCCGTCAGCTGCGGGCCCTGGAGACCCTCGGGCTCGTGGCGCGGGAGACCGACCCGGCGGACGGCCGTGCCTCGCTCGTCCACCTCACCGACGAGGGTCTCGCGCGCTTCCGCACGGTCCGTGACGCACGGCGCGGCCGGTACGCCCGCAAGCTCGCCGGCTGGGACCGTGCCGAAGTCGCGGAACTGGCCAGACTGCTGCACCACCTCAACGAGCGCACCGAGAGCTGAGGGCGGCCCCGGCCGGTGCGGCTACAGCTCCACGAGCACCGCCGTCGCGTCGTCGTGCCTCTTCCCCCGGCGCAGGTGCACGCGCTCGGTGTCGGCCCGCTCCAGCTCCCGCACCCTGTCGATCAGCCCCTGCGGCCCGTCCTTGCGCAGCAGTCCCAGAGTGGCGGCCCAGTCGCCCTCCCGGAACGTCTCCGTCCACCGGCTCGCCCCGTCGGTCATCGCCGCCAGCGCCCGCACCTCGGCCCGGGGGGTCTCTCCGGTCACCGCGCGTGACGCCACCCCGGGGTCCGCGGCGGCCGTGAAGAATCCGCCCTCCTTGTTCCGTACGCGCGCGTCCGCGATCTCCTCCGAGGCGAGCGAGCCGGGCGGCAGCCGGTCCAGACGGTCGTCGAGCAGGGGGCGCACGGAGCCGTCGGGTGCCTCGAGGAGCAGGGCCGAGTCGGAGAGCACGAGGTGCTCCACGCGACGGTCGTCCCAGCGCGCCAGGACCACGGTCGCCTGAGGGGTGCGCGGGTGAGAAAGGTCACACTCCGAACGGTGAACATCGGCAGTGCGGCGAATGGACAGGGCGAGAATCTCGGCAAGCGTCAGATCCCGCCGTGAAGCGGACAGTTCGACCAGTGCCCCCCCCAGTCGCGCGGTGAACCAGGGGACCGAGTGCACACAGCCGTCGTCGTGCCGCGGGGGCGTGACTCCGTCCAGCAGGGCAAGGGTGCCGCCCAGGCCGGCCGCAGGAGCCGCGACCGACACCCAGTCCTCGTTGGGACGTTCGGGACTGCCTGGTCCGGTGGCGAGGTCGATGCGCATCCGGCCAGTCTGCACGATGCCTTCACGCACCCTGCACGATCGTGCTGTTGGGCCGTACCGGCAGGTCAAAGGGGTCACACCGACCGGGCGGGATGTCTTGCGCATATGCGGGCGGGCATCCTGCCAAAGCCGGGCCGGAAGTTCCACCCGGCAGCCCGCGCATGGCCGAGGCGGCCCGTGGGGAGACTTGTTCGCCAACTCCAGAGTGATGTTCACTCGTTCGAGTGGCGGAGCGGTTGATGCGCGGCCCCCTCCCAAACACGCTGGAATGGTCGGAAGCCGTACGGCGCACACCAGGGTGGGGTGTTCCACACACGTGACCGTGCGTCACCTCTGCTTCAAGGGCGGACGAGTCAAGATTGCGAGCACCGGTGCAGAAGAAGCGGCCTCGGAGCAAGGACGGCACGCGCGAGGAGTCCGGGGCCGTGCCCCAGGCGGCGAGCGCCTCCAAGCGGACCGTACGCGTACGCAACCGGCTCGTCGCCGGTGTTGCCGTCGTGGGGATCACCGTCATAGCTGCGGGCGCCCCTGCGGCCCTGGGTGCCTCCTCCGACCTCAACGAGTCCCAACGGCTGGTCACGCTCGCCGCGCTGAACCAGCAGGCCATCACCCTCGCGCACTCCCTCGCGGACGAGCGTGACGGTGTCGTCGCCCACATCGCCGGAGGGCGCGACGAGGCAGGCAAGGACGACACGGCGAGCCTCGCGGCCCGAGTCGACCAGCAGGTCGACGAGATCCGGGAGACCGCCCCTGCGGCCCTGCGCCGCGACCTCTCCGGCATCCCCTCGCTGCGCCGCACCGCGCTGACGGGCAAGGGTTCGGCGACGGAGGCCTACCAGGCGTACTCCGAGGTCGTGGCCAAGCTCCACGACCTCGCGGACGAACTCGCCGAGAAGACCCCGCCGCGCGCCGCCGACGCCACCAGGGCCCCGCTCGCCCTGGGCGCAGCCGTCGAGCAGGCCTCCGCGACCCGGGGGCTCCTGCTGGCCGCACTCGCGGTGCCCGGCACGGAGCCGCAGCAGCCGCAGATCGACCCCTTCACCGGCCTGCCCGTCCGGAACCAGGACGAGAGCGGCGGCGAGGACGACCGCACGCGCGACGAGCTGAGCGCCGCCGCCCAGCAGGCCCGGGTGCGTGAACTCGCCTCCCTCGCCGACTTCGACCAGGCTGCCGGCCCTTCCGCCAGGGACCGGCTCGCCTCCACGGTCACGGGCTCCCAGGTCACCAGCGCGGAGAAGTACCTCACCCGCTTCACCGACCGCCCCGAACTGTCGGACGCGGACCGGTCGGCCGACCCCGAGAAGGTCGAGGCGGCCCTCTCCGCCCGGATCGACCGCATGCGCAGCGTCGAGTCCGCCCTGGGAACGGCCCAGGTCGAACGACTCGAGGCACTGCGCGACGACGACGTCACCGCGCTCGAACTCCGCCTGGCCCTGCTCGGCGGCTGCCTGCTCATCGCCGTGGGCGTGTCCACCGCCGTCGCCCGCACCCTCACCCAGCCGCTGGCCGTCCTGCGCATCGGCGCCGGCCGCATCGCCGCCGAGCCGGAGACCGCCGAACCGGTCCGCTACACCGGGCGCAACGACGAGTTCGCCCAGGTCGTCCGGTCCATCAACGCCCTGCACGGCAGGCTGCACGGGCTGCACCACGACGTCACCGGACGGCTGGAGAGCCTCCAGGCCGAGCGCGGCGAACTCGTCGCCGGCCGTGAGGCCCTCACCCACCAGCGTGCCGAACTGCAGGTGCAGGTCGCGGAACTCGGCTCCCAGCTGGAGCGGCTGCGGAACACGGTCCACCACACCTTCGTGAACCTCTCGCTGCGCACCCTCGGCCTGGTCGAGCGTCAGCTCGGCGTGATCGAGGGCATGGAGGAGCGGGAGCAGGACCCGGAGCGCCTCGCCACGCTCTTCAAGCTGGACCACATGGCGACCGTGATGCGCCGGCACAGCGAGAACATGCTGGTCCTCGCGGGAGCCGATCACGGCCAGGGCCACGTGAACCCGATTCCGCTCGTCGACGTACTGCGCGCCGCGGTCAGCGAGATCGAGCGGTATGAGCGGGTCACCATCCAGTCCCTGCCGCCGCACGCCCAGATCGCCGGCTTCGCCGCCGACGACCTGAGTCACCTGGTCGCCGAACTCCTGGAGAACGCGACGTCCTTCTCGCCGCCCGACTCCCATGTCGAGCTCTCCGGCTGGCTGCTGGAGACCGGGGAGGTGATGCTCTCGGTCCAGGACGAGGGCATCGGCATGTCGGCGGTCCGGATGAGCGAGCTCAATGCCAGGCTTGCGGACCCGGCGTCCTTCGAAGCCGGTGAACAGGCCGCGGACGGGGCGGGTCTGGGACTTCAAGTGACGTCGCTCCTTGCTGCCCGCCACGGTGTGCGGGTCCAGTTGCGCGAGCAGACGGGGAGCGGGGTGACAGCGGTCGTGGTGCTTCCGCAGGCCCTGCTGCCCAAGGCCCCGCCGACCGCGTCCCCGCCGCCGGTCCAGCTGCCCGGCGACGCGCCCACGCTGAATCTTCCCGGGTCGGTCGCCGAGGCCAACTCGAACGCGCTGCCCGCCCGTTCCGTCCCTCCGGAGGGCGATCCCCTGATCGCCGCCGCCGAGGAGACCCTGCGCACGACGGTCACCGAGCCGACGCCCACGGAGACGGCCCCCGAGGCGTCCGCACCGGCGGCCCCGCCGGCCGAGGCGTCCGCACCGGCGGAACCCGCCCCCGAGGCACCCCCGGCCGGTCCCGTCACCGAAGCACCTCCTGCCGAACCCGCCCCTGAGGCATCCGCCCCGGCCGAAGCCGTCACCGAGGTGCCCGCACCGGTCCGGTCGGCCGACGGTCCCGCGCTCCTGACCGGCACCGAGCCCGTGCCCGATGCGGGTCGGGAGGCCCCGGCTCGCGAGGAGTCCGAGGCCGAGACCACGATGCAGGTCCGGCTCCCCGTGCAGAAGGACGCGCCGGGACCGTACGCCATAGGGCCCGACAGCCATGAGCGCGCCGCCGACGCCGCCGCGACGCCCGTGGCCGACGCCGTTCCCGGCCCCCGGCAGCCGCTGACCGGGCTCGGCGAGGAGGTGCCCGACCCGGCACCCTTTCCCGAGCGTCTCACCGACAAGGGCCTCCCCAAGCGCACGCCCAGAATCGCGGCGCCCGCACCGGCCGCGCCCGTTGCGCGTCCGGGCGGCCTGGACAGGGAAGCCCTGCGCCGCCGGCTCGGCGGATTCCACCAGGGAGCCAAGGACGGCCGGCGCGACGTGGAGAGCGAGATCGCCGAGGGCGGCCCGCAGACCGACCACCATGAGCTGGAAGGCCGTACCGACGGCCGTATCGATGAGACGGGGGACACAGTCGAGGAGGCACGCAGTTGACTGCGCCGAGCACATTCGGGCTGAGTTCCGAGGCCCGTAACCTTCACTGGCTGCTGAGCAATCTCGTGGAGGAGGTGCCAGGGGTCCACTCGGTCACCGTCGTCTCGTCCGACGGGCTGATGCTGCTCTCCTCCGACCCCGGACTCGCGGCGGCCAAGGCGGCGGGCGGGCACCGAGGCCCCAAGGGCTCCAGCGCCGACCTCGCCACCATCGTCTCCGGCATCGGGTCGCTCACGATCGGCGCCGCGAAGCTGATGGACGGCGGCGGCGTCAAGCAGACGATGGTCGCGATGGACGAGGGAAGCGTCTTCGTCATGTCGATCAGCGACGGTTCCCTGCTCGGTGTGCACGCCACCCCCGACTGCGACATGAGCGTCGTCGCTTACCACATGGCGCTCTTCGTCGGCCGCGCCGGACACGTACTCACCCCCGAACTCCGCAGTGAGCTGCGCAAATCGATGGAGAGCACCCAGTGACGTCAGCTGCTGAACCCGTACGGAAACTGCCCGTCCGGGGCGCCGACCGCAAGGCCGCACGGGTCCGCCCGTACTCCCTGACCGGTGGGCGCACCCGCTTCGGCCACGTGCTGCTCGTCGAGACGTTCGTCGCCGCACTCGAGGCACCCGAGGAGCGCCGGGAGCTCACGAACGGCAATCTCGCCTCGCGGGTCATGCCCGAGCTGCGCGCCATCGTGGAACTCTGCCGGCGTATGCGTACGGTCGCGGAGATCTCGGCCCTGCTGAAGATGCCGCTCGGTGTGGTCCGGGTGCTGCTCAGCGACCTGGCCGACCAGGGAAAGATCCGCGTGTACGGGACCGGTCACGGCGCCGGTCAGCCCGACCGCGCACTGCTCGAAAGGGTTCTCAATGGACTCCGCCGTCTCTGAGGCGCCGCTCTTCACCCCCCGTCAGCCGGGCCCGCGCGAGCAGCCCGACGAGTCCGTCCAGGACTGGCAGCTCGACCACACACGTGCGCCGATCGCCACCAAGATCGTGGTCGCGGGCGGCTTCGGCGTGGGCAAGACGACGTTCGTCAGCTCGGTCTCCGAGATAACCCCGCTGCAGACCGAAGCGCTGATGACACAGGCCAGCGAGGAGACCGACGACCTCACGGCCACGCCCGACAAGGTCACGACGACCGTGGCGATGGACTTCGGCCGTCTCACCCTCGACGACGACCTCGTCCTGTACGTCTTCGGCACCCCCGGTCAGCAGCGTTTTTGGTTCATGTGGGACGACCTCGTGCGCGGCGCGATCGGCGCGGTCGTCCTGGCCGACACCCGGCGGCTCGCCGACTGCTTCCCGGCCCTTGACTACTTCGAGAGCTGCGGCCTTCCGTACATCGTCGCCGTCAACCACTTCGAGGGCACGGAGGGTTTCGAGGAGGCAGACGTCAGGGAAGCCCTGTCCGTCCCGCCGCACGTACCTGTTGTGATCATGGATGCGCGTAACAGGATCACGGTCGTCGAGTCCCTGCTCGCCCTGGTGGGCCACGCACTCGACGTCGCGCCCGCGTAACCGTCAACGCACCCAGTACACGTAACGGAGAACCCCGATGCGGAAGATACTCATAGTCGGAGCCGGTCAGTCCGGCCTCCAGCTGGCCCTCGGACTGCAGTCCAACGGCTACGAAGTCACCCTGATGTCCAACCGCACGGCGGACGAGATCCGGTCCGGCCGCGTCATGTCGACGCAGTGCATGTTCGACACGGCTCTCCAGCACGAGCGCGACCTCCAGCTCAACTTCTGGGAGTCGCAGGCCCCGCGGATCGACGGCCTCGGCGTCTCGGTCGCCGGGCCCGACTCCTCCCGCGTCATCGACTGGGTGGGGAGGCTCGACGGGTACGCGCAGTCGGTCGACCAGCGCGTGAAGATGGCCGGCTGGATGGACACCTTCGCCCAGCGCGGTGGTCAGCTCGTGATCCACGGCGCGGCCGTGTCCGACCTGGACTACTTCTCCCGCACGTACGACCTGGTGATGGTCTCGGCCGGGAAGGGCGAGCTGGTCTCCATGTTCGGCCGGGACGCCTCCCGTTCGCCGTACGACGCCCCCCAGCGCGCGCTGGCCGTCGCGTACGTCCACGGAATGGGCCCGCGCCCGGAGCACCCGGACTTCGAGGCGGTCCGCTGCAACCTGGTCCCGGGTGTCGGCGAGCTGTTCGTCATGCCGACCCTGACCACGTCGGGCCGTGCGGACATCCTGTTCTGGGAGGGCATCCCCGGCGGTCCGCTGGACGCCTTCCGGGGCATCAAGGACCCCGCGGAGCACCTGGCCAAGACGCTGGAGCTCATGGAGAAGTTCACCCCGTGGGAGTACGCGCGCGCCACCAAGGTCGAGCTGACCGACGCCAACGCCACGCTGGCGGGCCGTTACGCCCCGACCGTGCGCAAGCCCGTCGGGCGGCTGCCCGGCGGCGGTCTGGTCCTCGGGGTGGGGGACGTGGTCGTCGCCAACGACCCGATCACCGGGCAGGGTTCGAACACGGCGTCCAAGTGTGCGCACTCCTACCTGAACTCGATCCTCGAACACGGCGACCGCGAGTTCGACGAGGCGTTCATGGAAGCCACCTTCGCGCGGCACTGGGAGAACACCCAGCACGTCGTGAAGTGGACGAACGCGATGCTCGGCCCGCCGCCGGAGCACGTGCTGAACCTCATCGGCGCAGCCGGTCAGCTCCAGCCCGCCGCAGACCGGTTCGCCAACGGGTTCGACAACCCGGCGGACTTCGACAACTTCTTCTTCGAGCCGGAGAAGACGAACGCGTACCTGGGCTCGCTCACCGGGGCCCAGTAGAAGATCCGACCCCGGAGCGCCGTTCGCCCGTGGTTGTCCGTGAGCAGCCCTCGGACAGCTCACGCACAACCACGGACCCGGCTTGTCAGCTCGCCTGCGAACGTCCCGTCACACGCTGCGTGTCCGTGGGCTCGACACCCGCTTCGTCGACGACCCCGTGCTCGATCACGGCGTTGCTCGACAACAGGGTCCCGCTCTCGCCGTACTTCGTGTCCCGGGTGAGGTAGCTCCCGCATGGTCAGGGCCGCGAGTGCGGCTTCTCCTGTCATCTCTCCGTGGCCGGTGCCGGGTTCCGTCCGAAGCGGAGATTTTTCGTCGGCGAGCCGGGCGCGGGCGCGCGAGAGGCGTGAGCGCACGGTCCCGACGGGGATCCCGAGCACGTCGGCGGTCTGCTGGTAGTCGAGCCCGGACCACACGCACAGGGTCAGGACTTCTCTCTCGTGGCGCCGCAGCCGGTCGAGCGCGCCCTGGACGGCTTGGAGCCGGCGGGCGTCGTCGACGCGTCCGGCGACGTCGCCGGAGAAGTCCGGGACCACGGGAGGTTGTCGCTGCCGGCCGAGGAACGCGACCCGGCGTCGCAGGCGCCGCCGGGCGTTCTCCGCTTTGTGGGTGGCGATCCCGAGGAGCCATGGGGTGAGCGGGCCCCCTTCGGGATCCACCCGCTCCCGTGCCTGCCACGCGGACAGGAATGTCTCGGACATGATGTCCTGGGCTGCAGCCCAGTCGCCGGTGAGCCACAGCGCGTGCCGGTAGACGGCGCCGGAGCACTTCTCGTACAGCTCGGCGAACGCGTCGCGCTCGCCCGCCCGTATCCGCGGGCGCAGCTCGTTCTCTGGTTCCCTCACACCGGTACCTCTCCGCCGCGGCAGGGAAGTTCCTGTGACGCGCACCACGGCCGCAGAACCGGACGACGAGGGGGCAAAGCGCCGATTCGCCGTGGGTCGGCCGGGAAGACAAAGGGTATCGCGTGGAGTCTTTCGGGCGTTTTCCCCGCCCTTTCACGCACGGAGACCGGGGCGGCACCTGCCGTCCTCAGGGACCGACGGACGTGCGGTCCGGTGTCCCGCCCTCCCTTGTCAGGCCTCCGGCGCGTCGTACCCGGCGTCCGCGCCCGCTGTGGCGTCGGCCGGCAGTTCCGGCCGTGTGTAGGTGCTCAGCGGCGAGCTGTCCGGGTCCGGGCGGACCGCTCCCAGCAGGGGGTTCGACGCGAGGGGCGAGACCTTCACCGTGGCGCCCGGTCTGGGTGCCTGCACCACCAGGCCGTCGCCGATGTACAGCGCGACGTGCGTGGCCTTCGGGAAGTAGACCACCAGGTCGCCGGGGCGCAGCGAGGAGACCGGCACCCTCGGCAGCTGCCGCCACTGCTCCTGCGAGGTACGCGGGATCTCCCGCCCCGCCGCCGACCACGCCTGCGAGGTCAGCCCGGAGCAGTCGTACGAATCCGGCCCCTCGGCGCCCCAGACGTACGGCTTGCCGATCTGCTCGACGGCGTACCGGACGGCCTCCCCGCCCTCCCCGGTCGGCGCGCGTACCGAACTGAGTGCCCCCGACGCGGTCAGTGCGTCCTGGGCCTTGTCGATGTTCTTGCGCTCCAGCGCCTCCAGCGCGGCGAGCTGTTCCTCCGACAGCGAGGCGAGCACCGCCTCGATTCCGTTCAGCCGGGACCGTACGGTGTCGTGCTGCTGCTTCTGCCGTGCGACCAGCACCCTCTGCCGGTCGCGGAGCGCGCGTGACCTGGCCGCGAGCGCCTCGGCGCGCTTCTCCGCCCCGGTCAGCCGGTCGACCGCGGCGGCCCGTCCTGCCTGGACGCGCTCGATGACGTGGCTCTGTTCCAGGGCGTGCGCCGGGTCGTCGGCGAGCAGCAGCCGCAGGTACACGGAGAAGCCGGTGTCTCCCTGGTACTGGTCGCGCGCGATCCGGCCCGCCTCGCGGCGTCCCGAGTCCAGCGCGCTGCGTGCCGCGGCGAGCCGGCCGTCCAGCTTCGCCGCCTCGGCGGTGCGCTTCCTGAGCTCTTCGGAGGTGCCGGTGTAGAGCTCGCCGGCCTCCTCCGCGCCCTGATAGAGCGTCTGCAGCTGCCTGAGAAGTCCGGCGACGCCCTGCGGTGCGCCTGCGGCCGGGGCGGGAGCGGGCTCCGGTCCCGCGGGTTCCGCGACCGCGGGGGAGGCCGCGAAGAGGGCGGCCAGCGCCGCGGTGCAGAGGGTCCGCGTGAACCCGCGTGCCACGACATCACCTCCGGTGACAGGGGCGACGCCGATTAATCGGACTACCCCACAAGTGCTCGGATCTGGTCCATCCGGTCACTCGGTGCCGTGCGATGCAAGGACCGCCCGGCATGCCGCCGGGAGGATGCCCCGAACGGTGGACGCCGGGACGTCACTCCCGGGTCACTCCACGGGGAACGCGTAGAAGGCCCGTTCGCGCTGGACGACGGCCGTCCTCCCGGTGGCCAGCACCCGGTACGGCGCGGTCACCGCGGCGCCCTTCGGGTCCTGCGCCCCGATGTCCTGGAACTTCCACAGGCGCCGGCCGTCCGCCGCCGCGAACGCGGTCACCTGCGTGGCGTCGGCGGCGAACAGCGTCTTCCCGCCCGCGCCTACGGTCAGGACCGGGATGCCGACGCCGAGCGGCGCTTCGGTGGAACGCCGCCAGAGGAGCCGCCCGGTCGCCCGCTCGACCGCGCCGACCTGCTGGTCGCGGTTCGTGATGTGCAGTGCCGTCCCCGCCGGCACGGGGGTGCCGAAGACCGACGACGCCGTGCCGCCGAGCGTCCAGACCGGCTTGCCGCTCGCCGTGTCGAAGGCCTGCAGGTCGTCGCCGACCGCGCCGTACAGCCGTCCCTCCTCGTCGCCCGCGACCGCACCGGCGGGGGCGAGCGCACCGAACTGCCGGGCCCACAGGAGTTTCCCGGTGGCGCGGTCGAAGCTCCGGAAGAGCGCCCTGCCCTTGCCGGCGGTGACGTCCGCGGGGGTCAGCGTCGCGACGTCCTGGCGCACGACGACATCGGCGTCACGGACCGCGGTCAGCCGGTAGACGGGGGTACCGGGCGCCCGCCCCGGGGGAACGGCCACGCGCCAGAGTTCCCTGCGCCGCACCACGTCGTACGCGAAGAACCAGGCCTTGGCGACCTGGATGTCCTTGCCTGGCTTCTTCCCCTTCTTCGGCTTCGGTGCCTTCACGGTGACGGTGTTCGACCCGGTGAACCAGACGACGTCGCCCGACCCGCCGGTCAGCGGGGCGACCCTCATGCCGGGTACGCCGGTGAACTGGTCCAGGAAGCGGACCCGGTGCACGACGCGCCCGTCCTCGGACGACAGCCACAGGAACTCGGTCGGGCTCGCCAGGAAGCAGAGGCCCTCGCCGGCGGCCCGGACGGCCTGGGCCCCGGCGGCGTCGGCACGCTGCCAGACCTTCCGCCCGGTCCGCAGGTCGACGGCGGTGGCCCCGGCCGTGTCGGTGAGCACCAGCAACTCGTCCCGCCACACGGCCGCGGTGAGCGGAGCGGGTGCGGCGGCGGGGTGGTGGTACATCCAGCGGGGACCGGGCGC
Source organism: Streptomyces sp. NBC_01341 (assembly GCF_035946055.1). Lineage (NCBI taxonomy): Bacteria > Bacillati > Actinomycetota > Actinomycetes > Kitasatosporales > Streptomycetaceae > Streptomyces > Streptomyces sp. NBC_01341. The sequence goes on along the minus strand of NZ_CP108364.1, from coordinate 2,559,826 downwards.
CTGGCCCGGGAGCGTGGGACGGGGTGCGGGCGCGGGCTTGTCGTCGGAGGCTGACGCGCTGTCGCCGGAGCCCAGAGCGGCGACAGCGGTCCCGCCGAGCACCAGGCCGGCCACTCCGGCACCGACCGTGGTGAGCAGGGCCCGCCGGCTGGTGACCGGCGCGGGCGCCGCGGCGGGGGGTGGGGCGGGCAGGGCGAGGGGCGAGGGCGCTGCGGCCCGGAGGGCGTACGGGAACTGCTGTGCGGGTGCGGCCGGCAGGGCTGGGGGGTGAGGCGGTACGGGCCCGGTCGCCTCGCGTGGGAGGGCCAGCTGGGTCGTGACCCGGTCGGTCTGCGGCGGGCGCGCCACGGTCCCGAGGAAGCGGGTGGTCCGGCTGTCCTCGCCGGAGGTCCCGCCGTCCGTGTCGCCCCCGGGCCGGTCCGGGGACGCACCGGCCGTGGCCGTCCCCGCCGCCGCGTCCTCGCCCGGTTCCGCGGGCGGCTCCACGGCGCGGGCCCGCTCCGCCTGGTCCGACACCGCCGCCGCCAGCGGACCGGGGAGCCAGCCGCCCCTGGCCAGGCCCGCGGCGCCCTCCAGCGCCAGCTCCGCCGCGACGGATCCGGCACTCGGCCGGGCAGCCGGGTCCTTCGCCAGGCAGCCCGCGATCAGTGCGCGCAACTCATCCGGTACGGAGCCGAGTTCGGCCGAGCCGTGCGCGATCCGCTCCGCGGCCTCGTCGACGGGGCCGTCGGCCAGCGGGGTCGTCCCGGTCGCCGCGTAGGCCAAAAGCAACCCCAGGACGAACAGGTCGGAAGCGGGGCCGGCGTCCGCACCCCCGATCTGCTCCGGGGTGAGGTAGCCGAGCCGTACCGAGAGCTGGCCGCCCTCCCTGGCCTCGGCCGCGACCGCCGCGCCGAGGGGCCCGAAGGCGGTCAGCCGGGGGCCGTCCTCGGCCAGGAGCACCGTCTCCGGTGCCAGTCCCTGGAGGACGCTCCCCGTGGCGTGCACCCGGGAGAGGGTCTCGGCCAGGCCGGCGCCCAGTATCCGCACGGCCCGCTCCGGCAGAGGCCCGGCGAGGGCGATCGCCTCCGCGAGCGTCAGGGCGGGCACGTACGCCGCCACCGTCCACAGCCCCTCGTCGTCCGGCGACGTGAGCGGCGGCTGGACCCAGCCGCCGGCCAGCCGTTCGGCGGTGCGCGCTTCGGCGGCGAAACGGCGCCGGAACGCGGGCAGGGCGGCCAGGGCGGGCCGCGCGGCGGTCACCACCGCGAGGCCGTCACCGTCCGCGCCACGGGTCAGGAAGTGCACCGCGCTCGCACGCTCCCGGAGGCGGGCCAGGGCGGTGTACGGGCCGAAGCGGCGTGGATCGTCCTGACGCAGCGCCTCCATGGCGCACCCCCCTTGTGACCGTCCTCGGCACCTGACCGCCGATCCTACGGCGACGGGCCCGCGCCGACGCTCAGGAACCGCTCCGGGGCTTCCTCCAGGGCCACTTGGGCTGGAATCGCTCGCGCCCTCCGGGGGCGTACTCGTACACCCAGCCGCGCTGCAGACCGAGCCGTTTCGAGTATCCGGCCGGGATGCGCCGGTAGGCGTGGACGGTGGCGGGGCCGCCGCCGGCGTCCGGCACCGGGACCTCGTACCACTTGGGCGGGTGGCCGGTCGGCCCGAGCAGGATGGGCAGCATCCGCCCGTCCAGGGGCCCGCCGCGGAAGGTCGTGTTCTCGCTTTTCACCGGGCCAGTCTGACCCAGGAGGCCTCAGAGCCTGTCGGGTGACCTCTGATCGGGCGGGTCACGCCCCGGCACGCACGCTTCCCGCGTCGCCGAAATGCCCTCGTAGTCCCGCTACGAGGACACTCCGGCGCCTTGGAATCGCACGCACCGGACCGTGCCCGCTTTCCGATCGAAGGCCACCCGACAGGCTCTCAGACGGGCGGCAGCAGGTGCGCCGCGTGCCCCGCGACCGGGACGATCAGGGCGGCCAGGCGTCCTGCGGGGCCGTCGGAGGTCTCCTGGGCCAGCAGCTCGGCCACCACGGTGGCGGTCTCCTCGTCCGAGGCCGCGGTGGCCGCGAGCAGGGCGATCAGGTGGTCGACCAGCCAGCCGCGCAGGGCGGCGGCCGACGGCAGCTTCTCCTCGTCCAGCCAGATCAGGGACGCGGCCTCCACGGCGGCGATCCAGGTGCGCACCATCATCCGCAGCCGGGGCCCGGCGGGTTCCTGTCCCGGCCCGGAGCCACGCCCGAGGTGGAGCAGGATCTGCTCGGCGGCGGCCCTGCGCACCCCGTCCACGATCGTCGTCGTGCGTGAGGTCTCCGCCACGCTGCCGCCGCGCAGCAACGCGCTGAAACCGGCGTCGTGCTGGTCGACGAAGCCGAGGTAGCGGTCCAGGACCCGGCTCACCCGCTCGGTCGGCGGGCCGGCGGCGGGTTCCGCGAAGCACAGCGTGAGCTGGTCGGCGGCGGACCCGAGGGCCGCCTCGTACAACTGCTGCCTGCCGCCGGGGAAGTAGCGGTAGACGAGCGGACGGGAGACCCCGGCCGCGACCGCCACCTCGTCGATCGAGACGTCGTCCGGCGCCCGGTGCGCGAAGAGCGTGAGCGCCGCGCCGAGCAGTTGGGTGCGGCGCTCCTCGACACCGAGCCGTCGGTACGCGCGGGCCGGCGGTGCTGCGGGTGCGGAGGTCATACTCCGAAGCCTAAGCGCTCCCTCCGGAAGGGGGAGCGGCCTCAGGCCAGCAGACCCGAGCTCTTCCACAGCCTGCGCCCGACGCCGTTGAGCACCCCGATGTCGTCGAAGAAGTCGGTGAGCCGCTTCGCCCCCGTCTGCATGACCTCGGCCCGGTGCCCGCTCGCCTTCACCTGGGCGACGGCCTGGTGGCGGTCCAGACCGACGTGGTCGTACACCTGAGGGTTGACGAAGCAGACGGAGAAGACGCGCGCGGCCTCCCCGCAGCTCAGCCTGGTCATGCGCCGCTCCCAGGCGGGCGCGGTCACCATCTGGCGACGCAACTCCTCGCGTGCGTACCGCACATGACGTGCCTCCTCGACGACGTGGATGCGGGTCACTCCGCGTACGAGCGACTGGACGCGCTCGTCGGGGAAGGTGAGCCGCTGCATCCAGTCCAGGATCTCCTCGCCGAGCAGGGTCGCGGCGAAGGAACCGGGGGTGGTGGAGACGGTCTTCAGTACCCGCGCCAGATTGTGGTAGCGCGTCGGCACGGGGTAGGCGGGAGCGCCGCCCCACTCGATCATGCGGGCGAACATCATCGAGTGCCGGCACTCGTCCGCTATCTCGGTGAGGGCGTATCGGACGTGCTTGCTGGTCACGGACTTGTCGTAGATGTGCCGGACGAGCAGCTGCATGAGGATGATCTCGAACCAGATGCCGAGGGAGGCCAGCGACGCCGCCTCGTGGCGGGCCAGCTCCATCCGCTGGTCCTCGGACATCTTCCGCCACAGCGGGGTGTCGTAGAGGGAGACCAGCTCCGGCGGCCAGAACCACTTGCCGTCCTCCACGGCCGAGTCCCAGTCGAGTTCGGTGTCCGGGTCGAAGGAGTGCTTGGCCGAGGCCTCCAGCAGCCGTGCGGCGACCTGTTCGCGGTCCTTGAGCGGGCCGAGCGCGTCGCGCAGGGCCTGGATGTCCTCGTCCGTCACTGTCGTCATGGCTGTGGGCCCCTCGCACATGGGTTACCGGCGGTCGATTCTCTGCTCAGGATTATGAGACTGCCTGTCAGCAAGCCAGTCAATCCCTTGTGCGCGACTTGTTGACCGCGTGTCTAGCAACGTGTGAACCTGCCAACTGACCGCAGCACCACGGAACGTACGATCCTCGCCAGGCGAAGGAGCTGTCCGTGTCGACACACGACCTCTACATCACCCCGCCCCCGTCCCCGACGTGGCAGGTTCCTGCCACGGGTGCGGCCCGTTTCAGTTGGGACTACGACGACGGCCGCGAACGCCTCCTCGCCCTCTACCAGAAGGGCAAGGACAAGCAGTGGGACGGCAACAAGCGCATCGACTGGAGTCTGGAGGTCGACCCCGCGGACCCCCTCGGGACCCCGGACGAGGCCCTCACGCTCCACGGGACGCCGCACTGGGCGAAGATGACCGAACGGGATCGCGGTGAACTTCGCAAGCACTACACCTCCTGGCAGTTCAGCCAGTTCCTGCACGGTGAGCAGGGCGCCATGGTGTGCGCGGCCCGCATCGTCGAGGCGGTCCCCGACCTGGACGCGAAGTTCTACTCCGCCACGCAGACGATGGACGAGGCGCGGCACGCGGAGATCTACGGCCGCTTCCTGCACGAGAAGATCGGAATGCTCTACCCGGTCAACGACAACCTCCAGGGACTGCTCGGCGACACCCTGCGCGACTCCCGCTGGGACATGCCCTACCTCGGCATGCAGGTGCTCATCGAAGGTCTCGCGCTGGCCGCGTTCGGCATGATCCGCGACACCACCACCCGGCCGCTCCCCAAGCAGATCCTCGCCTACGTCATGCAGGACGAGGCGCGGCACGTCGCCTTCGGCCGGATGGCGCTGCGCGACTACTACAAGCAGCTGAGCGACGCCGAACTGCGCGAGCGCGAGGAGTTCGTCATCGAGGGCTGCTACCTGATGCGCGACCGGCTCAGCGGCGTCGAGGTCCTGGAGAACTTCGGCATCGGCAAGCAGGAGGCCAAGGACCTCTCCGAGCACTCCGAATACCTGCAGCTCTTCCGCAAACTGCTCTTCAGCCGGATCGTCCCGTGCGTCAAGGACATCGGCCTCTGGGGCGAGCGGCTCCAGAAGGCCTACGTCGACATGGGCGTCTTCGAGCTGGGCGACTCGAACCTGGACCTCCTGATGGCCCAGGACGAGGAGATAGCCGAACAGCTCGACCGGGACCGCTTCGCGGTGGAGGAGCAGGAGCGGGTCGCGGAGGTCGCCGACGCCATAGCGGAGGGCCGCGCGCACGGGTGAGCGCTCCATACGCCGGGAACCCCCGGTGTGCTGACGGCGGCAGGGGCGTGGTCCGTCCTGCCGCCCGGGGCCCGGGCGAAAAGGGATGTACGCGGCGGGCCGGTGACGCGAGGATGGCGGGCATGAACTCGACCCCGGGCACAGGAGATCGCGCCGCGGCGCGCCGCAGTCTCGAAGCGCTCGCGCTCGGTGACGCCTTCGGGGAGCGCTGGTTCCCGCTCTTCCGGCCGCCACGACAGGCGTACGCGGAGGTCCGGGCGCGCCGCACCCCGCACGAGCCGGTGTGGCACTGGACCGACGACACCGCGCTGGCGCTGGCCCTCCAGCGGGTCCTGGACGAGTGCGGGCAGGTGGAGCAGGACCGCCTCGCGCTGTGCTACGCCCTGGCCTAGGAGAGTTCAGCAGGTCCGGGAGGAGCACGTGCATGCCGTGCCCGTACCCCCGGGCCCGGTCCGCGTCGAGGTGACTGGCGCACCCTGGCGCCCGGGTTGTTCGAGGGTGGCAGCCTCGGCAACGGCGCCGCCATGCGCGTCGCCCCGCTCGGGGCGTACTTCCACGCGGACCTCGGACGGGTCGCCGAGCAGGCGGAACTCTCGGCGGTCGTCACCCACGCACACCCGGAGGGGGTCGCAGGGGCGGTCGCGGTCGCCGTGGCCGCCGCGCTGTCGGTGCGGGGGGAGTTCACGTGCGCGAGGGAGTGCTCCGCGCCGCGGAGGTGCCGTTCTCCACGGAGCCCTGGAAGGCCGCCGACCTCCTGGGCAACGGGCGGCGGATCAGGGCCGACGACACGGTGCCGTTCGCGCTGTGGACCGCGGCCCGGCACCTGGGCGACCTGGAGGCGGCCCTGTGGTCGACGGCGGAGGGCTTCGGGGACGTGGACACGACCTGCGCCATCACCGGGGGTGTGGTCGGGGCGGCGACCGGGATCGAGCGGGTCCCGGCATCGTGGCGGCAGAGGCGCGAGCCGCTGGGCTGAGGGCGGCGCCGCTCCTCGCATCCGACGGCGTGCCGCCCGGCCGAGAGCCACGTCAGCGAAGCGCGGCTTCCAGGGCACACGCCATGCCCAGGAGCTCCGCGTCCGCACCCCGGGCGGTCACCAGTTGCAGGCCAGCGGGGCAGCCGTCCGGTGTGAAGCCCGCGGGGAGACTCGCCGCGGGATGGCCGCTGAGGTTGAACGCCCAGGTGAGGGCCGTGGAGTAGACGTCGCCCGGACCGTCGTGCCCATGCGGTCGGTTGGGCGTGACCGGGGTGAGCAGCAGGGGCGTACGGGCGAAGAAGGCGTCGAGGGTCCGGTCGTTGGCGGCGCGGAGACGCTTCGCGGACGCCGGGCTGCCCGCGCGCACCGCTGCCCAGGCGTCGGCGGGGTCGAGCAGTTCGCAGGTGCCCGGCACCAGGCGGACCGCCCCGGCCGCCACCAGCCGGTCCACCGCCTTCCGTGTCACCTCGGCCACGTCCGGGTCGACGTCGGCGAAGCCCAGGTCCGGGCTGTGGACGGCCGGGACCGGGAGCCGCGCGGGCCGCGGGGCGTATCCGTCGAGGACGTGGCGCAGGAACGTCTCCGCCCGTGCGGCCGAACTCGCGATCACCCCGGGGGAAGCGAGCCCCGTGCGGTCGGGGGAGAGGAGCAGGCCCGTCGTGGTCTTGAGGCCGAACACCCCGCACCAGGCCGCCGGGATCCGCACCGATCCCGCGCCGTCACCGCCCGTCGCCAGATCCACCATGCCGGCCGCGACCGCCACTGCGGCTCCCGCCGACGAACCGCCCGGAGTCCGGTCGGCACGCCAGGGATTGACCGTACGGCCATGGGCCCCCTGTCCCCATGTCCGCCACCCCGTGCCGGGGCCGGGGACGGACGTGGCACCCACCGGAACCCCGCCGGCCGCGATAAGGCGGCGGGCCGCGTACGAGCGGATGCCGGTGCGGCCCTTCACCGCGAACGGCAGCCCGGCGAGCGGGAGACGGGCGGCGGACTCCGCACGGGCGCGCGCCTCCTCGTGCCACACCTCGGAGAAGGCGCACAGCTGGGGGTCGAGCAGGTCGATCCGGGCGAGAGCCGCTTCGAGGGCCGAGGTCATGGAATCCAGTCTCAGTCCTCCAGGGCCGCCTCCATCACCGCCCGGGCGATAGGCGCGGCGTCGCCGCCGCCGCTGACATCGGCCCGGACCGCCGACGCGTCCTCCACGACCACAGCGACGGCGACCGCCGGCCGGCCGGAGTCCGGTGCCTGCGCCCAGGAGATGAACCAGGCGTAGGGGATCCCCGAGTTGCCGACGCCGTGCTGGGCGGTGCCTGTCTTGCCGCCGACCGTCACCCCGTCGATGGCCCCGTTCGTCCCCGTCCCGTTCTCCACGACGTCGACCATCATCCGCTGGAGCTGCTGGGCCGTGGCCGGGTTCATCGCACGGTGGTACGACTCGTTGCCCGGCTGCCGGACCGTGTCGCCGTCGTCGGTGGTCACCCGGTCCACCAGCCGGGGGCGCATGAGTTCGCCGCCGTTGGCCACGGCCGAGGCGACCATCGCCATCTGGAGGGGGGTCGCCGCCGTGTCGAACTGGCCGATGGAGGACAGGGCCAGCTGGTCGTCCGTCATGTCCGAGTCGAAGTTGCTGCGGGCCACCCGGGAGGGGATCTTGAGGTCGTTGTCGTTGAACCCGAACCTGCCCACCGCCTCCAGCATCCCCTCCAGCCCCACCTCGACGCCGAGGTGCGCCATCACGGTGTTGCAGGACACCCGGATCGCCTCCGCCAGGGACGCCTTCCGGCAGCCCCGTGCCTCGTCGGGCAGCACGGTGGACGTGCCGGGCAGGACGTACGGGGACGGGGTGTCCGTGTCGGCGTCCGGATCGGTGACCACCCGCGCGTCCAGCGCCGCCGCCGCAGTCACGATCTTGAAGGTGGAGCCGGGCGGATAGGTCTCCCGGATGGCGCGGTTGAGCAGCGGCTGGCCCGGCGCGCGGTTGAGCCGGGTCCAGGCGTCGGTGACGGACGACCCGGTGCCGGAGAGCACCTCGGGGTCGTACGAGGGGGAGGTGACGAGGGCCAGGATGCGGCCCGTGGCCGGGTCCAGCGCCGCGACCGCCCCGCGCCGGCCGTCCAGCCCCTCGTACGCGGCCCGCTGTGCCGAGGCGTCGATGGTGGTCACGACGTCTCCGCCCGGCTGCCGGCTTCGGGTGACGTCGCCCCACAGCGGGAGCGGGGCGAGGATCGGGTCGGTCCCGGAGAGGATGCCGTCCTCGGCGTTCTCCAGCAGCGTCGTGCCGTAGGTCTGCGAGGCGTAGCCGGTCACGGGTGCGTACAGCGGGCCGTGGCGGTAGGTGCGTTCGTACGCGAGCTGTTCCCCGGTGTCCCGGGAACCCGTGACGGATTCGTCGCCGACCAGGATGTTGCCGCGCGGCCGGTCGTAACGGTCGATGGTGGTGCGGCGGTTGGCGGAGTTGGAGTTGAGCTCGTCCGCCTCGAAGATCTGGACGCGGGCGGCGTTCGCGAGGAGGGCCACGAGCAGGAGCAGGCAGAATCCGGCGGCCCGCCGGATGTAGCGGATCACGGTTCCTCCCGCTCGGCGGCGGCATCGGGGTCGGGGGTGCGTGCCACGTCGCTGACCCGGATCAGCAGGGCCACGATGATCCAGTTGGTGACGACCGACGAACCGCCCTGGGCCAGGAACGGCATCGCCATCCCGGTCAACGGGATCAGCCCCATCACCCCGCCCGCGATGACGAAGACCTGGAGTGCCAGGATCGAGGCGAGGCCGATGGACAGCAGCCGTCCGAAGGGGTCCCGCAGAGCCAGGCCGGCCCGGAAGCCGCGGGCCACGAGCAGCGCGTACAGCAGGAAGACCGCGGTGAGGCCGGCCAGGCCGAGCTCCTCGCCCGCGGTCGCCAGGATGAAGTCGGACTTGGCCGCGAAGCCGATGAGGATGGAGTGCCCGAGCCCCAGCCCGGTGCCGAACAGCCCGCCTGCGGCGAACGCGAAGAGGGACTGGGCGAGCTGGCTCGGCCCCTGCCCGGCCTCGATCGTGGCGTACGGGTTCAGCCAGTCCTCCACGCGGCTGTGCACATGGGGTTCGAACGAGCCGACGACGAAGGCGCCTGCGGCGGCGAGCAGCAGGCCGACGGCGATCCATCCGGTACGGCCGGTGGCGACGTACAGCAGGATCACGAACAGGCCGAAGAAGAGGAGCGAGGTGCCGAGGTCCCGTTCGAGGACGAGCACGCCGACGCTGAGCAGCCAGATCGCGACGATCGGGCCCAGGACCCGGCCGGTGGGGAGCTGGAGCTTCCAGACCCTGCGGCCGGTGTACGCCAGCGCGTTGCGGTTCGCCGCAAGGTAGGCGGCGAAGAACACGGCGAGCAGGATCTTGGCGAACTCGCCGGGCTGGAAGGAGAGTCCGCCGATCCGGATCCAGATCTTCGCGCCGTTCACCGCGGGGAAGAAGATCGGGACGATCAACAGCACCAGCGCCACCGCGACCGACAGATAGGCGTAGCGCTGGAGCACCCGGTGGTCGCGCAGGACGACGACCACGGCGATGAAGAAGGCGACGCCGAGCGTCGACCAGATCAGCTGGGTCGTCGCCGCCTGGTTCCTGGGTGTCTCCAGGTCGAGACGGTAGATCAGCACCAGGCCGAGCCCGTTCAGCAGGACCGCGATGGGCAGCAGCAGCGGATCGGCGAAGGGCGCACGGAAGCGGACCGCGAGATGGGCGAGCAGGGCGAGGAGGCCGAGACCGGCGCCGTACCCGGCGACATCGGGGGGTACGGCGTCGTTCCGGGCGAGGCCGACGGCCGCGTAGCCGTAGACGGAGATGAGCACGGCCCCGATCAGGAGCGAGAGCTCCACGCCGCGCCGCTTGGGCAGGCGTAGCTCGGGCGGTCGTGCCTCCGCCGTCGTTGCGGTCATGCCCCGCAACGTAGCAAGCGCCGGGTGTTATTTCCCTTATGTCAGCTTCGTGACACCCGTCGGCGGGCGCACGGGGCCGGGCTCAGTGCTGGTACGGGTTCTGGCCGGGAGGAGGCGCGAAACCGGGCTGCTGCTGCGCCGCGCCGTACGGATTGCCGTCCTGCCCGCCGTGCGCCGCCTGGGCCAGAAGCTGGTCGGCCTGCTCCTTCGGTATCTTCCGCTCCCCGCCGCAGAAGGTGCACTGGGTCGCGTACTTCGTGGAGAAGGGGAACAGCGGGACGAAGAACAGCGTGAACTTGGTGACCCGCTTGCGCAGGGTGTGCGCGGCGGGGTTCCCGCACCAGCCGCACACCATCGTCAGGACCGCCAACTGGTAGAGGTAGCCCTTGGTACCGAAAATGATCATGATGTGGATCCCTTCCCCGTGTCTTCCCGAAGTGCCCGCCGGCAGAGCGCCAGCAGCTTCTCGTCCTCAAGAGTGTCGTGACTGCCGTAGCCGCCGTCCATCGCGTTGTGGCGGCGTACGGAGTGGAGCTCCGCACGCAGCACCCGCGTCGCGTCCGACCCTGCCCCAGCGGGCCCCATCCGCGCCAGGCATTCCGCGACCCGGACTCTGGCGTGACGGTTCCTCTCCCAGGCCGAGAGCAGCACCGGCACCACGTCACCGGTCCGGCCCGAGACCTTCCACAACGCGATCGCCGCCTCGACGCGCAGCCACAGCTCGTCGTGCTCCAGCAGGGCCCGCAGCCGCGGCGCCACCACCCCGGCGCTCCTGCCCAGGGCCCCCAGCGCGCTCGCCGCCGCCCGGGCGTCGTGCACCTGCTCGGTGCGCAGACCCTCCGCCAGCACCGGAAGCACGGCCCGGGTGTCCCCGGTGACCGCCCACAGGGCCTCGGCCGCCTCCGTCGCGGCCGCGGTGCCCGGCCGGGCGATCAGACGGCGCAGCTCGGGCACGGCGCACTCCGCATCGGGGCCGAACGAACCCAGCGCCCGCAGTGCGGCCGTGCGCAGCCACTCCCCCCGGTACTCGGGAGCCCCCCGCAGCACCCGCAGCACCTCCGGGGCGGCCTCGCCCGCCCGCAGGGCGGTCAGCCCGCCGAGCAGCGGACTCGCCCGGTCGTAGGCACCCTCGTCCAGGCCGAGCTCGCCCAGCCTGCGTCGCAGCACCCCGGCCAGCGGCGCCGCCGCCGCCCCGAGGTGACCGATCGCGAAGCCCACGTCGTGCGGGACCTCCGGCCGTTCCAGCGCCGCCGCGAGCGCGGGCAGGACCCGGGCGTCGCCGAGCCTGGCCAGCGCCTTCACCGACGAGCCGAGGCCGGGCGGCCCGCTCGCCCACTCCTTCACCCAGGACCCCGGATCCGCCGCCACCCGCGCGGCCAGGGCGTCGGCCGCCGGTGCGGCCAGGGCGAAGAGCTCCTCCAGCACGTGCGAGGCGGCGTCGGCGAGGCGCGGCTCCGGATCGGCCAGCTGCACACCCACCAGCCGCACCAGTTCGTCGTACGAACCGCGCCAGGCCCGCATCAGCCCGCCGCTCATCCGTACGGCGTCGATGCGCTGCCAGGGGTCCGGGCTGCCCAACTGGTCCGCCAGCAGCGCCGTGCGGTCCGCTACCCGGTCGTCCAGGCCGCTGTGCAGGGTCCGCAGCAGGTCGGCGGCCCACGGGGTGCTGCGGCCCGCGGACTCCTCGGCGGACAGCGCCCGCAGCTGTCCCACCAGCGTGGGCGCGGTGGTCCGGTCGCCCGCCGCGTCGTCCGCGCCCGGCGCGGGCGAGGGCGACGGCTCCGGGGCGGCGGGCCGGGAACGCAGCTCACGCAGCAGCCCCGAGACCACCCGAACGACATCGCCGGGCAGCGCGTCCGGGGCACATCTGGCCAGCTGGGCGAGGGCCGCGAGTCGCAACCCCGGCGGGTAGGCCTCGGCGGCGAGCCTGCTCAGCCAGTCCGCCGCCTGCCCCGCGAGCGGCCGGTGGCGCAGCGCGACCCGGCCGGCGGCCTCGACGAGCGCGAGCCGCACCTCGTCGTCCGTCTCCACCGGGAGCCGCTCCCGCAGCAGGGCGAGCACCCGCACCGGCCGGCCGTGCAGCGTGGCGAGGGCCAGCGGGGCCGCGAGACGCACCCCGGGGTCCTCGTCGGCGACCAGCTCGAAGAACACCGAGGAGCCGGCGGAGACGGCGGCCGCCGCCATCGCGTAGTTCGCGACTCCCTCGATCTCGTCCTCGTCCAGCTCGGCCAGGTCGTCCTCGTCGGTCTCGTCCAGGTCGATGCCGCCGATGCTCGTGAGCAGCTCGACTATGCCGCCCCGGTCGCGTATCCCCGGATGCGCGGCCAGCTCGAAGAGGAAGGGGATGCAGGCGAGGGTGCAGGCGTACACGTCGCCCTGGTGGTGCACCGCGCCGTACATCCCGTCCAGCGCGCTCTCCCGCTCCGCCGGATCGGCCGACGCGAGCCCGTGGAGGAGGCCCGGCACGTCGTCCGCCGGGCCGTAGGCATGCTCCATCGAGGCCCAGTCGACCTCGTCGATCCCCGCGAACACGCCACACCCTCCCCGTGTTTTTTCTCCGCTCCCGGAACCGAGTCCGAGAAGCAGCGTCTGGGCAGAGTGTGCACCACCGCCAGGACAGTCCACCCCTCACTTGCGGCCTTTCCCCGCCGCACCCGCCGGGGCTGTGAACAGGCTGTGTGCGTTCTGCTCCCCTCAGTCGCCGGGCAGGGGCCGGGCCTGCCCCGGATCGTTCAGCGGGCCGAGCAGATCGCCGTACCGGTCCAGCCGTGCGGGCATGTCGCCGGCCAGGAACACCAGCTCGTCCGGGTCCCCGCACGCCTCGATCTCGTCCCAGGTGACGGGCGCGGAGACGGTCGGGCGGCCCTTCGCGCGCAGGGTGTACGGGGCGGCGGTGGTCTTCGCGGCGGCGTTCTGGCTGAAGTCCACGAACACCTTCCCGGGCCGGAGCGCCCGGGTCATCCGGTACACGGCCAGCTCGGGCAGGGCGCCCCGCGCCTCGACGGCCAGGCCCTTCGCGTACGCCGTGACCTCCTCGGAGGGTGTGGGCTCCAGAGGAACGAGCAGATGCAGTCCCTTGGAGCCGGAGGTCTTCCCGTACGAGGACAGCCCGTCGGCGGCCAGCCGCTCGCGCAGCCAGAGGGCGACCGTGCGGCATTCGAGGATGCTCGCGGGCGGTCCGGGATCGAGGTCGAACACCATCAGATCGGCGCGCGCGGGGGAGTCCTGCCGCCACTGGTGGGTGTGGAACTCGACCACCAGGTTGGCCGCCCACACCAGCGAGGGCAGGTCCTCCACGAGCACCTGGCGGGCCTCCGGCTCGTCGTGGCGGGGGACTGGGGCCGTACGCACCCAGTCGGGTGTACCCGGCGGTGGATTCTTGGTGAAGAAGCGCAGCCCCTCGGGTCCGTCCGGATATCTGAGGAAGGACAGCGGGCGGCCCCGCAGGTGCGGGAGCATCGCGTCCGCCGCCGTGGCCGCGTAGTAGTGCAGCACCTCGCCCTTGGTGGTCCCGGTCGCCGGGTACAGCACCTTGTCGAGGTTGCTGAGCGCCAGGCGCCGCCCCTCCACCTCCGTGATCGGCGTCATACGATAAGAATCACACGAAATCGTACCGATGCGGTCAGTGCGGGCGTAAGGGGTGAACGGTGAGGTCCATCTGGAACGGCGCCATTTCCTTCGGACTGGTCAGCATCCCCGTCAAGCTCATGAACGCCACGGAGAACCACGCCATCTCCTTCCGGCAGATCCACCTCTCCGACGGCGGCCGCATCCGGTACCGCAAGGTGTGCGAGCTGGACGAGGAGGAGGTCCCCGCCTCCGAGACGGTCAAGGCCTTCGAGGGGGAGGACGGCACGGTGATCCCCGTGACCGACGAGGACCTCGCCTCGCTCCCGCTCCCCACCGCCAAGACCATCGAGATCGAGGGGTTCGTACCCTCGTCGGCGATCGATCCCCTCCAGCTGGACTCCGCCTACTACCTCCAGGCCAACGGGGTCCCCGCCTCCAAGCCCTACGCCCTGCTGCGCGAGGCGCTGAGGCGCAGCGGGAAGGTGGCCGTGGCGAAGTACGCGCTCCGCGGCCGGGAGCGCCTCGGCATGCTGCGGGTGACCGGTGACGTGATCGCGATGCACGGCCTGCTCTGGCCGGACGAGATCCGTGCCCCCGAGGATGTCGCGCCGGACTCCGGGGTCAAGATCCGCGACGCCGAACTCGACCTGGCCGACGCCCTGATGAACACGCTCGGGGAGGCCGACCTCGACACGCTCCACGACGACTACCGCGAGGCGGTCGAGGAGCTCGTCGCGGCGAAGGCCGCCGGTGAACCCGTCGCGGAGGAGGAGGCCGAGGAGACCGGCGGCAAGGTGATCGACCTGATGGCGGCGCTGGAGAACAGTGTGCGGGCGGCCGAGGAGTCCAAGGGGGAGCGGGAGGACGGCAAGCACGCCGACGTCCACCCGATAGAGGGCCGGACTCCCCGTCCGGGCGGGGCCGGCGGCACGGCCGGGAAGAAGGCGGCGCAGGGCGGGGGCGCACGGAAGGGGACCGCACCCGCGAAGTCCGCGGCGAAGAAGTCCGCGACGAAGAAGGCCCCGGCGAAGAAGGCGGCCACCGGACGGACGACGGCGAAGAAGGCCCCGGCCGAGAAGGCGGCCCCCAAGACGGCGCGGAAGAAGACGACGACCGGGGCCGCGGCGGAGAAGACCGCCGCGGGCACCCGGAAGCGTTCGCCGGCCTGAGCCGAGCCGTCGGGTCAGGCGCCCCCGTCAGCGGACCAGCGACGCCGGTTTCAGCGGGTCCGGGAGCGACGGCAGGTCCAGCCCGTACCTGTCCCTCTCGATGACGTACGTGCAACTCGTGTACGAGTAGCCCGGCTTGACCTTGGAACCGGATGCGTAGCTGTCCACCTCGGTCGACGCGCCCGTGTCGTGCTTGTACAGGAAGTGGTACTCGCCCGCCGGGAGCCGCAGCCTGGCCTTCGGGTACGACGTCCCGCTCGCCCGGCAGGCGCGGGCCGCTCCGGTGGCCTCGCTGCTGTACCGGTCGCAGCTTCCGCACGGCTTCAGGTTCACCGTGCCGGTGACCGGGCCGGTGTACAGCACCTCCACGCCGTTGGGGGCGTCGTTGCTGATGACGAGTTCCATGCGGGTGCCCCCGGCCCCGCCCGACGGCGGCAGCCGCTTGCCGGCCGCCGGGCGGACCTCCGCTATCTCGGCGGCGACGGCGATGTCCTCGGCGTGCCCCCGGCGTCGGTCGCCCGTGTAGGCGTCCGCGAAGTCCGTCAGGGTCTGCCGCGCCTCGCTGAACCTGCCGTCCTCGAACTCGTCGACCCCGCAGGCGTACACACCGTCGCGGACCCCCGCGGCCGCCTGCGTACTCAGGGCGGGCGAGGACGTCCCGGGAAGACCGGCGACCAGCGTGCTCGTGCGGCGCAGTCCGTCGGTGACGGCGCACGGGTCCTCGCCCTTCAGGTCCGCCACCTGCTGCCGGATCTTCCCGCTGACCGCCGGACCCACCTGTCCGGCCTGGGCGGAATCGGGGAACGTGCGCAGCAGGGCGGTCAGTTCCGTGCCGCCGGACTCCGTCCCCGAACCGTTCAGACGCGAGACACCGCACGCGTACAGGGACTCGGCCAGCGGCGCGTCGGCCCTGCCGGGGAGGTCGCCGAGCAGCTTCCGGTCCACCGTGTCGGGCAGGGTCCGCAGAAACGTCAGCGGGTCGATCGCCGCGCAGTAGTCCTTCGCGCGGTACGGGGTGGAGATCGCGGTGTAGTAGGCCTCCAGGCGCTCGGGCACCAGGGCGGCCGCCCGCGAGCCGGGGTGGTCCTCCCCCAGTTCGCGGTAGAGCGTGAGCGCGTAGCGGTAGTCGGGCCCGGAGAGGGCGAACGAGTTCTTCGCGGCCTTCGTGACCAGCTCGTCGCCCTCCCTCAGGCGGTCGAGCAACTCCTGTTCCCTCGCCTCGTCCCTCGCCGAGCCGTATGCCGACGTCGCGGCGACCGGGACGGCGAGCAGGGCCAGCCCGACCACCGCCGCCAGTGCCGGCCGGGGCCACCCTCCGAACTCCGTGCGCAGTGCGATGCGGGCCGCGTCGGCGCCCGCGAGGACGAGCAGCAGGACGTAGACGGCCACGAGGAGCGCGGGAACGCCGTCCGGATCCGCGGGCAGCGCCACCAGGAGGAACGCGGCGGTCGCCGCCCAGCTCACCGCCGCCCTGCCCCAGCGGCGCACCAGGACGTGGCCCAGCCCCAGTCCGGAGAGGCTGAGCAGTCCCGCGGCGACGGCGCGGAGCGGGGCCCCGGGGGGCGGCGGTACGGCCGTCGGGGGCCGGGACGGGGGAGGCGGCGGCTCCACGTCTCCCCGGCCGTCCCGGGCGGCGGACCACGGTCCGGGCCCGTGTTCGGGCATGTCCGACTGATCGCGCGACTCCATTACGGTCCCCCACCGTCGAATCCCGTCAGGTCCCGGGGTAGCTGCCCACTTTCGTCCCTGTTCACGCGTGCTTCCGGCCGTCCGCACAGTAAAGTGCGGATTGCCGCGACTGGCGCGTACGGCGTCCGCCGTGACACGGGGCGGCCGGAGCCGAATTCGCCGCGTACGCCCGCGAGGTGGCCGCCAACGCACGTGCGCTGGGCGAGGAACTCGCGGCGCGCGGCTTCGACCTCGTCTCCGGCGGCACGGACAACCACGTGCTGCTGGCCGACCTCACGGCCAAGGGGGTCTCCGGCAAGGTCGTGGCCAAGGCGCTCGACCGGGCGGGGATCGTCGTCAACCACCACACCGTGCCGTACGACCCCCGTAAGCCCTTCGACCCGTCCGGGATCCGCATCGGCACCCCGGCGCTCACCTCCCGCGGCATCCCCGCGTCCGAGACGGGCGCGGTCGCGCAGTGGATCGATCTTGTGGTCGAAGCCGCACGTACAGGTGACGAAGCGGCCGTTTCCAAGGTCAGGGGCGAAGTGAAGGCCATGATGGACGCCTATCCGGCGCCGGGTCTCCCCCTGGTCCGACCGGGCGGCCGGAGCCGGTCCGGGGCGTTGCGGCCCCCGGGCCGGCTCCGGAATGCCGTGCTCCCGATTCCGCGCGCCCGCTCTGCGCCCTGTCCGACGGCCGGACCGCCGTACAGGCTGGGGGAGACAGGATGCCGGAGCGGTGAACAGAGGGGGCACGATGCAGGATCTCAAGGTCACGTCATGGCAGCTCTTCGGGCACGACCGGCTCTACGTGAATCTTCCGGACGGCACCGCGATCGGCTGGGCGGATCTGGGCAACGGCACCATCACGGTGCTGCACCCGCGCTACCGCGACGCCGTGCTGGACGCACTCGCCCGTCAGGTCCCGGACATGCCGGCCCTCGTCGGCGAGGACGCACCGGCCGGCCCGCCGGCACCGCGGACCCCTCCGCAGGTCCCGCGCATCCCGCCCATGCGCGGGATGCGGAAGCGGGCGGTCGCGCCCGGCGCCGACCGGGACGGGGGCGCGGGCGGGGATACGGGCGGGGAGGCCGTGGCGGAGGCCGGCCACGCGTCCGGTCCGCCCGCGTCCGGCCCGGAGGCGGCGACGGCTCCCGGTCCGGAGGCGGCGCAACAGGACGTGCCCGCACCGGAGATGCCGCCGGACCTCTCACCCGCCGTCCCCGAGGGTCAGCAGGAGCAGGAGCAGGAGCAGGAGCAGGAGCAGGAGCAGGAGCAGGAGCAGGAGCAGGAGCAGGAGCAGGAGGCCGGGAGGCGGGCCGCGCTGCTGCCCGCCCTGACGCCCGCGAACGACCTCGCCGCCCGGCGGGCCGGTGAGGAACTCCGCGAACAGCTCGGCGAGTCAGCCGCCGGCACCCTCGTGCGGGCGGCCACCGGCGCCCTGCGGCTGCACAGGGAGGCCGACCCGCGCCGGACCGCACTGGCGGGGGAGCGGCGGGTCGGGTCCGAACTCCGGCGCCTGACCCGGCACGGCTGGCGGGTCCTGCACTCCGTGCCGCTGCCCGACGGTACCTGGATCGGGCACCTGCTCATCGGGCCGGGCGGCGTGTTCACCGTGAGTACCGAGCACCACCCAGGGGCGTCCGTACGCATCGCCGACGGGACCCTGCGGACCGGGGACGGCGAACCCCGGCCCTTCGCGCTCGACGACCGTCCCGGTGCCCGGTGCGCGAGGGCGGTGCTCCAGAGCCACTGCGCCTTCGGCGTACCCGTTCGGACCGTGCTCGTGTTCACCGGGGTCACCGAGCTCGAGGTCGTCGCCACCCCCGCCGGTGTCCGGGTCTGCCGGGAGCGCCAGCTGTCCGCCCTCGCCCCGCTGACGGGGGTGCTCACCGCCACACAGGTCGAGCGGGTCTACGACGTCGCGCGGAACAGGGAGGCCTGGCGGGACGCGTGAGCCCGCCCCGACGGCGTTCGCGTCCGCCCGTTCGGCCGTCCGTTCCGCCGCGCGATCACGAGCGCCTCTCCAGCGGTACTGCAGCCGTCCCCGGCAGGCTGGTGTTCATGGCGGGCAGCCGTGAGGGCCTCCGCCGCGAAGGGAGTTCGCCATGTCTCAGCCGGTCGGGACCCTCCGTCAGCAGGTCACGGGTGACCTGTACGCGGAGGTGCAGACCTTCTACGCCCAGCAGATGCGACGGGTCGACGCCCTCGACATCGAGGGGTTCGCCGACACGTTCACGGACGACGGGGAGGTCGTGCACGCGGGCGGGCACCGCCAGAGCGGCCGGGCGGAGATGATCGCCGGGATGCGGGCCAGCCTGCCCCGCTACCAGGACATCGCCGTACGCCACTGGTTCGGCCACCTGATCATCGAGCCCGACGCGACGGACGCGGACGTCCTGCGCGTCTCGTACTACACGCTGGTCACGCAGACCGACCGCGAGGGCAAGGTCGCCTTCCAGCCGACGTTCACCGTGGACGACGTGCTGGTGCGCCGCGACGGCGGGCTGCTGACCCGGTCGAGGGTCATCCACCGTGACACCCCGGTGGCCCCGCCCGCCGTCTGAGCGGTTCTTCCGTTCGGTCCACCACCCGGCACGTGGACGAGGGGCCCTGCGCGCAGGGCCCCTCGTCCACGTGCCGGGTGGTGTCCGGCGGCCGTTCAGTCGATGCCCCGGCAGATGTGCGGCTCGCTCCCGTCGTCGTCGGGGTCCCCGGCCAGCAGCAACGGCACCCACAGGGGTACGGCGGCGAGGGGAAGGGCGGGAAGGGTCACGGGCGGTGGCTCCACCGTCTCGCGGTCCAGCAGCATCGTCTCCATCGACGAGTCCTCCTTCTTCGAGATGTGCGGTGTGTGCGATCACGCGTGGCAGGCCGGCAGCCCGCCGTTGTAGGCGACCATCTCCTTGAACGAGGCGGCCACGTCGATGCGGGCACCCGGGGCGAGGCCCTCCAGTTCCGCGTAGGCGCGGTGCAGGTTGCCGACCAGCCGTTCGGGGTCCAGCAGACCGCCGAACTCCCCGAGGTCCGCCTCCCGCGCGGCCCGCAGCGGGGCCACGCCCCGCCGCAGGCCGTCCACGGCCAGCTCCCGCACCCGGACGAGGTAGGCCCGGGTGGCGTCGATCAGCTCGGGGCCCCCGACCGGACCGTGGCCGGGGACCACCACCGCGGGCTCCAGTGCCCGCAGCCGGTCCAGGGCCTCCAGCGAACCGGTCACGGAGCCCATCAGGATGTACGGCGTCACCCCCGACCAGACCACGTCGCCGGTGAACAGGACGGACCGCTCCGGCACCCACGCCACGACGTCGTTCGCCGTATGGGCGGGTCCCACGTGCAACAGCTCGGTGCGGATGTCCCCGTGGTGCAGGGTGAGTTCGTCGCGGAAGGTGAGCGTGGGCAGGGTCAGAGGGGTCTCGCCCCATTCCACGCCGGGCCACAGGTGACGCAGACCGAGGCCGGCCTCCGCCGTGTCGGACCTGGTCCCCTCGTGGGCCACGATCACCGCGCGCGGGGCGAACTGCCCGTTGCCGAAGGTGTGGTCGCCGTGGAAGTGCGTGTTGACGACATGGTCCGGCCCGCCCGGCACGACGCGGGCCACCTCCTCGCGGAGCCGCCGGGTGCGGGACTCCGTCGCCGCCGTGTCCACGAGGACGGCGGAGTCCCGGCCGGCGACCAGGCCGGCGTTGTTCAGGCACCAGCCGCCTTCGGGCTGGACGAACGCGTACACCCCGTCGGCGACCGGCAGCAGCGAGCCGGGCGGTGCGATGCCCGCAGCGGTGGCCGTGCTCATGCGGCGGCCTCCGCGGCGGGCAGGCGGCCGAAGCGGCCCTGGTGGAAGAGGAGCGGGTCGGGGGCCGGCAGGCCACCGGACAGAGCGACGACCCGGCCGACGAGGAGCGTGTGGTCCCCGGCGGCGTACTCCGCGTCCAGCACGCACTCGAACGCCGCCTCCGCGTCGGGGAGCACCGCGTTGCCCGTGACGCCCTCCTCGGCGGAGAGCCGCAGCATCGCCTCCCGGCCCTCCGAGCGGTCGGGGCGGCAGAACTCCTGTGCCAGGTCGCGCTGCGACTCGGTCAGGACGTTCACCGCGAAACTCCCGGCGCGCGAGATCCGCGGCCGCATGCGGCCGTCCGCCTTCACGGACACCAGGATCAGCATGGGGTCGAGCGACACCGAGGTCAGGCTGTTGAGGGTCATCACGATGGTGCCGTCGCCGCTTCCCTGGGTGAGCAGCGTGACGCCCGTCGGGAAACGGCCCATCGCGGCGCGGAAGGAGGCCACGTCGGGCTCGGCCAGCAGCGCGCCGGCGGTCACAGCGGTCATGTCAGATACTCCGATTCCGCCCGTGCCAACAGGGCGTCGTGGTCGGTGGTTGCCGGACTGCCCGCGGGGGCGTCCGCGTCAGTAGTTTCCGAGGCCGCCGCAGACGTTCAGCGCCTGCGCGGTGATGGACGCGGCGGTGTCGGAGGCCAGGTAGCCGACCAGGCCGGCGACCTCCTCGGGGGTCGAGTAACGCCCCAGCGGGATCTTGGAGTTGAACTTGTCCTGGATCTCCTGCTCGCTGACCCCGTAGTGACCCGCGTAGCCCTGGCGCACGCGTTGCGCCATCGGGGTCTCCACATAGCCGGGGCAGACGGCGTTCACGGTGATGCCGGTCGCGGCGAGCTCCTTGCCCACGGCCTTGGTGAAGCCGATGACACCGTGCTTGGACGCGGAGTACGGCGCGGCCAGCTCGACGCCCTGCTTGCCGCCCGTGGAGGCGATGTTGATGATCCGACCCCAGTCGCCGTCCCGCATGAGACCGGTGCTCAGGACCTCGCGGGTCACACGGAAGGTGCCGTTGAGGTTCGTCTCGATCACGTCGTCCCAGAGGGAGTCCTCGATCTCGGCGGTCACCCCGCCGCCGCCCCGGCCGGCGTTGTTGACCAGGATGTCGATGCGCCCGTACTCCGCCACGGCGGCCCGCACGGCCTCCTTGATCTGTTCGAGAGAGGTCACGTCACAGACGGTCCCGGCCACCTCCAGGCCCTCCTCGCGCAGCTCCTTGACCACGGTGCTCACGCTCTCGGCGTTGCGCGCCACCCCGAACACCGCGACCCCCTGGCGGGCCAGCAGCTGGGTCACCGCGAGGCCGATCCCGCTGGTCGCACCGGTGACGAAGGCAACTCGTCGTCCCGTGTCTGTCATCGTGCTCTCCCCATCGCTCGTCTCGGTCCGGTCCACGCTGGGTCGACGGTGGGCCCGTCTCCTTGCGGGGTTCTCGGACGGCGGTGGAGCCGGGGTGGACGGCGCCTGTTCGAGCCGAACTCGACACACGGCCTAGCGGAAGCCGTCAGCGTGGGCTCCATTCGATGCGGCGACCGGGCGGACACCCGGCTGGAGCGAGGAGGCCCCGTGCCCGAGCAGACGCAGACCCTGCCCGACGTCAGGAAGTCGGTGACCGTGGCGGCGACGCCCGACCAGTGCTTCAAGGTCTTCACCGAGCGCCCCGCGGACTGGTGGCCGCCGAGCCACATCCTGGTCCGCAAGGAGCGCGCCGGACTGGCCTTCGAGGCCGGCGTGGGCGGGCGCTACTACGAGTGGGACGTGGAGGGCACCGAGATCGCGTGGGGCCGGGTGCTGGAGTGGGTGCCTGGCCGGAGGGTCGCGATGACCTGGCGGATCGACCCCAACTGGCAGTCCATCCCCACGGACGACGGCGCCAGCCGGATCGAGGTCGACTTCGAGGCCGTCGACGCGGAGCACACCAAGGTGTCGCTCGCCCACGTCGAGCTGGACCGGCACGGCCCGGGCGCCGAGCGGATCTTCAAGGCGCTCGACGGGCCGAGCCCGGGCGAGACGCTGGAGCGCTTCGCGCAGGCCGTCGCGGACGGGGCCGGGGCATGAGCGTGGACACCGGCGTCATCGAGGCCCCGGCCGCGGCGGGGACCGGGCTCGTCGAGGCCGCCGACCGGCTCCGCCTGCTCGCGGCCCTGCACGCCGGCGACGCGGACACCGGACGCGTCCTGTCCCACGAGGTCACCGACGCGATACGGGAGGCCGGGTTCGCCCGGCACTTCGTCGCCGCCCGGTTCGGCGGCGCGGAGGGCTCCTTCGACGAGCTGACCCGCGCCGTCGTGTCCGTCGGCCAGGGCTGTGCCGCTTCGGCGTGGTGCGCCTCGCTCGCCGCGTACTCGGCGCGCTTCGCCGCCCACCTGCCCGAGGAGGGCCACCAGGCGCTGTGGGGGACGAGCCCCGACACCGTCGTGGCGACCGGGCTGATGCCCGCAGGGCGGGCCAGGCCCGTCGACGGCGGCTGGCGCGTCACCGGCCGGTGGGCGTACGTCAGCGGGATCGACTTCGCCGACTGGGTCATGCTCTGCGCGGCCGTCGGGGGCGGAGAGGGACCGCCGCAGCTGCGCTTCTTCACCCTGCCGCGCGGCTCGTACGGCGTGCAGGAGACGTGGGACAGCGTCGGCATGCGGGCCACCGGCAGCCACACGGTCGTCGTCGACGACGTGTTCGTGCCGGGTCACCTGTCCTTCGACCGGACCGACATGCTCACGGGCCGCAACAGCACGTCCGGTGTGCCCTCGCACAACGTCCCCTTCCAGGCCGTCGGCGGACTCACCTTCATCGCCCCGGTCGTCGGGGCGGCGGCAGGCGCCCTGGAGGCCGCGGCCGGATCGGTCACCGGCCGGCGGCGGAACCAGACCGCCGAGCTGACGTTCGTACGCGCCTCCGGACGCATCGACGCGGCGCGCGGCCTCGTGGAGCAGAACGCCCAGGTCCTGGACCGGCGGCTGTTCACGCCCGAGCACATGGCGCGCAACGAGCGCAACGCCACCTACGCCGCGGAGAGCCTGTGCGAGGCGGTCGCACTCCTGGTGAGCGCGGCCGGCACCGGCGGCCTCGGGGAGGGGCACGCGCTGCAGCGGTTCTGGCGGGACGTCACGTCCGCGACCAGCCACGTGGCGCTCCAGTACGACACGGCGGCCCGCAAGAACTACTCGGCGGTGCTGCTCGGCCCCGCGGAGTAGACGCGTCCGCCGCGAGGCGGAAGGGGGCGTCCGGGAGGTCCCGGGCGCCCCCTTCCCGTCCCCCGGCACAGGCCCGAGCGCTCCAGTTGCGGGCGACTTGGCCTCCATCGGCGGTACGTACGTTGGCCCCGACCGGTAACGCCAAGCGGAGGTTTCATCGTGACAGTCACCCAGGAGACAGCCACCCAGGAGACGGCGCCCCAGGGCACCGGCTGCCCGGTGGCGCACACCTTCCCCTTCGACGGATCCAGCTACCGCGGTCCCGCGCCCGCCTACAGCCGGCTGCGCGCCGAACAGCCGGTGGTGAAGGTGCCCACGGCGGGCGGTGTCGACGCCTGGCTGATCACGCGGTACGAGGACGTCCGGCGGCTGTCCGCCGACCCCCGGCTCAGCCGTGCCCAGGCCTGCGGCGAGGGCGCTCCGCGGGTGGGCGGCACCATGCACACCACCCCGGAGATGATCATCTCCCTGGACGCGCCCGAGCACTCCCGGCTGCGCAAACTGGTGGCCGGCGCCTTCACCATGCGCCGGGTGGAGCGGATGCGGGAGAACGTCCAGCGGGTCACGGACGAGCTCCTGGACGACATGGAGGCCAAGGGCGGGACCGTCGACCTCGTCCAGCAGCTCGCGGTGCCGCTGCCGCTGACCGTCATCGGGGAGCTCCTGGGCGTACCCGCCGAGGACCTGCGGGAGTTCGAACAGTGGGCGCGTGCCTTCGCCACCGTCGACGACCGGGCCGGCGGCGAGGCGTCACTGCACGCCCTGGGCAAGCTGAGCGAGTACATCGTGGGGCTCATCGCGGAGAAGCGCGCCGACCCCTCCGACGACATGCTGTCCGAGCTAATCGCGGCCCGCGACGACGACGACCGCCTCAGTGAGCCCGAACTCGTCACCTTCGGATTCACCCTGATCGGCGCGGGCTTCGACACCACGGCCAACCAGCTGGCGAACTCCGTGCTCGCCCTGCTGGTCGACCACCAGGAGCAGTGGCGCTACCTGGTCGAGGACCACTCCCGCATCCCCAAGGCCGTAGAGGAGCTCCTGCGGCACGTCAACCTCTTCGCCACCGACACCTCGGGCTTCCCCCGCATCGCGGCCGAGGAAATCGAGGTCGGCGACGTGACGATCCCCAAGGGCGACGCGGTCCTGCTGTCCCTGGCGTCCGCCAACCGCGACCCCGAGGTCTTCGACGAGCCCGACCGGCTCGACCTCGGCCGCGAGCGCAACCCGCACATCTCCTTCGGCCACGGGATGCACTACTGCCTGGGCAAGCACCTGGGGCGCATGGAGATGGAGATCGCCATCGAGGGCCTCGTGCGGCGTTTCCCGGACCTGAAGCTCGCGGTGCCGGAGAGTGAACTGCCATGGCACACAGGGGAGATCAACCACACGCTGACCAGTCTCCCGGTCGTCCGGGGCAACTGACCCGGCGGACACACCGGAACGGCCCCGGCCCCCTCGTCGTCCTTCACGGACAAGAAGAAGGACGAGGGGGCCGGGGCCGTTCCGTGCCCGCGCACCTCCGCGCAGCACGAGCCGCGCCCGCCTTCCGCTCGGGGGAGCGGGAGGCGGGCGCGCGGGCAGGAGGCCGGAGCCGGGTCAGCCGGCCGCGGAGGACACCCGGACGGCGGTGGCGTCCACGTCGATCGGCCCCTGGGGGCCGGCGGTCGCGTCGGGGGTGACGAAGGCGTACGCCCGGGAGACGAACCGCTGCCCCGATATCCGCCCCATGTGCACCGCCTCCACCTTGCCCGGGTACGGGGATCCCGGCGGGCCCGGCGGGTGCGTGACGTAGAAGGCGAACGTGCCGTTGTTCTTGTCGCTCCAGAAGCCGCTGCCGGCGAACTGGGGCGCACCGTTCTCGTCGGCCGGCCCCTCGACCGTCAGCTGGTGGTCGGCGCGGAAGACGAAGCGGGAGTGGGCGACGGAATCGCCGTCAGGGGTGTGGACGGTCACCGTGAGGTCCCAGGTTCCGGCCAGCGACACGGCTCCGACGTGGTGCCTGGACGTCTCGCCGGCCGTGGCCGACGCGGTGCCGACACCGGCCAGGACCGCGAGTACGGCCAGCCAGACGCCGAGGACTCTCAGGGTGATCGGACGCGGAGGCCGACGCCGGGCGGTATCGGCCCCGGTGGTCGCGCCCGCGGGCGCCGACGTGGTTTCAGGCATGGACGGACAGCCTTTCCTGGATGGTTGTGCGGGACGGTGAAGCTGTGGGGGTGGTGGGGGTGGTGGGGGTGCGGGGGAGTCTCTTGAGGTCGAAGCCCGGCTCGCGGACGGTCCCGGGCGACAGATCGGTGCCGGCCGTGAGCAGGCGCCGGGCAATGCCGTGGTCCGCGGGACGGTTCACCGACTCGACGCCGGTCAGCCGGCCCCCGCGGAAGCAGAAGACGGAGAACTTCCCGTCGGCGAGGTCGCCGACGGTGACCGTCTCGTCGTGGGGCGCCGTCAGCCCCGCGATCTGCAGCCGCAGCGCGTACTGCTCGGACCAGAACCAGGGCACGGCGGTGTACGCGTAGGGCTCGCCGCAGACAGCGGCGGCCACGCACTTGGCCTGGTCGGAGGCGTTCTGGACGGACTCAACCCGGACATGGCGGCCCGCGCGCGGGCTCGGGAAGCGCGCGCAGTCACCGAGGGCGAAGATGTCAGGGTCGCTGGTGCGCAGCTGCGCGTCCACGACGACGCCGTCACCGACGAGCAGGTCCGCGGCGAGAGCCAGTTCGATGTTCGGCAGGACGCCGACGCCGACCACGACGAGGTCCGCGGCGATCCGCTCGCCGCCGTCCAGCTCCATGACCTGGACCCGGCCCTCGGCGTCGCCGAAGAGTGCGGTCACCTCGCGCCCCAGCAGGACGCGTACGCCCCGCTCGCGGTGCTCGGCGACGATCCGGTCCGACGTCGTGGGGGTGAGCGCGCGGGCCAGGGCCCGGGGCTGGGCCTCCACCACCGTCACGTCGTGGCCGAGGCCGCGGGCGGTCGCCGCCACCTCCAGGCCGATGAAGCCGGCGCCGACCACGACGAGTCTGCGGGGCGGCCCGCTGAGCCGCAGCCGCAGGTCCTCGGCGTCGGCCAGGCCGCGCAGCGACAGCACCCCGGTCAGCGAGGCGCCGGGCACGGGCAGGCTACGGGGCCGGGAACCGGTGGCCAGGACGAGGTTGTCGTACGGCAGCCGCAGTCCGGACTCCAGGAGGACGGTGCGCCGCTCGCGGTCGAGGGAGGCCACCCGGTCGCCGGGCAGCAGCTCGATGTCCTGTTCGGTGTAGAACGACGGGGGCCGCAGCGCGATCTCCTCGGCCGCCACCGTGCCCGCCAAGTAGCCCTTGGACAGCGGCGGCCGGTAGGACGGCCCGGGCGGCTCGTCGCCGATAAGCGTGATCCGGCCCCGGAAGCCCCGGCTGCGAAGGGCGCAGGCCGTTTCGAACCCCGCCTGGCCCGCGCCGACCACGACGACCGCGTGCGCGGCCATCAGCTCTGCGCCTCGGGCAGGTGGACCAGCAGTCCGTCGATCTCGTCACCGACGGGCAACTGGCAGCTCAGCCGGCTGAACTCGGTGCGCTCGCAGGCGGTGCCGTACAGCACGTCGTCCTCGACGGAGTCCATCTCGGGCAGCGGCAGCGTGTTCGCCTCGTCGACGTACACATGGCAGGTGCCGCACTGGGCGGAGCCGCCGCACTGGGCCTCGATGCCGTCGACGTTGTTGAGCTTCGCACCGCGCATGACCGTGTTGGGCGCCTGGACGTCGACGATGGTGACGGTACCGTTCGGATGCTTGTAGGTGATCTTGGCCATGGCGAGCTCTCCTCGTGGAATGTCGGCCGGCCGTGCGGAAGTACGGCACCGGACTGTGGGATACATCCCTGCATTCCCGGTGGAGGGGATCTCGCGCGCCGGCCCGCGCGACCCCGGCGCCCCATGGGGGCGGACCCGCGCTCGAGCGCGCGTCGACACGCGGTCCGGCGGCAGTCCATCGAAGGGGCGCAGCGTGCCCGCATGACTGTGACCGATCGGACGCGACAGACGCCCGCCCCGCCCGGCAGGGCCGCCCCCCGGACCGGACTGGTGCTCGTCGCCTGCTGTCTGGGCCAGTTCATGAACGTGCTCGACGCCTCGGTGGTGAACGTGGCGCTGCCCGTCATCGCGGGGGACCTGGACTTCGACCGGCACAACCTGCAGCTCGTCAACAACGCCTATACCGTGGTGGTCTGCGGCTTCCTGCTGCTGGGCGGACGGCTCGCGGACCTGTTCGGCCAGCGCAGGATCTTCCTGTGCGGAGTCGCCTTGTTCACGCTCGCCAGCGCGGTCGGCGGAATGGCCGACGCCCCGGGCACGCTGATCCTCGCCCGCGCCTTCCAGGGGCTCGGAGCCGCCGTCATGGCGCCCGCCACGCTCACCGTGCTCGGCACGACCTTCACCGAACCGGGCGCACGGGCACGGGCCTACGGCTGGTGGAGCGCCGTATCCGGGACGGCCGGGGCGATCGGGGTGCTGGCCGGCGGTGTGATCACCGAGTGGTTCTCCTGGCGGTGGATCTTCCTGATCAACGTCCCCATCGGGATCGCCCTGCTCGCCGCCGTCCGCTGGGTCGTACCGGAGACCCGGCCGAAGGGCGAGGGGCGTGCCCACCGCAGGCTCGACCTCCCCGGTGCCGTCACGGTCACGCTCGGGCTGATGGGCACCGTGTACGGGGTCTCGGAGTCGCATGTGCACGGCTGGGGTTCCGTGCGGGTGCTCGGACCGCTGCTGGCCGGCGCCGCGCTGCTCGCCGCCTTCCTGGTGATCCAGGCACGGTTCGCCCGGCACCCCCTGGTGCCGCTCAAGACCTTCCGCAACCGTTCCGTGGCCGCCGCCAACCTTGTCGCCTTCTTCGGCATCGCCGCGCTCTTCAGCACCTTCTACTTCTTCACCCTGCTGCTCCAACAGGTGCTCGGCTACAGCCCGCTGGTCACCGGCCTGAGCTATCTGCCCCTGTCCCTGGGCATGGCGCTCGGCGGCTGGGGCATCGCCTCGGTCGTTCCCCGCACCGGACCGCGCCCGGTCCTGCTCGGCGGCCTCGCGCTGTCCGCCGTCGCACTGTTCTGGCTCGCCCGGCTGGACGCGGGCGCCACGTACACCGTGGACGTGCTGGGCCCCGCCGTGCTCCTCGGCCTCGGTATGGGCGCGGTGCTCAACGCCACGACGAACGCCGCCACCGCCGGACTCCCCGCCCATCAGGCCGGGCTCGCCTCCGGGCTGCTCAACACCACCCGGCAGCTCGGCAGCGCGGCCGGTCTGGTGACCCTGGCCGCGCTGTCCGCCGCCCGCGTCGACGCCCGCGTCTCCGCCGGGGCGGACACCACGGACGCCCTCGCCTCCGGCTACGGACTGGCGCTCACCTGGGCGGCCCTGTTCGCCGTGGCCGGACTGGTGGCGGCGCTGTTCGTGCCGGTCCGGGAACGTTCCAGTACCCCTCGAGGCACAGCTACGAGTCTGGCGCCCTGACGAGAACGGAGGTTTGCGGTGGTGAGCGAGTTCCACACACAGCGGCCGGCATGGTCGCCCGCATCGGACGACGACCGGACCGAGCATGCGACGATCGAGGTCCCCCGCGACTACACCGACCCCGGGGGCGAGCGGATCACACTCGCCCTGAGCCGCCGCCGCGCCACCGACCCGGCGCGCCGGCGCGGTGTCCTGCTGGCCGTCAACGGCGGCCCCGGCGGCGACTGGGGGCACGGCCTCGGACTGCCCGGCAAGTTCGCCGGAACCCCCCTGGAGGAGGTCTACGACCTCATCGGCTTCGACCCGCGCGGCACCGCCGGATCGACCCGGCTGTACGCCGAAGTGTCCGTCCCCGCGCAGCCGTTCGACTCCCGGCCGCCGGACACCGTGTTCGCCGGACTGGCCGAGGACATGCGGCTGCGCGAGGAGGCCTGCGCACGGGGCGGCGGGGACCTGCGCCCGCATATCAGCACCCCCAACACCGCCCGGGACATGGACGTGATCCGTGCCGTGCTCGGCGAGGAGCGGATCAGCTTCGTCGGGTACGCGTACGGCGCCTACGTCGGTGCCGTCTACGGCAGCCTCTTCCCGGCCGGCCTGGACCGGCTGGTCCTGGACTCCTGCGTCGGCCCGCAGTGGACGTGGCGCGAGCAGTTCCTCCAGCAGGGCGACGCCGTCCAGCGCAACGTCGACCTGTGGGCCCGCTGGACCGGCGAGCGGCACGCCGGCTTCGCCGTCGGCGCCTCGGCCGAGCAGGTGCTCACCACCGTGGAGGAGGCGGTCGCCGCCCTGGAGTCGCTGCCGCAGGACGCCGTGAGGCTGCGGACCCTGTTCGACGGGGCCGTGGGCAACCGGGCGGCCGACCGCGGCCAGTGGGCCACCCTCGCCGTCCTGGTCGCCGGCGTGCACCGGGCGGCCCGCGAGGGCGACCCGGACGCCTGCCGCGAACTGCTCGCCGAACAGGGCACCTGGCGGCCCGCGGACAGCGAGGGCGACCTGCGCGTCGGCGTCCTGGAGGCCATCACGCTGGAGCACGCCTGGCCGTCCGACCTGGAGGTCTACTACCAGGACATGCGGGAGTTCCGTAAGCGGTTCCCGTACGGCTACGGGGTGCTCCGGGCCTCGCCGTGGGTGGGTGCCTTCCGCACCTTCGAGGCCGCCGAGGAGCCGGTGCGGATCACCCGCGACGGCTACGCCGCCGGCCTGATCGTGCAGGCCGACGGCGACCCCATGGACCACTACGACGGCGGTGTGGCCATGGCCGAACTGGTCGGCCACCACCTGCTCACCGTCCAGGACTCGGGAGAGCACGAGGTGTACGTGCTGGGCGGCAACCCGCACGTCGACGCCGTCGTGCACCGCTATCTCGTGGACGGCACCCTGCCGCCCGCACGCTCTTGTGTCCCGGGCCGCACCCCGCGTCCGGACGTTCCGGCGGACGCGGCCTGAGCGGGTCGAGTCCGAAGCAACCCCGTGTCCAGCAGCGCCTTCTACGGTGCCGCGCAACCGTGTCAACTGTGGAGGTGCTGTTGTGTCCGTGACCGAGTACGGGAGCGAGTCAGTGACCGATGAGGACCGGGACATGAAGGTGTTCCCCCTCGCCGGCTCGTCCTACCGCTGCCCCGCCCCGCAGTACGCCGGGCTGCGGGCCGGGCAGCCGGTCGTACGGGTGCGTACCGAGGGCGGCGTGGACGCCTGGCTCGTGACCGCCTACGACGAGGCCCGGGAGGCACTGGCGGATCCCCGGCTGAGCCGGGCCGAGACCGTGAAGCCCGGCGCACCCCGGATCGGCGGGGCGATGACCTCGACGCCCGAAATGATCATTTCCATGGACGGGTCCGAGCACGCCCGGCTGCGCCGGCTCGCGGCCGGGGCGTTCACCGCACGGCGCATCGAGCAGATGAGGCCGGGCATCCAGCGGATCGCCGACGGGATGCTCGACGGCCTCGCCGCGTCCGGCGGACCGGTCGACCTGGTGGAGCGGTTCACCGTGCCCATGCCGCTGACCGTCATCGGTGAGCTGCTGGGTGTGCCGATGAGGGTCCTGCGGCTGTTCGCCGCCAACGCGCGGGACTTCGTCACCGTCGACGACCAGGGCGAGGACTCGGACTCCGTCAACGGCCTGGCCAAGCTGAACGAGTACATGGTCGAGGTCGTCGCGGAGAAGCGCGAGAACCCCACCCAGGACCTGCTGTCGGATCTGATCACGGCCAGGGACAGCGGGGACCGGCTCAGCGAGACGGAGCTGGTGACCTTCGCCTTCACCCTGATCGGGGCAGGCTTCGACACCACGGCCAACCAGCTCGCCAGCTCCGTCCTGGCGCTCATCGCGCACCACCGCGACCAGTGGAACTGGCTGGCCGAGGACCGCTCCCGGATCCCGAAGGCGGTCGAGGAACTGCTGCGGCACGTCAACCTCTTCTCCACGGACTCGGCCGGCAACCCGCGCATCGCCGTGGAGGACCTGGAGCTCGGCGGGATGAAGATCGCCAAGGGGGACGCCGTGGTGATCGCCATCTCCTCGGCCAACCGTGACGAGAGGGTCTTCCCCGACCCGGACCGCCTCGACCTCGGCCGCTCCCACAACCCGCATCTCTCGTTCGGCCACGGCATGCACCTGTGCCTGGGCAAGCAACTGACCCGGAT
The DNA here is from genome assembly GCF_035946055.1 of Streptomyces sp. NBC_01341. NCBI lineage: Bacteria > Bacillati > Actinomycetota > Actinomycetes > Kitasatosporales > Streptomycetaceae > Streptomyces > Streptomyces sp. NBC_01341. The sequence goes on along the minus strand of NZ_CP108364.1, from coordinate 2,528,433 downwards.
GGAACTGGAGATCGCCATCGACGGCCTGGTACGGCGCTTCCCCGACCTCCGGCTCGCCGTGCCCGAGAGTGAGGTCCCCTGGCACCTGGGCGGGATCAACCACGCCCTGGAGACCCTGCCGGTCACCTGGGGAACCTGATCCAGGACCGCAGCAGTCGAGCCCCCGCCCGTCACAGGGCGGGGGCTCGACTGCTGCGCGGGGGAACGCCGTCAGCCGACGGGCGCGTCCTGCTGCACCTCGGCGGGGTCGGCGCCGGCGATCCAGGCGTCCATGGACGGCTTCATCAGGGTGTTCAGCAGCTCGACCCGGATGCCGCCCAGACCGCGGTGGTAGACCCACATCAGGGTGCCGTCCGCCTCGGTGTCGTTGGAGGCCTCCACCTCGAAGCCGAGTTCCACGAGTGCCGCGGAGGTGGCCTCGATCCGGTCGTTCTCGGCCCAGTAGCCCACGTGATGGGCCCCGTTGCTGCCGTCGGACACCCAGACGGTGCCCGGGATGGCCTCGACGAGTTCGAGCCGCGGCTCCTCCAGCGAGAGCACGAAACGCTGGTCGCCGTGCTGGAGGCCGCCCGGGGTGCGCGCCGTCACCTGGAGCTCCATCACGCTGGTCCAGCGGTAGCCCGCCAGCTCGCTCAGCGTCTTCATCGCCAGGTCCAGGTCCTCCACGACCAGACCGGTGTGGAACAGGGCCTCGGGGCTGAGCACCGGGCCGGGTGCGGGACTGCCGTCCTGCCGGTCCGCTGTCTGCGACATCGGTGTGCCGTCCTTTCCTTCTTCGGGTTCGGTTCCGTGGGCCCGGATGCCCTCAGACCTGCTTCGCGCGTACGAGATCGGCGCCGCCGTCCATCGTGAGGATCTGGCCCGTCACCCACGCGCTGCTCGGCGCGGCGAGCAGCGTGATCCACTGCGACACGTCCTCGGGCACGCCCGTCACTCCCAGCGGCACGCTCTTCGCCGCCTGCGCGAAGAGCTCGTCCACCTGCTCGGGGGGCATGCCGTGGCTCTCGTAGACCTCGGTGCGCACCCAGCCCGGAGCGACCGCGTTCACCCGGATGCCCTTCGGGGCCAGCTCCAGTGCCCAGGAGCGGGTGAAGGTGTTCACCGCTGCCTTGCTCGCCGCGTACACCGAGGCCATCGGAGTCGGGTTGTGGCCTGCCGGGCTGGTGACGAACACGATGCTGCCGCCCGGCGAACGGAGCGCAGGGAGGAGCCGGTTGGTGAGGATCACGGTGCCGAGCACGTTGACGTCGAACAGCTCTCGGGCCGCGTCCGTGTCGATGCTGCCGGCCGCGCCGATGGTATGGATCCCGGCGTTGTGCACCAGGACGTCGAGGGAGCCGCCCAGCTCGCCGACCGCCTCGGCGACCGCGTCCGCGCCGCTCTGCGTGCTCACATCGGCGCGGACCGGGACGATGGCCGGGTGCAGTGCCGCCACCTCGGCGAGCCGGTCGGCCCGGCGCCCGGTGACGATCACGCCCGCGGCACCCTGCTTGGCGAAGTCGAGGGCGGTGGCACGGCCGATGCCGGTGGCACCGCCCGTGACCACGACGTACTGGTTGGTGAACGGATGGTTGGTCATGCTCCGTCCTTTCGGATCGGCTCGGGAGAGGGGGATCAGACGTAGATGGACTTCGACGTCCAGTCGGGGGCGGGCAGCGCCTTGCGGTCCGCCTTGCCGTTTGCCGTGATGGGCAGCTCGGCCAGCGAGACGAAGGCCGCGGGGATCATGTGCTCGGGCACGCGCTCGCGCAGATACGAGCGCAGGGCGCGCCGGTCGAGGGTGTCGGCCTCCGGTACGACCCATGCCACCAGCCGGCGGTCGCCCAGGTGGCTCTCCCGGACGCCGACCGCGGCGCCGCGCACCTGCGGATGGCCGGCGAGGACGCTCTCGAGCTCACCGGGCTCGATACGGAAGCCCCGCAGCTTGAACTGGTCGTCGTTGCGGCCGAGGAACTCGATGACCCCGTCGGGGCGCCGCCTGGCCAGGTCGCCGCTGCGGTAGAACCGCCCGGCCGCGCTGTCCCAGGGGGCGGTGACGAAGGCCTTGTCGGTGAGGTCGGGGCGCCGCCAGTACCCCCGGGACACTCCCGCGCCGCCGATCCACAGCTCGCCGGATACGCCGTCGGGCAGCGGCAGGCCGGAGTCGCCGACGATACGGACGTCGACGTTCTGCAGCGGCGTGCCGATCGGCACGGAGTGGCCGAGGTCCTCGTGTGCGCCGATCCGGTGGCAGACGGCGAACGTGGTGGTCTCCGTCGGCCCGTAGCCGTTGACGATCGCGCAGCCTGGCACCGCGGCCTGCAGCTCGCGGATGTGCGGGACGGAGAGCACGTCGCCGCCGGCCAGCACCGTGCGCAGCCCGCCGAACGCCTTGACGTCCACATCGATCTGCCGGTGGAAGAGCGCGGCCGTCAGCCAGAGCACGGTGATGCCCTCGTCGCGCAGCAGGGCGCCGAGCTCCTCCGCCTGGATCTGCCGCGGCGGGGCGAGCACCAGCCGGGCCCCGTTGAGGAGAGCGCCCCAGATCTCGAACGTGGCGGCGTCGAAGGCGACGGGCGCGAGCTGCAGGATCCGGTCGTCGGCGCCCAGCTCCACGTAGTTGGGGTCCGTCACCAGGTTGGTGATGTTGCGGTGCTCGACCATGACGGCCTTCGGGCGGCCGGTGGACCCCGAGGTGTACATCAGATAGGCGAGGTCGCCGGGCCGGACCCCGGCGGTCTCCGGCGGCAGCGGACGGTCCGCCGCGGGGCGGGCCGGCACACGCAGGACCGGGATGCCGTACGCCGAGAAGCGGCCGGCATCGTCCGGCTCGCACAGGACGGCACGTACCTCCGCGTCCGCGAACACCTCGGCCACCCGTGCGGCCGGGTCGTCGAGGCCGATGGGGACGAACGCCGCGCCGGCCCCCAGCACGCCGAGCAGTGCGGCGACGAGTTCGGGGGAGCGCTCCAGGCAGACGGCGATCCGGTCGCCCGCCGTCGCCCCCGCACCGTCCGTGAGCTCCCGCGACACCTCTCGCGCCCAGCGGTCGAGCCCGGCGTAGGTCAGGTGGTCGTCACCGGCGGAGACCGCCACGGTGTCGGGGGCGTCGGCGGCCCGACGGCGAAACGCTGCGACTACCGATGTCATCGGCCTGTCTCCTCTCGAGGTGCCCGGGGCGGCAGGGTCCGCGAACCGGCTCGAATGCCGGTGGAACCGGCCACGTCCTCGCTCGGGTCAAGGCGCGCGCGAGGGCGCCCCTGTTCACTGAATTGCCGGCTCCGCTTAGGGCCCGTCCGGCCCCGTTCCGCCGGACAGGCCCGTAGGGCCGACGGTCTCCGTCAGCCACCCCACCATCCGGGCCGGTACCGCACTCGACGGGAGTACCACCGTGACCATTCTCGTAACCGGGGCACGCGGCAACGTCGGCCGCCGCGTCCTCGACCGCCTGCACGCCGCGGGCCACACCCTGCGCGCATCCGGCCGCACGCCCGGGGAGTTGAGCGTTCCGGCCGGAGTGGACACCGTCCGGCTGGACCTGAACGAGCCGGACACCTTCGATGCCGCCCTCGACGGCGTGGAAAAGGTGTTCCTGTACGCCGAGTCCGAAGGCGCCAAGGACCTCTTCGCCGCCGCGGCCGGGGCAGGGGTCCGGCACGTCGTCCTGCTGTCCTCGTCCACGGTCGGCGGCCCCGACGCCGAGACCGACGCCCTGGCCCTGCTCCACGCGGCCGTCGAGGACGCGCTCGCCGAGTCGGCGCTGCCGGGCACCGTGCTGCGGCCGGGTGCCTTCGACGGCAACGCGTTCGGGTGGAGTGACGCCATCCGCAGGGGAGAGCCCGTCGAACTGCCGTACACGCACGCCCACACCGCGCCCATCCACGAGGGCGACATCGCCGACGTCGCCGCGGCCGCCCTGGCCGACGAGACGCTCGTGGGCCGGACCCTCACCCTCTCCGGACCGCAGTCGCTGACCTTCCGTGAGCAGCTCGGCATCCTCGGGGAACTCCTCGGACGCGAGATCCCGGTGCGGGAACTCACCCGGGACCAGGCGGTCGAGCGGATGGGCCGGTTCGTCCCCGCGCCGATCCTCGCCTCGCTCCTCGGCCAGTGGGCCGCGGGGGTCGGGCGGCCTGCCGCGACCCTGGACACCGTGGAACGCATCACCGGACGGCCGGCGCGGACCTTCCGCCAGTGGGCCGGGGAGAACCTCGGCGCGTTCGCCGCCCAGGACTGATCGAGCGGGTCTCAAGAAGAGACTGCGAAGGTGCCCTCAGATTGCTCCTAAGCCGGTGGGCCGGCGTCGTCCGCCCGGCCCACCGTCGAACCGAGGGGCATGTCCGTGACTTGGAGGTCCGGAATGTACGACGTCATCGTGGTGGGGGCTCGCGTCGCGGGTGCCGCCTCCGCTCTGCTCCTGGCGCGGGCGGGCCATCGGGTGCTGCTCGTCGACCGGGCGCGGTTCCCCAGTGACACGCTCTCCACGCACTACATCCACCAGCCCGGTATCGCGCGGCTCGCCCGCTGGGGGGTGCTGGACGCGGTCCGCGCAACCGGCTGCCCGGCGCTGGACAGGACCGTCTACCAGGTCGAGGACGTCCGGCTGGACGGCGGCACCGTCCCGCACGAGGGACAGTCGGCCGCGTACGCACCGCGCCGGTACCTGCTGGACCAGATCCTGGTCGACGCGGCCGTTGCCGCCGGTGCGGAGTTCCGGGACGGCTGCTCCGTGTCCGGTCTCGTCTTCGACGGGGACCGCGTCGTCGGGGTCAAGTGCCGCTCGGCGGACGGCAAGCCGGTCGAGGAGCGGGCACGCCTCGTGGTGGGTGCGGACGGGATGCGGTCGGCGGTGGCCAAGGCCGTCGACGCCCCGTACACGGTCCAGGACCCGCTCATGTCCTGCATCTACTTCACCTACTGGCAGGGCATCAAGTCCCAGTTCGAGCTGTACGAGCGCCCCGGCCGCTGGATCGGCGCGATACCGACCAACGACGACGCCACCCTGATCGCCGCCTACTTCCCGCAGGCGGAGTTCCACCAGGTGCGCGGCGACGCGCTGGAGCACTACCTGGAGAACATCCGCACCACCGCGCCGGACCTGTACGCGCGGGCGATGGACGGCGGCGAACGCGTCGAACGGCTGCGCGGCACCGGGGACCAGCAGAACTTCTTCCGCACCCCGGCCGGCCCCGGCTGGGCGCTCGTCGGTGACGCCGCACACCACAAGGACTCGATCACCGCGCGCGGCATCAGCGACGCCTTCCTGCAGGCCGATCTGCTGGCCGCGTCGGTCGGCGGCGTGCTCGATGACCCGGCGCGGCTCGCCGAAGGGCTGCGGAAGTACGGGGAGGAGCTCCAGGACGAGCTCTTCGAGGGCTACCGCAACACCCTGTTCGTGAGCCGCCTGGAGGTCACACCCGACCGGATGGCGATGCTCCGCATGGTCAGCGGGTCCCAGGACCTGACGGAGCGCTACTTCGCGGTGGCCGCCGGCGGCATGTCCGTCGACGAGCTGTACGACGAGGAACTGCACAGCCGGCTCGAGACCGAGGCGGCATGACGCCGACCGCGCCCCCGGACCGGGGCCACCGACCGAAGCAGAAGACAACGGAGGCACCAGTGACCGCAACGGAGTGGGAGAGGGAGCTTTGCCTGCTGTTCGGCGAAGTTCTCGGCATGCCGGACGTCGATGAGGAGGACAGCTTCTTCGACCTGGGCGGGCACTCCCTCCTGGCGTCCAAACTGACCCGGCGCGTCCATGAGGCGTTCGGGATCAAGGTCCCGGTACGCCGCATCTACCAGGCGCCCACCCCCGCGACTCTCGCGGCGTACCTCTACGCGTCCTGAAGGAGAGACTGACATGCGCTGGAACAACCTCTACGTCGCCGGTGTGGGTGCGTACCTGCCCGAGCGGATCGAGACCGCCGAGGAGGCGATCGCCGCGGGCAGTTACACGGAGCAGAAGCGTTCGCTGAACGGCTTCCGCTCGGTCCACGTGGCCGCCGAGAACGAGACCGGCCCCACGATGGCGGCGATCGCGGGGCGCCGGGCGGTGGCCAGGTCCGGGCACGAGCACGACGAGTTCGGCCTCGTCCTGCACAGCTACATCGGACACCAGGGGCTCGACTTCTGGACCCCCGCGAGCTTCGTGCAGCGCGAGACGGTCGGCGGCACGGGCCCGGCGTTCGAGATCAAGCAGGGCTGCAACGGCATGCTGGCGGCCTTCGAGGTGGCCTCCTCGTACGTGACTTCCCGCCCCGATGTCACCGCGGCGCTCATCACGGGCGGCGACGCCTTCCGGATGCCCTACATCGACCGCTGGGGGTCGGACGAGCAGAACGTCGACGGCGACGGCGCCGCGGCTCTCGTCCTGTCCAGCCGCGGCGGGTTCGCCCGCGTCCGCGCCACGTACTCGCACGCGGACCCCTCGCTGGAGCCGATGGGCCGCAGCGGGGCCGGCTGGACGGACGCGCCGTTCTCCGGGGGAGCCCCGGTCGGGGTCAGCGAGCGTAAGTCGGACTACCTGCTCGCCGAGGACATGGACTTCGACGACGCCATCGAGAAGATCTCCGCCAGCGTGCAGCTCTCGATGAAGCAGGCCCTCCACGAGGCCGAGGTGGAGCTGCCCGACGTGCGGTACTTCCTCCACCAGAACCTCGCCCTGTCGATCGTGACCCACGGGCTCTACGGCCTGCTGGGCGTCGACCGGGAGCGGACGACGCACGAGTGGGGCCTGAGCACCGGCATGGTCGGCACCGCCGACCCCGTGCTCGGACTGAACCGGGTCATGGAGAGCGGCGAGGCGAAGCCCGGGGACCTGGTGGTCCTCCAGGCGGCCGGTGCGGGATACGTGTGGACGACGACGGTGCTGGAGATCCTCGACACCCTGGACTGGTCGAACTGACCGCGTACGACGGCGGGGGAGAGACCGGGCCCTCCGGTCTCTCCCCCGCCGTCGTGAGCCCCTGAGGGCTGTCCCGCCATCCCTGGCGGGCGCACGACGACAGCTACGGCACCTCGCCGCGTTGTCGGAACGCCCGAATACATCCAGGATGCGAACGTCCCTCCGCCTTGCGATGCACCGCATCTGACGCCGCGCGCTGATCCACCAGGGATGGCGGGACAGCCCTCAGTCGAAGCGGAGGCCGCGCGTCGTCGCGGAGGCCGCCGCGAAGGCGAGCAGGCCGCTCCCCTCCTCGGCGACGGCGTCGCGGTCCTTCCTGCCCAGCGGGCCGAACGGCTCGATCACGAGGGTCGCCTCCTTGCGCGCCTGCTCGATCCGCCACAGCCCGCGTACGAAACCGTCCACGAGGAACGTCGACTTGATCAGGCCGTTACGGGTGAAGACCAGCTTGCGCTGCTCGTCCGTGAGGATGCGGCTGCGGTCGGCGTGCGACAGCAGGATGTTGTCGAACTCCGGCAGGAAGCGAACCGGCACGGGCATCCCCGGGTCGGGCAGGGGAGCGTCGGCGAGGTCGAGGAGCTCCAGCCCGTTCTCGTCGCGGAAGGTGCGCAGCCGGGGCCTGAGCCGGTTCACCGAGTCGGCCAGCCGGGTCATTCCGGACCAGGTCTGGATGTCCTTGACGGTGGCGGGCCCGAAGGCCGCGAGATAGCGCTCGACCATCGCGTCGGGCGAGGTGCTCTGCGCGAGCGCCCCGCCGAGCCAGGACTCCGCCGTCGTGTGCACGGCCTGGCCGCTCTCGCCCCACAGTCCGCGCGGCGGCACCTGCACCAGCGGCACCAGATTGCGTACGGCATTGGCCAGGGCGAACGGATCCCGGTCCGGCCAGCGTTCGGCGAGCAGGGTGCCGAGACCGCCCAGCGTGAGCGGCTCCTTCTCGACCAGCTCACGGCCCAGCGCCACCACGTCCGCGGTGTCGAGCCCCGCCAGCTTCCGGCCGAAGGTGCCCTTCAGTCCCTGCTCCAGGGCGCCCTGGAGCACCGGCCGGAGTGCCAGGCAGTCCTGCGCCGTGACCAGGTGGATCGTGCCCCGCATCAGCACCAGCCGGACCACCTCGCGGTCCCTGAACCTGTCCGCCAGGTCCTCGATGGAAAATCCGGCCAGCCGGGTCCACAGCCCGATGTAGGGCGGGTTGGGCGCCTGGGCCTGCATCCCCACCAGGTGTCCGACCGCCTGTACGGCCGGCAGACCGGTGCGCTCCAGCAGCAGCTGCCGGGCCAGCAGGCTCCGGTTGAGCGCCCGTCGGTCCAGCACGTTCGGGTCTCCTGTCACCATGACCGGATCCTTTCCTCGTATCCATGAAAAGACGGTGGTGCCCCGGGACACGCGGACCCCGGGGCACCACCGCAGCACAAAAGACCGCCGGTCTCAGCTCATCCTGACCAGGACCGTGCCGCTGTACTTCCGGCCGAGCAGCGCCACGAACGCCTCCGGCAGCTCCGCGACCCCGCCCTCGACGACCGTGTGCGGGAAGACGATGCGCTCCTCGCGCAGCCAGGTGCTGAACTGGGCGTTCCAGCCCTCGATCTGGTCGGGCGTGTGCAGCGTCGCGAAGCCGCGCAGCGTCAGGTCCTTGGTGATGGCGGACATCAGGGGCAGCCGGGGGCTGCCGCCGTCACCCGCGCCGTGCTGCCCGGACAGGGCACCGCACAGCGCGAACCGGGCCCCGCGGGCCGCGACCTGGACCGCGGCCTCGAACTGCTCGCCGCCCACGTTGTCGAAGACCACATCGAGGCCGTCGGGCGCCAGTGCGGCGAGCTGCTCGGCCACCGGCCCCTCGTGGTAGTCGAACGCGGCGTCGAAACCGAGCTCCTCGACCAGGAAGTCGATCTTCTCCTTGGACCCGGTGCTGCCGATGACGCGCTTGGCGCCCCGCAGCTTCGCTATCTGCCCGGCCAGCGCGCCGACACCGTTGGTGGCTCCCGACACGAACACGGTGTCGCCCTCGGCGACCGCCGCCGTACCGACCATTCCGTGCCAGGCCGTCGGCCCCTGGGACAGGAAGTACTCCGGGCCCGGCAGCAGGGAGCGGTCACGCTTGAAGAACCCGTTGGCGTCGCCGACCGCGTATTCGCGCCAGCCGGAGAAGTGCTCCACGAGATCGCCGACGGCGAGGGTGTCGCTGTTGGACGCGACCACCGTGCCGACGGTGCGGCCCCACATCGCGACGCCCGGCTGGAAGACCGGGATCGGCAGCTTCGTGTCGGGGTTCATCTGGTCGCGGGCCACTGAGCCGAGCGTCATCCAGTCGTTGCGTACGACGACCTCGCCGTCAGCAGGCGCGGACAGCTCGGTCTCGCCGAACTCGAAGTGCTCCAGAGTGACTTCGTCGACCGGGTAGGCCGCAAGGCGGACCTCCCTGCTGACGGCGGGAAGTTCGACGCTGCTCATGTGGTGCTCCTTCTCAGGTGGACGGGGAGGCTGACCAGGTTGTGGTTCACATCGCCGGCCCTCCAGAGCAGCTCGCTCTCCGGCACGGCCAGCCGCGCGTCGGGGTAGCGGCCGGTCAGTTCCTCCAGGGCGACGGCGAGCTCCACCCGGGCCAGCGGCGCCCCCAGGCAGTGGTGGATGCCGTACCCGAACGCGAGGTGGGGATTGACGGTCCGGCCGAAGTCGGCGGTGTCGGGGTCGGCGAACACCGACCCGTCACGGTTGGCGGAGGCGAAGGAGAGGAACACGGCGTCCCCGGCGGGGATGACCGCGCCGCCTATCTCCACGTCCTCCGTGGCGATCCGCGGCAGCCCCGAGGTGTCGTTGCCGGTCAGGTTGACCGTACGCAGGAGCTCCTCCAGCGCCGCCGGTACGTCCTCCGGGTGATCGCCGAGCCGACGCCAGACGTCGGTGTGGCGGTCGAGCAGCGTCAGGGCGAAGTTGGAGATCTGGCCGGCCGCCGAGTCGAAACCGCCGCCCAGCAGCGTGTAGCCGAGCCCGACCAGCTCCTCGAAGCCGAGCCGGTCCTCGCCGTCACGGGCGGTGATCAGGGCGGAGAGCACATCGTCGGCGGGCTCCGCCTGCTTGCCGGCCACCAGCCCGGCGATATAGGCACCGAGGTTCTCGCGGCCCTCGACGGCCAGTTCCTCGGGACCCGACACATCGGCGAACTGGCGTACCCACGTGAGGAACTGGTCCCTGTCCTGCTCCGGGACACCCAGCAGCTCACAGATGACGGCCATGGCCAGCGGAGCGGCGAAGCCCTCGACCAGATCCACCGGACCGCCGTCCCACTCCTTGTCCAGCGCGTCCAGCAGCCGGCCCGCCAGCTCCCGCACCCGGGGCCGCATCCCCTGGATCCGGGCCGGCGAGAACGCCTGCTCGGCCAGAACGCGCAGCCTGGTGTGGTCCGGCGGGTCGAGCGAGATGATCATTCCCGGCGGGGCCTGGAACAGCCCGCTGAAGGTGGGGGCGTCCGGCGCGTACGAGGCGGCGCGGCTGAAACGGGTGTCGTCCAGTACCGACTTGACGTCCTCGTGGCGGGTCACCAGCCAGGCATGACCGCCTCCGCTCCACCGCACCCGCGCGACGGGCCGCTCCGCGCGCAACTGCGTGAAGATCGGGTCGGGGCCCCGGTAACTCGTACCCGGGAACGGGAATTCGGGCAGGTCTTCACTCACCCCGGTCGTTCGGGCGGTCATGGGCAGTGCCTCCAGACGGAAGGTCTCAGGTCTCGGGTCTCAGGTCAGCGTGCGGAAGAAGGAGCGCAGCTCCTCGACGAGCAGCTCCGGCTGCTCCAGGGCGGGGAAGTGCCCGCCCTGCTCGTGGTCGGTCCACCGCCGCAGATCGGTGAAGCGGTGCGCGCACCAGGCGCGCGGCATCCGGGCGTCCTTGGGGAAGACGGAGCAGGCCGTGGGCACGTCGACCCGGCCGAGCGCCATCCTGTTGTGACTCTCCCAGTAGATCCGGGCGGACGAGGTGCCGGTGCCGGCCAGCCAGGCGAGCGTCACGGCGTCCAGCAGCCGGTCGCGGGGGATGACCTTCTCGACGTCGCCGTCGTGGTCGCTCCAGGCCCAGTACTTCTCGATCATCCAGGCCAGCTGGCCGACGGGCGAGTCGGAGAGCCCGTACCCGAGGGTCTGCGGACGGGTGGCCTGCAGCACGGAGTACGCGCCCTCGTGGGTCTGGAACTCCTTGAGCGCCGCCAGGCCGGCCAGATCCCGCTCGTCCAGCTCCACCTGTTCCTGCGGCGGGCGGGCGAAGGGCATCGCCAGGTGGATGCCCACCAGGTGCTCCGCGTCGCTCTCGCCCAGGATTCCGGTCAGGAAGGAGCCCCAGTCGGTGCCGTGCGCCGCGTACCGCTCGTATCCGAGCCGGTTCATCAGCTCGGCCCAGGCGGCCGCGGTGCGCTCCACCGTCCAGCCCGTCTCGTCCGGCTTGTCGCTGAAGCCGAAGCCGGGCAGCGACGGGCAGACCACGTGGAAGGCGTCCGCCGGATCCTCGGGGTCCGTCAACGGGCCGATGATGTCCAGGAATTCGATGACGGATCCGGGCCAGCCGTGGCTGAGCAGCAGCGGCTTCGCCTGCGGGTGGCGCGAGCGCACGTGCAGGAAGTGGATGCCGAGACCGTCGATCTCGGTGCGGAACTGCGGCAGCGCGTTCAGCCGCGCCTCGGCCGCCCGCCAGTCGTAGGTGCTCCGCCAGTACTCGGCGAGCTCCTGGAGGTAGGCCAGCGGCACACCCTGCGACCAGTCACCGACCGTCTCCTTGTCGGGCCACCGGGTCCGGGCCAGCCGCTCGCCGAGGTCGGCGAGATCCGCGTCGGGGAACCCGACGCGGAAAGGCGTGAGTGCCGTGCTCATACGTCTTCCTCCTTGACTGCCGCCGGGGTGCGGTGCCACGGCACGCTACGGATGGCTGCTCGAGCACGGGTCGACCTCACCACGTGACCGGCAGCTCCCACAGTCCGTAGATCACTGCGCCCTCCTTACGGGGTATCTCCAGGAAGGGCTTGGCGAGCTGCAGCGTCGGGATGCGCTGGAACAGCTTGCTCCACACGATCTCCAGTTCCAGACGGGCGAGGTCCGCGCCGATGCAGTGGTGCACGCCGTGCCCGAAGCCCAGGTGCTTGCGGCTGCCGCGGGTGATGTCGAGCTTCTCCGGCTCGGGGAACACCTCGGGGTCCCGGTTCGCGGCGAGACCGAGGCAGAGGATGCCGTCGCCCTTGCGGATGACGGAGCCGCCGATCTCGATGTCCTCCAGCGCGACCCGGGGCACCGCGGTGTCGCCGATGGTCGCGAACCGCACCAGCTCCTCGACGGCCGGCTTGACCAGCGAGGGGTCTTCCAGCAGGAGCTTCAGCTGGTCGGGGTTCTCCAGCAGGCAGGCGGTGCCGAGCGAGATCTGGCTGGCCGTGGTCTCGTGGCCGCCGTTCATCAGGAGCCGGACCATGTTGAACAGGTCGCGGTCGGTGTACTCCTCGCCGGACGCCTCGTAGTCGGCCATCGCACGGCTGAGCAGGTCCTCGCCCGGCTCGCGCTTCTTCAGCTGGATGAGGTCGCTGACGTATGCGTTCACCTCGACGATCGCGGCCTGGCGCTCCTCGGTGGAGCTGTGCCCGCCGAGCAGCGCCGTGCCGTGCTTGATGAAGAACTCGTGCCGGTCCTGCGGAATGCCCAGCAGCTCGCAGATGACGGTCATCGGCACCGGCAGCGAGAACGCGTGGTGGAAGTCCACCCCGGGCTCCATGGCCAGCAGCTTGTCGAGGTGGTCGTCGACGATCTCCTCGATCCGGGGCCGCAGCCGGCGCACCTGGCGGCTGGTGAACGTCAGGGCGGCCTTGCGGCGGGTGTCGCTGTGCGCCTTGCCGTCGTAGCCGATGAAGGACGTCTCGGTGCGGTACTCCGGCGGGGCGATGAAGTAGAAGGGGAAGTTGTCGTGCCGGCGCGAGGCGCTGACCCGGGGGTCCGTCAGCAGCTGCCGGATCGTCTCGTAGCCCGCGACCGTCCAGATGCGGAGGCCGGATCCGGACAGCGTGACCTGGGAGACGTCCTTCTCGACGATCTCCGCGTACTCCTTCGGAGGAGTGAAGGGGCACTGCCGTTTGTAGGGGAAGGTGCTGGTCTCCGCCTCGGCGGTGCCCGGCTCCGTAGCACTGGTTGTCACAGTGGATCCTTCCTCTGGGGAATCGTTCCTCGTGAAGAACGTCGGGTTTCCGACGGCACAGAGTTCCCGGTGCACGGTGCCAGCGCCCGCTCGGGCACAGCTGGAGTCCGTGCGCCGCGGTGCGAGCCCGGCGCGAGCGCGGCCCGAGCCGGTTTCCGGACAGGCTTCCTAGCCTCCCGGGATGGGCATTGCAGCGAGTGAGGGCCGGTCCGCCGCGACCGGGCCCCTGAGCGGGCTGAGAGTGGTCGAACTGGCGGCGATCGGGCCGGCGCCCTTCGCCTGCATGGTGCTGGCCGACCTGGGCGCCGAAGTGATCCGGATCGACCGGGCCGACGGCCGCCGCTCCTTCGAACAGTGGCACCAGGTCCTGGACCGCGGACGCCACCGCATCGCACTGGACCTGAAGAGCCCCGACGACGTCGCGGAGCTCCTGAGCCTCCTCGAGAGCTCCGACATCCTGGTCGAGGGCTTCAGACCGGGGGTGGCCGAACGGCTCGGTATCGGACCCGAGGTGTGCCTGGAACGCAATCCCGCCCTCGTCTACGCCCGGATGACGGGCTGGGGGCAGGAGGGACCGCTCGCCAGGGCCCCCGGACACGACATCAACTACCTGGCTCTCAGTGGCGCGTTGTACGCGATCGGCGAAGCCGGCGGGCCGCCCGTCGTCCCGGTGAACTTCCTGGGGGACTTCGCGGGCGGCTCGATGTTCCTGGTCGCCGGGGTCCTCGCGGCCGTGTACGAGCGGCAGCGGACCGGCCGGGGGCAGGTCGTCGACGCCGCGATCGTGGACGGTGCCGGGGCGATGCTCGGCATGCTGGTGGGCATGGAGGCGGCCGGCCAGTGGCGGCACGAGCGCGGCGCGAACCTGCTGGACGGCGGAGCGCCGTTCTACACCACCTACGCGTGCGCCGACGGCGGCTACGTGGCAGTCGGCGCCCTGGAGGAACGCTTCTACGCCGCGCTGCTGCACGGCCTCGGACTGGCGGGCGCGGCCCTGTCCGACCGGGACGAACCGCACAACTGGCCGGCGCTGCGCAGGGAGTTCGCGAGCCGCTTCATCACCGGGGACCGGGATCACTGGGCGCAGCTGTTCGAAGGCACCGAGGCCTGTGTCACGCCGGTGCTGAGTGCCGCGGAGGCGGCATCTCACCCGCACCACCTGGCACGCGGAAGCGGTCCTGCCGCAGTGGCCCCGCGGTTCAGCCGCACTCCAGTGGAATTCCACTGACATCGGGCATCCTGCGGTCCGATGGTCCAAGGCTGTCCAGCCACCTGCGGAACCCCCCAAGGACTATCCCGGTCCCCCCAAGATCTGAGAGGTACACCATGGCTATTTCCTCCGAGCAGGCTCCGTCCACGGAGACGGAGGTGGCAAGGGACGAGACGGCTGCGGACAAGCGAACCGGTGCGGCGCCGCCCGACCCGAAGCGCTGGATGGCCCTGCTGGTGCTGCTCGTCGCCGCCTTCATGGACATGCTGGACGGCACCATCGCGAACGTGGCGGCCCCGACCATCCAGCAAGGCATCGGCGGCGGCTACTCCATCATCCAGTGGGTGCTGGTGGGCTATCAGCTCAGCTTCGCGCTGATGCTGATCCTCGGCGGCAGGCTGGGCGACATCTACGGCCGCAAGCGGATGTTCCTCCTCGGCGTCGCCGGCTTCACGCTGGCATCGCTGGGAGCCGGAATCGCCCAGGAGCCCTGGCAGCTGGTCGCGTCCCGCATGATCCAGGGCGCCTTCGCCGGAGTCATGGTTCCGCAGATCCTCGCCATCATCCACGTCACCTTCTCCGCCAAGGAGCGGGCCGGCGCCTTCGCCATGTACGGCGGTGTGGCCGGTGTGGCCGCCGCGGTCGGCATGGGCGCGGGCGGACCGCTTGCCGAGTGGGACCTCTTCGGCCTCGGCTGGCGTCTGATCTTCCTCATCAACATCCCGGTCGGCATCCTCGGGCTGATCTACGCCCCGCGCGTGCTCCGTGAGTCCAAGGCACCGCACGCCCTGAAGCTCGACGTCAGGGGCGTCGTCCTCGCCACCGCCGGTCTGCTCCTGCTGATCTTCCCGCTGCTCCAGGGCCGCGAACTGGGCTGGCCGCTGTGGGGCTTCGTGTCGATGGCCGCGTCGGTGCCGGTGCTCGTCGCCTTCATCCTGTGGCAGAAGAAGAAGACCCTCCTGGACGGCTCACCGCTCGTGGAGCTGGCGCTGTTCCGTATCCGCAGCTTCTCCTCCGGGCTCGGCGTGAACCTCGCCTTCTACGTCGGCATCGGCATGTTCAACATCGGCTGGACCGTCTACATGCAGGTCGGCCTCGGCTGGTCGCCGATGCGCTCGGGGCTCACGAGCCTCCCGTTCTGCATCGGCGCCTTCCTCACCTCCTCGGCGGCCATGGTCGTCCTGGTGCCCAAGTTCGGTCGCAAGGTGCTGCAGTCCGGTGCGGTCGTCACCGTGGTCGGCGCGCTGGCCTTCCTGTGGGCGGCAGGCGAGTACGGCAGCGGCATCAGCTCCTGGCAGCTCGTGGTGCCGATGCTGTTGATCGGTCTCGGCTTCGGTCTCATCGCGGCCCCGCTGCCGCAGATCGTGATCTCCGAGGTGCCGCAGAAGGACGCGGGCTCCGCCTCCGGCATCGTTCACACCAACGCCCAGCTCGGCTTCGCCGTCGGCGGCGCCCTGGTCAGCGTCGTCTTCTTCGCCGGACTGGTGGGCAACACCGGAACGGCGATCGACGACCAGTCCGCGGAACTGCGCAGGGAACTCGTCGCCACCGCCGGGCTCACCCCGGGGGATGCGGACACCACCGTCGCGGCCTACCGGACGTGCGCGGTCGACCGGGTCGAGGAGAAGGACCCGGCTGTCGTCCCGGAGAGCTGCGCCGTCCCCGCGCTCCAGAACCAGCAGGCGGCCCCGGTCCTGGCCGGCTACGCCAAGGACGCCACCGGAACGTCCTTCGCCGGCAGCCTGCAGACCACCCTGTGGGTCTTCGGCGGAGTCGTCGTCCTCGCCTTCCTCCTGATGCTCGCGATTCCGCGGCAGATGAGGCTGGAAGCCCCCGAGGACGAGGAGGAGGCCGGCAAGGCCCCCGAGGCCGCCCCGGCTTCCTGACTCCGTAACACCCCCGCTCACGGTGCGGCGGGAGCGGACGGCCTCTGCCGTCCGCTCCCGCCGCACCGTCGTGTGCGCACGGTCCATCACCGCTCGAGCCTTTCTCCGGCCCGCCGCCGGACCGTGGGGGAAGTATCCGGACAGCGGCCGGCCATCGCCGGCGCACACAGGACAAGGGAGGGGCGATGGCCGAGCAGAGCTTCCAGCTCTACGACACGACCCTGCGCGACGGCACCCAGCAGGAAGGCATGGTGCTGACGGTCGAGGACAAGCTCGCCGTCGCACGCCGGCTCGACGACCTCGGGGTCGGATTCATCGAGGGCGGCTGGCCGGGTGCCGTGCCCAAGGACACCGAGTTCTTCCACCGGGCCCGGACCGAGCTCGACCTGAAGAACGCCGTGCTCGCCGCCTTCGGCGCCACCCGGCGTCCCGGCGTACCCGCCTCCCTCGACCCGCAGGTACGCGCCCTGCTTGAGGCCGAGACCCCGGTGGTGACCCTCGTGGCCAAGAGCCACACCGGGCATGTGCGCAACGCCCTGCGCACCACCCTCGCCGAGAACCTGGCGATGATCAGCGGCACCGTACGCCACCTGGTGCATGCGGGCCGGAGGGTGTTCGTCGACGCCGAGCACTACTTCGACGGCTACCTGCTCAACCGCGAGTACGCGCTCGCCGTCGTGCGGGCTGCGGCCGAGGCCGGCGCCGAGACCGTCGTCCTGTGCGACACCAACGGAGGCTCGCTGCCCGACGAGGTGGGCGCCGTGGTCGGCGAGACCCTCGCGCTGACGGGCGCGCCGCTCGGCATCCACTGCCACAACGACACCGGGTGCGCCGTCGCCAACACCATGGCGGCGATCGACGCCGGAGCGGTCCAGGCGCAGGGCACCGCACACGGCTACGGCGAACGCTGCGGCAACGCGGACCTGTTCACCGTGATCGCCAACCTGGTGCTCAAGCGCGGCCGGGAGGTCGTGCCCCTGGAGAAACTGCGCGGGCTCGCGGCGACCGGCCGGGCCGTCACCGAACTGACCCAGGTCCCGGGCAGCGCTGCCGCGCCGTACATCGGCGGCTCGGCCTTCACCCACAAGGCCGGCCTGCACGCGTCCGCGCTGCGGGTCGACCCCGACCTCTACCAGCACACCACGCCGGAGTTCGTCGGCAACACCATGCGCACCCTCGTCTCCGACATGGGCGGCCGCTCGTCGATCGAACTGAAGGCACGGGAGCTGGGGTACGACCTCGATGCGGGCTCCGACGAGGTGGCCCGCGCCGCCGCGCGGGTCAAGGAACTGGAGAACGGCGGCTACAGCTTCGAGTCCGCCGACGCGTCCTTCGCGCTCCTGCTGCGGGAGGAGCTGGCCGGAGGCCGCGGCCCCGTGCCCTTCGAGGTCGAGTCGTGGTCCGTCGGCGTCTCCGGCACCAGCGGCGGGCAGGTCCGCACCGAGGCCACCGTGCGTCTCACGGTGCAGGGCCGGCCCGTCACCGCGACCGGCCACGGCAACGGCCCTGTCAACGCCCTGGACACCGCGCTGCACACCGCCCTGGACCCCTGCTTCCCCGCCCTCGCCCGGCTCGAACTCGTCGACTACCGGGTGCGGGTGCTGAGCGGGGAGACCGGGAGCGGGGCCGCGGCCCGGGTGCTCATCTCCTACCGGGACGGGCAGCGCCACTGGGGCACCGTCGGCGTGGACGGCAACACCACGGCGGCCAGCTGGCAGGCGCTCCTCGACGCCGTCCACTACGTCCTGCTCGACGGGCCGCCCGGACGGGTCGACGACGCCCCGCCCCTGGCCGCCGCCACGGGCTGAGCCCGCGACCTCATCTGGAGTGACAGTGCGTCTGGAAGACGTCTACATACGGGGGACCTCCACCCGGCTCCCCTCCCGAATCCCGGTCGCCGACGCGGTCGCCTCCGGGGCCTGCCCGCCCCGGGTGGCCGCCGCGACCGGCATGGAGTCGGTGGCGTACTCGCCCCACGAATCCGCCGCGGAGATGGCCGTGGCCGCCGCCAGGACCGCGCTGGAGCGGTCCGGCAGCCTCGGCGGGGACGTCGATCTGCTGCTGCACGCGGACACCTACCACCAGGGCCAGGACCTGTGGCCCGTCGCCTCCTACATCCAGCGCGAAGCGCTCGGCAACACCTGCCAGGCCATCGAGGTCCGGCAGATGTCCAACGGCGGGCTCGCCGCGCTCGACCTGGCCACCGCCTACCTCACGGCGGGCCACGGGCACAGCGACGCCCTCCTCACCACCGCCGACCGGTTCTGCGCCCCCGGCATCGACCGCTGGAACACCGACCCGGGCACGCCGTACGCCGACGGCGCCACCTCGCTCGTCCTCTCCCGGCGCGGCGGATTCGCCCGGCTGGTCTCGCTCGCGCTGTACGCGGATCCCGAGCTGGAGCCGCTGCACCGCGGCGACGACCCTTTCACCACCGCCCCGTTCGGCCACCGGATGCCCGTCGACTTCGAGGCGGCCAAGCGCGCCTTCGTCGGCCGCGCCGGGATCTCGTACGCCATCACCCGGGCCCACAGCGGCCAGCAGACGGTCATCAAGCAGGCCCTGGCCGACGCCGGGTCCGAACTCGCCGACGCCGACTGGGTGGTGCTTCCGCACTTCGGCCGCCGCCGGCTGGACTCCATCTACCACAAGCCGTTCGGCATCGACCCGGAGCGCACCACCTGGGAGTGGAACCGGACCGTCGGACACCTCGGTGCCGGCGACCAGTTCGCGGGCCTCGACCACCTCACGGTCTCCGGCCGCGCACGCCCCGGCGACCGGATCGTCCTGGTCAGCGTGGGCGCCGGCTACAGCTGGGGCTGCGCCGTCGTCGACGTACTCGAACGCCCCGACTGGGCCGCCTGAGGGCCGTCCCGCACTCCCCGGCCGAGTCCACCGTTTCTCCAGTTCCGCTTGAGTCATTCATGTCAGCCTTGTGATCCGCCCTGCTGCGGACTGTTCGAAGGGAAGGTTTGCCGTGGCGCCGACCGCTACGTCCGAGACCGAAGCACTCCATGTCACGGAGCACTCCATCACCGTGGCGGCGTCCGCCGCCGCCGTCTACGCGCTCGTGGCCGACGTCACCGAGTGGCCCCAGGTGTTCGGGCCCACCGTGCACGTCGAGGTGCTGGAGGAGGCCCCCGCGGAAGGCGGCGACCAGCTCCTGCGCATCTGGGCCGTCGCCGGCGACAAGGTCCGCACCTGGACCTCCCGCCGCCTCCTGGACCCCGTCGCCCGCACCATCACCTTCCGCCAGGTGGTCACCGCCGCACCCGTCGCCTCCATGGGCGGCGAATGGCGCGTCCAGGAGCTCGAGGACGGCACCACGCGCGTCACGCTCCTGCACGACTACCGTGCCGTGGACGGCGACCCGGCCGCAGAGGAGCTCATCGAGGCAGCCGTCGACGGCAACAGCCGCGCCGAACTCCTCGCCCTGAAGAACACCGCCGAGCTCGGCGAAGCGCGCGAGGAACTCCACTTCACCTTCAGCGACTCCGCGACCGTCTTCGGTGCCGCCGGTGACGTCTACGCCTTCCTGGACCGCGCGGACCTCTGGCCCGAACGGCTGCCGCACGTGGCCAGGCTCGACCTCACCGAGGACGAGCCGGGCATCCAGCACATGGACATGGACACCCGCAGCCCGGACGGTTCCACCCACAACACCACCTCGGTCAGGGTCTGCTTCGAGGACCGCGACGTCATCGTCTACAAGCAGCTCCGCGTCCCCGTCGCCATGGCCGGCCACACCGGCCGGTGGGTGATCGAGTCGCTGGGGGACGGCACCGTCAGGGCCACCTCCTGGCACACCGTGACCCTGGACCCCGAGGGCGTACGGACCGCACTCGGCCCCGAGGCCACCCTCGCCGAGGCACGGGCGCTGGTGCGCAGGTCCCTCGGCACGAACAGCTCCACCACCTTGCGTCATGCCAAGCAGTTCGCGGAGGAAGCGCGTGCACAATCGTAGTCAGGACACTCCTCTCACGGTGGTCAACCGGTTCGAGGTGAAGGGCGACACCGAACGGTTCGAGCGCGAGTTCAGGGACCATTCCCAGTACCTGCGCAGACGCGAGGACTTCGACTTCCTCGTCACCGTCCAGCTCGTCGAGCGCCCGGAGGTGTACGTGCACCTCGGGCACTGGCGGACCACGAGAGGCTTCCTGGACACTGTCCACGACGACACCTTCCAGGCCCACGTCAAACAGCTCGGCCCCCTGGTCGACACCGAGGTGGACCAGGCCGTCAGCGTCGCCCGGGTGCTCAGGGCGGACGCCGTGGTCGGGTCCGCGAACGTCCTGCTGACCCGGGCCAGGGTCTTCGGCGACCGTGCGGTCTTCGAGCGGTACTTCGCCGAGTCGGGCGAGCACTTCGCGCGGCTCGGCGGCTACGGCGGGAGCGACCTGCTGCGCTCCACGCTCCGCCCCGACGTGTACACCGGGCTGCAGTGGTGGCAGGACTCCGAGGACTGCGAACGCGCCCTGGCCGACGACGGACGCCGCGCGCTCGCCGAGCAGGTGCGGCGGACGGCGGACGTCGTCGAGGAGCGCACCCGGCACGTGGCCTACGAGCGCGTCCTGATCTGACACCACCCCGACCAGCACCACCGGAGCCGAGGGCCGCTGGGCCCCGCCCGGCCCCCGGGCCGGGCGGGACGGGCCCCCGGCTCCGGCGCGTCCCGGGCGCGAGCGCGCTTCGAGCAGGTGCGCGCACTCTGTAGGCATGGCGAATCCGATGCGTATCACCGTGGTCCGCGGCCGGCCCGACGCGGCGGAGCTGGCAGCCGTCACGGCCGTGCTCCTCGCTCTGGCCCGGCGCTCCGGGGAACCGGACGAGGAGACCAGAGCGGCCTACGCGGGATGGACCGTCAAGCGCGGCGGTCACCGGCCCGCGGTCACCTGGACCGCGCCGTGAAGCGGAGTTCGCCGCACATCCGGGGGCGAGGTCGAGGAACCCTCAAGGGCACACCCCTACCTTGCCGACAGCAGAGCCAGTCGCGGCCCGTTCTTGACGGAGTCACGACATGGGAGGGGGAGGCGTGAACGGTCACCAGACTTTTACGGAACACATCCAGGCCCAGGCCGCCGGCACGCCGGACCGGGAGGCCCTCATCCTCCTCACCGAGCGGGACGGCGGCCTGCGGCCCCGGACCGTCGCGTACGGCGAACTCGACCGCGCCGCCCGCACGCTGGCCGCCGCGCTGCGCCGCCATGTCGCGCCGGGGGAGCGGGTGCTGATCGCGCACCGCTCACGCGAACTGTTCACCACCGGCTTCCTGGCCTGCCTGTACGCCGGAGCGATCGCCGTCCCCGTCGCCCCGCCCGGCGGCCGGGGCCACCACGACGACCGGATCGCGGGCATCGTCAAGGACTCGGCGGCGACCTGCGTCCTCACCTCCACCGAGGAGGCGGCCGAGGTCTCCCAGCTGCTCGCGCGCACGGGCCACGGCCAGGTCGTCTGCCTGCTGGCCGACGGCCCCGCCGCGACCACCGCCCACACCCCGGCCGAGCCCTTCGCGGCCACCC
Source organism: Streptomyces sp. NBC_01341 (assembly GCF_035946055.1). Lineage (NCBI taxonomy): Bacteria > Bacillati > Actinomycetota > Actinomycetes > Kitasatosporales > Streptomycetaceae > Streptomyces > Streptomyces sp. NBC_01341. The sequence goes on along the minus strand of NZ_CP108364.1, from coordinate 2,506,782 downwards.
CGGACACGGTCGCCTACCTGCAGTACACGTCCGGCTCCACCCGCGACCCGCGCGGGGTCGTCGTCACCCACCGGAGCCTGCTCGCCAACCAGCGGGCCATCGCCGACGCGCTCGGCACCCGGCCCGGGATCCGGATGGGCGGCTGGCTGCCCCTCCACCACGACATGGGCCTCGTCGGCCAGTTGCTCCACGCCCTGTGGCTCGGCGGCACCTCCGTGCTCATGACCCCGCGCTCCTTCGTCAAGCGGCCCGCGAACTGGCTGGAGACCGTCTCGCGCTACGGGCTGACCGTCAGCGGAGCGCCCGACTTCGCGTACGAGCTGTGCGTACGCCGGATCAACGACTCGCAGATCGCGGGCCTGGACCTGTCCCACTGGGAGGTCGCCGTCGACGGAGGGGAGCCCGTCACCCCTCACGTCCTCGCGGACTTCGCCGAGCGCTTCGCCCCGGCGGGACTGCGCCCCGGCGCACTCACCCCCTGCTACGGACTGGCCGAGGCGACCCTCCTCGTCTCCGGCACCCCCACCGCTCCGGCGGCGGCCACCCGCACCGTCGACGCCGCCGCGCTGGAGACCGGTGTGCTCACGGCACCCGCCGGCCGGGCCAGGACGCTCGCGCACTGCGGACCCGCGGCCTCGGCGGAGCTGCGCATCGTCGACCCGGAGACCTGCCGCGCCCTGCCCGACGGCCGGATCGGCGAGATCTGGGTCCGCGGCGAGAGCGTCGGTCCCGGCTACTGGGCCCGCCCCGCGGAGACCGCGGCGACCTTCGACCGCCGTATCGAGGGAGGCGGCGAAGGGTATCTGCGCACCGGTGACCTCGGCGTGCTGAGCGAGGGCCTGCTCCATGTCACCGGGCGGCTGAAGGACATGATCGTCGTCGCCGGCCGCAACCTCTACCCGCAGGACCTGGAACGCACCGTGCAGCAGGTCAGCGGACTCTTCGGCGCTGCCACCGCCTTCGCGGTGCCCGGCGAGCGCGAACGCGTCGTCATCGTCCAGGAACTCCGCGCCCGCAGCCGCTACGACGTCGACCTGGCGGCCCTCGCGACCGCGGTCCAGAGACGGCTGAGCGAGGAGTACGAGATCCGGACCTCCGGAGTCCTGCTGGTCCGCCCCGGCACGGTGCGCCGCACGACCAGCGGCAAGGTGGAACGGGCCGCCATGCGGAGGCTGTTCCTGCGGGGCGAACTGACCCCGCTGCACCAGCGGATCGAGCCCGAGATCGAGGAACTGCTCGCGTCGGGGAGGCAGCGATGACCACCGCGGAGGAGCGGATCGACGCCCTGGAGCAGGCGTTCGGCCCCCTCGACGACACCGCCAACCCCCTCGGCACCGCCGGGCTGCTCGCCGCCGACGCGGCGGGCGAGGTCCTGCCCGAGGCCGAACGGGTGCTGGACGCCTTCGACCTCAACGCCGAATTCGTCCCCGCGGACGTGGGCGGCCGGCTGGAGCGGATGGACGTGCTCGGCCGGCTCCTGCGCCCCGTCTTCCGGCGGGACGCCTCCCTCGGCTTCGGCTACGGACTCAACTGCTTCTTCGCCACCGCCCCCGTATGGACCGCGGGCAACCCGGACCAGCGCAGGCACGCCGCCCGGCTGCTCCTGGACGGCCGCCGCGTCGCCGTCGCCCGGCACGAGGTCGCGCACGGGAACGACTTCGTGCGCGACGAGTTCACCGCCCGCCCCGTCCCCGGCGGGATGGTCCTCGACGGCAGCAAGTCCGCCATCGCCAACGCCTCCCGCGCCACCGGCCTGGTCATCTTCGCCCGCACCGAGGGCGCCGAGCGCGGCCGCAGCCACACGGTCCTGCTGCTCGACCGGGACGAGCTGCCCGCCGAACGGGTCGAGGACCTGGCCCGGCGCGCCACCACCGGAATGCGCAGCGCCGAGTTCGGCGGCCTGCGGATCAGCGAGTGCCCCGTACCGTCGGACGCGGTGCTGGGCGCCGTCGGCGACGGCTACGAGCTGTCCCTGCGTTCCTCCCTCCTCATCCGCGGGCTGATCCCCTCCATCGTGCTGGCGGGCGCGGACACCGCGCTGCGCACCGTCGCGCGGTTCGCCAACCGCACCCGTGCCGACGGACGTTCCTCGCTGGACGTGCAGCACGTGCGCGATGTGATCACCGGCGGCTTCCTCGACCTGCTGGTCATCGACTGCCTCGCCCTGGTGGCCACCAGGGCGCTGCACCTGCTGCCCCGCCAGATGAGCGCGTACGCGGCGGCCGCCGCGTACCTGGCGCCCAAACTCGTGGCCGAGAGCATGGACGCGATGTCGTCGGTGCTGGGCGAGGAGACGTTCGCCCAGGACGGGGCGTACGGCATGTTCCAGAAGCAGCGGCGGGACCTGCCCGTCACCTCACTGGGGCACGCGGGCAGCGCCGGCCGGCAGGTCAGCATCCTTCCGCAGCTGCCGTACTTCGCCCGGCACGCCTGGTTCGCCGACCCCGAGCCGCCCCCCTCGCTGTTCCGCCCGCACGAGCCGCTGCCGCCGCTGGACCTGTCCCAGCCGGCGCTGCTCGGCGACGGCGACCCGCTCGCCGCGACCCTGGTCGCCTGCACGGACCTGCTCGAATCGGTCGGGGGGCAGGGCGACGAGGGGGACGGCGGCCCGCCGCTGCGCTTCCTGGCCAGGGCGCTCACCGGAGAGCTCGTCGAGTTGAAGAAGGCGTTCGAGAAGGTGCCCGAGGGCGACAGGGAGGCGCTGTCGAGCCCGTACAGCTTCGGCCTCGCCGACCGCTACACCCTCGTGCTCGCGGGGGCGGCCGCGCTCGGGGTGTGGCGCGAGCAGCGGCACGCCGGGCCGGGGCGCACCGACTCCTTCCTGGCGTCCCCCGCCTGGGCCACCGCGGTGCTGTACCGGCTCGTCAGACGGCTCGGGCTCCCCCTGCCCGACCGGCCGGAGGACTGCGAGCGGCTGGTGCTGGACGAGGCCATGGCCCGGCTGCACAACCGCCGCAGTTACGACCTCTACAGCTCGCCGCTCGCCTGACCACCACCCCGGGCGGCCCCCCGCCCCAGAGCCAGACAGGGAGCACTCCCATGCAGGACCAACCCCCGCGCGCACAGGATGACTTCGCGGTGGCCCACCGTGAATGGCTCACCGAACGGGTCGCCCACTACCTCGGCCGGCCGGTGGACGACACCGTGTCGCTCGCGGAGGAGGGCCTCGACTCGGTGGCCGGCCTCAGCCTCTACGGCGACATCGAGGAGGAGTTCGGCTCGCTCATCGAGCCCGAGGACATCTGGGCGTACCCGACGCTGCGGCAGCTCGCCGACTTCCTGGCCATGCGGGACGTCAACCGGGGTGGCAGCAGGGTCCGCGCCGCGTTCGTCTTCACCGGCCAGGGCTCCCAGCACCCGGGCATGACCTCCGGGCTCTACCTGAACTCGACCGGCTACCGCGCCTTCCTGGACGAGGCGGACGCGGCGATCACGCCGTGGACCAAGCAGTCGGTCGTGAAGATGATCTTCGCCGACGACCCGGGCATCCACCGCACCGCGATGACACAGCCCGCCCTGTTCGCCGTGGAGTACGCCCTCGCCAGGACCCTGGAGGAGGCCGGTGTGCACCCGGTGGCCGTCCTCGGCCACGGCATCGGCGAGTTCGCGGCGGCCACGGTCGCCGGTGCGCTCACCCTGGCCGACGCGGCGAAGCTGGTGTCCATGCGCGGCGCCTTCATGCAGTACCTGCCGCCCGGCGGCGGCATGATGGCCACCTGCGTGACACCGTACGAGGCCGCCGAACTCGTCGCGGCCGAACCGGCCGTGGGCATCAGCGCCATCAACGCGGCCAAGGCCGTCGTGCTCTCGGGCGACAAGGCGGCGCTGGAGCGCATCGAGGTCCGGCTCGAGGAACGCGGCGTGCCCTGCCGCCACCTCGCCGTGTCGCACGCCTTCCACTCGCCGCTGATGGCCCCCGTCGTCGCCAAGTTCGAGGCGATCGTCCGGCGGATGCCCGGGGGAGCCGCCCGTGTGCCGTTCTACTCGACGGTGTACGGCCGGCTGGCCACCGAGCCGCTGCACGCCCCGTACTGGACCGAGCAGATCACCGCGCCCGTCCGGTTCGCCGACGCCGCGCGCAGCCTGCTCGCGCAGCAGACACCCACGCACGTCGTCGAGATCGGCCCGCAGGCCGTTCTCACGCCGTACCTGCGGCGGATGGGCGGTGGCCGTCGCGGCCCCGTGTGCCTGCCCGTGTGCCAGGGGCCGGCGAGTGACGCCGTGGACCTGGCAGGGGTGATCTCCGCCCTCGACGCCGGGCCGCTGGCCGCGGCTCTGTCCGGAGCCTGAGGTGAGGGCGCGGGTGGGACGCCTGCTGCTCGCCGAAGGCCCGGACGGCCCCTGGGAGGGACTCCACGAGGAACTGTCCCTTACCGGCAGTGTCGTGCTGCACGCGACGATGCCCGCCTGGCAGCCGCGGGGCGGCACCGAGTCGGACCTGCGCCGGCGGCTCGGCCGGGACTGGCGCCGCTACGAGACGATCACCCAGCCGCGCATCCGGGAACGGTTCGTCGCCTCCCGGCTGTTCCTGCGGCAGACGGCGGCGGCCGCGCTGCGGACCGCCCCGGACCTGGTCGACCTGGCGTACCAGCCGGGCGGGCGGCCGTACGTGCGGGGCTGCGACCAGATCGACGTCAGCCTCAGCCACACCGAGGAGATGATGGTCGTCGGGATCACCCGCAGGGGCCGCATCGGTGTCGACGTGGAGCGGGCGGACCGCCGGCTCGCGCACACCGGTTCCGAGCGTCAGGCGTGCACCCCGTACGAGAAGGAGCGGCTGGACGCCGGCGGTGACGAGGCCCGCAACGACACGATGGTGCGGCTCTGGACCCTCAAGGAGGCGTACAGCAAGGCCCTCGGCCAGGGTCTGCGCTTCCGGTTCACCGAGTTCGGCTTCGACCTGGACGGGGATTCCAGCCGGCTGGTGCGCCCGGACGGGTCGCCCGTACCCGGCGGCGAGTGGCAGTTCGTCACCCGTCCGGCAGGGGAGGGGTACGTCGTCAGTGCGGCGGTGTGCGACACCGGCTTCGGTGAGCTGTCGGACCTGTCGGTCGGCACGACCCTGGACGCCGGCATGCTCGACGCGCTGATGGGCGCTCCCGGCGCCGGACGCCCGGCCCCGACAGGCTCTCGGTCACGGCAGCCAGCCGGCCTCCTCCGCGATGCGGATCGCGTCGATGCGGTTGCGGGCGCCCAGCTTGCCGACGATCGCCGTCAGGTAGTTGCGGACCGTTCCCTTGGACAGGTACAGGCAGCCGGCGATCTCGGCGGCGTCGGCGCCGCGGGCGGCGAGCCGTAGTACCTCCAGTTCGCGGGGCGACAGCGGGTTCTCCGGCGAGTCCCAGGCGGTCAGGGCGAGCTGCGGGTCCACGACCCGGCGCCCGGTCGCCACGGACCGCACGGCGAGCGCGAGTTGGTCCGGCGGTGAGTCCTTGAGCAGAAAGCCCGAGACGTGGGCCGACAGGGCACGGCGCAGCGTGCCGGGCCGTCCGAGGCTCGTGAGGATCAGCGTGCGGCAGCTGGGCAGCTGTTCGTGGAGCTCGGCTGCCGCCGTGAGCCCGTCGATGCCGGGGAGATCGACGTCGATCACGGCCACGTCCGGTTTGGACGCGAGTGCTGTCGGCACGATCGTGTCGCCGCGGTCCACGGCCGCGACGACGTGCAGATCCGGCTCCAGCTGGAGCAGCGCCACGAGTGCGCCACGGATCATGTGGACATCCTCGGCGAGGAGGATTCTCACATCCAGCATCATTACCCCCGGTCAGATGGTGTGGTCAGGCCACGGCGGTTCTCTCGGAGGCCGCCGGCGCGAGGATCAGCAGCTCGTCCTCCTGGTTGCGCGGCTGGACCGGCGCCCAGACCTCCAGATGGAAGCGTCCGTCCCCCCGCAGCCCGGCGTCGAGGCCCCCGCCTATGGCGTCGAACCGGCAGCGCAGGTTGTCCAGTCCGCTCCCGCCGGACCGTGCGGAGAAAGCGTCGGTCTGCGCGTTCGGACGGTCGTTCGTCAGTCCGAGACGGACCGTTTCTTCCTCCACGGACGCCGTGATGGTGCAGACGCGCACCCCGCTGTGCCGCAGGATGTTGGTCACTCCCTCACGCAGTGCCGTGGCGAGCACGGTGTCGACGACCGGATGGAGCCGCCCGCACTCGACCCGGACATCGGCGCGGATGTCCGCGGCCGAGAGCACCGCCCCCGCGGACTCCGCCTCCTCGGCCAGTGACATGTCCCGGTAGCCGCTGGACACCAGCCGTACGTCGGCCAGCGCCTGGCGTGCCACCCGCAGCACCGAGAGCGTCTCCTCGCGGGCCTTGTCGGGGCGGCTGACGATGAGCCGCTGGATCAGCTCCCCCTTGAGCGTGATCGCGGAAAGACTGTATCCGAGCAGGTCGTGCAGGTCCCGGGCGAACCTCAGCCGCTCCTGCGTCACGGCCATCCGGGCGAGTTCCTCCCGGGTGGCGTGCACCTCGTGCACGAGGTCCGTCAGGCGGGTCAGGCCGTAGATGACGAGACCGGTGAGGACGCCGGCGATCGTGAAGTACAGGACCAGGTCGACGGTCGCCCCGGCCAGCACGTTGTAGACCGGGATGAAGGCGATCAGCAGTCCGTAGCTCGGCCAGGCGTAGCGAGCGGGGAGGGTCAGCAGCAGCGACGCCGCGAGCGGACCCTCCATGCTTCCCCAGTTGGTGCCGAACCAGACGAGCGGCGCGAAGGTGAGCACCACTTGTACAGAAAGGACAAGCGCTTTCCGGCCGGTCGGCCACCGGCGGGCTTGCGGCGACGAGACCGCGAACTGTACGCCGAACACGGCCAGAACCAGCCCGACGCAGACGACCAGCTGCCCGGTGGGCGGGCGTGTCCGGACGACGTTGAGCACGGTCATGGCGCTGTAGCAGAGCAGGGCCACGACGATGACCGCGCGGGCCAGCCTGGGCGCGGGCGCCTGTGACCGGGGTGAGAACGGAGCGATGTTCCTCGTCGGCATGGCCGCCTCCTCGCCAAGGACCAACCGTGGCGGACGCATGCTATGTCTTCGCTAGTCCGTGAGCCAGCGGACGCAGCGGGTAGCCGGATTCAGACGAACAGCGGTACGGGGTTCAATTCTTCGTACCGGACGGCCCTTTCGAGGCGTCCGAGTTTCACCGGTGTGTCGAACAAGCGGCCCGGGGCGAATCGGGCCCAGAAGTGACGCATCCCCGGAATGATCACCTTCGCTACGGGAAGTCCCACGTCGGGGCGGGTTTGGTCCAGAATCAGCATCTCCATCCCCCGTTTCCGCACGAGGATTTCGGCGCACTCGACGTCCTCTCGCAGATCCGTGCTCGCGGCATACGGGTAGGAACCGGGAGTGCGCGCTGTTTCGGCTGGATCCGCGCAGAGGTATGGCTGATTGTTTACGGTGGCTTCACGCCACCATGCGGACAGATGCCGGTCCGCGGAATGCGGCTGAGGGGTTTCCCCGCCCGGTGGCAGCAGTTGCGCCATCTCCGTCACCGCGCGGCGCAATGCGAGCCGGGCATCGAAATGAGCCCCGAACCCGAAGGAGATGCCCTGAGCCGGACCCCGGGTGCTCCGGGACAGCGCGACCATCACCGGAATGCCGAAATCCGCTGTGAGGTCGAGCACCCACACGTCACGGTGCAGCCGCGCGTACGCCTGCCGGGTCCTGGCCAGCCACGGTTCGTCGAACGCGTCCAGGTCCACGGCCGGCTGCCGGGTCCGGTTGTACCACCACAGGGCCACCGCGTCCCGTTCCACCAGTTCCAGGAAGCCCTGCACGACGGCGTCCTCCGGACTGCTGCCCGCCGCGTTGCCGTTGGAGTCGGCCCAGGGTGCGGCGGGCACGCCGCCCGGCCCCGCGCCGAAGTACAGCATCGAGGTGGGGAGCAGCCTTGGGGTCCCGGAGGTGAGCGACCACACCGGGGTCCAGTCGCACGGAGCCTTCGGGTCGAAGGGCGGCGGTATCTGCTGGAAGCGGGACTGCCCGGCGTTCCAGCTCGCGCGGTCCCGGATCTGCCGGTCCGCGAACAGCTGGCAGAGATTGGGGTGGATCGCCGCCTCACCGAACTCCGCGAGCGTGCCGCGCACGGTGGGCTCGTCGCCCTGACGAGTGCCGCAGTAACGTTCCAGCGCCTCGCACAGCGCGCCCACCTCGGCCTCCTGCGGAGTCGTCCCCTTGCCCCCGCTCTGCCCCCGCAGCCCACCGCGCAGCCCCGCGAGCGAACGGCTGTCGCCCAGGGCCATGTTGCGCCCGGCGACGTACCGGTTCAGGCCGTCCGGGGAGTCGGGTGCCGGGCGGAGCCCGGACACGATGCCGGTGACCGGATCCGCCAGGTGCCGGTAGCGGGCGAGCACCGTCTCCGCGCTCTGCGCACGGTGGTTTCCCCCCACGGTGTGCGCCTTCGGACTTGACCCGAGACGGAAGGGTCTTCGTACACGGTCCGCGACGAGCCCGGGGTCCCCGCACACGCCGCACTGCGGGCGGCGGTCCACCCGGTGGCGCTCGATGTGCAGGGTGCGGGTGTCCAGCCGGCAGACGGCCCGCTGGCCGTCGTAGCGCATGCCGGCCACCCACTTCGCGGCCTCCAGGACAGCGGTGTGCAGCCCCAGCGCCCGCACCGGGGCGAAGGAGACCTCGGGGACCTGCACGGTCCCGGCGAGGCCCAGGGCGTGCAGCACCGGTGCCCGCGAGGTGCGGTGGCCGCGCAGGCGGTGGGCCAGACACTCCCAGCACGCGGTGTCCCCAGTGCCGAACACCGGCCCCACCCAGGTCTCCGCGCCGCTCGGTTTCGCCGGCAGCCAGGCCCGGCCGGCGGCCCGGTGCGCCGCGTCGACCTCGGCCAGCCGCGGGTCCAGGTAGTCGTCGACGAGGACGAGCGACAGCGCGGCCGGTTCCCCCCGGCCAGGCTCCGTCACCCGCAGCCCCGCCGCCACGCACTCGGCCCGCGCGGCGGCCGGATCCGTGCGGCCGAGGGTGACGAGTTCCACCGGTGTCGTGCGGAACGACGCGGAGGCGCTCGCACCGTCGATGCCGGCGAACTCCCAGTACGCCTCGGTCGAGACGTCCGCGGCCGGGTCGTGGTAACCGATGAGATCGGCGCGGGCCAGTTCCGCGATCATGCCGGCCGCGGTCGCGGGCGGCAGTGTCGCCGCCGCGTCCCTCAGCACGTCGGACAGGGTCCTGGTGCCGTCCAGCAGGGCCGCGAGCTCCTGAACCTCACGGCCCTGCAGGGCGGTCGTCCCCTGCTCCGACAGCAGGTAGACGGCGTCCCCCTCGATCGCCTCCACCCGCAGATGCCTCTTGAACCCCACGGGCAGCTCGGTGCCCGTCCCCCCGGTTCTGGTCATGCAAGGGCCGTCCCGGCCTCTTCCCCGGGCAGCGGCGCCATGCCGCTGTAGCACCCGTAGAGCGTCGCGTTCTCCGGCCGGTCCAGGTGGTCGATCACCAGGCCGCGACCCTGACCGACCGGCGTGCCGAGCTTGTACGCGTCGTGTCCCGACACGTCCCCGTACACCGGCTCCGTCGCCGTGAGGCCGAACTCGGCCAGCACGGACACCGGGTCGCTCGTGTAGCGCTGGGCGAGCTCGGGCTCCAGGCCCGCACGGGCCGTCAGCAGGGCGAGGCGGTGATCGGACGACGGCTGGACCGCCGTGTGGGCCGGTGCGTCGTGCATGGTGATGCTCATGGAGTTCCCCCTCCAGCGTCCGTGTCACGGACGTGTGTTCCGGCGTTCCCCCGGCCGTTTGCCGAGTGCCAGGATTCTGCGTCCCACCGAGTCGCACGGCACAGTGCCGGTGTCACCACCGGGGCATGACATTTTCATGTGCGCCCACGTGACCACCTCACTGGGACTCCATCGCCGCAGGTGCCAGGCTCGCTCCAGACTCCGCAGCCCGTGCCGGCCCGCCGTCGGGCCGGCCGCACAGCGCACGAAAGGGAGGGCGCCATCATGGAGATCAAAGTCCTGGGACCGCTGACAGCCCGTGAGAACGGGGTGTCCGTCGTGCCCACCGCGGCCAAGCCCCGCCAGATCCTGTCCCTGCTCGCTCTGCAGTCCGACCGCGTCGTCACCGTCCCGACGCTGATGGAGGAGATCTGGGGCGAGGACATCCCGCGCAGCGCGGCCACCACCCTGCAGACCTACATCCTCCAGCTCCGCCGCAAGATCGCCGCCGCGCTCGACGGGGACCCGGCGCGCCAGGCCAAGGACGTCCTGGTCACCCAGCACGGCGGCTACCTGCTCCAGGTGCAGCCCGGCCAGGTCGACGCCCACGAGTTCAGCCAGCTCGCCGCCTCCGGCCGGGCCGCGCACGAGGCCGGCGACCACCACGCGGCCTCCGAGCTCCTCGGCCGCGCCCTGGCGATGTGGAAGGGCTCCGCACTCGTCGACGTACGCATCGGGACCGTGCTGGAGCTGGAGGTGCTGCGCATGGAGGAGGACCGGATGGCGGCCCTGGAACGCCGCATCGACGCCGACCTCATACTCGGCCGGCACACGGAGATCGTGCCCGAACTGCGGGTGCTGGTCGCCAGGCACCCCATGCACGAGAACTTCTGTGCCCAGCTGATGACCGCGCTCCACCGCTCGGGCGGCGCGTGGCGGGCGCTCGAGGCGTACCAGAGGCTGCGCGTGACCCTCGTCGACGAGCTCGGCCTGGAGCCCTCGGCCCGTCTGCAGCGCCTCCACCAGGCCGTTCTCTCCGCCGACCCGGCTCTCGACCTCCCGGTCCCGGCCTCCGGCTGAGCCCCGGGGACCGCGGGGCACCCCGCCCTCCCACAGGCTCTCCAGTACTTCTCCAGGCAGCGTTCCTACGTTCGGCCAATGACGATCCTCGACGACCTGACGGTCGCTCCGGCCGCCCCCGACCTGCGACGAGCCGCCGCCGAACTGCGCCGGCTGAAGGAGGAGGTGAGCCGCGGACCCGATCCGGCGGCCACCCGGCGCCAGCACGAGAAGAACAAGCTCACCGCCCACGAGCGGCTCGGACTCCTCTTCGACGAGGACACGTTCACCGAGATCGAGCCGCTGCGCAGACACCGGGCCTCCGGCTTCGGCCTGGAGGCGCGAAAACCGCACGGCGACGGTGTCGTGATCGGCTGGGGCCTCGTCCACGGCCGCACGGTCTTCGCCTACGCGCACGACTTCCGGGTCTTCGCGGGCGCGCTCGGGGAGGCGCACGCCGCGAAGGTGCACAAGGTCATGGACCTCGCCGAAGCCGCCGGCGCCCCGCTGGTCAGCCTCAACGACGGGGCGGGCGCGCGTATCCAGGAAGGCGTCACCGCACTCGCGGGCTACGGCGGCATCTTCCGCCGCAATGTGGCCGCCTCCGGTGTCATCCCTCAGATCAGCGTGATGCTCGGCCCGTGCGCGGGTGGCGCGGCCTATTCGCCGGCGCTCACCGACTACGTCTTCATGGTCCGCGAATCGGCCCAGATGTTCATCACCGGTCCCGACGTCGTGCAGGCGGTCACGGGTGAGCGGATCACCCACAACGGCCTGGGCGGCGCCGACGTGCACGCGAGCGTCTCCGGTGTCAGCCACTTCGCGTACGACGACGAGGAGACCTGCCTCGAGGACGTGCGCTACCTCATCGCGCTCCTGCCGTCCAACAACCGCGAGATGCCCCCGGCCGTTCCGTCGGACGACCCGGCCGACCGCCGGACTGACGCCCTCGCCGACCTGGTGCCGGCCGACCCCGGGCGCAGTTACGACGTCCGTGCGGTGATCCAGGAGATCGTCGACGACGGCGAGAGCTTCGAGGTCCACGAGGCGTGGGCCCCCAACATCGTGTGCGCGCTGGCCCGCCTCGACGGCCACCCGGTCGGCATCGTCGCCAACCAGCCCGCGGCCCTCGCCGGGGTCCTGGACATCCACGCCAGCGAGAAGGCCGCCCGCTTCGTCTCGACGTGCGACTCGTTCAACATCCCGCTGGTCACCCTCGTCGACGTGCCCGGCTTCCTGCCCGGAGTCGACCAGGAGCACAACGGCATCATCCGGCACGGGGCCAAGCTCCTGTACGCGTACTGCAACGCGACCGTCCCGCGGATCTCCCTCGTCCTGCGCAAGGCCTACGGCGGCGCGTACATCGTCATGGACTCCCGGTCCATCGGCGCCGACCTGGCCTTCGCCTGGCCCACCAACGAGATCGCCGTGATGGGCGCGGAGGGCGCCGCCAACGTCATCTTCCGCCGCGAGATCGCCGCCTCGGCCGATCCGGAGGCGGTGCGGGCACAGCGCATCGACGAGTACCGCACCGAGCTCATGCACCCGTACTACGCGGCCGAGCGCGGCCTCGTCGACGACGTCATCGACCCCGGTGACACCCGGCGGACCCTGATCCGTTCACTGGCCATGCTGCGGGCGAAGCACGCCGAGATCCCGTCCCGTAAGCACGGCAATATCCCCACGTAATGGTGCGATCCGGCAGGTCCACGAGCACGCGAGTCCCGGTCTAGGGCACGGACGTTCCATGGCTGCACCGGAAACGGCGGCCCGCTACGAGCCGGCTGCCGACCGGTTCGGCCGGCCGGGGGAGTTCACACCCCGAACCGACCCGGCCGCCGGTATCCCGACCCGGAACAGCGCGGACCGGCCGGGTGGCCGGCACGTCACCCGCTCACCCGTCACACGCTCAGCAGTCACATGGACGAAGGGATCGACAGTGACCCCCACAGTGCCAACCGGCAGGTGCGCAGAGCCGCATCCGGCCCCGTCGAAGGTCAGGTAGACCATGCGCAGAGTCGCCATCACCGGCCTGGGCGTCGTGGCCCCTGGTGGGGTCGGTGTCAAGGAGTACTGGGACCTGCTCACGGCGGGTCGCACCGCCACCCGCAGGATCAGCTTCTACGACCCCTCGCCGTTCCGTTCGCAGGTCGCCGCCGAGTGCGACTTCGACGCACTGGCCGCCGGCCTCTCCCACCAGGAGATCCGCCGCCTCGACCGGGCCTCGCAGTTCGCGGTGGTCTCCACCCGCGAGGCCCTCGCCGACAGCGGCCTCGACCTCTCCGCCGTCGACCCCGGCCGGGTCGGCACCGCGGTGGGCAGCGCGGTCGGCTGCACCACCAGCCTGGAGCGTGAGTACGCCGTCGTCAGCGACGGCGGCCGCAAGTGGAACGTGGACCACGAATACGCCGTACCCGAGCTGTACCGGCACTTCGTCCCCAGCTCCATCGCCGCCGAAGTCGGCCTGGCAGCAGGTGCGGAGGGCCCCGCCGCGGTCGTCTCCACCGGATGCACCTCAGGTCTCGACTCACTGGGCCACGCCGTCGAGCTCATCCGCGAGGGCACCACCGACATCATGATCGCCGGTGCCACCGAGGCCCCGATCTCGCCGATCACCTCGGCCTGCTTCGACGCCATCCACGCCACCACCCCGCGCAACGACACCCCGGAGAGTTCCTGCCGGCCCTTCGACCGGACCCGCAGCGGCCTGGTCCTCGGCGAGGGCGCGGCGATCCTGGTCCTGGAGGAGCTGGAGAGCGCCCGTCGCCGCGGCGCCCACATCTACGCCGAGATAGCCGGCTTCGCCTCCCGCTGCAACGCCTACCACATGACCGGTCTCAAGCCGGAGGGCCTGGAGATGGCCGAGGCCATCGACGTCGCCCTGGCGGAGGCCCGCCTCGCACCGGACACCGTCGACTACATCAACGCCCACGGCTCCGGCACGAAGATGAACGACCGCCACGAGACCGGCGCCTTCAAGCGCAGCCTCGGGGCGCACGCGTACCGCACCCCGATCAGCTCCATCAAGTCCATGATCGGTCACTCGCTGGGCGCCATCGGCTCCCTGGAGATCGCTGCCTGCGCCCTCGCGATGGAGCACAGCGTCCTGCCGCCCACCGCGAACCTCCACGAACCCGACCCCGAGCTCGACCTCGACTACATCCCGCTGACCGCCCGCGAGAAGAAGACCGACGTGGTCCTCAGCGTCGGCAGCGGCTTCGGCGGATTCCAGAGCGCCATGGTGCTGGCCCGCCCGGAGAGGAGCACCTCATGACCACCGCAGTGGTGACCGGCCTGGGCATCACCGCCCCGAACGGCCTGGGAACCGAGGACTACTGGAAGGCCACCCTGGCCGGCGAGTCCGGCCTCGGTCCCGTCACCCGCTTCGACGCCTCCCAGTACCCCTCCCGGATCGCGGGTGAGGTATCCGACTACGTCGCCGAGGACCACATCCCCAGCCGGCTCATGCCGCAGACCGACCACATGACGCGCCTGGCGCTGACCGCGGCGGACTGGGCACTGGCCGATGCGGGCATCGACACCGCCGACATGCCCGAGTACGGCATCGGCGTGGTCACGGCCGCGTCCGGCGGCGCCGTGGAGTTCGGCCAGCGTGAGCTGCAGAACCTGTGGAGCAAGGGCAAGGAGTACGTCAGCGCCTACCAGTCCTTCGCCTGGTTCTACGCCGTCAACACCGGCCAGATCTCCATCCGGCACAAGCTCCGCGGGCCCAGCGGCGTCCTCCTCACCGAACAGGCCGGCGGCATCGACTCCCTCGGCCACGCCCGCCGCCACATCCGCAAGGGCTTCCCGGCCGTCATCTCCGGCGGTGTCGACGCGGCCATCTGCCCCTGGGGCTGGGTCCCGCAGATCGCCTCCGGCCTCATGAGCACGGTCGGCGACCCGGCCCGCGCCTATCTGCCCTTCTCCGAGGACGCGGCCGGATACGTGCCCGGCGAGGGCGGCGCCATCCTCCTCGTCGAGGACGCCGAATCGGCCCGCGGCCGCGGCGCCGCCCAGGTCTACGGCGAGATCGCCGGATACGCCGCCACCCTCGACCCCGCACCCGGCAGCGGCCGGCCGCCCGGCCTGCGCCGCGCAGCCGAGAACGCCCTCGCAGACGCCGGGCTCTCCGCCGGCGACATCGACGTCGTCTTCGCGGACGCCTCCGGGGTACCCGACCTCGACCGGGCGGAGGCACAGGCCCTCACCGAGCTGTTCGGCGCCCACGGGGTCCCCGTCACGGCACCGAAGACGATGACGGGCCGGCTGCTCGCCGGGGGCGCCGCCCTCGACGTGGCCACCGCCCTGCTCTCCCTGCGCGACGGCGTCATCCCGCCCACGGCCAACGTCACCGCCGCCGCGCCCGCCCACACCGTGGACCTGGTCACCGAGGCACGCGAGGCGAACCTGCGCAACGCGCTCGTCCTCGCCCGGGGACACGGCGGCTTCAACGCGGCCCTCGTCGTACGCCGTGCGCACTGACTCCCCACGAGCCCCACAGCCCCCACGTACCACCAGTACGGCGACACCATCCATGCGCCCAACCGAGAGGACGGCACCGACCATGAGCACCACGACCGCCACAGTGACCCTGGCCGACCTGACCCGCATGCTGCGCGAGAGCGCCGGCGAGGAGGAGGGCATCGACCTCGACGGTGACGTCATCGACACGCCGTTCATGGAGCTGGGCTACGACTCCCTCGCCCTGCTCCAGGTCATCGGACAGATCCAGCGCGAGTACGGCATCGAGATCCCGGACGACGCCGTCGTCGACGCCGAGACCCCGGGTGCGCTCCTCGCGCTCATCAACTCCGGCCAGGCCACCGCGGCCTGAGCCGGACCACCGCGGCCGCTCCGCCTTCCGTCCCCCCGGGGCGGGGCGGCCGTCATCATCTTCCCGAGCCGTCCGGCCGGCCGGACGGGGCAACCGGCGTACGGCGTGACATCCCCGGGGCCCGCCCCGGACACCGCCCCGCCCGGACCGGGGCCCGCCCCGCGCGCGGCGGACACCGCATCGAACCACCGGGGG
The DNA here is from genome assembly GCF_035946055.1 of Streptomyces sp. NBC_01341. Lineage (NCBI taxonomy): Bacteria > Bacillati > Actinomycetota > Actinomycetes > Kitasatosporales > Streptomycetaceae > Streptomyces > Streptomyces sp. NBC_01341. Next base: position 2,491,028 of record NZ_CP108364.1, on the reverse strand, counting down.
CCGCCGGACCGCTCCCGCCACGCACCGACCGGGCCTGAGCCGCGGCCCACAAGGAGGAACCATGTCGCTCACTTCGCAGAGTGCGGTGGTCCGCCGGCTGATCGTCAGCCCCGGCTCCGCGCCCCGGCAGCACGCCCGGGTCATCGCCTCGGCCGCCGGTGTGTCGGCGGTGCTGCGCGCCTTCGGACGCGCCCCGGAGGACCTCCCCGCCCGTACCGTCGTGCTCATCGGCGCCGCCGCGATCGACGCCGGCCTGCGCCCCGAGCACGAGGGCTTCACCGTCCGCACCGAACCCACCCCCGCCCGCGCGCTGCGCCGGGCCCACCGGGAGCTCCACGAGGGCACGGCCGACCTCGCCCTGGTCGCCGGCTTCGGTGAACCCGACCCCCAGACCATCACCGTCCACGCCGTCAGACGCGCCGCCGAAGCGGTCGCGGACGGCGACTCCGTCCTCGGGGTGCTCGACCTCACCGAGCCCCGCGAGGACACCGCCCCGCCGCTGCGCCCCCTGCACCGGACCCCGCGCGGCACCGACCCCGACCGCCACCGGCTGATCCTCTGGTCCGGGCGCGACACGGCGGACGAGAGCCGGGTCCGCGACGGACTCCTGCCGATGCTCGGCGGCGTGCACCGCGAGATCTACCCCGCCCTGCCCACCGCAGTACCCTGCGGGACCGCCCCGTGCGCGGTCCGCGGCGGGGTCGTGGCCGTCTCCGCGCTCGCCGCCCGCGCCGTGCACCAGGCGCGCACCGCGGACGGCTCACGGCCCCGGCCGATCGCCCTGCTCTTCCCCGGCCAGGGCTCCCAGCACGCCGGGATGGCGGCCGGCCTCTACGGCACCGAACCCGTCTTCACCGCCGCCGTCGACGCGGCCCTCTCGTACATGGGCGACGAGGGACCCCGCATCCGCGCCGACTGGCTCGACCCGGCGCGCGCCGCCATCGGCATCGACGACGTACGCCGCGCCCAGCCGCTCCTCTTCGCCGTCGACTACGCGCTCGGCAAGCTGGTGCTCAGCTGGGGCGTCCGGCCGACCGCCCTGCTCGGCCACAGCGCCGGCGAGCTCGTCGCCGCGACGTTCGCCGGGGTCGTCTCCCTGCGCGACGCGGTCGCGATGGTCATGGCCCGCGTCCGGGAGGCCGTGAAGATCCCGGCGGGCGGCATGCTCGCCGTCGCCGCCGCCGAGGAGACGGTGCTGCCGTACCTGACGGCCGACGTCGCGGTCGCTGCGGTCAACGCCAACCAGCAGGTGATGCTGGCGGGTTCGGAGGGGCCCCTCACGGAGGCCGCCGCGCGCCTCAAGGCGGACGGGCACACGGTGGTGACCGTCCCCGCCACCAGCCCCTTCCACTCCCCGGCGATGGCCCCCGCCTCCGACGCGGTCGAGGCGGACTACCGGGAGATCCCCTTCCGGGAGCCGCGGATGCCCCTCTACTCCGGCTACACCGGGGCCATGATGAGCCCGGAAGAGGCCCGAAGTCCGCGATTCTGGGCCCGCCAGATCACCGACACCGTCTACTTCCGCAACGCGCTCGACGAACTGCTGGCGGCCGACGACGTCCTGCTGATCGAGGTCGGACCCCGTCAGACGCTCACCGCCTTCGCCCGCAGGCACCGCTCCCTGCGCCTCGGCGCCGGCGCGGTGACGCCCCTCCTCCCGGCCCGCGCCGGGACCCCCGAGGCTGACCGCCAGTCCGTGCTCACGGCCGCGGCCCGCATCTGGACCGAGGGGCACGACCTGGACCTGAACGCCGTGTCCAGGCTGTGGACCTGGAGCGCACCGGAGCCGGCCGGGACGGCTCCCCGCGCGACCGCGGAGGCGCAGCTCGCATGAGGTACGTGACGAGAGCACTGCACGAGATCTACGCCTCGCTCACCGCGGCCGGCTGGATCTGGCTGGGGCTGCCACTGGGCGGGCCGTTCCTTCCCGTGGTCGCCCCGGCCCTGACGGGCCCGCCGGAAGGCCACCCGGAGCGGGTCCGCCCCGACCAGCCGCTGACACCCACGGAACGGGCCCTGCGGGAGCAGCTCCTGGCGCCGACGGGAGAGCGTGGCTGATCCGGCGGCGTCCCGAACACCGCGACGGACAGACAGGGTTGCGGCCGTCAGCGGGCGGCAGCCGTATCGTGGGCGCACGGTGGCATCCTCGCCGCCCCCGACGGAAAGGCCACCGTGCACACGCTCACCGAGGACCCGGCGGCTTCCGGCATGGTCCGTATCCCGGCCGGCACCGTCGGCCTCCGCGACGATCGCCGGGGCACCCGGTGGCAGACCGAACTGCCGGAGTTCCTGCTCGGCCGGTACCCCGTCACGGCCGAGGCCCACCGCGCCGTCACGGGGTCCGCGCCCGCCGCGGGCGGCGCCGAGCCGGTCACCGGCGTCAGCTGGTTCGACGCCGTGGAGGCCTGCAACGCGGCCTCGTCCCGCGCCGGTCTCGCCCCCGCCTATTCCCGCGACATGACGACCGGTGAAGTGACCTGGGACCGCGCCTCCGCCGGCTACCGCCTGCCGACCGAGGCGGAGTGGCAGTACGCGTGCAAGGCGGATACCACCGGTTACCGGTACGGCGAGACGGACGCCATCGCCTGGTACGACGCCAACTCCGATGGCCGGGTCCACGAGGTGGGCGCCAAGTCCCCCAACGGATGGGGCCTGCACGACATGCTGGGCAACGTCTGGGAGTGGTGCTGGGACCTGTACGACGAGGAGGTCTACGGCACGTACCGCATCTTCCGGGGCGGCGGCTGGGCCGAGTCCGAGCGGGGCTGCGGCGCGACGGTTCGCCGCCGGAGCCACCCCACGTTCGCGATCGACGATCTCGGCTACCGGCTGGCCCGCAGCGTCTTTTAATCGCATGCAAGATCGACTCCGTGTGCGATAGCTTCCTGGCATTCGAAGGGGGCGAAGTGACGAAGCTCAACCAGATCATCGCCGTGGAGAAGGGTGTCAAGAGCAAGTCGCTCCAGGACATCACCGCGGCCCACCACAAGGTCCAGAAGCCCGCGCTGCTGGCCGGTATCTCGCGCACCTACCAGCCGAAGGACGAGGAGGGCGAGCAGCTGCCGCCCGAGTCCTCCCGCGTGCAGGTGAAGGCCGAGGACGCGCTGCGTGAGATGTCCGTGTCGCTGACCAGGCTGTTCGACGTGACCGCCACCAAGGACTGGGCCAACTGCACGGCCCGTGCGGACGTGTCCGTCGACGGACGGGTGGTCGTCCCCGAAGTCCCGGTCAGCTACCTGCTCTTCCTGGAGAAGCAGCTCACCGACCTCCACACCTTCGTGAAGAAGCTCCCCGTCCTGGACGCCTCGGAGTCCTGGTCGCTCGACCCGTCGACCGACTGGTGGAAGACGGACCCGGTGCGCACGATCCGGACGAAGAAGGTCCCGCGCAACCACGTCAAGGCCGAGGCGACGGAGAAGCACCCGGCGCAGGTCGACGTGTACTACGAGGACGTTCCGATCGGGTACTGGACGACCGTGAAGTTCTCCGGAGCGCTGCCGGCGCGACGGGTGAACGAGCTGCTGGAGCGGGTCGAGAAGCTCCAGCAGGCGGTGAAGTTCGCCCGCGAGGAGGCCAACGGCGCCGAGGTCACCGACCAGCGGGTCGGCGACGCCGTGTTCGGTTACCTGTTCGGCTGACGCCGGCCGCCGGTAACATCCCCCATCGCCCCCGCGTACGACGCGGGGGTCGCGCAACCCGACGTGCGACGGAACCGAGTTCCGGCGTGCGGCAGGAGCGCAAGCTGAAACTGACGTTCAGCCTGAAGACGCGGTCACAGTGAAGGTTCGAGTCCTTCCCCCGGCACCACGCGCCGGGGTAGCCCAACACGGCAGAGGCATCCGTGATCACACTCAGACTCTCGCTCCAGATTCAGCATCGCCACCGACTGCCGGATCGACCGGTTGCGGACGAACACCGTTGGATGCTGGTTCGAATCCGGCCTGCGCCTCTTCCTGGCGCGGTAGTTCAAAGGCAGAACGCGACGGTATGACGACTGATCCGCACCCTTAAACGGCGCCGGCACGCGCAACGGGTGGCATCCTCAGGGGCCCGGGAGCTGGATACGACTCCCGGGCTCCGCCACGCTCGGACCAGGAGTATGTGTTCCATGTTCCTGCCGGCAACGGCGCGCACTCGACGCATTCTTCGCCAGACTGCCTCCGTCCCGGTCTACGGCAGGCGACCGCGCAGGTCGCGAAGCCGGTGAGTGTGGGCATTTGTGTAGACCGGTGGATCGGTGCGTATCGCGTAAACGGCTGAGCATCCGACCAGCGGCAACCTGTGGCCGTGCTCAGACAGTCAGACTGGTGAACCTCACGTGTTCACGCAGGGCTGCGGTCGCCCCGTCCATGTCTGCCATGCGCGCTGCGAGCGTCGCCTCGGCCAGATGCGGAGGAAGAGCCACGCAGAACTTCAGCCCGTTCAAGGCACGACGGTCCACTGACGGCAAGCGCAAGTGCTCTTCGGCGTCGGTCCTTGCCTGCTTCCACTCCTGCAGGGTGAGATCCTCGCGGAGCCGCACGTACATGTCCGTGGGTCGCTGCACTGGGTCGGCCACCGAAGCGAGTGTGGCTGCCAGCGTTGCATTGGCCTTGTAGCCGGCCCAGGTCCACCAGCGCACGTTCGTGTCGCGGCCGCCGCGAAGGAGCACGGTGCCGTCGGCGTCGACCAGTCCGCCTCCCTTCTCACGCAGCCGATCGAGCGCACCGCTGGCACGACGTGTAAGCACAACGCCAGGGGTCGATCCGAGCATGACCTCGCGTGCAGCCCGGGTCAGCGCATAGGAGGCCGTACGGGAAAGTCCCACGCCGCCCCAACGTGCCTTTCCACCACCGTCGACCGGCTCCACGAAGCAGCGGCGGCGCGACCAGTCGATGTAGGTCACCTGCCAACTGCGCCCGGCGAGCAGGAGGCGCCGCGGGCCCATGACCCGCTCGGTGAGCAAGGCGGGGTCAGTGGTTCCGATCTCTGTACGGCCGGCCAGGACGGTGAACTCCGGGGCGGCGGTGAAGACAGCAGTCAAGTCCATGAAGTGCCGGTATCCGAAACGCTGTTCCGCCTCAGGACCGATGAACATGAGACCGGCGTCGCGGTTAAGGAACCCGGCCCCCACGAGATGACGTACGAGGGGCTCGGAAGCCGGACCGAAGGGTCCCAATCCGCCCCACCAGTCCTGCCACAGTTGGTCCCCGACCCGGTGACATTCGCTCCAGAAGCAGGGAGCTGACCGCCGCCGCCCAAAGCCCGGGCGGGCGTGAACTGAGCCGCCAATCATTGGCGTCCACGACGGTCCGATGGCCCCCGCCTTCCGTGCGTGAGCGGTTCGGGCAGCTCGTCGGCAGGCTCCACAAGCGAGCTGGAGCCGCTCAAGCGGAGAACGCGATGCTCGACCGGTTGAGAGGTCACCTTCTGGGTGACTTCCTCGACGGCTCGCCTGGCACAGAAAGCGCCTAGCGGTCTCCCTAGGTCGCCTGGATGCTGGCTTTCGTACATGCACGATGCCCGGAAGCCCGTGGTGCTAGCCCAGCCAGCACCTGACCTGTGCGCAGTGTCGGACAGCCCAGGTCTGAGTCGCGACTTCGAATCGCCCTGAGGACAAGTCCGTTGTCAGTGAAGCTAGTTAGTCTGACAGTATGAAGATGGAAAGTGTTGTCATGCTTCCCGGCATGGGGGGCGCCGAGATTCGGGGCCTGGGTGGAAACAGTGTCCGCTTCTCCGGGGATGCAGGGGTGCAGTGGGTGCTCCAGCCGAGGGGCACGGCTCGGGTGCGGGGGCCGCAGCATTTCAGGCACTCGGTACGTGAAGGTGTTCGGCTCTCCGAGTACGAGCATGTCCTGGGCTCGGACGGGGACGCACTCAAACAGCTCTTCCCTGCAGGCGTGGCACGACTCTGGGGATCCACACCCCCCGTTCGGGAGAGGTCGGCGAAAGTTACCGCCTTGGAGGAGCGCCGGGTGGGTGACGAGGTGCTGTTCTACGCCGGGAAGAAGTTCGTTGCCAAGGCCAGAATTCTCGGCCTCCTCCGTAACCGTCCACTTGCCAGGGCTGTCTGGGGTGAGGATGAGGACCGCAAGACCTGGGAACACATCATGGCGCTCGGTGATGTGACCGAGTTCGAGGTGCCCGCAGAACCCTTTCTTCGGGGCCTTCGCGTCCCTGTACCGCTGCGCTCGCTCACTCTTGTACCTGCGGAGGAGAGGCGCCGGCTTCTGGACATGGCCGATCCCGCGGTGTCCTCGCGGCCGGAGCGGAACAGCCCCCGCCCAGAACGAGGACCGAACCTGAACCGGGAGGCGCTGTTCCGTTCCCTTTCCAGCTTGAGGACTCACATCAAGGAGCAACGCGCCTCACGGCACGAGCCGATCACGCTTCTGTGGGCTATCGGGCGCCTAGCCACTCAACAGGAGCGCATGGTGGAGTGGGAGACATTCAGGAGTGAGGTCGGACCTCTGCTACAGGACTATGGACTTCCGGACTCCAAGGTCACTCCTGAGTACCCCTTCTGGCATCTGCGTAGCAGCGGGCTGTGGAATGTCGAAGGGATCGACCAACCGGCCACGCCTACTCCGCCACAGTTGGTCGCGTCGCGTGCTAGAGCTGGCCTCACCGCGGATGCGGCCAAGATCCTCCGCCGTTCCCTGGCCCGTGCCGAGGCCATCGGCCTGCTGTGCTCCAAACATCTCGGCGACGTCGACCGGGACGGGCTTCTTGAACGCGTCGGGCTCGCCGGATATACGAGAGCGAGTGGCGAATTTCCCGACAGAGGACGTGGCGGAGGAAGGACACCACGGCGAGAGGTCACCTCTTCGCGGCCTGATCGTGATCAGCGGCTCGTGGAGCGCCTCAAGGTGATGTATCAGCACGAGTGTCAGGTGTGTGGATCCCGAATTGAGACCAGGTACAGCCATTACAGCGAGGCGGCGCACATCAGAGGCGTGGGCAGGCCTCACGACGGGCCCGATGAGTTGTCCAACCTGCTGTGCCTCTGCCCCAACCATCATGTCGAGTTCGACAGGCTCGCCATCTACATCGACGAAGACTGGGCAGTCCGGCGAAACTCGACCGGTACTGTCGACTACCGGCTGAAGCTGCACGCCGACCACGCGATAGAGCAGGCACATCTTCGCTATCACCGAGGGCTGTGCGGACGCCTTTGACCATAGCGGCCGTCGTGTCGGGCTGCCCGTGTTGCTCTCGTCGAGCGGCTGTTGTCGGTGCAGGGGTCCGGGAGCTCGATATGACCCCCGGGCTCCGCCACGCTCAGGAGGCCCGGCTGCCGCGCTTCCCGGCGAGCCGGATCTCTTCGCCCCGGCCAGGTGGCCCAGCGCAGGGCATCGCCCTCCTCCGGCGGCAGGAGCCCTGCCCCGACCAGCGCCGCCCGCCCCGCCTGTGCACCGGCGATCCGATAGCCGAACTCCGACGAGTCGACCTCGTGGAACGTGCCGTCCGTGACCAGCACCGCCGCCGCGACCCCGTCCAGCCCCTCCACCAGCCCTGCCCGCAGGGCGGGCAGGAACTCGGCGGGCAGACGACGCTCCGGAACAGCGCTGAACAGCTCGAACCCGCCGCCGGTGCCGGGTGGTTCGAAGTCGGCGACCACATGGGCGTACGGCCCGCAGGCTCCGATGCCCATCAGCACGCGGACGGTCACGCCTCGCACGGGGGAGGGCAGGTCGGTCACGCCGCCACGGTAGTCCGCGGCGGAGTATGAACGGGCAAAGTCATGTCGTGCTCGCCGAGCGCCGCACTTTGCTGACGCCGACCGGCTTCGTCGATGGCAGTGTGTGGCGCAGACCGCCGGAGCATGCCCGGGCGGGCACCAGTTGGAGCGTACGGCCGATGTCCACGCCCCCGAGTACGATTCCGGGACTCGATCCGCCCTGCATCATCCGTACATCCGTGCCCGTCCCGTGTCCGACCGACCGGAAGCCTGATGACCTCCATCGACAGCACCGTTTGGGAAGCAACGCTGGAAAGGCTTCTCGACGACGTATACACCTTCGCGATGACCGGGCCCCGACGGGACGACGACTGGGGACGGGACGTCCTGGCTGTCATGGACCGGTCGGTCACCGACCCGCGAGGCTGGCGGTCACTGGAGTGGCAGATCGACAAGGAGGGACGTGAGAACGTCCGTCCATCGTTTCCGTTTCTTCCGCTCACGGCCGAGCAGGTGCACGAATACACCTCTCCCATCACGACGGCTGCCGCCGCTGAGCTGCTTGCTTCGCTGACTCAGGAGTGGTTGTTCGAGGACCACCCGGTCCGGACGCGCGACGACCGGGACGACGTGCTGGCCGACGCCCGGTCGGTACTCAGCCGGTTCGGTGCCGGCGCAGTTTTCCGTACTTCCTCCGACCTGGCACGGACCTCCGCCTCACCGGACTTCCTCGTCGGCGATCTTGCCGGTGGGAGATCCTTCACCGATTACCTGATGGATCTCGGACTGATCGCCGTGAGCGGAGACGAAGTAGGGGTCTTCTGGTCGTTCAACGCGAACTGAGAACACGCACACGGAAAAACGCACACGGACCGGTGCACATTTCTGCGTGATCCGCGGCATAACCCCGCAGAGATGCCACCCCTGTCGCCGCGCTGGTGAAGGCCCCCGCACCGTGTGCACGTCGACCAGACGTCCCGCGTCGGCCCGGAGTCGCCTCACCGGAATCCGAACGAAGTGACCAGGGCTCCACGGCCCTCGACGTTCCTGTCCAAGACCCGAGTGCCGGAACGGCGACCGCACCCTCACGACGGGGTCGAGGTGGACCCGACTACGCCTGACCACTCTCGCCCAGGGCCCCACCCGGGGTCTATCGACGCTTCAAGACGCCCCACTCACGGCCCGGCTTCGGAATCTTCGCCTCGCCCGCGGTTGGGAGATCATCGTCTTCGACGACCTCACCCGTGATGACCTGACCACCGACCGGCTTGGCGAGTTCCAAGCCGGCGAGGTGGGCCTTCAGCCTCTTGGACATGGGGCGGAAGGTCGCGTACGTGAGCCCGCCGGACACCGCGGCCCCGACGAGGGGAATCGCCTTCGAGACCGACTTGGCGAAGGTCTGCTTCGTCATCTCGACGCCGAGGTACTGGGCGACCTTCTTCACGATGGGGTAGATGACACCCTTGGTCAGCGCCTGCTGGGGCAGCTTCTTGGCGACCTGCTCGGAGATCATCCCTGCCACCTTCCCCACGGCGGCGTTCGCGGACTGCGTTCCGAACATCACTCCGAAGAAGAGCGTGAGCACTCCCTTGGTGGCGTCATCGAGTTCGTCGTTGTCGGCGGAGAAGAGATCGGGCCAGCTGTAGATGTAGGCGAGTTTCTGCGCGATGCGCAGCATGTGTGCGACGTACTGGGCCAGATCGGCCGGCACCGTGGCGGGAAGAGCGAGGACTCCAGGAAGGCCGGCAGCCGCAGAGACCGCGCTCACCTTGGCTGTCTCATAGCGAATGGAGGCGTCGGCAACCTTGTCCAGAACATCAAGAGGGATGCCCGCCGCTGCGGGGCTCTCCTTCATCGCTCGGCGCAGTTGATCGTCCGTGCAATGACGGGCCAGGGCGGTCCGGAGGTACGCCTCCCTGTCGACTCGCACCCCTGGAAGCCTTGCCGCGCCCGCCAGAAGAGCGGAGAAGCGCGACTCCGGGTTCTCGCTCACTTGTCCCGTGACCATGCCAGGAACGTACAGCAGACGAGTGTTCCGTATCCCTCGAATCGGTCATTGTGATCGCGCATTCGGGAGCACGGGCAACCCGGAGGTGGGCAACTCATCACGCAGGCGGCCGGTTTCGCCCTGGCCGGCGAGGACACGGAAGCCTCGGGTGCGCAGAGGAGGCCGGCTTGGTGGGGAGTGCTCGGTGAGTTGTGCGGCGGTACACCCGGGACACGGGCCAACCCTCGACCTCCCCGACCGGGTGCGGGGCGGGCGCACGAACTGGTACAGGTACACAGACGCTGTTCGCGGCTGGATACCTGATGACCTTGCCGACCCGGCAGAGCGCCGTGTGCACGACGCTCCGGTTCTCGTGGAGTCGTGACAAACCGGCTGTCCGTCGTGGAGTCGTGGCACCCGGTCCGTGGCCGACGCCAGCCCAGGAGCGGGTGCGTCCATGCCGAAGGCAGGGTGCTTACCGGCTTCGGCTCCTGAACCACGGCGAGGTCGGCCGCCTCGTACCGAGCCATGAACCTGCCGTGCGGAATGCCCCGGTGTGAGCTCCCGGCAGGAATGAAAAAGACCCCGATCACAACGTTTCCGCTGTTCACGGGGTCTTTCGGCACTTCCTGCGAAGTGCCCCCGGCAGGATTCGAACCTGCGCACCCGGCTCCGGAGGCCGATGCTCTATCCCCTGAGCTACGGGGGCGATGTCGCTGCTCTCGGCGGCGACGAGTGAAACCCTACCAGCTCCGACCGGGTGTCCGGGAACAGGTATTTCCGCGTCGCGGGCACGTGGTGGGGCCGTACGGCCGGACCGTCTCCGGGAGGGGTGCGGTGGCCCGGCCGAAGGGGAACGTGAGTGGCGGGCGGAGGGGTTCCGGCCACCCCCGCGCGGGCGGAAGTGGGCAAAACCCGGACGCAGCTCCTCCGCCCGACCTACCCTCGAAGGGTGTCAGGGGCGTACGGCCGCGTGCTTGTTGTAGACGACAACAAGGTCATCCGGCAGCTGATCAGGGTCAATCTCGAGCTGGAGGGCTTCGAGGTCGTGACCGCGGCCGACGGCGTCGAGTGCCTGGACCTGGTGCACGAGTTCTGCCCTGATGTCATCACCCTCGACGTGGTGATGCCCCGGCTCGACGGCATCCAGACCGCCGTCCGACTGCGCGCCGACCCCAGGACCGGGCACCTGCCCGTCGCCGTGGTGAGCGCGTGCACCCCCTACGAGGTGGACTCCGGTGTGGCCGCCGGGGTCGACGCCTTCCTGGCGAAACCGTTCGAGCCGAGCGAGCTGGTGCGCATGGTGCGCCGCCTCGCGAACCGGGAGGACTCCCCGTCTGCCGACGGCAGGCGCGGCGCGGGGACGGCCGGCAGCGCGGCCGGCTGACCGGGTCGCTGCCCGCATGGCGAAACCGGTTGGCGAAGTGCCCCCCTTCCTCCCCTACGCTTGTCCCGTGACCCCCGCAGAGCTCTCCCGAACCGTGCTGCGCGCTGTGCGCCGCGCGGTCGACGAGGACGTCCTGCGAGCCCCCGTGCCCACGCACGTGCGGGTGGAGCGGACACGCCCGGGCGGCAGCGGCGACTACGCGTGCGCCGTCGCCCTCCAGCTCTCGGGTCCGGCCGCCCTCCCGGCGCGCGAGGTCGCCGCGCTGCTGCGCGACCGGGTCGCCGGCGTGCCCGGCATCGGGCGGGTCGAGATCACCGGCCCCGGATTCCTGAACTTCACGCTCGACGCCTCCGCCGACGCGGACGCCCGGGCCGCACGCGTACGCCAGGTGCTGGAGCAAGGACTCCGCTACGGGTGGGGTACCGAGTGCGCGGGGGAGACCCACCAACTGCATCACCGGCCCGAGGTCCGGGCGGCGGTCGTGGCCGGCGCGGTGCGGGAGCTGCTGCGGGCGCAGGGCGCCCGGGTGCGGACCACCTGTGAGGAGGCGCCCGACCCCGACTGGACGCGTCTCGGCGTCACCGTCGACGCGTACGGGCGGCCCCCCTCCCCCCTCACGGAGACGCGGCCGGTTCCCGCCGGTGCCACGGCTTCGGAGCTGCTGGGACGGCTCGGCGCCGACGCCACTCTCTGGGGCCTGCTGCGGCCCGCCGGACACGACCGCGCGCTCCTCGGCGACGACCTCCTCGTGCAGGGTGAGGCCAATCCGCTCTTCCTCGTCCGCTACGCCCACGCGCGCGCCCGCGCGCTCATCAGGGGTGCGGAGCGGCTCGGCTTCGACGCCGCTTACGAGGAGGACGTCGACGCGCCCGCGCTGCACGCGGCGATCGCCGACCACCCCGGTGTCCTCGCCGCCGCCGCCCGTCACCAGGCACCCGACCGGCTCGCCAGGCAACTCGAAACGGTGGCGGACGCCTTCCTCGACTTCCACGGCAACCGCCCGCCGCTCCCCGTCGGTGACGAGAAACCCTCGGTCGCCCACCGCTCCCGGCTGGCCCTTGCCGAAGCCGCCGGGACGGTGCTCGCGGGCGGCCTGTCCCTCCTCGGCATCAGTGCCCCCGAACACCTCTGAGAACCGAGAGAGCAGAGCACCACGATGAGCCGATCCGCACACCCCGCAGGCCCCCGCCACGCAGACGTCCTCCCCGAGGGTCACTACTCCGCGCCGGCCACCGACCTGAACGTCCTGGACGAGAAGGTCTGGTCCCGCACGGTCACCCGCGACGCGGACGGCGCCCTCACCGTCGGCGGGATCGAAGTCGCCCGGCTGGCCCAGGAGTTCGGTACCCCCGCCTACTTCCTGGACGAGGCCGACTTCCGCGCCCGCTGCCGTGCCTGGTCCGACGCCTTCGGGGCCGACGCGGACGTGTTCTACGCCGGGAAGGCCTTCCTGTCCCGCGCCGTGGTGCGCTGGCTCACGGAGGAGGGGCTGAACCTGGACGTGTGCTCCGGCGGCGAACTCACCACCGCGCTGGACGCCGGGATGCCCGCCGAGCGCATCGCCTTCCACGGCAACAACAAGACCGTCGCCGAGATCGAGCGGGCGGTCGAGGCGGGCGTCGGGCGGATCGTGCTCGACTCGTTCCAGGAGATCGTCCGGGTCGCGCACATCGCCCAGCGGCTCGGCACGCGCCAGCGGGTGCAGATCAGGGTCACGGTCGGCGTCGAGGCGCACACCCACGAGTTCATCGCCACCGCGCACGAGGACCAGAAGTTCGGCATCGCCTTGGCCGGCGGACAGGCCGCCGAGGCGGTCCGCAGGGCCCTCACCCTGGACGGGCTGGAGCTCGTCGGCATCCACTCGCACATCGGCTCCCAGATCTTCGACATGGCCGGCTTCGAGGTCTCCGCGCGCCGCGTCGTGCAGCTCCTCGCGGAGATCCGTGACGAGCACGGTGTGGAACTCCCCGAGATCGACCTCGGCGGCGGCCTCGGCATCGCCTACACCTCGGACGACGACCCCCGCGAGCCACACGAGATCGCCAAGGCCCTCGGCGACATCGTGACCCGGGAGTGCGAGTCCGCCGGACTGCGCACCCCGCGCATCTCCGTCGAGCCGGGCCGCGCGATCGTCGGCCCCACGGCCTTCACGCTGTACGAGGTCGGCACGATCAAGCCGCTCGAAGGCCTGCGGACGTACGTGAGCGTGGACGGTGGCATGTCGGACAACATCCGCACCGCTCTGTACGACGCCGAGTACAGCGTCGCGCTCGTGTCGCGTACCTCCGACGCCGAACCCATGCTCGTCCGCGTGGTCGGCAAGCACTGCGAGAGCGGCGACATCGTGGTCAAGGACGCGTTCCTGCCGTCCGACCTCGCTCCCGGTGACCTGATCGCGGTGCCCGCCACCGGCGCCTACTGCCGCTCCATGGCGAGCAACTACAACCACGCTCTCCGCCCGCCCGTCGTCGCTGTGCGTGACGGAGAGGCGAGGGTCATCGTCCGACGCGAGACGGAGGAAGATCTCCTGCGTCTCGATGTCGGCTGATGAAATCCGCATCTCAAAATCCGGACGGGTGGCAGAAACGCCCGTCCGGTGAGTGAGACTGGTCCACACATCAGAAGTATGAGAAACGAGGTCGGATGATGCGTACGCGTCCGCTGAAGGTGGCGCTGCTGGGCTGCGGAGTGGTCGGCTCAGAGGTGGCGCGCATCATGACGACGCAAGCCGACGACCTCGCCGCGCGCATCGGCGCGCCGGTGGAGCTCGCCGGTGTCGCCGTCCGCCGGCCCTCCAAGGTGCGGGAGGGCATAGACCCCGCACTGATCACCACCGACGCGACCGCCCTGGTCGAACGCGGCGACATCGACGTCGTCATCGAGGTCATCGGGGGCATCGAGCCCGCCCGCACACTCATCACGACCGCCTTCGAGCACGGCGCGGGCGTCGTCTCGGCCAACAAGGCTCTCCTCGCCGAGGACGGCTCCGCGCTCCACGCCGCAGCCGAGAAGCACGGCAGGGACCTCTACTACGAGGCGGCCGTGGCGGGCGCCATCCCGCTCGTACGCCCGCTGCGCGAGTCCCTCGCGGGGGACAAGGTCAACCGGGTGCTCGGCATCGTCAACGGCACGACCAACTTCATCCTCGACAAGATGGACACCAGCGGAGCCGGCTACTCCGAGGCGCTCGACGAGGCCACCGCCCTCGGGTACGCCGAGGCCGACCCCACCGCCGACGTCGAGGGCTTCGACGCCGCCGCGAAGGCCGCCATCCTCGCGGGAATCGCCTTCCACACCCGGGTGAAGATCGGCGAGGTGCACCGCGAGGGCATCACCGAGGTCACCGCGGCCGACATCGCCTCCGCCCGCCGCATGGGCTGCACCGTCAAACTCCTCGCCATCTGCGAGCGCGCGGCCGACGGCAGGTCCGTGACCGCCCGCGTGCACCCCGCGATGATCCCGCTCAGCCACCCGCTGGCCTCCGTGCGTGAGGCGTACAACGCGGTCTTCGTCGAGGCGGAGGCCGCCGGGCAGCTGATGTTCTACGGCCCCGGCGCAGGCGGCTCCCCGACCGCGTCCGCCGTCCTGGGCGACCTGGTCGCCGTCTGCCGCAACATCATCGGGGCCACCACCGGCCCCGGTGAGTCCGCGTACACGCGTCTGCCGGTCAGCCCCATGGGTGACGTGGTCACGCGGTACCACATCAGTCTCGACGTGGCCGACAAGCCTGGCGTACTCGCCCAGGTCGCGACGGTCTTCGCCGAACAGGACGTATCCATCGATACGGTCCGCCAGCAAGGCCGACAGGACGGCAGCGGCGAGGCATCCCTCGTCGTCGTCACCCACCGCGCGCCCGACGCCGCCCTCTCCGGGACCGTCGAAGCGCTGCGCAAGCTGGACACCGTGCGCGGTGTCGCCAGCATCATGCGTGTTGAAGGGGAGTAAGGACCCATGACCAGCAAGGGCACCCACCAGTGGCGCGGCATCATCGAGGAGTACCGGGACCGGCTTCCGGTCACGAGCACGACGCCGGTCGTCACACTCCGTGAGGGCGGCACGCCGCTCGTCCCGGCGCAGGTTCTCTCCGAGCGCACCGGCTGCGAGGTGCACCTCAAGGTCGAGGGCGCCAACCCCACCGGGTCGTTCAAGGACCGCGGCATGACGATGGCGATCACCCGGGCGAAGGAGGAGGGCGCGCAGGCGGTCATCTGCGCCTCCACGGGCAACACCTCCGCGTCCGCCGCCGCGTACGCCGTGCGCGCGGGCATGGTCTGCGCGGTCCTCGTGCCGCAGGGCAAGATCGCGCTCGGCAAGATGGGGCAGGCCCTCGTCCACGGCGCGAAGATCCTCCAGGTCGACGGCAACTTCGACGACTGCCTGACGCTGGCCCGCAGCCTCTCCGACAACTACCCGGTGGCGCTGGTCAATTCGGTCAACCCGGTCCGGATCGAGGGCCAGAAGACCGCCGCGTTCGAGATCGTCGACGCGCTGGGCGACGCGCCCGACATCCACGTCCTGCCGGTGGGCAACGCGGGCAACATCACGGCCTACTGGAAGGGCTACAAGGAGTACGCGAAGGACGCGGTCTCCACGCACACCCCGCGCATGTGGGGCTTCCAGGCCTCCGGTTCCGCGCCCATCGTGCGCGGAGAGATCGTCAAGGACCCCGCGACGATCGCCACCGCGATCCGCATCGGCAACCCGGCGTCCTGGCAGTTCGCACTCGACGCGCGTGACGAGTCGGGCGGCTTCATCGACGAGGTGACCGACCGTCAGATCCTTTCCGCCTACCGCCTGCTGGCGTCCCAGGAGGGTGTCTTCGTCGAGCCTGCCTCGGCCGCGTCCGTGGCCGGTCTGCTCAAGGCCGCCGAAGAGGGCAAGGTCGACCCGGGCCAGAAGATCGTCTGCACCGTCACCGGCAACGGCCTCAAGGACCCCGACTGGGCCGTCGCCGGCGCCCCGCAGCCGGTCACGGTCCCGGTGGACGCGGTGGCCGCGGCCGCGAAGCTGGGCCTCGCGTAGCAGCTCGACCGCCCTCCCGGCGGAGAGCGCATAGGAGGCGGGCGACACGCATCGTGCGCCTCCTGTGCGCCCTATGTCGCCACGGAACCTTCCTTCGATAGGCTGTACCCAACCCGCCCGCCGCTCGCGCCGCGGTGCTGCGGCCGTCGTGATGCCGGGCCCCCCACCCCTCGCACCATCGACACCCCCACGCACGTCGAACCACCCCGCACAACACGATCCCCGCCGCCGTACAGGAAGAGTCGTCCAACCGATGGCCGGTCCCGCGTTCCGAGCCGCCGCCGTCCGGGTGCGCGTCCCCGCAACCAGCGCCAACCTGGGCCCGGGCTTCGACGCCCTCGGCCTCTCGTTGGGGCTCTACGACGACGTCGTCGTCCGGGTCGCCGACTCCGGGCTGCACATCGACATCGCGGGTGAGGGCGCCGAGACGCTGCCCCGCGACGAGAAGCACCTGCTCGTACGCTCCCTGCGCACGGCGTTCGACCTGCTCGGCGGACAGCCGCACGGTCTCGAGATCGTCTGTGCCAACCGCATCCCGCACGGCCGCGGCCTGGGCTCGTCGTCCGCCGCCATCTGCGCCGGGATCGTCGCCGCACGCGCCGTGACCACCGGAGGCGAGGCCCGCCTCGACGACGCCGCCCTGCTGGAGCTGGCGACCGAGATCGAGGGCCACCCCGACAACGTCGCCGCGTGTCTCCTCGGCGGATTCACCCTCGCCTGGATGGACGGCGGCTCCGCCAGGGCCATCAGGATGGACGCCGCCGACTCCGTCGTCCCGGTGGTCTTCGTCCCGGCCACACCGGTGCTCACCGAGACCGCCCGTGGCCTGCTGCCGCGCACCGTCCCCCATGTGGACGCAGCGGCGAACGCCGGCCGCGCGGCCCTCCTCGTCGAGGCCCTGACCCGGCGCCCCGAACTGCTGCTCGCCGCCACCGAGGACCGGATCCACCAGGAGTACCGGGGCCCCGCGATGCCGCAGAGCGTGGAACTGGTGAACCGGCTGCGCGCCGACGGCGTGCCGGCGGTGATCTCCGGTGCGGGGCCGACCGTGCTCGCACTGACCGAGGCGGGTTCGGCCGACAAGGTCGCCCGGCTGGCCGGTGACGGCTGGGCCGCGAACCGGCTCGATCTGGACGCCACGGGCGCGAGTGTGCTGCCGCTGGCCGCGTAATCACACGTGATTGCCGGTGCATGAGAGGGGGAATGTTTGTTGGAGCCGGTAGTGTTAACCTCAAGTCAGCAATCGACGTCTTCGTGGCGCGTTGCTTCGTGTCCCCTTCCGGGACCACCACTCTTCCGGGAGCCTCCCCGACTGCCTGAGCATCCTGCCTGAGCTTTCGAGCACGCTCCGGAACCGGCACGACACCCTCTTGCTCGTCCAGGAGTGGGCCGAGCAGGGGGATCTCGCGCCGGAACCCCGCACATTCATCTCTCCGCCGTACCCGGCGGACCACCGCCCCGGCACGGTCCGCGATCACACGATCAACAGACCGCAGTCGGACAGCACAACCGGTCGCCGAGCCAGAAGGCCGACGTCCGCTCCAGGGAAGGACCCTTCGTGAGCGACACCACCGATCTGATGGGCGTGACTGCCGACAAGAACGTCGACAGCTCCGTGCCCGCCGAAGGTGCTGCCTCTGGCACCACCGCACGGCGCCGCCGCTCCGGCACCGGCCTCGATGGCATGGTCCTGGCCGAGCTGCAGCAGGTCGCGTCAGGCCTCGGCATCAGGGGGACTGCGCGGATGCGCAAGAGCCAGCTGATCGAGGTCATCAAGGAGGCGCAGGCAGGAGGCTCCTCCTCGCCCGCCCCCAAGGCCTCCGCCGACGCGGACGCCGGCAGCAAGCCGAAGCGACGCGCCACGTCCAAGACGCGTACGGGTGACGAGACCGCCGCCGCGCCCGCCGCCGACAAGGCCGCGGCCCAGCAGCAGATCGACATCCCGGGCCAGCCGGCCAGCGACGACCAGCAGCCCACGGGCGAGCGCCGCCGCCGCCGTGCCACCGCGCAGGCGGGCAGTCCCGAGACCAAGGGCGAGGCCAAGGCGGAGACGCAGGCCGAGCAGAAGACCGAGCCGAGGGGCGAGGGCCGCCAGGACCGCGCCGACGAGCGCGGCGAGGCGAAGGGCGACGCGAAGGCGGAGTCCGCCGCGGACACCGCCGAGGGCCGCCGGGGCGACCGCCAGGACGGCCGGCGGGACCGCCAGGACCGCGGCGACCGCGGCGACCGCCGTGACCGCCAGCGCGACCGGCGCGGCAAGGGCGACGACCAGGGCCAGCAGCAGGGCGGCGGACGCCGTCAGGGCCAGCAGGGCGGCGGCCAGAGCCAGGGCCAGGGCCAGGGCCAGGGCGGCCAGGGCCAGCAGGGCGGCGGCGGCCAGCAGGACGACGGTTACGACGACGAGGGCGGCCGGCGCGGCCGTCGCGGGCGCTATCGCGACCGCCGTGGCCGTCGTGGACGCGACGACTTCGCGACCGACGTGCAGGTCGCCGACGACGACGTCCTGATCCCGGTCGCGGGCATCCTCGACATCCTCGACAACTACGCGTTCATCCGGACGTCCGGCTACCTGCCGGGCCCGAACGACGTGTACGTCTCGCTCGCCCAGGTCCGCAAGAACGGCCTGCGCAAGGGTGACCACGTCACGGGAGCGGTGCGCCAGCCCAAGGACGGGGAGCGGCGCGAGAAGTTCAACGCGCTGGTCCGTCTCGACTCGGTCAACGGCATGGCGCCGGAGAGCGGCCGCGGCCGTCCCGAGTTCCAGAAGCTGACCCCGCTGTACCCGCAGGACAGACTCCGTCTGGAGACCGACTCCAACGTCCTGACCACCCGGATCATCGACCTGGTCGCACCGATCGGCAAGGGCCAGCGAGGCCTGATCGTGGCCCCGCCGAAGACCGGTAAGACCATGATCCTGCAGGCCATCGCCAACGCGATCACGGTCAACAGCCCCGAGTGCCACCTGATGGTCGTCCTGGTCGACGAGCGTCCGGAAGAGGTCACCGACATGCAGCGGTCGGTGAAGGGCGAGGTCATCTCCTCGACCTTCGACCGTCCCGCCGAGGACCACACCACGGTCGCCGAGCTCGCCATCGAGCGCGCGAAGCGCCTGGTGGAGCTGGGCCACGACGTCGTGGTCCTGCTGGACTCGATCACCCGTCTGGGCCGCGCCTACAACCTGGCGGCGCCGGCCTCCGGCCGCATCCTGTCCGGTGGTGTCGACTCGACCGCGCTCTACCCGCCGAAGCGCTTCTTCGGTGCCGCGCGGAACATCGAGGACGGCGGCTCGCTGACCATCCTGGCCACGGCGCTCGTCGAGACCGGCTCGCGCATGGACGAGGTGATCTTCGAGGAGTTCAAGGGCACCGGCAACATGGAGCTCAAGCTCGACCGGAAGCTCTCGGACAAGCGCATCTTCCCGGCGGTGGACGTCGACGCGTCCAGCACCCGTAAGGAAGAAATCCTCCTGGGCGCCGACGAGTTGGCCGTGGTCTGGAAGCTGCGCCGGGTGCTTCACGCGCTCGACCAGCAGCAGGCCATCGAGCTCCTCCTGGACCGCATGAAGAAGACGCAGTCCAACGCGGAGTTCCTGCTCCAGATCCAGAAGACGACTCCTGGTAACGGCAACGACTGAACTCGCCCCTGAGCGGGCGCGGTTCGACTGCGCGCGGCAGACGCCCCGTCACCTCGGTGACGGGGCGTCTGCCGTTTGCCTGTTCCTGGTTCCCGGGCAACTCGCCGTCCCCTCCTCCCACATACGCTGCCGCGGCAGCGGACGCGGACCGGCGGCAGGCCGACGGTGCGGCTTCCATCGCGGCCGGAAGCACCGGTGTCCGTACGCCGCGTACGACCTCGGGGTGTGGACGGGCCCGAACGGCGAAGGCCACGGGGGCCTCGTCGCGCCCCGGCCGTCCACACGCGGGCGGACCGCGGCGGAGACCGCGAGGTCCTCGGCACGTCACAGCTCCGGGTGCGCCGTACCTCCGCACGGTCCGGGCCTCGGCCTCGTCGGAGACCTTCGCCACACGGACGCGGCCCCGGCCCGGCGCGGGCACCCCCCGTGCCGATGGCCGAAACCCCTGGTGAGCGCCGGGTGACCGGGTCATCGCCGGCCCGTTCGAGGGCCCCCGCCGCCTGCCGGAGGCCACCGCTCGCTGTGCCAGGCTTCTGGCTGCCCCGTTGTCGCCCACGGGAGACGACGGGCCTCGCCCGTGCACGACGGCAGGGGGGTAGCAGCGAGGAACGAAAGAGGGAGCCGCATGAGCGAGCAGAGCAGGAGCACCGGCCGAATACGTGGCACCGGCAGCCGCCGGAAGAAGCCCTCCAGGGGCCGCCGCGTGAAGACCGTCGCCCTGTGGGGCGCCGCCGCCCTGGTGGTCGTCGGAGGTTCCGGGGCCGGATACGCCTACGTCACGCTCAACGGGAATCTCAAGGCCGTCGACATCGACGCCGCGCTGGGCACGGACCGCCCGGACGACGTGGACGACGGCTCCCAGGACATCCTCGTGCT